>NZ_SRYY01000001.1:0-582320 GCF_004793735.1 Muribaculum sp. NM65_B17
GTAGCTCGATGCTGTCGGCTTAATGTTGGCCTGATTCTTCGTTGCCTTTTTTGAGGCCGAGTTTGTATTCGATGATGAATGATGCCATCACTGATGTTCTGCACAACACTGCATCGCTATGCGACAGGCAAGTGCACATCCTCATTTTCCGGAAGTTTTCAAGGTCGTAGAGATGGCTTCGATGAGGGCGGGTGCGTCTTCCGATTCGGAGAAGCGCGATTCCAGGAGTGTGCCGTCACTGCCATAAAGGGCTATGGCGGGTATGATTATATAACCATTACTGCCAAATCGGTTGTATACATCCTCTTTGAAACTTGGAGGCATTATTAGGTGATTGCCTTTGAGCCCGTATGATTTGACGAGTTTGCGCACCGCCTTTTCGCGGTTGCTGCCTTCGTCAATAGAGATATACAAGAGTTCGATGCCGTTTTCACGGGCAAAATCCCGTATTATGTCGGCATGCTCGAAACTTTTCCGGCATGGTCCGCACCATGTGGCCCACACATCAACGAGCACCGGCTTGCCTTTGAACATTGCGATAATTGAATCAAGTGCCTGACCCTCAGTTGGCTCAATGAATCTTATGTCCGGATCGAGTTCATTGGTGGAGTTGATAGCCATATTTTTGGTAACAGCTTCTTCAAGAATCGGTGTAATATCGCTCTGTGGATACATAGACCTGAATATGGATAAAAGACTGTCGACTCCCTCTGTGAAAACAGCATCCTTGGTATCCTTATATATAAGATTCGCCAGCAGGTATTCGCGGTTTTTGCCAGTGTAGTTCCTGGCGAAATGGTCAAACCGGGCAAAGAATATCGACTCCTTGCCCAGCTTTCTGAGCGAGTCCATCCGGCTGGATGTAAGAGCTTTTGACCATTGTGATGACGCTATGTCGTCAAACAGGAGCGACAGGGCGTTGGCTTCATTATCGAGCTTCGCCCAAGCAGTGATGTTTTTATCAGCCTGCTTCCACGCGGTCGCTTCCTGAGTGTTTTTGTCGGCTCTGCGGTTCATCCATCCAAAATAAAGCTGATTCCACAGATATAGGGTGTTCAGTGCCATCTCCTGACGCAATGCATTGCGCACCGGCTCCGGTACTTTGTCGATTATTGTGGCTAAACTGTCGGCGAAGTGCATGAGTTTGCTTTCTGCCGAGGCTGCGACTGTGTCATCTCTCAAGCCAAGACGGTCGCCGACTCCGGTCACATAATCTATAAATAACTGATACGGTGCCTCTGCCGCTTTTGTCGCGGCACTCTGCGTCGCAGTTTGTCCGGTCACTTCAAGCAATCCTTGTTTCGGGTCAACGGTGAGGAGCATGGACGCATCGGCAGTATACAATGACAAGCTTTCAGTAGCATCTTTTGCGTCGTTACCTTCAATCAGTATGAAAACATGTTCGGGAGTGTCATTGCCGAACCTATAGCAGACCAAGCTGTCGGCATCAAAATCGATGGTCTGTTGCAGCGGCATCATAATCCCTCCGAATGACCGACTGACAATTACCTTTCTATGACCGAGGTTATTGGCGGATACGGTGAATGTGTGCTGTGCACCGGCAATTTCAGGCATAACGGCAAGGAACATGCTCAGAACTATTGTTTTTATTGACATATATTTGAGCTTAGATTAGATACAGCAGTAAAGCTGCGAAAAAATGAAATATCAATTCAGTAGCTCGATGCTGTCGGCTTAATGTTGGCCTGATTCTTCGTTGCCTTTTTTGAGGCCGAGTTTGTATTCGATGATGAATGATATTATCAATGATGCTCCACCGAAGATGAACAAGCAGCAGGAATAGATTACGCTTGTGTAGGTTGAAAGCCACCATTTGTCGGCATTAAAATAGTCGGGAATTGTGTAGATGCACATTATGTAACCAACCAATATTCCTAATCCGCATCCAAACAGGAGGCATCCCCATCTTAGTGCATTGAATTTTATAGGAGTCGAGCCGTAGTTGATTATCGGAAGGTTGACGATAGGCTGCCCTTCGGATTTACATTCTGCTAATCGGGCCATGTTCTCGACGAGGATTAGTCGCTCTTTGCGACATACAAATAGTTGAATGATTTTAAAGATTCCGTAGAATACAATTGCTGTGATAGCCTGTGGAATGATGAAATTGAAATCCATAACTGTAATTATTTTTTGAGTTGTTAAAAATTATTTGTTTTCGTTGTTGTATTCGGTTAGACGCAGCTTGTATTGAAAGGTTACACTTTCTGTCAAAAAATTTCATGATGAAAAAAAATTTTGCGATTTTTGTAACCTAAGTTTCAACCATGCGTCTAAAGGGATGTAATGCGCGATAATGAGTCACATATAATAGATGAGATACTTAACGGACGCACGTTTCGCTACGAATATTTCGTGGGAACTTATAGCCGTCAAGTGTTTGCTACTATTGTACGCATCATCGACAAGCCTGAGGATGCCGAGGAGCTTACTCAAGATGTGTTCATGAAGGCATTTGAGAATTTGTCGAGCTTTAACGGCAAGAGCACTTTTGCCACATGGTTGTACCGCATTGCCTACAATACGGCCATTTCGGCTGCACGCAGGTCGGTGCCTGTTGAGTCGCTTATCGACGACCGGCAGTTGACGCTTATTTCCGATAATGCTGTCGACGAGGCTCTCGATGACGACAGTGAGGAGCAAATTGAAAAGTTGAACGATGCAATTGCGCGGCTTTCGGCCGATGAACGTGCGTTGGTCAATATGTTTTACATGGAGGAGCAGTCGGTCAGCGACATTGCCTACATAACCGGACTTTCGGTGCCGAATGCCAAGACCAAGCTCCACCTGGTAAGAAAGAAATTGTATTTGTTAATGACTGAAACGAAGAAGTTATGACAGGAAAGACACATGACAACCCGGCTAAAGCCGGTGGCCTTAAGCAAGGCGACAAGGCTATTCGCAAGGCATTGAGCGGCAAAACGCTTGAGGCTAAGCTGCCTACAAACTTTACATACACTACGATGAATCGTGTGCAGGAGTTGTCGCGACGCATGGAGCGCAGGAGCGACCGCCGTACATTCATCGTATCTATAATAATAGCAGTGGCATTCCTGGCTTTAGGGGTCCTGACTATACTCCGATTCTATGGAGCGTCGCTTAAAAGTGAGTTTTTAGGAGTTTTCAGCAATGTTACCGTAGATATGCCGTCGATGTCGGATAATTTCCGTGAGTTCGGTGAAAGTCTTAGCCGAATACCGGTGATTTTCATCATGGCATTCGGCGTCATGGCTGTTTTGCTTATACTTGACAAGGTGATGCGCAATGTCATTGCGCGTAAATACGGTACTCGCCGATAGGGGGGCCTTGGATGCCGCTTATTCGGGATTTTTTGGCCCGCGACGACGATGGTAGTAGCGTCGTTTCTTAGGCTTTGGCTGGGTTGCAGCGGCCTCGGCAGGCTTGTCGGTCGCTGCCGGTTTTACGGGATTCTGCGGCTGTGAGTCGCTCTTGGGATGATTGTTTTCAGTCGGACGGTTGTTTTGAGGCTGTCGCGGCTTTCTGTCACGTGAATGACCTGAGCGTGACTTGCCTTTATTGCCCGGCTTGCCTTTACGGACACCGCCTTTTTTCTTTTCGGGATGATATTCGGGCGCTTCGCCTAATTGGCTTGGCATAGGCTCCTTGCGTACTTCGTAGCCGAGGAATCGCTCTATGTAGCCGAATTTCGACTGCTCGCGCTCGCTGATGAATGTCACCGCCTTGCCCTCGGAGTTGGCGCGTGCCGTGCGACCCACGCGATGCACGTAGTCCTCGGCTTCGTGTGGTACATCGTAATTTACCACCATTGTGATTTCGTCGATGTCGATGCCTCGTGCCACGATGTCGGTGGCAACGAGTATGTCGATGCGCCCGGCGCGGAAGTCGAGCATTACCGATTCGCGGGCCTGCTGGTCGAGGTCGGAGTGCATTTCGCCGGTTTTCCAATGCGATTGGCGTAGGGCGCGTGACAGCTCCTTTACTTTCAGCTTTGATGAGGCAAACACGATTACGCGGCGTGAGTGACAGGTTTTGAAGAGATGCTTTAGAAGATCGGTCTTCTGGCCTTCGTAGCACACGAATGCCGATTGGTCGATTTTTTCAGTGGGCTTCGACACCGCAATTTTCACCTCGGCGGGATCGTTGAGTATTGTCGATGCAAGTTGCTGGATCTTGGGAGGCATTGTGGCCGAAAACATCAGCGTCTGACGGTCGGCGGGGAGTTGCTTTACAATCTGTAGGATGTCGTCGTAGAATCCCATGTCGAGCATTCGGTCGGCCTCGTCGAGCACGAAGCATGACACTCTCGACAGGTCGACATAGCCCATCTTCATGTGGGCGAGAAGTCGTCCCGGGGTTGCGATTACCACATCGGCTCCAAGCTTAAGGCTCTGCTGCTGACGGGCAAACTCCTTGCCGTCGGTGCCGCCGTGTATTGCCACGCTGCTTATCGAGAGGTAGTAGGAGAATCCTTCGAGTTGACGGTCGATCTGCTGTGCGAGCTCGTGGGTAGGCACCATGATTATGCAGTTTATGGCATCGTCGGGGAAGTCGCCTTCGGCCAATCGGTTTATTATAGGCAGCAGGTAGGCGGCGGTTTTTCCGGTTCCTGTCTGGGCAACGGCTATAAGGTCGCGTCCTTCAAGGACTACGCCTATGGCTTTTTCCTGGATTGGAGTACACTCCTCAAATTGCATTGCATCAAGCGCATCGAGCACGTCGTCGCTTAGGTCAAGCTCGTCAAATCTCATCGTTAATTGTGTCAACTTACATTATTTCTGCAAATTTACACATTTTTGGCGAGCTTATTGTAGTTATTTGATACATAGTGTCACCTGATTGCAATTTTCACGGGCGATATTCCGCGTCCGGTGAGTATGTATATGTCGGGCGACAATCCGTCAATCGACAGCGATGAAGCGTGACTTGCTCCCCTGACTTTTCGTCCCGAGAGTGTGTAGAGGTCGGCGCGTTCGAGTTGACGGCTGAACGTAAGCGTCGTTCCGTCAATGCGGTAGGAAAATTCCTCGGCTTCGACATCGGCTATTCCCAGCGGGTCGGGCTTTACCTTTAGGCGGTAGACAGCCATGCCGCCGTTGGCAACATAGATTACAAGATGTCCGTCGAGGCTTTCCCCTCCGTCGGGAATGAATTGCACTTCACAACCCTGCTTCATGTCCGATGAAAATCCTACCGGATTTATCTCCCACAGCGACTTGTGGCCCGAAAAGTTGTCGGTAAACGACGGTGTTTCGACTATTCTCACCGCCGATGCGCCGCTCATCGGAATGCCGTAGGCGATAAGTGACGCTCCGTTGACATCGAGCATCGACATCCCCGACGAGAAGGAGTAGTCGCTAAGCGCGAGTTTCGGGTTGTTGCTCACCGAGCCCACTAAAGCGCATTGGCCGTTGGGGGTAAATCGGTAGAGAGTGGGGTAGAAGAAGTCGTGGTTACGCTGCTCGCGGTTGTTGTGCAGATAGAAGTAATCATTGTCGACGGGATAGACCTTGGCCAGCGCGCCCATAAACGATGACTTGTTGTTGAGCACGAGTGCTGCATCGCTTATAGTTGCCTTCTCCTCCAGCACTTTGCGTCCGTCGACGCTCCACCGGTATATGTCAAACTCCATTTCGTCCCATATCATCAGTGAAGTGATGCCGGGCGACATCCACATTTGGTACTGACGGTTCTTTATGCTCCCCTTGACCGAGAAGAACATCGCGCCTTTTACGTTGCCGTTGAGCGAAAATTTCAGCTGTTCGGAGGCATAGGCCACCTCGTCGTCTTCGCCGAGCAGATTGTCGAGATCGACTGTGTAGAGGGAATAGGCGGTCGATGCGGTGGTGAAGTATTTGGCCGATGTGAAGTAGACTGTGCCGTCATCATCCTCCCTTATCCAAGGCATTACATCATCGCCGGTGAAATCGGCATCGCCCTGAAGCTTTATTCTGAGGAATGGAAGTTCCTCACCTGTCGCGAGGTCGTAACGGTCGAGCCACAACAGGCTTTTGTCATGATCCCATGAGCTGACATTGAGCGATCCGCGACTTACATATATGACACCGTCACGCACCACAAATCCATGATTGAAGCAGTGTACCGATGTCATGCTGAGATGCTTGTCATGGCATTTGTAGAGTCCGTTACCTATATTCTGCGACCTTATCCACAGCGATTCGAGCGTCAGCTCACTCTTGTTTTCAAGTTTGGCTTTGGGGTATTTGACCGCATCCTTTACGGGGGTGTATTCATCAGGGTCGTTACCTTTGGTCACGTAGAACGAGTTGCCTTCGTCGTAGCATTCATCCCCGGCAATAACGCGCCAGTAGCAGAATCCGTTGGTGAGTTCCGAGAATTTGACGGTCCACACATAGGTTTTGCTCGACAGTACGCCGGCATCGCTTGAGTACATGATGCGGCTGAAGTCAGAGTGCGACGACAGTTCAAGAATCGGGGTGGACTGGGATGTGACATCCTTTATGGCGAATTTCACTTCATCGTCGCCAACAATCAACTGGCCGGTTATGGCCGAATGGCAGATAAAAGGCAGCAGCACACACAGCAATGTGACATTACGTAATTTTCCAAGCATATAATTTACGATTATTGATTTGAAATCGGACAAATATAACGAATATAATCGTACGCTTTCAAATAAATGATATGTTATACAACATAATGTGCGTAATATCAGCTTGATATTCAGAATTTATATCGGCATTGGAGCAGAAATTCTATGGGACGGAGTGTAAAGGAGTAACGATATGTGTCATACTCATTAAAGACGGTGTAGGCATACTCCCTCTCGTCGGTAAGGTTCTTGGCGGTCAATTCCAGTTCAAAGGCTCCGGCCATGTAACGCGCTCCACCGTCGATGTACATTGCCTGCCGATATTGCCCCTCGGTAAGTTTCACCCGGCTGTAATAGCAGCGGGTAAATAGTTCAAGGCTCCTAACAGGGAATACCGACAGGTCGAAAGTGCCGTTAAGGCCGTCGATTATGTTGTCATCTCCGTCACCTATGCGGCGGTTTGACAACGAGTAATGCACACCGAGCCCGAATGACACGATGTCGTTCAGTATGTTGCTCTTGGAGCTCAACGACACCTCATAGTGGTCGGTGCCTACGCGTGATAAATTGCCTTGCCGCTTCATGTCACGCCACATCAGGTTGACTATGCCACGAAGTGTGAAGGTTGTGTGCAGTCGCCGCACATTCTTGCTTATCTGTCCGTAAGCGTCACATACATCGATGTGATTGCGTGAAGCTTCGGGTGTGGTCACAGTTTCATCGGCACTTACATCGCTGGAGGAAATGCGGTGAGAGGTCGTGCGCCTGTAGCTCGCGCGTGCATTCCAGAAAAGTCCCTTGACTATGTTGCGGAAACTGAACGAGGTGGAGGCCGACAGGGTGGTGCGCACGTTGAGCGATCCGGTGCCGAGCACGGTGCTGTTGCGATAGGAGGTGAAGATGGGATTGACGATGAAATCGGTCAATGTGCCGACACGGCATTTGCGACCCAATGTCACGCCCCATCTCACGCCGTTGGAAAATCGGAAATTGAACGAAGAGCTTGCGCCTAAATACAACCGGTTGTGTCGGTAGCGGCTGTCGGCGATTAAGTCGGTATAGCGGATGTTGTGTAGCGACACGGGAATCTCGGTGCGCCACACCCAACGGCCTTTTTGCAGCTTGTAGTAGGGCGATAGGGTTGTGACAAGCGCGTAGCCCGAATTGTCATTGGCCGATGAGCTGTCGCCGTCACGTGCAAGACGCGTGACGATGCTGTTGTAGTCCGACTCAAACGCTATGTCGACACCCGTCATCGACTCGCTCGAAAACGCATAACCGAACGATGTGCTGTGACGCGTGGCAAACGCTTGTCCTGTAGCTGTTTGGCCGATTGTCGTAATGCCTTGCGGTGTCGTCACTTTCATTGCGTTAAGCGGAGTGGTTGAATAGACTATCTCGGAGTTCAGTTGCCACAGGTTGTCGCCGTGACGCACTGTGGTGTTGAACGTATTGGAGAGCGTGACATCGTTGCTTCGCAGTGACTGGCCGAGCGTCGATGTGCCTGATAAGCCGTAGCGGTTGCGATTGAATTTGCCTTTAATGCTGAGTGCCTCGGCGAAATAGTTGCCTGCCGAGTTGTTTTCAAGCCGCAGCGTCACGTTGCCGGTGTTGTTGTGCAGCATGGAGGTGCTGTGCTCGTCGACCGACAGATTTTCGTCATCGTTCACAAAGTAGGTCGTTACATTGGATGCGCTGAATCGGCTGTGGTCACGCTTGTAGTCGGCGTTGACCGTCAGAGTGAGGTCGGTGCGTAACTTTGTCAGCGCATTTACCGACGCGGCTGTCGACTGATTGTCGTTGTAACGCGTCGATGGCAGGTCGGGAACTCCGAATGGAGTCGACGGGAAAATGCCGCTCGCTATTGTGGAGCGGTCAAACATGCCGGCGGTGAGCACCTGCATTTCGCCCGAATAGCTTGTGCCGAAGTTATTGCCTTTTCCCGTGACGAGCGACTGATTGGAAGGTGAAATGAACATCGAATATAGCTCGCCCGACCACTTCACATCATCGCCATAACCGGCTCCTCCGCTCACGTAACCTATGGGCTTGAGCATACGCTTCTTTTTCAGCGTGAGGTTGAGTGCCGCCTTCTCGGAAAATTCAATGCCTTTGAGTACTCGCTTGGGCTGATGATTCTCGTAGACATCAACCGACGATATGTCGTCGGCCGATATGTTCTTTGTCGCGAGAGCATATCGACCCGAAAGCATGTCGAGCCCTTCGATATAGAACTTGTTGATATTCTCGCCTTGATAGGATATCGTGCCCGAAGCGTCGACCGACAATCCGGGCAGTCGCTTTATGACATCCTCTATCGTGCGGTCGGATGCGCTGCGAAATGCCGCAACATTATATTTCAACGTATCGCCCGACTCCCTTATGGGGACAACCTTCACCGTCACCTCCTTCAGCTCAAGCGGAGCTGTTGACATGACTACACGCTTCATCGAGGCCAGACGCTCCTTGGTGAGCGACTGCTGCCGATAGCCGATAAGAGCAAAGTCAACGCGCGTTATCGCAGTTCCATCGGGGATGCTAAGCGCATAACGGCCTTGTGAGTCGGAGATACCGAACGCCGCAGGGCGATTGTCGCTGTTGCTGCCATAGGCCTTTATCACGACTCCAGGCAACGGTTCTCCGGTATCGTCGGTCACCAACCCAGTGAGCCGGTCCCGGCTGTGCATCACCTCAGGCACCAATATACATAACAATATGACCCACAACAGCCTCGTCATGGTTAATCAAGTTCCATGGGGTTGAAAAATAACTTGCGTTTAGGCAGCTTCTTCTCCGAGCCGTCGGCGTTACGGGGAGCAAGATCTGAGCCGCTTATTGTTCCTGCCGGGTTGTTCATGTATTCGGCAAGACTGCGGTTATACTCTTTGCGCTCTATTGTGAACGGGTCCTTTACATCACGATAAATCGGTCGGTCGCTGTGGCGTACCGTTATCGCCGAAAATTTGTGGTCGCCGGTTGCGTCTTCTATCTTCAGTATCAGGCCGGGCAACCCGTTGAATTTCCACGGGCCATTGCTCAACGCTATGTCGTCGGTATACCATGCCGTCCATCGCCGTCCCCGGAAATCGCACACCGCTTCATGGCACACATAACCGCACACCGTGTCGACACCTTCGGCCATCACCCATTCAATCTCGGGAATCTCTTCATTATAGATGTAATTGTCTATGAACACGCGACCGTGAAACGTTATGTTGCGTTCGGCAAGATTAGTGAACATATATTCTTTGACGGCATTGGGCCCGCGCCAGCGTGCATACAATCTTCCGAAATCGTTGTTGGTTATCTTTGTTGAGTCCATTGTGCTTATCACTGAGTCCAACCGATAATTGCTGTAGCCACCATACTTTATGATATTCTTTCCCACTTCCATTATTTCGTATATCGACCTGGGCTCGGAATAGGTGGGAGCTTTGATGATGTGCTGATACACAACATCGAGCGCACTGTGATCGATGACTTCCGATTTCCCCAATTTGGTGATGCGGTTGCCGGCCTCGCCATCATACTCAATGCGTCCGTCGGGATGAACTGTTACCCGGTTTTGACAATCGGCGGCAACGGCAAGACTCATAAATGCCATTAAAAGAAACAATACCTTTTCCATGCAAATAAACTATATTTTTAAGTTGATGTGCAAATAAAGCAACAATTGCTGATATATGCAAGGATTTACCCTAAAAACTTTAGTTGGTAGTTTTTTGCTCCGGTTTCTACTTAATACAAAATTGGCCCTATAAAACATCGATTAATAGTGTTTTATCTACTTCTCTACTCCTTTTCTAAAGGATTATGAAACAGCCTGCGTTTAGGTAATTGTTTTTCTGTTCCATCAGCATTGCGTGGAGCGAGTTCAGTCCCTTGTATAGAGCCGCTCGGATTCATTTTGTACTCAGTCAGGCTTTTATTATATTCTTCCCTATTTGTTTCAAAACGATTGTTGCTCTGGGTCAATAATATAGGAAATTTTAAACCATTTATTGTTATTGCCTCAAATTCATGTTCTTCGGTTGAATCTACAAGTCGTAAGATAACACCCGGTAAGCCATTAAATTTCCACGGCCCGGCATTGATGGGTATGTCCTCGGAATACCACGCAGTCCAGTCCCTTCCACGAAAACGACCCATGGCCTTATGGCATAAAAAGCCACAAACAGTATCAGATTCAGATGTCAATGTCCAATCAATTTTGGGAAGATTTTCCGTATAAATATAGTAATCAATAAAAACTTTCCCATAAAAATTGATATCATTACTTTTCACATCTCTAATCAAGAACTCTGATTTAGGAAGAAAACGATTGTATATTTCACCATGTTCCATGAATGTAATAGAAGTTGAATCAACACTTAACATTACAGAATCAACACGAAAACGATTGTAATCATCATATTTAATATATTTATCGCCAATCTGCATGATTTCATATTCTTCCCGCTCTGTTGATAATACTGGATCCACAATGGAATGTGAATATATGATGTTCATTTTGCTTATGTCAATACGCTCTGATTTCGGGAATCTCAGCTGAGCATTAAGCATTACAACAAAAAATAAACATATAACAATATTAAGAAACCTAATCATACTATATAAAATTATTGTTCGTAATCAATTCAGCCAGGATTTTTCAATCCCGACTGAATTTTCATTGTTTATTCTAATTAAAAACGGAACTCCATTGGAGTATCAGACTTGAACTTCACAGGACCAGGAACTCCACATTCAATTTCATTTAATTCGAGCAAATAATTCCAAAATTCATTTGGATTATCGACAAAATAACTTTGATTGACTGTATATCCTTGTTTCCCACAAGTAGTCGTATATTCAATAGTTGCAAACGCTGATAAGCATATTGTTATAAACCCAAGTGACATTAAAAATTTTTTCATATTTACAGATGTTAAATTATTGTTAAATTATCGAATATCGCATCGAAATCGCGCTTAATGGCCAATAAGATTTTTATTTATATCAAAAATATTTCAAAAACAAAATTCACCTATATAGCTTATATCATCAATAGACAAATACAAGTAGTAGCATTGATTGGATTCAAGTGCCGTGAGATTGAATGTCACAATCATCTCATCGCCTTGGTAAGTATTGTTGGCGACCGGATTTTGACAATCATCGTACACTTCAATCGATACCTCCTCAGCTTCTCCGAGCAGATAGATTGTTAACTTGTTTCCTTCAATTGTAACTTGAGGCAATCGCGCAGGCGATCGCTTACCTTTCCAAATTGTGGATTCATCATTTTCGCTAGTTCTTATTTTTACTTCATCAGCATAACATGAAAATCCAATAGTCAAAAACAGTAGTAGCAATAACTTTTTCATAATAGTTGAAATTTTGTTATCGCAAAGAGAGTAAAATAAATTTGTTAATCCAAATTTTTCATTGCGCAAATATTTTACAAGGGAATTTTGTTAAAGACCACATTTTACAAAAATTTTACAGCAGGAATTAATTAGCTTATAATAAGCGAATAAACTCATCCCAGTTTTTTGGTGCGTTTTCAATTTCGAAGAATGTTCTTTTCATCAGTCTTTTTCGTATGGATGATATGGCACTTGGGGATAAGCCTAAGAATTCGGCGATTTCTATAGGAAAAAATTCGATTTTAAGTAGCAATGAAATCTGCATTTCCCTATCAGATAGCCGACAGACACTTACTAACTTCTCAATGAATCCGGGATTGTATTCATCCACAATCTGGGACAATTCATTCCATTCAGGAGAGGATGGTAATATCCTTTTCCCGGTTCTTAACCTATCATGGAATTCAATGACAATAGGAGAACTCATTAGCTTTAAGTGATTTTCGGCGCGCTCCTCGGCATTTGACATCGCTTCCGACAAAAGAGTTCTGGACTTTTTCAATTTTATTATTACCGCTGACGAATTTACCTCTTCTATTTTGTTCAACAATTCTTCAAGTTCATCAATCTTAGCTTGCAATTTGGAGCAATGTTCTTGTGAGTTTTTCCTTGTAGATTCAATAATTTCCTGTAGTGTGAAATTTCGGCATTTAAGGTCAAGCCGCTTGCGCTGTATGTCCCTGACAATGAATAAGAAAATTGAAACAATAAGCAAGATGGAACCAACTAATATTACAATAAGCAGATTCTTCTTTGAATCCTTTTTTAATAGAGCGTTATTTTCTTTCTCTCTGATTGAATAGTTATAGTAACCTTGAATTTTAGTTACTGCGTCTATTTTAAGTAAATTAGTGGAGCTGTCGAATAATTCGATGTATTTATTTAAATATTTTACAGATGTCTTATAATCGTCATCTTGTTTAGAGTAGTAATTTGCCAATTCTGCATTGGCGTAACATTTACCATGAATATTTCCGCTATCAACGAGCCATTTTAAATATGGCAGTGCTGCGTTATAATTATCATTAGCAATTTTTACTTTTGAAATTATGGAATACAATTGTTCTTTGTCTTGCAGAATATATTCCATATTTAATTTTGAAATTATTGAGTCTGCCTTTTTGAAATCGCCTATTTTATAATAATATTCAATAAATTGGTGCTGAACGCGATATATCAAACTTGAGTCACCTCGCATTGATGCCAATTCATAAGCTTTTTTGTAAAATAAATATGTGCTATCGTGAACATTCAATAATGAATAAGATTTCCCAATGGATAAATAATCAATAGGCAGTGTCAATTCGTTGCTGAAATCCACAGCCTTTTCTGCCGATTCAAGAGCATAACGATATAATCGTTGATACATAAACAGTTCGGACATCTGTGAAAGACAAACCTTGTAGATGTTATAGTGCGCTATTGTGTCATCACCGATTGTAGTAAGTGCTTGCTGGTAGTAGTCGAGGGCGCGGGGGGCGTCGCCGAGGTCGCTGTAGACTCGTCCGGCGTAGTAGAGGGCAAGCGGAGTGAGGTCGGGGTCGGTGTGGTCGGTGAAGTATTCGACGACGGGGGCTATCATTGAGTCGTTGCGGTGCTCGATGTAGGCCTTGTCGCGTGATTTTATGAGCATCAGGTCGTAACGCATCCGCGTTGCCTTGTCGGCTTGCTTGATGGCGGGTGACAGTGAGTCGAGGAGCGCGATTGTGCTGTCGGGACGGGTGTCGGCGAGCTGTCCGGCGCGGTCGATGTCGTCGCGCAGACGCGAGTTGTCGGCACATCCGGCGACGACGGCGAAGCACACGACGGTGATGAATATGTGTAACAAATGCTTCATAGCTTCCGCGAATATACGAATAATCCGCGACATTCGCCCAATAAAAGTGGAGAGTGGAGAGTGGAGAGTGGAGAGTGGAGAGTGGAGGGCGGAGGGCGGAGGCATATACCGGGTTGCATCCTTATAGGCATCCATATCCACGGGTAGACCTGCGGTCAACCCGCGGTTAAAGACATGTAATGCCTGTCGGCATATAGCGGGTTGCGTGTGGGATGATATATTGGCATCGTGTTCAGGCTGTGTGGAGATGTGTGGGATGTTATGTGGAGATGTGGGGATGCAGAGATGGAATGCCGGAGGCATTCCATGTGAGTAACCGCAGGTTGGGCGAAAGCCCTTCCCGTGGATCCCCGCGTTAGCGTGAGGTTGTGTCGTGCCCCACCACACCCGAGGGCTGCGTTAGCTGCCCAATAAAATGTTATCCAATGGGTATTGGCGTTAGCGGGTGGAGCGTTTTATTGGGCAACTACGTAGCCCTTTTCTTATAATATTCCTATACCCTATACCCGTGCTGCGGACGCCTAACGGCGGCCTTGCGCGGGCCTAACATTATTAAGCTGCTCTGCAGCTTTGGCGCTAACGCGGGGATTTGCCGGTGGAGTGCGCCCTGCGCTGCGCGGGGCGAATGCGAGGACATATGCGGACGCGTGGGTTGTGCAACCCGCAAGGGGTTGTGGTTTGTGGGTGCGGGACTGGTCCACGGGTAGGCCTACGGCCAACCCGCGGTTAAAGACATGTAATGCCTTCGGCATATAGCGGGTTGTGGGACGAGGGTGCGGGGCCGGTCCACGGGTAGGCCTGCGGCCAATCCGCGGTTAAAGACATGTAATGCCTATCGGCATATACCGGGTGGGTATTTTCGCTGATGCGGTGTCCACGGGTGCAGCTTTTGCGCTAACGCGGTGGGCTGGGTGGCAGGGGGGGGATAAAAGGAGGGCGCTGTGTCGATGACACAGCGCCCTTGCAGTGGTAGCGGGATCGAGAATTGAACTCGAGACCTCCGGGTTATGAATCCGACGCTCTAACCAACTGAGCTATCCCGCCATTACCGTTTTGCGAGTGCAAAGTTAGGACTTATATTTTAATTTTGCAATATTTTCCGAGAAAAAATCTGAAATTATTTTGACCAGAACGCGGGTGTGAAGAGCACGAGTACTGTGAATATTTCAAGACGGCCTGTGAGCATGAGCATTGACAAAATCCACTTTCCCGCAGGCGGAATCACCTCAAATGAACCGCCGTAGCCGGTGACTCCCGCGCCAAGACCAATATTGGAAACGCATGAGAATGAGCTGAAAAAGGCATCGACGAGGGGAATGTTGAGGGCAGTGAGCACCATGCCTCCCAAGGCGATAATCATCACGTAGATGCACAGGAATGCAATTACCTTGTCGACTGTTTCGGGCGGGATTATTGAGTCGTTGATGCGCACCGAACGAATCGAGTTGGGGTGAATCGAGCGGTAGAGCTCATTGTTGGTGTTCTTGAGGAGGTAGAGCAGTCGGTCAACCTTGGCTCCACCGCTTGTCGAACCTGCGCAGGCTCCGAAGAACATCAGGATAAAGAGGAGCGCGATTATGAACGATCCCCAGTTCTCGAAGTTGCTTACGGTCAATCCCGTGGATGATATGGTGGTGATAATCTGGAAGAGCGGGTCGATCGTGACCGATGAAATGGAGTCGGCTTGTCCGTTGATGGCTATAGTTACGGCGAAGGCGATGTACATAAAAAGGATTATGCGCAGATAGGCCTTCAGGGTATCGTTGTGCAGCAGTCCCTTGAAGTTGCCGGTGCCGGCTTTGTAGATCAAGGCGAAGTTCACACCGCCGAGGAACATGAATATCGTAAGTACAATCTTTATGTAGGTTGAGTCCCAGGCGGCCACGCTGTCATCGCGTGTAGAGAATCCGCCGGTTGACATGGAACTTAATGCGTGACACACACTGTCGAAGAAGTCCATAGGGCCTATCCATAGCAGTAGGCACAGTGCGGCTGACAGAACGAAGTAGACAGCCCACAACCCCTTGGCGGTCTGGCTTATGCGCGGGCGCAGTTTTTCGTGGGTGATGCCGGTAACTTCGGCATTGAACATCTGCATTCCTCCCGAATGGTTGAGCATGGGCAGAACCGCCAGCGTAAAGAGTATAATTCCCATGCCGCCAATCCATTGGGTGAGGCATCGCCACATGTTTATGCCGTGGGAGAGCGACTCGACCGACTCGAATACGGTGGCTCCCGTTGTGGTGAATCCCGACATGGTTTCAAAGAAGGCGTCGCTTAATGTAAGCGGAGTGGAGCACATGAGAAACGGCAGCATCCCGAAGCAGGAGAAGAGAACCCACACGAGGGCCGTGAGCAGAAATCCCTCGCGTTTGGCCATCGAGGAGTAGGAGGGGCGGATGCAGAATGTCATCAAGGCTCCGGCGGCGAAAGTGACGGCCACCGTGATGAGGAATGCCATGTAATCGCTTTCGCCGTAAATGAGGCAGGTGACCAGCGGCACGAGCATGAATGCGCTCTCAATCATGAGAAGCCATCCCATTACACGCAGGAGCATGGGAAAGTTGACTCGATGATGTGTTGCGAAGTATTTTGACATTTCAAAAAATCGGATTCCGTTAGTTGAAGAGTTTCTCGACCTTGTGGATGGCTCCCGAGAGGCAGAACACCACTACGTGGTCGCCGGGCTGAATAACCGTGTTACCGTGAACGAGCATTCCCTGTCCGTCGCGTATAAGTCCGGCTATGGTCATGTCACGTGTCAGCGACAGGTCCTTTACGGGGCCGCGTGTAATCTTGCTCTTGGGCTTCGCCTCGATTTCGGCAACTTCGGCATCGGCAAGTGCAAGGCACTTCGACGACGACACATCAGTGTCGAGCAGAATCTGGAATATCTTGCTTGACGCGAGCAGCTTCTTGTTGATGATTGTGCCTATGTTCAGTCCTTCGGCCTCCGAGATGAACTGGATGTCCTCGACTTCGGCGATGGTCTTGCTCGCTCCGAGTTCCTTGGCGGTGAGGCAGGCGAGGATATTGGTTTCGGAGCTGTCGCTGAGAGCAATGAAGGCATCCATGTCGGATATTCCTTCCTCGCGCAGCACGTCGATGTCGCGTGCGTCACCGTAGACAATGTCGCAGTCGGGACACTTCTCGGGCAGTCGGCGGCACTTTTCGAGATTGCTCTCGATTATTTTTATCTTGTAGGTGTCGCCGGCAAGAGCTGCCAGACGGACAGCGATGCGGCTTCCACCCATTATGAGCACCTTGCGTATGCGCTTGTGTACCTTGCCGCATATTTCAAGCAGTTCGTCGACATGGTCGCGCGTGGTGGTGAAATATAGGATGTCGTTTTCGCATATACGATCGTCACCTCGCGGGATGATGGTTTCGTGATGACGCTTTATCGCCGACACGTGGAAGTTGTGCTCAACCATTGCAAACTCCTTGAGCTGCATGCCCACTATGCGGGCGTTTTCGCGAAGCTTGACGCCCACGAGGATAATCTCACCGTCGTGGAGCTCAAACCAGTGACGCACCCATGAGCGGTTAAGGGCCGTGATAATTTCCTGTGCGGCAAGATATTCGGGATAAATCAGCGCGTTTACACCGATTCGCGTAAAGAACTCACGGTTGTGCATGTCGAGAAACTCGTAATTGTCGATGCGCGCTACGGTGCGTTGCGCTCCGATGCTCTTGGCCATTGAACAGGCGATGACATTACGTGTTTCATCGGGTGTTACGGCTATGAAGAGGTCGCATGATTCCACGCCGGCGCTTTTCAGAACGTTGAACGATGTAGGGCTGCCGCGCAGAGTCATGAGGTTGTAGTTGGCGTCGATCGTTGAAAGACGCCCCTGGTCGTCATCGACGAGGATAATGTCCTGCTCTTCGCGTGACAGTAGTTTGGCGAGATGTGAGCCTACTTCACCGGCTCCTACGATGACGATTTTCATAGCTTATGGTTATTGTTGGCTTGGACAATTGCATTGTAGATTGCGTCTTCATCCATCCTACACAGGTTCATCAGCTGCGGGACTTTGCCGTGGGGGACAAACATGTCGGGAACGCCTATGCGTGTTATGTGGGGATGGTAACCGTGATCGTTCATCCACTCGGTCACGGCCGAGCCGAGTCCACCGTCACGCACACCGTCTTCGACCGTTATCACGGGACATCCCTTGCGGCCCACTTCGTCAAGCAGCTGCTCATCGATAGGCTTAAGAAATATCATGTCGTAGTGGGCGGCCTCAATGCCGTTTTCGCGGCGGGCGCGTTCTATTGCTGCAGCTGCCTTATTGGCCATGGGGCCTATCGACAGTACCGCTACATCGTTGCCGTCGACAAGTCGCTGTCCGCGGCCTATGGCTATTTCGTGCATTGGTGTGCGCCAGTCGGGATTGGAACCCTTGCCTCGCGGATAACGGATGGCAAACGGGCCACGGTCGGCGCTCTGTGCCGTGTAGAGCAGATTGCGCAGCGATGCCTCGTCGCGCGGCGAGGCGATGGTGAGATTGGGGATTGCCCGCAGGTAACTGAGGTCGAACACTCCGTGATGAGTCACACCGTCCTCGCCGACGATTCCGGCGCGGTCGATGCAGAATGTCACGGGCAGATTCTGTATTGCGACATCGTGGATTATGTGGTCGTAGGCTCGCTGAAGAAACGATGAGTAGATGGCGCAGAAGGGGCGCATTCCATCCTTGGCAAGGCCTCCCGCAAATGTCACGGCGTGACCTTCGGAGATTCCTACATCGAATACTCTTGAGGGCAACTGCTCCTGCATGATGCTCATCGATGTGCCCGACGGCATTGCGGCGGTGATGCCCACGATTTTGTCGTTGGCGCGTGCGAGTTCGAGCAGGGTGTGTCCGAACACATCCTGATACTTGGCCGGAGAGTCGCTGTCGTGCTTGCGTTCGCCCGACTTGGGGTCAAAGAGCCCGGGCGCATGCCATGAGGCCGGGTCGTCCTCGGCCGGCTTGTAGCCCTTGCCTTTGGTAGTGCGCAGATGCAGCAACCGAGGCCCTTCCATGTCCTTGATGTCGCTCAGCACCCTAACCACGCGGTCGATGTCGTGACCGTCGATAGGACCGAAGTAACGGATGTTTAGTCCCTCGAATATGTTCTGCTGATGGCTGAGCAGCGACTTGACGCTGTTGTTGAAGCGCATGATGAAGCCTTTCTGCTTGTCGGTGACGAGGTGCAGCTTCTTCAGCAATCTGAACAGTCGATAGCGGAACCTGTTGTAGGCCCTGGTGGTGTTGAGGTGGGCAAGATAGGAGTTAAGTGCTCCTACGTTGCGGTCAATCGACATGTCGTTGTCGTTGAGTATGATGAGGAGATTGTTCTTGTTGATTGATGCGTTGTTGAGTCCCTCAAATGCAAGTCCGCCGCTTATCGAGGCATCGCCGATTACGGCTACGACATTGCGTCGCGGCTTGTCGTTGTTCAGCTCCGAGGCCATTGCCATACCGAGTGCTGCCGAAATGGAGTTGGAGGCGTGACCGGCTGTGAAGGTGTCGTAGGGGCTCTCTTCGGGATTGGGAAAACCGCTAAGACCGCCAAACTTGCGATTGGTGTCAAACTTGTCGCGGCGACCTGTGAGCAGCTTGTGCCCATAGGCCTGATGCCCGACATCCCACACAATGCGGTCGTAGGGGGTGTTGAACACATAGTGCAGTGCCACGGTGAGCTCCACCGCACCCATGCTCGATGCAAAGTGCCCGGGATTGGTCGACAGGGAGTTTATAAGGAAGTCGCGTATTTCGGCGCAGACTGCAGGTAGCTTTTCCGTCGGCATTCGGCGAAGGTCGGCGGGAGTGTCAATCGTTTCGAGCAGAGGGTAGCGCTTGGATTCAACGCTTTCATTATTATCAGGATTTTCCATTACTATCGCGTATATACTTTTTATAGATAGGTACAAATACGACTATTCCCGACACGATGATGATGAACATCGTCCATGCCGTGAATCCCCGCGCCGAAATCATTAGATAGCACAGGAAGAGCCACAGCAGAGCGAGGCACGTGAAACGGAATATCATATAACCTTTCATTACGAGAGCATTAATCATCGACCGCGCATGCGGTCGAGCGTTAATATGCAAAATCTATGATGCAAATATACCAAAGTTTTGTGTTATAACCTAATAAAAAACGCCCTGCCTCAACAAGGCAGGGCGTAAATGGTTGTATAAGATGGCTGTTATCCGCCAAAATTGTCGTACATGAGATTTTCCGAGGGAACTCCGAGGTCCCACAGCATCTTCTCGACAGCCTTGCTCATGGGGCCGGGGCCGCACATGTAGTACTCGATGTCCTCGGGTGCGGGGTGGTTCTTCAGGTAGGTTTCGTAGATTACCTGATGAACGAATCCCGGGGTGTACTTGACGCCTGCAGCATCGGCTGCGGGGTCGGGACGATCGAGGGCAAGGTGGAACTTGAAGTTGGGGAAGTCCTTCTCAAGCTGCAGGAAGTCCTCAAGGTAGAACACTTCGTTAAGCGCACGTGCGCCGTAGAAGTAGTTCATGACGCGGTCGGTAGTGTTGAGCGTGCGTGTCATGTGCATGATCTGCGCGCGCAGAGGAGCCATACCGGCGCCACCGCCTACCCACATCATCTCGTTCTTTGAGTCGAAGATAGGATGGAAGTCGCCGTAAGGGCCGCTCATGATTACCTTGTCGCCGGGCTTCAGGGTGAAGATGTAGGACGATGCGATACCGGGCATTACATCCTGGAATCCCACCTGGGGTTTCGGCTTGAAGGGCGGTGTCGCGATGCGCACGGTGAGCATTATGCGGTCGCCTTCGGCAGGGTAGTTGGCCATAGAGTAGGCGCGTACTGTGGGTACGGTGTTTTTGCATTTGAGCGTGAACAGTCCGAACTTCTCCCATGAGGGCATGTACTCTTCGCCGATCAGCGACTTGTCGATGTCGACATTGTAGTCCATTTCGTAGGTGGGAATCTTAATCTGTGCATAGGAGCCGGGAATGAAGTTCATGTGCTCGCCCGGAGGAAGTGCCACGATGAACTCCTTGATGAATGTTGCGACATTCTTGTTGGAGATCACCTCGCATTCCCACTCCTTGACATCGAGCACCGATGCGGGTACGCCTATCTTCATGTCCTCCTTAACCTTTACCTGACAGCCGAGTCGCCAGTGGTCCTTGAGCTGCTTGCGGGTAAAGTGTACGGTTTCGGTGGGAAGCACGTCGCCACCACCATTGAACACCTGCACCTTGCACTGTCCGCAGCTTCCCTTTCCGCCGCAGGCCGACGACAGGAAGATGTTTTCATCGGAGAGTGTCGAGAGCAGCGACTTGCCCGAATTGGCGAACACATCCTTGTCATCGTTGATGACAATGTGCACTTTGCCCGAATGAACGAGAAATTTCTTGGCCACCAGAAGTACGGTCACCAGGATGAGCGTGATTATAAGGAATATTATCACGCCCGACATTATGGTCAGGGTGCCTATGTTGGCACCAAGCGTTATCATTGCAGTCATATCCATATTGCTCATTAGATTTTAATGCCGAGGAAACTCATGAACGCAATGCCCATAAGACCCGTGATGATGAATGTTATGCCCACACCGCGCAGAGGCTTGGGAATGTTGCTGTACTCCTGCAGGCGCTCGCGTATTGCGGCTATGGCCACGATGGCGATGAGCCAGCCGAGTCCCCAACCGGCACCGGCGCAGCAAGCAGTCCACACGCTCGGGAAGTCACGCTGCTGCATGAAGAGCGAGCCACCGAGGATGGCGCAGTTAACCGCGATGAGCGGAAGGAATATACCGAGCGACGAGTAGAGCGCGGGGCTGAACTTCTCGACGGCCATCTCAACGAACTGGGTGAGTGACGCAATCACGGCTATGAACATGATGAGCGAGAGGAAGCTGAGGTCGACATCGGCATATTCGGGGCCGAGCCATTTCAGCGCTCCGGCACGCAACACGTAGTTTTCGAGCAGGTAGTTGATGGGCAGCGATATCACAAGCATGAACGTTACTGCGGCACCGAGGCCGAGAGCGGTCTTGACATTCTTGGATACGGCAAGGAATGAACACATGCCTAAGAAGTAGGCAAATATCATATTGTCGACAAATATCGACCGGATAAAGATATTGAAATTTTCCATTGTTGTCTATCTTTAAGCTATTGACATTACCATTATTCCTGCAGGTCCTTGTTATAGATTCGGTGAACCCAGATGATGCAAGCCACGACGATGAGGGCCATCGGGGGAAGAATCATGAGGCCGTTGTTGGCATAACCGTGTTCATACCAGCTCTGAGGAATCACCTGGAGTCCCCATATTGTGCCGCTTCCGAGGAGTTCGCGGAAGAATGCCACGATTATAAGGATGATGGCGTAACCGATGCCGTTGCCGATGCCGTCGAGAAACGAAGGCCAGGGCTTGTTGCCCATTGCAAACGCTTCAAGGCGTCCCATCAGGATACAGTTGGTGATTATGAGGCCGATGAACACCGACAGCTGCTTGCTGACATCGTATTGGTAGGCTTTGAGCAGCTGGTCTACGATTACCACAAGACCGGCCACGACTACAAGCTGCACGATGATGCGGATGTTGGTGGGGATGGTCTTGCGGAGCAGTGAAATGATGACATTGGAGAATGCCAGCACGGCGATCACCGATATACCCATGACAAATGCCGGCTCAAGCTTTGCCGTTACGGCAAGGCATGAGCAGATACCGAGAATCTGGACAATGACAGGATTGTCCTTTGAGAGCGGATTGATTAGTGCGCTCAGGTTTTTATTGTTGGTTGCCATTGTCGTTACTGTTGATTGTTGTTAAGACTTTGTAGGAATTTAGTGTATCCGCCAAGGCAGTTGTCGATCATCGAGGCTACACCTTTGGAGGTGATTGTTCCGCCCGATATGGCATCGACCTTGTCTTCGCCGTTCAGGGGAGCTTGTCCGGCCTTCACCACGGCGATGGGCAGGAATCGTCCTTCCTTGAATAGGTGCAGGTTGTTGAACTGGTTGCTGAACGCGGGCTTTTCGATTTCGGCTCCAAGTCCGGGAGTTTCACCCTGGTGTGCGAAGTAGGCTCCGTATATGGTCGATCCGTCGCTGTTGACCGAGATGTAGCCCCAGATAGGGCCCCATAGTCCGGCACCGTATACGGGCAGTATGTACTTCACGTCGTTAGGCGATAACGTGCACACGTAAACCGGCATCTCACGCTGGTCGACAGGACGCTTGCTCTGTTCTGACACGTTTACATCAAAGGCATTTCCCTCGATGCGTTCACCCTGTGAGTTTACGATGTACTGTTCGGTTACATACTTGTTGAAGTCGGATATGACATCGGCCTTGTCGGGCGTGATGTGTACCGACGCAAGTATCTGCTTCATCTTGTCGGCATTTGCGTTGTCGACCTGAAGCGGCTTCAATGACAGTGCGGCGAATGCCAAGGCGGCTCCCACGACCACTGCCAATACTACTATATATATTATAGTATAGATATTGCTTTGCTTATTCATAGGTTATTCGGCATTAGCATTCAGACGACGCATGCGACGACGAATGTTGGATTGAACAACAAAATAGTCTATAGCGGGCGCGAGCGAGTTCATCAACAGTACTGCAAGCATGGCGCCTTCGGGGTAGCCGTTGTTGTAGGTGCGGATGAGTATCGCAATTGCTCCGAGGAAGAAACCGTAGATGTACTTACCGGTATCGGTGCGGGCTGCGGTTACAGGGTCGGTGGCCATGAATACTGCGGCAAAAGCAAATCCGCCAAGCATCAGCTGGTCGACCGGCGACAGGAGCGAAACGGGGTAGGTGGGCGTTGCAAATGCATTGGCGATGGCTGCCATTACGAATCCGCCGACGAATACCGACAGGATTATGCGCCAGCTTGCGATGCCGGTAAGCAGAAGTATAGCCGCACCGATGAGGATGCAGAGTGTCGATGTTTCACCCACCGAGCCGGGGATAAGGCCGAGGAACATGTCCCATGACGAGATGTCCTGTCCCACGACATTGGTTATCTTCAGGGTGTCGCCAACATTGGTGGCAATCTGTCCGAGCGGGGTGGCTCCCGAGAATCCGTCGACCGGAGTTCCGTTGCCGAGTCCGCATATCGGATTAACGGGCACGAATACGTTGTCGCCGCTCATCTTTGACGGATATCCGAAGAAGAGCACGGCACGGGTTACAAGTGCTACGTTGAATATGTTGTAGCCTGTACCTCCGAATACTTCCTTGACGAAGATTACCGAGAATGCCGTTGCTACGGCTATCATCCAAAGCGGAGTTTCAATGGGGCAGATGAGGGGAATGAGCATTCCCGACACGAGGAATCCTTCCTGAATCTCCTCTTTGCGCCACTGGGCTACCATAAATTCGATTCCAAGTCCCACGGCGTAGGACACGATTATGCGTGGAAGCATTGCAAGAAATCCGTAGGCCATTAGCTGCCAGAAGGGGAAGTCGGTTTCTCCTATTGCGAGCCAGTGCTGGTAGCCTACGTTGTACATGCCGAATAACAGACACGGCATAAGCGCCAGTACCACGATTATCATCACGCGCTTGGAGTCGATGCTGTCATGAATGTTGACTCCCGATGTAGAAGTGGTGTTGGGCGTGAACAAGAATGTCTCAAAGCCGTCAAAGACCGAGTGGAATGCATGCAGCTTTCCTCCGGGTTCAAAGTTAGGCTTGATACGATTTAGAAAATTTCTAAGCGATTTCACTGTTTATGAGATTATTGCTGTTTATATCAACTGAGTTCTTTGCGCAGGTAGTCGAGGCCTTCCTGCACGATTTTCTGCAATTCGAGCTTTGAAGGGTCGACATATTCGCACAGCGCGAAGTCCTCGGGTGCCACTTCGTAGATTCCGAGTTGCTCCATGCGGTCGATGTTGCGTGATATTATTGCTTTTATAAGGTATTCGGGCATGATGTCCATCGGCATTACCTTTTCGTAGATTCCCGACATTATCATTGCTCGGCGTCCGCCCTGCAGTCGTGCGTCGGGGCAGAACAGCTTGTTGAGGAAGTGTCCCGGGAACGAGTGGCTGAAGCTCATCTTGCGGGGCGAGAGTGAGGCCCATCCCATGAATTCGTGGAAGTCGTCGCCTTCGGCTATCACCGTCACCTGATAATATGGATAACGCAGATAGCCTTCAGGACTTTCGTGAGTACCCGTGAGCACGTTGCCCGATATTATGCGGTGGTGGATGGCGTCGTCGTTTACATTGCCTTTAAGTATTGAAGCAAGGTCGGCGCCTATCTTTGTTATGACATATCGCGGTGTCGTGACTTCGCATCCGGTTACTGCCACGAGCGTGTCGGTGTCGA
The DNA here is from genome assembly GCF_004793735.1 of Muribaculum sp. NM65_B17. Taxonomy (NCBI): domain Bacteria; kingdom Pseudomonadati; phylum Bacteroidota; class Bacteroidia; order Bacteroidales; family Muribaculaceae; genus Muribaculum; species Muribaculum sp. NM65_B17. The sequence goes on from NZ_SRYY01000001.1 coordinate 25,153, forward strand.
GTCGTCCGGTCGACAGGAGCTTGCCTATGCGCAATAAGGTAGTTGCGTCGAGAGTCCACACGATGTCGCCTTTGTTGACCGGCTTTACGTTACAAATCTGGACTCCTGCGTTGCCGGCGGGATGGGGGCCTTCAAATACCACGTGCTCAACTCCCTCGACCGATGCGAGGCAGCTACCCTGGCGTATGCCCAGATATATCTTTCCGTCGGTAAGCTTTTGCAGAAGCTTTACGGCTTTGTTAAGCTCGTTGATGCGGGGGCTGAGCATGCTCTCGAAGTCGGGAGCGAGCGGAGCCGAGTCGAAACCGGTGATGAATATGTCGCGGGGAGCCGCTCCGGGAGCCGGAACTATGTTGTAGGGACGCTGACGCAACAGTGCCCATAGTCCGGAGTCAAGCAGTAGCTGTTGAGCCCGTGTGCGGTCGTTGATGCCTTCGGTTTCAAAAGTGATTGAATTCCCGGCATCCTCGGCCGGAGTGATTACAATGCGCTCAAGTTTTCGACGCTCCCCCCTTATGACGCCAGTCACGGTGCCTGCTATGGGTGATGTCACTACGATGTCGGTAAACTGCTTGTCATGGAACAGCTTGGAGCCTACCTCCACCGAGTCGCCCTCTTTAACATCGACTTTCGGCACAATGCCGCTGTAATCGTCGGGGACTATGGCGCATGTCGCGGGCTTGACCGTAATCGGGGCGGCATCGGCTGCAGCTCCTCTGATTTTGATGTCAAGGCCTTTCTTTAACGTAACGATTTTAGCCATTTTTAGTGTATAGGGTAATATGTATTTATTATATTATTGTGCAAAGTTATCTAATAATTTTATATTGGCTTAACTTTGCTTGGGAAAAATTTGCCGTAATAATTATTTTGTGTCAATTGACGGATATTTTATTAAATTATGTTGTTAAACATGCTTATTCGCTTATGGTGGTTGTGCGTTTGATAAATTAATAAAAATCGACAAGCAAAATTTGGTTTGTAAGAAACAAAATAATAAATTTGCATATCCAATTAACGAAAGGTTGTGAATTGGAAGCTAGTTAACAACATAAAATCAATACCGGAATCGGGAGAGATTGAATTCAAAAGCAGTGCGAAAGCTTAATTTCATATCGGAGAATTTACTTGATTCTTAAATCATGCAGTATAAGTTTTGCCGCATTACTCGCCGAACCAACTCACAGTCGTTTTTCGGTCCATGAACATAAAACAAAGAAACGAAAATAAATAATTAAAAGAATTAATCCATTAATAACAAATTTAAAAATTTATTCTTATCACAATTATGGAAGCTCAAAAGCCCAACTCAGGAGCCGCTCCGGCTCAGAAGAAGAACGTTCAACCCGAAGGTTCTAAAGTACGCGGTATCAAGAATGCATTCTTGGTAATCGTTGTTTGCTTTATCGTAGCAGTTTGCTTATTTGCATTTTGGTTCGGTCATGACTCACACTTCGACGAAGCCGGTCATCCTCAGGACATTTGGGGTACCATCTACATGGGTGGTGTAATCGTGCCTGTTCTTCAGACTCTGTTCCTCACTGTAATCGTTCTCTCTGTAGAGCGTTGGATCGCCCTCTCAAGCGCAAAGGGTAAAGGTAACATCTCTAAGTTTGTCGCTAACGTTAAGAAGTGCCTCCAAAGCAACGACATCGCCGGCGCACAGGAACTCTGCAAGAAGCAGAAGGGTAGTGTTGCTGCTGTAGTATCGGCCGCTCTCGTTCGCTACAAGGAAATGGATGCCAACACCGTTCTCAGCAAGGAGCAGAAGATTGCAACCCTCCAGAAGGAAGTAGAAGAGGCTACCGCTCTTGAAATGCCCGCTCTTCAGCAGAACCTCCCCATCGTTGCAACTCTTACCACTCTCGGTACACTTGTCGGACTTCTCGGTACTGTAATCGGTATGATCAAGTCATTCCAGGCTCTTGCAGCATCAGGTGCTCCTGACTCAACTGAACTTTCAACCGGTATCTCTGAGGCACTTATCAACACTGCCTTCGGTATCGCAACCGGTGCATTTGCAGTTATCTCTTATAACTTCTACACCAACAAGATTGACAACCTCACCTACGCAATTGATGAGATTGGCTTCTCAATCGTGCAAACATTTGCAGCTACTCACTAATCCCGTTGTCTTTCCGAATAAACAATAATAACCTGTTAATTAACGAAAAACAATGGGAAAAGTAAAAATTAAAAGAAAGAGTACCCTCATCGACATGACCGCGATGAGTGACGTGACTGTTCTTTTGCTTACTTTCTTCATGTTGACCTCTACCTTCCTTCAGAAGGAGCCGGTAACGGTGCTCACTCCGTCGTCAGTGTCGGAAATCAAGGTGCCTGTTACCAACTACTCGACGATTCTCATATCGCCCGAGGGAAAGGTATTCCTATCGGTAGCCGGTGACGCCGACTCTACTTACTCGACCGAAAAGGTGAGAGCTGAGTTGATTCGTAACGCGGTTTCCGAATATAACAAGACCCATAGTAACAAAATACAGCTCACAAACGAACAGGTTGCCAAGTTCTCGAAGATGAATATGTTCGGGGTTAAACTTTCCTACCTGCCGGAATTCCTCGACCTGCCGCAAATCAAGCAGGATGAGATTATCTCCGACATGAACAATGACATGGTTGGAATCCCCGTCGATGACAACAAGGACCTTGGTAAACCTAATGAGTTTCAAATCTGGATGCGTGCCATCTACAATTCATCCAATCCCAACCTCGAGCAGGCGATCAAGAGTGGCGAGGGTATAGCCGTAAAGGCTGACAAGGATACGCCCTACGATGTCGTACACAACGTGCTCGACAATCTGCAGACGCTAAAGATGAATAAGTTCAGCTTGATGACCGCATTAAAAACCGAGAACGATTAATCATTATGGCACAGATAGAACAATCCGATAAGGGCGGCAAAAAGAAAAAAGGCGCCCAGAAAAAGATGCAAATCCACGTGGACTTCACTCCCATGGTGGACATGAACATGCTTCTTATCACGTTCTTCATGCTTTGTACCACGATGATTAAGTCGCAGACACTGCAAATCTCACTCCCCTCTAATGAGAAGGTTGAGCAGGAGCAGCAGAACAAGACAAAGCAGTCAGAAGCCGTGACACTCATTCTTGACACCGAACGTGACAGTGAGGGTAATGTGAAGGTTGATCCCGATTCGGGTAAGCCCGCCCACATCATCTACTATTACGAAGGTAAGGCGGAAGTCGCTGATGAAAACCATGACGGACTGATCGACAACTCCAACCTCAAGGTTGAGAAGTTTGTCGGTAACGAGAATGGTGAGGTTCAGGGTATCCGTAAGATTCTTCACAACCGCAACAAGCAGGTACTTGAGAAAATCGATGTTCTCAAGACTCAATGGAAGAATAAGGAGTTGACCGATGAGGAATATCAGGCAAAGGCCAAGCAGATTCGTAACGACTCTACGCTTACCCGCCCGGTTGTCATCATCAAGGCCGGTCCCAACGCTTCTTGGGAAAGCTTGATCAGCGCTCTTGACGAAATGCAGATTAACCAGATTTCTCGATACCAGATTGATAATATCAACGGAGTTGACTCTGCTTTGATATTTGACTATCAGGCTAAGAATCCGCGTAAATAATGATGAATGGCTATATGTTTAACTATTAAAACTGAAAAGAAATGGCAAAAGATGTAGATCTTTCATCAAAAGAATGGCGCGATATAGTCTTTGAAGGTAAAAACAAAGAATTTGGTGCATACGAGCTCCGTAAGGAATCGGACGCTCGTCACAATAAGGCGATGATTGTTGTTGTAATCATCATTGCAATAGCATTCTTGCTTCCCCTTGTAATCAACACTGTGCTTCCCAAGGCCGAAGAGCGTCCCGAGGACCTCACCGAGCAGGCTATGGTGAATCTTGCCAACGACGCTGTCGAAGAGGAAGAGGAGCCCGAAGAGGAGCAGCAGCGTTACGAAGAGGAGCAGCCCGAAGTTCTTCCCGAGGAAGTGCTCAATACCGTTAAGGTTACCGAGCTCGCCATTGTAGAGGACGAAAAGGTTAGCGCCGAGGATGAAATCAAGACTCAGGACGAATTGAAGGAAACTACGACCGCTTTCGGTCAGAGCGACTTCGACCAGGGTACTGATGACCGTAACGTAGTGCGTGAACACAAGGACGAAATCGTCGTTGAAGAGAAGAAGCCCGAAGAGGAAAACAAGGTATTTACTGCAGTTGAGCAGATGCCCCAGTTCCCCGGTGGTGATGCTGAACTCATGAAGTATATTCAGAGCCACCTTAAATATCCCCCCGTGGCAATGGAAAACAACATCCAGGGTCGTGTTACGATTCAGTTCGTTGTTACCAAGACCGGTAAGGTGGGTGAGGTTAAGGTAGCCCGTGGTAAGGACCCCGACCTCGACAAGGAGGCAATGCGCGTGGTTAAGTCGCTTCCCGACTTTATCCCCGGCAAGATGAACGGACAGGCAGTTAACGTGTGGTACACCGTGCCTATCACATTCAAGCTTCAGGGTATCTAATCGGTATACAAACATCATTCCCTATATATAAGAGGCATGGCCATTGGCCATGCCTCTTTGTTTTTATGTGCTAAAATCAAATATTTATGAACAACATCTAAAATTTATGAAAAATCGGTGTGCGGTACATCTTTTTTCACTATCTTAGCATATTGTTAAATAACCAAATGAAAGCTTATGGCAACAGATAATAACATGGAATATGACGAAGCGCAGGCAGTGAAGTTCATCCGCGACTACATGCCGGCCGATAAGCGTGACCTGTATGACGATGACGAGATAATCAATATCATCGACATGATATGGGATTACTATGAGGACAACGGTCTGCTTGAAATCTCGGCCGACTACGATGACGACGATCAATCGCCCGAACTTCCCGACATAATAAAGTATGTGAAGAAGATGCTTGCCAAGGACAAGTTGGCGGTGGTTGATGTCGACGATGTGCATTATATCGTTGAAGGCGAGTTGGCCTATGAGAAATCGATAGGTGCATTGGAGGATTAGGTAAATGCTTATGAAATCGTTGAGCCGTTATTTCACTACTCTGTTTATCGCGATATTCATCGCGTCGATCGCTCCTGCCGAGTGCGAGGCACAGGGATTCTTGAAGACATTGAAGGAAAAGGTGTCGGGAACAAAAAACGAAGACTCCAAGACGAAAGGGAAAAAGTCGAAGAAGGACGACAATGTCGACATAATGGATCTTTCGCTCGACGAGAATCTGATGCGTCCCATTGTTCCGGTTAAGGAGCATGACAAAGTGGCTGCCTACATGAAAAGGCTCGCCCGCAATCTTGCATCGCGCAAGCGCGAGCGCATCGAGATGCTTCGTGACGGGGAGGTGATTGTGGCAACTATTGGTACCGACGCGCTGTTTGCTCCCAATGACTCGGTGCTCCGTCAGTCGGCGGGTGAATTGCTGGAACCCTATAAGCACCTGTTAAAGTCGATGGGCATGTATAAGATACTTGTTGTGGCCCACACCGACGACACCGGTTCTGAAAAGTACACCAATCATCTAAGTGAATTGAGAGTCGAAGCTGTATATAAGTGGTTGCGGCACGGTGTTGCCGGCAATGTGGAGATTGTGCCTTACGCTCTCGGCTCTTCCGACCCGCTGTTACCTAACAACAGCACCGCCAACCGTCGGTCCAACCGTCGCATTGAGATTTTCATTGTCCCCAACAAGCTGATGCTTGAAATGGCCAAATCCAATAAATTGCAATAAATTCAAGTTATATTTTTTAATATTTTATATAAGGAAAAATGAGGAGTAAACTACTTGCTTGCGGAGCAGTGCTTTTGGCTATCTCTTGTTCTCAGAACAAGCCTGCCGGAGGCGATTACAGTGTTAGTGCTAATGTTGGTGACGAAGCCAATGGAAAAATGGCCTACATCGTCAACTACGACAATGGCGACCTACTTGACAGTGCGGTTGTAGCCGATGGAAAAGTATTTTTGAAGGGAACTATTGACAGTCCCGTGCTTGCTCGTCTTATTGTAGGCGGACAGCGCAGCGGAACTCTTGTTGTGGAGCAGGGCGACATCGTGCTCGATGACGAAGCCATGCCTTCGGGAACACCGCTTAACCAGCTGTTTGCCGATTTCCGTCACAATGAGGACTCGGTGGGAATCGCTTATGGCGATGCCGACAGCGACTCGTTGCGTGCCGCTATATACAATGATTTCCAGGTGATGAGCGACAAGTTTGTTGCCGATAACAACGACAACCCCGTAGGCTACTATGTCCTTTTGTCACGTGCCTACGATTTCAGCTCCGAGGAGCTTGACAGCGTGCTTGCACTCTATCCGTCATTTGGCGAGTATAAGCGCATCTCCGACCTTGTCGATATGAAGAAGCGTGCTGCAGCTACTGCTGCAGGCAACCGTTATGTTGACTTTACTATCGAAGGCGATTCGGCTCAGAGCCTTAGCGACTATGTAGGTAACGGTAAGTACACTCTTGTCGACTTCTGGGCAAGCTGGTGTGGTCCCTGCCGTCGTGAAATGCCTGTAATCAAGGAGCTTTACGAGGAATTCGGTTCTAAGGGCCTTCAGGTTCTCGGCGTTGCCGTGTGGGACGAGAAGGACGCTTCAGTCAAGGCTATCGAGCAGCTTGAACTTCCCTGGCCGCAGATTCTGAATGCTCAGACAGTGCCTACTGACATATATGGTATCTCGGGTATACCCCACATTATGCTCATCGACCCCGAAGGCGTGATCGTGGCTCGCGGAATGCAGGGCGATTCACTTCGCAAGGTTGTGCGCGAAACAATGGCTAATTACACTCCTGTAGCCAAATAAGTATGCGACGCCATGCGACGATCGTGATGATAAAGCCGATTATTGCACCTGCTGCATCGGCTATGAAATCATAGACATCTTCGCCGCGTCCCATTGCCATTAAGCCTTGGAGCAGCTCTATAGCTCCGCCGAAGGCTATTGTGGCGATAAGAAACAACAATAATATAACGAGCGGAGCCTTCTTTTGAGGGTTCCGCTTTTTGCGCATATAATCGAATGACAGACACAGCATTATGCCCATCATCATTATGGCGTGTACAACCTTGTCGGCCCCCGGAAAGAGCGGAATATCCATGTCGGGAAGCGGGCGGGGAACGAGTGTGAGATAAAGGACGGCCATAATGCAAACGACCGAGAATATGCAGGGAGGAAGTGAGGTCAAAAATTTGGTTAATTTCATTTTTACTAAATTTTTATGCAAAATTAATGACAAATTATATATTTCAGTCGTTGTAGTGTGACATATTGTAACTTTTTAGCTAATTTTGTACCTCAAAAATTGAAAATATGGCCGGAAAAGCGCAATTTGGCAGTAAAATAGGACTAATAGCAGCAACGGTGGGCTCGGCCGTGGGGCTCGGAAACGTGTGGCGTTTCCCTGCCGAAACTCAGAGCAATGGTGGAGCGGCGTTTTTGCTACTCTATATAGCGTGTGTATTTTTACTCGGTATACCGGTCATGCTGGCCGAGTTTTCATTAGGCCGTGGCAAGCGAAGCGATGCCGTCGGGGTATTTCGCAAGCTGTCGCCTCACAGTGGCTGGTGGATTGTAGGAGCTGTGGCCATCCTCGCCTCCTATCTGATTCTCTCTTTCTACATGGTTGTTGCCGGATGGACGCTTGAGTATCTGTGGCAGTCGGTTACCGGTTACCTGTATGAGCCTATCAATGCCGTAGCGGCCAATGCAGGAGTCGAAGGTCTTGAGCAGCAGTTTAAGCTGCGTATGCAGGAGTTTATCGTTCAGGACAGCCGTCCGTTGATAATGACCTATATAATGTTGCTCATCAATGCAGGAATATTGATGATGGGAGTTCAGAAAGGTATTGAGAAGATGTCAAATATCCTCATGCCGCTTCTTTTCCTGTTGTTGCTGATATTTGCCGGCGTGTCACTCACATTCCCCAAGGCAATGGAAGGATTGGAATTTTTCCTCAATCCCGACTTTTCAAAGATAACGCCGTCGGTAGTGGTGAATGCACTCGGACAGGCATTTTTCTCGCTATCGCTCGGTATGGGTATTCTCATCACCTATTCAAGTTACTTCCCCAAGAACACCAAGCTTACCCGCACGGCTGTAACGGTGTCGATGCTCGACCTGCTTGTGGCAATCATGATGGGTGTCATCATCTTCCCGGCGGTAAAGTCGTTCGGACTCGATGAGGGAGGTCTTGAAGGTGCTACATTGGTATTTGTCACGCTGCCCGAAGTGTTTGCACAGATGCCCGTCACGCAGTTGTGGTCGATTCTGTTCTTCCTGCTTCTGCTTGTGGCCGCACTCACATCCACAATCTCGCTTGCCGAGGTGTCGATTGCTTTCATGCAGGATCGCTTCAGGCTGCGTCGCACTACGGCATGTATAGCGGTGATAGCTCCATTGTTTGTCCTCAGCACTCTTTGCTCTTTGTCGCAGGGTTCGCTGTCCGATTTCAGGATTGCTGGATTCACGCTGTTTGACTTCCTTGACAACACGGCCACCAACTATATGCTACCGCTCGTTGCAATATTCACGTGCATCTATCTCGGATGGTTTGCACCGAAGGGATATTTCTATAATGAACTCACCAATCACGGCTCGATATCGACACGCATCTATACGACATTGCTCTTTGTGGTTCGTTTTGTAGCTCCCATATTGATTGCCGTTATCTTGTTTGCAAAAATCTTTGAATAGACATGGCTGAATCACGTGCTCAATTTGTAACCCGCCTCGGGGTGATTGCCACTACCGTTGGTTCGGCTGTAGGACTTGGCAATATATGGCGTTTCCCCTATGAAGCCGGTGTTCACGGCGGCGGAGCGTTCCTTCTGTTCTACATCGTGTTTATATTCTTGATCGGCGTCCCCGTCATCTGTGCCGAATTCATCATGGGACGCGGTGCGCGCAGCAACATTTTCGGTGCATTCCGCAAGCTACATTCAACCCGACAGTGGGCGTGGATAGGCTACATGGGCATCTTGTCGTCGATACTCATTCTGTCGTTCTACTCGGTCGTTGCTGGATGGACGGTGGAGTACTTCGTGCAATCGGTTACAGGTGCCATCGACACTATTGCCGAGGGCGAGCGTCACTCGTCGTTTGACACATTCTCTACCGGTCTTAAGCCTGTGATGTGGACTCTTATTTTCCTGCTTGCCAATGCCGTGATACTGTTGCGTGGCGTTCAGAGTGGAATCGAGAAGGTTTCCAACATCCTTATGCCCGTGTTGTTCCTGATTCTGATTGTATTCTGCATCAACTCGTTGTTGATGCCCGGAGTGGGAGAGGGAATGCGATTCCTCTTTAGCCCCGACTTTTCAAAGGTCGACTCGTCGGTGCTTATTGGTGCATTGGGTCAGGCATTTTTCTCGTTGTCGCTCGGTCTTGGCACCATGATGACCTATGCGAGCTACTTTTCCGACCGCACTCCGCTTGTGAAGAGCGCGTCGATTATAGCTGTGCTTGACACCGTTGTAGCTGTGTTGGCCGGTATCATCATTTTCCCGGCAGTGTTTACCTACGGCTCCGAACCGGCAGCCGGTCCCAAACTGGTGTTTGAGGTTCTTCCCGCCATCTTCCATCAGATGCCCGGCGGCGTATTCTGGTCGGCACTGTTCTTCTTCCTGCTCATGGTAGCATCATTGACCTCGACTATCTCAATGAGTGAAATATGCATTGCATTCTTTACCGAGCAATTCGGCATTGGCCGACGCAAGGCGACGCTGCTTAATGCTGGCATAGCCATGGTGCTTGGCACATTGTGCGCTCTTTCATTCGGCCCGTTGAGCAATGTGTCGATATTCGGACAGTCGTTCTTCGGATTGTTTGATTACGTTACGAGCAACATATTCCTTCCGCTCGGCGGTATGCTCATATCGATATTTGTCGGTTGGTTTCTTGACCGCCGTGTCTTTCGTGAGCAATTGCGCGGTACAGGCTCAATCAAGGGCTGGATCTATAAGGTGATTGTAATATGCCTGCGTTATGTCGCTCCCACCGGCATTGCGCTTGTGTTCCTTTCCGGTCTTGATATCATCTGATAATATAGCCGTCACGGATCTATATAACGACAACGGCGCGGGATTCATTTTCCGCGCCGTTGCTGTTGATTGTTACTGTTGACTCGTCTGCGTCACTACGATAGTATCTTCCTCGTAACCGTATTCCCCGATTGTTATTTTCAGCGATCTTGTGTGGCCTGTATCGTTGGGCTTGAGCTCGATTTTGATGTTATTGTCATTAGACGACATGGTGTACCATTCTCCGGTCATATCCTTGGCGGGTTTCTTAACTTCGACTGTGTTGCCTGAACCGTCGGTAATTTCAAATTTGCACACCCACCATGCGCTTTTCCATGAATCGCTCTTATTTTCGGCGGTTATCGTCAGATTCACGGTTTGTTCTTTGCCGTCAACCGTTATGTCCTCGTTCTCAAATGTGTAATGATAGAATCGGTCAACATATTCCTTTTCATCATCTTTGCAGGCGGTCAACAACACTGTCATCAACCACCCGATAAATAAAATCTTGGGTATTCTCATAGCTAAAATCCATATATGTATATGTGTTCTTTTTTAGAAATATATGTCCTATTTCTTGGATCAGATGATGATGATGGGTAATCATCGCATGCGTACCACCCGTCGCAATTGCCATCCCAGCCCCAATTACAATGGTAAAGCACTTCAAGGATTAAACGTTGATTTCTAGATGAAATAGGCCTATATTTACTAGAATATCCATCAATAATCCAAGCATGTGCGAATTCGTTATCATTAGAAATTCCTCCTATTATGTGTGGATAGCCTTTTTTTAGATTATTAATCAGTCCATTATCATCTATCTCTCCATTTGCATAACTACAATTGTATCCTTGCCATTTTAAATAATTATATGCATCTTTTAATGTCGCAGAACTTGAATTACACCCAAATTTAGTTTTGCATCCATATGCGATTTCTTTAGTGAATGGAGCTACATATTCGCCTCTATATGTGCCCGCTTCAATTCTTGCGATTTCAGTTAGAAAGTCAAATTGCATAGCTAATGTTTCCCGTGATTCTCCTAGATAATGTTTACATTTAGTTATTGCTTGAGCAACTGCAGTAGATACGCATCCTAACGGCATATTGTGATTGTGATTTTCTGTATAGCATACGGGTATTTTATCATTGTATGGATGTCCTTGTCCCCATTGAGTTTTTACTATAGGGTCTATAAGTATTTCTTCATTAATATTGCTTCTGGAATAATTGGATGTATTGTAATATTCAATTATATCAGATTGCACTAAATGTTGAATGTCGTCAATTACTAACTTAAGTGTGGGAATTGAAATGGTATCAGTAATACTGCCTTTTTCACAGAATGCATAAACCTTATTCAATCTGTAGTCGTCTGAAACTATAGAAAATCCTTTTTCCCCATTAACAATGAATTCAATAATACTTATTGATGTGCGAATTGTATCAAAGTTTATACCTTTTATCTCCGCAATAGAATCAATATCTTTATTATTCAGATAATTTTTCAATGTTATAGATTCATCTTTCACTGAAATAACCATCGGCTTAGCTTCTGATCTACTGTTGGGATTGGTCCTATACCAAAACTCGCACATTAATTCGATTGCTTTGTCGGATTGTTGATTTACTTTTTCTTGAAATAATAATGGAGATTCATTATTGCATCCAAATAGGACGAAAAATGATAGAATAAATAGTAAATTTTTCATAATTAAAATTGTTAGTGTTTAAAATGATGTTTTAAAGAGTTAGCCAACCTTCATATTCGGAGCCAATAGTGGTTTTTATATTTATTTGATAAATACCAGATGTATTTCCTATATTTATACTTATAGGATGTTGAAGCGTGGAATATGAACATGTATATTTTTGATCGGTATTAATGTTTGTTATTGAAAACCAGGCATTCCCTTCATAAGATTCAAATGAGAAGTTAATAGTATCATTATGGTACCATGATACAACAGAAATAGTTTCATCATGTGGTTTAATATTAGAATCTGGTTTCTCCCTAATAGTAATATTAATAACACTATTGTTGCACTCAGATTCGTTTTCAGCATTAATTTGTGACCAATTAAATGCCACAGAAACAATGCATAGTAATGTAAGAAATATTTTTTTCATAAATGTTAATTTGTTTTACACAAATTTAAGGCAGATAAAAAATATTTCAAAGAGGAAAATATTTAGAGATATTATGCAAATAGGAGTATAATGCGTTGATTTTCAGGAGATATAAAATTATTATTCATGCAAATGAGTAATGCTTTGATAATCATGGAATTAAAATGTCGAAAGGATAATTGGATAAGTAATTAATTGGAATGTAGCGTTTTAGTGTATGTTACATACGAATAAATTCGCATTTTGGGGGTTACATTTGATAATATACTCTTTCAATCTCTTCTTTTTGGAATATATACTAGGCCTTTTTAAGTTGGTGAATATGCAAATTGATTTTGTTGAGAATCCAGCAAAAGTGTAAATAAGAAAATTAATATCATCTTTGGAGAGCTGAGGCATTTCTTCTCTAAGTTTTGTTATGATTCCGTTTAAGTCTTGGTTTAGGTTATGCTCAAGTTCAGATCTGAATTTATGACCTTTCATATCCTCGATTATCTGTTGAGCTTTACGCGCTATTATTTTCTGTTTTTGTTTAGGTTCATCATCGTTATATGCGAATAATTCATCACAAATATTATTTACAATCTCAAATTTTTCTTTAATTAATCTAGCAATACTCTTTTGAAGACGTTCGCTGTATTGTTTATTTTTTGTAATTGAGCTATTTTTAATATTTAGTGTTGAAATTGAATCCTTCAATTCGTGTATTTGTTGTTTTAATTTATATTCTTTATGTTTTACTTTTTCATGAAGATAATATATTACACTGCATAATATAAAAATAGAAATTACAATTAACAATAATATTTTTATCTTATGGTTTTCAATATCAGACTCTGATTTCAAAGAGCGATATTTATAATATTCACTAATAGCACTTGGAACATTATTTTCAATTATAGAATAAAAAATAGAATCTTTTTTAGTTTGTAAATCAAGAATTATTTCTAATGCGTCATTATAGTTATTACAGCCTATTGCATATTCATATTCCATTTGTTTTAATGTTAACTGGTCATAGTTATCTTCTAAAGATTTTAGCTCACTTAAATAGAATTTTGCTAAATCTAATTTTTTTTGACTTATGGCAAGTCGTATTAGGTATATATAGCAATTGGGAATAGATTGTTTGTCTGAGTTTTTAAATAAAAAATTTATATTATCCATTAATCTATCATATTGTTGTAATTTATATAAAGAGATTAATTGTCGATATTTGCCGTAATTTATAAGCGATTTATCATTAATATAATTGTCCATTATACTGTCAGATAACTCGATACATCTATTGTATTCTCCATGGTTGGCATAGCTTGCTGCTAAATCAATCATGACATAACGGTAATTGTCATTTCTCCCTGATTTATTATAATGTTCAGCTGATTTGTGTAGTTTGTCAATGGCTTTTTCATCGTCATATGTTTCATTGAATATTTCACCCATTAATTCATATGCTCTACCTAAATAATAATTATCCTTTAATTGTAAGGCAATTTCTTCACATTCGATTGATGATATCATCCCTCCGCTATAATTACCATTATAAACGCGGATTCTTCCTTGGCAATATAGGGCCGTCATAAGATGCTTCTTGTCATTATGTTCTCGAAAATAGTTTACAGCAATAGATATTAACGAATCGTTCATTTCAATAATATAATTGCGATATTGAGCGTGAGAATATAATACAGCATATAAGGCCTGGTTATATCCTTTCAGTGAAGTTGAATTTATATTGCGCAATATGGATAAGGCAGAATCAGGTTGTTCTGTCATTAATGATTCTGCTAAAATAAGATTTTTCTTTGTTGTTGAATCTGAACAAGCAATAAAAATCGGAATGAGTATAGCAAATAATAACTTAATATAATATTTCATAGATTTGATATATATTGTACAAATATAATATTTTTATTGATTAATATTATCGTTTATAAAATTAATACTAAATATAATGTTGATTTAAATTAAGCGAAATCTCTACTTTTTGTAATGTGACTTTGCAAATATTTGTGATTGATTTGCGTCTTGTGAGGTGTGAAACTATAAAAATTAGGCCTTCGGCGTAGTGCTGAAGGCCTTTATTATGTACGTTGTTTGTGTTATTATTAGTCGGCGAGGCGTTTTATCAACTCTTCGAGGGTGAGGAGTTCCTGATCGCCCGTTGTCATGTTTTTAAGCGTTACCTTGTTTTCGGCAAGTTCGGTTTCTCCGACTATGGCAACGAATGGTATTGCCAATGCGTTGGCATAAGCCATCTGCTTTTTCATCTTGGAATTTTCAGGGAATATCTCGGCCGACACTCCGGCTGTGCGAAGATGCTTTATCATCTGCATCGATGCACGGGCTTCGCTCTCGCCGAAGTTGGTAAACATCACCTTGACCGTGTCGAGTGCGTCGGCCGGATAGAGGTCGAGTGCATTGAGAACATCGTAGATGCGGTCGGCTCCGAACGATATGCCCACGCCCGACACGCCCGGCATTCCGAATACGCCGGTAAGATTGTCATATCGGCCGCCGCCGGTGATTGAGCCTATTGCAACATCACAAGCCTTTACCTCGATTATTGTGCCGGTATAGTAATTGAGGCCTCGTGCGAGCGACACATCGAGGTCGAGCTCGGCATTGAGTCCGAGTCTTTCGGTGCCACCGATGACTTCGCGCAGCTCCTCGATGCCTTTTCGTCCTATTTCCGAAGAGGCGAGGATGCCCTCCATTGTGGCGAGTCGCTCGGCTACGCTTCCCGAGATTGAAAGGATGGGCTGCAGGGCGTTGATGGCTTCATCGGAGAGTCCGTGTTCACGCAGCTCGGCGTTCACGTTGTCGATGCCTATTTTGTCGATTTTGTCGATGGCTACGGTTATGTCGACAAGCTTGTCGGGTGCGCCTATCAGTTCTGCTATTCCGGCGAGTACCTTGCGGTTGTTGAGCTTTATCGTCACGTTTATGTTGAGGCGTGTAAACACCTGGTCGATGAGTTGGAGCAGCTCAATCTCGTTGATGAGCGAGTCGGAGCCTATAATGTCGGCGTCACATTGGTAAAATTCGCGGTAACGGCCTTTCTGCGGTCGGTCGGCACGCCACACGGGCTGAATCTGGAATCGCTTGAAAGGGAACTGAAGTTCGTTACGGTGCTGGACAACGTAACGCGCAAATGGAACCGTGAGGTCGTAACGCAATCCCTTTTCACACAGTTGCGATGTGAGCTTGCCGGTGCTTTCGCGGGCGTCGAGCAGTGCGGGGTCGGCTCCGCGCAGGTAGTCGCCCGAGTTCAGAATCTTAAAGAGGAGCTTGTCGCCTTCTTCGCCGTATTTCCCCATAAGTGTTGACAGGTTCTCCATTGCCGGAGTTTCGATTTGACGGAATCCGAATAGATGGAACACCTCACGTATTGTGTCGAATATATAATTGCGTCGCGCCATTTCGATGGGCGAGAAGTCACGCGTTCCCTTGGGAATTGAAGGTTTCTGAGCCATAGTCTTTAAGTGAATTTATTTTGGCGCAAAGTTACCCTTTTTATGCCAAAGATGCAACACAATCCTCGGCAGTGTTGTCGTTGAGAATCGTTTTCATTATGTCGAGGTCGCTTAGCACCTCGCCTTGCATCAGGTAGTCATCGCTATGTCGCTGCACCGACTCATATATTGACAGGGCTTTGGCTCGGTCATGTTCCATGAATAGGGCCACGGCGCAAAGCACTCTCGGTTTTGACGACATCATGCTTTGATATTGCGTTATGTACTTTTTCAGTTCGTCGGTGAATAGTTCTCGGGCCTGTTCGATGCGTCCTGTGACAAGCGAAGTAAACAGAAGCTCACACTCCACCTCTTTGGCATAGATTGGGATTATCTCCGATTTGTGACGGTAGAACTCATCGAACAACCTGTATGCCTCCTCCCATTGCATCATGTCGAGCAGTCGCGACGCCCTCATCATGTCCATTGAGAACTCAAGCGCATCCTTGTAGTTGACTGCGCCCGTGTCGATAAACCATTCCCGAGGCATGTCTTTGGGGCGTATTCCTTCCTGAATCAGGGCATTGGCGCGGAGTTGCATGATGAATCCACGCCGGGCAAGCTTGTTGCGTGACAATGACAGGACATTCATTGCATCGTTGCTTATGCCGCCTACTTTCATCGGCACCCCGTTTATTATGATGAAGATAATGTCGATGAAGATGAATATCAATATAAATTCATGAACGAATGTCTTCAGCTCAACGGTCAGCAGAATGGCTAAAGCCGCTATCAGCGCGAGTAAGTTGGCCAATACTCCGCCTGAATTGTAAAGGATTACGGGTACTTTGTCGTCGGGTTTGTCGGGTGGGGTGAGCAGGCACTGTCCGCCTGTGCCTGCTATGGCGTAACGCTTGATGCGCAGTCGTCCGTTATCCTTTATCAGCGTCATGTTGAATATGCGGAACGACACGAAGCGATACCCCGATATAAGACCGCACACAAGATGCCCTCCTTCATGTATCAATACAAGTAAGGGCACCGCTATGATTGCGCTCAATACTCCTATCGCACCTCCGGTTATTCCGTCGCTTATATTTATTGTCGCAAGCTTGTGAAGAAAAGTGTCGAACGACATGTCGGTGAAAATGACAATTCCCAGCGTCACGAATATCATTCCCGCCGAAGCGCCTATTATCAGGCCTGCCGCAAGCTTTAGTATGGTCTTTATTATGTTCATGATTGGTAGTCGGCTTAAATAGCGGAGCAAATTTAATTATTTGTCACGTTCCTGCAAAATCGTTGCCTTTTCAATCGTCATGCGGGCTCATAGTGAATGAAGCGATAAATTATTTCCTAATTAGGGATAAAGGGGTTAACTTTGTAGTAGAATAATTGTCAGCGATACGGAGAGAAAAATGACAAGGTTTACTGAATCCGATAAAGAAATGTCATCACGATTAGGCCTTTGGAGGGTGCTGGTCCCTGTAGCCATAGGGCTTTGTGTCGTAGTGTGGCTCTTCTACAGGGAGTTTGATCCCGAAGTGTGGCACACGGTGCATTTCACCAATCGCGTTATATGGGGCATTGCCTTGGCGTGGGTGTTCATGCTGGGGCGTGACTTCGGTTATAGTTGGCGATTCAGGGTGCTGACCGACAAGGAGCTCCGATGGGGGCCGGCAGTGAGGGTGTGCATGATGTGTGAATTTACCTCGGCTATTACTCCGTCGACTGTAGGAGGCTCGTCGCTCGGCATGATATTCCTTCATCGTGAAGGTGTTAATCTCGGTCGTGCCACTACGTTGACAATGACTACGCTGTTCCTTGACGAGCTCTTCTTTGTATTGTCATGTCCGCTTATAGTGGCATTTGTGCCGTCAAAGGAGCTTTTTGGTTTCGGTCACAGTCAGTTTGAGATAGGAATCCGTTGGGTGTTCTGGTGTGTATACGCCCTTATATTGCTTTGGACAGTTGTGCTATTTGTAGGTATAATTGTTAAGCCTCATGCAATACGCAAGGCTTTGGTATGGCTCTTCGGATTCAGGTTGCTGCGCCGATGGCAGCCTACCGTCATTTCGCTTGGCGACAGCATGGTCGCCACTTCCAAGGATTTACGACACCGTTCAGCCGGATGGTGGATTGAGGCGTTTGCCGCGACGACAGTGTCGTGGATATCGCGTTATCTTGTCGTAAATGCCTTGTTTCTCGGCTTTGTGCCCTCGGCCGACCAGCTTGTGGTGTTTGGCCGTCAGTTTGTAGTGTGGGCCATACTGATGTTCAGCCCCACGCCCGGCGGCAGCGGTGTGAGCGAATGGCTGTTTACCGAATACTACGGCGATATGCTCCAAAATGCCGGAATAGCTCTGATAATCGCACTGTTCTGGCGCATAATCACCTACTATGTCTACCTCATAATCGGTGTGTGCATAGTGCCGTCGTGGCTTAAGAAAAGAGATAAAAAACAGATCAAATAAATAGAGTAGAGTTATGAAATTCATTGGTATCATACCGGCGCGTTATGCGTCATCACGTTTCCCCGGAAAACCGCTTGCCGACATTTGCGGAATGACGATGATAGAGCGGGTGTATCGTCGTGCTTCAATGGAGCTTGACGAAGTGTATGTGGCGACCGACGACGACCGCATTGCCGAGGCGGTAAAAGGTTTCGGCGGCAGGGTTGTCATGACGGCTGCAACCCATCGCAGCGGCACCGACCGATGCTATGAGGCCTATTGCAACATAGGTTCCGATGCCGATGTGGTAATAAACATCCAGGGCGATGAACCGTTTATCGATCCGTCGCAGATAGCTGAGGTGAAACGTTGCTTCGACGACGAGTCGACACGCATAGCCACTCTCGTGCGCAAGTTTGATCCGGCGCTGGGCTTTGAGGCGTTGTTTGATGCCAATACCCCCAAGGTCACGTTTGACGACAACATGAATGCGCTTTACTTCAGCCGCTCCATAATCCCCTATGTGCGCAACTTTAAGTGGCAGGAGTGGATCGACCGATGCACCTTCTACACTCATGTGGGTATGTATGCCTATAGGGCTGCAACTCTTGCCGAGTTGACTTCGCTTCCTCAAAGTTCGCTTGAACTTGCCGAGTCGCTTGAACAACTTCGATGGCTGCAAAACGGTTATAAGATAAAGGTGGGTGTGACCGAGTGTCCTACAATAGGCATCGACACCCCCGATGACTTGAAGAGAGCCGTTGAACTTTGTAAAACTCTTGAAGAAAAGCAATAATGCAGCACCCTGACAGAAAAACTCCTCCACAGGTGAGCAGCTTCGGACATCTGAACGTGCCGTCGATACGTGTCATGACGCTTGACAACGGATTGCCGCTTAAAGTTATCGACCACGGCAGCCAGGATGTGTGCCGACTCACCTGCGTGTGGGACGGAGGTATAGCCGAGTCACCCTCGATATCGTTGCCTACGATGATATTGAGCCTGATGCAGGAGGGAACCCGACATCACTCAGGTGTGGAAATAGCCGACCGCATCGAATTCAACGGTGCCCGCATAGCTTCGGGTGTCAATTCCCACCATTCGTTCATGAACCTGTTTACGCTTAATTCACGAGCCGACAATGTGATGCCGCTTTTGGCCGAAATGATTGTGGAACCGTCATTTCCCGAAAGGGAGTGGGGCGTAATAAAGGAGAAGACAGCACGCACCATCGAGCTCCTGCGCGAGAAAGTGGAGTACTATGCCACTTGCGAGATAAACCGGTTGCTGATGGGTGACAATCATCCGCTTGCAAGGATGGACACTCCCGACAATGTCCTGTCGATGACGGTTGATGACGCGGCACGTAACTATAAGAGCACTTATCGTCCCGGTCGTAACGTTGAGGGAGCACCCACGATGACGCTATACCTTGCCGGCCATGTCACGCCGGGGCTTGAGGAGCTTGTTAACCGCACGTTCGGTTCGATCGACATTGATTCAAGCCGTGGCGTAGAGCTTAAGTTTGTGCCGTTCGGTTCTGAGAATGATTCACGACGGTTAATCGAGATGGAGGGTGTGCTTCAAAGTGCGGTGCGCATGGGCATTCCCACGATAAGCCGCCAACATCCCGACTACATAGAGCTGCGGCTGCTCGTGATGGCTCTTGGAGGATACTTCGGCAGCAGGCTGATGCGTAACATAAGGGAGGACAAGGGTTATACCTATGGCATACAGTCCTATCTGCTCGGACATCCCGAAGGGGGGCTGATGCAGATAGCCACCTCGACCGACAACCGATATGTCGATGCCGTTATAGATGAATCAGTCAAGGAGATAGAGCGTCTTGGCACGGGCGATTTCACAACGGGCGAGATGCAACGGCTGCAACGTTATGCAATGTCGAGCCTTGCGTCGACCCTTGATTCGGCATTTGACATCATGGACTACTACATAAATCAAAAAGTGGCATTCACCCCCGACGGATACTTCGAGCAACAGGTCGATGCTATAAATTCGCTGACACCTCAACGGCTTGCCGAAGTGGCGCGTGAGCATCTGTCGGTCGACAAATTGACTATTGCAGTGGCCGGTGATTGTGTAAATAGTGCAAATGCACGCTCTTAGAGTTGCTTTTTGCCGCCAAAGATAGTAAATTTGCACTCTATTATGAAATTTGAGTTACAAGCTACCGATAAGTTCAGTAATGCGCGAGCCGGATTGATAACAACCGATCACGGCCCTATAGAAACCCCCATATTCATGCCTGTAGGCACCGTGGGGTCGGTAAAGGCCGTACATCAGCGTGAACTGGACGAAGACATAAAGGCTCAGATAATTCTGGGCAACACATATCATCTATATCTGCGTCCCGGCATCGACATCCTGGAACGCGCCGGAGGACTGCACCGGTTCAACGGCTGGAAAAAGCCCATACTCACCGACAGTGGAGGCTTTCAGGTCTTTTCGTTGTCGGCCAACCGAAAGTTGAAAGAGGAGGGTGCCTATTTCCGCAGTCACATCGACGGCTCCAAACACTTGTTCACACCTGAAGGCGTTGTCGACATACAGCGCTCGATAGGTGCCGACATAATGATGGCGCTCGATGAGTGCCCGTCGGGAACCGCCGACTACGATTACGCCAAGAAATCACTCGGACTTACCACGCGATGGCTACAACGCGGATGGAAGCGATATAAGGAAACCGAGGGTCGATACGGTTACTCGCAGGCTTACTTCCCTATTGTGCAGGGATGCACTTATGCCGACCTGCGCCGTGAGTCGGCCAAGACGGTTGCCGACCTTGGTGCCGACGGTAACGCCATAGGCGGCCTGGCCGTAGGTGAACCTGCCGAGGTGATGTACGACATGATTGAGGTGGTCAATGAGATACTTCCCGCCGACAAGCCGCGTTACCTTATGGGAGTCGGCACACCGGCCAACATTTTGGAAGCCATCGAGCGAGGTGTCGACATGATGGACTGCGTGATGCCTACACGTAACGGTCGAAACGGAATGCTTTTTACTGCCCACGGCATCATGAATATGCGCAACAAGAAGTGGGCCGATGACTTCTCGCCCCTGCAGGAGGACGGCCCGAGCTATGTCGACCGTTTCTATACGAAGGCTTATGTGCGTCATCTCTTTGCAGCACAGGAGATTTTAGGTATGCAGATTGCCTCGATACACAATCTGGCATTCTACCTATGGCTTGTGGGCGAAGCGCGCAAGCACATTCTTGCTGGTGACTTCAAGGCATGGAAGGATGTGATGGTTGAACGTGTCACTCGTCGGTTGTGACCTAAACTTGATGAAAGACTGCCATGTTTAAGATTCTTGACCGATACATAATAAGGAAGTTCCTTGGCACGTATATATTTGCAATCGTGCTGATTCTGGCCATAACGGTGATGTTTGACATCAACGAGAAGCTTGACGCATTCCTGAAGGCTCCGTTGAAGGCTACCGTGTTTGACTACTTCCTCAACTTCCTTCCCTATTTTGCCAATCAGTTCAGCCCGCTCTTCACATTTATTGCGGTGATATTCTTCACATCCAAGCTTGCCGACAATTCCGAGATAATAGCGATGCTGTCGTCGGGAGTCAGCTTTAAGCGGCTTATGGTGCCATATATGGTTTCGGCCGCTGTAATTGCCGCCTCAACCTGGGTTCTGAGCGCCTATATCATACCGCCCGCCAACATCAAGCGACTTGAATACACCAACACCTATGTGAAGAACAAGCGCGTAGACTACGGCAGCAACATCCAGCTCATGGTGGCTCCGGGCGAGATTGCCTATATGAGCCGATTTGACAACACGACAAAGACCGGCTATCGATTCTCGCTTGACAAGTTTGACGGCAAAAAGCTTGTGTCGCGACTCACCTCCACCACCATAAAGTGGGATACACTTTATCAATGGCAGGTGCGTGACTACATGATACGTGACATCGAGGGAATGACTGAAAAGATAACCAAGGGTTCGCGCCTCGATACAATCATACCCATCGAGCCGAGGGACTTCCTGATATCGGAAACCGATCATGAGAAGATGACCTCCCCGCAGCTTCAGGAGTATATCGCCCGTCAGAAATTGCGCGGTGTGGCCAATATAAAGTCATTTGAAATAGAGAATGAACGCCGCTATGCGATATGCGCGGCAGCGTTCATATTGACTCTGATAGGAATGTCGCTTTCGTCCAAGAAAGTCAAGGGAGGAATGGGTATAAACATTGGCATTGGCCTTGTGCTCAGCTTCAGTTACATCCTGTTTACTACCGTTACATCGTCATTTGCAATATCGGGTTACACATCGCCATTTGTAGCGATGTGGATTCCCAATGTAATCTACATAATAATAGGTATTGTACTCTATCGCCGCGCATCGGCAGGATAGAGCCGGAGAAAGAGTGCAATCACTCTTTCTCCAGACAGGCATCGAGTGCCGATGCTATTGCGTCACGGTCGAGATGCTGACCGATGAATACGAGTTTGATCATGCGGTCGCCGTAGACATCATCCCAGTCGCGTGCAAGTCCGGGCTCGTATTGCATCAATTGGCGTAGTTCTTCCTCGGGGGCTGTTGCATACCATAGTCCCGCTTCGGTAATTTTCTTCTGTACACCGGCTTGCTCGAAAAGAATCGACATGTCACGATTGTGGCTGAAGTAGAGCACGCCCTTGGTGCGTATTACGTTTGCCGGCCAATTCATGTTGACATAACGGTCAAACTTGTCAAAGTTGAACGGACGGCGGCGGAAGTAGACAAATGTCCCGATACCGTATTCTTCGGCTTCACCCTCTCCATCGTGATGGTGGTGATGGTGATGCTCGTCATGATGGTGATGGTGCTCGTCATCATTGTCGTCATCATCAAGAGGCTTTTCTATCTCATGCACCCATGTCGCCGACGTGGCCACCGACTCGAAGTCAAAGAGCCGTGTGTTGATTATGTCCTCAAGCGGAACATCTGCATAGTCACACTCTATGATACGGGCCTTGGGCTGTAGGGTGCGTATGATGCTCTTTATGAGGCCGGCTTCTTCGGGCGTGACTTCTGAAATCTTATTGAGGAGGATTATGTTGCAGAACTCAATCTGTTGAATTACGAGATTCTCTATGTCGTCCTCGTCGATGTCACGCTTTGTGAGCGAGTTGCCGCAGCTGAATTCGCTCTTCATGCGAAGGGCGTCGACCACGGTTACGATGCAGTCGAGATAGGGCGGCTTTATGCCGAATACGGTTGAATAGTCGTCCATCTGACGCATTGCGTCGATGGTCTGCGCGATAGGTGCGGGCTCGCACACTCCGCTTGCCTCGATTACGATATAGTCGAATTTGCGTGTAGCAACGATGTCCTGCAACTGCTTTACGAGATCCATCTTCAATGTGCAGCATATACATCCGTTCTGCAACGCCACAAGGTCGCCCGAATCGTCCTGTCCTACGATTCCGCCTTTCTGTATGAGGGTTGCGTCGATGTTTACTTCGCCGATGTCGTTTACGATTACGGCAAACTTTATGCCTCGTTCATTGGAGAGAATGTGATTGAGCAAAGTTGTCTTACCGCTCCCGAGATAGCCCGTGAGCAGCAGGATTGGTGTAGCTTTACGATTCATTTCGATGTTATGTTGATGTTTTGTCGGATAGTTCTTGACCGTGTCGCCGACTGTGGGTCAGATGCGTTCGAGCACGGTCTTTATCAAGTCGTGAATTGCTGTTTTGTAATTGGGTGTTGCGTTGGTCGACACGCGATTTGCGATTATTGAGCACACGGTCATAGCCTTGTGTCCGAGCAGCAGTGACAAGCCCTGCAATGGCGCACTCTCCATCTCGTAGTTGGTGACGGGTTCACCGTTGTAACGGAACTTCTCGATGCGGTTGTTCAAGTCGGGATTGGCGAGTGGCAATCGAAGTTCGCGGCCTTGCGGGCCGTAGAAGCCTACAGCCGATATGGTGTGACCTCTCACCATGTCGTCACGTCCTATGCGCTCAACGAGTTCCTTGTCGGCAGGTACTACGTAGGGCGTTGCCCATAACGGATTCCAGTGTACATAGTCGCAGAAAGCTTGTTGATAGTCGATGTCACACACTTCGTTGCGTCCGGCATAGTAGTTGAGCACGCCGTCAAATCCTATTGCATGAGCGGCTATGACGGGTGTGCCCACAATCAGTTCGGGCTGTAACGCTCCCGATGTGCCTATGCGCACGAGGGTGAGTGTGCGGTGTTCCGGCTTGATTTCTCGGGTGGCGAAGTCGATGTTGGCAAGTGCGTCGAGCTCGTTAATCACAATGTCGATGTTGTCGGGGCCTATGCCGTGACTAAGACACATTATTGGTTTCCCCTTATAGGTGCCTCCTATGGTGTGAAATTCACGTGACGACACTTCAAATGTCTTGGTGTCGAAAAATTCAGCTACCATGTTTACTCGTCCCGGATCGCCTACGAGGATTATTCTGTCGGTCAACTGGGAGGGAAGAAGGTGTAGATGGAAGATTGTACCGTCGGGATTGATGATCATTTCTGACGGTTGAATTTTTTTAGTGCTCATGATAGTCTTTGAATTTTGGTTGTTATATAGATTCTAACGCGCACACCGGCTGTGATGTTTTACGAAAGTCGGTATTTACCACCGGGATAGGTGATAATAATGCCTTTGAACTCCATGTCGATAAGCGTAGTCATCAACCGGCTTATGGGGATGCCGAGCGTGACACACATTTCATTGATGCATCCCTCGCCATTGGCGGTGAGGTAGTCGGCTATCGATTGCTCGTCGGGTGACATCGTGACGGGCAGCTCCTCCTGAGTGCCTTCGGTAGGCTTTGATTTCCACTGCATTGCCTCGATGAGCGCATCGGCACCGTCGATTAGTGCCGCCACGTTGGATGCTATCAGCCGGTTGCATCCGCGACTGTATTTGTCGGATGTCCTTCCGGGAAGTGCCATGACATCGCGGTTGTAGGCCGCTGCGATGCCTGCAGTGATGAGTGCACCACCTTTTTCGGCCGATTCCGCTACGACGAGGCAGTCGGCAAGCCCGGCTACAATGCGGTTGCGAGCCACGAAATTGCCTTTGTGCATAACGCTTTTCGACATGTAGTCGGTGACGAGCATGCCTCCTTTGTGTACTATTTCGGCTGCCGCGTTACGGTGAGCCGCCGGGTATATGGTGTTAAGACCGTGGGCCAGGACTGCAACGGTAGGCAGTCCGACATTCATGGCGGCCCGATGGGCGGCGATGTCGATGCCATAGGCGAGTCCGCTCACGATAACGGGCGGAGAGTCGAGCTTTGCCGCGAGGTCGTCGATGAGGCGCGTTACGAAATCGATTCCATAGGGCGTTGCGTGACGCGTGCCTACGATGCTTATCATGTGACGGGCATTGATGTCACACTCTCCAAGCGTGTACAGCATCAGCGGTGCGTCGTCGCACTCGGTCAATCGCGAAGGGTAGTCGCTGTTGCGGAAATATAGTGTGTGAATCCTGTTCTCATCGATGAATCGCGCCTCATTTAGGGCACGTTGCATCAGCTCGGCTCGGTAATCGGAATCGAATAGCCGGTTGGAGCACCCCATTATTGCCGACAGCTTACTCTTGGGGAGTGTAAAGAATGTCGCTTCGTCGCCGGTGCGGGAAAGTATTTCCTCGGCCAATCGGCGATTGATGGAGCGTAACGATGCAAATGCTATGAGATAGGGATCGGTCATTTAATTACAGATAATCCTTGAAAGCTTCGGCAAGTTCGTCACCTCGGGTGAGTCGTCCGTTACGTGTCGCGACACAGCTCACCTTGGATGTTACTACGGGCTGCCCCTGCATGTTATATATGTCCTGGATGAATACGAATCGCGCTCCGTTGCGCGTTATGTTGAGCTTGCTCACAAATCGCTCGCCAAGACGGAGCGGGGTCTTGTAGGTGATTTCGACCTTGTTCAGGACGGGGTCGATGCCTTGCTCGTGCATGGCACGGAATGAGAGTCCCGCCCATTCGCAGAATTCATGGCGGGTGTGTTCGAGATAGTGAAGATATATGGCATTGTTTACGATTCCCTCGGAATCGACTTCATAATCACGTACCTTCATTTCAAGTTGAAATATATATTTTTTATCCATGCTCAAATTTAACAAAAAAAATTCATACTATTTTTATTTATTCATAATTTCGTGTGAACCATTAATTGACAAGAGGTGTTATAAAAGGGCAATACGGCACACATTGCCTATTGCAATAGAATTTGTTGATGATTCTGTTTGGTGGTTTGTAATTGGTGTCGCGTAGCGGCGGGATTATTAAACTTTGTTTGATGTTTGTAATTTGATTGCGTGCCTGACATAATGTCTTGGCGCGTAATCGACTTTATATATGTGTTTGTCAGAATAAAAAAGAGCAGCGGACGACCAAAAGGCCGTCCGCTGCGATGTATTAGGTTAATGTCGATTATTCGGCATATTTCTTTACAATGACAGTGGCATTGTGACCGCCGAATCCGAATGTGTTGGACAAGGCGATGTTTACCGGGCGCTTCTGCGCTTTGTCAAAAGTAAAGTTGAGGTTGTAGTCAATCTCTTCGTCCTGATCCTCTGGGTCGTGATTGATGGTGGGGGGAACGATGTCGTTCTGCACCGACTTCACGCAGAAGAGGGCTTCGAGAGCTCCGGTGGCACCGAGCAGGTGTCCGGTCATTGACTTGGTGGAACTGATGTTCATCTTATAGGCATGGTCGCCAAACACTTCCTTGATGGCTTTCACCTCGGAAACATCGCCGACCGGTGTCGATGTACCATGAACATTTATATAATCGATTTCTTCGGGCTTCAAACCTGCGTCCTCAAGAGCATTCTGCATTACAAGCTTTGCTCCGAGTCCTTCGGGATGGGTTGCGGTAAGGTGGTAAGCGTCGGCCGACATACCGCCTCCGATAACTTCAGCGTATATCTTGGCGCCACGTGCCTTTGCGTGTTCGAGCTCCTCGAGTACGAGGACTGCCGAACCTTCACCCATTACAAAACCGTCGCGTGACTTGCTGAAGGGACGAGATGCCGTTTCAGGGCTGTCGTTGCGAGTCGATAATGCGTGCATAGAGTTGAAGCCTCCAACGCCTGCAGGGAAGATTGCAGCCTCGGCACCGCCTGTGACAATGGCATCGGCCTTGCCCAAACGGATTAGGTTGAATGCGTCGATAAGAGCGTTGGTTGATGATGCACAGGCCGAAACGACACCATAGTTGGGGCCGTGGAAGCCATATTGCATGGATACGTGACCCGATGCAATGTCAGCAATCATCTTGGGGATGAAGAAAGGATTGTATTTTGGCCCCATGTCCTCGTGCATTGCATAGTATCCGGCTTCTTCTTCAAATGTGTGAAGTCCGCCGATGCCTGCTGCAATGATGACTCCGATTCGATCCTTGTTGATGTCCTCGTCGGTAAGCTTGGCATCGTTCACTGCTTGCTCGGCAGCTACGAGAGCATACTGTGCATAGAGGTCGAGGGTGCGGGCTTTCTTGCGGTCGAAATGATCGGCAGCGTTGAAACCCTTAACCTCGCAGGCAAATTGAGTCTTGAACTTTGAGGCGTCAAAATGGGTAATAGGTCCGGCTCCGCTTACTCCTTCAATGGCATTGTTCCATGTGGTGTCCACATCGTTGCCTATGGGTGTCAGCGCTCCAAGACCTGTTACAACAACTCTCTTTAATTCCATTTAATTTATAAGGAAGTCAGAGTGTAAAAAATTAGTTCTTTGCAGCTTCGATGTAGTCGATAGCATCCTTAACTGTAGTGATGCCTTCAGCCTTGTCATCGGGGATAGTGATGCCGAATTCTTTCTCAAACTCCATGATGAGTTCAACGGTGTCGAGGCTATCTGCGCCAAGGTCCTTGGTGAATTCTGCGTTTTCAGTTACTTCATTTTCGTCAACGTTGAGCTTGTCAGCGATAATAGCCTTAACTCGAGATGCAATTTCTGACATAGTTGTAAAAATTTTATTATTAATAAATGTTTTTTGCGATTTTGCAGTGCAAAGTAAGTAATTTTAATCGAATTACTAAAACTTTTCTATGCACAAAGTTGCTTTTTTTGCGCAATTAGGTTGATTTTACCTATTAATTGGTCAATTTTTCGTGTGAATATACATATATATAATAATAAACAACCCGCCGGAGGGTTACAAATATGTTACGGAAATAAGCAAAAAGGAATGTGCGTTGTTATACTAACGTTAGTTACTGTGTAATGCAGGATGCAATTGTTGCATATTGTACAATAAAATAATATATAGCAAAATGAATTTGAAATTTTACACGCCTATGGTTGCCGGGTTGCTGATTTTGTCGGCTTGCAGTCAATCGGCATCGAAAGGAGATAACGATGCTTCGGTCACTACCGAGGGTATTGTCAACTTTGAGGTAAAGCAGACAATCAAGACATTTGATCGTACCTATGCCTGCAAAGGGGCTTCGGCGGTGTTTGACGATTCGATACCTGTGTTCAGTGTTGTAAGGATGGCTGTGCAATGGCCTGAGAAGATGGGTGATTGCAATATAAAGGTGCTTCAGGACTCGCTGTTGTCGATGATGTTTGACGATCCGGCAATAAACATCGATGAATCGATAGTGAGAGCGGGAGAGAACCCTGAGGGTGCCGATCTGTTCACGATGCAGCCTATTGACTCGCTGCCCAATGAGGGTGCGATGGTGTATATGCGTGACATGATCTCATCGGTCGTTACTTTCAGCCGTCACTATGTGGTATATGAGGTGTTGACGAGCGTATATGACGGCGGAGCCCACGGACTCACCAACTCGCGTTATCTAACCTACGACCTTGACAAGGGCCGGGTAATCGATGCCAATGTAATGTTCAAGCCCGATTCAGGTGACGCGTTACTTAAGGCTATAAAGAGCGAGCTGATGGCCGACAACGGTGTGTCGACATTGAAGGAGCTTGACGCCAAGGGATTTTTCAGCGATCAGATATATGTGTCGCACAATGTGTATCTGCAGGGATATGATGTGGTGTTTCACTATAACCCATACGAGATAGCACCTTACAGCGAAGGCAGTGTCGATGTGAGGATTCCTTTCTATGAGATAAGCGACCAGCTGACTCCCGAGGTGTTGAACATATTCAACACGACTGACTTTTAGAACCGGCTCTTAGCGAATATACTCAAAGGGGTAGGTTATATCCCAAAGAAATAGCGGTTGAGGCGGCATCGATGTTCCGGCGGCACATCGGTCATGAGCCTCAACCACTTTTTTGAACTGGTCGAGCGTCATCTTGCCTCGCCCTACTTCGATTAGTGTGCCTACTACAGCACGCACCATGTTGCGGAGGAAGCGGTCGGCCGTAATGATGAATGCATGGCGTGACGCGTCACCGTCGACTGTCGACCACTCGGCATGTGTGACATTGCAGATGTTGGTCTTGTTGTCGGAGTGCAGTTTGGCAAATGAGGTGAAGTCGTCGATGTCGAGCAGCATTGCCGCCGCGCGGTTCATCATGTCGAAGTTGAGCGGTGACGCGGGTTCCTGCCAGCTCAGCGGGTAGAGAAACGGCGACTTTCCCGTGTGGGTGTAATAGTGATAGGTGCGTGATGTGGCGTCGAACCGGGCATGTGCGTCGGGCGCTACTTCGTAGATTCCCTCGATGGCTATGTCGGGCCCGACCATTGCGTTTAGGCTGCGACATAACGCGGCTTTGTCGGCAATGGGCTGCGGCAAGTCGAAATGTGCCACCATGAGCCGGGCATTGACACCGGTGTCGGTGCGACCCGCTCCGGTGATTTTTACCGGAATGCGCAAGGCGCGTGACATGGCAAGCTCGATTGCCGACTGGACGCTTACGGCATTGGGCTGTGACTGCCACCCGTGAAAAGATGCGCCTCTGTAGGAGAGGCGCATGAAGTAACGTTGATTATGTGACATGTCGTCGTTTTCAGTCGTTTTCAAGGTAAGTGTAGCCATATAGTCCCGAGCGGTAGTTGCTGAGGAACTCACGGCCCTCTTCGGGAGATATTCGACCGGCTTTCATTGAGGCGGTAACCCATGTTTCCACGTTACGCACGAGTTTCTTGGGATTGTACTGCACGTAGTCGAGAACTTCGTCCACGGTTTCGCCGTAGATTATCTGGTCGATTTCGTAACGGTCCTTGTAGACGCTTATGTGTACGGCATTGGTGTCGCCAAACAGGTTGTGCATGTCGCCGAGAATTTCCTGATAAGCGCCGACGAGGAACACTCCGATGTAGTAGGACTCATTGTTGCGCAGGGTGTGCACAGGGAGTGATGTCGATGTTCCGTGGTTGGATATGAAGTTGGCTATCTTTCCGTCGGAGTCGCAGGTGATGTCCTGTATCGTGGCATTACGCGTTGGCTTTTCGTCAAGACGCGATATGGGCATTATGGGGAACACCTGGTCAATGGCCCATGAGTCGGGCAGCGACTGGAACAGCGAGAAGTTGGCAAAGTATTTGTCGGGAATCATCTTTGCGATTTTTCGCAACTCTTCGGGAGCGTGTTTCATCGACGATGCAATTTCACCTACTTCGCGTGCTATCGACCAGAACAGTTTCTCGATTTGGGCGCGTGTGCGCAAGTCGAGCATTCCGAGGCTGAAGAGGTCAAGTGCTTCTTCGCGTATCTGAAGTGCATCATGCCAGCTCTCGAATACTCGCGGCTGGTTTAGCTTGTCCCAGATGTCGTACAGCTCACGTGCCAACTCGTGGTCGTCGGGGCTTATTTCCTCACGATCGTCCCATTGGGGCAGGGATGTGGTGGCGAGTACCTCGAATATGAGTATGGAGTGGTGAGCCGTAAGCGAGCGTCCGCTTTCGGTTATTATGTTAGGCTGTTTAAGCCCATTTTTAGTGCAGGCGTCAACGAGTGCCGACACCGAGTCGTTGGCATACTCCTGGATTGAGTAGTTCATCGAACTTTCGCTTGCCGAACTGCGGGTGCCGTCGTAATCGACCCCGAGTCCTCCGCCTATGTCGATAAATTCGATGTCAAATCCCATTTTTGTAAGCTGCACATAGAATTGCGTAGCCTCGCGCAGCGCATTCTTGATGCGGCGTATCTTTGTAATTTGGCTTCCGATGTGGAAATGGATAAGCTTCAGGCAGCTGGTCATCTTGTTTTTAACAAGGAAGTCGAGAGCCTGCAGGAGTTCGCTTGAGTTCAGACCGAATTTTGACTGATCGCCTCCTGATTCTTCCCACTTTCCCGATCCTGAGCTGGAGAGCTTTATGCGTATTCCGATATTAGGCATTATCTTCAGTCGCTTGGCGACTTCGGCTATGAGAGTCAGCTCGTTAAGCTTCTCTACAACAAGATATATGCGGCGACCCATCTTCTGAGCAAGCAGGGCGAGCTCGATATAGTCCTCATCTTTGTAGCCGTTGCATATAATGAGGGCATTTTCATCGATGTTGATTGCGAGCACGGCGTGAAGCTCAGGTTTTGAGCCGGCTTCAAGTCCGATGTTGAATTTCTTGCCGTGTGACACAATCTCTTCCACCACCTGACGCATCTGGTTCACCTTTATCGGGTATATGATGAAGTTCTGTGCGTTATATTTATACTCCTCGGCCGCTTGTTTGAAGCACCTCGATATCTTCTCGACACGGTTGTCGAGAATGTCGGGAAAACGAAGCAATACCGGGGCTGCCACATCACGCACCTGAAGCTCGTCAAGCACCTCCTTGATGTCGACCGAGGCATAGCCTTCACGAGGGGTCACCTGTACGTGGCCCTTTTCGTTAATGGAGAAATAGGTCAATCCCCATCCGTTGATATTGTACAGCTCTGCGCTGTCGTCAATTCGCCATCTTCTCATCGGCTGAAAAATTGAATTTAGAAAGTTTTTGGTTAAATGATTCTACAAATTTACGATTTTCCGTGTAATAATTTCATAAAAGGATATTAAATGTTGTTGCGATGCTACATGATGTGAAATTAATGAGATAATTTAACAAATATGTGGCCGCATTAAGCTAATAATGTTTGAAATTTGTAGTATATTTGTAGTGCTATAAATCGATTATTCATTTAAATTCATACAGTAATTCAAAATCATCATGAACAGCAAATTTTGCTATGCGCTCATTTTGGGCAGTGCTTTAGTTTTTACAGGTTGTGGCAAGAAGATGAATCAGTTCAGAGCTGATTACTTCTCGGTCAATCCCAATCCGCTTGAGGTGGTGGGTGAAAAGGTGCCCGCAACCGTTACAGGTAAAATCCCGGGAAAATTCTTTGTGAAGAATGCTGAGGTTACGGTGACTCCCTACCTTGAATTCAACGGAACCGAAATCGCATCGACCCCCTACACATTCCAGGGCGAGAAGGTGCGCGGTAACAATCCGGTAATCAGCTACGACGGTGGCGGTACA
This sequence comes from Muribaculum sp. NM65_B17, assembly GCF_004793735.1. Taxonomy (NCBI): domain Bacteria; kingdom Pseudomonadati; phylum Bacteroidota; class Bacteroidia; order Bacteroidales; family Muribaculaceae; genus Muribaculum; species Muribaculum sp. NM65_B17. Next base: position 57,630 of record NZ_SRYY01000001.1, read on the forward strand.
GTGACCATCCCCGTTAGCTACAACTACAATCCCGAAATGATTAAGAGCAATCTCAGCCTGGCATTCACAGTGCGTCAGGGTGGTAAGCAGTATGCGCTTCCGCGCGTTAAGGTGGCCGACGGTGTTGTGGCTACTGCCGCTCTTGCTGATGCCGCTACAGTGTCGCCTGCAATTGCTCCCGACAAGTTCCAGCGCATCATCAACGAGAAATTTGATGCCGATATAAAGTTCCTTATCAATCAGGCCAATATACGTGACGGTCAGTTGCGCACAGCCGAGATGAACAACCTCCATCAGGAGATTGCCGAGGCTAATGAGGACAATCGTCGCGAAATCAAGGAGATAAACATCACTTCTTATGCATCGCCCGATGGTGGTGTAGAACTGAACACCCGTTTGGCCGAGAATCGTGAGAAGAATACCAAGAGCTATGTTCAGAACAAGCTTAAGAAGGACAACATCTCGGAATTCGGTGAATTGACCGCCAATTTCACTCCTCAGGACTGGGAAGGTTTCCAGCGTCTTGTTGCAGCAAGCAACATTCAGGACAAGGAGTTGATTCTCAGCGTTCTTTCAATGTATAAGGATCCCGAGCAGCGCGAGCGCGAAATACGTAATCTTTCATCGGTGTTTGATCAGCTTGCCGAGGAGATTCTTCCCCAGTTGCGTTACTCTCGCATCACTGCATCAATCGATGTAATAGGCAAGAGCGACGAGGAGATCATGAACATCTACTCCTTAAATCCCAAGGCTCTTTCGGTTGACGAGATACTTTATGCAGCAACGCTGACCGACAACAACGACAAGCGTCTTCAAATTTATGATACAGCCATTGAGCTTTATCCCAAGGATTATCGTGCCTACAACAACCTCGGTATGTGCCAGTACATCGACCAGGACTATGAGGCAGCTGAAGCCAACTTCGCTCAGGCTGCACGCCTCGCACCCGAAAGCGGTGAGGCTCAGATGAACCTCGGACTTGTGTCGTTGCTCAACAAGAACTACAAGGAGGCTACAGCCAAGTTTGGTAACGCAGCCGGTGTTCCCGCTCTCGGTGACGCTCTTGGCGTTTACTACATGAAGCAGGGCGACTACAATTCAGCCATACGTGCATTTGGCGACAGCAAGACCAACAATGCCGCTCTTGCCCAGATTCTCAATAAGGATTACAGCAAGGCTAAGAATACACTTTCAGGCGTGGTTTACCCCAATGCCACTACATTCTATATAACCGCAATACTTGGTGCCCGCACCAATAATGAAAAGATGGTTATGAACAACCTCCGTCAGGCTATAAAGCTCGACAACACACTTGCTGCCAAGGCTCAGAACGACCTTGAGTTTGCAAAGTTCAACCTCCGCAATCTCTAATAGATTAATTTATTAAATAACAACGGCTTCACCTCACTCAGGTGGAGCCGTTGTCGTTTATATAGGGGAATCCTTAAATTATGGACAGTTATTGCTTCTAATTTCCATTGGATCAATGGTGGGCCTTCGTTTTTGAGAGAGATTAAGTAGCTATGATATAATTGGGCGTTTTTGTCTATTTTTGTCGATTTGAGATTATTGTATCGAAGTGTTCTCGCCCCCAATTTGCGAGGGATATGACATGAGGTAACAGAGTCTTTCCTAAGTCGGTTACCGAGTATTCGGTATGTGGCGGTATGTCGGGGAACAGTTTCCGTTGTATTATGCCGTCTATAGTTAATTGACTGAGCACTTGCGATAATACTTTTTCCGATACTGACGGAATATTGCGGTAAAGTTCGTTAAAGCGTACCGGCTCATTCTCCGATATTTTCATGAGAACGACCAGTGCCCATTTATTGCCGAGCCATTCAAGCATCGGAGCAGCCTTGCAGTATTCGTAGTCTAATTTTTTTGCCATATAAGGTTGAGAAAAGGAGCTGATTATGAATAAAACTAACTTTTCGGTAAGGGTCAAACCAATTGGTAAGTTATTGCTTCTGCATTGATAATCACCTAACTTTGCGCTACAAAGTTAGTGAATTTTATAATATAAAAACGATAATAACAATCGAGTCTTAAAAATCATATTAACGATGAAAACAGTCATAATAAACGGCAGCCCCAGAAAGAATGGCAATACTGCGAAAATTTGTGAGGCGTTTGTCAACGGTTTTCAATCAAAGCATCCTGAAGGGGAAATCGTTAGAGTACATCTATACGATTACACATTCAAGGGGTGTATTAGCTGTTTTTCCTGCAAATTGAAAGAAGGCAAAAGTTATGGACGATGCTGCGTTCAGGATGAATTGGCATCAGTATTGCAGATAGCGTCTACTGCTGATTGTCTTGTAATTGCAAGTCCCATATATCTTATGGATGTAACCGGAGCAATGAAGTCTTTTCTTGAACGACTTTGCTTCCCATTCGGATCATACGAGCATGGTTATCGTTCTCTGGCTCCAAAAAAGATGAGAACCGTGACTATTTATACAATGAATTGTACATCAGAAATTGCGCCAACATCGGCGATGGACAATGTTGATAGGTTTATTGGTCACATATTCACTCCTCCGGAACGAATTTGTGCCTATAATACATATCAATTTAATGACTACTCAAAGTATGTGGTGGAAATATTTTCAGAAACAGAAAAATTCAAATACCGTTTAGATATTTTTCCGCAGGAATTGCAAAAAGCATTTATACTTGGAGCAAAATAAATATATTAACAATAATATAATAATAAAGCACTGATTTTCAGATTGGGTTGAAAATCAGCGCTTTGTGGATGGAGCGGTAAACGGGGCTCGAACCCGCGACCCTTAGCTTGGGAAGCTAATGCTCTACCAACTGAGCTACTACCGCGATTATTTTCGTTGCAAAGTTAGTAATTAATTCTGAAGAGGCGTAACCGGACAGGCATATTTTTCAGCATAATGTTAGGCTTCATTTATGCGCACATCTTTGTGGGTAAAAACAAACGAGGCGCACTGTCAATTGACAATGCACCTCGGTGTTAATTTAAGTAGGGTATTACATCATTCCACCCATTCCGCCCATACCTCCGGCAGGCATTGCGGGAGCAGGATTCTCTTCCTTCTTCTCGGCAATTACGCATTCGGTGGTGAGGAACATTCCGGCGATTGATGCAGCGTTTTCAAGGGCTACACGAGTTACCTTTGCGGGGTCGATTACGCCGGTTGCAAAGAGATGCTCGTACTCGCCTGTACGTGCATTGTAGCCGTAGTCGCCTGTGCCTTCCTTAACTTTCTGGATAACAACGGCGCCTTCTACTCCGGCATTGGCTACGATCTGGCGCATAGGCTCTTCGATAGCACGCTTGATGATTGCGATACCGGTGTTTTCGTCATCGTTGTCGCCCTTGAGGTTTTCAAGGCTTGCGATGCTGCGGATGTAGGCTACGCCTCCACCGGGAACAATTCCTTCGGCGATGGCTGCACGGGTTGCGCTCAATGCATCATCGACACGGTCCTTCTTCTCCTTCATCTCAACTTCGGAGGGAGCACCGATGTGGAGCACTGCCACACCGCCGGCAAGTTTGGCAAGACGCTCGTGGAGCTTCTCCTTGTCGTAGTCGCTTGTAGTGGTTTCAATCTGAGCCTTTATCTGAGCTACACGCTGAGCAATGGCTTCCTTGGAACCTGAGCCGTTTACAATGGTGGTATTTTCCTTGTTTACAGTAATCTTTTCAGCCTGGCCGAGCATGTCGATAGTCGACGATTCGAGGTTCATGCCCTTTTCCTGTGAAATAACTGTTCCGCCGGTGAGTACTGCGATGTCCTCAAGCATCTCCTTACGACGGTCGCCGAATCCGGGAGCCTTGACTGCACAAATCTTGAGCGAGCCACGCAGACGGTTCACAACGAGTGTTGCAAGTGCCTCCTGATCTACATCCTCGGCGATGATGATGAGCGGACGACCACTCTGGGCAGTAGCTTCGAGGATGGGGAGCATCTCCTTGAGCGACGAGATTTTCTTGTCGTAGATGAGTACATAGGGATGATCCATCTCGCACTCCATCTTCTCGGTGTTGGTAACGAAGTAGGGTGAGATGTAGCCACGGTCAAACTGCATACCCTCGACGATGTCGACGGTGGTTTCGGTTCCCTTGGCTTCATCAACCGTGATTACGCCCTCTTTCTTTACCTTGCGCATAGCCTCGGCGATGAGCTTGCCGATTTCGGCATCGTTATTGGCCGATACACGAGCAACATCCTCGATTTTCTTCAAGTCGTCGCCTACTTCCTCGGCCTGACCCTTGATGTTCTCAACAACGGCTGCTACAGCCTTGTCGATACCGCGCTTGATGTCCATGGGGTTGGCACCGGCGGCTACGTTCTTCAAGCCTACGTTGATGATTGACTGTGCGAGAACGGTTGCAGTGGTTGTACCGTCACCTGCATCGTCACCGGTCTTTGATGCAACTTCCTTAACGAGCTGCGCGCCCATGTTCTGGAAGGGGTCTTCGAGTTCTACTTCGCGAGCCACCGACACACCGTCCTTTGTGATGTGGGGAGCACCGAATTTCTTATCGATTATAACGTTGCGGCCTTTAGGACCAAGAGTTACTTTAACTGCATCGGCGAGAGCGTCAACGCCTTTCTTGAGCTCTTCGCGAGCCTTGATATCAAATTTAATTTCTTTTGCCATGATTTCTGTTCTCCTTTTTTAGTCTTTAACGATTGCCAAAATGTCAGATTGACGCATGATGAGAAGCTTTTCACCGTCGAGCTCAATCTCGGTGCCGGCGTACTTGCCAAACATTACAACATCATTTTCCTTAACCACCATTTCTTCATCTTTAGTGCCTTTTCCTGCAGCGAGGACTGTGCCGCGCAGGGGCTTCTCTTTTGCTGAATCGGGAATGATGATACCTGACAAGGTCTTCTCCTCGGCGGGAGTGGGCTTTATCAATACTCTGTCAGCCAATGGTTGGATATTCATAGCTTTTTATTTTTAATTTGTTAGATATATGTTTTTTGTGATTATTCAGTTTCACTCAGTTTTCATGTACTCTATTAGCATATATTGTGCCAATGTCAATACGTGACAAAAGAGGTTGACAAATTGTCACCTCCCCCGCGTCACATATATATAACAATAGAAGCCGTCATGTGTTTATGACGGCCTCCGTAAAAATTGGGAATATTCCTTAATTACATGTGCAGATTGTGGCCCATGCGCTCTTTTTTGGTGCGCATGTAACGGATGTTGTATTCGTTGGGCGCAACTTCGATAGGCACGTTCTCGGTTATTTCAAGTCCGTAGGCTTCAAGTCCGACGCGCTTTACCGGATTGTTGCTCATTAAGCGCATTTTACGTACTCCGATTTCGCGAAGTATCTGCGCTCCCACGCCGTAGTCACGTTCGTCGGCGAGGTGTCCGAGGCATATATTGGCGTCTACGGTGTCCATTCCGCCTTCCTGCAGCTTGTAGGCTTTCATCTTCTCCATGAGCCCTATGCCGCGGCCTTCCTGATTGAGGTACACTACAGCTCCGCGACCCTCTTTTTCGATCATTTCAAGTGCGCGGTGGAGCTGGTCGCCGCAGTCGCATCGCTTCGATCCGAAGATGTCGCCTGTCATGCATGACGAATGTACACGCACGAGGGCCGGTGAATCGTCACCTGCGAGGTCGCCTTTTATTATAGCCACGTGTTCAAGTCCGTTGCTCTTCTGTCGGAAAGGAATCAGCCTGAAGTGTCCCCATTGTGTTGGCATGTCTACCTCTACGCCTTTCTCGACAAGTGACTCCTGGTTCAACCGATAGGCGATCAAGTCCTTTATCGATATGAGTTTCAATCCCCATTCATCGGCGCGACGGCGAAGTTCTGGCAGACGAGCCATGCTTCCGTCCTCGCTCATGATTTCCATGAGAGCTGCAACGGGCTGCAAACCCGATAAGCGGGCAAGGTCGACGGCGGCTTCGGTGTGTCCGGCACGGCGCAACACTCCTTTATCCTGTGCGTAAAGGGGATTGATGTGTCCGGGACGGCCGAATGTTTCGGGACGCGAAGCCGGGTCGGCAAGTGCGCGAATTGTAGCTGTGCGATCGTTGATGCTCACGCCCGTGGTGCATCCTTCAAGTTTATCGACTGTTATTGTAAACGGTGTGCCAAGCATCGAAGTGTTGTTGCTCACCTGATGGTTAAGTTCAAGTTCCTCGCAGCGTGACATGGTCATGGGTACGCACAGCACGCCTCGGGCGTTCTTGAGCATGAAGTTGACTTGTTCGGGTGTTATTTTTTCGGCGGCTACAATGAGGTCGCCTTCATTCTCACGGTCCTCATCGTCAACCACTATTACAAATTTGCCTTCGCGGAAATCCTTCAAGGCTTCGTCTATTTTGTCCAGCTTTATGTCGTCCATATTGCTAAAATTTAGTTATCGGTGTCTTCTGTATCAACCGTTAACAGCGAAGCAAGTTCACTGCATGTAGTGATTATGTGGTGTATTTCCTCTTTCAACTTGTCCTGAGTACGTGTCCCGGCGATATATAAAGGAATACCGATGGGGAACATTGCGGCGCACAGCCATCCGAGCCACTTGTAGTTGGTGGGGTGGTAGAACCACAGGCTTTTCATGACAGGAAGCTCCATGAGCTTCAGTATGATGATGCGGTTTCGGCTGTTGGATATGTAGTCGACCGTGTGCTCCAGGTCGGCGCTTATCGCATGAAGTTCGCGCCTGTTGTAGCCCTGAGTCCAGTAGTCGATGTAGCTTTGTCGTCCCTTGTATAGGGTCATAAATTCGTTGCACCTTGCAATCAGGCCGTCGATCATTGAAAGAGCTTCGGGTATTTCGACTTCGGTCATTACCACTTCCTTTACTTCAAGCTTGCGGGTTTCGCTGCGGCCTATTAGCTTGCGGAAGAAGTTGGTGTAGGCGTCACGGTTGAATAGCGCCGAGTCGTTTACCGCCTTATAGGTGAAGAATATTCCCAATGGCAGCAGAATGAATGTCGATAACCACATTCCTTCCCACACTTCGATGCGGCCGTCACGCGCCATCTTGTTGCCGGTGTTGTCGATGATGAAGTAGAAAATGAACAGGAATACCGAGATTACGAGCGGCATTCCGAGTCCTCCTTTTCGTATAATGGCTCCTAACGGTGCGCCGATGAAGAAGAACACAAGGCACGCCACCGAGAGAGTGAATTTCTTCATAAGCTCGATATGGTGACGGCGTATCGTGCGGCGGTCGTCGTTCATCGTGTAGGAGCGGAACTCGTAGTCCTGGCGTATGCGCTTGGCCTTGGACAATGCTTGGGTCAGATAGGACTTTGCAAATGACGGGTTGGAGCCTCGGAACAGTGAATCGATGTCGAGCGGCTTGGTCATTGTGACCTCTTTCTGCTTTATGCTCAACACTCCTTCGGGCGATGACTGATAGGTGTAGTAGGGCAGTCCGAAATAGCCCATCTCCTTGATTGACTTTCCATATTCGGCGCCGATGCTGTCGACACGCTTGTTGACCGAGTCGATGGTCTGTTGCAGCTCGGCCATGTTCTTGCCCACAAACTGATTACGCATTCCGCTCTCGTCCATACGGTTGAAGTTGGCGTCGAATGCAATCATAACTTCCTTGTTGTCAAATGACTCGCGACGATAGGGGACATTGTTGGCTGACACTCCCTGTTCGCGAAGATTTTCAAATTGCTCTCCCTGCCAAAGTTTCAGGATGAGGTGGCTCTTGTCGTCGGTTATGCTCATTTTTCCGGAATCGGAATATATGATTGTAGCGTTGTCGGAGCCTTTGCTTACATTGTAAATAAGCACATCATACAACATTCCGGTGTCACGGTTCTTTTCGCGGACATAGAGGTTGAAACCTTGAATCTGGTCGTAGAAAACTCCTTCGGGAATCTCCAACTCGGGCGATTTCTGCCTCATCGAGTATAGCAGCGTGAACATTTTGGTCTGCGATATGGGGAGCACGTTGTTCTGGAAGAAGAATGCGCCTATCGCAACGAGGACCATGAATATGATAAGCGGTCGCATGGCTTTGATAAGCGACACGCCTGACGCTTTCATGGCCGTAAGCTCAAATCGCTCGCCAAGATTGCCGAATGTCATCAGCGACGCAAGCAGTACCGCGAGGGGCAGGGCCATGGGCGCCATTGATAGTGCCGCATAGAAGAAAAGCTCGCCGATTACGCTGATTTCAAGGCCTTTTCCCACAAGGTCGTCGATGTTTTTCCACAGAAATTGCATCAACACGATAAAGAGACATATCAGGAATGTCATTAGAAACAGAGGCAGAAAGCTCTGTAGCATAAATAGATATAGTCGCTTTATTCGTAGCATTCGGGCTTATTGTTTTAGAGGGGCAAAGTTACAATAAATCCACAACTTGAGCAAGAAATAAGTCGTATAGGTTAAAATGTCACCATATGTCATTTCGTGTTGAGTGACGACATTGTTTGTGGCGACGAGCGGAATGCTCTCGGTGACTGCCCGGTCAGGTGCTTGAAATATTTTCCGAAAAACGATTGGTTGGTGAAGTTGAGCTTTGTGCTGACTTCCTGAATTGTAAGACCGGTGTTGCGTAACAGTGTTTTCGCTTCCAGGATTACGTAGGAGTCGATCCATTCGCTGGCAGTGCGTCCGCTTGCCTCCTTTATTGTTGCCGAGAGGTGTTTGGGACTTATGCATAGTTTATCGGCATAAAACGATACAGAGCGTTCGGTGCGGAAATTCTCTTCAACTATGCATATAAAGTTGTAGAGGAGTGCGTCACGACGCTTCATTTCCTTGGTGTTGTCGACCGATGACCAGTGAGCCAGGTAAAGCCCCAGTGTTTCATAAAATAGCGCTTCAAGCAGAGTGCGCACGACTTCGCCCTGATACTGATGACCTTGAGAATAGGTTTTCCGACGCAGAATGTCACGCAGTTCGGTCTGGCTTGCCACTTCATCATCGGTAAGTGCTATTACGGGATTGTCGCGGAAATGAGTAAAGCACGGCAATGTCTTGGCCAACGGCGGCAGCATGTCGCCGAGCAGGCTTGAACTTAAGCTAATGAAGTGCCCTTTGAAGTCGGGCGATGTGACATAGCGGTGTAATATGTGTCCCGGACGCAGCACCATCATGTTATGTTGGGTCATCTTCTGGCACGATGAATCATAGTATAATGTCAGCGAGCCCCGTTCACATAGAATCAGCAACATCAAGTCAACTTTTGCAGGAAGCACGAGTTCTTTTATCTCATTAAGATTGTCGCATATTGCGATTGTGTCGATGCTTGCTGCAAGACGCGATGATGAAGGGATATGGTCGATTGTGGCTATGTCCATTGTCGTTGGTTTTATGCGGTTTTAACAGCCGGTATTTAGCTTGGCAATTGCCGGCAACAGGATTGTTGATGTCCATGATAGGCGGGTGACATCACCGGCCAAGTGCCCTTTTGCCATATATAATGATATGTTTTTGATGGATATGAACGCAAAGGTGATGCGGGTCAATTCCGATAATAGTCTGTATGATTTGTTTATAGTGGATTTTATTATCATTGAGCATGCAAGATTGCGATGTTGTGCAAAGTAAAGAAATTAATTTGTAATGAACAATATTTTAAATGATTTTATATCATGATGTTGGTGCCTTATTGCGAGATTATTATTATTTTTACGGAATAAAAAATTGAAGCAATGAACAGTGACTTCAAATACTGGTGGTTTAGGATTGTCGTAAGTGTCATTTTGCTTATGGCTGGTGTGATGCCGGTATACTGCGCAATGGTAGGGAAGCAGGAGGTGCAGGGAGCATTGGACATTCTTGACATGGAATTGCAGCACAGCGACCTTTATATGCAACGCCGTGCATCGAAGATTGATTCGGTGTCGGATGAGATGAGGAAGTGCGCACCCTATTCGTCGGAGCAATTGAGGCTTATTATGGAGCTTGGCGACTGTTACTCGGGTTATCTCACTGATTCGGCTCTTGTGAGCTATTGGCACGGAATGCAGATTGCCGACTCAATTGGCGAGCATGACATGGCTATGCAACTTGAGCTTAAGCTTATCTCCAATTTGCCGGTTGTGGGGTTTATCGATGAAGCGGTAAGCCGGTTTGAACGTATGAATATAGATTCGTTGCCGCCTGAACTTAGGGCTCTTGCGTTTGAGTCGGGTAGGCAGATGTACAGTTATATCGCTTCTTTTTACGGAAATTATCCCGATGCCTATCGTAAATGGAATGACAAGGCTGTTGACATGCAAAAGCGTCTTCTTGAGGTGATACCTAAGGATACACCTCAATATCTGTTGAACCAGGGTGAATACTATTATCTAACGGGAAAATATTCCGAGGCCGAGGCCACTTTGTCGGAGTTGCTGTACTCGGTTGGCGACGATTCCAATACGGGAGCACGTGCGGCTCATATCATAAGTCAGATAGCCGCGTTGAAAAACAAGGATGACGAGCATGTGTATTATCTTGCAAAATCGGCCATTGCCGATGTAAAGTCGGCTACCCGTGAGGTCATGTCGCTTCAAGAACTTGGAGTGAAACTATATGAGCTTGGCGATATAGATCGAGCCTATTCCTATCTGTCGATTGCGTTGGGTAATGCCGTGGAGTGTAATGCGTCGATGAGAATGTTGCAGACATCGCTTGCGTTACCGGTGATCGGTGCCGTGCACAGGACTGAACTTGAACGCGGGCGTCACCGACTTTACATGGTGCTCGGAGGAATGGCCGTTATGATGATTGTGCTGGGAATACTGCTGTTGGTTCTGCGCCGGGAGATGAGGCGCATGAAGTTGCTTCAGCAGCATCTTGAGGGTGCCAATAGCATCAAGGAGATGTATATGAGTCAGTTCCTGAATCTTTGTACCATATACATGGATAAACTTAACCAGTTCTGTAAAATAGCCGAGCGGAAAATTTCGACCGGTCACACCGATGACTTGTACAGGATGACAAAGTCGGGCAAGTTTGTCGAAGAGCAAAGCCGTGAGTTTTATGACACTTTTGACAAGGCCTTCCTTCACATCTACCCTGATTTCGTGGAACAGGTTAACGCATTGCTAAAGCCTGATGAACGCATAGAGCTGCGAGACGGAGAATTGCTGAATACCGATTTGCGCATTCTTGCTTTCATGCGTCTTGGCGTGGATGAAAGCACGCGCATAGCTCAGGTGTTGAATTATTCGGTGAATACAATATATTCCTATCGTAACCGATTGAAGAATAGGGCTGTCAATCGTGAAAATTTTGAAAATGATATAATGAAAATAGGCGCAATCTCCTAAACTTTGCTAAAAATGTTGCATTATATATAAATGATATTTAACTTTGAATGTCAAGTGATAGGATTGTATAACCTGAATTTTGCTATTGTAAAAGAAAATAGATAATACCATTGCAACGTAATAGTATTGAAATCATATTGCTTATAATTGCTATTTTTGCAGGGACGGCTCGGGCTTCCGATATTCCAATAATAATATCGTCGGAGAATATCGAGAATGTGCTTGAACAGCTCGATAAGGTCCTTGAAAATCGTAATATGTATATAGCTTCACGTCTTAACCGTATTGATAGTATAAAGTCATTGCCCGTTGGTGTGGGGCGTGAGGCCTATAGGATGCTGGAAGTCGGTAAGGAATATGAGTCGTTCAATAACGATTCGGCATTTGCTTATTTTCGCAACGGCTATGATCTCGCTCGAGTGACTGACAATATGCCGCTTCGGCTTGAACTCAAATTGAGGTTGATAAAGTCGCACATTCGCAATGGATTTGTTAAGGAGGGATATGATATGTTTCTCGCTATTCCTGATGATTCCATTCCTGATTCCATGCGATCGATGTATTACAATAATGCCGCCGAGGTGTTCTTTCAGGTCTGCATGGTATATTTGTCCAAGCCTCCCTATAATGATTTATGCAACCAATACCGTCATGAGTATATGAAGTATATCGTCCCCGGCTCAGTGGAGTGGGAATTGTGCGAAGCCCAGAACTTTATACGTATGGGTAACTATGGAGCGGGGGTGGCTACTGCGATTGAAGTGATGGAAAGGGCTCCCGATTATAGTCCGGAATATGCCAGAGCTTCTTATCTGGCCTACTATTGTTACGAACAGCAGGATAATAAACTAAACGAGCAACTTTACTTCATTTCACAGACTGCAATATCGGAGGTTATGGGTGGATGTCGCGAAGGGTTGGCTTTGCACTCGATGGGACAATTACTCTACGATTACGGCGATATAAGCCGAGCACATCGCTACCTGTCGGCTGCTATTGACATGTCATCGATGAGTGATGCTAACCGTAGAGCCGCTCCTGCGGTTGAGTCGCTCGTGCTGATGGAGCGAAGTTTTAAGGACAGGGGTGAATACAACACAACTGTTGTTTGGCTGTTGGTATTTACTTTGGTAATCTGGCTTGTAATAATAGTTGGTGCGTTGATATATTATCGTCGAGATATGGCTCGCTTGCGTAAGGCGCATGCCCGTATCGCGCAAGCCAATAACGCGAAGGAAACTTATCTTAAGAATTTTCTTGACATGTGTGCTTTGTCGACCAAGCGCCTTGGCAATCTGTGCAAAACCGTAAACCGTAAACTTGCTTCGGGGCAGATTGAGGACTTATATGGTATAACCAAGTCGGGGCGCATAATGGATGAGCAGCGTAAGGAGTTCTACATGATATTCGACAATGCCTTTCTGCACATATATCCGTCATTTTTTGAGGAGCTTAATTCATTGTTGCGGGAAGAGGAGCGTTATGTCGCTCCAACTGACGGAAAGCTGCCTACTGAGCTGCGTATATATGCTCTTGTTCGTCTTGGCGTTGACGATGGAAGTCGTATTGCGGAATTTCTTGGATATTCAATCAATACCGTATATGCCTATCGTGCCAAGGTTAAGGCCAAGGCTATAAATCGCGACACATTTGATGCCGACTTGATGCGCATCGCTGTCATAGAGTGACATTGTCAGTTCTCAAATATTCGGTTTTGCCGTGACATTAAATTAATCGGAGTGTTGTATATTTGTAACAACAAATCCGAAATTCATAATTCATGGCAAAATTAAAAGAAGAAAAATCCATATATCCTGTGAGCGGTATGCACTGTGCCGCTTGTGCCGGTAAGGTCGAGTCGGTGCTGAACTCTCTTGACGGAGTTAAGGAGGCTGTTGCCAACTTTGCCTCACGTGAGGCGAGTGTAGAATATGATCCCGATGTGATTACTCCTGAACAGATGCGTGATGCGGTACAGCGTTACGGCTATACGCTCCACATCGAGATGAGCGAAGAGGAGCTTGACCGGATGCGTGAGGCCGAGATGCGAAAAGTAAAAAGAAACGTGACATTCTCGGCTGTGCTTACCGCAGTGATATTGATAGTGTCGTTTGCATTCCATCACGGAGGAACGGCTGTAAATGTGCTGTTGTGGTGTCTTGCCACTCCGGTAGTGATTATTGGCGGCCGTCAGTTCTATGTCAATGCCTGGCAGCGCCTGCGTCAGGGCTCAAGCGACATGGACACTCTTGTTGCGTTGAGTTCGGGCATCGCTTATCTGTTTAGCGTATTCAATACTCTATTCCCCGAGGTGTGGTTGCGTCACGGTCTTATGCCTCATGTCTATTTTGACGCGGCGGCATGTATAATAACGTTTATCTTGATAGGGCGCATGCTTGAGGAGCGTGCCAAGCAACGCACTGCTGTTTCGATAAAGAATCTGATAGGGCTTCGGCCCAAAAGCACCATCGTGGTGTTGCCCGACGGCACGCAGGTTGAGAAGTCAATCTCCGACATAACGATAGGTGACATACTGCTTGCCCGTCCCGGGGAGAAGATTGCGGTTGACGGCATAGCTGTGGATGGAGAAAGTCATGTCGACCAAAGCATGATGACAGGCGAGCCGATGCCTGTAGCCGTAAGGGAGGGAGCCAAGGTGTTTGCCGGAACGGTCAACGGCGAGGGCAGCTTCACTTACCGGGCCCAAAGCGTGGGGTCGTCGACCATGTTGTCACGCATAATCGCCCTGGTTAAGGAGGCGCAAGGCTCCAAGCCGCCGATACAGCGCATTGTCGACAAAGTTGCATCGGTATTTGTCCCCGTTATTATAAGCCTATCGGTCGTAACGTTGTTGCTGTGGCTGTTTTTCGCCAAGGATAACGGCGTCACTTACGGAATATTGTCGGCCATAACTGTGTTGGTTATCGCCTGTCCGTGTGCTCTCGGACTTGCCACACCCACTGCCTTGATGGTGGGAATGGGGCGCGGTGCCGAGGAGGGCATATTGATACGTGACGCTGTGAGTCTTGAAATCGCCAAGGGCGTAGATACTGTTGTTCTCGACAAGACAGGCACATTGACCAAGGGAAAGCCCGAAGTGGTCGACAGCATGTGGGTTGTCAGCGATAATGCCCATGCACGTAACGTGCTCTATTCGATTGAGCGCAGGTCGAGTCATCCGTTGGCTGCCGCAATAGTTGAAAGCCTTACCGACTGTGAGCCGGTGCTCGTACTTGCGTTCCGTAACATCCCCGGAGAGGGATTGCGCGCCCAGGTGGATAAGATAAACTACTTTGTAGGCAATGAGCGGCTTTTAAGCAACAACGGTGTGACAATTCCCGCCGAGGTTTCGGCCACGGCATCTAAATGGGCGGCCGACGGTTGTTCGGTAGTCTACATCGCGTCGGAAAATGAAGGGGTCATGGGATTGTATGCCGTGGCCGATGCTGTAAAGCCGACATCGTTGCGTGCGGTTGAAATGCTGCGTGATGAGAATGTGGAGCTGCACATATTGACCGGCGACTCTTCGGAGGCCGCGTCACTGCTTGCACGCCGTGTGGGCATAGAACATTACAAAGGCAACGTGACACCAGCCGACAAGTGGCAATACATAAAGTCGCTTCAGGATAGCGGACGCAAGGTGGCTATGGTGGGTGATGGTGTAAACGACAGCGCGGCATTGTCGATGGCCGACCTTAGTATTGCAATGGGGTCGGGAAGTGATGTGGCCATAGATGTGGCCCAGATGACGATAATATCGGATAATCTTGAGAAGGTGCCCCAGGCCATAAAGCTGTCACGTGCCACGGTTGGCATCATAAGGCAGAATCTTTTCTGGGCGTTTATTTATAATGTAATCGCCGTGCCTGTTGCAGCCGGATTGCTGTATCCTTTTACGGGATATCTGTTAAACCCTATGATTGCCTGTGCATTGATGGCGTTAAGTAGCGTGAGTGTCGTCACAAATTCATTAAGATTGCGGAAAAGAGGCTGAAAAACATGACGAATCGATGAACTTTATCGATGATTCGGGTGTTGTTTATGCAAACTTGGAGTGCTTACCTACTTTATTCTTGTAATTAGATCATGAAAGATGTAAAATCTACATTATTGGACCGGCGTAGTATACGCAGATACGAGCGTGACGATATACCGCAGGAAACGATGGACTTAATCTATGAGGCTATCAGGAATACTCCGACCAGTTATAACGGTCAGCAGTTTTCGGTAATCGACATAGATGACCAGAGTGTTAAGGAAAAATTATATGAGTTGACCGGACAGAAACAGATTAAGACCTGTCGCAGGTTTATGCTTTTCTGTGCCGACTACAATAAGATAAGAACCATTGCTGATGCAAAACTCATAGATTTGCCGGGCTTCACTCACACTGCCGACGGTGTTATCGTAGGCGTGGTCGATGCTGCCCTTGCGCTTATGAGTGCGCTTGTCGCCGCTGAGTCATGCGGGCTTGGTACGTGTCCCATCGGTTATGCCCGCACCGCAGCTCCCGAAGCGATAGCAAAGATGATGGACTTGCCTGAAGGTGTATTCGTTGTGTGCGGCCTTGCCATAGGCGTTCCTCGCGAAATGCCCGATTTGAAACCCAAGCAGCCGCGTGAGCTTATGATATTCCACAATGCCTACAGGCGTGACAACATGGTGCCCGATTTGCTGAAATATGACAAGGAGATTTCGGAGTACAATGCCACTCGTACAGGGACCAAAACCGACAACGACTGGGCGGGACACATCATTGGCTATTACCGTGAGGCGATGGCCTACAAGACACTCGATGCGCTTCGTCGCAGAGGATTTGATGTAAAGCAATAATTTTAGACATATAATAGATGAAAATAGCGCGGCTCCTTTAACGGAAACCGCGCTATTTTTTGTGAGTGGTCGATGTCGATTATTTCTCTTTGGCGAGAATAAGTGCCGAGCGTGGAGCGACTGTCAGTTTGCCGCCTTTGCTCATTCCCAATCCTTCAGCGTTGAGTTGACCGTCCTGTGCCACTACAATCCAGTTGCCTTTGGGCACCTTTACTTCCTTTGAATCGTCGGAGCCGTTGAATATCAGCTTTATCTCTTTCCAGGCATCACCGTTGGCGTTATCCTTTATTGAGTAAGAGATGAGGTTGGGCTCGTTGTTGGTGTTGTCAAATACGATGTGCTTTGCCACATCCTCGGCAGTTGTCATGCGGAATGCGGGATGGCTCTTGCGGAGCTTTATAAGCTCGCGGTAGTAGCTGAACAGATCGGCGTTTTCGTGTTTCTTGCTCCAGTCGATTGCATTGATTGAATCGGGTGATTTATAGGAGTTGTGGACGCCTTTCTTGTCGCGGAATATCTCTTCGCCGGCAAACATGAAGGGTGTGCCCTGTGAAGTGAACACGATAGTCTGCGCAAGCTTTGCCGCACGCTGTCGGTCGGCGGTGCTTTCGTCGGGAAGCGACTTGATAAGCTTGTCGGTGAGCGTCAGGTCATCGTGACATGAAACGTAGTTTATCACCTGTGTCGGGCTTAGTGCGTAGGGCTTCTTTGAATTGTTACCCTTTGAATAGTCAACCTGGGGGTGATCGGTTGCAGCTACGATGCCTATCTTAACTGTTTCCTCGTTACCCGGCTTGCCTGTGGCAAATCCGCGATCGGCGGCATTGGTGTAGTGTCCCTTCACAGCGTCACGCAAGTCGTCGCTGAACACGGCTACTTGAGGCATCTGTGACACATTGTCCTTCAATGCGCGTTTTTCAACGGGGAGGGGAGAGTCACCTGCGGTCCAGCCTTCGCCGTAGACAAATATGTCGGGATTGATTTTTTTAAGCTCGGCTGCAACTTCGTTCATGGTTTCAATGTCGTGAATGGCCATGAGGTCAAATCGGAATCCGTCGATGTGATATTCATCGGCCCAATACTTCACTGAGTTGATGATGAAGTCACGCATCTGCTGGCGCTCCGATGCGGTTTCGTTGCCGCAGCCCGAAGCATCGCTGTAGCTACCGTCGTCACGATGACGGTAGTAGTAGCCCGGTGCGGTGAGCGAGAAATTGGAGTCATCGTTCTGCGCGGTGTGGTTGTAGACTACATCCATGATAACGCCGATGCCGTTGTCGTGGAGAGCCTTGACCATCTCCTTCATTTCGCGCACACGGGTTTCGGGTTCGGCCGGATTGGTCGAATAGGAACCTTCGGGAGCGTTGTAGTTGTAAGGGTCGTAACCCCAGTTGTACTGATTGGAGGGCAGCTGCGACTCGTCGACGCTGTTGTAGTCGTAGGAGGGCAGAATGTGGATGTGTGTTATGCCAAGCTCCTTCAGGTGATCGATTCCGGTCTTGTCGCCGAGAAGTGAACGGGTTCCCTCTTCGGTAAGTGCAAGGAACTTGCCTTTGTTCACAATGCCCGATGAGGGGTGCATCGAGAAGTCACGATGATGCATCTCGTATATTACGGCATCATTGATGCTTTTCAATGCGGGTCCGCGGTCATTGGCCCAGCCTTCAGGGTTGGTGTCGGCAAAGTTTATTATGGCGGCACGGTGGCCGTTGGTCCCTACGGCCTTGGCCCACACTCCGGGAGTTTCGTCAAGCCATTTGCCCTTGTATTTTATCTGGAAAGTGTAGAATTTGCCGTATAGTTGTTCGGGAACCGAAACACGCCATGTGCCACGCTCGCTACGCTTCATTGCGAGGGTGTCGGTTGCGGCCGAGTTACGGTCGGTGGGATAGAGTAACACATGTGCCTCCTGTGCTTCAGGCGACCACAAGGTAAAATGAGTGCCTTTTGAGTCGACAACGAGTTCGAGATCGTTGCCGTCGTAGGTTTCAAAGGTGGAGTACATGGCATCGGGTGATGCTGCGAGAGCCTTGTCGGCTCCATACACCAGAGCTGCTGACACGATTGTGCCGGTGCATAGCTTCATTAGATTCAATTTCATTAAAATTTAATTAATAGAGATAATAATATGCTATAAGACAATGCGATAGCGCGATTATTCAATAACGTTGTCATCGCACAACAATTTTCTTGGACCAAGAGCTGCATTTGACGATGTAATATCCTTGAGGAAGTTCGACGGTCAGGGTATAGTCGGCTTTGATTCTTTTTACAAGTTGTCCTGTAATGGAATAGATATAGAATTCATGAGCCTTGCCGTCGCTTACCGTTATTTCCAGGCCGCCTGTTACAGGCTTTATTGTCGGTGAGTTGTCGATTACCTCGGTTATTGCATCGTCGTTCATCTCTTGCACGGATGATGCCGCCATAGGCAGTGTTGTCATGGCCGTAAGCAATGAAATGATGACAAGCAGTTTGTTCATTAATTTTGGTTGGTTGATATACTTTATACAAAGTTAGGCATTTAGTGTGGTTTTCACAATATTACGTTTCCCAAAAAACAATAAAATGAGTTATTTGTCTATGGGATATTTATGCTAAGGCCGAAACCTTACGCATTATCCTTATGGATATAAGAAGAGTCCCGAAATCATGACGGTTTCGGGACTCTCTTGTAAGGTAGCTAACCGAATATTATTCAGCAGCGGGAGCCTCTTCTGCAGGGGTTTCCTCAGCAGCGGCTGCTGCAGCGGCAGCATCAGCTTCGGCCTTTGCGGCAGCGATTTCGGCTTTCTTCTTGGCAACGGCTTCGGCCTTAGCCTTGTTCTTTGCCTCTTCAGCCTCAAGACGCTTCTTGTCCTCAAGCTCCTTCTTGCTTGCGATTGATGCCTTAGCAGCATCAACAGAAGCCTGACGCTTGAGCTTCCAAGCCTCGAAACGACGCTGAGCTTCTTCTTCATTGAATGCGCCCTTCTTAACACCACCCTGGAGATGCTTCATCAAAAGCACACCTTCGTGAGAAAGAATAGTGCGAACTGTGTCGGTGGGTTGAGCACCTACGTTAAGCCAATACAAAGCACGCTCGAAGTTCAATGTTACTGTAGCAGGATTAGTGTTCGGATTATAAGAACCTATCCTTTCAATAAATTTACCATCACGTGGTGCCCTGCTATCGGCGATTACAATAGGATAAAACGCATAGTTCTTGCGACCATGACGCTGTAATCTGATTTTAGTTGCCATTTTTAATTAAATGAATTAGATGTTTTGTATTTGCTAAATGCGAGCGCAAAGTTAGTGACTATTATCGGATTTGCCAACTTAATTTGTCTTTTTCTTATGGCTTTCCTCAAAATAGTGTGATTATTACATAGAGTCCGTGGGCAATCATTGCAGCCATAAGACCTCCAATTGTGTGGGAGAGAATTGCTTTAGGTGTGAGTTCGCGGTAGCCGAGCGAGTCGAGCATGGCTGTGTGGGTGCTCAGGTATACGCTCCAGCACATTCCTATGGCAGTGAATACGGCGATAGCGTTACCGTCGATCCATCCTTGTGAGATGAAGTTGGGTACAAGACTTAATGCAGCCCCCACGGCTCCGAGTGCGGTTATCGGAAATGCCACCAGATGCGGATCGTTGAATCCGAATAGCACTTCAAACACGATATTGATTTTTTGAGCGAGCCAAGGCAGAAGCTCGACGCCTTCGTAGGCCGCTCCTGTGTATTCGCCCGATGACGAAGCTCCGAATGTGAGAATCATCACGAGTGTTGATATTATGAGCACACCTGGAATTATGGCTATGCCCACATCGACTCCGGTGCGGCCACCGTCGAGGAGTGAGTTCAATATGCGGATGAACAGCGACTTTGACTCAACGGCTTTCTCCTCGGTTACTTCATGTTGCTCCTCGACTGCAGTTTCATGGGCGTAATTGGGGTAGTTCTTGATTACGAAATACTGCATCAACCGTGTTGAAACGATACATCCGCAGAAAGCTCCGAAGAAGCCTACCAGTGGAGCAAGGAAGAAGCCTTGGCCCACCATGAATACGATGACGAGGAGTCCCATGCCGAAAGCTGTACCGAAATTGGTGAGCGAGATGTACTGGAATTTCTTGAAATAGCTGCTGAATCGCTTGTCCTGTGAAAGGGATATGATGGCGGGATTGTCGCTGAGGAATGTCATCACCGCGCCGAGTGCGGCAACTCCGGGCAGATTGAACAGTGGGCGCATCAAGGGGCGGAGCATGTTTTCGAGAAGTTTAACAACACCAAATTCGACGAAAAGTCGTCCGATGGCTCCTGTTATAACGCATATTCCCATGAGGTAGAATACCGTGTTGAGCAACAGGTCATGGGCCGTGTGCATGATTGTGTTAAGCATGTTGGGCACACCCATTATCGACCCGATATAATAGAAGAGAGCGAAAATTACGGCCAGACATATTACGCCTGAGGGAATGTAGCGTGTTATGCTGAATTTTGATGTGGCCGGTGTAGCTGTGGCCGGTTGGATTACATTGTCATCCTGCTGATTGATTGGATCCATTGTTGTGAGTGCTTTTACCGTTTAAAAGATAGTAGATTCATGTTCCATTTTACGCCTATGTCAAAGATTGTGGTTTTGTTCTGCATGAGGTCGGCATCGTTTGCGTTTTTGCCCCATGAGTAAAACAGGTTGGCGTGAAATCTTAGCGAATAGCTGCGATTTTTCAGAGGGGAGAACTCAAGGCCGCCACCTATCATTTTCATTTCCGTTCCGGGGAGCACACACATGTCGGCATCGCTTCCCGAGCGATTGACATCGTAGGTCATCTTTCCGAAAATGTTCCACTTTTCGGTGGGGCGGAATGATATTTCGCCCATTATCGATATGTCCTTGAGCAGAAATGTCTGTCGGCGTGATGCTCTATTCATGAGATCGAGCTCAAGTGTCAATTTGTCGACGGTGAATTTGTTGCCGAGGGCGATGTAGTTGATGAATCGGCCGGGAAGATATTCAATCATGTTTATCGAATATATGGCGTTGAACCATCCGTGATTGCCGTTCCAAAGTAGGTTGTAGGAGTACATGTCGCGGTTGTCGCGTGTATAGAACGGACTTTCGCAGAATTGGAATGTCAGTTTGTCCGATTCTGTAAAGCTGTATCCGGCCGATGCTCCTATCTCATAGCAGGGGATGTTGTTCCAAAATACGGAGCATCCGTAAAGGTCGATGGGGGCGCGGTCATATTCCCAACCGCCTATGGCCACGACCTGTTTACCTCCGGCAATCGACCATTGGCCTATGTTGTAGTTGAGGTAGACCCAGTCGGTCGCATCAAAGAATGTGCGGTCGGAGTGTTCTTTGTTGAGTCGTTGCCGCCAGGAGTATGATAAATTGTCGGTGATGTTGCCGTCGGCCCGAATATTTATGAATTTGCCTTCGAAGCCGGTGTTCTCCTTCACCGTCGTTCCGTCGAGCCAGTGGCGTTGGTAATCAAGTCGTGTTTCGAGCCTGAGAGTAAGCAGTCTTTCTTCATTGTCGTTCGCTTGAGCTTTGGAGCATAGAATGCTCAACGCTATAAGCGCAGTGCAAATCGCTCTTCTCATAGTGGTAATAAATTCCGGTTAACGTTTATTTGTGATTTGATGTGCAAATATAGGATTTTTATACAATAAACGCCAAATAAAAATTGAATGTTAATAATATTTACGCTTGATAATCACGATATGCGCGTTATTCGACGGTTGGGGCGATTGTTTATGATTAGCGGAACCTGTTCCACGGTTACTATGCTCGTGTCAAGACCGAGGGCTTTGTCGGCCGTGATGGTGATGTGACGCAAAAGCTCGTAAATTGCCATTATGCGTCGTTCCGAAGGCTTGCAGTTGCTTGATTGCGAAAAAACTCGTTGAATGATGACAAATCTGAAGTCGCCGGGAATGGAGTGACGCATCATCGATGGATAGGTGCTCGTGAGGTTGAGTTGGTTGTCGGCTACGAGATCTTCTACAATCTGACGCAGGTAAACACTCACCTGAGGACGCACCTTGAAACCTATGCGCAGGGTTACAAGGAACAGTGCGTCGTGTACGATTGTTTTCGAGCTGTATTCCAGTGTGTCGGGTTCGTCCACATGGTCGATTCTTACTATCCAGTAGTGATCGGCTCGCTTGGGCTGCTTGTTTATTATTGAATATAGAAGTTTGCTTTCAACTTGACCTTCAGTTTGAGAATAACTGATATAAACGACATTGGATGCATATTTGGCTATTTCCCGGTCGTTGCGTATGTCGTTGATTATGTCGACATAACCGTCAAGCGGTTTATAGTCGATGAAGCGTGACCTTACACGGCGTCCTATGTGCCATGCCAGCATGACCGCGCACAGTAATCCGGCAATCAGCACGGTAAACCATCCTCCATGCATGAACTTGAACACATTGGCGGTGAAGAATGCGCCTTCAAGGGCGATGAACACCAACATAAACAATGCCGTAATCCATGATGCTACGCCACGTGACCTCAGGTAGAATCCGAGCAGCACGGTGGTTGTTAGCATGGTCACGGTTATGGCCAATCCATAGGCCGCTTCCATGCGTGCCGATGAACGGAATATGACGACAGTCAGCAGGCATCCGATAAAGAGGAACATGTTTATTGCAGGTACATATAGCTGTCCCTTTATCGTGCCGGGATATTTTATGTGCATTCTTGGCCAGAAGTCAAGGTTTATAGCCTCGCTTATCAATGTGAACGAGCCGCTTATCAGTGCCTGGCTGGCAATTATGGCCGCTCCTGTCGACATTATGATTCCCGCTATGAGGAACCCATTTGGCATTATGGCGTAAAAGGGGTTGACGTCAGACGCGATAGCTCCTTTATGGGCTATGATCCAAGCTCCCTGTCCGAGATAGTTGAGGATGAGCATTATCTTGACAAATATCCAGCTTACCGAGATGTTTAGCCTTCCGCAATGTCCGAGGTCGGAGTATAGTGCCTCGGCTCCTGTGGTGCATAGAAACACGGCTCCGAGAATGAACATCCATCCGGGATAATGCACGATGAGCTTGACTGCGTAGTAGGGATTGAACGCATGAAATATGGAGTTGTCGGCTCCTATGTTCATGATGCCGAGAATTCCGAGCATCAGAAACCAAATCAACATGAAGGGGCCAAACCATCGCCCTATGGCCGATGTGCCCGAGCGTTGAGCCAGAAATATAAGTGTTATGATTGTAAGCACAATCGGCACTACCGGGGTGCGGGGATCGATGTCACACAAGCCCTCTACCGCCGAAGTGACGGTGAGTGCGGGCGTTATGACACCGTCGGCCAACAAGGTGCTTGCCCCGATGGCAGCCACTATGTAAAGCCATTTGTGTGGCAGTTTGCGCACAAGTGAGAAAAGTGCAAGTATTCCTCCCTCTCCCTTGTTGTCGGCCCGCAATGCGATGATTACATATTTCAGAGTCGTTTGAAGCGTAAGAGTCCAGATGACGCATGACACTGCACCTATTATATAATCGGCATCGTAGGCGGGATAAACGTGCATGATGGTTTTCATCACGTATAGGGGTGATGTGCCTATGTCGCCGAACACTATGCCTATGGTTACGAGAAGGCCCATAGCCGTTATGCGGCGTACGGTGGGAGAGGTCGAGTGTGATGAAGTTCCGGTTGTCATATCAAAAGAAACGTATCGGGCATTTAAATTGTTGAATGAGCTCCGTCATCATGATGTGTAATAAAGCAAGGGGGCGACTCCGCGTTACGGAATCCCCCTTGCTCTATATATATTATGTAAAAGCCCGCTTCTACATGTTTTCGTCAAATGTCATTTCGTCAAAACCGGCGGCATCAAATTCATCGTCATTGAATTCATCGCTTCCGTAGAAATCTTCGTCGAGGTCGTCGACCTGTGTTGCAGCAGCGTTTTTGGCCTCAAATTCTTCAATATCCATGGTCTGTGGGGGAGGTGTGCCCATCGAAGCTATGCACACCGGGTCCTTAAGGTTCTTTCCCGGGACACTCTTCTTCATTTCAATGAAGAAGCAACGGTCGGTCATGTAGTCGAATACGAATATTAGGCGCTGTCCGTCGTCGATGTAGTCGCTCAATATCGTTTCATCCATGAGATAGACGTCTTCGTCCGATTCCGAGCCCATGTCCTCAAGAGTGATTTCCTTGCCTTTCTCCCAATTATCGTCACAGATGAAGAATGAACACATCTGGTTTTTGTCATAGTCGACCGAGTCGCAGATGGCGTTTCTTAGGTCGAGGAATGTTGCATCGGCGTCGATGCTGATTTCCCTGCGGAAATTGTCGACCTCGTCTGATACAAGTCTAAAGTTGAATATCATATTTTATAATTTATATTCGGTTATATCGATACGTTTTATCATTCGCGAAATTAATAAAATTCCCATATAATGTACACAGTTCCCATGACAAATTTTGTGATGCTTTGGCGAAAATAGTCAGAGGCATTTATTTATGTCGCTCGGGCAATGAGTCGTGTATGGTGGCGTAGCTTCCGTCAAGTAATTGAAGCAAGTCATGTTTTCCGTTCACAGCCTCTATGGGCTTGTGTATAGTCAAGGTTATGTGTCCCCAATCGGGAATCTTCTTAAAGCGAGGCATCACCTCAAATGAGCCGTCGATGGTGATTGGAACGACCGGAAGTCCGAATTCCATCGCAAGGACAAACGCGCCGCGCTTGAAGCGCCGCATCTTGCCGTCCCATGTGCGGGCTCCTTCGGGAAATACGACAAGCGACATCCCTCCGCGCAGCTGCTTTTCGGCTTTCTCCATCGTGGCCTTGGTGGCCGACGGCGACGAGTTGTCGACCATGATGTGGCCCGACACCTTGCATGAATAACCTACAAACGGAATTTTTTCAAGCGACTTCTTCATCATCCAGCGGAAATTGTGGTTGAGGTATCCGTAGATGGAGAATATGTCGTAGGCTCCCTGGTGGTTGGCTATGAATACGTAGGATGTGTGGGGGTCGATGTTTTCGCGGCCTTTGACAGTGACCTTGACCATGGACATGACACAGAAAAGGCGCGCCCACCAATGCGGGAAAAAGTAGCCCGCCCAGCGACCCATGCCCAGCATGCTCAGGATGATGGTGATTGTCGCCGTCAATATCGTGGCCGTCAGCAGAACCGGGGCCATGATTAAAATCTGATATATTCTATACAGTATTAACATCGTGATGCAAATATAACAAGCGTGATGCTAAATTGCAAAACATAATATGTATTTTTTGAATATAAAAACAATGACGGTCGGAGCCACAGCTCCGACCGTCAATATGAGTTGATTTATTGTCGTAGGTTTAGTAAGCAAACATGGGGTAGGACTCCATTGTGGTGTTTACCTTTTCACGTACTGCGGCAATTACTTTCGGGTCGTCATGGTTGGAGAGAACGGTGTCAATCATCTCTACGATTTCGCCCATAAGTTCCTCTTTGGCACCACGGGTTGTGATGGCCGGAGTACCGAGGCGTATACCCGATGTCTGGAACGGACTGCGTGAGTCGAAGGGTACCATGTTCTTATTGGCTGTGATGTCGGCTTCAACAAGCACTTTCTCGGCAACTTTTCCGGTGAGGTCGGGGAACTTGGTGCGGAGGTCGACGAGCATGCAGTGGTTGTCGGTTCCTCCCGATATGATTTTGTAGCCCTTGTCGACAAGTGCCTGAGCCATTACGGCTGCATTCTTCTTGACCTGAGTCTGGTAATCCTTGTAAGCGGGCTGAAGAGCTTCGGCGAATGCCACGGCTTTTGCTGCGATAACGTGTTCCAGGGGGCCGCCCTGTACACCGGGGAATACGGCTGAGTCGAGCAGTGCCGACATCTTGCGCACCTCGCCCTTGTTGTTGGTCTTACCCCAGGGATTGTCGAAGTCCTCTCCGAGCAGTATGATACCGCCGCGCGGGCCGCGAAGTGTCTTGTGGGTAGTTGAGGTGACGATGTGGGCATATTTTACCGGGTTGTCGAGCAGTCCGGCTGCGATGAGTCCGGCGGGATGAGCCATGTCGATCATCAGTATCGCACCGATTTCATCGGCAAGACGACGCATGCGTGCGTAATCCCATTCGCGAGAGTAGGCGCTTGCACCGCCTATAATGAGCTTCGGACGCTCACGACGGGCCACTTCCTCCATCTGGTCATAGTCGACAAGACCTGTATCCTCCTTTACGTTGTACTCCAAGGCTTCAAACATCAATCCCGAGAAGTTGACAGGGCTTCCGTGTGACAGGTGTCCGCCGTGGGAAAGATTGAGTCCCAGGAACTTGTCGCCGGGTTTCAGGCAGGCCATGAATACGGCCATGTTGGCTTGTGCTCCCGAGTGAGGCTGTACGTTGGCGTAAGCTGCGCCGAAAATTTCCTTAACTCGGTCGATGGCAAGCTGTTCGGCTTCATCTACAACCTGGCAACCGCCGTAATAACGGTGTCCGGGATACCCTTCGGCATATTTGTTGGTGAGGCATGAGCCCATTGCTTGCATTACCTGGTCGCTCACGAAGTTTTCGGATGCGATAAGTTCAATGCCATGTTTCTGACGCTGATGTTCACGCTCAATGATGTCGAAAATACGAGTGTCTCTTTCCATTCAGTCTAATTGTTTATTGTGTATATTTAATCCAGTTACTTCTTTTTCTTGACCGACCATCCGAAATGTCCTATGCACTTTCCGAGCTCATAGTAGCCTCCGTGGCTGTAAGCCATCAGTCCGGAGCGCGACAGCTCGAATGCTCCGCTTTCGGGATTGATGAGGCTTTCGTCGGCCAATACGTTCAGCACTTCGGCTATGAACATGTCATGGCTGCCGAGGTGTATTATCTCCTTGACCTTGCACTCGATGCTCAGCGGCGACTGCTCTATGTAGGGACATCCTACCTTTACGCCTTTCACCGGTGTCAGTCCTGTTTCCTTCCACTTGTCGTAGTCGCGACCCGACTTGACTCCGGCCCAATCGGTGGCACGTGCCATGTCGATGGTGGTGAGGTTGATTGTAAACTCCATCTCCTCGCTGATTATGTCGTAGCTGTGGCGCGACGGACGCAGCGAAATGTAACACATAGCCGGGTCGGTGCAGATGGTTCCTGTCCATGCCACTGTCGCCATATTGTAGCGTTCGGGAGTGTTTCCGCAGCTAACAAGCACTGCGGGGAGGGGATATATCATTGTTCCCGGTTTCCAGCTCTGTTTCATAATGGGGTGGGAGTTGTTTATTTTATTTGGGCATCCTTTGCACTTACCGTGTGGCCGCAGTAGTGACAGCGTATCACGTGATTTTCGGGGTCGATAAGCTCAAATTTTGTCTTCATCGGCTCGTTGTTGGTGATGCACTTTGGATTGTCACACTTCACGATGCCGATTATGGTTTGAGGCAATGTCACGTGATATTTCTCGACGACTTCAAAGTCGCGGATGATGTTTATCTTGGCCGTAGGAGCGATGAGCGCTATGCGGTTAAGCACGTCTTCGGGGAATATGGTGTCGGCCACCTTTATGATACCCTTTGTGCCGAGCTTCTTGCTGTCGAGGTTGTTGCCGATGGTCACGTGCTTGTCGAGCTTCTCGATTCCGAGTATCTTTACGGCCTGGAACAAGGCCGATGACGGGATTCGGTCGATGACGGTGCCGTTGCGCAATGCGGCTACGGCAAGTTCTTTCTTACATGTTGTCATGATTCTTCTCCTTTAAAATGTCAATACCTAATGCACGGCATATAATGGCCTGACGGGCGTAGAGTCCGTTTTGTGCCTGTTGGAAGTAGTAGGCTTTCGGGCTGTCGTCGACATCCTGGTCGATTTCGTTGACGCGGGGCAGCGGATGCAGCACCCTGAGATTGTCGCGGGAGTTCTCGAGCATTGCGGCATTCAGGTTGTAGAGATTCTTGACTTTCTCGGATTCCATTATATCGGTGAAGCGTTCACGCTGTACGCGGGTCATGTAGAGGATGTCGCTGCTGTTGATCACTTCGGGTGAGAAGTCGGTGTACTCATTGTATTTTATTCCGTGCTCATCGCAGAATTTGGTATATTCGCGAGGCATGCGCAACTCGTTGCAGGCAATGAAGTTGAATGTGGGGTTGAAGTATTGCATGGCCATGAGCAGTGAATGTACAGTGCGGCCATACTTGAGGTCACCCACCATGGTGATTGTCAGATTTTCAAGCGTGCCTTGTGTCTTGTATATCGAATAGAGGTCGAGCATTGTCTGCGATGGGTGCTGGTTGGCTCCGTCGCCTGCATTTATTATAGGTGTGTCGGTTACCTCGGTGGCGTAACGTGCGGCTCCTTCAAGGTAGTGACGCATAATAATCAAGTCGACATAGTTGCTGACCATCTTGATAGTGTCCTTAAGGGTTTCTCCCTTGGACGAACTTGTGGTGTTGGCATCAGAAAATCCTATTACACGGCCTCCGAGTCGGTTGACAGCTGTTTCAAAACTAAGTCGGGTGCGGGTTGACGGTTCAAAGAATAGCGTCGCTACAACACGGCCTTCAAGAATCTTGTGATTGGGATGTTCCTCGAAGTACTGTGCCTGTCCAAGCAAGCTTAAAATCTCGTCCTTACTGATGTCGGAGATTGATACAAGGCTGTTGCTGTTCATCGTAATGGTGATGTGAATTATTCTGATTGCAAATTTACTACATCCCACTTTTATAAGCAAATAATTTTTACATTGATGAAAATGAATTGTGGATGATGAATAAATGCGGCTATTGCGGAGGTTGATGTAAATATTCAAATTATTTTAATGTATATTTCACAAGAAAATATTAATTTTGACAAGATTAAATTTAATGGCTATGTTCTCAAAGGAAACTTATGTAAACCGTCGTGCCGAACTTAAAAAGAGAGTCGGCAGCGGACTGCTATTGTTCTTAGGCAATGATGATTGTGGCGCAAACTATGAGGATAACACCTATCCTTATCGCCAGGACTCTTCGTTCTTGTACTATTTCGGCCTCCCATATGCCGGTCTTAATGCAATCATAGATATAGATGAAGACCGTGAAATCATATTCGGCGACGAGCTTACTATCGACCACATCGTGTGGATGGGTACTCAACCCACGATTCACGAGAAGGCTCTGCGCATAGGCGTGGGCGAAACTCTGCCGTCGCGCAATCTGCGTGATTATCTCGACAAAGCTGTCAAGAGCGGACGAACTATACATTATCTTCCCACTTATCGTCCCGAACACAAGCTTAAGTTGTGGGAATTCCTCGATATAAAGCCCGGTACCGAGCAGCCTTCGATTCCCATGATACGTGCTATTGTCGACATGCGCAACCACAAGACCCCCGAGGAGATTGCGGAGATAGAGCGTGCATGTAATGTTACGGCCGATATGCACATCGAGGCAACCCGCGTGTTGCGTCCCGGAATGAGAGAGTATGAAGTGGTGGCTGCCCTTGAGGCTGTGGCTAAGGCCAACGGATGCGGATTGTCGTTCCCGACTATAGCAACCGTGTGCGGCCAGACTCTGCACAACCACTATCACGGAAACATCGTAAAGCCCGGCGACATGCTGCTTGTGGATGCCGGTGCGGAAACCGAGATGGGATATGCCGGCGACATGTCGTCGACTATATGCGCCGACAAGTACTTCACCAATCGTCAGAAAGAGATTTACGACATACAGGTGGCTTCGCACTTGGCAGCCGTCGATGCGCTTAAGCCCGGAGTGCCGTTTAAGGATGTATATGAACTGTCGGCACGTGTAATCTGTCAGGGCCTGAAGGATCTCGGAATCATGAAGGGAGATCCTGCCGAGGCTGTAGCCGCAGGAGCTCACGCGATGTTCTTCCCTTGCGGTCTTGGTCACATGATGGGACTTGATGTGCACGACATGGAAAATCTCGGTGAAGTGTGGGTAGGCTACGACGGTCAGCCCAAGAGCACCCAGTTTGGTCGCAAATCGTTGCGCCTCGCCCGTCCTCTTGAACCGGGCTTTGTGCTCACCATCGAACCGGGCGTCTACTTCATTCCCGAACTAATTGACTACTGGAAGGCCGAGAAGCGTTTTGAGGAGTTCATCAATTACGACAAGCTTGAAACCTACAAGGACTTCACCGGTATCAGAAATGAGGAGGATTATTTGATAACCGAAGACGGAGCCCGCCGTCTTGGCAAGAAGATTCCGTTGACCACCGAGGAAGTTGAAGCTTTGCGATGAATTCCAATACTAAGTCAATAGTGCTCGCATCGGTAGCGGTGTTGAGTTGGTCGACTGTGGCTACGGCATTTAAGATAGCTCTGAGTCAACTTACCTATTTTGAGATGCTTTTGGTGGCGTGCATAACCGCATTCATGATTTTCACCGTGTGGATGACGGTTGAGCGGAAATGGGGACAGTTGCGCAAGGTGTCACCGAAATTGTGGGGCACATTCGCACTCCTCGGACTGCTGAATCCCGTGTGCTACTATCTTGTGCTTTTCAAGTCCTATTCTTTCCTGCCGGCTCAGGTGGCCCAGCCCATTAATTATATGTGGCCCATAGTGCTGCTTGTGCTTCTTGCAATATTTGACAAGCAGCCCATTCCGGGACGAAAGTACATAGGCATGGTTATGTCGCTTGGTGGAGTGGCTTTCATCTCGCTTGGCGGCAAGGGAATAACCGGCGATCTGTCGCCTGTGGGTCTTGGTCTGGCAGCCTTCAGCGCATTGCTTTGGGCTACCTACTGGATGTTCAACAACCGGTTGAAAGATAGAGTCGACGAGTGTGTCAGTCTTTTCTTGAGTTTTCTGTTCGGTACGGTCTACATGTGCATCGCGGCATGTTTCATGCCGGTGGATATAAGTTCTTGGTCGGGAATTCTGGCCGGAATGTATATCGGCGGGTTTGAGATAGGCATACCGTTCATCTGCTTCGGGATGGCCATACGCATTACGAGCAATCCGGCATTGATAAATCAGATGTGCTATTTATCTCCGTTCATGTCACTCTTCTTCATAGCGGTGATTCTTGGAGAGCCCATAATGTTGACGACCTATATCGGCCTGTTCCTGATTGTCGCAGGTATTGTATATAATCAATACTTTGCCGTGCCGTCGGGCAAGCCTAAGCGACAATTGTCGTGACATGATGGAATATTAAGTTGATAAAAAAGGACAAGGTTGCATGTCACGTGCAACCTTGTCCTTTTTTATGTCATAGTGCTGAAAGTTCTCCCGTCAGCGAATCCATTATGTAGCCTTTGACCGTTACATCGGTTGGTATGAGCGGGTGGTTGCGCACGAGGTCGACCGTTTCCTCTACAGCCGCATGAGTGTCTTCAAATCCATGCAGCCAGCTCTTCAGGTCGATGCCGCAGTGCATCATCAGGTTTATGTGTTCGTCCGATATGCCTCGGCTGCGCATCAGGTTGAGCATTTTGTTGGCGTTCATTCCCTGTACTCCGCATCCGGTGTGCCCTATTATCATCACTTCGGTCACGCCAAGCTCATAGATGGCGACCAACAGGCTGCGCACTGTCGAGTCAAAAGGATTCGTGATTGTGCCTCCTGCGTTCTTGATCATCTTCACATCACCGTTCTTAATTCCGAGGGCTGCCGGCAGAAGTTCTACGAGCCGGGTGTCCATGCAGGTGACGATTGCGATTTTCTTGTCGGGGTATTTTGATGTCTTGTATTTCTCATACTCCTTTGTTTCTACAAATCTGCGATTGAATCGCAACATCTCTTCAATCATGGTCTATTGTTGTTTAAAAGTTGAATCGATTGTAAGCCTTATCGCTTTGCGAGTCGTTGATGTGACGGGAAAATGTCGTGATGCACGCATTCCCATTACCCACAGTATCACATCGTTGCGGGTTAGCAGCCATGTGAGTTGCTTGTCGTACAACGACATTTTGGCGTCGGAAAATATGTCGCTCACAAGTCGGCTGCCTTTCATGCCGAATGGTGACATCCTGTCGCCTTCGCGCCAGTGTCGTATTACGAATTTGGGGTCGCCTTCCAGTGCCGATGAATCGAGGTACATCGTGTTGGCGTCACGTGTGAACTTTATGTCGTCGGCATTGACTGATTCGCAGGTCAATCCTGGGGGAAGTGACGACTTGTCGTTCAGGTTTATTTCAATCTCCTGATTATGGAGTGTCGTATGGGGTGATACTATGAGTGTTCCACGGTCGATGAGCGCCTTATGGTCAGCTGAGAAGAACTCCTTTCCCGATGAGTCGGACGATGCAATCATGTCGGCTGCCTGGGCGTGATTGAAGCCATATCGTTTTATCGATTCATACAGTAATTGAATGGAATTTTGGCACTCTTTGGCCATTCGAGCTATGTCGATGCTGTTGTCGGCCGACAGGTAGGGCGCTTTAAGCGCATTTACGCCTTCATTGAACAGCTGAAGGTTGTCACGCAGGTTGTCGATTGTAGTCGTAATCGTGTTTTCGGCATCGGGAAACAACTCATATAGCTGTGGAAGCACAACGTTACGCAGTCGGTTGCGCTTTACATCGTTGATAAGGTTGGTACTGTCGGTTACATATTCGATGCCGTTACGTGACAGATATTCGATGATTTCACGGCGTGATGTGTCGAGCATCGGACGGATAATGCAGCCGTTGACCGCTTTCATGCCGGCAACTCCGGTGATTCCGCTTCCTCGCAGAACATTCAGAAAGAATGTTTCGATGTTGTCGTCGCGATGATGGGCTACGGCTACCGGAATGTCGCCGTATTTTGTTGAAAGTTCCCGAAACCAGTCGTAACGTAAGTCACGACAAGCCATTTCGGTTGACACTCCACGTTTTTTTTTATATGATTCGACATCGAAGTGTATCTCTTCATATTCGGCATTGAATCGGGCTGCCGTCATTGCGGCATGTCGTCGGTCACGTTCCGACTCCTCGCCGCGCAGGTGAAAGTCGCAGTGGGCTGCTGTGCATCTGTAACCCAGGACGGTCAGCACGGCGAGCAATGCCACGGAATCGGCCCCGCCGCTCAATGCCACAATTACATGTTGCTCAGGGTCGAGCATACCGTTACGCTCGATATTCGCTTTTACTTTATCGACAAAATCCATGACTGCATCAGGTGCGATTGTTTGATATTATTACTCGGCGATTGGATTTTATTTCCAAAGTTACAGAAAAATTTTGTAATTTTGTCGCAATAAAGTAATTGACACAGCTATGTTAGAAAAAATAAATTCTCTCAAGGCCGAAATCGAGCAGCTTACCGCTGCCAATGCCGGTGAGGTAGAAGCACTTCGCATCAAATATCTTAGCAAGAAAGGCGAGATATCGGTTCTGTTCAATGAGTTCCGTAATCTGCCCGGCGATCAGAAGCGCGTCATAGGTGCTCCGTTGAATCAGCTTAAGGACTTTGCCACCAACCGCATAAACGAACTTCGTGAGTCTATGGGCAATGCCGACAATGTTGACCTGGATCTTGACCTTAGCCGCACTGCGTCACCGATAAAGCTTGGTACTCGTCACCCGTTGTCGCTTGTGCGCAATGAAATCGTGTCGATATTCTCACGACTCGGATTCTCAATCGCCGAAGGCCCCGAGATAGAGGATGACTGGCATGTGTTCTCTTCGCTTAACTTTGCGGCCGACCATCCGGCACGTGACATGCAGGACACGTTCTTTATCCAGCGCAACCCCGATGTGTTGCTCCGCACTCACACTTCGAGCGTGCAGTCAAGGGTTATGGAGAAGGCTCAGCCGCCTATTCGTATAATCTGCCCCGGACGAGTTTACCGTAACGAGGCCATATCGGCACGCGCCCACTGCTTCTTCCATCAGGTTGAGGCGTTGTATGTCGACAAGAACGTGTCGTTTGTCGACCTTAAGCAGACACTGCTCTACTTCGCACAGGAGATGTTTGGCCCCGAAACCAAGATACGCCTTCGCCCGAGTTACTTCCCGTTCACCGAGCCTTCAGCCGAGATGGATATATCATGTAACCTTTGCGGCGGTAAGGGATGCTCATTCTGCAAGCACACCGGATGGGTTGAGATTCTCGGTTGCGGTATGGTCGATCCCAATGTCCTTGACGCTTGCGGCATAGACTCCAAGGAGTACACCGGTTTTGCATTGGGCATGGGTATAGAGCGCATCACCAACCTCAAATATCAGGTCAAGGACTTGAGAATGTTCTCGGAAAACGACACTCGCTTCCTTGAGGAGTTCACAAGTGCCCATTAACAGCGTTACCCCATGGCTATGACTGTCAAAGAACGCTACAGGCAGGTGATAGAGTGGTTCAAGACCGCTATGCCGGTGGCCGAAACGGAGTTGCGATACGAGAATCCGTTTCAGCTTCTTGTGGCTGTCATATTGTCGGCTCAATGTACCGACAAGAGGGTTAACATGATCACTCCTCCGCTGTTTGATGCTTTCCCGACGCCCGAGGCGATGGCTGCCGCTACACAGGATGACATATATGAGTACATAAAGTCGGTGTCCTATCCCAACAATAAGGCCCGCAATCTGCTCGGAGCTGCAAGGATGCTCGTCGAGGAGTTTGGCGGCGAGGTGCCATCCGACATGGATGACCTCATAAAACTTCCGGGGGTAGGGCGCAAGACCGCCAATGTCATGCTGGCGGTGGTGTGGGGAAAGGCGGCGATGGCAGTCGACACCCATGTGTTCCGAGTGAGCGAGCGCATAGGTCTTACGACCAATAGCAAAAATCCGCTGCAGACCGAGAAACAGCTGTGCAAATATATTCCCGAGGATATAATTCCGCTTGCCCATCACTGGCTGATACTTCACGGGCGTTATGTGTGCAAGGCTCGTCGTCCCGACTGCCTTAATTGCGGATTGACCGGTGTGTGCCGATACTATCGCCGGGAAAATAAGGAGAAAACAAATAACGAAATCTGACGCGAATGGATGTAGAACAGACATTCCTTTTTATAATAGAGGTCGTAGGCACTGTCGCTTTCGCAATAAGCGGAATACGCATGGCTGCCGCCAAGCATTTTGACTGGTTTGGCGCTTATGTCGTGGGACTTGTCACTGCGATAGGTGGCGGTACGGTGCGTGACCTGCTTCTTAACATTCCCGTATTCTGGATGCAGACATGGTGGTATATCGCCGTGACGGGATTGTCGCTTATCGTAGTTATTGTGTTTCGCCGGATTCTTGTGAAGACGCGTGTCCTGTTCCTGTTTGACACCATAGGCCTTGCCTTGTTTGTAGTCATAGGAATCCAGAAGACTCTCGCCGTTGACTATCCTTTCTGGGTGGCCGTGATCATGGGTATTACAACCGGCGCTTTGGGCGGTGTGTTGCGTGACATACTTGTCAACAATGAACCGCTTTTGTTTCAAAAGGACATATATGCCACAGCGTGTCTTGCCGGAGGGCTTGTATATTGGGTGGCCTATTCTTGCGACTGGTCTATGCCGACTCAAGGCATCGCCTGTGCGGTAACGGTAATAGCAATGAGATTGCTCGCCGTAAGGTACAGCTGGTCGTTGCCTGTGCTGGTTGATATCGATGAAAATACCGGAAATAAAGTGTAATTGATTATGGCTAACGGATTGAAGCTCCCCAACAAATCACTGATGCAGTTTATCAAGTATGCCTGTGTGGGCGTGCTAAATACGCTTGTCACGCTTTGCGTGATATACGTGTGTAAAGCTTTGTTTGGTGTCAATCCGCTTGTGTCCAACGCCATCGGCTATGTCTGCGGCGTTGTTAACTCTTTCCTGTGGAATAAGAATTGGGTGTTTAAGTCGTCGGGCAACTACTACCGCGAAGCTATGATATTCCTTATAGGGTTCCTTATATGCTACGGATTGCAGTTGCTCACCGTTTGGCTGTTGAGCTATGAAACCCGCCTTGAATACTTTGAACTAAAGATTGCCGCGTTCACCCTTTCGGGTTATGGACTTGCAACGCTTATAGGCAACGTGGTCTATACCTTGTCCAACTACGGATACAATAAAATCATCACTTTCCGAGGATAGCGGCGTCATCTGACGCTTCGTGACGATTGCGCTTGCCAAACAGCTTGTCGACAATCAATGCGATGAATCCGTCGCCGGTTACGTTACATGCCGTGCCGAAGCTGTCCATTGCTATATATAACGCTATCATGAGCGCTTGATCCTTTTCGGTAAATCCAAGCATGGACGCGAGCAGGCCGAGCGATGCCATTATAGAGCCTCCGGGTATGCCGGGGGCGGCGATTATCGTGACACCGAGCATACATATAAATCCGACAAACATGGGAAAATCATAGGGCAGGCCGTTCATTATCATCAAAGCCACGGCACATGACACTATTTTAAGTGTGCTGCCCGACATGTGTATTGTGGCGCAAATCGGTATTACAAAACCCGCTATGTCCTCGCTTACTCCCATCTTGATAGCCTGACGCAGAGTCACGGGTATTGTAGCCGCCGACGATTGGGTGCCAAGTGCGGTGAAGTAGGCCGGGAGCATGGTAACCAGCAACTTGAACGGATTGCGTCGCACTACCAGTGCCGCGACGCAGTATTGGAGTACAAGGATGAAGATGTGCATTGCAAATATCACGAGTATCACCTTGAAGAATGTCGCAAGTATGTCGCCCACTTGTCCCGATACGGTCATGTTGAGAAATATGCCGAAAATGTAGAGCGGCAGCAGGGGGATGATTATACTCTTAATAACCTTGGCCACTATGTCACGGAACTCATTGGCGCATTTTCTTAGGGTATTTCCTTCAAGATAGGCAATGCCTACTCCGAGCATGAATGAGATTACCAATCCCGTCATAACGCCCATCAACGGAGGTATTTCTACAGTAAAAT
This sequence comes from Muribaculum sp. NM65_B17, assembly GCF_004793735.1. NCBI lineage: Bacteria > Pseudomonadati > Bacteroidota > Bacteroidia > Bacteroidales > Muribaculaceae > Muribaculum > Muribaculum sp. NM65_B17. The sequence continues at coordinate 94,484 of NZ_SRYY01000001.1, forward strand.
AGGGGAGTAGGTCGGCGGCGTTTTTGAGGCCGCTGTCGATTGGACTCGGATTTATCAGATGCGGGAATGTGGTTGCGCTTGTGAAGTAGGAGAGGAATCCAGCAAATATAGTGGCACCGTAGGCTATGGCGGCGGTCACAACCAGAACTTTTCCTGCTTTTCGGCCAATATCGGCTATGGCCGGAGTCACAAATCCTACAATGATGAGAGGAACGAGAAATCCGAGGAACTGGCTGAACAGTCCGTTGAAAGTCATGAATATTCTTCCGAGCCATTCGGGAAATATATATCCGCAACCAATACCGAGGGCAATGGCAAAAACTATTTGAAGGAGCAATCCTATCTTAATCTTCTTTTTTTCAGGCATTATGCAGGATGTTAGTAGTGAAAACTTTACCAAAAATAGTGCATTTTCGCGTTTATAACAATATTCTGACGAAGAAAGATTAGAATTATTATTATGAAATGATTTTTCACTTTGCTTAACAGCACGCATCGATAATTAGTTACTTGTCGAGGTAATAGTGATAAATTGTAACGATATTGGCCGTAACATCTAATAATTTTGCATGAAATCAATGGCAATATTAAATTTGCTTTAGTAAAATCAAATGAATGCCGTCAAATGAATAAAAGAATCCTACTATGTGTCGTGACTATTGCGGGACTGTCGGTTGCACAAGCTCGTGATTGGAGTTACAATGATTGTATCGAGTATGCGCGTCAGCACAATATCTCGTTGCAGCAGTCGCGGATCAGCGGTGAATTGAGCGAGTACACTCTTGAAGAGTCAAAGGCCCAATGGCAGCCTACACTTGACTTTGCCACATCCCACACATTGAGCAACACCCCGTGGGGGTATGGCAACAAAAACAGCTACAACAGCAACTACGGGTTGAATGCGGGCTGGACTGTGTGGAACGGTGGCGAGCGTGAAAACACCATCAAGCGCAACAAACTTCAGACTCAAATTTCATCGTTGAATACCGAGGACATGTTCCGTTCATTGGAAACCGATATGCTGTCGGTCTACATGAACATTCTCTACGCCAAGGAGTCGATAGCGATATACGAGGAGGCTGTCAAGCTTAGCGAGGCTCAGGCCGACCGTGCCCGTCAGCTGATGGAGAGCGGACGAATGTCACGCGTCGATTACGCGCAGTTGCAGGCCCAATACGAGCAGGATCGCTATTCGTTGGTAAATGCACAGGGCACTTACGAAACACGCCTCATGGAGCTGAAGCGACTTCTCGAACTGGGTATCGATACTGAAATATCGCTCCAGGCCATTGAGTGGACGGCGCAGGAGGTGCTTGCTGAAGTTCCCCCGATTGAGGAGAGCTATCAGCTTGCGTTGGCTACCGATTCAAGACTTAAGGCCAATAAGCTTGAGGAGGAGAGTTCGGACTATGACATAAAGATTGCCAAGGCGGGTGCCATGCCCCGAATATCGTTGAATGCCGGAATAAGCACCGGATATTTTGCTCCGGGCAACAACTTCGGAGAGCAGATTAAGCGGAGTGTCAGCGAATCGATAGGGCTCACGTTGTCATTGCCGATACTCGACGGCAAGAGAACCAAAATGGCTGTGGCACGCGCCAATGCGCAGCGCATTAATGCACAGCTTGACACGGAGTCGCGCCTCAACGATATAGCTCAGCAGATTGAGTCGTGCTACATCGACCTGCGTGCCGCACAGTCACGCTACACGGCAGGCGAGGAGCAGGTAAAGTCGGCTGAACTCAGCAACGAACTTGTCAACGAGCAGTTCAATCTCGGTCTTGTCAACACCATCGAGTTGCTCACTGCCCACAACAACCTCCTCGAAGCGCGACACTCGTTGCTTCAGGCCAAATACATGGCTATACTCGAACATAAGATGATTGAGTTCTATCGCACATCATCGGTAACTATGCCTTAACAAAACAAATAATTATAATTATGAGAATCCAGCAATTAATTTACACTGCTTCGATAGCCCTGATGCTTTCGGCATGTTCAAAGGAAGCCAAGATTTCGCTTGAAACGGCCAAGGTTGAGGTGGGGGAGATCAGTGAGTCGGTGACTGCTACCGGAACTGTTGAGTCGGTGACGCAAGTCGATGTGGGTACACAAGTAACGGGTATAATCGATAAGTTATATGTCGATTACAACTCAGTGGTGACCAAGGGCCAGCTTTTGGCTGAGATTGAGAAGACCTTGCTTGAGAGCGACCTGAAGAGTGCCGACGCCAACATGGAATCGGCCCGTCTTACCTACGAATACAATAAGACTAACTATGAGCGTGACAAGAAACTTCACGACAAGCAGCTTATAAGCGATTATGAGTTCCAGACTTCGGCCAAGGACTATGAAGTGTCGAAAACTTCCTACGACAAGGCTCGTGCCGACCGTGTGAGAGCGGCAAAGAACCTGAACTATGCCGAAATATACTCGCCTATCGACGGTGTTGTGATTTCGCGTGAGGTCGAGGTGGGACAAACAGTCGTGTCCAACATGAACGTGGCTAACTTATATGTAATCGCCGACCTTGACAACATGCAGGTTGTGGGAAATGTCGATGAGGCCGACATAGGCCAGGTGAAGCTCGGTCAGGCCGTGACATTCACTGTCGACGCTTATCCCGAGATGGTGTTTAACGGAACCGTAACGCAGGTACGACTCAATCCCACCACTGAAAGCAATGTGGTTACCTACGAGGTTATAGTTGCCGCTCCCAATCCCGAACATAAGCTTATTCCGGGCCTGACCGCTAATCTCACGATATATGTGACTCAGGAAAAGGACATACTGACGATTCCCAACAAGGCGTTCCGATTCCTTCCTCATGACTATCCCGATGCAAAGAATCTGCCCGCGGCCCCTGCCGATGTAGAGCCCTTTATGGCTGCCGCGCCCGACATGAAGCGGGTGTGGGTGGTGCGTGACAATGCTCTTGTGCCCGTGACAATAAAAACCGGAGTGAGCAACGGTGCTGTGACCCAGGTGATTTCAGGTATAGGCGAAAACGATGTCGTAGCCGTTGAGTACGACATGGGAATGCCGCAAATGGGAATGCCGCAGGGCATGGGCGACGGTGAACGCAGTCCGTTTGCTCCCCAACCGCCGGGACAAAGGAAAAAGTGACATGGATAATTCCAATAACAGGAAATCATCATGAATACAAATCGAGAGATAATAAAGATTGAGAATTTGCGTCGTGACTTCGTCGTGGGCGGTGAAACCGTCCATGCCCTGCGAGGTGTGTCGTTCACGATTCACGAAGGTGAATTTGTAACGATAATGGGTACATCGGGTTCAGGTAAATCGACGCTTCTTAATCTGCTCGGATGCCTCGACACTCCCACTACCGGCGAATACAAGCTCGACGGAGTGTCGGTGCAGTCCATGAGCAAGAACGAAAGGGCTGTGACACGAAACCGCAAGATAGGATTCGTGTTCCAAAGCTATAATTTGCTTCCCAAGACCACCGCTCTTGAGAATGTCGAGCTGCCTCTGCTATATAACCCGAAAGTGTCGGCGCGACAGCGCCGTGACATGGCCACGAAGGCTCTTGAGGCAGTGGGACTCCATGACCGGCTGTATCATAAAAGCAATCAGATGTCGGGAGGACAGCAGCAACGTGTTGCCATAGCACGTGCTCTTGTAAACGACCCTGTCATCATACTTGCCGATGAGGCTACCGGAAATCTTGACACCCGCACATCCTACAGTATTCTCGTGCTGTTTCAGCAGCTTCATTCGAGAGGACGAACGATCATATTCGTGACCCACAATCCCGATCTTGCCGCTTACTCATCGCGTAACATAGTGCTGCGTGACGGAAAAATCGTATCGGATGTAATTAACCCAAATCCGGCATCGGCCAAGGAGGTCTATGACTCGTTGCCTGCCCAAAACGACTGATGAATATGAAATTTGGCAATCTGTTTAAAATAGCGTTGAAGGCTCTCAACAACAATAAGATGAGATGCTTTCTCACGATGCTCGGTGTCATCATCGGTGTTGCGTCGGTGATAACCATGCTGGCAATCGGACAAGGTTCAAAGGACAGCATAAAGGCGCAAATTTCCGAGATGGGTTCCAACATGATAATGATTCATCCCGGCAACATGCAGCGTGGCGGTGTGCGTCAAAGTGCCGATGACACTCAGTCGCTTGAGGTTGTTGACTTTGAAACGATACGTGACGAGGCAGCCTTCATTTCATCGATATCGCCTACTGTCAACAGCGGCGGCCAGTTTATCAACGGTAATAACAACTACCCTTCGACAATATACGGAGTCACTCCCGACTACCTCGATATACGAAAGGTTAAAGTCGCTGACGGTGCCATATTCACCGAGCAGGATATAAAGTCGGCCGCCAAGGTGTGCCTTCTGGGAAAGACGGTCATTGACAATCTGTTTCCCAACGGAGAGAATCCCATAGGCAGGGTGGTGCGATTCAACAAGATACCGTTCACCGTCATAGGCACTCTTGAACCTAAAGGAACCAACTCCATGGGTATGGACCAGGATGATGTAGTGCTCGCTCCCTATACTACCATAATGAAGAGGGTGCTTGCAATCAACTACATTCAGGGACTTTATGCGAGTGCTGTTGACGAAGACATGACCGATGACGCAATCGATGAGATAACTGAAATACTACGACGCCAGCATAAGCTGAAGGATGGTGCCATTGATGACTTTGAGATACGTTCCCAACAGGAGTTGAGCGAAATGATGAACTCCACGAGCGACATGATGACGGTGTTGCTTGCCTGCATAGCGGGAATTTCGCTCCTTGTGGGAGGTATAGGAATCATGAACATCATGTATGTGTCAGTTACCGAGCGTACCCGTGAAATAGGTCTGCGCATGTCTATTGGAGCACGTGGAATCGATATACTTGTCCAGTTCCTTATCGAGGCTGTGATTATCAGCGTTACGGGAGGTGTGATAGGTGTCATAGTTGGTGCACTTGCTTCATGGCTCGTGAATGTCGTAGCACATTGGCCCGTTTCAATCCAAGTTTATTCAGTGGTCCTTTCGTTTGTCGTATGTACCGTTACGGGAGTGTTCTTCGGATGGTATCCGGCAAAGAAAGCTGCAAACCTTGACCCGATAGAAGCTATTAGATATGAATAGTGAAATAAATAGTTACAAACAGCCTTCTCAGACACTGCAGAAGTGGGTGAAAGTAGTCACCCACTTCCTGTGTCTTGGTATAATCTTCATTCTTCCCGAGGTGCTTGTGAGCCGTAGCTTTCCGGCCGGAAGCGATATCCCATGGGGAATGTATGCCAAGTCACTGCTATTTGTTGCGGTGTTCTACATTAATTATTACATCATAATAGATTATTGCCTCGGAAAGCGTCGATGGGTGTTGAGGCTTACTGGACTTAATGTCGTCATAATCATCGTGACGCTGCTATGCGCTTATTTCTTGATGGATATGCATTCGGGCGAAATGCCGCGCCGCGTACCCCGTCATGTTGATGCGCACGCCGATTTGCTCAGGCGAGTGTCATTTCTGATGCGTGACGTGGTTATGGTGATTCTCACCGTGGCGTTGAGCGTCGCCATGAAGCTTAGCGACTATTGGGTGAAGCTTAACCGTCAGCGTCAGGAAATGGAGATGGTGCAGCACAAGGAAGAACTTGAGAGCCTTAAGAAGCAGCTTAACCCTCACTTCCTTTTCAATACGCTGAACTCGATCTATGCTCTCATAGCCATAAGCCCCGACAAGGCTCAGCAGGCTGTTCATGAGCTGAGCCAGCTGCTGCGTTACGTGCTCTATGAAAATTCGCCTACTGTTCCCATCCAGGATGAGCTTACATTCATCGACAACTATGTCAAGCTCATGAAGCTGCGCATAGGCGATAAGATGCCTATCAATGTCACGCTCGACAGCGGCGACTGCAATGACTGTCACATAGCTCCGCTGCTGTTCATCTCGCCGGTTGAGAATGCTTTCAAATACGGCAATACAGGTCGGTCGGGCGACAGCATCGACATTTCAATCGTGTGCCGCGAAGGATCGATACATTGTCACATCGCCAACAATTTCATCGATTCGGAGAAGCGTGACATAGCATCCTCGGGAATAGGAAATGTCAATCTTCGGCGTCGTCTTGACCTTATTTACGGCAACAAGGCCGAAATGTCGACAAAAATAGATGGCGACCGATATATAGTTGACATGATAATAACGTTATAATATAAAAATATAAGTATATGCTTACATTACGTTGCTGCGTAGTAGATGATGAGCCCTTGGCTCAGGAACTGGTTGCGTCATATATTGAAAAGACTCCTTTCATGGAGCTTGTTGGTAAGTTCAGTTCGGCTCAGGATTCGGTCAAGACGATTCTGGAGGAGGATATTGATGTAGTGTTCCTCGACATACACATGCCACAGCTCAACGGGATGGAGTTTGCGAGAATAGTGCCTCCGACCTGCCGTATAATATTCACTACGGCCTATGACCGGTATGCAATCGAAGGGTTCAAGGTCAATGCACTTGACTACCTTATGAAGCCCATAAGCTATGAGGAGTTTGTGGGAGCGGCCAACAAGGCTCTGCAGTGGGTTGAGCTGCGCCGTAGGGCCGACGAGCTTGACAACAACAAGCGTTACATCATAGTGAAGAGCGAGTATAAACAGGTGCAGATACCTATCGACAAGATTCAGTTTATCGAAGGACTGAAAGATTATGTAAAGATATATGTCGAAGGTGAGAAGAGCGCCATTCTCACTCTTACGAGCATGAAGACGATAGAGCGTTATCTGCCGGCTGCCGAATTCCTGCGTGTTCATCGCTCATTCATTGTGAATACATCGAAGATAAGCATTATTGAACGCAACCGCATTGTATTCGGCAATCACTATATCCCGGTAAGCGAGAGCTACAAGCAGGCGTTCAACGATTATGTGGCCGGCTACTCGCTGTCGCTACAGCGTGACAATCAACCGGGCGAAGATTGATGTGACGATGTCGTCATTTTTCATTAACTTTGCAGTGTAATCAAAGTTAATGTTCATTGATATGGAGCAACAGTTACGCATAAGCGCAGGAAAGAGTCTTGCTTTGTTCATTTGCTGGTGGGTGCTTTGCACTCTTCTCGGCTCGGTTATAATAGGATTGGTGGGCGCCGACGATGTTGTCAGGTTACGCTGGGCCACCGTGTTGCAGGACCTGTTCATATTCATTATGCCGGTTGCCATGACTGCATTGATAGCCGCACGCAATCCGTTGCGCTTTACGGGCGTTGACCGTTGGCCATGCAGTAGTGCCGTTATATGGACTATGGCTGTCGTGGTTCTGGCGATTCCGGCAATGAACGTTATCGTGCAGTGGAATGCCTCGCTCACCCTGCCTGAATCGATGAGCCGCATCGAACAGGTGCTTCGCGCGAGCGAACAAGCCGCCAACGGTATGGTGATGATGCTTATGAGCGGTACATCGGTTATCGATCTCATTCTGTCGATACTTATAATGGGATGCTTGACCGGTATTGCCGAGGAGCTGTTTTTCAGGGGGATGCTGCAAAAGCTGCTTCACGTGCAGCTGCGTAACGCGCATATAGCCATTTGGGCCACTGCCGTTATATTCAGTGCCGTGCATCTTCAGTTTTTTGGCTTTGTGCCCCGCATGTTGATAGGAGCCTTTTTAGGCTATCTTGCATGGTGGAGCGGCTCTTTATGGCTTCCTGCCATGGCCCACGCTCTAAACAATAGCCTTGTCGTTATAAATCAGTGGCTTGTGAATACGGGGCAGAGCAGTGTCGATGCCAATTCAGTGGGAGCCGACGGTTCGGCTGCCGACATAGCGATAGCTGCCGTAAGCCTTGCCGCAACAATCGGCGCACTCTGGTACCTGTCGTCACGTGTTTTCGGAAAGAGCCGAAAAGCGACGATTGATTAGAGCCGGCTCTTAATCGAATTTCTTGCGACGGAAGTTGAATCCGCGACCGAGATACTTTTCGCGTACAACGGGATTCTCGGCAAGCTCTTCCGATGTACCCTGGAACAGTATCTTACCCTCAAAAAGCAGGTAGGCACGGTCGGTAATCGACAGTGTTTCGGGGGCGTTATGGTCAGTGATCAGAATACCTATGTTCTTCTCCTTCAATTTATAGACGATATACTGGATGTCCTCAACCGCGATGGGGTCGACGCCGGCAAACGGTTCGTCGAGCATTATGAACTTGGGGTTGATGGCAAGGCATCGTGCGATCTCGGTGCGTCGGCGTTCACCTCCCGACAGCTGGTCGCCGAGGTTTTTGCGCACTTTCTGCAAGCGGAACTCCGCGATAAGGCTTTCAAGCTTGTCACGCTGATACTCACGTGATGTGTTGGTCATCTCAAGCACCGAGCGGATGTTGTTCTCTACGCTCAGCTTGCGGAATACCGACGGTTCCTGGGCGAGGTATCCAATGCCATTCTGGGCGCGTTTGTAAACCGGATATTTGGTTATGTTGAGGTCGTTGAGGAATATTTCACCTTCATTGGGGGTTATAAGCCCGACGGTCATGTAGAATGTGGTAGTCTTGCCCGCGCCGTTAGGCCCGAGAAGTCCCACAATCTCACCCTGCGTGACATTGATTGACACGTGGTTTACGACCGTGCGCTGACGATATTTCTTTACGAGATTTTCGGTGCGCAGCACCATTTTGCCTTCAAATAAGGTTTTTCCGGCATCGGGGTCGGTCACTTCACAGGTGTTGGCATCCATGTTCTCGACTTCGATAGCGGGAGCGTCATTTACAGGTTCGTTTATCTTTTCGTCAGACATATATTGGGGTTGGCTGATATTGTTTCGTGAAATTGTCATTTGGGAAGCCTTTTCAATCGGCTTGCAATGTAGTCGGTAAGCAGTTTTATGGCCACCGTGTTGTTGCCTCCTTGGGGCACTATCAGGTCGGCCTTGCGCTTTGAAGGCTCGATGTAACGCTCGTGCATGGGCTTCAGCACTGCCTGATAACGGTCGATTACCATCTGCGGAGTGCGTCCGCGCTCTATGCAGTCACGTGCGATTACTCTTATGAGTCGGTCGTCGGCATCGGCGTCTACAAATACCTTTACATCCATCAGCTGACACAATGACGGCTGGGTGAGCACAAGTATGCCCTCGACTATGATGACATCACGCGGCTCCACATGCACGGTTTCTTTCTGACGGGTGCAGGTGAGGTAGCTGTAGGTTGGCATTTCGATGGATTTGCCCTCCTTAAGCTCGCGCAACTGCTTTTCAAGCAGTGTCCACTCGATTGATGCGGGCTCGTCAAAGTTGATTTTGCTGCGTTCCTCCATGGGAATGTGACCGGAGTCCTTATAGTAGGAATCCTGGGGAATGACAGCGACTTCGCCTGCCGGCAGACTCTTTATTATTTTGTTGACGACGGTGGTCTTACCCGACCCGGTGCCGCCGGCAATACCGATTACAAGCATTTTTTGCTACAGTATATGAGATTTTAGACACACAAAGTAAATAAAAAATCCCTTACAAGCCAAGAAAATCCTTAACTTTGCAGCATCAATCCTAATATAGATAATCAATAAACTATGATTATAGAATCGTCGTTGACCACTTTCGGTCAGTACTGCATTTTTATGTGCCGTGTATTTACTCCTCCTCAGAAGTGGAGGGTTTTCGGACGCAAGTTGTTGCAAGAGATAGGCAAGCTCGGCCTTGACTCGATTCCGTTGACGATAGTAATATCAATTTTCATCGGAGCCGTTATATGCATCCAGATGCAGCTCAACATGACATCGCCCATGATGCCTGCTTATTCGACAGGTCTTGCCACGCGTGACATCCTGTTGCTGGAGTTCAGCTCGGCGGTGTTGTGCCTTATACTTTCAGGAAAGGTGGGCTCCAACATAGCATCGGAGATAGGCACCATGCGAGTTACCGAGCAGATTGACGCTCTTGAGATAATGGGTATAAATTCGGCTCAATTCCTGGTGCTTCCCAAGATATTGGCATTCATGTTCTTCATTCCCGTGCTTGTGGTGTTCTCGATTGCTACGGGACTGTTTGGCGGATGGTTCATAGCCGCATTTACCGACATGATTCCGGTGTCGCGTTACATATACGGAATACAGACAATGTTTGTCGAGTGGTATGTGTGGTACACTATAATAAAGGCTCTCGTGTTCTCGGTGATCATCACATCGGTGGCTTCATATTACGGATATTACGTTAAAGGCGGTGCGCTCGATGTGGGCAAGGCTTCGACAAATGCCGTAGTTGCAAGCTCGATTCTGATTCTCCTCTTTGATGTCATACTTACTAAACTGTTGATGCAATGATTGAAGTTAAGGACATTTATAAGTCGTTTGACGGAGTTCAGGTGCTCAAAGGTGTGAGCGCGACATTTGAAACCGGTAAGACGAATCTGATAATCGGACAGAGCGGTTCGGGAAAGACCGTGTTGATGAAATCGATTGTGGGTCTTGTGCGTCCCGAGAAGGGAGAGATTCTATATGACGGCCGTGATCTGCTTCAAATGAATCGCGAACAGGTTCAGTCGTTGCGCACCGAGATAGGAATGTTGTTTCAGGGTTCGGCGCTTTTCGACTCGGAAACGGTGCTTGGCAATGTCGAGTTCCCGTTGATGATGTACACTCGCATGAGCGATGCCGAGCGCCGCGAGCGTGCTCAATTCTGCCTTGAACGCGTGGGTCTTAAGGGAGCCGACGACAAGTATCCGAGCGAGATTTCGGGAGGTATGCAGAAGCGTGTAGCCATTGCGCGTGCAATCGCACTTAATCCTAAATATCTTTTTTGCGATGAGCCTAACTCGGGACTTGACCCGAAAACATCGATTCTTATAGATGAATTGTTGAGCGACATAACGCATGAATATCAGATAACTACCGTAATCAACACCCATGATATGAACTCGGTGCTTGGAATAGGCGAGAACATCGTGTTTATCAACAAGGGTTACCGTGAGTGGGTTGGCAATAAGGAGCTTATATATGAAACGACCAACGAGGCGTTGAGTCACTTCGTGTTTGCCACCGACCTGTTCCAAAAAGTCAAAGAATACGTTATCCACAACGCACACCGATAACAAAAAGAGCCGCATCAATCAATGCGGCTTTTTTTGTATCACATATTTCTCGAGTAATCAGATTACTTCCATGTTGGATTGCAGGCGCTGGCGCACGACTTCGTAGATGATGACACCGGCGGCTACTGAAACATTTAGCGATCCAATGTGGCCGAACTGGGGTATTGACACAAATGTGTCGCATAGCTTCATGACCTCGGGTGATAGGCCAACATCCTCGGCTCCCATAACTATTGCCACGGGAACGGTATAGTCGGCCATGGTGTAGTTTATATCGGCCTTTTCCGAAGCAGCCACTACCGTGTAACCGTTATCCTTAAGGAATCTTACAGCCGATGCCGCGCTACGCTCGCGACACACGGGAATGTGCAGCAGCGCACCTGCCGAGGTCTTTACGGCATCACCGCCAACTGATACACTTCCACGCTCGGGAATGACGATGGCGTCTACTCCGGCACATTCGCATGTGCGCGCGATAGCTCCGAAGTTACGCACATCGGTTATGCCGTCGAGAACGACTATGAAGGGGAGCACACCGTCCTCATAGAGTTGAGGAACTATGTTGTCGAGGCTGTGATAGGTGACTGCCGAAAGGACGGCCACCACGCCCTGATGATTTTTGCGCGTTATCTTGTTGATGCGCTCTACGGGGACGCGCTGCGTCACAATTCCGTGGAGGCGTATCAGTTCGTTCAGCTCGTTTATAAGGTCGCCGTGCAGATCCTTCTTGATATAGACCTTGTCGATGTCCTTGCCTGCTTCGATGGCTTCCATGACGGCGCGTATGCCGAATATGTATTCATTGCGTTCCATATATACCGTGGTTTAGAGCGTTATTTTCGTTTATTTAATATTCAATAGTGACTTGGCGTTGGCCCGAGCGGCATCGTTGACTGTCGAGCCGCTCAGCATTACGGCGAGCTCGTCGATGCGTTCGTCGGTCGATAACCTTCGTATTCGGGTGTGGGTGGAGTGCTCGTCATCCTGCTTGTAGACCTTGAAGTGGGCGTTGCCTTTGGCTGCCACCTGGGGCAGATGGGTAATGGCCATGACCTGGATGTTGGCGGCTATCGATTGCATCATTGCGCCCATGCGATTGGCGACATCACCTGAAACCCCCGTGTCGACTTCATCGAATATAATCGACGGTAGTTGCATCTTGTCGGCGATTATCGCTTTTATCGACAACATGAGTCGCGAAATTTCTCCGCCCGATGCAGTGCCTCCAACCGGCATCAAGGGCTGGTTTTTGTTGAAGGCGAAGAGGAAGCGGATGCTGTCGGCTCCGGTCGATGACAGTTCGGTCGGGGTAAGATCCACCTTTATTTGCAGATTCTTCATGCCCAGTGGCATGGCGCGTTCGCGCAGGTCGGCCTCAAAGCGGGCGGCCTCCTCGGTGCGTCGTTTCGACAGTTGTGCGGCAAGTTCCTTGGCGAGGCTCTTGGCGCGGCGAGCTTCCTTCTCAAGCTCTTCGATGGTGAACGAACTGTTTTCGAGTTCGTCAAGCCTTGCACGGAACGATTCACGCAGTTCGATAAGTTGGCCTACCGTCGACACATGGTGCTTGTGCTGCAGCGCATAGATGTCGTTTAACCGCTCTTCAATTGCGTCAAGCTCGGCCGGATCGGCGTTCAGGTCACTGTCAAATGCACTTAGCGTGTCGGCTATGTCCTGAATTTCGATGCGTGCCGACTGCAGGCGCTCGGCGAGTGAGTCGGCGTTCTCCAGTATGCGGCCGAGAGCTTCACAGTAGTCGCCGGCCTCGCTTAAGAGCGACAGTGCGTTGGAGTTTCCGTTGAGCAGTGCGTCAAGTGCGCCGTTTATGGTCGACTTTATGTCGGTCATGTTGGATAGAATCTCGCGTTCGTGCTCAAGTTGCTCCTGCTCGTCGGCGACAAGATTCATCGCATCGAGCTGTTCGAGCTGGAAACGCGTGAAGTCCTCGTCGCTGCGGTTCTGCTCAATTTTTCGTTTGGCTTCGTGCAGTCGCTTCACTGCGCTGCGGAAAGCTGCATAACGCTTGCGATAGTCGCTCAACAGCGTGTCGTTGCCGGCCATACTGTCGATTACGCGAAGCTGAAATTCAGGCGAGGTGAGCAACTGATTTTGATGTTGTGAATGGATGTCGACAAGCTGCATGGCGACATGCGAAAGCAAGTCGAGAGTGACCGGAGAGTCGTTGATGAATGCTCGCGAGCGGCCTGCGGGGGCCACTTCACGGCGAAGGATGCACATAGTGTCGTCCCACTCGATGTCGTTGGCGAGGCAGTACTCCTTCAGGGTGGGGTAGTCGTCGATTTCAAACGTGGCTTCAATTATCGATTTCTTGCCCGAGTCGCGCACAGCCTTAATGTCGGCGCGTTCGCCGAGAATAAGCGACAAGGCTCCGAGCATAATCGACTTTCCGGCACCTGTTTCACCGGTAATGATGTTGAATCCGTTGTCAAACGTTATGTCGACGGTGTCGATTAACGCATATTTTGATATGTGTAACGATTTGAGCATTTTATTGATTTTTACCATTTACCATCGCATCAATCCGTGATGATTCGGCCGGAAAGATGTAGGATAACAATTGATGGACTCTTTTGCGTTCACTCTCAGGCGAACGGGAGTATATGTTTATAATCTCATCGAGCTTCGCGTCCTTGAACATTGGCAAGGCTATCGACATGGGTGCGGTGTCATAGACCTTCTTCATGTTGTCGATGGCGGCCGTTATGTTGGTTCGTCCTTTATCGGGACTCATCGACATCTCATCGAGCCCCTTGCGGTGATAGGTGTAGATGAAGTCACGCAACGGCGCTCCCGATTTGTCGGTGAATGTCTTGATTATCGCGCTGCGGTTGCGGTTGTCCTCAAGCATTCTCCATCCGCTTTGTCCCGACGACTGGGCCATGTAGACGATGTTGTCGGCCTTTGCGTAGAATCGGTCGCCGCCTTCGGGTGAAAAGCTGTCGAAATCCAATCCCAAAATAAGGTAGGCATAGAAATTCAGCAGTGCGGTGAGATTGCTCTCAAAGGTATTTTCGGAGAATATAAGCGGCTCGCCTTCATGATACTCAAACTCAATGCGGGTGTCCTTGTGGTTAAGCAGCGTTGTGGTGTAGGTGCTGTTGTAGACCGGACGTGACGACTGTATCTGCAGGTCGCCCCGCATCATGGGTTCGTCGTACTCTTTTATGGTAAGAAACAACCGGCACTCTATGCGCTCGTTGGGCGAGAATCGTGCATCGCTCCAGTCGCGGTTGTTCATGTAATCGGCTATAGCGCTCTGAAGTGTTGTGAATACCGACAATCCCGCACCCTGCGCTTGCGAGCGATCAATCTCGACGGTGCAGTTCAGCTCCCGGGCCAATAGTGATAACGGGAACAAAAGGGTTGCGGCAATCCACAATCGTTTCGTCATAGCGACAGCAGTGTATCGATTATGTCGGAGGCAACTTCGCGCTTTGACTTCATGTCAAAGTGCAGCTCGCCGCCGTCAAGCTTATAGATGGTGACCTTGTTGGTGTCGGTGCGGAATCCTGCACCTTTGTCGCGCAACGAGTTCATCACTATCATGTCGAGGTTCTTGGCCTTCAGCTTATGGAGGGCGTTTGACATTTCGTTGTCGGTTTCAAGTGCAAATCCCACAAGTCGTTGTCCGGGCTTTTTCATTGCTCCGAGAGTGGCGGCTATGTCGGGATTTTTTACCAGCTCGATTACCGGCAGGTCGTTGTGCTCGCGCTTAATCTTTCGGTCGGCGGGATGAGCCGGGGCGTAATCGGCCACAGCGGCACACATTATAGCAGTGTCGCATGACGGGAATATGCGTTCACAGGCTTCAAGCATCTCGCGGGCCGACTCAACATCGACAACCTTTATGCGCGGATTGACCGCCTTTAACGCCACGGGGCCGCTTACTATTGTCACATCGGCTCCACGCGAGGCAGCTTCTTCGGCTATGGCGTAACCCATTTTGCCCGAGCTGTAGTTGCCGATGAAGCGAACGGGATCGATTTTCTCGTATGTCGGTCCGGCGGTTATCATTATATGCTTTCCGGCAAGTGACATTCCGCAGTCAAAAAAGCGGTCGAGCACACTTGCTATCACTTCAGGCTCCTCCATGCGGCCTTTCCCCACAAGATGGCTTGCGAGTTCGCCCGAGGCGGGCTCGATGATGTGATTGCCGTAGGAGCGCAGCAATTCGAGGTTTCGTGTAGTCGACGGATGGGCAAACATGTCGAGGTCCATCGCCGGGGCAATAAATACGGGTGCTTTGGCTGACAGATAGGTGGTTATGAGCATATTGTCGGCAACGCCGTTGGCCATCTTGGCGATGGTTGATGCTGTTGCCGGGGCGATTATCATCGCATCGGCCCACAGTCCGAGGTCGACATGGCTGTGCCATTCGCCGGTGTTGGCCGTGAAAAATTCGCTGACAACCGGTTTGCCGCTTAATGCCGACATGGTGACGGGTGTTATGAACTCCTTGGCCGCCGGGGTCATGACAACCTGCACTTCGGCACCGGCCTTGACGAGCAATCGCAAGAGATAAGCCGACTTGTAGGCGGCTATTCCTCCCGATATTCCGAGTATTATATGTTTGCCTTTTAGCATTTTCGAGTTTACTTCATGCGAAGCTTTATGTTGGTGATTACTTGTTTGGTGTTGGCGGGGAATTCACCCTGCATCATCCATGAGTAGTAGCCTATGTCGCGGCGGAAAACATCCTCCACAAGCTGGCCCTTGTATTTTCCGAAGTTAAACACCTCTTTGCCGGCTTCGTTGTATATGATGCGGCCCATGAGGTCGACATTCTTGTTCTGTGACGAGAAGTCAGAGAGGAACGCGATGTCGTTTTTCAGCGAAGGGTAGTGGTCGAGTTGCGCCTTCAGTACTTCGTAGGTGGCACGGGTGTCGGCGTTGGCCGAATGAGCTTCGGTGAGATCCTTTCCGCAATAGAATTTATAGGCTGCAATCAATGTGCGCTGCTCCATCTTGTGGAATATTGTCTGCACATCGACAAATTTTCTTCGTGACAGGTCGATGTTGACTCCTGCGCGTAGAAACTCTTCCATGAGCATGGGCACATCGAAGCGGTTGGAGTTGAATCCGGCTATGTCACATCCGAGAAACACGTTGGCGAGTTCCTGAGCCACCTGCTTGAACGGCGGTGCATTCTTTACATCGTCATCGGTTATGTGATGTATTGCCGTTGCCTCGGCGGGAATCGGCATACCCGGATTTATGCGCAGGGTGCGTTCGGTTTCATTGCCCGAAGGCATGACCTTTATATAGGAAATCTCCACGATGCGGTCACGCAGGATGTTGGTGCCGGTGGTTTCGAGGTCAAAGAAAATTATAGGATTTTTTAGAGCAAGTTCCATTATGAATTTGCGAGAGAGGGATTTACCTGAATATTGGGTTTAGAAATCGGATACGGTCATCGGCATCAGCAGCATCAGCAGCTCGCTGTTTTCGGAGTTCTCCGAAGGAACGAACACTCCGGGACGGCTGGGGTCGGAGAGCTTGATTAGAATGTCGGTGGTCGAAATGGTATTGAAAATCTCAATGAGGTAGGGTGCGCTGAAGCCTATGATCATTTCAGTGCCGGTGAAGTCGCAGGGAACAACCTCGCGGGCCGATGTGCAGAAGTTGTTGTCGGTGGCCTTCATAGTAAGCTGATCCTTTTCAATCTTGAATTTCACGAGGCCGTGGCCCTGATCGACAAATACGCCCACGCGTCGCACTGCGTTGAGGAACGATTGACGGTCGACGGTGATAACATAGGGATTTTTTACGGGAATGACGCGGTTGTAGTCGGGGAATGAGCCTTTGATGAAACGGCAGTTGAACTTGTAGGAGGGGCTTTCAAATGTAGCGCTCTTGGGTTCAAGCGTCACCTTCACCTCGTCTTCCTTGGCAAACACGTTCTTGATAACTGTTGCCGGCTTTATGGGCAGGATGCAAGAGCCTTCAACGCCGGGAGCCGACATAGCGTTGCGATACTTAACCAGCTTGCGGGTGTCGGTGGCGACAAATGTTATGGCATCGGGCTTGATGTCCCAGAGAATACCCATCATCTGAGGACGCAGGTCGTCGTTGCCTACCGCAAACAATGTGTTGTCGATACCCTTGATTATTTGCTCGGTGGGGCAGGTGAACTCGATGATGTCGGTCGACTCGTCGACGCTTTCGTTGGAGGGATACTCGTTGCCGTTTATTGCTATGAAGCTGTAATTACCGCTGGGATATACGATTTCAACCGCAAGGTTGTCGTCGTTGATGTCAAATGATATTCCCTGGTCGGGCATTTCCTTGAGCAAGTCGACCATACGGCGAGCGTCGACACAGAATTTTCCTTCGCCTTCGGCATCCATCACTTCAAGATGTGCCACGAGCGTATTCTCAAGGTCGGAAGCTGTAATGGTGAGCGTATTGTCGCTAAGCTCAAACAGGAAGTTATTGAGAATCGTCAGCGCATTCTTGGAATTGATGACTTTACTTACAGCCGAAACGTAGCTGTAGAGCGTCTTACTGGAAACATTGAACTTCATAACTGTATGATATTTGTATGTGATTTTTATTCTAACTTACAAAAATAGCAATTTCTGCTCACATACACCTTATAATACAGCAATAATATTTCGGCATCGGGCTGCTGTCGTAGCTACCGCGCTGATTCAGCGGAGGTCGTGGAAACGATAGCCTATGCCTATCATGAGGTTGTTGGGATTCTCAAACTTGTTGAGCTGGTAGCCTATGTGCAAAAACAGGCTGCGGGTCATGTGTATCTTCAGCGCAAGCACCTGGTAGAGGTTGCGCGTGTCGGGGTTGCCCAGGATGTTGTAGCCTACACCGGCATTGATTGAAAATATGGGCATTACAAGCTCGCCACGCAATGAAAGTCCGGCCGAAACCTGATGAAAGAAGGGCGGGCGGCGGAATTTGATGTCGTCGCCGTAGGTGCCGTCGACCCAATAGGAAGCCAAGTCGGAACTTTCGTCATATTGAATGTCGACCGACATTCCGGCGCGAAAGAACCGGTTGAAGTTATACATCGGCGAGAAGTTTATTCCGGCTATTCCGAATCGTCCGGGAAGCAATTCAGGCGAATCGTGCAGCATTATCATGCGCTTGCGTGCCGCTCCATACACGACAAGGTCGTAACTTATGTGAGGCTTAACCGGGTCAACTGCAGGGTGGGGAGTGTCGAGCGACGATTTTGTCCTGTCGTCAAATGTGTAAGTCATTCCCACACGCGCTCCGAGTGAATTGACTCCGGGATTGGGCCATGAGGTGTTGCCGTTGGAGTAGTGGGTCATGTCGATTCCTGCCGTAAGGCTCCATTGGCGTGACATGCGGTAGTTGAGCATGAAGCCGAGGTTGATGTAGGCGTTCACCTTTGAACCCACGATGATGTTCACCGGAGGGAGGTCGGGATTATACTTCTTCCAACCGAATGACGCACCGAAGTTCCACTCATAGTCCAATGACAATCGGGGTGACAACTTGATGATTGGAGCACCTTGAAAGAGATAGAGATTTATAGGAGAACCTGTGCGCGCGTTGTTGAAGAAAGTGGTGTAGGATAGGCCGATGCCCTGATAGGTATCGGGATATAGACGACCGGTGCGCGTGACATCTGAGTATTTAAACGAATATTTGAGGTGGGCCGACATTGCGCTGTGGAGCTTTGTCGCACCCGTTTCGTCATAGTCCTGTGCCACATGGTTGGCCGAAGATGCCACGTAACCGCCGCGGAGATCGGCTCCGATGCGGTGTATATATTTCGGCGCGTTGGCGCAAGTGTCCTGCTTCGATAGGTTGGCGGCGTTGACCGATGCCGATGCCAACAAGGCGGTTATCGCAATTATATGTTTAAAAATCATGAGTGTAGATTTCGTGCAGATTATTTATCGGGTTTATTCGTCGATTGTCGCTTCTTCCCATTTGCAACTGTAGTTGTAGGGCTGCATCACCGTGACCACAAACGGTAGTTTGAGCTCCTTGTCATTACGGTTGTTCACCAATGTCAACTCGCCGTTTGCTCTCATGATGATTCGGTTGATCGACAGGTTTAGCTCTCTTGCCGACATTGGTGGAACCTCGACGGGATAATCTACATTGAAGCTTCCCCCGCCAATCAGTGCGTTGTCGGGAGTGTCGGTGACTATGATCTCGCGTGAGAATTGAATTTCCCGACCGTTGAATCCTCCCGCGATTTCCTCGACATCGTCACGGTGGATGTAGGATGGTATCTCCACTACCGGCATTTCGGCATCGGGGTCGAGTTTCAGTCGGTCCATGCCGTTGGTATTGAATATCACCATGGTGGTGCAATGTTGTTGGGGATTGAACACCTGTTTTGTCACCGATTGCGTTTCGTTGATAATTCTAAACGGAGTGCTCTGCTCGTCGCTGAACCCCTGCGAAAGGCTTGACTTATTGTAGGATAATCC
This sequence comes from Muribaculum sp. NM65_B17, assembly GCF_004793735.1. NCBI lineage: Bacteria > Pseudomonadati > Bacteroidota > Bacteroidia > Bacteroidales > Muribaculaceae > Muribaculum > Muribaculum sp. NM65_B17. The sequence goes on from NZ_SRYY01000001.1 coordinate 113,999, forward strand.
CTTTATTGAATATAAGGTAGGGCCACCAGGCGACGGCAATATCGAGAACGCAATGAACTCTTCCTTGTAGGTGTAGGACAACATTATGCTGCCGCGCACATTGTAATCAGTCATATTCCTGATTGAGCTGATTGTCAACTCGTTTTCGCCGGTGCGCGTTACTTCAAAAGCCACATCGTCGTTTTCGGCCAACATGCGCGTTATTTGGGGCATACTGCTTGAAATTTCGTAGAGATAGATGTAATCTCGGTCGTCGTATTTGTTATATATGTCGCCCGTGTGATCAAACAGCGTACAATCGAAAGTGGCATCGTTGTAGAATGCAATCTCTATGGACTTCAGTTGCGATGTCTGGAATGTGATTGATTTATTGCCTTGGTCGGGAATCTCAATCTCGGTAATTGAAGGATGTTTGTCGTCAATGAAAATATCGTTGTTGCATCCTGTGATAATCATAGTAATGAGGATGGGTAGAATCCTCGATAGCAGGGTTTTCATATTTAAATGATTGGTATTTTTGTGCAAATATAGTGAAAAATATCTCAAATATTCTCACATAACGATTTTTATCGTTTTTTAACCATCAATGATTGGCCGGAGATTGCACTGTCAACAATATGGGATATTCGCGCTTTATTTTTCCTGTGAATTTCTTTACAACCTCGCTGTAGCTGTGGCGCAACAGGCTTATTATTAGTTCGTCGGTCAAGGCTCCGCGCATTCTCACCTGATTCCAGTACTTTTTGTTCCAATGCCATGCCGTGGTTATCTCCGGATGGGATTCGCGCAGTTCCACAGCATAGTCGGGGTCGCATTTCATTACGAGCCAGTCAATGTGGTCAAGGTCTATAACCGCAAATATTTTGCCCAATATCTTGAATGCGAGAATCGATTCATTGAAAGGGAAATCCTCGGTCACCATCGGTAGTGACAGGCAGTAGTCGCGCAGTTCCGTTATGTTCATGACGGTTGTTGTTTATGTTTGATAGTCATTGCTTTGTTCCCGTTGTAATAGCGGTAGCTTTAATTTATGAATTGCAAAGTTATGCAAAATAACGGATTTTCATTATCTTTGACTCGGGTCTTAGATACTTTCGCTCGACAAAAGCAAAATTTATTCATATCCAAGACTCAATTAATATTAATCCAATTATCCCTCACATTGCAATGAAGCGTGTATTAGTAATGATTTTTGTAGCTCTGGCAGTAGTTATGTCAGCAGATGCCGCCGAGCGTAAAGCAAGGGTTCGTAACAACGTGCCTCTTGACTCGATAGTGCTGAGCGATCCGTGCATATTGGCCGATAGCGCCACGATGACTTATTACATGACGGGAACAGGCGGCCTGTTATGGAAAAGTCGCGACTTGAAGCTTTGGGACGGTCCATACAATGTAGCCGAAACCGACGATGAGTCGTGGATGGGGCCCAACCCCATGATTTGGGCTGCCGAGCTTCACAAGTACAAAGGAAAATATTACTACTTCGCGACATTTACCAACAGCAAGAACATACTCGGAGAATATCGTGGCAACAAGCTTGAACGTCGTGCGAGCCACGTATTGGTAAGCGACAAAGCCGAAGGCCCTTATCGTCCGATGGCCGATGACACATATCTGCCTGCTGACAAACTGACTCTCGACGGCACATTCTGGGTCGACACCGACGGCAAGCCTTACATGGTCTATTGCTGGGAGTGGCTGCAGAATTGGGACGGTACGGTAGAAAGTATTGAGTTGAAGCCCGATCTTAGCGGAAGTGTGGGAGATGGACGGATACTGTTCCGTGCAAGTGATTCGCCTTGGAGCCGCGAGAAAATCGACGGCAAGGAGCGTCCAAATCGAGTGACCGACGGGCCTTACCTGTTTCGCACCGCTACCGGACGGCTCGGCATGATATGGACAAGCTGGATATATGATGTCTACACTCAAGGCGTGGCTTATTCCAAGTCGGGAACTCTTGAGGGACCGTGGATTCAGGAGAAGGAGCCGATTACGCCTCCCGATTTCGGTCATGGAATGCTCTTCCGCACATTTGACGGCCGGTTGCTTATGTCGGTTCACAGCCATAAGTCGATCAATGGTCACTATCATCGTGTCCCGCATCTTTTCAATGTGGACGACAGTGGCGACAAGCTCGTGATTGGCGATGAATATCGCCCATGACCCGGGGCGCGGGGTGCGATGAATTGGGCTGTCGTGTTAAATTCTTACAACAAATCGATGGTTGAATGATATAAAACCATTAATTTTGTGTTTAGATAAGAAAGTATTTACATTTTGTCTGAAAAGAAACCATATAAGATAGGTCTGGCACTTAGTGGTGGAGGAGCACGTGGGTTTGCCCATGTGGGTGCTTTATACGCCATGGATGAATTGGGCATCAAGCCTGATATAATTGCAGGGGTGAGCGCGGGTTCGATTGCCGGCTCGATGTATAGCGCAGGTCTTAAGCCGCTTGAGATCATGAAGCTGTTCATGAAGGCCAAGTTCACCGATTTCTGTGAAATAAGCGTCCCCAAGGACGGCTTTTTCCGCATGAACGGATTTCGGTCGTTCTTAACCAAGTCACTTGGAGTGGAGCTGATTGAGCAATGCAGTACTCCGCTTGTAGTGTGTGCCACCGATCTTGACAACTGCTGCCCCGTGCAGTGGCGTGAAGGTGCTATAGCTGAGCGTGTGATGGCGTCGTGTTCGATTCCCATCGTGTTTCAGCCGGTAAAAATCGACGGATTAAACTATGTTGACGGTGGTGTGCTTCACAACCTTCCGGCGTGGGCGATACGTGATGACTGCGACTATCTGATAGGCATAAACTGCAGCCCCATGGTGAAGAAAAATACCTATAAGGGTACTTTGCTTGATGTGGCTCAACGCTCCTACATGCTGATGGCCAAGACAAACGCCATTGCCGACATGCACCTATGTGACCTTGTCATCGAAACAAAGTCCATAGCCGACATGCATGTGTTCAATATGCATCAGAAGGAACTTGTTTTCCGAAGCGGCTACAAAGCGGCTCGCGATGCCATAAAGAAGGCCGGCCTCGCTTAACCGTGATTGCATTTAGTTGACTAAATCTATATAACAGAAGAAATGAGTAAGGAAAAACCGGTAATTTATCAAATGCTTCCTCGTTTGTTTGCCAATTGCAATGAGCATTGCATACCTAACGGTACGATTGAGCAAAACGGCTCAGGCAAGATGAACGACATCACCACCAAGGTGCTAAGAAGCATTAAGGATTTGGGAATCACGCATGTGTGGTATACAGGGATTATCGAACACTCCAATCAGACCGACTATTCGCGCTATGGAATAAGTAGAGATAATCCACACGTAGTCAAAGGCAAAGCCGGATCGCCCTATGCGATAAAGGACTACTACGATGTGGATCCTGACATAGCTGTGGATGTGAACAATCGAATAGGGGAGTTTGAGGCGTTGTTGATGCGCACTCATGATACCGGTATGGGCGTGATCATTGACTTCGTTCCCAATCATGTGTCGCGACAATATGTTTCTGACGCTAAGCCAGCCGAGGTTGTGGATTTCGGTGTGGGCGACGACAAGAATCGATTCTTTGAGCGCAACAATAATTTCTATTACATACCTCATCAGCTCTTTGCTCCGAGCATCGACCTTGGTGACGGAGATGATGCTTACGTGGAGTTTCCGGCAAAAGCGTCGGGCAACGACTGCTTCACGGCCTTTCCGTCGCAGTTTGACTGGTATGAAACGGTAAAGCTGAATTACGGTATCGATTACGGTGACGGTTCCCATCACTTCTATCCGATTCCGCGCACATGGTTCCAAATGCTTGACATCCTGCGCTATTGGGCGTCAAAGGGTGTCGACGGATTCAGGTGTGACATGGCTCACATGGTGCCTATTGAGTTCTGGCAATGGGCTATCGCCAATGTCAAGGAGCGTTATCCCCATGTCATATTCATTGCCGAGATATATGATGTGTCGCTTTACCGTGACTTCATAAAGTACGGCGGATTTGACTACCTCTATGACAAGGTTAACCTCTACGACACGCTTCGCGGCATACAATGTTCCAACATCTCGGCTGCACAGATAACCAATTGCTGGCAGACGGTTGACGGAATCTCCGACAATATGCTGAACTTCCTCGAGAATCACGATGAACAGCGATTCGGCTCAAAATACTATGCCGGCGACCCGTCGCTGGTCATCCCCTCGATGATTGTAAGCGCCATGATGGGACGCGGCCCGTTTATGATATATGCCGGTCAGGAGCTTGGCGAGCAGGCTCTGGATGCCGAAGGTTTCAGCGGCTACGACGGTCGTACAACAATATTTGACTACTGGAGCATTCCCACGGTGCGTCGTTGGCTCAACGGAGGAAAGTGCAACAATGACCGATTGACAGGTCAGGAGCGATGGCTGCGTGACAAATATCGCACCATACTGCGCCTTTGCAATAGCGAGAAGGCTATTTCAAGCGGCCGTTTCTTTGACTTGATGTATGTAAACTACGACAATCCCACATTGAATCCTCATCGCCAATATGCGTTCTTGCGCAGCTGTGATGATGAAACGTTGTTGATTGCCGTTAACTTTGGTGGCTATCCCTGCAACTTGAAGATAAACATTCCGCAGCATGCATTTGAGGTGTTGAGCATGCCTCAGGGCGATTGCGTTGCCAAGGAACTCCTGTCAAAGGACATGATGCGTAAATCCATGTCGTCAGACAAGCCCTTTGAAACTGAAATAGGTCCCTACGATGCCGTCATTTGGAAGATAAAGCATAAAAATGTACTCCCTGATGATAAAAAAAGAGCTGACGATAGGCGAAATAATATCAAAAAACAATAAATTTGCACAAAAATTCCAACATACTAAATATATTGTGTAATGTTACCACCATTTAAGATTTTTGCCGGAACCAAGTCCGAGTACATGGCCAAAGAGATATGTGCCTCACTCGGTGTCGAGCTTGGCAAGATGAACATCCAGCATTTTGCTGACGGTGAATTTGAAGTTTCTTTTGAAGAATCAATTCGCGGATGCGAAGTTTATCTTGTGCAGTCGACATTTCCCAACAGCGACAATCTCATGGAATTGTTACTGATGATTGACGCTGCCAAGAGAGCTTCGGCACAATCAATTATAGCTGTGATGCCTTACTTCGGCTGGGCTCGTCAGGACCGTAAGGACAAGCCTCGTGTGTCGATTGCCGCAAAGCTTGTAGCCGACTTGCTGAGCACGGCCGGCGTCGATAGAGTAATCTGTATGGACTTGCACGCCGACCAGATTCAGGGATTCTTCAACGTTCCTGTCGACCACCTCTATGCATCATCGGTGTTTATACCTTATATAGAGTCGCTTCATCTTGATAACATGGCTATTGCCACTCCCGATGTGGGTGGTGCCAAGCGTGCCAATAATTACGCCAAATATTTCAATGTGCCTCTTATCCTGTGTCATAAGCAGCGTGCCAAGGCCAATGTTGTGGCAACGATGACCGTTATCGGCGATGTTCAGGACAAGAACATCATTCTGATTGATGACATGGTCGACACTGCCGGTACTATCACCAAAGCTGCCGACCTCATGATGGAGAAGGGAGCCAAGAGTGTGCGTGCATTGTGCTCTCACGCTATCATGAGCGATCCTGCGAGCGATCGTGTAAACGAAAGCGGCATAACCGAGATGATCTTCACCAACAGTATTCCCTATAAGGGCAACTGCCACAAGTGTACGATATTGTCGGTGGCACACCTGATTGCCGACACTATTCGTCGCGTGCATGAAAATCAGTCAATTTCATCGCAATATCTGATTTAGTAAAAATTGAATGGACATAAAATAGTGAAGGCCGGTAACTCGAAAGAGAAGCCGGCCTTCACTATTTTGTGTTGACTGGAATGTCAGTCAATCATCACAATCTTGTACTCCTTTGAGCCAAGGCCGATTTTCTCGGCATGGTCTATGGTGTGGTTGCCGTGACGGCTTTGGATGCGTTCTATCAACGGACGGTTGTCGTTGCCTTCGGTGGGCTTTACGCCATACACCAGTTCAAGGTAGGCTTCATCGAGAGCCACCGGATCGGTTGAAGCGAGGATACCTATGTCCTTCATCTCGGGATCATGGGGATGTGAATCGCAGTCACAGTCGACCGAAAGATTATTCATTACATCGATATAGAGGATGTTGTCGCCGAAGTGTTCGGCCACGCTTTGGGCTGCGGCAGCCATCGATTCAAGGAATCCGTCCTGATCGCCGGTGTGCGACCACATGCCTTTGAGCTTGTCGGTGTATCCTGCTGTGTGTATGTAGGCTTTTCCGTTGGCCGATGCTATGCCTATCGACTGATTTTTCAGTACTCCGCCCAGTCCTGCCATGGCATGACCCTTGAAGTGTGCGAGGTTGATCAGGAAGTCATAGTTGGCGAGGTTGGCGCCTACGAGATTATACTTTATGTGGGTGGTGTCGCGCACGGGCAATTTTATCTCTCCGGCTCCGTCCATTATGTCGACATCGGCAATATCGAAAAATCCGTGTTCGCGAGCCGCTTTTAGATGCTCTTCGGTATTTGAGCGGCGGCCTCCGTAGGCAGTGTTGCACTCAACGATTGTGCCGTTGACTTTCTGTACGAGGCCCTTGATTAGTTCGGGTTTCAGGTAGTTGTGGCCTCCGGGTTCGCCCGTGCTGATTTTTACCGCTACCTTTCCGTGAGCTTTGCGTCCTACTGCCTCGTATATTTTCACGAGTGATTCGGGCGTTATGTCACGTGTCATGTATACGGTCGACTGTGCCACTCCCGTGCAGCTTATTGCTGCTATGGCAATTGCTGTAATTAATTGTTTAATCATAATGTGTATTGTGATTTGGTTGTTATTGCAAAGATAGATAAATGAGCCGACAATACGGGTATATGTCATTGCATTATTTCATGACAAATATTAAATTTCAGGTGGTATATTGCCATAACTGTGTGTATTATTGCATAAATCACATAGTTATTCAATCAATTTCACATTTTTATAGTCAATATAGTTTAAAATGAGATGCGCCTTTATTAAATAGGTTTAAGTATACATTTTTTAATATACTACAATTAAAATAATGCGTTATTTTTGCGTCTAAATCACAAGAGTTAAAATTTAACACTGGAAAATTTAAAAATTAACATACCAATCTAAGAGTTATGAATTTGTATAGTAAAATTGCATTATTGGCTTGTGGAGTGGCTATTGCCAGTTCGGCTGTTACGGTATTTGCCGTAGATGTACTCAACGGTAATGACATGCCGTCGTCATCATCCTATACTTTTACCGAGTCGGGATATGACGGAGGCGGTATCTACAAGGTGTCGCAGAATGGTGTAACACCTCCTACCGACTTCACTCATGCCGCCGAAAGCACAATCAACGGCGTTGTGAGCATAAAGAGTTATGCGACTCCTCGCGGATATAACGCTTACGGCAACGGTGGAGGTGCATCGCCTTTCAATGATCCGTTCCTGGAGTTCTTCTTCGGTTCGCCCAATGGAGGAAATCGCCGTCAGCAGCCTCAGCAGAAGCAGGATAAGCCTGAGCAGCAGCTCGGACTCGGTTCGGGTGTCATCATAAGCCCCGACGGATATATCGTTACAAACAATCATGTCATTGACGGTGCCGAGCGACTTGAAATAACGCTTAACGACAACCGCACCTTTAACGCTAAGGTCATAGGCTCGGATGCATCGACCGACATCGCTTTGCTGAAGATAGAGGCCGAGGGGCTTCCCGTAATTCCTATCGGTGACAGTGATGCGCTGAAGGTGGGTGAGTGGGTGCTTGCCGTGGGTAATCCTTTCGGATTCACCTCGACAGTGACTACCGGTATCGTCAGCGCCAAGGCCCGCAGTATAGGTAGCGCCACACAGGGTCGTCCTATGGGTATCGAGAGCTACATACAGACTGATGCCGCTGTCAATCCCGGAAACTCGGGAGGCGCTCTTGTCAACATCAATGGTGAACTTGTGGGAATCAACACCGCAATATATTCACAGACAGGTAACTATGCCGGATATTCATTTGCTGTGCCCACATCGATTGTAAAGAAGATCATCACCGACATCAAGCAGTATGGAACCGTTCAGCGTGCCGTGCTCGGAGTCGCTTACAGGGAGCTTACCCCCCAGCTTGTAAAGGACATGGAGATTACTGCCGTAAATGACGGTATACTCATCGACGAAGTGGTTGAACGTAGTGCCGCAATGGAGGCCGGATTGCAGAAGAACGATATAATAATAGGTATAAACGGAGTTGGAATTCACAATAGCGCACAGCTTCAGGAGCAGCTCAACAAGTATCGTCCCGGCGACAAGATTGTAGTGAAATACATTCGCGACAACAAGGAGAAGTCGACCAACGTTACATTGCGTAACAATCAGGGTAATGTCAACATCACGGTTGCCAACGACTACACCGCACTCGGTTGCGCCTTCAAGAAGTTGTCGGCCGAGCAGCTCCGCCAGTATCAGCTTACCTCCGGATTGCAGGTTGTAGGCCTTAAGGACGGCAAGTTCAAGAGTGCCGGTATAAAGGACGGATTCATTATCCTTGACATAAACAACATGCGTGTCAAGAGTCAGGATGATGTAGAGAAAATCTATGATGCCATAATGAAGAGCGACGAGGCAGATAAGGTTATGTTCATAACCGGAATCTATCCAACCGGTCGTAAGGTTTATTATGCAGTTGATTTAGCCGATTAATTTGAGCGTAACATAATTGGATGAGCGTGCCATGCCGGGCAAATCGGCGTGGCACGTTTTTTATGTGTTAAAATACTTAAGTTTACCTATTAAATCTTGAAAATAGCTAATTGGGATGACTTAACATGACTTGAAAATGTTATAATACTAAATCCTTTATCCATAAATCTTACATTTAACGTGCGAAATTTGGATAGAATTTTGTATCTTTGTACGTTTAATATCTTGTGTATATACAGATGAGACAATTAAAAATTACTAAGTCAATCACCAATCGAGAGAGCGCATCACTCGATAAGTATCTGCAAGAAATTGGCCGTGAGGATCTTATAACTGTAGAAGAGGAGGTTGAACTTGCTCAAAAAATCAGGCAGGGTGATCAGGCCGCTCTTGAAAAGCTGACCCGTGCCAATTTGCGTTTCGTCGTTTCTGTAGCAAAACAGTATCAGAATCAGGGATTATCGCTTCCTGACTTGATTAATGAAGGTAACCTTGGCCTAATCAAGGCAGCACAGAAATTTGATGAAACACGAGGATTCAAGTTCATTTCCTATGCGGTTTGGTGGATTCGTCAGTCCATTTTGCAAGCATTGGCCGAACAATCAAGAATCGTGCGTCTGCCCTTGAATCAGGTGGGCTCGCTCAACAAAATCAGTAAGGCACTGTCAAAGTTTGAGCAGGAAAATGAACGCCGTCCTTCAGCCGAAGAGCTTGCCGAGGCACTTGATGTGCCCGTGGAGAAGATTGCCGACACGCTTAAGGTTCAGGGCCGTCACATTTCGGTTGACGCACCGTTTGTTGAAGGTGAGGACAACAGCCTTCTTGATGTGCTGACCAATGACGATTCGCCCATGGCTGATGCCACCTTGACCCAGGAGTCGCTTTCCAAGGAGGTGGAGCGAGCACTTCGCCAATTGCATGAGCGTGAGCGCGAAATTCTGAAGATGTTCTTCGGTATAGGATGCCAGGAGATGACTCTTGAAGAGATTGGTGCTAAGTTTGACTTGACCCGTGAGCGTGTACGCCAGATAAAGGAGAAAGCGATACGACGCTTGAAGGGGCAGAAGAGCAAGCTGCTCAAGACATATCTGGGACAATAATTGCCGTGTTTTTTAGATAGCGATTAATCGTTCCTTATAGTAAATGCGGGATGTCCGATACCGGGCATCCCGCATTTGCTTATTTGTTGATGATTGTTTGTGCTGTTAACATTCGCCCGAGTCTTCACACGGTGTCTTGGGCAGGAAGTGATGCAGCATCATGAAGCCGAGCACTCCGGCGAGAAGCGAACCCACTACGATGCCGAGCTTGGCGTTGTTGAGAAGTTCAAGCCCGTGTGCGCCCATCGAGCCAAACGACAGGTTGGCGATGAACAGTGAAACGGTGAATCCGATACCTCCGAGCATTGAGATCGATGCCATCATCTTCCAGTTGCAATATTGAGGCATTGGTGCGAGATGCAGCTTCACGGTAAGCCATGAGAACACGAATATTCCGAGGAATTTTCCCAATACGAGTCCGCATATAATGGCAAGGCCGATGCCCCCTACGAGGGCCGATGCGTCCATGTGCCATAATGTAATGCCCGCATTGGCAAATGCGAAGATGGGTATTATAAGGTAGTTGACCACCGGATGGAGTGAGTCCTCAAGCTCCTGAAGAGGAGAGATCACCTTATCCGATGCCGACTCTATCTGTTTAAGCCAGTCCATCTGGTCTTTGTTCAATATCGAGCGGCGATTGAGCAGTTCGTCGTCTTCGGCGTTGAAATAGGCTATAGAACGACGTATTGTCTGGATATATTTCTTTGGCGGGAACACGGGTGTTGCCGGGATACAGAATGCCACAAGCACGCCGGCGATGGTGGGATGAATTCCTGAGTTTAGGAAGAGGTACCACACGATTGTTCCTATCAACAGGTAGAAAATCTTACTTTGTATCTTGAACACCGAGCCGAGAAACAACACTCCGAGAAGTATGAGAGCATATACAATAAGCATAGCTTCGATGTGGGTCGAGTAAAATGCCGCAATGACTATGATGCCGCCTATATCGTCGACTACGGCGAGGGTTGTAAGGAATATCTTAAGCGATATGGGCACTCGGCTTCCGAGCATTGCAAGCACTCCGAGCGAAAAGGCTATATCGGTTGCCATGGGGATGGCTGCGCCGCTGCTGAAATCGGTTCCCGCGCTTAACATCAGGTATATTCCCACGGGCACCACCATGCCGCCTATTGCAGCGATGATAGGCAGAAGCGCTTGTTTGAATGAGCTCAATTCGCCCACAAGTACTTCACGCTTTATTTCCAGTCCTATTGTGAAGAAAAATATCGCCATGAGAGCATCGTTTATGAACTGAAGCATGCTCATCGGATGGCCTGCGTGACTGAAAATGTTGAACGAGCCTACCTGAAGGCGTATCTCTTGCTCCCAGAAATCATTGTACATCTGGTTGATTCCCGGAATATTGGCAACAACAAGGGCGAGAATGGTAGCTACAATGAGCACATTTCCTCCCGAAGCATGACTCTTTACCGCACGTTTGGCCGAGTAATAGACCCTGTGGGTGAAGGTGTCGTGCTCTTCAATATGTGTCGAATCCATAATAAAAAATGTAAATTGAAAAAAATATGATGCTGTAAATATGACAACTTATGTCCTAATCGAGTTTCAGTACTGCAAGGAAAGCTTTTTGTGGAACTTCAACCGAGCCTATCTGTTTCATTCTTTTCTTTCCTTTCTTTTGCTTTTCAAGCAATTTGCGTTTACGTGAAATGTCGCCGCCGTAGCACTTTGCCGTTACATCCTTTCGCACGGCCTTTATGGTTTCGCGGGCTATTATCTTCGCTCCTATTGCTGCTTGGATGGCTATGTCAAATTGTTGACGCGGAATGAGCTCTTTCAGCTTTTCACACATCCGTCGGCCGAATGTCACGGCGTTGTCGGCGTGGGTTAAGGTGCTTAGGGCGTCGACGCTCTCGCCGTTGAGCAGGATGTCGAGCTTTACGAGTTTTGACTCACGGAAATCGTGGATGTGGTAGTCAAATGATGCGTATCCTTTGGATATCGACTTCAGCTTGTCGTAGAAGTCGATTACTATTTCACCAAGGGGCATGTCGAATGTAAGTTCTATGCGGTTGCCCGAAATGTACTCTTGCTTTACAAGCTCACCTCGCTTGCCGAGGCAAAGGGTCATTATGGGGCCTATATAGTCGGCTGCGGTTATGACCGACGACCTTATGTAGGGCTCTTCGATGTGGTCGATGAGCGTGATGTCGGGTAGGCCGGAGGGGTTGTGCACCTCGGTCATGACACCTTTTTTGTCATATACGCGGTAGGACACATTGGGCACGGTTGTGATGACATCCATGTCAAACTCTCGACCGAGGCGTTCCTGAATGATTTCCATGTGAAGTAATCCCAGGAAGCCGCAACGGAATCCGAATCCGAGAGCGGCCGATGACTCGGGTGTGAAGGTGAGCGATGCGTCATTGAGCTGCAGCTTTTCGAGCGATGAGCGCAGGTTTTCGAAATCTTCGGTTTCAATTGGGTAAACTCCGGCAAACACCATCGGCTTGACCTCTTCAAATCCGTCGATGGCCTCTTTGCACGGGCGGTCGACATGGGTTATGGTGTCGCCGACCCTGACCTCCTTGGAGGTCTTGATACCTGAGATTATGTATCCCACATTGCCGGCCGACAGCTCCTCGCGAGGTGACATGTCGAGCTTCAGCACGCCTATTTCGTCGGCATGGTACTCCTTGCCTGTCGATACGAATTTCACGAAGTCGTTTTTGCGTATTGTGCCGTTGACTATCTTGTAGTAGGCGATAATGCCTCGGAACGGATTGAACACCGAGTCAAATATCAATGCCTGCAACGGAGCTTCGGGGTCGCCGGTGGGAGCGGGTATGCGCTCGATTATGGCTTTAAGTATTTCGGGTATTCCTATACCTGTCTTTCCTGATGCACGTATTATTTCTTCGCGTTTACATCCGAGAAGTTCTACAATCTGGTCTTCTACTTCGTCGGGCTTTGCACTGTCAAGGTCGACCTTGTTGATAACCGGGATTATTTCGAGGTCATTGTCGATGGCCATGTAGAGGTTGGATATTGTCTGGGCCTGGATGCCCTGCGATGCGTCGACAATGAGTAGTGCGCCTTCACAGGCGGCTATTGAGCGTGACACTTCGTAGGAGAAGTCAACGTGTCCCGGAGTGTCGATGAGATTGATCGTGTACTCTTCGCTGTCGAGAGTGTAGTTCATCTGTATGGCATGGCTCTTGATGGTTATTCCACGTTCTCGCTCAAGATCCATGTCGTCGAGCACCTGTGCCTGTAGGTCCTTTGCGGCAATAGTGTTGGTGTACTCAAGAAGTCGATCGGCAAGAGTGCTCTTGCCGTGGTCGATATGGGCTATTATGCAGAAATTTCTAATACGTTTCATAGGACTGCAAAATTAGTGAAAAAAACCAACATGGGCAAATAAAGGAAAGGAGCGTAAGACCTTTCGATCTTACGCTCCCATCTAATGTTTAGTCATCGGTCAAGCCGACTTGAAAAAGCTGTCATTAATAGTTCCACTGGCATGCAACCATTGATAGGCTGCTACATCCGATTGTACGGAAGTCGGTAATGTAGTTGTAACGGCAGTTGATGTAGGTAAGAGCCTGGTCAAATGATACATCAAGCAATGTCAACTGGTTGTTGTTACAGATAAGACGCTGCAGGAATGTCTGGTTGCTCAATGTCAAGCTGGTAAGGTCGTTGTAAGAGCAGTCAACATATTGGAGGTTGGGGCAGTTGTCAACGGTGAAGCTTGTCAAGTCGTTGTAAGAGCAAACTACATCGATAAGTGCGCTACAGTCGCGGAGTGCGAGAGTTGCCATGCGGTTGTCACTGCAGATGAAGGTGCTCAACGAGGGCAGACCTGAAATAATCATGTTGGAGATTTCGTTGTCGTCGATGTTGAAGTTGGTAAGGTTTTCAACGCCGAAGAGGTTGATTGAGGTCAGCTTGTTGTAACCGCAGTAGAGATTCTTAAGAGCGGTACAGCCTTGTACGTTCAATGCCTCGATGTGGCAACCCTGACAGTTGAGAGTCTTAAGGTTGGTGGCGTTGGCTACACTTAATTCGACAAACAAGTTGTTAGAGCAGTTCAGGTTCTCAAGAAGCGGAGTTCCTGCAATATCAAGGTCGGTCAGACGATTGCGGTAAACTGTAAGCTTTGTAAGGGCGGCATTACCGTCAAGCGTAAGAGTCGAGAGCTTATTGCGTGAAGCGTTGAGTTCTACGAGAGCTGCGTCACCTGCTACTGAGATTGAAGTAATGGCGTTACGCGATACATCCACCTTAGTAAGAGCTGTGAAGCCCGACAGGTCAAGAGTTCCGGCAAGGTGCTTGTCTTTCCATTCGATAGCGGTTACTCGTCCGTTAGCTACGGTGACACCTTCCCATGTTGCCGGTGATTTAATGTCAGTGATCTTTAATGCAGTTGCATTTGTTCCACCTTTTTCAGCTGGCTGAGATAAGAAAGCCTGAAGCTGTTTCACCTCGTTCTTGTTCTGAGCGAAAGCGGTCACGCTACCTAGCATGAGGGCAATCATTAATAAAGCTTTTTTCATAAACATTGAAATAGTTGAGTTATAAAATGTTCTTTTTATACCTCTAAAACAATGCCTGTGAGAAAAAGTTTAAAATGCTCCGACTTATTGTGAAAAAAATGTTTTAAAACGGAGGTGGGGTATCTTCGGGTCCTCTCATGATGTCGGCGTCGCCGCCGCTTAGAGCGCTCGTCGAGGCTATGGGGTCGTTGTCAAATGTATTTAGCCTTGAACCAACGGTGCTTGTTGACGAAAGTGCATCGTTGTCCTCCTCGTCCCAGTTCTCAAAACGGGCGAATCGGGCCTTGAACCTAAGCTTTATGTCGTCGACCGAACCCGAACGGTGTTTTGCCACGATGAACTCGGCAAGTCCGCGAATGTCATTTCCTGCCGCATCCTGGTCGGAGCGGGTGTAATACTCGGGACGGTGAATGAAGCACACAATGTCGGCATCCTGCTCGATCGCTCCCGATTCACGGAGGTCGCTGAGCTGAGGACGCTTTCCTTCATTGCCGGGGCGTGATTCAACCGAGCGGTTGAGCTGCGACAAGGCGACGATGGGAATGTTCAACTCCTTGGCAAGCTGCTTCAAGGAGCGTGATATCATACTCACCTCCTGCTCGCGGCTGCCAAACTTCATTCCCGAGGCGTTCATCAGCTGCAGGTAGTCGATGATTATGAATTTCACCTGATGCTCTCTTACGAGTCGGCGAGCTTTGGTACGTAACTCGAATATCGACAGTGACGGCGTGTCATCGATGTACATCGGTGCGCTGTAGAGGTGCTTTACGCGTGACATCAGCTGATCCCATTCGATGGGGGTAAGCTGTCCCGACTTTATCTTTTGGCTCTCCAGCTCGCACACATTGCTTATCAGACGGTTTACCAACTGGAGATTGGACATTTCAAGTGAGAATATGGCCACCGGAATGTTGAAGTTGACCGCCATGTTCTTGGCCATCGAGAGCACGAATGCGGTCTTACCCATGGCCGGTCGTGCGGCTATGATTATAAGGTCGGAGTTCTGCCATCCCGAAGTCAACTGGTCGAGCTTGTGATAGCCCGATTCAAGTCCGCTGAGTCCCGATGTACGGTTGGCCGCCGACTGTATCTGCTCGATGGCCTGTCCTATCACGGGGTCGATTTGCGTGACATCCTTCTTTACATTGCGTTGCGAAATCTCAAAGAGCTTTCCTTCGGCTTCCTGAAGCAGGTCGTCGACATCGTTGCTCTCGTCAAATGCTTTTCCCTCGATTGATGAAGCAAAGGTTATGAGCTCGCGTGCAAGGTATTTCTGCGCCACGATTCGGGCGTGAAATTCAACGTGGGCTCCCGAGGCCACTCGTGAAGTAAGCTCCGATATGACTACGGGGCCGCCAACTTCGTCGAGAGTGTTGTTGAGGCGAAGCTGCTCTACCACAGTGAGCATGTCGATGGGTTTCTGCGCCGCGCCGAGGCTCTGGATGGCTTCGTAGATGCGCTGGTGGGCCGGTTCGTAAAAACTTTCGGGTTTCAGGATGTCACACACCGTTGTGTAGGCATCCTTTTCCAGCATGAGGGCTCCGAGTACTGCCTCTTCCACCTCCTTGTCGCGTGGCATCATGCGCCCTCCGGTGTCGTAGAGCGATGGGTGCTGAGGCTTTTGGCGTCGTGAGCTATTTGATTGATTGTTTTCGGGCATATCAATTGATTATATGTTGCAAAGGTACGATTTTTAAATGTTCAAATTAGCTTATCGAATGTTGTTATATGTTAAATGACTGACGGGCCTTATCATTGCTAAATCAGGATTAAAATAATTTTGTACCTTTGTATATTGTGTTAAAAATTGCAATACATCATTAATTATCTTACAATATGTACAATTATTTTAAACCAGTCATTATGTCAACAGCTTTACTCATTGCTGCCGCATCGTGTGCGACTCAACAAGCCGATGATAAAGTTATCGACAAGCCCGACTTGAAAATAACCGACGGTATTTTTTCAGTAGAGGCTCTTGAGGCGATAGGTCGAGTAACCGAGCCGGTTGTGTCGCCCGATGAAACCAAAATCCTTTATGGTGTTTCCTACGAAAGCATTGAAGAAAATGCCTCAAACCGCGACCTCTATGTAATGAATGTCGACGGCAGCGATGTCAAGCGCCTGACACGTACACCTAAGTCGGAAAACAATGCCGTGTGGATTAACGGCGGTGCTCAGATTGCATTCCTCTATCCTGATAACGGTATCAACCAGGTGTGGGTTATGGATGCCGACGGCAACAATCGTAAGTGTGTCAGCAATGTCGAGAACGGAGTCAACGGCTTCCTAATCTCTCCCGATGAAAAGCACGTAGTGATGATTGCCAATGTTAAATATACGAAGACAGCCCAGGATGTATATCCCGACCTCCCCAAGGCTTCGGGTCGAATAATTGACGACCTGATGTACAAGCATTGGGACGAGTGGGTGACCGAGATTCCTCATCCCTTCCTCGGCGACTTTGACGGAAACAGCGTCACCAATGTCTACGACATAATGCAGGACGAACCTTACGAGGCTCCCATGAAGCCGTTTGGCGGCGTTGAGTCGTTTGCCTGGTCGCCCGACAGCAAGCAGCTTATATATGTGTCACGCAAGAAGGTCGGAATGGAGTATGCATTGTCGACCAATTCCGACTTGTATCTCTATGACCTCGACTCGAAGACTACCAAGAACATCACCGAGGGCATGATGGGTTACGATACCAATCCTGTGTACTCGCCCGACGGAAAGTATGTGGCATGGCTGAGCATGGAGCATGACGGATATGAGAGCGACAAAAACCGCATTTTTGTCATGGATTGCGCTACCGGTGAAAAGACCGACCTTACAGCTAATTGGGATTACACTGTCGATGCCATATCGTGGGCTCCCGATAGCCGCTTCCTATATTTCCTCGCTTGCCGTGACGGCGTTAAGCCCATGTTCTCTATAGGACTTGACGGCACAGTGAGCGTGGTAGCTCAAGGTACTTGCGACTATGACTGCATAGCACCTCTATCCGACGGCCGTGTCATCACAATGCATCACTCAATGATAGCTCCCAATGAAATCTATTCGGTTAAGGACGGTGAAGTGACCCAGCTTACCGAAGTCAACAAGGAGCTCCTCGATCAAGTGACCATGCCTACAGTTAAACAGGAAATGGTGCCCACGACCGATGGCAAGGAGATGCTCACATGGGTTATCCTGCCTCCCAACTTCGATGAGAGCAAGAAGTATCCCGCAGTGCTTTATTGCCAGGGCGGTCCCCAGCAGGCCGTAAGCCAGTTCTGGAGCTATCGTTGGAACTTTGCAGTGATGGCGTCGCACGGTTATGTCATCATCGCTCCCAACCGTCGCGGACTTCCCGGCTTCGGTACTGAGTGGAACGCACAAATATCGGGCGATTACGGCGGCCAGAATATGCGTGACTACTTGAGCGCAGTCGACTACATGAAGGAGAAGCCCTATATCGATGGTGAACACATCGGTGCCGCCGGTGCAAGTTATGGCGGATTCTCGGTATATTGGCTTGCCGGAAATCATGACAAGCGATTTGCCTGTCTTATCGCTCATGCCGGTATATTCAACACCGAATCACAGTATCTCGAAACTGAGGAGATGTGGTTTGCCAACTGGGACCTCGGCGGCCCGTTCTGGGATAAGTCAAATGCCGTTGCACAGCGCAGCTTTGCCAATTCGCCCCATAAATTTGTCGACAAGTGGGATACTCCTATTCTCATAACTCACGGAGAGTATGACTTCCGCATCCTTGCATCACAGGGCATGATGGCATTCAATGCGGCTCGCCTGCGTGGTGTTCCGGCTGAAATGCTCATATTCCCCGATGAGAACCACTGGATTTTGAAACCCCAGAATGCAGTGCTTTGGCAGCGTGTATTCTTCCGTTGGCTCGACCATTGGCTGAAGCCTGAAGCTGCAGTTGAAGTTGAAGAGGTTAAGTAAATAGCTGAAAACCGACATATATGGCGGGACATATCGCAACGGCGGTGTGTCCCGTTTTTTATTGCTCAAAAAACTTGGCTCTATATGCCTAAAATATGGGCGTTTTTAGCTAATTTTGCACATTAAATAAAAGTAATCAACCCAATAAGTAAAAATTTCATTTTACGATGGCAAAAGAATTAAAGGACCTCACCAAACGCAGTGAAGATTATTCAAAATGGTATAACGAACTTGTCACCAAGGCCGATCTCGCCGAGCAGAGCGCAGTGCGCGGATGTATGGTAATCAAGCCTTATGGTTACGCGATATGGGAAAAAATGCAGCAGACACTCGACCGCATGTTTAAGGAAACCGGTGTGCAGAATGCCTATTTCCCTCTATTGATTCCCAAATCATTCCTATGCCGTGAGGCTGAGCACGTTGAAGGTTTCGCCAAGGAGTGTGCTGTTGTCACTCACTATCGACTGAAGAACGACCCTAACGGCAACGGCGTGGTAGTGGATCCTGATGCCCGTCTTGAGGAGGAGCTTATCGTGCGTCCCACTTCCGAAACCATTATATGGGGAACTTATAAGAACTGGATTCACAGCTACCGTGATCTGCCCGTGCTGTGCAACCAGTGGGCCAACGTTATGCGCTGGGAAATGCGTACACGCATGTTCCTTCGCACTGCCGAGTTCCTGTGGCAGGAAGGCCACTGTGCCCATGCTACAGCCGAGGAATCGGAAGCTCGCACCGTACAGATGATTAATCTCTATGCCGATTTTGCTGAAAAGTATATGGCAATGCCCGTTATCAAGGGTGTCAAATCGGCTAACGAACGTTTCGCCGGAGCACTCAACACCTATACAATCGAGGCGATGATGCAGGATGGCAAGGCTTTGCAGTCGGGAACATCGCATAACCTCGGTCAGAATTTCGCAAAGGCATTCGATGTGACATTCATCAATAAGGACAATCAGCCCGAATATGTATGGGCTAACTCATGGGGAGTTTCCACCCGACTTATGGGTGCGCTGATCATGACCCACTCCGACGATAACGGTCTTGTGCTTCCTCCTCATTTGGCTCCTATTCAGGTTGTCATAATCCCCATCTACAAGAACTCCGAGCAGCTTGCCGAGATAAGCAAGACTGTAGAGCCTATTGTCGAGCAACTTCGCGCTCTCGGCATCAGTGTCAAGTATGATGACGCTGAAAATCGCCGTCCCGGATTCAAGTTTGCCGACTATGAGCTGAAGGGTGTTCCCGTGCGTCTTGCAATAGGTGCGCGTGACATTGAGAACGGAACTGTTGAGGTGATGCGTCGTGACACCCTCGAGAAGCAGGTTGAGCCGCTGGAAGGCATAGCAGCCCGCGTGCAGGCATTGCTTGAGGAGATACAGACCAACATTTACCAAAAGGCTCTCAAGCATCGTGAGGAGATGACTCGCGAGGTCGACACTTACGAAGAGTTCAAGAAGGAGATCGAGAAGGGCGGATTTATTCTCGCTCACTGGGACGGTACGGTTGAAACCGAGGAGAAAATCAAGGCCGAAACAAAGGCTACGATACGTTGCATACCCTTGGAAGGCGACAAGACTCCAGGTGTGTGCATGGTTACCGGAAAGCCCTCGGCACAGCGCGTAATCTTTGCTCGTAACTATTAATAGATTTTAGTATGTCACTTCCCGTAATCGCAATTGTCATTCCTTGTTACAACGAGGAGGAGGCGCTGCCCATTTCGGTGGCACGACTCACCGAGTTGCTTGACCGTATGGCCACCGACGAGCTCGCATCGCCTGAGAGCTATATAATGTGCAGCAATGACGGCAGCCGTGACCGCACTTGGAATGTTATTACCGAGCTGCATGCAGCCGACAAGCGAGTAAAGGGAATTTCGCTTGCTCACAATCGCGGTCATCAGTACGCGCTGCTTGCCGGACTGATGGCTGTGCGTGACCGCTGCGATGCTGCTATATCGATCGATGCCGATTTGCAGGACGATCCCGAGGCTATCGTAAAGATGGTGCAGGAATTCCGCAAAGGGAAGGAGATTGTCTACGGTGTGCGTTCAAGTCGTGCGTCCGACACGTGGTTCAAGCGCACTACGGCACACGGATTCTACAGCTTTCAGAAGATGATGGGGCTGAACACGATCTACGACCATGCCGACTATAGGCTTATGAGCAACCGGGCGCTCGACATGCTTAGCGATTACGGCGAGAGCAACTTGTTTCTTCGCGGCATAATACCGCAGATAGGGCTCGACACCGCCGTTGTCACCTACGAGCGTCACGAGCGAGTGGCAGGTGAGTCAAAGTACCCGCTTGCAAAAATGCTTAGCTTCTCCATCGACGGCATAACCTCGTTCTCGTCAAAGCCTATACGCATCATATTCATGGTGGGACTGATACTGCTCCTTATAGACATAGGTGTGGCCGTGTACGTGTTGTCGGCTTACTTTGCGCATAAGACAATATCGGGCTGGACCTCTATAATGATGTCGGTGTGGTTCCTGGGCAGCATCATATTGATGAGCATAGGAATCGTGGGTGAATATATAGGCAAGATATTCATCGAAGTCAAGCATAGACCTCGATTTGCAGTGCGTGACGCTCTTTGGGATTGACCGGGAGCGGGCGAAACAGGAATTTTATAGATCAAGTATACCCTCGGGGAGCGTCATTACGATGTATCGCTCCTCGGGGTTTATTTCATCTATAAGCTCATCGGCTATGGGGATGTATGCAGGCTGTCCGTCGGGGCGGTTGATGACAAACAGTGCATTTTCGGTCGAGTCCTCTATGTCGGTTATCGTTCCCACGGGCTCACCGTTGGCATGTACGATTGTATAGCCTATCAGGTCCGATGCATAGAAGCCGTCGTCGTCATGGTCGGGAGCAACCTTCACATCATCCTTTTTCAGCGCATATATAATGCGGTTGGTGAGTCGGGCTGCATGGCGCTCGTCGTCTATTCCGTCAATTTTAATCAGCACCGTTTCAGTGCGTTTCGGGCGTAGTGAGTCGATGAAAAACGGCACGTATATACCGTCGACATCCATCACTATTCGGTTTATGGCCTCAATGTCGACATCGTCGTCAATGAATGCCGATATCTCCCCGTTTATGCCGTGGGGCTTGCCAAACTTGCCTATTTCGATGATTTGCTCCGAAGTTATCATTCTGTCGATTAGTTGGAAACTCTCATGATGTTTGCGCCTATGGCATTCAATCGCTTGTCGATGTTTTCATAGCCGCGGTCAATCTGGTCGATGTTATGTATGTGGCTTGTGCCTCGTGCGCTCATTGCCGCGATAAGCATTGCTATACCGGCGCGAATGTCGGGCGAAACCATGTTGGTGGCTCTTAGTGAGTTCAATCGTCCCGAGCCTATGACTGCGGCACGGTGAGGATCACACAATATAATCTGTGCTCCCATGTCGATGAGCTTGTCTACGAAGAAGAGTCGGCTTTCAAACATTTTCTGGTGTATAAGCACACTGCCTCGAGCCTGGGTGGCCACTACGAGAAACACGCTGAGAAGGTCGGGGGAGAGTCCGGGCCACGGGGCGTCGGCAAATGTCATTATCGAGCCGTCCATGAAGGTGTCGATTTCATATCCGTCATGTTGAGGTATTACGATGTCGTCGCCTTTGACCTGAAGTTCTATGCCGATGCGCTTGAAGCTGTCGGGCATTATTCCGAGATCGTTGTAGCTTACGTTCTTCAGTGTGATGTGACTTCCCGTCATTGCGGCCATGCCTATGAAGCTGCCTATCTCAATCATGTCGGGGAGTATGCGGTGGGTTGTGCCGTGAAGCGATTCCACGCCGTGAATTGTCAGCAGATTGGAGCCGATGCCCTCTATTTTTGCTCCCATTCGGCACAACATTCGGCACAGCTGCTGTATATAGGGCTCACAAGCCGCATTGTATATGGTCGTGGTGCCTTTGGCAAGAATTGCGGCCATGATTATGTTGGCTGTTCCGGTCACCGAAGCCTCGTCGAGAAGCATGTAGGTGCCGCGCAGTTCGTTGGCTCTGATTTCGTAGGCGTGTTGCTCGGTGTTGTATTCAAATTCGGCTCCGAGTTTGTTTATACCGATGAAGTGGGTGTCGAGGCGTCGGCGGCCTATCTTGTCGCCTCCGGGCTTAGGGAGTACGGCATAGCCGAAACGTGCCACCATGGGGCCCACAAACATTACCGAACCGCGCAGCGATGCCGATTTCTTGATGTATTCGGGCGTGGTGATGTAATCGAGGTTTATGTCGGAGGCCTGAAACGAGTAGGTGTTGGGCGAAATTTTCTCGACTTTCACTCCCATCTCGCAAAGCATTGATATGAGATTGTTTATGTCGAGAATATCGGGAATGTTCTCGACTGTTACCTTGTCGGGGGTCAACAAGGTGGCACAAAGTATCTGCAACGCTTCGTTCTTGGCTCCTTGCGGGGTGATTTCTCCATCAAGGCGGTGTCCGCCTTCGACAATGAATGTACTCATGGTATAAAGGAATTTTATTTTTTCTTTTTCTTCTTGGAAGTTGTAGGAGCGGGAGCTGCCTTGAATTCATGTAGATGATAGGTTGCCGGATCAAGGCGTATGGCTCCGTGACTGTACATGGCCAGATCCTTGAATATCTTTGCGTCGTCGACTCCGTCGGGATTCACGGCGAGCATGAGTTTCTTCATGTGGTTGGCGATAAGCCTTATCAGTGCGTCACGCTCCTCGTTGTCCTCCATCGTAGCCGCCTTGGCTATCATCAGTTCGATGCTTTTGCCGTAATGGCGCATCTTTATCGGTGACAGTTGATAGTCTATTCGATCGGGACGAGTTCCCAGATTCTCAGGGCGTATAATGTCGCACGGATAGTCTATGTCAAGTTTGAAGTCGCTCATTATTGCGAGATGATCCCACAGCTTGTGCTTGAAATCGTCGACATCGCGCAGCTGCGGAAACAGATTGCCCATCGAGTTGATAATCGAGTAGGCACAGGCGGTGCGTTCTTCCCTGTCCTCGATTGTGAGGCAATGGTCTACCATCTGCTGTATGTTGCGTCCGTATTCGGGCAATATGAGTTTTTTTAGTTGTGTATTGTATGTAAGCATTTCTATCGATTTTGCTAATGTGTCCAAAGTTACCATAAAATAAGCAAATTGGCAACTATTTTTGTTCACTACGTTAAAAAATGGACATCCGCACTGTCGTTAACGGGCAGCGCGGATGTCCTGTATAGCGTTTGTGTAAATGTGTGTTACATGTTCATTCCGCCGTCAACCTGAATTACCTGACCGGTAACATAGCTTGACATGTCGGAAGCGAGGAATACGGCTACATCGGCGATGTCGCCAACCTGGCCGCCACGGCGCAAGGGGATTTTCTTAACCCATTCGGCACGAATGTCATCGGGTAGGGCGGCAGTCATGGCGGTTTCGATAAATCCGGGAGCTATGGCGTTGGCGCGTATGCCGCGTGAGCCTACTTCCTGAGCTATCGACTTGGCGAGGGCAATAAGTCCTGCCTTTGAAGCAGCATAGTTGGCCTGTCCGGCGTTTCCGTGTACACCTACTACCGATGCCATGTTGATTATTGAGCCGGCGCGCTGACGCATCATTATGGGGAGAACGGCGTTGATGAAGTTGAAGGCACTCTTAAGGTTCACTGCTATCACGGCGTCCCATTGAGCCTCGGTCATGCGCATCATGAGGCCGTCCTTGGTTATACCTGCGTTGTTTACAAGGATATCTATCGAACCGAAATCCTTGTGTACTTCGGCTACAACTTCCTTGGTTTGGTTGAAATCGGCTGCATTTGAAGCGTAACCCTTTACCTTTACGCCGAGAGCTTCGATTTCCTTTTCAGTGGCTTTGCCGTTTTCATCGATGGCTAGGTCGGTGAATGCAATGTTGGCTCCTTCCTGAGCGAAACGCAAGGCGAGAGCTTTACCGATACCACGTGCGGCACCTGTGATAAGTGCTGTCTTTCCTTCGAGTAATTTCATCTGTTATCGAGTTTTTGGTTATTGTATATTTAATCTAATCAGGTGCAAAAGTAACGAAATAATGTCGTATATCCAAAATTATCGCTTCCCGAGCGAGAATGACACGTAGCCTATGTCGCTGAGATAGCTCAGGATTTTGCCTATAAGCAGCGTGAGTTCGGTGTCGCGTCGTGCCGAGCCTGTCGGCATCGTTGCGCGAAGCGCTTGTGCCAGCGACTCCAGATGCTCGGGGCCGAAGCCCTTGACAGCCGTAAGATACATCAGCGGATTGTCATCGACAAGCAGTTTGTCAAGATCGATGTTGAGTCCGTCGGAAAGGTCTTTGTGGCAGCAATCGTATGCATTTTCGACTGTATTGCCGCTTTTGCCTATGCCGAGTTTGATGAGGAGTGCGCCTATTACAGTCGCAATCTTTTCTACTTCACGCTTGATGTAGTCAGGCCATTACACTTCAAGAAGGAATGCTCCACATGAATATCCTCCGCCGAATACGGTGAGTCCCACTTTGTCGCCCTTCTTGAACTTGTCGCGGTTTTGAGCGAATACAAGTGCGCAGCTTGCCGAGCCGGTGTTGCCGAGCTCCTCGATGTTGTTGAGGAAGTGTTCGTCCGACAGGTTGAGCTGATGTGCTACCTGCGCCACGATTCGCTTGTTGGCCTGATGGGTTATTATGTAGTCGAGATCGGCGGGTGTCAGGTTGTGGGGTGCTGTGGCGTTTTCAAGCGCTACAAGCATCTGGTGACATGCGTTAACGAATACATCGCGTCCGTCGGGCATCTCGATGCCGCCTTCTTTCGGTCGGAGCACCACGCCTTCGGGACCTTTGCCTATGTTGCCGAGTCCGCGGGTGAATACCTCCTTGACGGCAATGTCGCTGTCGGCGGTCTTGTCCTTCGACAGGAAGTAGGCTACTGCTGCATCACCCCAGAGATGCCCCGATTTCGGGTCGCTTTCATTGGAGTAATATGTATTGTGCTCCGAGCACACGAGAAGTGCCTTTTTTGCCTTTCCGGCTGCGAAGTATGTTTCTATGATTTCAAGACCGTTGACAAATGATGAGCATGCGGCCGATACATATATGGCGCGAGCGTTGGTTATGCCGTATTCGCGTTGCGCTATGTGAGCGAGGGTAGCCACGGTGTCGTAGGGAGAGTAAGAGGCTGAAACTATCAGGTCAACATCCTTTATGTCGTAGGGCAGATGCTTTACTGCATCGGCTATGGCTGCCAGACCCATCGAGTTGTGTCCTTCGCCTTCTCCTGCTTTGGAGCGGGTCTTTATTCCTGTGCGTTTATATATCCAGTCGCTTGTTAATCCGTTGACTTCAAGGAAGTGATCGTTGTCGACGCGTCCCTCGGGTACGTAATATCCTGTGGCGTTTATATACATAATCGTTTGAGTTTATTTCTTTATACCGTTTATTATGAATTGCTTGATTTGATTGCGAAGTTTCGATGCATCTACTCCCATTTGCTCGAAGTTGGCTCGCATATACGACAGCTCTATGCCCTGAAACAGCATTATCATCGTCGAATATACTCCGTCGACTTTCTCCGGGTCAAATTCTCCTGTCTTCAAGCCGTCGCGTATTATCTGTCGTAGCATCTCCATCTCTTTTTCGACAGCGAGATTACGGATGCGCTCGACGCGCTTTACTTCGCGTATGAAAAGAGTGCGCAACATGGCGTTGTCCTGATGGTGGTGGACGGTTTCAACTACAATGTCAAATCGCTTGTCGATGTAGCTCATCAGTTTTTCAGTCGGCTTCAGGTCGGTTGCCAACACTTCGCGCAGTCGAGTTACAAGTTGTTCGCTCTCTTTCTCTACAACTGCATTGTAGATTTCTCGTTTATTCTTGAAATAGGTGTATATGGTGCGGCGACCCTTCTCCGAAGCGTTGGCAATGTCGTTCATAGTGGTATTTTCGATACCCTTACGAGCGAACAGCTGTCTTGCTACTTCAATGAGCTTTTCACGAGTCTTGATTGCCATAAATATTGCACAAATTAGAATAAACTGTGCGAAATTAAACATTTTTCGTCACATACGAGCAATTTTCATAGCTAAAACTAATGAATTTTGTAAAAATATATAAAAATAGCAACGATTATTTAGCCTCTGGAGTTAACGGATATTGGGAAATCGGGTCTAAGTCTGTTTGTAAGGTTAAAATGTACCGTGGAGCCGCTGTTTCGGGGAATTTGTGTAATTTTGAAGCATGAAACATTTGATTGCTTATCTATTTTTGTGTTTTGCGTTATGTGCCGGTGCGGCGTCGCCCATAGTGTTCAAGGGCGATGAGGCTGCGTTTGAGGGCATATACGTTATGGAGCTTGCCTCCGGGAAATGCCTGAAGTCCTATAATGCCGAGAAAGCGTTTACCCCGGCGTCGGTTACAAAGTGCCTCACCGCAGCGTCGGCTGTTAGGATGTTGGGTAAGGATAGTCCGTTCACTACTGTCGTCACATTGCACGGCGAGATTGCCGACGGAGTGTTGTCAGGAAATGTCGTGGTGCATGGATGCGGTGATCCCACGTTGGAGTCGGGAAGCTTTCCCTCTAACAAGGGTTTTGTAAATGACATTGTGGCCTGGGTGCGTCAACAGGGCATTGACTCGATAGCCGGGGAGGTTTTGGTCGACAACGGCGGATTTCCCGAAATAGGCGTGTCGCCCTATTGGCTGCTTGAGGACATTGCCTGGGAATATGGTGCGGGACTTTATGGCTTGAACTATAAGGACAACAGTTTTTCGATGCGTTTGTATCCCGGCGACGGGTCGACGGGTGTCGACACTACACCGGCCGTTCCGGGACTTGAGGTGGTCAACTCACTGCGCAGCGGCTCAAAGGGCGATGTCATGGCAATGCGCGGCGAGGGTTCCTATATACTAAATGTGTATGGCACCGTCAGGGGCGAGAGCTATGCGTCACGCTATTCGATGCCCTATCCTGACTTTGTGTTGCGTGACGAAATTGTCGATGCGCTGGGTAAAGCCGGCATCGGGTGTGGCAACGAGTTCATGGAGGTCAAGGTTAATGGCATTACTCCGTTAAGGCACAAGTCGCCGTTGCGCGACGAGATATTGCGCGTAATGATGCTTAAGAGCAACAACCTTTTTGCTGAAGGGATGTTGCGCGCGCTTTCGTCGGCCAAGGGATTGCACACTGCCGATGCCGCTCTTGAAGTCCAGAGTGATTATTGGAAGGGTGAGGGAGTCGACTTTTCTTCGATAAAGGTGTGTGACGGTAGCGGACTTGCGCGCACCAACCGTTTCACACCTAAGTTTCTTGGTGACATATTGGCTAAGATGTCGTCTGACAATGATTATGTGTCATTGTTCCCGTTGGCGGGAAAGGAGGGCACTGTAAGGGCGCTTCTCGCCGACACGAGGCTTGCCGGACGGTTGGCATTGAAGTCGGGCAGCATGAACGGCGTGCTGTGTTATGCCGGTTACAAGCTTGACGCCTCACGCCGTCCAACCCATGTGGTGGTCATAATGGTGAACGGATTTAATTGTCGTGCGGCTGATGTGCGTGTCGCTATACGCAAGTATCTGCTCACTCTGTTTTGACGCGGTGATGCACGCTCGTGCGGCTGAAACCGGCAAAACAGCCCAGAATGCTTAAAATATATTAAAAAAAGCGGCTAAATCAGGAATGATTTTGGCCGCCGATTTTTTAATATGTGAAAAAATCATTAACTTTGTGCGCAATAAATTCTACACAGTATGTCATTTATTGCAGATAGAGTAAAAATGGACGGTCTTACATTTGACGATGTCCTATTGATTCCGGCCTATTCGGAAGTCTTACCGCGGTGTGTTGACCTTACCACCAAGTTTTCACGAAACATAACATTGAATGTACCACTGGTTTCGGCCGCTATGGACACGGTGACCGAGGCTCGTCTTGCCATTGCCATTGCTCGCGAGGGCGGTATCGGTGTTATCCACAAAAACATGTCGATTGCCGAGCAGGCTCGTCAGGTACATGCCGTTAAGCGTGCCGAAAACGGTATGATATATGATCCTGTCACCATCAAGCGCGGAAGTACCGTAAGGGATGCTTTGGCCATGATGGAGGAATTCCATATCGGTGGTATTCCCGTTGTCGATGACGACCGTAAGCTTGTTGGTATCGTTACCAATCGTGATTTGCGTTTTGAGCAGAACCTCAACCGTCTTATCGATGAGGTGATGACATCAAAGAATCTTGTCACGACTTCACAGACCACCAATCTTGAAGAGGCTGCAAGCATACTCCAACAGCATAAGATAGAGAAATTGCCCGTAGTTGACAATGAAGGTCGACTTGTGGGCCTCGTTACATATAAGGACATAACCAAGGCTAAGGACAAGCCCAATGCCTGCAAGGACGCTCTTGGCCGTCTTCGCGTAGCCGCCGGCGTGGGTGTGACTCCCGATGTCATGGACCGCGTTGATGCACTTGTGGCTGCAGGTGTCGATGCAATCGTTATTGACACGGCTCACGGTCACAGCGCAGGTGTGGTCGGTGTGCTCCGCAGCGTTAAGGAGAAGTATCCCAACATCGACGTGGTTGTCGGCAACATTGCAACAGGCGAAGCTGCCAAGTTCCTTGTCGAGAACGGCGCCGACGGCGTTAAGGTGGGCATAGGTCCGGGGTCTATATGCACTACTCGAGTTATTGCCGGTGTGGGAGTTCCTCAGTTGTCGGCTGTCTACGATGTAGCCAAGGCTCTTGAGGGAACCGATGTCCCGTTGATCGCCGATGGTGGTATACGTTACTCGGGTGACATTGTAAAGGCTCTTGCCGCAGGCGCTTATTCGGTTATGCTCGGAGGTATGCTTGCCGGTGTAGAGGAGTCGCCCGGCGACACTATCATCTACAACGGCCGTAAGTATAAGGCTTATCGTGGCATGGGTTCGCTTGAGGCTATGGAGAAGGGTTCAAAGGACCGCTATTTCCAGGCCGGTGAAACCGATACCCGCAAGCTTGTCCCCGAAGGAATTGCCGCACGTGTTCCGTTTAAGGGCTCGCTCTATGAAGTTACCTATCAGATGCTCGGCGGCTTGAGAGCCGGTATGGGCTACTGTGGAGCCAAGAACATCGATAAGCTGCATAGTGCCAAGTTTACACGCATCACCAATGCCGGAGTGGCCGAGAGCCATCCTCACGATGTGGCTATCACCAGCGAGGCACCCAACTACAGTGCGTCACATCAGTAATTCATTGCTTTAACATAAATGAGAGAGGCATGTCACGGTAAACCGCCGCAGCATGCCTCTCTCGATTTTGAATCGATAGTTCAAAAAAGCTTAAATATCTCATAAAAGTCAATAAAAATCCAATAAAGGAGTTGCCTTATTTGAATTTTTAGTAAATTTGAAGCTTGATTGCCATACACATTAAGATGAATGTAATACGTTACATAGCTTTCATGCCTCTCATTATCGCTTTCGCCGCCTGCAGTGGTACCGAATCCGATTCGGTGGAGGATGATGTATTGGTGAGGGTAGGCGCATCGACGCTTACAGCCGATGATTTGGCATCGAATATTCCTTATGGATTGTCGCCCGACGACAGCGTGAAGTTTACACGAGCCTACATACGCACGTGGATTGACAATAAGCTGGTAGGGGAGATTGCCGCACGCAACATTTCCGATACAAAGCGCATCGACAAGCTTGTCGAAGATTATCGAAACGAGTTGCTGATGTGGGAATATCGCCGTCAGATGTATGCCGAGCATGCCGCCGAAAGCATTCCGGTTGACACTTTGAGAGCATTCTATGAAGCCAATAAATCGGATTTCAAGCTGAAGAGTCCGCTTGTAAAAGGCATCTACATTAAGGTCCCCAAGGATGCGGCAGGACTGTCGGATGTGCGTAAATGGTATCGCTCCGACAAGGCCGCCGACATCGACAATCTTGAGAAATACGGATTGAGCGAAGCGATTCATTACGACTATTTTCGTGACCGATGGATTGCATGGGAAGAGGTCGAAGCCAAAATCCCCTTTGACTTCGGCGGTTCGCCCGACGCCTTTCTGAGTCGTAACAAGACATTTGAAACCACGCGTGACGGATATGTGTATCTGCTGAGCGTGAGTGAATATATGCCGTCGGGTTCCGTTTCCCCCTTTGAGGCGGCTGCCGAGAGCATAAGGGAACTGCTTATGAGCCGTACACGTGTTGACTATGACCGTGAACTGCGACAGCAACTTTATGACCAGGGGCTGAAGGACGGTGACATCGAGGTGCATGTCGACCTGGGGTTGAACGATGCCAAGCAATGATAGTTAACTTAATACTGCTAACCAAGAATAGAAATTATATAAAGTGAAACTAAACAAAGCAATCACATTATTTGCAGCCGCCGGGGTGGCGATCGCTGCTATAGCGCAAAACAACAATGTCATTGAAGAAGTGGCATGGTGGATAGGCGATCAGCCCATCTATAAGTCGGAAGTCGAGGAGATGTATCAGACCATGCTCTATGAGCGTGCCAACATAGACGGTGATCCCTATTGCGTGATTCCCGAACAACTCGCTATCGAGAAGCTTTTCTTGCATCAGGCCGAACTTGATACGGTCGAGGTTTCCGAGGGTGCAGTTTCACAGCGTGTTGAAATGCAGATCAACTATCTTATCAATGAGCTTGGAACTCAGGAGAAGGTTGAGCAGTTCTATCGTCGTCCGTTGCCTCAGATACGTGAAACGATGATGGAGTCTATGCGTAATCGATATAAGGTGCAGGAGGTGCAGGCCAATCTCACCAAGGACATCAAGACCACACCCTCCGATGTCCGCAAATATTTCTCGGGACTTCCTCAGGACAGTATTCCTTTCGTGCCCATGCAGGTGGAGGTGCAGATTCTCACTATAAATCCCGTGATTCCGCGAGAGGAAATCGAGGAGGTCAAGTCGCGACTGCGTGACTATGCCGATAAGGTCAATAAGGGCGAAGCCGATTTCTCGACTCTTGCCATTCTCCACTCCGAGGCACAGGACGGTTCGGGTATGCGAGGCGGTGAAACCGGATTCCTCGGTCGCGGTCATCTCGAGCCTGAATATGCCGCTGCCGCTTTTAACCTGAATGACACCAAGAAGGTGTCCAAGATAGTTGAAACAACCTATGGCTACCACATAATTCAGCTTATCGAGAAGCGCGGCGACCGCATCAACACCCGACACATCCTGCTGCGCCCGAAGGTTGCTGAAAAGGATCTTACCGACGCTATAAACCGACTCGATTCAGTGCGCTCCGACATTCTTGCCGAGAAGTTCACCTTTGAGGATGCTGTAGCGGGTTTGTCGCAGGATAAGAATACACGATTCAATCGCGGATTGATAGTGAATGGCGAAACCGGTACTACTCGATTCCAGATGGGAGAGCTGCCGCAGGAGGTGAGCCGCGCAGTAAACACCATGTCGATAGGCGAGGTGTCGAAGCCGTTCATCATGTCGGATCCCACCAACAACCGTGAGATAGTGGTTATCGTGAAACTGGCCGACCGCATCGATGGACATCGCGCGACATTGAGCGACGACTACCAGATGATAAAGAACATGTACGAAAACTCGTTGCGCAATAAGATAATTGCCGAGTGGATCGACAAGAAAATCAAGGATACCTACGTGCGCATCGAGGATGGATGGCGCGACTGTGATTTCCAGCACGATGGCTGGTTGAAGCGAAACAAAAATCAGTGATTTAGATGAATCGTAATAACGACCGACATAATTTATACTCAGGGCATAGAAGGAATCTTATCCTTCTATGCCTTTTGGGTATTCTTGTCCCGTCGATAGTTTTTGGCAGTCAAGGTTTGCAGCGGCAGGGACAGTCGCCTCTTGCGACCAATGATACTTTGGCGATAAAGCCTACCATTCCATCGGCTAATCGACACACCGAAGGTCGTGTGTTTCTTGAACGTGCCGACAAGCTGTTGATGGATGAGAAGGTCAGCACCGAATATCAGGTGTTGATAGGTAACGTGCAGTTCCGCAAGGGCGATATGTTCATGTTCTGTGACAGCGCTCATTTCTACGAAGCGTCAAGCTCGTTGAACGCTTTTGGAAATGTGAGGATGGAGCAGGGCGACACCCTGTTTGTATATGCTGACGAGCTTGACTATAACGGTGCCGATGAACTTGCCACTTTCTACGGCGATGACATAAATCCGGTGCGACTTATTAATAAGGATGTCGAATTGGAAACTTATACTTTCTATTACGACATTGCGTCGAATATCGGTTACTATGACAACGAGGGCAAGATTACCGATGCCGAGAATCAGTTGACTTCGGGTTACGGACAATACAGCCCCGATACCAAGGATGCCGAGTTCCGCGAGCATGTGGTGCTGAACGACATTGAGGATAAGGACTTCCGCATGACTACCGAAACTCTGCTTTACAATACCGGCACCCACATAGCACGCATCGTTAGCCCCACGACTATTGTCACCGACAGTGCAACCGTCTACTCAAGTAACGGTATCTATAATACCGACATGGGCTTCTCGGAACTCTTTGACCGGTCGCTTATCGTCACCGAGGGAGGCAGCACATTGACAGGCGACACCATATACTACGACCAGAAAGCCGGTTTTGGCGAGGCTTTCGGCAACATGGTGCTTACCGACTCGGTTAGGCAGACAATGCTTGAGGGCAACTACGGCTGTTACTTTGAGAAACAGGACAGCGCATTTGCCACCAATCGTGCCCGAATCCTTGAATACAGCAAGGGCGACACTCTCTATATGCATGGCGACACGATACGTTCCTATGTGTTGCACGACGACTCCACCCATGTCATGACGGCCTATCCGCGTGTGCGTTTTTGGCGAGTCGACATCCAGGGACTTTGCGATTCGTTAAGCTTCATGGAGCGTGACTCCACCCTCTATATGCACCGTCATCCCATTGTGTGGAATGAGGCGCGTCAGATATTCGGAAATGTGATATATGTGCATTTCAATGACTCCACGGTCGACTGGGCCAAGTTGCCCGAGTTCGGTTTTACGGCCGAGCATGTAGGCGAGGAGTTTTACAATCAGCTTAGCGGAAAGGAGAT
The DNA here is from genome assembly GCF_004793735.1 of Muribaculum sp. NM65_B17. Taxonomy (NCBI): domain Bacteria; kingdom Pseudomonadati; phylum Bacteroidota; class Bacteroidia; order Bacteroidales; family Muribaculaceae; genus Muribaculum; species Muribaculum sp. NM65_B17. Next base: position 147,349 of record NZ_SRYY01000001.1, read on the forward strand.
GCTGGCGACATTTGTCGACGGCAATATGCGCAGGCTCGATGTAAGCGGCAATGTCGAGGTGGTGATGTTGCCAGAGGAGAGCGACTCTACCATAAACAAGATAGTGAATTCCGAGAGTAGCTTCCTTACAGCCGATTTCTCTGCCGGGCCAATGCAGGTAGAGCGTATAAAGATGTGGCCTGAAGTCACGGGAACGGCTACACCTCTTTATTTGGCCAAGAAGTCGATATTCTATCTCTCCAATTTCCAATGGTATGAAGCGTTGCGTCCAAAGGATAAGGATGACATATTCAACATTCCTCCCGAAATGGAGGCATTGTTGAACGAGCCCGATCCATCGGTTAGAAAACGACGGGTCGATTAGCGGTATCCGCGCATCGGCGCAATGAATGCGTCGGGAATGTGTTCAATCGTATAGTTGTCGGGATTTCCGATGACAATGACAATATCAAACTGCACCTCATGGGGCAGTTTGTGTTGTTTTACATAGCTGTTGGCGGCGGCGCATATTCGTCCTATCTTGCGTGAGTTTATCGATTGAACGGGATCGACCTTGAGGTCGGAACGCGTCTTGACCTCGATGAATATGATGCGGTTGCCCTTGGTGGCTATAAGGTCGATTTCAAAATGCCCTTGCCGGGTGTCACGCTCAACCATCGTGTAACCTTGCACGAGAAGATACTCGTAGGCCACCTGTTCGCCCCATTTCCCAAGTTCGTTATGTTGTGCCATGTCATGTTGATGTTGATTAAGGGCAAACATAGGAATAATTATCCGATAATTTGTGCGTTTTCAATCGATTTAATTGAAGCGTAAACGTTATGCAATATTTTTGACACAGCAATGACGCTACATTTGTCGTGATGTGCTAACTTTGTCTATGTGAATCATATCCCTTTAATATCGGTAATAGTTCCGGTCTACAACACGGCTCCCTTTCTTGACGAATGTCTTGAGAGCATTGCCTTGCAGTCGTGCGACAATATGGAGGTGATTCTTATTGATGACGGTTCGACCGACGGAAGTAACGCTATATGTCGCCGGCGTGTTGAACGTGACGGTCGATTCCGCTTGGTTGAATGTGACAATTGCGGCCCTTCGGTTGCACGTAACGCCGGAATCGATGTGTCGCGGGGCGAGTATGTCACGTTTGTCGACAGTGACGATGTAATAGCCCGTGATTATGTCACGCGGTTATATGCGATGATGGCCGATGCTGATATGGCGGTGACGCGTGTAGGTGGCAAGATGCGTCACTGTGATTCAGAACCTCTGATTATGTCACGTGACGATGCCATGAAGTCGTTGCTTTATCAGGACGGTATCGATTCATCGGTATCGGGAAAGATGTTTGCGCGTCACCTGTTTGACGAGGAGCGTTTCACCCCCGGAATCATGTATGAGGACCTCGACATAATGCCGCGTATAATAGGAAAGGCCCGCAGGATTGTATTCCGTGATGAGGTGTTATATTTCTACCGCAAGCGCGCCGGAAGCCGGTTGTCGGTTTTCACCCGTGACAGGCTTGATGTACTCGATGTCGTCGGACGAATAGGGGAGTATGTCGCTCTCAATTGCCCCGCTGCGTCGGCTGCCGCTAAAAGCCGCATGCTGAGTGCACACTTCAATATGTTTGTCCTGCTTGTGCGTAACGGTTTGGGTGACTCTAAGGAAGCCGATGCTTGTTGGGATGCCATATCGAAGTTGCGCATGGATTGCCTGCGTGACAAGCGGGTAAGGGCAAAGAATAAGCTCGGTATAATCGCTTCGTTGCCGGGACGGAGTTTCTTCAAATTATTGTCACGCCTGTCGAAATGATGAATGTAGCGGTTTCCATAGTAACGTATCACACCGATTGTGACGAGTTGCGCCGTTGTCTTGCGTCACTCTCTTCGCCTGTCGTGAGCAAGGTGTATGTGGTGGATAATGCCCGTGACATCGCCGTCAAGGAGCTTTGCGGCCGATACCCCGTCGTTGAGTACATGGCTAATGACAATGTGGGTTACGGTGCGGGGCACAATGTGGCGTTACGTAAGAGCATTGAAGCGGGCGTGCGTTACCATCTTGTGCTGAACAGCGATGTGGAATTTCTCCCGGAGTCGGTTGAGATAGCCGTGCGTTACATGGAGCAGAATGAGAATGTGGCTTTGCTGCATCCGCGCATTGTCGATTCAACAGGTGCGTTACAATACACGAGCCGCATGCTTCCCACGCCGTGGAATGTATTTGCCCGGCGTTTCATGCCGTCATTTATCTCACGATTGTCCGATGAGCGTTATCTGCTTAAATCCATGTCACACGATGCAATATTCGATGCTCCCTATCATCAGGGTAGCTTTATGCTGCTGCGCGTGTCGGCACTGAAAAGAGTAGGATTGTTTGACGAGCGGTTCTTCATGTATCCCGAGGACATCGACCTTTCACGCCGATTGTACAGGATGTATCGCACAATATACTATCCGGGAATAACGGTGGTCCACCATCACCGTGCAGCTTCCTATCACAACAGCAGGATGTTGTGGATTCACATCGTGAACATGATGAAATATTTTAACAAGTGGGGTTGGTTTTTCGACCGGGAGCGCAAGGAGTTTAATGCACGATTGCGTTGAAAAGTGGGTAAAATATCGTAGTTTTTCACTATTTTTGCAGTGAATTAAATCAAGGAAAACTATATAAAATGAGCGATATAATAAAGCTGTTGCCCGATTCGGTGGCTAACCAGATAGCGGCCGGAGAGGTGATTCAGCGTCCCGCATCGGTGATAAAGGAGTTGGTCGAAAATGCTATAGATGCGGGAGCTACAATCGTAAAAATAATACTTAAAGACGCCGGACGCACTTTGATACAGGTTGTCGACAACGGTTGCGGAATGTCGCCTACCGATGCACGACTGGCATTTGAGCGTCACTCTACATCCAAAATATCACAGGCCTCCGATCTGTTCTCGCTTCACACAATGGGATTCCGTGGCGAGGCTCTTGCTTCGATATGCGCCATATCGCAAGTCGAATTGCGCACTATGCGTAAGGACGACAACATAGGCACACGCATCGTCATCAGCGGCTCGACTGTTGAAAGCCAGGAGCCCGATGTGTGTACGCCGGGAAGCAACATGATGGTCAAGAATCTATTCTTCAATGTGCCCGCAAGGCGAAAGTTCCTTAAAAGCGATCACGTTGAGATGAGCAACATACTCCGTGAGTTTGAGCGCCTTGCATTGGTCAATCCCAATGTGGAGTTTCTGTTGGTACATAACGACACGACTGTCCATCAATTGATGAAATGCTCGTTTAAGCAGCGTATAATCGACCTTTTCGGCAAGGCTCTTGACAAGCAGCTTGTCCCGGTTGAAACCGACACTTCGCTCGTGCGCATATCGGGATTTGTCAGCCGACCGGAAAATGCGCGTAAGAGGGGAGCCTTGCAATATCTGATGGTCAACGGGCGCAATATGCGTCACCCCTATTTCCACAAGGCGGTGATGCAGTGTTACGACCAGTTGATTCCAGCCGATGAGCAACCGTGCTACTTCCTGAACTTCACGGTTGACCCCGATACGATAGATGTCAACATACATCCCACCAAGAACGAGATAAAGTTTGAGAACGAGCAGCCTATATGGCAGATTCTCACGGCTGTCATAAAGGAGGGTCTGGGTAAGTTCAACGCCGTGCCGTCGATTGAATTTGATGTCACCGATGCTCCCGATATTCCCGTGTTCAATCCCAATGCCAATGCCAGCCATGAGGTGAAAATCGACAAGTCATACAACCCCTTCAACACCTCCACGCGTGATTCATCGCCGTCGACATCGGGCGGTTCGTGGCGAAGCGGATTGAATGACGCAACGCAGGATTGGGAGAAGCTTTATGAAGACTTTGCACGTAACCGTGATGAGTCCTACGAAACAATGCGCGGAAGTGCATTGAACGACATGACCGATGATGTCGACCTGTCGGCCGTATCGTCGACCATGAATGATGAGGCAGCCGGTGAACTGGACTTTGGAGCCGTGACCGACAGTCAGAGCGCAATGCAACTCAAGAACCGTTACATATTGTCGCCCTCCAAATCGGGGCTCATGGTCATCGATCAGCATCGCGCTCATGTGAGGATACTCTATGACCGTTACATCGACCTTGCAAATCTCGATGCGTTGAGCACTCAGCGTGTTATATTTCCCGAAGTCGTCGACCTTACCGCCGCGCAAAATGCCGTTATGGAGGGCATAGTCGATGAGGCCAACGCTCTCGGCTTCGACATATCATGTCTGGGCGACAATTCCTGGACGCTTAACGGTATGCCTTCGGTCATGAACGATGTCAATCCGAGGGAACTGATGCTGTCGATGATTGACACGGTTGTCGACGGAAGCGGAAAGATAGCCGATGACCTTCGTCACAACATTGCTTTGTCGATGGCGAGAGCCGCGGCGATAAAGCCGGGGCGTCAGCTTACATCGGCCGAAATGGAGCATCTGCTTGGCGATTTGTTTAAACTTACTACGCCCAACTATACTCCCGACGGGAAAATTATAATAACCATCATAGCAATCGATGACATAGCGCGACTTTTTGCATGATTTTGCGCTTTTCGTCGATATTTCACGATTTTTACACTTCGTTATTGCGTAAATACGTTGACTATCGTTAACTTTGTGCTAAAATAACATTATAAATGAGAAAGTATATTCTATGTCTTGCCCTCGTGGCTTCAATGATAGGCGCATTCAGCGCATCGGCTCAATTCCGTTACGGCCCTATGCTGGGAATCGATATCACCAATCTTAAATTCCGTCAGGACTTGATTACAGTCGACAAGAGTGTGGGATTCTCAACCGGTATAGCCACCGAGATGATGTTTCCCGGCATCGGTTTCGGTGTAAGTTCGGGAATTTTCTATGAGCAGCGCGGTGCCACATTGAATCTCGGTGAAAAGCTCGTGTGGGCTTCGCAGGGTTACGGCAAGGAGCGCAGCTATCTTCATTACATAGAGATACCTATACATCTTCGATTCAAATATACCCGCCTTAACGGAATGGAGGACTATGTCGCTCCCTTTGTGTTCGGTGGCCCGTCATTCAGCATCCTTGCCGCTCACAGTAATGTGAAGGCCTTGAAGTATGCCGGAGGTGAAATGGGACTTACCGTGGGATTGGGTGTCGAGATTTTCAAGAACTGGCAGGTACAGGCAAGCCGCACATGGGGTATGGTCTACGCCGTCAAGACCAAGTTGCTCGATGATTTCAGTGCCAAGAACCGCACTTGGGACATTAGAGTGGTCTACCTATTCTAAGACCCTGCCGTTAATATTTATTGTCGAATCGGCTCTAAATCGGCGTAATCGGGAACTTCTTTCAAAAAATCATAGGACATGTTGTCGTAGTCAATGCGGCAGCAATAGTGGTTCATGCCGTTTGACACGATGAGATAACGTGCATGGAGCACCATGTTGTAACGCACTATCTGGTCAAATGTCGACTGCGAAATCACTATTGACGACGCTTTATACTCGACAATCACCATTGGGGAGCCGTGCTTGTCAAATACCACTGTGTCACAACGGCGACGCGTGCCGTTGAGTGTTATCCCTATTTCGTTGGCCATTAGCGATTCGGGGAATCCCTTATGATTTATAAGATAGTTCACGAAGTGTTGTCTTACCCACTCCTCGGGGGTGAGTATGATGAACTTCTTGCGCAATCGGTCGAAGATTTTTACACCTTCGTCGTCACGTTGCAGTCTTATGTCAAACGATGGCAGGTTCAGCTCCATTCAATATTCTTGTTTGCGTCACTTATTTTCTGTAAATTTACAAAAAAAATTTATTACCGTTATAAGTTATGGCTCAGGCATCGTTGGCAGTTACATTTGAAGGATTGAAATCGCAGCTCGCATCACGCAAATATGCTCCCGTATATTTGCTGCATGGCGAGGAGGGCTACTATATCGACGAGTTGCTGTCGATGTTTGAGAATATAATTCCCGAAGCCGACCGTGACTTTAATCTCTATACATTCTATGCTCCTGAAACAGGGCCTGACACGATAATGGACGCATGTCGCCGTTATCCTATGATGTCGGATTATCAGGTGGTGATAGTGAAGGAAGCACAGGCCATAAGGGCCGACCAGCTTAACCGCTTTCATCTCTATGCTTCACAGCCCACGATGTCGACGATATTGGTGATCAGCTGCCGAGGCGCGCAAGCCAAGGCCAAGGACCTGATAAAGCAGATAAACACGCATGGCGGGGTGGTATTTGAGTCGCAGAAGGTGACCGACCGCAATGCAGGGCCCATAATAAGCGGATTCATAAAGCAGAAGGGTCTTAACATCGAAACCAAGGGACTCGCCATGTTGCGCGACTATGTGGGCACCGACCTTTCGCGACTGTATAATGAAATCGACAAGCTCACGGTGGCTCTTGCACCCGGTTCAACTATAACTCCCGAGGTGATTGAACGCCACATAGGCATGAGCAAGGATTACAATAACTTTGAGCTTGTGAACGCTCTTGCCGTGAAGGATTTCAACCGTGCCTTCAGGATTGTCGACTATTTCCGCCGCAATCCCAAGAATAATCCTGTCGTGGTGACTATAGGCACTATATGGAACTATTTCTCCAATCTGTTGCTTGTAACCTACTGTCGCGACAGAAGCGAGAGTGCGTTATGTGCCGAGATAGGAATACGCCGTTCATGGCTGCCCGACGATTACAAGCAGGGAATGCGCAATTACAATGCGTGGAAGTTGATTGAGATTCTGCACGAGATTCGTGTAGCCGATTGTCGCAGCAAGGGTGTGGGGTCGCGTATGGATTCCTACGACATCCTCAATGACCTCGTGTTTCACATCCTCACTGCTCCCGGCAAGATTTAAAGCCGTTGACATTTATTGTCGAACCGGCTCTTAAAAAGCTTATTATTTCAGTCGATAGCTATAGCCCAGAGTGACGAGTATCGACATTCCTCGTGAAGCCGAGAATGTGTCACGACGCTCATCGGGGAATATGTTGCCGATTCCGAAGTAGTAACGTGCTTCGAGATTTATGAGGTGCTTGCGCTTGATTGTAAATTCAATGCCCGCGCCTCCCGATATTCCGTAGTCAAACTTATTGGTGGGTTCCAATACCATCTGGTCGGTTTCGCGGTTTGGCGGAAAGTCGGGTATGTTGGCTATGTTGTGGACATCGAAGTTGGATGAATAGCTTGTGCTGATCATGTATCCCACCTCGGGACCGAGATTGAAGAACCCTTTTACGGTGCGTCCTCCAAAGAATATGTGGGTGAGAAGAGGCAGCTGTATATAGTTGAGTTTGCGTTCAAAGCTGAACGGCGCACCCTCGAAATTCTCCTTCCATCCGCGTTGCTCCAGGTTTAATTCGGCTATCAGTCCGAAGTGACGCTCCTCCCAATAGCGCACTGTTATACCCATCGTTTCACCCACTACAAATGATTGCTTGGTACTGGGTGCGAACGACATTTTGGAGAGTGTGACACCGGCTTTACCGCCTATCGCTACTTTTGAGGTATAGTGAGCCTGTGCCGATGCGGTCAAGCCAACGACCGACAGCAGCAGAGCCAATGCTATATTGCGAATCATGTTCATTTACAGTGGAAGTTTTTCGATTACTCCTGACGGACGGAAATTGATGAAGTACAATCGGTCGTTTATTACACCTTCCGATTCGGCGGGCTTTGAGAAGTGGTAGCCGCTTTGGATTCCGTCGTAAGAGTAATGTGAATTGTTCAACCCGTTGTTGTCACGGTGTATCGCATTGATTATATAGAATCCGGTGTCGAATCCGAGGATGCCCTGTACGGGAATCGCGCTCATCATGGGTGAGCCGTACCAGCGCTTGTAGAGTTCGGCGAAGTCACGCGAGCGGTAGCTTGAGTCGTCGTTGAAGAAGCGTGAGTAGATAGTTGAGTTCATCGTGTGCAGATTTTCGAGCATGTCGCTGCGGAAAGTAATCCATTCGGGATATCCGAAGAGGCGCACATTGTTGTAGTCCAGAAGATTTTCGCGATAGGTCTTCAGAGCTCCTATGATGTGAGAGAACTCGGTCTGTGTTCCCGAAGCGGGTACGAATATGTAACGGTTGTCATGCTCAAGCTGTGCAAGGTCGCTCTCCTTCAGATAGCCCGAATAGTGTATCTCGGTGAATGGGAGGTTGCGTGACGACAGCTCGGAGCGGAGCTTGTTGACAAATTCAATCTTATCGGTCTTGCCTTCGTTGGGGATAAGCAGCACGGGCATGTAGTCCATGTAGGAGCCGAGCAATGCGGTGACGGCTTCGTCATACATGTCGGAGTGGGGGATGTTGGCCTGCATTACAGCCTTGTTGTTTTTGTACAACTCGCTCTTTACGGCAAAGATGTTCATTACATTCATGTCATGCTGTAGCGCGAAGTCCGAGATGGCATTGAGCTGAGCCTCGTCGTCGGGAGCGATTATGATGTCATATACACCGAAGTCGGGCGAAGTCATGAGGTTGCGCACGGTGTCGATGCTTGCCGCCGTGTCAAATGCGCGGATGTTGATTTTGCTGCCTATGTTGCGCAGGCTGTCGACTGCGATGAGGAATCCTTTGTAGAACTCGGTGTATAGCTGAGTCTGCTTGTCGGGTTTCTCCTGATCGAGCATGAAGGGAAGCATCACGGCTATGTCGACTGAGTTGTCGACAATTGTAGAGTCGCTCTCCTCCGATTGTTCTTCGGTTGCTTCATCCCCCGACAGCTCTTCGGCATCGGTGTCCTCCTCGTTATAATAGTCGTTGACGGTAGTCGCGGGTATGGCCGGCACTACAGGTTCCCGTTTTAGTTCAGGTGCTGCCTCTTGCTCGGTTCCCGTTTCTTCAGCCACGACGGTGGTTTCGGTTTCGGGCTCTTGTTCCGGCTGGGTTGCAGGTTCTTCGTCCCTTATATAGTTGTCGGCTTCGGCAACATCAGCTTCCGATGATGTCGATGTCACATGATTTCCGCTTTTGGGGATATTGAGCACCACTCCCTGTTTTAGACCGTGGGCTATCGATGGATTTGCCGCAATCAGCTCCTCTTCGGTTATTCCGTAGTGTTTGCTGATTCCGTAGATGGTTTCACCTTTCTCCACGAAATGGGTTGACTCTACCGATGCTACATCGATGGTTTTTGGCTTGGACTTTTCTTGGGGAGCTTCCTTTTCCGCTGTAATCTGGTCCATTTCGTCGACAGGGAAATAGAGAATCTGGTTGGCGCGCAGTCCGTCGGCCACAACGGGGTTGTATTTTATAAGTTCTGCTTTGGTCAGTCCGAATTGTTTGCACAAACTGTAGATTGTTTCTTTCGGCTTAACCTGGTAATAGTAGTATTCTTTACCGTTTATTTTCTTTATGAGAAGCTCGATTGCCTGCATTGCTCCTGCCGTGAGAATCAGCATCAAAGCGGAGGCTGTAAGCTTTATGAACGGGTTGCGAAATTTCATAATTCAAAACTGCGTTATTATCAACACAAAGGTAAGAAACATTTTTCGTTATCTCAAAACATTATGTTTAAAACCATAAAAAATGAAAGGACAGGAGAATATTTTCCTTCCTGTCCTTTCATTATGAATTATAAGTGTGACTTACTTGTTGAGGATGTAGCGTATTGTGAGGTAGCCGCCTATTACCTGGAAAGCCAGTCCGGGAAGTCCGGTGGTAAGGTCGGAGAGTGCGGCTGAGAATGAGTTTATCATGAGTGCCTCGACAGCGGTTCCTATCAGCTGATAGCTGATGACTATGCCAAGAATCACGATGATTGATAGTCGGTTGAATTTATGAGCGAAGCATGATGCTGTTGCTGCAAGGATGAGGCTCTTCATTGTGATGATCGGGAGCATCGCTACGGGAGGCATACCAAACATCATGGAGTTGATGAGCGGCGACATAAGCGCGGTGATGACTCCGACGCGCCATCCGAATTTGTAGGCTCCAACAAGAGTAAAGAAGTATATCGGTAACCAGGTGAGGCCGCCTCCGGGCACGAGGTGACATATCTGGGGCAAAACTACATTGCCTACGACAAAAAGTGCTGCGATGATGTAGGTGCGTACATCGCGGTATTCAAGCGAATGAAGACGGATGGATTGTGCGGTCATGATTTTTGATGCTGTTAAATGTTTATGTTGCAAAATTAACATTATTCTTCAATGTGGACAATCACAATGTCTTAAAAATGAAAAAAATCGGGATGCACTATATCAGTTAGTGCACCCCGATGTGTTATGTCGCAATATTGTATATTACAATGTTCCGTTCTCGGCGTCCTGAATCATTTGCGGACTTGCGGTGATGTAGATCTCTACACGACGGTTCTGAGCACGTCCTTCAGGAGTATCATTTGAAGCTACATAGTCGGCCATGGGCACACCCTGAGCTGAAAGACGGGTAGGCTGGATGCCCGAGTTGACGAGATAGGAGAGCACTGCATCGGCACGGCCGGTTGATACTCTTTCATTTACAGCGTAGCCACCGGTGTTGTCGGTGAATCCGAAGATCTGTACATCGGTGAGGGGATTTTCACGCAATGACACGACAAACTTGGAGAGATCCTGCTTTGCCGACGGGCTGAGTGTAGTTCCGTTGGTGGGGAAGAGGATTCCGCCGGGGAATGTCACCTTGATTGCCTGTAATCCGTTTTGGTCGGTTGTCTGTTCAACCTTTGTATCCTCGGGCAGAGCAGCCTGAAGTTCCTGCTGCTGCTTGTCCATCTTCTTTCCGATAAGGGCACCTGCTCCGGCACCTACTGCAGCACCGATTGCACTACCGATACCGGCACCTTTACCGCCACCGATAAGAGCGCCTATGCCGGCACCTAAGGCACCGCCGCCACCGCCACCGATAAGAGCTCCCTTTCCGGTGTTGGTCATTGAACTACATCCCGATGAAACAAGAATGCACACGGCTAATAATGCCGCACCTGTAAGCTTAATAAGTTTCATAGTTTCTAATTTTACATTTTAACTTAATTCGAGATGGCAAAGTTAACATTTTATTTTACTCGCACGCTATCTCGAAGTGATTTTATTTACTTATAAATACAAGAGAAAAGGTTGAATTGTTTGCCGTTTGTGCGAAATTTTGAGTAAGTTTGCACAAAAGTTTTTAATAGGGCGTTTATATGAGCGTTAATTTAAGAGCAAATCAGTCAAAGGCATTGTGGTATCATCTTGGAGCACTGCTCACTGTCACGGCATGGGGCGTTTCGTTTGTGTCGACCAAGGTTCTTCTGGAGCACGGGATTAACCCGACTGAAGTATATGTGGTGAGAACCCTTCTTGCCTATTTGCTTGTGCTGTGTGTGTGTCATAAGCGTATATTTTCCAACTCGCTTCGCGATGAATTGCTCTTTGTTTCATGCGGTCTTTGCGCCGGATCACTCTATTTCATAGCTGAAAACACGGCGCTTGAATATACGCTTGTATCTAATGTATCGCTCATTGTAACCCTTTCACCGCTCATTACTACACTCTTGGTGGGAGCCATCTACAAGAATGAACGCCCGGGCAAGGGCGTGCTGATGGGCTCGCTTATCGCATTCCTTGGCGTGGGATGCGTCATTTTCAACAGTAGTTTTGTGCTGGATGTGAAGCCGCTGGGTGACTTGTTGTCGCTTTCGGCCGCAGTGTGTTGGTCGGTCTACAGTCTTGTGCTCAGGAAACTGAGTGCATTTTACACCGTGATGTTCATCTCGCGCAAGACATTCTTTTACGGAATGGTGACAGCCATTCCTTTTCTGATTGCCATTCCCGAACACACTCCGCTTGACGTGTACCTGCAGTTTGATGTATGGAGCAATTTCTTGTTCCTTGGCGTGTTCTGTTCGATGATAGCTTTCATTATATGGGCTTTCACCGTAAAGGGATTGGGTGCAATAAAAGCCAACAACTATCTTTATGTACAACCGATAATAACGCTGATAGCGTCAGCGTTGCTATTGAGTGAAAAGGTGTCGATTGTCGGCTATGTAGGCTGTTCGCTGATACTGTTGGGTGTGTGGATCAGCGATCGCATGAGTCGATGCCGTTAGTCAATTGTCTTCTTCCAGAAAACTGATTTCATCGAGCAACGGGCGGCACACCGATGCCGTAAGGTTGCAACCGTGCTGCATTTCGCTTTCGGCGTAGGCTTTCACTTCGGTTATGCGATTGGGGAGCAGGTTGAACATCAACCGCAATGCCGTGTATCGCACCATGTCGTTTTCCGACAATATAAGCTCATCGGCAAGTTGTGATGCGAAGTCCATGTGTCGCAGCAGTTTCATGCACAGAATGTCGGCTACTTCGGGAGTGGTTATGCTGTTGCACCATCGGCGTGCGGTGGCGATGTCGTATTGCTCGTGCGGATATATCATTGGTGCGAGCAACATGCTTTCGCGTGTCGAGGTATTGTTCCAGAGTGCTTCGGCCATTTCCGCTGACTTGGCTGTGTTGCGTGCTATCTCGTTGAGCTGTGGGAGGTTGACTCCGAATATTATGCGGTAGGGCGCTCCTTGCCGACGCATGTTGTCGGCTATCGCGCCGTTGCGCATTGCATAGAATTGATGCTTTATCTGCTGCATCGGATTGAATTCGGCCATAGCGTGGTGATGATTGTTTTGTTAAGCTGTGGCGGAAATATCGTCCGCCACAGCTGTTGATTGTGATGTTCAGTCAAAGATTTTGTCCCAGTCCTTCCACACGACTTCGTAACCGAGTTCGTGTATGCGTCGGGCTACGTTCACGGGCGAGCGGTCGTCGCTCACCTCAAATTGCTCCAGAGAGTCGGGTTCGACTGAATAGCCTCCCGGATCGGTCTTGCTTCCGGCACTCATCGAAGTCACTCCCAGTTTCATCATGTTGTCGCGGAATGCAGGATTCTCGCGTGTGGAGTAGCTTATGTCGACATCATGGTCGAAGATGCGGAATGCGAATGTGACTTGCGCAAGTTCGCGGTCCGACATTATCACATTGGGTTGGAAATGTCCTTCCGACGGACGCATTCTCGGGAAATTGACCGAGTATTTCGTCATCCAGTAATTTTTGCGCAGGTAACGCAGATGACGCGCCATCATGGTTATGTCGGTGCGCCAGTCCTCAAGTCCGATGAGAACACCCATGCCTATCTTGTGTACGCCGGCCTGTCCCATTCGGTCATATCCGTTGAGTCGCCAATCGTATATAGACTTCATTCCTGCCGGATGATACTTTTTGTAATTGGCCTCGTTGTAGGTTTCCTGGAAGCATACCACGCCGTTGAGTCCCGATTTTGTAAGCCGATAGTAGTCGTCGGATTTCATTGGCTGAACCTCGATTGTGAGGTTGTTGAAATAGGGACGGCATGTCTGTAACGCCTTCTCAAGATAATCGACACCCGCCTTGGCAGGATTTTCCCCGGTGACAATCAGCAGGTTCTCAAATGGACCGAGGTTGCGTATGGCCTTGCATTCCTGCTCGATTTGCTCCATAGTGAGAATTGTGCGCTTAAACGGATTGTTGTGATTGAATCCGCAATAAACGCATGAGTTGGTGCATGAATTTGTGATGTAGAGCGGAATGTACATGCTGATAGTCTTGCCGAATCGTTCCTGAGTGTAACGCTGGCTCAATTGTGCCATAGGCTCGATGTAGGCGGCTCCGGCAGGTGATATCAAAGCCATGAAATCGTCGATGCTCAGGTGTTCCTTGCCGAGGGCTATCTCGACATCACGCGCTGTTTTGGCTGCTATGCAGCGCGTGGTGTCGTTCCAGTCATATTTTTTTATTTCGTCATAAAACATTTTAGTAACTGATTTATTTTACACAATTGTCGGCTACGGCCTGCGATATTCGCATTGCACAGAAGTTGGGGCCGCACATTGTGCAGAAGTGGTCGTCGTCCTTGTGGCTCTCGACATAGTATTGACGGGCGCGTGCCGGGTCGAGCGACAGGTTGAACTGATCCTTCCATCGGAAGTCATAGCGGGCCTTGCTCATGGCGTTGTCACGCACCTGTGCTCCCGGATGTCCCTTGGCAAGGTCGGCGGCATGGGCGGCAATCTTGTAGGTTATCACGCCGTTGCGCACATCCTCAAGATTGGGAAGCGCAAGGTGTTCCTTGGGTGTAACGTAGCATATCATTGCCGTGCCGAGCCATGCAATCTGCGCTGCTCCTATGGCCGATGTTATGTGGTCGTAACCCGGTGCTATGTCGGTAGTGAGCGGGCCGAGCGTGTAGAAGGGTGCTTCGTGACATGCCGACATCTGACGCTCCATGTTCTCCTTTATTTTGTTCATGGGCACGTGGCCGGGGCCTTCGATTAGCACCTGCACGTTGTGACGCCATGCGATTTCCGTGAGTTGGCCGAGTACATCGAGTTCGAGGAACTGCGAGCGGTCGTTGGCATCGTGGATGCTTCCGGGCCGCATTCCGTCGCCAAGTGACACGGCGACATCATATTGGGCGAGAATTTCGCATATTTCCTCAAAGTGGGTGTACAGGAAGTTTTCGCTGTCGTGTAATGCGGCCCATTGGGTCATTATAGAACCGCCACGCGATACGATTCCGGTGAGTCGCTCGCCTATTAGGTCGGCGTGAGCTCGAAGCACTCCGGCGTGTATGGTGAAGTAGTCGACTCCCTGTTCGGCTTGTTCGATGAGTGTGTCACGATATATTTCCCATGTGAGATCCTTGACATTGCCGTTGACTTTCTCCAATGCCTGGTACACGGGCACGGTGCCCATTGGCACGGGACAGTTGCGTATTATCCATTCACGGGTTTCGTGAATGTTGTCGCCTGTTGAAAGGTCCATCAGTGTGTCACCTCCCCAATAGCAGCTCCACACGGCTTTATTGACTTCCTCCTCGATGCCCGACGATAGGGCCGAGTTGCCGATATTGGTGTTAAGCTTGACGAGAAATTTGCTTCCGATTATCATCGGTTCGCTTTCGGGATGGTTTATGTTGGCAGGAAGCACCGCACGGCCGGCTGCTATTTCGTCACGCACGAGTTGGGGCGTGATGTGACTCTTTATGCCAAGCTTGTCGTTGTTCATGTTCTCGCGTATGGCCACATACTCCATTTCGGGAGTTATGATGCCTTGCTTGGCAAGTGCCATTTGTGTTATCGCACAACCTTTTTTTGCACGGCGAGGTGCGTAACGGTTGGCAAATCGGATTGAATCAAGGCCCTTGTCGGCTTCACGCTGTCGGCCATATTCCGAAGTTATGCCCGGCAACTGCTCCAGGTCGTCACGTTGCGATAGCCACTTTTCACGTGTTCGGGGAAGTCCTTTGTTTATGTCGATCGTTATATCGGGGTCAGTGTATGCACCGCTTGTGTCGTAGACATAAACAGGGGCGTTTTCATGCATCATCTTTTCGCCGTTTATGATTTTCACTGTGGGCGTTAGGTCGATGCGGCGCATGGGTACGCGTATGTCGTGGAGTTTCCCTTCTATGTATGTCTTTGTCGAACCGGGATAGTTGCGGACATCTATATTGTTTATTTCCATAATTGAGTGTGATGTGATTGAAGTTGGGCGTTCCTAATCGAGAAACGAGGTGAGGGGAGAGGTTGCTTGCGCGAATGTGCTTTGTCTGCCGAGTCCTGCGAGATAAGCTTTGCGCCCGGCTTCGACTGCGAGCTTGAACGCTACGGCCATCTCCACCGGATTGCCGGCAACGGCTATTGCGGTGTTCACAAGTACGGCATCGGCACCCATCTCCATTGCGTCGGCGGCATGTGACGGGGCTCCGAGTCCGGCATCGATTACTACGGGAACGCGGCTCTCGGCTATTATTATCTCAAGAAGGTCGCGGGTTTTCAGTCCTTTGTTGGTGCCTATGGGTGCGCCGAGCGGCATTACGGCTGCTGAACCTACCTCTTCAAGGCGTTTGCACAGCACTGGATCGGCCTGGATGTAGGGCAGAACCACAAATCCTTCGCGGGCAAGCACCTCGGTAGCTTTCAGCGTTTCGATGGGGTCGGGGAGCAGATATTTCGGGTCGGGATGGATTTCAAGCTTGATGAAGTCGGTCCCGAAACAGTCGCGTGACAATTTTGCGGCAAGAATAGCTTCTTCGGCGTTGCGCACTCCCGATGTGTTGGGAAGAAATTGCACTTTGTCGCGATTGATGTGACGCATCATGTCATCGTCCTCTTCATGCTGCATGTCGATGCGTTTCATCGCTACGGTAATCATTTCGGATCCTGATACGATTATGGATTCAAGCATAAGCTTGTTGGAGGGAAACTTTCCCGTGCCTACGAAAAGGCGTGAACTGAAGTCGCGTCCTCCGATTTTAAGTAAGTCCATTTTGTGATAATGATATGTTATTTGTTATTATTGTTGTTGTCCTTTTTTAAGACGCGATATGACCTCTTCGGTGTATTTCACCGGGTCGTCGGCGTTGATTATTGAGCCTGCCATGGCTATGCCCTGGACTCCTGTCGACATTATGTCGTCGATGTCGTCGAGTGTTATGCCTCCTATGGCTACGATGGGAAGCTCATTGCCGGCTTTGCGTACTTCATCAACTATCTTGCGATAGCCGTCGATGCCGAGCACGGGCGACAGCTTTTTCTTTGTAGTGGTGTAGCGGAACGGGCCAAGTCCTATGTAGTCTACATCAATGCCCTTGAACGCCAGGATGTCGTCGGCCGTATTTGCCGTGACTCCTATTATTGCATGAGGCCCGAGGTATTCACGGGCTTCGGCCGCAGGCATGTCCTCCTTTCCGAGATGAACGCCGTGAACGTGCAGTTCCTTCACGAGTTCCACATTGTCGTCAATTACGAGAATCACATCGTTTTCGCGACAGACGGGAATTATTTCCAGCGCGGTTTCACGCTGTTGCTCGTAGGATGCATCTTTCATGCGCAACTGTATCCATTTGCAGCCGCCTTCAATGGCCATCTGCACCTCTTCGGCTATGGAATATTTGTCGGATGCGTTTGTTATAAATTGTAGCATTGCTGATTTATGTTATAATGTTTACTTGAATTCTTTGAGCTTTTGTCGCAATTCATCGATGCTGTTGGAATTGAACAGATAGCCGAGCACGGCATATCCGATGAAAGGATATTGATTGACGGCATCGATGCGTAATGGCGTTACCCCGCCAAGGGCTACGGCATTGCGGCATTTCATGGCCGACAATTGGTCGGATGAAAACGCCGATGTATAGCCTGGCTTTGATATGCTGTCGAAAATTGGGCTTAATGTGACATATTCCATCTCGATGAAACGCTCGGCCTTGTCGATAGCGTGACATGTGCGGCTAATATTGCCGCTATAGAGCCGTGGTGCTTCGGGACAACGTGAATTAAGATGTATTCCACCGAGGTTGAATTCATTCAGCAGCTCAAAATGGCCGTGTAGCTTCAACCGGTTGTGGAATCGCTGTGGAATCGCCTCGATCAGGCGGCGCATATCATGGGTTGTTGCCGACGGATGTCGCAGATGCACGTAATCCCACCCGTCCTCAAGTATCGCGACGATGTATTCATGCTCGTCAGCAATGGGAACGGGTGGAGTTATAGCGATTTTCATCATGGGCTTATCCGCCATAGAAAGGCTTTATGATGATGATTGAGTCGCCTTCGTGGAGCTCGGTTGTGTCACGCTCTATCATGGGAATTACATTGCCGTTGAGGCCTGTCGCGATTCCGTCGGGAGCGATTCCGCTCAAGTTCAATGCACCCTGAAGCGTTGTTCCTTCGGGTACAGTCACCGATTTGTCATTAATTTTTATTTCCATAACTATATAGGGTTAGTTGGTTCTAATCGATGGGGCGCAAACAGGTGGTTGACCGGTCCGTGTCCGTGGCCTATTGTCACATCGGCACCGTTGCGCAAAGCTGCCGAGATGTAGTCTTTGGCGGTTGTTACGCTGTCGTGCATCGACATTCCGAGAGCCAGGCAGCTTGCTATGGCCGATGAAAGTGTGCATCCGGTGCCGTGGGTGTTGGGGGTGTTGATGCGTTCATGTGAAAGGCACAGGATTTTGTCGCACCCTTCAAGTGACAGGTAGTCGGTCGAGGTGCCTGAGTCCGACGATTTGTCGCCGCCTTTCAGCAGAATGTCGTGGGCTCCGAGTGTCCTCAATGCTTCAATCTGAAGTACTATATCGTCGGTGCCGCTAAGTGCCCGGGCTTCATTTGCATTTGGAGTTATGATGCGTGACATTGGCATGAGGCGATTCTTTATCAGCTCGATTGCTTCGTCGTCAATCAGCGGGTCGCCCGAAGTGGCAATCATCACCGGGTCGAGTACAATGTTGTCGGCTTTGTTGCGTTCAAGGGCATCGGCTACCGATGCAACGATGTCGGGCGAGAAGAGCATGCCTATTTTCACCGCATCGGGACGGATGTCGCGGTAAACGGCATCAATCTGCCCGGCAACTATGTCGGGCCTTATCCCTTGTACATCGGTGACGCCGAGAGTGTTTTGCACCGTTATAGCGGTTATCGCAGTCATGGCGTAAACACCAAATGCCGACATTGTCTTGATGTCGGCTTGTATTCCTGCGCCTCCCGAACAATCGGAGCCCGCTATCGAAAGTGCTGTGCGGTAAGTCTTCATTTTGCTCATAAGTTCTCATAAAGGCAAAAAGGGTCGACTCACTAATGGATGAATTGTCCGACAATCCCTGCGCCGGTGTTGTCCGTTTCAGGTTCGGAGGGTATGATCTCAGCTCACATCGTCAGTGGCACCCCTTTGTCTGTGATGCAAAATTATATAGTTCTTGCATCATAACCAAATGTTAGCCCCACTTTTTGTCTTATATCTATAACGATTCAGAGCAACTCAAAGTTGTCACCTTCAAGATAAACGGGAAATTTATTGCGGAATCCGACGAGCGATTCCATTGACAGCTGTGCCTCAACGGCTACAGGAGTGACATCAGTTTCAATGTTACGGCCTTTCGGTTCGATTATGTGAGATGTGCCGGAGTAGACTCCGAATTTGTCGGAACCCGAGCGGTTGCATCCTATGACATAGGCTTGATTTTCGATGGCCCTTGCTATGAGCAGCTGCTCCCAGGCGTAGGCGCGCGAGTCGGGCCAGTTGGCCATTACGATAAGGAGGTCGTAGGCTTTGCCCCGGTTGCGGAGCCACACCGGGAAGCGGAGGTCGAAGCAAACGGCAAAGGCCACATTCCATCCTCTGAAGGTCACTACGGGCATCGCGCTTGAGCCTCGCGTGTAGACAGAGTCCTCGCCACTCATGGTGAACAGATGGTGCTTGTCGTAGAATGTTTCCTCGCCTGACGGAGTGATGAAGAATGCACGGTTGAATATACGGTCGTTGTCGCGGGCGATGAAGCTTCCGCATATCGCGGCATCATATTGGCGTGACCATTTGCGCACCATCTCCATTGTCGTGCCGTCCATGGGCTCGGCCAAGCGACAGGCCGCATCCTTGTCGCATAAGAATCCGGTGGAGAACATCTCGGGCAGCACGATGATGTCGACATCGCCCGGCAGTGCCGACAGTTCCTTGTCGACAGCCTTGAGGTTGCTTGCGGGATCGCCCCACACAATGTCGTGTTGCAGTGCTGATGCTTTCAGTGACTCCTTAATCATTTTCGTCGGCGGTTATGAATTTCTCGGGATATTTGGCGTGAAATTTACTGTAGAACTTTTTTATGGCTTTCATGTCGTTGTCGACATTGCCGGTGGGAGTGAATTCGGTTGTTATTTCAATTTTTTTCAATTTGTAATCGATGGCTCCGAGAAGTAATGGCACTTTCGCGTCGTGGGCTATGTAGAGGAATCCTTTTCTCCATTTGGCCGTTCCTTTGCGGGTGCCTTCGGGCGTTATGGCTATGGCCATTCGCTGTGAGGCGTTGAATTTTTCGACAATTGATTCGGTGAGCGCACTTCCTCGTTTGCGAGGTACGGCGATGCCTCCTATAGCTCGGAAAAAGTAGCCGAGAGACCATTTGAACCATTGTTCCTTCATCAGGAATCCGGCTCGTCGGCCTACCGACAGATAGGCGAGTTCACCGAGTATGAAGTCCCAGTTGCTTGTGTGCGGAGCTACACATATTAAGCACTTGGGGTAGTCGGGTGTGGTGATTTCCACCTTCCACCCGAATACCTTAAGCAGCCATTTCGACAGATTCATTGTCGAGATAATTTGTGAGTTGAAGTTGATGCGTTATTTTTCAGCGCGAGCCTTATTGGCGGCTTTCTGCTGCTCGCCAAGCGATGAGTTCATGCGGGCAATGATGTCGTCTACGCCCTTCTTGAAGTCGTCGTTAAGTTTCTTGTAGGCTGTCTTGTAATATTTTGCGCGGGCTTTCTTGTATTCGTGACGCGAATCGAAGCTCTTTTCGGTTTTGTCAAATGAGAAGCTTACATTGTCAATTGACACATACTGAAGGTCGGCTATGTCAAAGAATATATCGGTCATTTTCTTGCGGTCGATTCCGGGTACAAGATCACGAGCTATAAGACATTCTCCGGCCAAGTCGCCGCATGCGGCTTTGATGGCTTTTTTCAAATTGCGTTTGTTTGCCATGTCATTTTTAGGTTTGAGTGAATAATATTCCGCTAATATAGCAATAATTTGAATTTATTGCGGCATATTGTTGAAATAAAAAATCACAAATATTGTGCGACAGGCTTATAGCCTGAATGTTATTGGCATTATGCAGTAAACGGGCACGGGGGTTCCGTCGACGCGTCCGGCATTCCATTTGGGCATTGAGTTCAGTACTCTCACAGCTTCGCGGTCAAGCGACGGCTCGATGCTTTTCAATACGTTGATGTGGGTTATTTCACCATCGGGCTGGACTATGAATGAGCACAAAACACGTCCGTGTATGCCGTTGTTGAATGCTTCGGTGGGATATTTGCGTGATGAATTTATAAAGTGTACAAGCGCATTTGTTCCGCCGGGAAATGTGGGCTGTTCGTCGACCCATTCGCAACTCCAGGCCTCGACGACTTCGCTGCTTATGACCATGTCGGGACGCATTTCCGTTATGGCAAGTGACTGCTCGGTGGTATGCACAACCATTCGTAACATCTGAGCCTGAAGCGGAACTATCGAGATGATGAATATTATCAGTGGTATGATTCTTTTCAGGTTGAATTTCATATATGTGATTGAATTGTGTATGCAAATATATGCAGGTGTCATCATAATTGCAAATGGCATTACAATAATTAGCATTTGTTTAGCTATGTTTCAGTTTTGTTTGCAATTTAAATGTAAGGGTGGGCAATATGGCGTTATGGGGTTACGTTAATATTAACGTTATGAAGCGTAACGTGATTGCATTTATCGTAGCGATACTTTCGGCTGTCAACGCATCGGCATTTGACGATGTGTCAACGGCCTACAGCTTTCTTGACATAACATCGTCGAGCCATGTCTACGGACTTGGCGGCGTGAATGTATCGCTTATCGATGACGATATAAACATCGTGGAGCAGAATCCCGCTTTGCTTGGCCCTGAACTGGGAAGCCAGCTTGGAGTCAACTATATGCGTTATATAGGGTCGTCCAACTTTGCAGGGGTGAAGTACGGACATTCGGCCGGAACTCATGGCGCATGGGCGGCGTCAATGCAATATTTCGGCTACGGCGAGATGAAATCGACCGATGTCACGGGCAGCGTCACAGGCACGTTCAACCCCAAGGATATATGCTTTTCGGTGACCTACAGCCACGACATAACGACCGCTTTGCGAGGCGGCGTAACGCTTAAAGGCGTATATTCTGACTATGAAGCATATTCGGCCTTTGCACTTGCCGTCGACCTCGGACTGAACTACTATGACGGCGACAATGACATGTCGCTGTCGCTTGTCGTCACCAATCTCGGCGGACAGCTGAAGCGTTTCAACGAGGTTTACGAGCGGCTTCCTGTAGATGTGAGAATAGGCTGGAGCCAGGGGTTGCACGGCCTGCCATTCAGGCTGTCGGTAACGGCCTGGAATCTTACGCGATGGCATCTCCCTTACTATGACACAGGCGACGGCACAGGCCACGATAGCGTTGAACTCAAGGACTCGTTCATGTCCAATCTTTTGCGTCACCTCGTCTTTGCCGGAGAGTATGAACCTAACGAGAACTTCTACATAGGCATCGGCTACAACTATAAGACGCGCACCGACATGAACACCTATTCGCGCAATTTCTTTTCGGGATTTTCAATAGGCTTGGGAATCCGCGTGCGTCAGTTCGGCATAGGTGCCGCTCTGGCTCAGCCCCATGTGGGAGCGATGACATTCATGTTCAACCTTGCCATGCGCCTGTAGACGATTGCATGACCGTTCACTTTTTTTGAATCTTACAGCTTTTTATCTTATCTTTGTCACATATAACAAAATATGCAGATATATGTCCAATGACAAAATTATAATTGCCATCGACGGATACTCTTCGTCGGGCAAAAGTTCCATGGCACGTGCGCTTGCCTCGGCTATAGGTTATCGTTACATCGATTCGGGAGCCATGTACAGGGCTGTGACATTATGGGCCATGCGTCATGGAATGGTCAATGACGGCACTGTCGATGTCGACAATCTTGTAGCAGCCCTTCCTGAAATAAAAATAGACTTCAAGCCGATGCCCGACGGGTCGCAGCGTACCATGCTGTGCGGTGAGGATGTAGAGGATGAGATAAGGCGGTTGAACGTTTCAAACAATGTGTCGCAGGTGTCGGTGATTCCGGCTGTGCGTCACAGTCTTGTCGCCATGCAGCAGGCTCTCGGTGAAGGCAAGGGAATAGTCATGGACGGACGTGACATAGGAACTACGGTGTTTCCCGATGCCGAGATGAAGGTGTTTGTCGACGCATCGGCCCAGACTCGTGCCCAGCGTCGCTTCTCCGAGTTGGTAGAAAAAGGCTTGCAGGTATCCTATGAGGAGGTGCTTGCCAATGTGGTGCATCGTGATCACATTGACGAAACCCGTGAGGAGAGTCCGCTACGCAAGGCCGATGATGCAGTTTCGCTCGATAACTCCGAGATGACCATAGAGCAGCAGAACAAGTGGCTGCTCGACCTGTATAATCGCATACTTGCTCAAAAAGGCTGATAGAATGCGAATCGAGATAGACCGTGATTCGGGATTCTGTAACGGTGTGGTCAGCGCCATCCGTAAAGCCGAGGATGAGCTTGACGGAGCCGGAAAGCTCTATTGTCTTGGCGACATTGTGCACAACAGTGACGAGGTGGAGCGATTGCGGAAGCGCGGACTTGTCACGATAACTCACGATGACCTGAAGTCGCTTCACGGAGTGAAGGTGTTGCTGAGGGCCCACGGTGAACCTCCGTCGACCTACAAGCTCGCCCAGGGCAACGACATAAACATAATCGACGCAACCTGTCCGGTGGTGCTTCACCTGCAGCGCCGCATAAAGGCTTCCTACGACAATCGCAAGCCGGGTGAGCAGATTGTGATATACGGCAAGAGAGGTCATGCCGAGGTGAACGGACTTGTGGGACAGACTAACGGCGAGGCTATCGTGGTGGAGGATCTTGACGGCCTTGACCGGCTTGACTATACCAAGGATATAATATTGTATTCGCAGACCACCAAGTCGCTTCATGGCCTGTCGGACATGATTGCCGAGATTGAGCGACGCAAGAGCCCTGAAACTTCATTCAGATATTACGACACGATATGCCGACAGGTGGCCAACCGTGTTCCGCAGTTGCGCAAATTTGCCTCGGAACATGAGGTGATCCTGTTTGTTACCGGCAAGAAGAGTAGCAACGGACGCATACTTTACGGTGAATGTCATGATGTCAACCCCCGCACTTATGCCATAACCAATCCCGATGAGATAGATGCCCGATGGCTTGACGGCATCGAGTCGATAGGTATATGCGGAGCCACTTCGACTCCGCGATGGCTCATGGAAACCGTAAAGGAACGTGTAAAGGAGTTGTGCCCCAATGGATAATTTCATCGCCATAGATGTGGAAACGGCCAACAATCAGCCGTCGAGCATTTGTGCCATCGGGGCTGTAAAGGTTGTCGACGGTGTTATAGCCGATCGGTTCTATCAGCTTGTAAAGCCTGAACCTGAGTGGTATATACGACATTTCTCGGAAGAGATTCACGGGATATTTCCCGAGGACACACGCGATGCTCCCACATTTGACCGAGTGTGGATGTCGATGCTCGAGCATTTCGGCATTGCGGGTAATTGGGACAATGCCGTGTTTGTGGCGCATAACAAGGCTTTTGACGAGCGCTGTCTTAGAGCCGCATTCAAGGTCTATGGCATGACATGGCCTGACAATCCTTTCGGATGCACTCTGCAGAAAGCCCGCCGCACGATACCGCGACAACTTGTGGGGAGCTATTCGCTTCCTTACGTGTGTGAATTTATGGGAATACCTTTTTATAACCATCACAACGCTTTGGCCGACGCCGAGGCTTGTGCTAAAATAGCTATGACATTGTTATGAGGATTTTACTGTTTGCATCATTGACTGTGGCGATGACTCTTGCAGCATGCTCATCGGAGGAGTCGCGAATAAAGGAGGCTGCCCGGCAGCTTGGGAAAAACGATGCCCGAGAACTTGTCGATGACGCTTCGTCGTTGTCCAATATGGAATTAGAAGGGCGTGTGCTTGAAATAAGAGCCAAAGAGTCGACCTATCGTGAGGATGGCTATGAAAAGGCGGCCGATGCCTATGTCGACGCATTTGAGGACGGTATGTTGGAATACAGCGACTCGCTTGCACGAGTAATGATGATTAAACGTTGAAAACGACAATAAAACGATGCTTATGAAGACTTCAGCTGAGTATATCGATAGCATAAACAGGCTTATCGCCGGGATTCCTTATCCTGAAGAGCCCCACGGCTTGTATGAACCTATAGCTTACACTCTTGATTGCGGAGGCAAGCGGTTGCGCCCGATGTTGCTGCTTGCTTCATGTGACGCGGTGGGCGGCAAAATGGAGCGAGCCGTTAACCAGGCGTTGGGAATCGAGATGTTTCACAACTTCACCTTGCTTCATGACGATGTGATGGACCGTGCCGACAAGCGTCGTGGAAAGCCTACCGTGCATTGTAAATGGAACGAGGCCACTGCAATACTGTCGGGCGACGCAATGTTGACCATGGCGTCGCAGCTTATGGGGTCGGGTTGTAACGACAAGCTGAGCGAAGTGCTTGACTTGTTTCACGGAACGGCCATGGAGATTTACGAGGGACAGCAGGATGACATGGACTTTGAAAGCCGCGACGATGTCACGGTGGCCGAATACATCGAGATGATAAGACTCAAGACCTCGGTGCTGCTCGGATGCGCCTGCAGACTCGGAGCATTGATGGGAGGAGCCGACATTGAGGTTCAGGAGGCTCTTTACCGTTATGGAATATCACTTGGCCTCGCTTTCCAGTTGCAGGACGACTGGCTTGACACCTACGGCGACCCCGAGGTATTCGGCAAGAATATAGGCGGCGACATAATGAACGACAAAAAGACATTCCTGCTGATAACGGCCATCAACAAGTCGGATGGCGCCCGTCGTGAGGAGTTGCTGTCGATGCTGGGTAGTCGCAGTGACGACAAGGTGGAGCGTGTAAAGGCCATCTACGATGCCTTGAACGTGGGCGATGAGTGCCGTGAGCTGATTGAACGTTATGCCGCCGATGCCGTGTCGGAGCTTGACAAGGCAGGTCTTGACGGTGATGCCCGTGAATTTTTCGTCAACATAGCCAAAGCATCGCTTACACGCCGTTCATGATAGTAGACACTCACACACATCTGTATCTTTCCGAATTTGAGCATCCCGACGATGCAGTGACGCGTGCGCTCGAAGCCGGAGTGGAGCACATGTTGTTTCCTAATGTCGATGTAGGCACGATTGAGCCTATGAAGAGTCTTCATGCGCGATTTCCCCGTGTCACCTCAATGGCCATGGGACTGCATCCCACCGAGGTGAACGAAAATTGGCGGGAGGCTCTCGACCTTGTTGAGCGTGAGCTTGACTCGGGTACGCCTTATGTAGCCGTAGGAGAGGTGGGGATGGATCTCTACTGGGACAAGACATTCCGGGCCGAGCAGCGGGAGGTGTTTGCCCGTCAGGTCGATTGGGCTGCGAGCCGCGACTTGCCGGTGATAATACATTGCCGTGACGGACTGGACGATACGCTCGATGTGCTTGCTTCGGCCAAGCAATTGCCCAAGGCGGTGTTTCACAGCTTTGGCGGAACCGCTGAGGATGTCGAGCGAATAAGGGAAATAGGCGATTTCTATTTCGGAATAAACGGTATTGTAACGTTTAAGAATTCCAAGCTGCGTGATGTGTTGCCTGTTATCGGCCTTGATAGGACAGTGCTTGAAACTGATGCTCCTTATCTCGCTCCGGTGCCTCACCGTGGAAAGCGTAACGAGTCGGCATTTATAATCCATACCGCCGCCCATGTGGCATCGGCGCTTCAATTGTCGATTGAAGAGGTGTCGGATGTGACAAGCAACAACGCAAAGACAATTTTCAATCTTGACATCTGACTGTCACGACTACATGAAATAACAAAGCTCCGCACCAATTACGATGCGGAGCTTTGTCGTTTATTTAGAGTGTTTTTATTCAAATATGTGGCGCAATTTGCTGAATATGCGTTTCTTTACCGAGTCGGTGGGCTTGATGTTGGCCGAATCGCGCAGGCTTTCTATAGCTGCTTTCTCCTTGTCGTTGAGGTTTTCAGGTATATATACCATTATGTTGACAAGCAGGTCGCCTGTGCCGTAGCCTTCGGTCGAAGGAAGTCCCTTGCCGCGTAGTCGCAATACCTTTCCGGGCTGTGTGCCGGCCGGAATTTTCACTCTTGCTCGGCCCGTTATTGTAGGTATCTCTACTGCACCACCGAGAGCTGCGGTGGGTATGTCGAGCATGAGATTGTATATAAGGTCGTTTCCGTCACGAATCAAGTCAGGATGCGGTTCCTCTTCAATTACTACAAGCAGGTCGCCGTTTATGCCTCCGTTGCGTGCCGCATTTCCTTTTCCCTTGAGCGAAAGAGTCATTCCGTCGGTTACGCCTGCGGGTATGCTGAACGAAACGACTTCCTCCTGACGCACAATGCCCTCGCCGTTGCAATATTGACACTTCTGGGTGATTGTCTTGCCCTCGCCGTTACATTCGGGACAGGTGGCTGTCGACTGCATTGGGCCGAGGAATGTCTGTTGCACGTGGTCGATTACTCCTGAACCGTGGCAGCGTGTACATGTCTGGAATGCGGTGCCGTCCTTGGCTCCTGTTCCGGAGCAGTGCTGACATTGTACATAACGGGGAATTTTCAGTTTCTTGGTCACTCCTTCCGATATCTCCTGAAGGGTCAGCTTCACCTTTATGCGCAGGTCGCTGCCCTTAGGCTGACGACGGCGGCGAGCTCCGCCGGTAGCCGATCCGAATCCACCGAATCCACCAAATCCGCCACCTCCGAATATGTCGCCGAAGTTGGCGAAAATATCCTCCATCGACATTCCGCCGGCGTGGAATCCTCCACCACCTCCGCCGAATCCCGAAGGCCCCATGTTGTGTCCCCACTGGTCATATTTTGCACGCTTGTCGGGATCGCTCAATACATCGTAGGCTTCGGCAGCTTCCTTGAATTTCTCCTCGGCTTCCTTGTCGCCGGGATTCTTGTCGGGGTGATACTTCAGCGCCAGCTTACGGTAAGCTTTTTTAAGCTCATCGGCGGTGGCGTTTTTCTGTACACCGAGTATTTCGTAATAATCTCGTTTTTCCATAAGTCAGGTAGCTTTAATGTTATTGTCCTACGACTACTTTAGCATGACGAAGCACCTTTCCGTTGAGGGTGTAGCCCTTCTGGATGGTGTCTATTACTTTGCCTTTCTGCGACTCATCGTCGGTGGGGAATGTTGTTACCGCTTCGTGAATTTCAGTGTCGAATTCATTACCGGCATCTGAAGCAATGGGCTTTACGCCGTTCTGGTCAAGATATTTTACAAATTTATTGTAGATAAGCTCGATGCCGTCCTTAATGGCTTCGGCGTCGGAGGTTTCCTTCATGGCCTGAATCGAACGCTCAAGGTCGTCAACAACGGGGAGTATTCCACGCATTGCATTTTCGCCTCCGTTCTTTATGAGCTCGCTCTTCTCCTTGAGAGTGCGCTTGCGGAAGTTGTCAAATTCAGCCATCAGGAAGAGATACTCCTTTTTCTCCTTTTCGAGCTGAGCCTTTGTGTCGGCAAGCTCTTTTTCAAGAGCTTCTTCCTTGGTGAGTTCTTCCTGAGCCATCTCCTTGGCGGCTTCGGCGTCGACCTCTTCGGGGGTAGCTTCTACATCGTTTATTTCGATATCGTCATTCCTGACTTCCTCAGGATGGTTGACCTTGTTATGATTTTTGCTCATATCTCGTAATGATTTTATTGATTTCAGTTAGCTGTAATGTTGAGTGCAAAAACATTGCCAAAAATGCACGTTTTTGCACATTATCTATAAAATCATAACAACTTTAGGCTTGGAACGTTCATTTTAAAGGCTGTTAAACGAGTGGCGAACAATGTATGTCACATCCTGTGAAGAGTCGGTTGAGTTCATCTGCCAATATGTCACCACGTGATGCAGGAAACAGGCCGAACACCGAGGCTCCAGAGCCGCTCATCGACGCATAGACGGCACCGAGGTCGTATAGCATCGATTTTACCTCGCTTATTTCGGGGTGGGAGGGGAATATCGACTCCTCAAAGTCGTTGGCAACGTTGTCGCGCCACGATTCAACGGGCATGGCCAGCGCCATGTCGAGTGGCATCGACGGCAGTCGCGGAGTGACTCCCGAGTAGGCCTCGCGTGTCGACACTGAAGTATGAGGCTTGACAATTGCGATGCAATAGTCGCTCAGATCGATGTCGGCGGGAGTGAATATGTCGCCTATGCCGGCTGCGAGCATCGGTGTGTTGTAGATGAAGAAGGGACAATCGGCTCCTACGGTCGACGCTATGGCGGCAAGACGCTCCTTGGGCAGCTTGAGTTGCAGCAGCTCGTTGAGGCCGAGCAGGGTGAACGCCGCATCGGCACTACCGCCGCCAAGTCCGGCTCCGTCGGGAATCACCTTGTGCAGATAGATGTCGACCGGCGGGAGAGGGATAACGCTGTCGAGCGCCCTGTAGGCTTTCATCACAAGGTTCTTTTCGGGCTCACATTCTACTTTTCGGCCTGTCACGGTCAGAGTGATGGTGTCGCCGTGAGCGGGCACGATTTCGAGTATGTCACGCCACTTTACCGGATAAAAGCAAGTCGACAGGTCGTGATAGCCGTCGTCGCGGCGACGCGTTATGTACAGACCCAGATTGATCTTGGCATTGGGAAACAGTATCATGTCGCAGTGTATTATTCTTGCAGGTGATATACTTGCGGGGCCATGAGGACTTTGCAGCCGGGAAGGCCTTCGCGTATGAGGTTGTTGCAACGGGCGGTGTCGGAGGCAGTCTGCGATGTCGTCATCGGAAGCTCCACTATCTCGGTCACCTTGGCTCCGGGTATTATCGACTTTATGAGCTGTGACGCATCGGGGGCTGTTGATAGTGCCGAGTATCGGCTGTAGGTGTAGGAGGTGAATGCCGTAGTGGGGCTTATCCCCCGGCGGTCGAGGAGATAGCCATCAGCAAGGGGCAGGGGAGCTGATGCATTGCTGATGTCGCTCGGGGCGGGATAGGATATGAGTTGACTGCCGTCGGCGTTCATCGTCACGGGTACATTGTCGTTGTAATTGCCATTGGTCTTGTAGATGTGGGCTTTGGGCATAACGCCCGCCTGAGAGGGTGATGACATTGCGTTTTTGTGTTGGGCTGAAACTGAGGGGATGGGCGCGTTGTCGCGTCCATCCCTTTTTGTTGTCGAGCAGTTGACGGTCAGTAATGCCAATGCTATTACTACCGACTTGACTGTAAGATGTTTCATTGCTTTATAAGCCGTTTGGTGATTGTCTTGTTGCCGGCGACTATTCTCACTATGTAGATGCCCTGGGGCAGTGACGATACATTGAGATCGATTGATGTCGACGAGCCGTGGACCGCCTGATTCATTGTCTGTGAGCCGTTGAGTGTGAAGAGTTCTACCGAGGTTATGGGGCTGTCGGCGCTTATTATAACATTGTCGACGGCCGGGTTGGGGTAGAGGGTGCATCCTCCGTCATCGGTTATGTCGTCGATGCCGAGAGGCTTGGCAAGGGTGAATGACACCTTTGTGCGTGTGAGCTGGGTGCTGTTCTGGAACAGATAGGCCAGATAGGTCGAGCCTACGGTTCCGTTGAGGAATGAACCTGTGGCTGTGAATGTCACGGTTTCACCCGCCTTGGCTGTGATGGGGTCGGTGTTGAATGCCGCTACCGAAGAGTTGCTGCCGCTTGCAAATAGGGCCACTGTGAGTACATTGTTGAAAAAACCTGATTTGCAGGTCAATGAACCGGTGAATCGAATGTCGTTCATCGGCACTGAACTTGCGTTTTCATTGGCAAGCTTGAAGTCATTGATGGTTATTTCAGTTGATGCGGTGCTGAACTCTACCTGAAGTCGGTCGCTTATTATTTCGCCGTCCGATGACATGAGTACAAGGTCGTAAGTTCCGGCCATGATTTTGTCGGTAAATTTTGACGTATAGTTCAGCTTCATCGTTTCGTTGGCGGGAACATCGAGCAGCATGCTCTCAGCTTGGGCGAGAACGTTATTGGTTCCGGTGCGCAGAAGCGCTGCCGATATGAAGTCGTAATATTCGCGTCCGCGGTTTTCGACATTGGCTGTGATTGTGAATGTGGTGTTATAGAACAACGGCGTTTCGAGCTTCATGTCGCTGATCGTGAAGTCGCTTGCGATGTCAGGCTCCGAGAACGAGAGGGTGGCCGGTGTTGCCGTGAGGTTGAGATAGGGGGTGTTGTATATCGGCATCAACACATCGTGCCATGTCTTGGTTTCTTCTATATATACGGCAGGATAAACTTTATAGGATCCGGTGACGGTTATCTGGTTGGAATTTATCTCGTAAGTGGAGTAACCGTAACCTGCTTCCATGGAGTTTTTATAATTGTTCGATTTTATATATGAGGCATTGCCTGATGCATTGACCAGCTTGAGGCCGTATACCACGTTATAGGTTTCGGTGCTGTAGTTGTAGAATCCGGTGAAGGTGAGAGCGGTGTTGGTGTTTCGTGACGATGAAACAGGAGTCACAGCCCAGTTTTCGGACATGTAAAATATTACAGGAGCCTTTGAGCCTTCCTCGGCTTTCTTTATCCCTATTATGGCACCTTGCATGTAGTTGAATCCGCTTACTCCACCGCCTGTGCCCTGGCTGCCCGGGTCGAGAGCCGTGAGCTTGAAATATCCGTCGCTCATGCCGCTCCATCCCCAGTTGATGTGGAAATATCCGTCGCGGTATCCGTCACACACAAATTCGTGTCCCACCTGGTCGTCTTGACCTAAATTGGATACACCGTCGTAGAGAATCGGGCGGGCGGCTGCGAGTTCATTGTACATAAGTTCTTCCCATTGGTTGATGCCGTAGCAATCGCGATGCAGATAAGCAATGCCCTTGTCATAACCGAAATAGGTTGTAAGAGCCAATGGAATCTTTGATGACTGCGCTCCGCTGGCACCGGTGCCGTAGCCCATGTCGACGCTAACGCCGCAGTGATACATCAGTTTTGCTACAGCGTCATTTTGGGCGGTAGTGCTTGTCGAAGTGTACTCGTCGAGCATGTTGGCCCAGTCGTAGGTAGTGTTGAAACTTGCCGAAAGAGTTTTCTTTTCGCCCGATTCGGTAGTCCAGGTGTAGGAGTGCGAGCCGGTGCCTCTTGTAGGCCATTCATGGTACTTCATCACCTGGGCCATGGCAGTTGCCACGCAGCCGGTATAAGTGCGGGTCGACCCAACGAGTGGACATTTGTTATTGTAAGGCGCTCCTTGATCCCACTTTGTCTTCACGAGCGGAGCCACTTCGGCGCGCGACGACGATGAGCCTGCCTCGTAGCGGATTCCGCGTGCCGAAGCCCAAGCTATCTGTCGCTGGTAGCCTTCAATCCATGCCTTGAGGTTGTCGGGCATGTTGCGTGGATCGAAATCTCCCTTGTCGGTATATCCAAGCAATGGAGCTGCGCAGTCGTCGGCCGACACTATCATATATCCGTCGCCGGCCGATGCGTTGAATATGTACAGGTCGGCATTGTCGTCGGTCTTGGCCGTGTAGACCAAATTTGACATCCGCGTCATGTCGACGGCTCTTGATTGAGGTCCTGCGGCCGTCCTGACACGGGCGAGCGCCTGCTCGGGGGTTAATTGCTCGGCTTGACAGTAGCCGGCAGTGATGATTGCGGAGAATAGAAGGAGTAAAGATTTCTTCATACGGTGGCTTTAATTGTTATTCTGCAAAAATAGTTAAATTATGATATTTTTGCTAATCATATTCTATAAATATTAATGATAAATGAAGATGGTGGCATAATTATATAATTTTACTTAATATATTGGACTCATTTGGCGATTAGTGACTATATTTGCACATAATACCTATTTACGAAGAAGACAGTTCTAAT
Organism: Muribaculum sp. NM65_B17; assembly: GCF_004793735.1. Lineage (NCBI taxonomy): Bacteria > Pseudomonadati > Bacteroidota > Bacteroidia > Bacteroidales > Muribaculaceae > Muribaculum > Muribaculum sp. NM65_B17. The sequence goes on from NZ_SRYY01000001.1 coordinate 179,867, forward strand.
ATCCTTATTTATTTTATGAAGAAGACAGTTCTAATTATTGCACTCCTGATTTCGGCTATCGGTGCATTCGCCCAGACCAAATCATGGACGGCCGACAATGGCAACGGCACATTTACCAATCCTTTGATGTACGATGAATTTTCCGACCCTGACATATTGCGCGTGGGCGATGACTACTACCTTGTAGGCACTACGATGCACACTGTTCCCGGACTTGTGATACTTCACTCGCGCGACCTTGTAAACTGGGAGAATGTGGCTTACTGCTTCGACCGGTTTGACTTTGACGACGATGCATTTTCGCTTAAGAATGGAAAAGAGATTTACGGACAGGGTATATGGGCGCCTTGCATCCGCTATCATGACGGCAAGTTCTACATCTACTCCAATGTCAACGGCAAGGGGCTTCAGTGCTTTGTCAGCGACAAGATCGAGGGTCCGTGGAAGCACATTAACATGAACGGTCGCATCTACGACCTCAGCGTCCTCTTTGACGATGACGGCAAGATATATGCTATACACGGCTACGGTGAGGTGAAGTGCACCGAGCTGAAGCCCGACATGAGCGGCCCGATTGAAGAAACCGAGCGCGTAATCATCCCCGAAGGCAGTGCTGTGGGCGAAGGCCATCATATTTACAAGATTGACGGAATGTACTATCTTATATCAACCGACTATGTTCCCAACGGACGCACACTCTGTTCGCGCTCCAAGAACATCTGGGGACCCTATGAAACCTGTGTGATAACGGCCGATGAAACATTCGGTTACCACGCTTCGCCCATGACCGAGATTAAGGGTCGCATCATGCCCGACGGATATCCCGTGAGCATCACGCCTCCCGATCCCGACAAGGTGAGGGCTTCCAACATTCATCAGGGCGGCATCGTGTCGACTCCCGACGGTCAGTGGTGGGCACTGCTCATGATGGACTTCCACTCGCTGGGACGCACCGTGACTTTGGCTCCTATCACCTGGAAGGACGGATGGCCTATGCTTGGCCTTGAGGGAAATCTCGGTCGCTCGCCCCGCACATGGCTGAAGCCCAACACTCCCTATCGCGACACCGAAGTGCCTCATGCTCCCTACGAGCGCAGCGACAACTTTGATGGAAAGACCCTTGCCCGTGTGTGGCAGTGGAATCACAATCCCGATGACAAGATGTGGAGCCTCACCGGCGGTAAGCTCCGATTGCGCACAATGCCTGCCGACCAGCTGATGTGGGCCCGCAACACTCTCACCCAGCGTGCAATAGGCCCCGAGTCAATAACCACTGTAGAACTTGATGTGAAGAATCTTAAGGACGGTGATGTGTGCGGACTCGGCAACATAAACGTTCCATGCTCATGGGCCGGAATTGTCAAGGATGGCAAGACGCTCACATTGCGTTGGTTTGAGCAGCTCGACAACGACACTATCGACACTCCAGTCGTGCTTCCCGACAACCGTATATGGTTGCGATTTGTAGGTGATTTCGACAACGATAAGGGACACTATGCCTACTCACTTGACGGAAAAGAGTTTCATCAGCTTGGACGCGAAATGACTTTGAGCTATCAGCTTATCACATTCCAGGGCGCACGCCTGTCGCTGTTTGCATTCAATAAGCTTGGAAAGAACGGTGGATATGCCGAGTTTGACAACTTTACCGTGGAGGAACCCAAGGCCGACCGCACCGGTTACATCCCGTTTGGCAAGACCTTCCGCATAATAAACGTGGCCACCGGTCTTCCGATGCACGCCACACCCCACGGACTCATGTATGACACGGCTGCCGACAATGATTCGCCGCAGACCCGCTTCCGTGTCATCGACCGTGGAAACGGAAAGGTGATTCTGCAGTGTGCCGATGGTCGTTACGTGTTCTCCTCCGGATTCGGTTTGCCGGGTGATGTTCGTTTGACCAACGATATAAATCTTGCCGAAGAGTTCATGTGGCAGGACTATCTCAACCGTGAATTCATGCTCATGTCGATGCGCAATCACCGTTATATAGGCAAGAGCCCCACAACCGGAAGCCCCTATTCGATGGACTACACCGGAGCCGATCCAGCCCGCCGCAACGGTGCTGTTCTTCGCTGGGAAGAATAAACGATAGAATTTTAACCTGATATGAAAGACTGCCGATGAGGATTCCCTTCGCCGGCAGTCTTTTGTTTATATATGCACTCTCCACCATGACCTCACGCTACACGCACCTAAAGGCGCGTTTGCATGAGGCTAACCCTATTGAGCAGCTACGCAGCTCTCGCGCTAACGCGGGGATTTGCTGATGAAGATAAGGGGGTGGAGGGCAATATTACATCCTGCTCATTTGTTACATACGAAACATAACGCTCCATCCCCACTCCGATATAACACGCAGTCAACAAGCCCATTGTCGCGACATTGTGAAATATTTGCGAAATGCGATTTGTAACATTTTTCGATTGCGAAATATTTGCGCAATCGAAAATTTGGATATTAAAGCTAATTTAACTCTCTTTGCAAAAACAAAAAAATCACCCACGTATATGAAAAATTGCAAGCACGATTATCATTCTGTCAAGGATTTGTCAAGACCCCAAAAGCGCCTGTCAAGGATTTGTCAAGGAAAAAACTTGCTCAGATAATCGCATTTAACTTCATTTGCGGAGAAAACTAAAAACAAATGAAGCAACCCGATAACATAAAGCGCTCGATAAACCGCGCTGCAAGCTGATCCGCTAACATCAAGCAAGTTACGACGATTTTTGCGAATTTTTGCGAAATTCACAATTGTTAAAAATCCGATTTTGCGAATTTTTGCGAAATTGAAAACTTGCAAACGCAAACAACAATTCATTCCTTTGTACAAAAACAGAACGACAATGAAACCATTCATTACATTTTCAACACCCCGAAGCCTGACATTGAATTATATGATTTATCATCAGCGCAATAGCTGTCAGATTGCACACTATTTGCACACTGCCGGAATAGACTTTGTGCAAAATGCACACTTTTTGCACACTGAAAAATTTTGATTGATAAACTAATTTTACTCCCTTTGCAGCAATAAAAAACTTCAACCTGTATGAAAAATTCATCACTATTATTGATTATAGGATTTTCATTCATCATGTCGTGCCTGCTGATGTGCGACCTCCATGCCTCGGGCAACGCCTCGGCCCGACAAATTAGCCTTGCTCCTGCCGACACAGTGAATGTTGACAGCATAAAGCCCGCCGTGTCGCTCGATGAGGTAACGGTCGAGGCGAGCACGATAAGCCACCGCGGGACTCGCGACTCCTATATGATAACACAGGATATGAAGCGGGGACTCAGGACGGCCGGCGAGCTACTGATGCGGGTCAACGGAGCTTTCTACAACCCGGTGAGCCATGATCTCACCTATCTCGGGTCGAGCAACATTGTGCTCCTCGTCGACAGCATGGAGCGCGGAGCCGACTACATAAAGCGACAGTCGCCCAACCGCTTCGACCGCATCGATGTGGTGCACCAGCCCACGGGAAAGTACTCGGGCTACGACGCGCTCATCAACTTCCACACGCGCCCCACCTACCGTGGCTCCGAGTTCAACATCGGTGGCAACACGTGGATACGCCCCGACGGTGTAAACGGGCGGGGAAGGGACTTCAACAAGACGAGTCCGTGGGCCGACTTCACCTACACCGAGGATAAGTGGAACGTGCAGGCCGACGCCTCATGGCAATGGGAGCAGTCGGGAATGTCGACCTACACCACCAGGACATTCCCGCTCAACAACTACGAGGAGCGCATGCTTGAGCAGGACCCCAGGGATCCCACCGACTTGATGCGCCGCCGCAGTCTGGCTCTCGAAACTGCTGTCGACTACCGCATAAACGACAGGCACATAGTGTCGGCGCTGGTTGGCGTAAGCACCACCGGTTTCGACCGCACGCTTAAAAGCCGAATGGTCACCGGCAACATCAACTCGGTGCTGCGCGACACTATCGGACACATGTCGCGGTTGATTGAGAACAACTACCTCGGATGGGCGTTCGGAATATATCACCGTGGACTTGTGGGCAAGTGGAACATAAACACCTCGCTCACCTACAACACATCGGCATGGGACTACAAGCGCAACGTGTCGCGCACGAGCGGATACTCGGTCGACGACCTGCGCCGCAAAAGCTCCGACTACTTTTGGGGCAACTTCAGCGCCTACCGGACGCTCTTTGGCGGCAAGGCGGGACTCGACCTGTCGGAAACATTGCTTTCGATGGACTACAAGGAGAAGCGCCTCGGCACCGACATCGTGCTCAGCAATAACTCGGTGATAAGCAGCACAACCTACGCATCGCTGCAGTACTTTCCGTCAAACAAGCTGTCGCTGACCGCCAATGTCGGAGTGTTTGTGTACCACAACAGCGAGGGCGACACCCACACAACGAGCGTAAAGCCGCGACTTCAGGCCAACGCATTCTGGCGCCCGAGCAAAAAGTTTGTGACACAGCTGGTGTATAGTGCAAGCTCGTCAAGCCCCAACCTCATACAGATGTCGGGCTACGGGCAGTTCACCGACTCGCTGGAGTACCAGTCGGGCAATCCGTCGCTGAAGGCCACCACCACCCACAGCGTCATGCTCAACCTCACGTTCTTCAGCTCGCTCACGCTGTCGACTACATTCACCCACGGCGACGGCTCCATCTACGACATCACCGAGGCTGCCTACATGAACGGAACTTCCGGCGAGCGCATTCCCTATGCCGTCACCATTCCCGAAAACGGACATTTCAACCAGTGGAAGTTCCGCATCAACTACAACAAGAGGTTCTCCGACAGGCTGGAGAGTGCACTGGCGGGGTCGCTCACCGGAACCACGGCGCGTTACATGAACTACCGACGCGAGAAGTGGATTCCCACAGCCGACTGGTACATGATCTACCGCGTGGCCCCTATAGCTATGGACTGCGTACTCAGCTACGGAATAATCGGAAGCAGCTCTATCACTCCTCAGTCGCGCTATTGGGAGTTGCGCGACGGATTCGGATTAGCCCTGCAGAAGAACTTCCTGAACAACCGACTACAGCTATCGGTACTGTGGAGCCCCGACATACACTTCATGCCGGGCAAGACGCACACCTACCGCTACTCGCCCGCGCTCAACACCGTGGGATGGAGCGATGCGAATTTCCGCTCCAACAACATGATAAACTTCTACATCGCCTACCGGCTTGCCCGGGGCAAAAAGGTGCGCAACTACAAACATCAGACACATACTGTTGAGTAATGTTGTTGTCGATGCAATCAATCATGGTTGCATCGACAATTTTTTATGCTGCTCCGAAATTTTGGGGTGCATGAAATGAAAGGGTGACTGTTGATGTGGACGCGATGTATCGCGTCCCTACCGGGGGAAAATAAAAAAGGCTCGCGAAAGCGAGCCTTTGAGGTTCCTAGCAGATTCGAACTGCTGTAAACGGTTTTGCAGACCGGCGCCTAACCACTCGGCCAAGGAACCTTGTTGCGGTTAGCGAGTGCAAATTTACAACCAATTTTTCAGATGTGCAAATGCGCGATGTAAAAAATTGAGATAAAAAATATCCTTATTCCTCTACTGTGCTTGAATTCTGGCGTTTGGGCAACGTGCGAATCTGCTCTATTGCAAGAATCAATGCGGTCATTGATGCCCTTACTATCACTCGTTGGCGGTTGCCGGGGAAGTGATGGCTCATGCTGATTATGCCTGCCGGAGTCTTTACGGCTATGCACACGGTGCCTACGGGCTTTTTATCGCTGCCTCCCGACGGTCCGGCTATTCCGGAAGTCGCAATGGCGCAATCCGACTTCATTGCCTGGCAGGCACCTATCACCATCTGCTCGACAACTTCGCGGCTCACAGCTCCGCATTCCTCAAGGGTTTGTGCCGATACTCCGAGTATGTTGCGCTTCACATCGTTGCTGTAGGCGACCACACCACCGTTGAAGACTGCCGAACTTCCCGGAACCGAGGTGAGCAGGTGGGCAATGTTGCCACCCGTACAGCTTTCGGCGGTTGACAGTGTGAGGCCGTGCGCTTTGAGCTCGAGCAGCAGTATTTCCTCGACTGGTACATCGTCGTCAAATAGTACGTTGTCGCCCAGCATTTTCACGAGATGGTTGTGATAATGGTTGATTTCGCTTATCAGCAGAGCCTTGTCCTGATGCTGTCCGTCGATGCGCAGCCTTACAAGGCCGGGCTTGGGGAGATATGCGAGGTGAAGGAACGGAGGCAGCGACTCCTCCCAGTCGGCAATTTTCATGGCAAGCAGCGACTCGCTGTAGCCTACCACCATTAGCGTGCGATGTTCGATGGCCGTATTGGTCGGGAACTTCTCAATCAACATTGGCAGAACCGCAGCGTCGAGCATCTCGCGTGTTTCAAAGGGCACTCCCGGCATCGACACGAGAACCTTTCCGTTGCGCTCCCACCACATTATGGGTGCTGTGCCCACGATGTTTTGGATGACATTGCACGATGACGGAACGATGGCCTGACGCGCTGTAAGGTCGTTGAGCACCAGGCCGCGGTTGGCGATAACCTGCTTTACGTTTTCAAGCACATCGGGATTCTCAACCATCTCGCCTCCGAAGTATTGGCACAGCGTGGTTTTGGTTATGTCGTCCTTTGTCGGGCCGAGGCCGCCGGTGGTTATTACGATGTCGCTTGTTTCAAATGCGCGATCGATGGCGCGTTTTATTTCATCGGCATCGTCGGCAACGACCTGCACATCGTTGACTTTCCATCCGAGCGGATTTATGCGTCGTGCAATGTCGCCTGAATTGGTGTCGATAACTTGCCCTATAAGGAGCTCGTCGCCTATGGCTATGATTGAAATGTTCATCATTTATGTCGGTTTTGGTTTATATCTTTACTCGGGCGTAGGGAGCCTCGTCGTAGTTGCAGAAAATTCCGTCAAGATATTTGAAGTGTCCGGCTATGGCCACCATTGCGGCATTGTCGGTGGTGAATGTGCGTTGAGGGATGAATGCGGTCAGGTTACGTGCCTCGCAGTAGTCGGCCACGGCTTTTCGCACTCCTGAATTGGCCGACACGCCTCCACCTATGGCTACGGTCTTCACTCCGGTCATGTCGACTGCCTTGCGCAGCTTGTCGAGAAGAATCTCTATTATTGTCGATTGAAGCGATGCGGACAGGTCGGCTTTATTTTTCTCGATGAAGTCGGGGTCGAGCTTGATGTTGTCGCGCAGTGTGTAGAGAAACGATGTCTTCAGTCCGCTGAAGCTGTAATCGAGGCCTGCGATGTGCGGCTTTGCAAATTTGAATCGCTTGGGGTCGCCTTCGGCTGCAAGGCGGTCGATGTGCGGTCCGCCGGGATAGGGGAGTCCCATGACCTTGGCGCACTTGTCAAATGCTTCACCGGCGGCATCGTCGATTGTCTGTCCGAGCACTTCCATGTCCGACGGACTTTTGACCAGTATTATCTGGGAGTTGCCGCCCGAAATCAACAGGCATATATATGGAAATTCGGGAACTACATCGTCGGGCTCGGTGCGGATGAAGTGTGACAACACATGACCGTGCAGATGATTCACATCGATGATGGGAACTCCGAGTCCGAGCGACAGACCCTTGGCAAATGAAGTACCCACAAGGAGCGAGCCTAACAAACCGGGACCGCGGGTGAACGCAATAGCCGACAGATCGTGCTTGTCGATTCCGGCCCGCTTGATGGCTGTGTCGACTACCGGCACGATGTTCTGCTGGTGGGCGCGGGATGCGAGTTCGGGTACCACGCCTCCATACTCTTCATGTACTTTCTGGCTTGCTATTACGTTGCTTAACAGGATTCCGTCGCGTATTACCGCTGCTGAGGTGTCGTCGCATGACGATTCTATTCCAAGGATGATTATGCTCATGTTATAATAACCAAAATTCAGGATGCAAAGTTATTTATTTGCTCAATTATTTCAAAACAATTGAGTGCAACTATTGCAGGTCGACAAATGTATTTGCCTGTGACTTGTGAATTTGTTGGCCTTTTATTGGCATTTTAGCGCGTTTTTGTGTAAGTTTGCAGTGATTTTCAGTGATTTTTAATGACTCGATTATATAAGGTAATACGTACTATTATCGTAAGCGTTCTGGCGGTAGTCATCCTTGTGCCTGCGATGCTATATTTAGTGCTGTCGTTACCGTCGGTGCAAAAACATATATGTCACATAGGAGAGCGTGAGCTTACGCAGCTTCTCGGAGCCAACGTGAGCATAGGCTCGGTGAATATAAGTCCGTTCAACAAGTTGGCGGCTAATGACGTGACTGTTGAGGTGGCACCCGGCGACACGGCATTGCGAGTAAAGCGGCTTGGTGCAGGTATAATGCTTGGCAAGCTTATTTTTGACGGCAGAGTTGTAATATCTTTTGCCGAGTTGATTGGTGTCGATGCGCGTCTGTCGCGCGACTCGTCAAGCGCTCCGCTTAACATACAGCCGATTATCGACCGACTGAACCCTCCGAAGGATGACGATAACCCTACATTCTACGACTTGCGCATCAATAACATAGTCATACGCCAGGGTGCGGTGTCGTATGATGTCATTAACGCCGAACGGAAACCGGGACGGACTCTCGACTTCAACCATCTGCGGGTCTATGATATAAAGGCCGACATACTGCTTCCTCGAATTAAAAATGACGATTACTCGGTTGACCTCAAGCGTCTTGCCCTTGCCGAGCGTTCGGGGTTGCGTATCGAGTCGCTCAATGGAAAATTTCTTGTGTCGGACTTGGGAATAAAGGTCGATGACTTTGCGCTTGTCATGCCGTCGTCGGAACTCCGGTTGGGGGAGTTTTCGGTGCAATATGACGGATGGCAGGACTTGAAGTCGCGATTGCTCGGCATTCCGTTCAACCTGTCGATCCTGGAAGGTTCGCACATTGCTCCAAAAGACTTTGCTTCGCTTGCCCCGGCACTGGCTCCTCTTGATATGCCGGTGTCAATTTATGCCGACATCGACGGCCCTGTCGATTCCATAGTGGTGAATCGATTCATGCTGAATGCGGCCGACAACAGCTTGAAAGCAAATATAGTGGGCGGTGTAGCCGGGTTGCCCCGTGTCGATTCGCTCACGATCGACTTCCCGGTGTTTGATGTCACGGCCTACGGCGCCGATGTGCTTGATTTGGCAGGTGCATTCAAGCCGTTGAGCCCAAAGCTTGCCGAGATTATACTGAATATCGGTAATTTTAATATGCGCGGAGCATTTAACGGCTATCCCGGATATGCCGCATTTGACGGTACGGCTGCGACATCGCTCGGCACTCTTGACATCAATGCCGATTACGAGCATCTTGACGAACACGGTTCGCCGTGCGTTAACGCAGAGGTGGTCACCGAGAATTTCTCATTGGGCGAGTTGATAGGCAAGCGTGACATAGGCACCATAGGCCTTAACGTTAAGGCTCACGCCGATTTTACCAAAAAGGGTGTTTCAGGCACTCTTGACGGTGTAATAGGACAGTTCATTTACAAAGGCTACACTTACGACGATGTAGAGATGTCGTTGTCGCTTGACAACAAGCTGCTTGGCGGTACATTGATATCACGTGACGAAAACATCGACATGCAGATTGCCGGAAGCATGGATTTCGTAAAGGACAATTACTCCTGCGACCTGCACGCCGATATAAATCGCATCAATCCCCACGCCTTGAATCTTACTCCGGGCTATGACGGATACAACCTTTCATGCGTCGTAACGGCATCGCTGAACGGGGCCGATGTCGAGAGCATGGACGGTGACATAAACTTGCGTGACTTCAGTTTTGTGAACGAGTCGGATAAAGGAATAAGGCTTTCCGGCTTCGCGCTTGAGGCATCGGGCTCCACATCACCGCAATTCATCGACATAAAGTCGGATGTAATTGACGGTCGCATCGAAGGCCACTACAGGTTCAAGGACATAGTGCCGGTGAGCCGAGGTATAATGCGTAATGTGTTCCCTGTGTTTTTTGCCGAGAAATCCACAAAATCGACCAAGCGCACAAAGTCGCGGAAATCTAAAAAAGAAGAGCCCGCGTCACTTGACATGAGGCTCAATCTCGAGTTGAAGGAGAATGAAACCACTGCCGAGTGGCTTAACTTTTTCCGCTCTCCGGTAAGGATATTGCATCCCGTGACTGTTGCGGGAATGATAGATTCGCGTGACACCACCATTACACTTGACATAGACGCGCCTTATCTTATGCAGAAGGATAAATTCATCGACAACACCGCGCTGCGTGTCGATGTAAGAGGTCGTGAACATGACGCCGACTTGTACTTCACAACGTTATATCCCACCAAGAAGGGCAATGCCTCCATAACGCTGGAAGGATCGGCTCATGAGGATCGTGCCGATGTGGCATTGAACTGGAGCATTGACCGCAGCCGTCTGTTCAAGGGTGCCGTAGAGCTGTCGTCGCTATTCACCCGTGACGAGGAGGGTGGACTTGTAACCGACATTGCCATAAATCCCAGCGAGATGGTGTTTAACGACACGATATGGAGCGTGCATCCGTCATCGATCAACGTGCATGACAAGTATGTCGCCGTTAACGGATTTGATGTAAGCCGTGACAAGCAATACATAAAAATCGACGGCGTAGCGTCGGATAACGATGACGACGAGGTGTGTCTTCAGCTGCTCGATGTCAACCTTGACTATATATTTGAAACTCTTGACATAGGAAACGCCATGTTTGGCGGCATTGCTACAGGTAAGTTCTATGCCTCAAATCTTTTCAGCAAGGAGCCGCATCTGCGCACTCCGGGACTGCACGTTGAGCGCATCAGCTACAATCAGGCCATGCTCGGCAATGCCGATATAGTGAGCGAGTGGGACAATGCCACACGCGGTGTGGCTATAAAGGCCGAGATAAAGCAGCCCAACGGACGGAGCTCTTATATCGACGGTGCAATATTCCCGCTGAACGATTCGCTTGACTTCCACTTCTCGGCCGATAAGATAGATGTGAGGTTCATGCGCCCGTTTATGGAAGCGTTTACATCCGATGTAAGCGGTTACGCTTCAGGAAAGGCGCGTCTGTACGGTACATTCAAGTATATCGACATGGTAGGCGAGGTCTATGCCGAGGATCTTAAGCTGAAGCTCGACTTTGTGAATACCTATTACTCATGTACCGATTCAATTCATCTTACTCCCGGACGAATCGACTTCCATGATGTCGTGTTGAAGGACATATTCGGCAATAAGGCGCAGCTTAACGGATGGGTGACACATGAGTGTTTCAAGAAACCGCGCTTTGAGTTCAGGGTTACCGATGCGCGTAACTTCCTGTGCTTTGATGTCACCGAGCGCATAAGTCCCGATTGGTTTGGCCGCATTTTCTGTAACGGAGGAGCATTTGTAAAGGGAATCCCAGGCTTCATTGACATAAACGTGAACATATCGACGGCCCCCAACTCTACGTTTACATTTGTGCTCTCGGATACGGAGGCGGCTGGCGAGTACACATTCCTCACGTTCCGCGACCGCGCCGAACTTGAAGGTGACATAAAGTATGCCGACGAGGATCCGCGCATAGCGGCTGTGAAGCGATTGAAGGACAGGTTGTCGAAGCGTAACGATGAGGAGGAGCAGGCTACTGTGTACCGAATGAATCTTCAGGTTGCCGCCAACCCCGACGGAGAGATGATACTTGTCATGGACCCTATAGGCGGCGACCGGATGCGTGCACGCGGTAACGGAAATCTCAGAATAGAGTATGAATCGGCCAACGACGAGATGAAGATGTTTGGCTCATACGCGCTCACCCAGGGAAGCTATAACTTCACGCTTCAGGATATAATAATAAAGGATTTCACGATAAAGCCGGGCAGCTCGATAGCGTTTCACGGCGACCCGCTTGCAGCCACTCTTGACATTCAGGCGGTCTATTCGGTAAACGCCAACCTCAGCGACCTTGACGAGTCGTTCCTTCAGGACAAGGATCTGAACCGCACAAATGTTCCCGTGCATGCGCTGCTGAAAGTGTCGGGCGACATGCAGCAGCCCGACATAAGCTTCGACCTTGAATTCCCGACATTGACTCAGGACACCTATCGCAAGGTGAGGAGTATCGTGAGCACCGAGGACATGATGAACCGACAGATAATATATCTGTTGGCGCTGAACCGCTTCTATACCCCCGACTATATGGGTGCGACGACCAAGGGTAATGAGCTGGTATCGGTGGCATCGTCGACAATATCGTCGCAATTGAGCTCGATGCTCGGTCAGCTTAGCGACAACTGGAGCATAGCTCCTAACTTCCGAAGCGACAAGGGCGATTTCAGCGATATGGAGGTCGATCTTGCGCTGTCGAGTTACCTGCTCAACAACCGACTGCTCTTCAACGGAAACTTCGGCTATCGCGACAAGGCGCTTAACAACAACTCGTTTATCGGTGACTTTGATATAGAATATCTGCTCAATAAATCGGGAAATATACGCCTTAAAGCCTATAATCGCTACAACGACCAGAACTATTATGTGAAATCAGCGTTAACAACACAAGGCGTAGGCATCATGTTCAAGCGTGATTTCGACAATATATTCTCGTTCCTTCGTCGGCTGAAGAAAAAGGACAACGACAAAGCTGATGACAAGAAGGAGAGCGAGGACGAAAAGAGCAGGAAACTGCTTGAACGTGAAGAGGTGACCGATTCGCTTCTAATGATTGTCCCGCGACAATGATTGATGTCGTGGTGCTTGTTAACCACACTTTTATCCAAGAAATATGATAGATTGGCTTAATAATATATTGTGGAGCTATGTACTGATTGCTCTGCTGCTGTTCACAGGCATATATTTTACATTGCGCAGCCGAGGCGTACAGTTCAGGATGTTTGGAGAGATGATTCGCCTCTTGTGCTCGTCGGGAAAGCGTGAAAGCGATGATTCGTCGGCCGACGGCAACACGCATCACACTGTGAGTTCGTTTCAGGCGTTTGCCGTTTCGATTGCCAGCCGTGTGGGAACCGGAAATCTTGCCGGCGTGGCAACCGCCATCGCCATAGGCGGAGCCGGGTCGATATTCTGGATGTGGATAATAGCGTTGCTTGGTTCGGCCTCGGCTTTTGTAGAGTCGACATTGGCGCAATTGTATAAGGTAAAGGGCAAGGATTCGTTTATGGGCGGTCCGGCTTACTATATACAGAATGGAATAGGGCGGCGATGGTTTGCAATCCTGTTTGCTGTGCTTATAACGTTTACCTTCGGAATCGCCTACAATTCGGTTCAGTCCAATACTATTTCGGCTGCATTGAAGGTGTCGTTCGGCTTTTCGCCGGTTGTCGTGGGAATAATTTTAGCGGTGATGACGCTCCTCATTATTTGCGGAGGCATTCAGCGAATATCCAAGTTCAGCCAGATTGTCGTCCCTATAATGGCACTGCTTTATATTGTGCTTGCCCTGGCTATCGTCGTGATGAATATCGACAGGATTCCCCATGTGCTCGACATGATATTCACCGAAGCGTTTACCGGCAGTGCGGCACTTGGCGGCGGAATGGGAATGGCGTTGATGATGGGAATAAAGCGAGGCTTGTTCAGCAACGAGGCCGGACAGGGCTCGGCTCCTAATGTCGCCGCTACGGCATCGGTCAGCCATCCGGTCAAGCAGGGGCTTATACAATCGTTTGCCGTATTCACCGACACTATTTTGATATGTTCTTGCACCGCATTCATAATCCTGTGCAGCGGGATATTCGAGAACGGAGCATCGGGCATCGAGCTGACGCAGATGGCACTTGAAAGCGAAGTGGGGCAGATAGGCTCGACATTTGTAGCCATAGCCGTATTCTTTTTCGCCTTCACGAGTATCGTGTCAAATTACTATTATGGAGAAACCAATCTGCACTTCATCTACAAGAGCCGCACGTTGATAGTGATATATCGGTTGTGTGTGGGCGCAATGGTGCTTATTGGCGCAGTGTCGCCGCTTGACTTCGTGTGGGCTCTCGCCGATTTGTCGATGGGTCTGATGACACTTGTCAACATTGTGGCGATATTGATTCTCGGAAAGTATGCGATGATACTGCTCAAGGATTACGATTCACAGCGCACAAGAGGATACAATCCGCAATATCATACTTCGACGATACCGCAGATTGCATCGGAAACTCCTTGCTGGCCAAAATAATCGGGGAACGTTAAAGCTCGTCGCACTCGGCAAGCCATAATGCCGAAGATGCATCGGAAGGCATTCGCCAGTCGCCTCGGGGAGAGAGGCACACACTTCCCACCTTGGGCCCGTCGGGCAGACATGAGCGCTTGAACTGCTGGTTGAAGAATCGGCGGCAGAAGGTCTTGAGCCAATGCTTGATTGTCGCGCAATCGTACACTCCGTTAAATGCATGACAAGCCATGAAATAGATGCGGCGCGGCGAGAATCCGTAACGTAACGTGTAGTAGAGGAAGAAATCGTGCAACTCATAGGGGCCTACGAGGTCCTCGGTCTTCTGCTTGATGTTGCCCTTGCTGTCGGCGGGAATCAGTTCGGGGCTTATGGGGGTGTCGATTATGTCGTTCAAGGCGGTGCGCTCGTCATTGTCGGATGTGCGTATGGCAAACCATCTCACAAGGTATTTAACAAGCGTCTTGGGCACACCTGCATTCACTCCGTACATCGACATGTGGTCGCCGTTGTAGGTGGCCCATCCCAATGCAAGTTCCGAAAGGTCGCCCGTGCCGAGTACCATTCCTCCAACCTGGTTGGCAATATCCATGAGCAGCTGGGTGCGTTCGCGTGCCTGCGAATTTTCGTAGGTGACATCGTGTTGTGCCGGGTCGTGGCCTATGTCCTTGAAGTGTTGCTCCACAGCCGGAACGATTGATATCTCACGTATTGTGACACCGAGAGCCTTCATCAGTGTCATGGCGTTGTTGTAGGTTCGTCCGGTGGTGCCGTAGCCCGGCATTGTCACTGCCACCAATCCCTTGCGGTCGAGTTTCAGTCGGTCGAATGTGTGTACGGCAACAAGCAGGGCAAGAGTGGAGTCGAGTCCGCCTGAAATTCCTATCACAAGCTTGCTCGTGTGTGTGGCCGAAAGGCGTCGGGCAAGTCCTGCTACCTGGATGTTGATAATCTCCTCGCAGCGACGGTCGACTATGTGTTCGCTGTCGGGGACGAAGGGGTGGGGATCGATGCTGCGCAACAGGTCGGTGTTGATGCGCTGGTCGATGAGTGAGTCGACAATGCGGTAGCGCGAGGGTTCGCGCATGGCTGTGTCGCCAAACGACATTATGTGAAGACGGTCGCGGTTAAGTGCGTAGATGTCGATGTCGGCAATGACACATGACGGCTCGGTCGACCATCGGGCGTTGGTCTGAAGCAGTGTGCCGTTTTCGGCGATTATGGTCTTTCCGTCAAACACGAGGTCGGTCGACGACTCTCCGAATCCCGCTCCCGAATATACGTAGCCGGCGATGTTGCGTGCCGACTGCTGTTTTATAAGGCTGAGCAGATAGTCATATTTTCCGATGAGGTCGTTGGATGCCGAGAGGTTGAGCAGTATCTGCGCTCCGCTTAGTGCCGCATGTGTTGACGGCGGAATCGGAGTCCACAGGTCCTCGCATATCTCTATGCCCACAAGTGCATCGTCGACGCTCAACACGATGTCGGTGCCGAACGGAATCGGTGCCTCCTGGACGGGAAGTGTGGTTTCTATGGGGCAGTTGACAGCATCGGGCGATGCAAACCAACGCTTTTCATAAAACTCGTTGTAGTTGGGAATATATGTCTTCGGCACAATGGCTCTTATCGTTCCTCCGCTGACGGCCACGGCACAGTTGTAGAGCTGTCCTTCGACACGTAACGGTGCGCCTGCTACAATGAGTGCATCAATGCCTGTCGATGCCTTGGCAATCCGTGACAAGCCGTTAATGGCGGCATTAAGCAGCGGACTTTGATGAAACAGGTCGGCGCAAGTATAGCCGGTTATCGACAGTTCGGGAAACAGGATTATGGACGCGCCCTCATCAGCGGCTTTACGTGCCATGTCGATGATTTGCTCAACGTTGTAGTCCACATCGGCCACATTTACTCTTGGTGCTATTGATGCCACTCTTATATATCCGTTGTTCATTGTCACTTGAATTTTATGTTTTCACTGCAAATATAACGATTTTGTCAGTAGTGAGGTTGATGAACGAGGTGCAAATCCAAAAAATGACTACCTTTGCATGGCTTAAAAAATATTGTCACACGTTATGAAAACTACCGATAAGGATTCTTGTTTGATACTTGTGTCGTTGCTTGTCAAGCACGGTGTGAGGCATGTTGTCATATCGCCGGGTTCGCGTAACGCTCCGCTCGTTGTAGCATTGGCGCAATGTGACGCGATTGAGAAGACGGTTGTAATCGACGAGCGCAGTGCCGCGTTCATCGCACTCGGCAAGGCTTCGATTGTCGACGGTGCCGTAGTGCTTGTGTGTACTTCGGGCACTGCCGTCCTGAATTATGCGCCCGCCATAGCCGAGGCCTACTATCGCAAGCTTCCGCTTGTCGTAGTGTCGGCCGACAGACCAATGGAGTGGATCGACCAGGATGACAGCCAGACTCTTCGCCAGTATGAAGCGTTGTCACACTATGTGAAGCGCAGCTACAACATCCCGTCACGGTGTGACAATGACACTTCGCGATGGTATGTCAACAGGGTGGTTAACGACGCAATGTTGTGTGCATTGAGTGGACGTCGCGCTCCCGTGCACATAAATCTGCAGCTTGACGAGCCTCTTAACGTGAGAAAACCTGCTGAGGCTACGTACTGGACCGAACGGTTCATAGGGCATGTGGCACCCGGACGCATATTGACCGACAGTGAGCTGACGCACCTTGTCGAGCGATTGTCTTCGCCCAATAAGGTTCTTGTCATAGGCGGTTTCCACAAGCCCGACGCTCTTCTCAACGAGTCGCTCGGTCGGCTTGCCATGATGCCCAATGTAACGGTGCTATGCGAAAGCATCGCCAATATACACAACCGACTGTTCATCGACTCGATCGACTCGACCCTGAGCATCCTCGATGACGAGGGCAAGCGCAGCCTTACTCCCGATGTGGTGATAACTTTCGGCGGCGCGCTGGTGTCACGTTTCGTCAAGCAGTATCTTCGCAATTACAGGGTGGGCGAACACTGGCATGTGGGCATGACCGACAATACTATCGACTGCTTTCAGTCGCTCACATTGCGTATCGACATGGAGGCGGGCTCGTTTTTCGCGCAGATTGCCGATGCAATGCGTGAAAGCGTCGATGACAGCGATTACTCGGCGCGATGGCATGAGGTGGCGCGGGAGGCGCGACTTCTCCACGACAAGTATGTATCATCCATTCCTTGGAGCGACATGTCGGCCATGTCTGCAATAATGTCGATGTTGCCCCATGACTGCAACCTACAGCTTTCCAACGGCACCTCGATACGTTACGCTCAACTGTTTTCGTCGCGTGACATTCGCCGCAGCGACTGCAACCGGGGTGTAAGCGGAATTGACGGATGCACATCGACTGCGATAGGTGCGTCGACAGTTTACGACGGCGTTACGGTGCTGATTACCGGTGACATGAGTGCTCAGTATGACATAGGCGCACTGACGGTCGACTGCATACCGCCGCGATTCAAGATGATTGTAATGTGCAACGGCGGCGGAGGAATATTCCGCTTCATCTCGTCGACATCCAATCAGCCCGAGCTTGAGGAGTACTTTGTGGTGAAGCGGCATTTCCCTTTGCGACAGATGGCCGAGGCCTACGGATTCCGATACTTTGAAGCCGACTCGGCTGAGTCGTTGAGGTGTAACTTCCAGAATTTCATGGAGGTTTCCGACCGACCGTCCATAATGGCCGTCCACACACCCGCCGAGGAGAGCGCCGAAGTGTTGCGAGGATACTTCAAACGACATGCCCGATAATAAATTATCAATAAAAAAGCGGGCAAAACTTGCATAGGTGGGAAAAATTTAGTTACTTTGCACCTGTTTTATGGCTCATCCTGTAAAGTTGTTGAGAATGATGCACTTAGCAATGATATGAGAACTGAGATGGCGGCCATATAACCAAAGTTAATTAAATAACGAACTCAAAAGATAAAAACAGCCATGTCAAAGATTTGTCAAATCACAGGCAAGAAAGCAATGGTGGGCAATAATGTGTCGCACTCCAAGCGTCGCACCAAGCGCGCGTTCAATGTCAACCTTTTCGAGAAGAAATTCTTCTGGGTTGAACAGCAGGCGTGGATTCGTCTTACTATTTCAGCTGCCGGTCTTCGCACTATCAACAAGCTCGGTCTTAACGCTGCTATGATGCAAGCTGCCGAGAAGGGTTATTTAACTGGTAAGGACATTAAATTTTTAGAATTCTAAGGTATTATGGCAAAGAAAGCTAAAGGTAATAGAGTACAGGTGATTCTTGAATGCACCGAGCACAAGGCAAGCGGTATGCCCGGCACTTCTCGTTACATTACCACCAAGAACAGAAAGAATACCCCCGACCGCCTGGAGTTGAAGAAATACAACCCCATTCTAAAGCGAGTAACCGTTCACAAAGAAATCAAATAATAACCCCCTCTAAGATATGGCAAAGAAAACCGTAGCATCACTGCAAAAAGGTGAAGGACGTACATACAGCAAGGTTATAAAGATGGAGAAGTCACCTAAGACCGGCGCTTATGTATTCAAGGAAGAGATGGTGCCTAACGATGCTGTTAAGGCTGCTCTGAAGTAAAATAGACAATCTCAACTTTTCTATACGAGGCTGCCGACTGTATTGTCGGTGGCCTCATTTTTAATACAATATTGTGCCGACATGATTGTTGTCGGTTATCATTCTGTGACCTATGAGTGCTTGCGAATCAACCACATCCGACACACTGAAGTCGGAACGACTTTGGAATTCCAATTACCTGAAGGTGATGACCAGCAATTTCCTGCTCTTTTTTGCCTTCTATATCCTTACTCCGCTGCTGCCCATATATCTTGATGCGCAGTTCAAGGCCGACAAGGACATGATAGGGCTTGTGCTGTCGGGTTATGTCGTGGCAACGCTTCTCATCAGGCCTTTCAGCGGATTCATTGTTGACAGCTTCAATCGCAAGAAAGTGCTGATGCTGTGCTTCTTTGCGTTCTTCATCTGTTTTGCGGGATACATTGGGGCCGGCACGTTGTTGATGTTTGCCATAGTGCGTACAATGCACGGCATCCCCTTCGGTGCGGCCACCGTGGCCAACAGCACCGTGGCCATAGATGTGCTTCCGTCGTCGAGGCGCAATGAAGGCATAGGCTTCTACGGATTGAGCAACAATCTCGCCATGGCCGTGGCTCCGTCGATAGGAATATACATATATTCGGCTACCGGAAATTTCTCGCTTCTATTCTGGATTGCATTGGCATTGGCGTTGGCGGGATTTTGCAGCGCATCGTCGGTAAAGATTCCACAGCGTGAAATAGTGCTCAACAAGCCCAAGTTGAGCCTCGACCACTTTTTTCTGGGGCGTGCATGGCTGATGGCTGTAAACATATCATTGTTTGGGTTGTGCTGGGGCATAATGAGCAACTACGTGGCCATATACGGTCAGGAGGAGCTTGGCATAACCGACGGAACGGGCATATTCTTCATGATATTGTCGGGCGGACTGTTTGTGTCGCGACTCTTCGGCTCAAAAGCGTTACGTGCCGGGAAGCTGACGCAGAACTGTGCCCGCGGAGTGTTGTGCTCGCTTGCAGGATTCACTCTCTTCGCACTGTCGCTCGGTGAATGGAGCTACTATCTGTCGGCGTTGCTTGTGGGACTTGGCAACGGACAGATGTATCCCGCCTTTCTTAATATGTTCATAAAAGTGGCGCGGCACGATCAGCGCGGCACTGCCAATTCATCCATCCTGATATCCTGGGATCTCGGAATGGGCATAGGCATCCTTGTGGGCGGATTCATGGCCGAATATATCAGCTATGAAGCTGCTTTCTGGGTCGCAGCCGCTATGCAGGGCACCGGAGCCGTGCTGTTCCTGTTGGTCACCCGCTACTTCTTCCAGAGGCGTCGTCTTGAGCAGTGACAATTTCCAATTGCATATATTTGTGATTACGATTTAAATGCCTACTTTTGTGAAAAAGTAATTTACCGATGCTATGGAACGAAAGTTATATTCATTTGATATGTTGGGGAAGCCGACGCTGTGGATGTCGATTCTCGATGCCCGCATTTCGACATACTGCATGTTGTACATCATGACGATGCTCTCGTTTTCGCCCATGATTGATTTTAACAAAGTCGACTTCGCTACAGTGGCGGTGATAGGTACGGCGACGGCTGTGTTGATTACATGGATTGTGTGGATAGCATTGGTTGTCTTAAAGCATCTGCCCGTGAAGCAATGCTCAGGCACGTGGGACCGATTTGTAAACTATGTAAGCGGACTTATGCTCGGAGCTTGGATGATGGGCGTGATATTTTCATGGATGACTTTAAACATGGTTGTGGCCGCCATTGCCGTTGTTGTGTTATCGGCTTCGTTCTTGCGTTTTGTGTTCATAGACTCATCGAGTGAGTTGTAAGATATGATTTCGATAAAACCATATCTATTTTTTGCCGGATTGAAATAAAACATTTATTTTTGTGACAATATTTAAACCTCTACCGAATGTCTGCTGGTTTATTGACTGAAACATTCATGTTGTAAGTGCTTATACTTCTGCAATTCAATGAATTGTCGGAATTTGCTTTATGTGTGTGTAACTCAACCATTTTAAAATACATAAAGCATTAACTATGGCATCAGTAAAGGTAAATTCAGGTCATCGACAGTCGATGGCAATGTGGGAGCTGTTTACTATCAGATTATTCATGACCGCAAGGTGCGTCGTCTGCCAACCGATTATCGCATATACCCATCGGAATGGAGCGATCGTAGTTCAACAGTTGTGACAACTATTAGGTCGGAGCGATATCCGATAATCATTTCAATCAGAGAGAATATCAACCGTGACATCGAGCAATTATCCAAGATTGTAAAACGATTTGAAACGAAAGGGTTGATGTTCAGTGTGTCCGATATCGTGAATGAGTTTCAGCGATATGAACAGGAGTGTTCGCTGCTCAATTTCATGGGTGAGATAATCCTAAAGCTTAAACAGAACGGAAAGATAAGAACGGCCGAAACCTATGTGTCGGCGCTGAACAGTTTCACTAAGTTCATCGATATCTTTAAAACTAAAGGACATTATTTTCAGGGAAATGAGATTATGCTTTACGGCATAACATCGGAGATAGTCGAGTACTATGAATCATATCTGCATAGCCGTGGCGTTACACCAAACACAATATCGTTTTACATGAGAATATTGCGTGCCGTTTATAATCGTGCAGTCGAGAAGAATCTTATTGAGCAATCGTTTCCGTTTCGTCACGTTTACACCGGAATCGACAAGACCGTTAAGCGAGCTCTTCCGCTTGCGGTGATAAAGAAAATCAAGGCGCTTGACCTGTCGTTGTGTCCGGCCCTTGACTATGCGCGCGACATGTTTTTGATGAGTTTCTATCTGCGCGGAATGAGTTTTATCGACATGGCGTTTTTGCGGAAGAGCGACTTGAAGAACGGTCATGTGCTTTATCGCCGTCGCAAGACGGGGCAGCGCTTGACTATAGAGTGGACTAAGGAGATGCAGGTTGTAATTGACAAATACCCTGAGTCGAGAGCCGGATATCTGTTGCCTATAATTCGCAATAGGGGAATTAATGAGCGTTGTGCCTACCGTAACATGAGTTATAACATAAACCGCAGCCTAAAGAAGATAGCCCAGATGATAAATGCCGACATTCCGTTGACATTATATGTGGCTCGACACAGCTGGGCTTCGGCTGCAAAATCCAAGGGAATACCGATAAGCGTGATAAGTGAGGGGATGGGACATGACAGTGAAACCACTACTCGCATATATCTTGCATCGCTCGACACGGCGGTTGTGGACCGAGCCAATTCAATAATACTGAAGTCGCTTTGACGCCTTACTGTAGTTGGGATTATGAGAATCATCTAATGATTACGGATACAGGTGTCGATGTCCTTGTATCCGTAATCGCGGTTATGCCGTGCCGACGGCTACTTCAGATTATTCATGATGAATTTCACCATTTCTATATGGTTGTCGCAGCTTATGACATATTGCCTATTGTTTTTCAGCTTTATGCAGAAACTTTGGCTGCGGTCGGCATAGTAACCGAAATATTGGCCGATGATGATGTCGCTGAAATATCCCCAATAGCCAAAGAAACCTCCGCTTCCGCACAACCTTAATGCTCCGGGCGAGGGATAGAAGGTGTCGACTGATTCAATGTCGGAATAATTAAATGTCTTGTCGCCCGACAAGAGCCGATGAATCTTGACCGACTTGGAGTCGGCAGTGACGCTTACCGGACAATAGTATAGGCCCGCGAGGGTGGCCAATGCAGTGATTATGGAGAAAATCAGGCACTTTGACGATTCATTGCGGGTTGCTACTATTCCTACAACAAATAGCACGAGTACTGCTATTGTTATTATGGTGCAGTAGGTTGAAAAATGTACTTTGCTTTTCATCGTTGCGGTTATTTAGGTGTTTAATCGTTGTCTTCGAGAATAAATATCGATTCGACGGGCTTGGAGAAGTACCGTGCTATTTTGAGTGCGAGAGGGGTTGAGGGGAGAAACCGGTTTTTCTCAATGGCAACAATCGTCTGTCGGCTTACTCCCACGGCCTCGGCCAACTGTTGCTGAGTGATGTCCTTTTCTGCTCGCTCGACTTTAATCCTGTTCTTCATCGTCGCATATTTTGTTGTAGCGGTACATTTCAAGCCTAAAAATAAGGACATAAATCATCGGGAGCAAAACGAGATTAATGATCGCAAATTCCATGAATGCTATTCCGTTTATAAGCAATGTGCTTGTGATGAGCAGAATCACATAAATGTATAGTGAATTAAGTAGTGCGGCCAACCTGATGGAGCGTGTCATTTCATCCTCGTTGGACTCCTTTGAGCACACAATGAACACGGCACCAAGTGCAATGCCTATTATTACTGCATCGTTGACCACTGTTTCCGCGATTCCTGATAAAGAGCATAGATTCATATAGATGAGTATGCCCATTATGGTTGCAGGGATAAAGAGCAGCCATCCGATTGTGCGGAATCCTTTGGGGAAAAGAATATTTTTCATAATCCGGGGTTATTAGGTTATTTATTCAACGATACAAAAGTAAATAAAACTTTACATTTAGGCAAATAAATTTTACTTTTTGTTGGAAATTGTAGCATTGTCCCCTATGACATCGTTGCATAGAACGGATGAAAGGATGCTTCCGGATTATAGGTTGTGCCGTTATGGGTGGTTGCCATTATTGATGGCGACGGTGTTTCTTGCGGTTGTGACGGGAGCGCTTGTGACGCAGTAGTTTCTCGAGTGTGCTTTTGCCGGGACTGCTTCCGGTTGTTGTCGTGGAGGGGGATGTTGCTGTTTTAGGCTGCTCGCAAGGTGCTGACTTTGGCTGCGGGGCCTGTTGCTTGACTGCTGGAGTGGCTTGGGATTGTTGGGGCTTTGGCTGTCGGTTTGGGGCTTGTTGTGTTGATTTAGACTTCGTTACGTTGTTTTGTCGGGATGCACAGCGGTTTGATGGCGTGGATTTTGCTGCTGCTTTGCGGGCGCGTGCAAGGCGACGCAATTCACGTGCGCGATAGCGGCGGCGGATTGTGGGCATGATGAGCATGAATATGGCTCGTGGCACGCCGGGTGTAACTTCGATTACCGTCAAATCGCGCTGATAGGCTTCGATTGCGGAGCATATTTCGTCGCGGTAGTGTTTGGGCAGACGGTCGACTGCGTTCTTCCATTCCTGATCAAATTTCAGACTTTTGCCTCGGCGGCTCGGTGAGTTAGTTGCTGTATTTTCCATAATTACTTTTTTTCAGCAAATATAATGCGCCGAAATCCCTGATTTCACCCCATAATGTCGCGAAGCACATCTTATACAGCAAAATTTTAAAATCCCGCTCCCCAATATTTGAACTGCACCCCAAAAGTTTTGTGTCTAACTTTTGGGGTGCAGTTTATTTTTATCGGGGCCCTGCCGGGAGATTGTCGAGCCAATATTTTGCCATAGTCTTGCGAAGGTGCAGTGTAGTGCCCGGTCGCTCGTAGATGCCGTGGCTGCGCATGGGATAGCTTACCTGGCTGAAAATCTTGCCGTGGCGTATGAGTTCATTGACAAGCAGCTCGCAGTTCTGGTAGTGAACATTGTCGTCGCCTGTGCCGTGTATCAGCAGCAGATTGCCTTTAAGTCCCTCGACATGGCTTATGGGAGAGCCTTTCACATATCCCTCGGGGTTGTCCTGCGGGGTGTTCATGTAGCGTTCCTGATAGATGGTGTCGTAGGTGCGCTGGTCGGCGACAAAGGCTATCGCTATTCCGGTGTGGAATATGTCGGGGTAACGGAACATGGAGTTTAGTGTCTGGCTGCCGCCTCCGCTCCATCCGGTTATGCCTACTCGCGTCGAGTCGATGAATGAATATTGACGGGCAAGGTCCTGCACTCCGCGGGCCTGATCCTCCGACGCAAATGTGCCCACTTCACCGTAGATGCACTTGCGCCACTCGCGGCCACGCGGCACATTGGCTCCTCGGTTGTCGATGCTTACAACGATATAGCCGAGATTGGCTATGTATTGATTCCACAGGTCGCCTCCTCCCCACACATCCTGTACGGTGGAGCTTGCCGGTTCGCCGTAAACTTCCACAATTACGGGATATTTCTTGGTTGAATCAAAGTCAACGGGCTTTATCATCCATGCGTCAAGCGTGAGATCTCCCGACTTTACTTTGACAAATTCCTTGGGATTTAGTCCCAAAGCCTTATAGCGTTCACGAGCGTCGGCGTTGTCCTCGATGGTTCTGACCGACTGATGTTTCGGGAATGACACCATGTCGATTATCGACGGTGTGGCAGCGTTGCTGAATGTGTGTACCGCCCATTTTCCGGTCGGTGACATGTTGTAGCGGTGTTGTCCCTCCTGATTGGCGGGGCTGAGTCGCTTCACGGTGCCGTCGCCAAACAGCTCGGCGCTGTAGAGGTAGCGTTGGGTGTAGTTGTCGGGCGACGCGATGAAGTAGACGAGTCCCTTTTTAAGGTCGGTTCCTACGGGCGATATGTAGTCGAAGTCGCCTTTGGTTATGGGCACTATCTGATTTCCGTCGCGGCTTATGCGATAGAGATGACGCCAACCGTCACGCTCGCTTTCCCATGTGAACCAGTTATTGTCGTTGAGCCACAGGATGTTGTCGTTGGTGTCGAGCCATGCGGCATCGGTGTCGGTGAATATTTTTCTTGGGGCGTTATCGTCAAGCGACGCAATCCACACGTTGTTGGTGTTCTGCTGGCGGTTCATCTGCTGAATGAACAGCTCATTGCTTTCGGGGATGAACTCCATGCGCGGGATGTAGTTGTTGCGAGGGTCGCCGGGAAGTTCAATCCATGATGTGGGGCCTCCCGTGGCTGAAACGTAACCCACCTTTACGGCCGAGTTGGTGCTTCCGGCCTTGGGGTAGGGGAAGTGCATTATTGTGGGGTAGATTGAGTCGACATTGTTGATGATGTCGAAAGTTCCGGTTCCTTCGGTGTCGCTTTGCCAATAAGCGATGTATTTGCTGTCGGGGCTCCAGCGGAATCCGTCACGGCAGCCGAACTCTTCTTCATACACCCAGTCAAACGTTCCGTTGACTATCGTGTCGCTGCCGTCGTCGGTTATACGCTTGATGTTGCCGGTAGGGAGATTTTCGACATATATGTTGTTTTGCGACACATAGGCCACATTGTTTCCGTCGGGAGAGAATTTGGCGAACATCAGCGACGATTCGGGAAGGCCCTTGCCCAATTGACGGAATGTGCCGTCGTTGAGATCGAGCACCCAATAGTCGCCGCGGGTGTCGTAACGCCATACACGCCGGGTGTTGGTGTAGACAAGCACTTTGTCATTGTCGTTGCTCCAGATTATGCTTCTTATGGGAACGTGGCTTCCTGTCGACTTGTCGATGAACATCGACGACGGTATTATGACTTCACGACGGTTGTCCTTGGCACGATAGGCAACGACATCCATTCCGCCGGTAGCTTCATTGGGCTCAAGACGGCTGTAGCGCTCTCCGTCCTTCATCCAGTCTATTGCTCCGCTGCCACGTGTTGGCACGAGGTTGCCGTTGACGACATCCTCAAGTAGCAGATGTCCTTTACGTACTTCTTGTTTTGCACTCTGTGTGAATGGGTTGTCATCGTTTTCCCTGCGGTTTTCCCAGGGCATGATCTGTGCCATTGCAATGTTTCCGGCAAATGTGATGAATAGGGCCGGGGTGATGAATTTCGTTAGATTCATGGTTATATTAATACGCATATTCCGTTCACCGGCGAACGGAATATGCGTTTTGTTATGGTTGATTATCTATTTGAATACAGGTTCGCAGGTTAGACCTACGCCGAGTTTCTTGAATATCTTGTGGTCGACTTCGCCGAGCATTACGGTGCAGTGAACCTGGCATCCGTTTAGTTCGGGAAGTTTTTCAAGCGCACGGCGACAGTTTTCGTCATGTGTGCTGAGTACCGACAGGGCCACCAATACTTCATCGGTGTGGAGTCGCGGATTACGGCTGCGCAGATAGTTGAGCTTGGTGTGCTGTATCGGTTCTATCATCTGCTGCGGAATCAGCTTTATCGAGTGGTCGATTCCGGCAAGATGCTTTATCGTGTTCAAAATCAGTGCGGCGCTCGGTCCGAGAAGTTCACCCGACTCGGCTGTGATGATGGTGCCGTCGGCAAGCTCGATTGCCGAGCATGGCTTGCCGCTTAGTGCGGCGCGGTCCTTGGCTGCCTTTACAGGACGGCGGTAGGACACATCGATCTTTGCCTGCTTGAAGAGCAATGCGATTTTATTGAGTTCGCTGTCGCTGCCGTCGCCTAATGCCAGTCGGTTTAGGGCGGTGTAGTAGCGACGTATGATTTCGTTTTTGGATGCGTCGCAGCACACTTCGTCGTCGCTGATGCAGAAGCCGACCATGTTTACACCCATGTCGGTGGGCGATTTATATGGATTTTCGCCATATATGCCTTCAAACAAGGCGTTTAACACGGGGAATATCTCTATGTCACGGTTGTAGTTTATGGCAGTCTTCCCATAGGCTTCGAGATGGAAGGGGTCGATCATGTTTACATCGTTTAGGTCGGCCGTAGCAGCTTCGTAGGCTATGTTGACCGGATGCTTCAGGGGAAGATTCCACACGGGGAATGTTTCAAATTTCGCATATCCGGCTTCAATGCCGCGCTTGTGCTCGTTGTAAAGCTGGCTAAGGCATACTGCCATCTTTCCGCTGCCGGGTCCGGGTGCCGTTACAATTACCAACGGACGGGTGGTGACGATGTAGTCATTGTTTCCGAATCCCTCGTCGGAGGCAATAAGACCCACATTGTTGGGATAACCCTCGATTGTGTAGTGATAATAGGTGGTGATGCCCATGCGTTCCAGTCGGCTGCGGAACGAGTCAGCGCTTATCTGGCCGTTGTAATGGGTTATTACCACTGAACTTACCATGAATCCTCGTTGCTGAAATTCATTTCGGAGGCGAAGCACATCCATGTCGTAGGTAATTCCCAGATCCTGACGCACTTTGTTTTTTTCGATGTCGAGTGCGCTGATAACGATTACAATCTCGGCATGGTCGCGCAGCTGGCTCAGCATTCGCAACTTGATGTCGGGTTGAAATCCGGGGAGTACACGACTTGCGTGATGGTCGTCGAATAGTTTACCTCCAAGCTCGAGATAGAGCTTGTTTCCGAACTTGGCGATACGCTCTTTGATGTGTTCGGACTGAATTTTCAGATATTTGTCGTTGTCAAAACCGTATATCATAACGGAATGCAAAGATAAATAAAAAATGGCACAAGACGAAAAGTCAGTATATGATTTTTCATCTTGTGCCTCAATGAATGAATTCATTACACTCTAATGTCGTAACAAAAGAGATTGTATCATGTATTATAATGTGTTATTTAAAATAGAGGATTGATTTTTCTCTGCTAGCGCTTGATGGACATTATGTCGTCGGGTGACAGTGGAGTGTAGGGGCCGTCCTTCACCTCGAATATAACCGACGGCTCGATGACCTCGAGAGTGTGCCATTGGCTAGACGGAATGTGCACTCCGTAGTTGCCCTCCGATGGATTCAATGTGAACCGTTCGGTTTCATTGCCCTCGGAGTCGTAGAACATGACATTGATCAGTCCCCTGAGCAGGATGTAGGTTTCGGCAGTATGACGGTGACGGTGCACCGGTAGCAGAGTCCCCGGTTCGAGTGCGTTGAGAAGGCGTTGTGCCTTTGCATCGAGCGATTCATGAAGGTTGTAGTTCATTCGCAGCCGCTCAGATTTGCGGGCCTGTTGCGAAACTTGATTCAGGAGCTTATCGTCGATAATCATAATTTATTTTTAGATTTCAGATATTCGAGGTGCAGATGGAAATATTTCCGTTGGAAAACTGTGTATCCGGTCGACAGGACTGCAATCACCGAAATGAGGTATACCCATTCGTTGATATGGAGATAGAGAGCCCCAAGTGATATCGTGGTCTGCAATGCGAAGTATATTGTGGACACCAAAGTATGGGGCATGCCAAGCTCATTGGCCATAATCTGATAGGCGTGTTTGCGGTGCGGCTTGAATATGTTCTCATGCAGCATCAGTCGGTGGATTATGGTCAGGACGGAGTCGACTCCGTATACGGCAAAGAAAATGAGATACCAAACCTGCCCGGTGGCCATTATCAGCGCACCCAGCATGAACAGCAGAATGAAGGCTATCGACACCGAACCCACATCGCCAGCGAAGCATCGTGCCCTTTTTCGGAAATTGAATATGCAGAATACGAGCACGCTAATGCCGATTATATAAATCATTGACCGGTCGATGAATCCAATGCGGCTGTTCACGATTGCCAGTGGAATCAATATGGCAATCGAATAGGCTCCCGTTATTCCGTTTATGCCGTCCATGAAGTTGTAGGCGTTTATTATTTCTGTGCACACAATCAATGCCGCAATTGAAATCCACCAGGATTCAAGTGTGAGGAATCCGAGTTGGTGAAACATCAGGAGCATGGCTATGAACTGAACCATCAGCCTGATGCGGTTTGGCATCGAATGCAGGTCGTCGACGAAGCTTACAGCGGCAATCATCGTCAGTCCCAGCATAAACCACGGATAGGCGCCGTGCGACACAATAAAGTAGGCCATAGCACCGAAATAGAAGACTATGCCTCCACCTCTAAGTGTTATTGTGGTGTGTGACGACCTAAGATTCGGCTTGTCTATTATATTGAATCGGTCAGCGAGTTTGAAGTATGCCAATTCGGCCGTCATGAGTATGACGGAGATTATCAGATAAATCATTGTAGATCGGTAGGTGCTATTTTAAAAGGAAGCTCTTAATCGTATGAGTAAGGCCGTCATTGGCTCTCACCGGCATTCGGTCAATGCCTAAGACCTTCTTTATCTTGTTGTTTGACACGACATAGCTTTCGGTCAGCTTGTCAAGTCGGAATGTGTTCAGAGGCAGATGCAGCACATCGCCAATTCGTGCCGATGCATTGATTATTCCGCGCGGGAGTTTTATTATGCGGGCTTTTTTGTCCATGGCTTTGCACATTACCCTGATGAGTTCGTTGGTGGATAGGGCCTCGTCATCGGCCATGTTGTATATGCCGCTTTCCACGTGTGAAGAGAGGATGCGGCCGATTACGAATGTTAGATTGTCGATGGATGTGAATGTCCGTCGATTATCGAATGCCCCCAGAGGCCAGGGAATTCCCTTGCTGATTACACCGTAGAGCAGATTGAGGTTGCCCTTGTTGCCCGGTCCGTGAATCATGCAGGGACGCATGATTATCACATCTCGTTCGTTGTAGGCTGCAGGTTTGTCGTTCAGTTGTTCAAGGATGTATTCCTCGGCGCGCACCTTGCTCTCTCCATAAGGCCCGACGGGACATGGCGTCACATCCTCGGTTAGTATCTCGCCGGGAACCTTGTCAACGGCCGCCTTTACCGAGCTGAAGAAAATGAACCTTTCTATGGATTTATGATTCGTGAAGTAGTCGAATACTTTTTTAGTGAGGTCGGTGTTAACTTTGAAATACACATCGGCCGCCGACTTGTTCTTTGTGTCATGGGCCTTGCCTGCGAGATGGATTATGGCATCGACCTGGGGGATTCTGTTATTTTCAAGGTCGTTCCAAGAGAATGTCCTTATGACGCCGTCCAGCTCGGGGCTTATGATGTCAAGGCCGTAGATGTCGTAATGATCTTTTAGTGCATTGACAAGATTTGTGCCTACAAACCCGTGTATGCCGGTAATAAGAAGCGATTTCATAATCCACTTCCGATTATTTTTTCGAGATGATTGATGCACTTTGTGAAGTCATAGTATTTTCGACTGTATTCTTTGCCGTTAGCTCCCTTCTGCGTTAGTTCATCCTTGTTCAATGTTGAAAGATGCTTGAGAAGAGTGGCAAGTTGCTCTGAATCTCCTGCCGATACACTCCAGCCGCAATTGGCTTCTCGAATAGTATCGGCTCCTTCCCCATTTATCATCGCTACGACAGGCTTTCCCGAGGACATATAAGCTTGTAATCGTGATGGGACTGTCAATGCGAATATAGGAGTGTCCTTCAACGCCATGAATAGTATGTCGGCTTGGGCAAAAAATGCAGGCATGGCTTCAAGGGGATATCTGCCGAGGCAGAATATGTTATTCATAAGGCCATTTTCGCGTGCATAATTTTCGACATATTCTCGTTTTCGGCCATCACCTATGAAATTGAATCTTATGTTACTCCCTTTAAGCATTCGAGCAGTTTCCATTATATGTGGCAAATCCTGAGCGTCACCCATGTTACCGGCGATAACTACGTTGAATCCTTTAGGGAGTTTTGGAACATCAATCATCTTTTGCGACTCCAATGAATCTTCTACCCAATTTGGAAAAAATTCGATTTTGTCCTTAAAGTCACCTTTATTACAGATTGATTTCTCATATCCTTTAGATCCTATCATGAGGGTCGTACAATTATCGTATATCCATTTGGTGAGCTTTTCAAACGGATATATGATATTTTTGTTTGTTATGCCTCCGGCAGCTGTAAGACTTTCGGGCCAAAGGTCGAGCACCCAAAAATGGACAGGTATTTTCTGTAATTTTTTTATTATTACCGCCGGAATCCCAACGAGAATTGGTGATGGCTCATGAACTATTATTGCATCATACTTTTTAGCGATACCAAACCAAAGGCTCTTTAAGGATGCGAAGAATGTGTAGGAAAGATAGTTCATAGCAAGCCAAAAAGAACTGCCTGAATGGCGGGGAATAATTAGCGACCTATGGACTTTCACTCCATTTATTGATTCTCTGCGCTTTTTGAATATTCCGTAACCTTTGTAAAAGCGTCCTTCGGGATAATCGGGAATTGCTGTCATTACACTTACATCATGGCCCCTCTTTTGAAGTTCAAATGCCATGTCGTTGACTTTGAAATTCTCGGGATAAAAATGTGGTGTGACAATGAGGAGCTTCATGATTTTTATTTGCGCCAGATCATGCGATTTACTATGCCTGTGTAGGATTGAATCAGGCGAACTACTTTGTCAGATACGTTTTCGTCAACATAAGCATCAACCGGTGAAGGGATAAAGCCCGACTTTTGCATTTCGACCGCCATGTTGACGGCTTGTATTACAGCGTCGGAAGTTATGGAGCCAATTACGAACACTCCACTGTCAAGAGCTTCGGGACGCTCGGTACTCGTTCTAACCGAAACTGCCGGAAAGTGCAGCGAGGCACTTTCTTCAGGAAGTGTGCCACTATCGCTCACTACGCAGAATGCATTTTCCTGAAGTTTGTTGTAGTCAAAAAATCCGAGTGGTTTATGCTTTATCACTCTGCTGTCAAATTCAAATCCGCGAGCCGAGATGTATTTCTCGGAGCGAGGGTGACATGAATACAGCACGGGCATTTCGTAATGTCGAGCCAATGAGTTTACAGCTTCCATCAGAGAGTAGAAATTAGATTCGATATCTATATTTTCTTCGCGATGTGCTGAAAGGAGAATGTATTGTTTTTCCTTTAATCCGAGTTTGTTTAATATGTCGCTTTCTGAAATTGCATCTTTGTGCATTTTCAAAACTTCTGCCATTGGAGAGCCGACGACATAGGTGTATTCCGGTTTTACACCACTGTCAAGTATGTAGCGCCGTGCATGCTCCGAGTAGCAAAGGTTAATGTCGCTTGTCACATCGACAATGCGACGTATTACTTCTTCCGGCAGGTTTTCATCCTTGCATCGGTTGCCGGCTTCCATGTGAAATACGGGAATTTTAAGCCTTTTGGCTGCAATTACGCTAAGGCATGAGTTGGTGTCGCCCAGAACTATAATGGCATCGGGTTTTACTTCCGTCATAAGTTCATAGGCTTTTGCGATTACGTTACCCATGGTTTGTCCGAGATTCTCTCCTACGACACCGAGGTAGTAATCGGGTTTGCGCAGGCCAAGATCTTTAAAGAAAACCTCGTTAAGCGTGTAATCGTAATTCTGTCCGGTGTGAACAAGAACATGGTCAAAGTATCGGTCGGATTTTTTTATGATTTCCGACATTTTAATGATTTCAGGTCGTGTGCCTAAAATCGTCATTAGCTTCAATTTCTTCATTTTACAGGTTGTAATGAGGATAAAGTGACTTGTGCTTGAAAATCCATTGAGCCGATTCGGCCACCATCTTTTCATAGTCGGGGATTATGTAGCTGAAATCAAATCGCGTACGTTTCAGCGACTTGTCGGCGTTAACACCTTCGACAGGGTGTATTGTCATAGAGTTTCCACGCAGATATTTATTGAATAGTCCCAGTAGATCATATTTTGATATGTGACAGTCGGGAACAGTGTTGTATAGTCCGGTTGCCCTCTCCTTGGCCGCCGCTTCCATCGTTTTAGCGAGTTGAAGCGTAGTCTGTCCTGTCCACAGAGCCCCGGTGAAACCGTTTATTTCGCCGCTTTGTTTCATGAACCAGTTCATGAGTCCGATGCCTCTTTCATTTATGTCGGGACCTACGATTGAATTACGCAATGTTATATTCTTGTCGTCATTAAGCTCTCCAAGAGCTTTGCTTCGGTCGTAGAATGTAGTACCATCAGGAAAATCATCTTCGGTGTATTGACCGCGAGCGCCCGAGAAGACACAGTCGGTGCTCATGTGAATCACTTGCGCGTCAACTGCATTGGCCGATGCGGCCACGAAATGCGGCAGATAACTGTTGAGCAATGCAGCCAAGGCGTGATTGTTTTCAGCAAACTGATTGAGAATTCCGATGCAGTTTATAACCGTGTCATATTTCCCCGTTTTGATTATTGTATTTAGCGAATCGAAGTCGGTTGCATCTCCAGCGATGCTATGATTCAATAGCTTGGACTTTTCGAGGGCAAATCCTGTAACATCGTGACCTTGCTCCTGCAGGTATAGCGATATCTGGTGTCCGGCCATTCCGTTACACCCCAATACAAGAAACTTCATATATTATTCCGAACGTATTTCCTTAGATTCTGCTTTTTCTTCAAGGCCAAGGTCTTCTCTTACAAAACGTAGGCGCATGAGCTCTTTCTTCATGCCTTCGACATCGAGCCTC
This sequence comes from Muribaculum sp. NM65_B17, assembly GCF_004793735.1. NCBI lineage: Bacteria > Pseudomonadati > Bacteroidota > Bacteroidia > Bacteroidales > Muribaculaceae > Muribaculum > Muribaculum sp. NM65_B17. The sequence goes on from NZ_SRYY01000001.1 coordinate 213,587, forward strand.
CTTGTGTTATGGCTGTGGTAGTCCTCAATGGTTGTGAGGCTGCCTTCTCCCTCGGTGAAATACTTGTCATAATTTAGGTCGCGAGAGTCACAGGGTATCCGGTAATAATCGCCCATGTCGATGGCTTTGGCCATTTCTTCACGTGTAACAAGTGTTTCATATAATTTCTCGCCGTGTCGAGTTCCTATGACTTTGACTTCCGTTTGACCATATTTGGGATCTATTTGGGCATAAAGTTCCTTCAACGCTTTGGCCAATGTGTCGAGTGTCGCTGCGGGAGCTTTTTGAACAAACAGGTCGCCGTTATGACCGTGTGTGAAAGCGTATATTACAAGGTCGACAGCATCGTCAAGTGTCATCATGAACCGAGTCATGTCGGGATCGGTGATAGTTATCGGATTGCCGTTTATCATTTGGTCAACCCACAAGGGTATTACAGAACCACGTGATGCCATTACATTTCCGTAACGAGTGCAGCATATTGTCGTGGGAGCCCCTTCGCCGAGTTCTCGGCCTTTGGATATCGCAACTTTTTCCATCAAGGCCTTTGATATTCCCATTGCATTGATTGGATAAGCAGCCTTGTCGGTTGACAGAACGACTACATTCTTGACCCCGTTTTCGATTGCCGATAAAAGCACGTTGTTAGTGCCCTCCACGTTTGTGCGTGTGGCCTCCATGGGGAAGAATTCGCAACTGGGTACTTGTTTTAGTGCTGCAGCCGAGAAAACATAGTCAACTCCGCGCATAGCAATGTCAACCGACTGCTTGTTGCGCACATCGCCAATGAAATATTTCACTTTGGGATTCTGAAGCTTGTGTCGCATATCGTCCTGTTTCTTTTCATCACGACTGAAAATGCGAATCTCCTTGATGTCGGAATCCAGAAAGCGCCTTAATACGGCGTTGCCAAAGGACCCTGTGCCTCCAGTGATTAGTAGAATTTTGTCTTTAAATATTGACATATTGTTAAAATTTTATGATTCTTGTTTTATCAATTCCATTACACACTTTATGGCATTTCCAGTTTCAAAAGACTTAAGTTCTTTTTGGTGAGCCATAATTTTCTGGTGATTATTTTCTTGAGAATATGTTTTGATTGCCATGCATAATTGGTCTATTGTTTCTGCATAATGGTAGGGCCAATCTTCTATCGGAGTATAAAAGCCTCTGTCAGAATTATATTGTTTAAGATCCGGAACAAAGAGGAATCCAGGTTTATTGGTTATGCAGTAATCCCATATTGAAGATGAGTAGTCGGTTACCAGCACATCAGCGAATTCAAGCAGGTCCTGCATATCAGGATAAGATGTCATGTCAATCATTTTCACATTATTATCAAAATGATCCGACATTGAACTATCTTTTGATATGTGACTCCGGAACAGGAATGTCACATCCTTATTGAAACGTTGAACAAACGCTTCTGCAACTTCTTGACTGCACACCTGATTGTCTATATGTTCCTGTTTACGGTGTGTTCCTCTGAATGTTGGTGCATAAAGAATCAATAAATTGTCATTAGGAATGCCGTATTTCTTGCAAAAAGCATTGCGTGCTATTGTACGTTGCTCATCGGTGGTGTTAAAGAACCGGTCGTTTCGCGGAAGGCCCGAAGGTATGAATCGGGCCTTGTCAATATAGAAGTCCTTAGAGGAAACTTCGGTAAAACGTTCACAACTTGACAGAAAATAGTCGGTTCCTTTATGGCGTATGTCGCGCATTTTGTTGATGTAATATTTCTCGGATTTTGAGAACATATTCATGTCAGATGACACTCTTTTATAGGCTCCGCCTCCATGCCAGGTGTTTATAAATTTTTGAGATGCTCTTTTAGGGATTATTGGCTCGATGCCAAGATTACTTATAATTATTCCTGATGTCAGAAGATGATATATGTGCGTGGGTGATAAATACTTTGCTGTTTTTACCGATTTTCTGTATTTCTCTGGAAGGAAATCGGGATTGTTTAGCACCCAAACATATTCATAGCTGCTGTCAAGAGAATCAAAAAGCCCTTCAAACAAGTACTTTGGATTGCAGGTGTACTGCATTCCCTCGTATGATGAGAATATAATCTTATGCTTTTTTACCGGGAAAATGTAACCGAGCTTCAATACTAATCTGGCGAAGCTTACTATATATGCCTTAATGTAGTTTTTCATTACCTTTTTGTGTCAAAACTTTGCATTGTTTGTGTTATGCCTTGATGCAATTTTACCGTAGGATGCCATCCAAGAGCGTTTAATCGGCTACAATCAAGAGGTTTGCGCTTATAATTGCAATATAATGATGCATCGATTTCTCGAGCTTTAACGATGACTTTAATATCGCCTTTAGCCGATGCTATTTTTTCGGCTAATTGAAGGATGCTTATCTCCTCCGTTTCATTTGACAGATTGAATACTGAATTGTCACTTTCATCGGATGCGATGATTAATAATGCCGTTATTACATCAGAGATATAGCAAAATGATCGTAACGCTTTTCCGTCAGAGTTAAGCACTATGTCGTTGCAACTGACTGCATTGTTGATGAAATCGGACATCACTCGTCCATCATTTGCGAGTTTCATTCCCGGACCATAACAGTGGGCTATGCGTGTTACAGCATATTTTATTCTGTATTGGTTATGGTAGGCTTCGAGAATGGTTTCAGCGGCTCTTTTGCTTTCAGGATAGCATGAACGGCGATCAAGCGGATCAAGCGCACCAAAAGAGGTTTCGGTGAGAGATTGGTCTATCTTATTGTCACCGTAAACTTCTCTTGTAGAGGCATATACTATTTTGCAATCGGTATTACGACGAGCCAACTCGCATATATTGAATGTGCCGCTGATGTTAGCTCTAAGAATTCCTACGGGATCATTGGATATATAATAGGGTGATGCGTTTCCTGCAAAGTGAAATATATAATCGATTTTGGAAGAATAGTCGATAGGATTGCTTACATCGCCGACTATGATTGAAAACCATTTTTTTTGTGTCAACGGAGCATAAAGTGACATCAACTTATCATTGTTGCGTGAAACGGCTATGATGTCAGCCGTGATTATACCGCAATCAATTGCATAAGCAAAAGAGTATATAAGATAGGATGCAATGTGACCGTTGGCTCCGGTTATTAGAATTGTCTTGTTGTTGAACCGACTCCAATCAACTTTATGTGATATGTCGGTCAAATCAGCTTTGACTATTGGGTTGTTGTATCCAAACATATCAGAATCCGAATACTTGTTGTACTTCGTGGACTTCAACCATTGCCTTGAAAACAAAGTAGTCCATAGGTGTTGTTATTTTTATGTTTTCTACAGGACCTATTATGGTGTGTAGTTTGTAGCCATAGTGGTTCATTAGCGAGCAACTGTCAATGTAGTCGTGTCGGTTGTTTTGACGGGCGTCTTCATGTACTGTTAGGATGTCCTTCAGTACAAAGCTTTGAGGCGCACGAGCTATTAGCGAATCTTTTCGTTCAGGGATGTCGAAGTGGCCGTCAGCATTTGCTACTACAAATGTTTCTATCGTAGGTACACATGTTATGCATGAACCATATTGCTTTACCGACTTGATGTTGTCGCTGATTGTCTGCGCATTAATGAGCGGACGCACGCCATCGTGAATCAAGACTATGGATTCAGGGGAATATAGCTTTGATGCCGCTTTGATGCCAGAGTATATAGAGTCTTGTCCGGTGGCGCCTCCGGGTACAATGTCGACAACTTTCCGGATGTTGAATTTGTGAAGCAGCTGTTTAAGCTGTTCTATCCAACTTTCAAGACACACAACTACAATTCCGTCGATCTCAGGATGTTGTTCAAATAGTTCAAGGGTATATATTATTATCGGTTTACCCTTAAGTTCAAGAAACTGCTTTGGCTTTCCGTCATTGTTCATTCGGCGTCCGCTGCCTCCGGCAAAAATGATGGCTATATTATTTGCTTTGTTGTTTAAATCTGACTTGTAGGACATTGTGTCAAATGTTAATATTTCGTCAAAATCAACCATATATTGATTTGTGATTTTTTAGTTCAAATATCATGTTTCGGAGTCGATCGTGGTATCCTCGATTATTGTTGTAATAGGTTGTCGCTTCTTTAATCAATGGCCGAAATGATGCGTCTATTCGTCCGATTTTATTCTCAATTGCATCAATCACCTCTTTGCGATTGTTACCGAGGTTTTTCTTTACAATATGCCCAAGTATAGATCTCCAATGGTTTTTGTGAACGTGATTGCCGCTTGCATTATCCCCATGCATACGATACATTGTAATGGGCTTGTCAATGTAAATGAATTCATTCATGGCGCATGCCAGATGGGCAAACCATACATCATGGTACTTTACTGATGAGGGTATTGGCAGGGCGATGTTGAGGAACTCTCTCCGCATCATCATAGAAGCTCCCTGGAATGGATTTTGGTAGTAAGCGATGAATCGGAATATTGATTTGCAGTCATCGCCTTTTTTATTGAAGTTTTTTATTTTACTCAATCGTTGATTAATCCGATTACCTTGTATGTCTATCAACTCTGCGTCACCGCAAGCCAGCAGTCTGTCGCCTATATTGTTATATAGTGTTTCAATATGATTAGGTAGCCATAAATCATCTTGATCGCATAGAGCGATAAAATTGCCTGTGCATAGATTTAATGCTTTCGCGAAATTGGCTTTGAAGCCGAGATTGTCCGTGTTATAATGGACTTTGACACGAGAATCTTTATCAGTATACTCTTTGAGTATCGTTTGGGTTTCGTCGGTCGATGTGTCGTCACAGATTATAAGTTCGTCAAACGGCATGGTTTGAGCCATTAACGATTCAATCTGCTGACGCAAATATCGACCGCCATTGTAAGTTGTCAATGCAATTGAAATCTCCGACATGGATTAATTGATAAAAGAATCTAACACGAATTGGATATCATCAATAAATTTATACGGGATAATCGATCTTATGCCGACAATAGGAAGTAAGTGTAGATAATACAGGTAAACAATGCTTAAAAGTATCAGATAACATGTGATTAATTGTCGACCTAATTTATTGTAATATTGATAAGCGAGAGGAAGAACTAATACTTGTACTATTTGTAATGAAAATACGAGTCTGAACCCATAAACCATCGCTGGGATGAATATGTTGCCAATTATTGTTGCTAATATGAATATGTTATAGTAAAATCCGTATACATTTTTGGCGTCTTTAGAAAAGGGATAGGTTAATATTGCCATTCCGGTTATTGGAACAGTATTGAGTAGCATAGCGTTAGCATTTAGGAATGAGGTGTCGTTGCCATATGATGCATATTTTGCTGCTAATTCAGCCGTTGAATCTGATGAATTGAATTCTGTAATCCCAAGAGCAAATAGCTGTAAGGTATCATTTATTATGTGGGTCATTCCCAAGCCGACTGTAATGATTACTGCGGTGACACAAAGCCAATATGGTAACCTTATATACTTTAATAATAAGAAAGGAAGCGCTATTATCGAGCTTGTATGAAATAAAGTTGCTATTGCAATTGCTATAAAGGTTTCCAGCTTTTTAGAATTTTTCCAACTTATAAAAGCCCATAACATTATTGATGCAGCCAAGGCCTGACGTATAATATTGAATGATTCAGGAAAAAATTTTGTAGTTGAAATCATGTATATCAATATGCCTAAACACATATAAGTTGTTTCCTTTTTTAATTGGAAAAATAAAATCATATATGTGAATGCGGCATATAGAAATAGCCACAACTGAAAATTTGGGATTAAAAAATAAGATGCAATGAATCCATATTCAAAGCTCTCAAAATCATGGGTAGTGAATATTCTTAGATAGTTAATATTGTCTGTTCCACAATTGATGCCTCTTAATCCGCACAATATTAATAATATAGAGATAATTATTGCAGAACATATAATTTCTCTTTTTTTATTGTTCCCTGAATAGATACATCCTAATACAGTTATTAGTAAAAGCAGAATATATAATGCCATTCAGTGGTGTTAATAAATTTATTTTAGAATAATTTTTCGCGTGTCCATGAAAGGTCGGTTTTGACGATCTTTGCCGGTCTTCCAACTGCAAGTGCATTATTCGGTATTTTATGGGAAATGGTGGTATCGCTTCCTATAATTGCTCCATTTCCTATAATTGCTCCTTTCATTATCTTTGAGTTTGGCGCAACCCAAACGTGTTCTCCAATTTCTATGCTTTTTGCATTGTTTATGCGCTGATGAGTTATGTTGTCATAGATTGGATGTGAATCACTAGTCCTGACAATTATATTATTTGAGAACATACAATCACGATTTATAATTATTGATTGATTGTCTTCCTGTACGTTTATATGGCATTTGCATGTCATAGTTGTACTTTCTCCAATCGATATAATGCAATTATTTCCTTCAATCCATAAGCTACACTCATCTCCGATATAGCAATGTGCTCCAATATTTATTCTATTATTGTTACCTCTAACATGTATTGTTAGGGGTTTGATTATGCACTCAGGTTCGATTATCATTAAATTATCATTGCCTATACAATCTTTTTTTATCGAAATAAGAGTTGATTTTGAAATTATTTTAATGTCATTTCTATGTTTGAATCGGATAAATATATTTTTCAGCTTTGTTAAAATGCGATATAAATATATATTACTTTTGCATATAATTTTGAGTGCATCTTTCATTTTGAGGGTTGATTAAATTTTATATCCTTTGAGGATGTATTTAATTTTTAGAAGTATTTTGGTCAGATATGATAGATTCAGTATCATAAATTCTCTGAATCCTTTTGGATTTTTTGAATAAAATTTTTTTGCGCTATCAATGCATTTAGTATCATTTAAAATAAGAGCTAATGGAAGTAATTCAAAATATTTTGCTTTCATAATCCTATTGTATTCTGGCTCATTTAATGTAACTTTTAATTTTTTCATGATTTGATCTTTTATCTGAAAAAAGTTACATCTGAATGTATATGTTTTTATTAATGATTTTGAATGACTTGCCGATTCATTGCAGATTCGATATACTCCTGTTATTTCATCCAGATAATGAATTTTACTTTTAATTGAAAAATATAGCCATATTGGGTAGTCGCCCATGAGCCAATTTTTATTTTCCTTTTTCAATTCTTTTGAGTAAGATGAGTATATATCACTCCTGATAATTGCGGTTAGCGTGGGAACGGTATTTCGCTCTAATAAATCTTCTAGCTTTTCATTTGGGCCTCCCCATTCATCAATGAATTGATTACTTTTTTGGACAAACCTCTTGACCTTGGTATAGCACATTCCGTAATCGGGATGTGATTCAAGGAAGTCTACTTGTTTTTGAAGCTTATATGGATCAATCCAATAGTCATCACCTTCGCAAATTGCAATATATTCCCCTCTCGCTCGAGGTAAATTCCATACAGCTGAGCCGATTGGTTTTCCTAGGCTATATTGGTTCTCTTTTTCAAATAGAGGTTTTATTATGTCGGGATATTGTTTTGCATATTCCTTAATAATTTCCTCTGTCCCATCAGTAGAATGATCATCATGAATTAATACCTCAAAATTAAAATTAGTTTTTTGCATTAAGAATCCATCAATACATTCTTTAATGTATGATGCATGATTGTATGTTATGCAGCTTATTGAAACTAAAGGAAGATTATTCATATATTATTAATATTTGAATTCTTCGGATTTGCCCCATAATAAAGAAAATGGCTCAATTTGCTTTTCTTTTTTCATATCAATGCATGCTGATTTCCAATCATACTTTGGAATCCAACTCATTATTTCCTTGGCTTTAGTGGAATCTAATAGATTTTGTGGGGTATTGGGTTTATCCGGTATATAGATTTTTTCCGATTTACATTTTGGTGAATTGAAAGTTTCAATTATTCCATCGATTTGTTCTTCTAATGTATATGGTCTATCGCCTGACAAATTGAATATGCCTTCGACTCCAGTTTCAAGAGCACATTTGACTGCATTTGTAAAATCTTTTATATATAGCAATTCTTTTTTTCTTGAAGGATCTCCCCATATTTCAACCGGTTGATTTTGTTCGGCTTTATGTTGTATGATTCTCCATGGAAGCATTTTTTTTACACCATTAATATGATAATATGGATTTGGCTGATAACCATAAACTGTCAAATGCCTAAATATACAGCTGGATATACCACATAAATGATTATAGTGCTCTAAAATGTCAACTGCTGCATTTTTTGCTATTGCATAAATAGCATGATCGCCACCATCTTTAGGAAAAGATCTTTGAGCATCGTCCTTAACTGGTTTATCAGTGCCAAAAAATTGGCAAACATCCGAAGGAGTTGTGTTAAATATAACTCGACGACATTTTGTTATTTTCAACCATTCACAAAGATTTACCATGCCAACTACAATGCTATTAATATATGGCATTGGCGATGCATCAGCATGAGCTGGCATTGTGCCGGCAAGGTGTACAACAGCATCGATATCTGTCGGTAATTTTTTAAATGTTTCCTTGTCGGATAAATCGAAACCTCCTATATATTCAATACCTTTGGTTAAAAAAAATCCATTATCAGAATTTCGATGACCAATAGCCACTACATCGTATCCACATTCATTTAAATAAACTGATGAATATGCTCCTAAATGACCAGTAGCACCAAGTACTAATATCTTTTTATGTGTCATTATTTTATTATTATTTTACACCAATCGTTGATTGAAATCATTGCTCGTTCCAATGCTTCCCGTGTTGGGAATCGCAGGACAAGTGTACCGATAGCATTGTTTGCTCCTGTGAATCCGTTTACTTTATCTCCATTTTTGACCCATAAGTCGGTTTCTATGACAAGAGGTCGTTTGTCATCTGCGATTTCAAGACGATCGAATATTCCGTCATTGTCAGCGTGAAGTATTATCTCTGCAATGTGGCCGTCGTATTCAGGCATTGACATTGGGATAATTGAATCACCTACGGCTGCTTTTACTGCATTTTCGATGAGGTGGGCGTTGGCGGCAATGTCGAGCATTTCGGCAAGTCGGTTGCCACCTCCTCGGGGCGTGAACTCCATGATGTATGGCTTACCGTTTTTGCATAGCCGTGTTTCTACATTATATATACCCGTTCCCAATTTCAACAATGTTACAAGCCTTTGCAGTTCCGATCTCAGTTCCTCCTGAATGTTGGCCGGCATTGTGGAAGGCCAGCTGTAGGCGGCCGGTGTGTATGGATTTTCTGCGTTAGGATCGAAGAATTGATTTGAGAATGAGCAAAATGCCAGTTCACCATTGATTGAGAAACAATCGGTATCAGAAGAATTTCCCTCTTTTTCAAGGAAATCCTCTATTATGAAGTGCCCATTGTGAGATTCGGACAATGCATAATCTATGGCATCGATTAATCTTTCCGGAGTGTCGACTTTTGACACTCCTTTGCTGCCTGCCGAGTCAACCGGTTTTACAATTACAGGCCAGTTGAAGATTGCTGTATCAGCCAGGGCATCAGCTTTATTATCGTATCCTTTAGCGGTGGGTACATTAAAGTTGTGCTCCGTCAAGAACTTGCGGAATTTTGCTTTGTCCTGTAATATAGACACGGCTTCGTATGAGCCTTGAAACGGTAGCCCCATCTTTTCGGCTACGTATGCGGCGGTAACAACTCCAGGATCTACGGCAAATGACATTATACCGTCTATATCAAGTTCTTTGGTAAGACTTAACACGGCTTCTTTGTCAAGGATGCTGATGTTGTAATATTCGTCGGAGTATTTATGGGCTATGTTGTCGGGAATATAATCTACTGTAATGACATAATATCCGTTTTTGTGGGCGGCTTTAATTACCGGCAGCAGATAGCGAAGTCCGCCAAGGAGCATTATTTTTTTTTGTCCTGATTGGCTCATCTTTTTATTTGTGCTATTATTTTGTTAACATCGGCATCGGAGAGGGCATGGTGCATGGGTAGGCATATTACTGTGTCGGCCATGCGGTGGGCGTTGGGCAGGTTCTCGGGGGCTGCCGACGGAAGACCGCGGTAGGTTGTGAACTCGCTTATCAGGGGATAGAAGTAGCGACGGCCGAGCACACCGTTGTCACGCATCTTGAAGTAAAGTTCGTCACGTGTCATGCCGAATTTGTCGGCATCGACAAATATCGGGAAGTAGGAGTAGTTGTGTCTTACACCGGGCATGTCGTCGAAGAATGTGATTCCATCCACATCGCGTAATGCTTCACGATAGCGCACTGCTACTTGGTGGCGAGCTTCTATGGCATCATCGACCTGACGCAGGTTGAGCAGACCGTAGGCCGAGCGCATTTCGTCGACCTTTGAGTTTATTCCGGGTGCCACTACTTCGGTTTCTCCTGCAAATCCGAAGTTCTTTAGGTAGTCGATGCGTTTCTTAGTCTTTTCATCATGCATCACCATGGCTCCACCCTCGATTGTGTTATAGACCTTGGTAGCGTGGAACGACAGTGTCGACATGTCGCCGGCGTTTAATATAGACTCTCCGTTCACCTCAACTCCAAAGGCATGGGCGGCGTCATATATCACTTTCAGTCCGTATTTGTCAGCTATCTCCTGAATGCGCTTTGTATCGCACGGTTTTCCGTATACGTGCACAGGCATTATGGCCGTAGTCTTGGGTGTTATGGCCGCTTCAATCTTTTCGGGATCTATGTTGCCTGTTGCCGGATCGATGTCGACAAACACGGGCTTTATGCCGTTCCACCACAATGAGTGGGTCGTAGCCACGAAGCTGTAGGGGGTAGTTATTACCTCGCCGGTTATTCGCAGTGCCTGAAGTGCCGTAATCAGAGGCAGGGTTCCGTTTGTGAAAAGGCTTACATAAGGCACTTTGAGATACTCGGCCAATGCTTTTTCAAGCCGTTGGTGGAATGAGCCGTTGTTGGTTATCCATTTACTGTCCCAAATCTCCTTGAGTAGTTGGTGAAACTCGTCAAGGTCGGGCAGCAAAGGTGAAGTGACCGTAATCTGATGATTATTGTCCATGTTGTATTATGTATATTTTATACTTGATTATTTCCTTTCTTTAATGAAGGCAAGCAGTTCTCGTAGGTCCTGCGACTTGGTAAGCCGTGTTATTATTGCGAAATAGGCTATGCCCGCTGCAATTCCGGCAATGAGCTGGAACCGCTCTCCTGGGATTATATTGACAGTCGCATACACCACAGCACCCATCGACAGAGAGTAGAACAGGGTCGGCATCAGGTCGCGCATTTGCTTGAAGAATCCCACCTGGATTAATTTGCCAGTGTAGTAGGTGTTTATGCCAAGGCATATCAATGATGAGAATATCGAACCCACGCACATGGCTATTAGTCCCATGGGCACGGTCATGCAGAGAATTGCCACGCCGATGCACTTTTTCCAAATCTCCAGCTTCAGGAACAAGTCGGAACGACCCTTGACCTGTAGCAAATTGAGGTTTATAGCATGCACGGGATACCACATCATTGAGAAGCATATTATTGAAAGAAGAGTGGCTGCAAACGCCCACTGCTCCTTTAGTAGCACAATTACCATTGGATGGGCCACTGCTGCAAGGCCTACCATGAGCGGAAACACGATAAATGCCGACAAGCGCAGAAACCGTCGGTAGACCGAGCGAAGCCGAGTGTCATCGTTCTGGATTGTGCATAGCACAGGGAATGTCACACGCTGGATTATGCCGGTGAAGTTGGATGACGGAAACTGTGCAAACTGGTGGGCTCGTGTGTAGTAACCAAGGTCGGCTGTTCGAAACACCTTGCCAATCACTATCAGATAGACATTCTGGTATATCGTATCGATGATTCCGCTTATTGCCAATTTGGATCCGAATCCGAACAACTCGCGGAATGAACTCCAGCTATAAGATAGAGCAGGGTGCCAGTGCGACAACACCCAAAGCAGACCGGTGTTGACAGCGAGGTTGACAATCTGGTGTCCGGCAATGGCCCATACTCCCCATCCGGTATATGCCATGTATATTCCTACGATTCCTGATACTATTGCAGCCGTAAGTGAGGCTTTGGCTTGTGTCTTGAAGTCAATCTTCACCGTTAACAACGCTCTCTGCACCACGACAAGCGAGTTGAGGAGCACGCTAAGTGAGATTACTCTTGTAAGAGGGATTAATATAGGCTCATCATAGAATTGTGCGATAAGCGGAGCGCATAAAAACAGAATCAGGTACAGTATAACACCTACGATTATGTTGAAGTAAAATACCGTTGAATTGTCAATCTCGGAGCGATCTTGTTTTCTTATAAGAGCTTGTGAAAATCCGCTGTCGACGAGTGACTGGGATATTGCTATGAATATGATTATGTCGCCCACAAGACCGTAATCCTCAGGTGTAAGGATTCTTGCCATGACGATCATCACGACAAAAGCCACCCCCTGCACCGAGAATCGCTCAACCGAGCTCCACAGGGTGCCTTTGAGGGTTTTATGTTTCAGTGATTCGGGCATGGCGGTGGCGCCTGATGCGGCCGAGAGTGTGTTGTAAGCCGATGGTTGTGAAATCCTGAGGGGATTTACATTGCTTCGGCGAGATGGGTTTTGAATTGAGCATCGAGGCTGTAGGCAATGCGGTCGAGCTGATGCGTGTCGGCCGATTGTGTAAGAGCTGTCAGTAGATTCTGTTCAATTGTATATGCCTGTCTTATTGAGTTGAATCGTTGGCGATTGCTTCTTAGAAATGCAAGTTTGGCTCTGAGCGTTTCGGCGTTTTCCATGCCGTTGACTGTTAGTGAAGAGAGATAATTGTTGTACAGCATCCGCTTGAACGGTTCCTGATTGCGTCCTGTAAATGCAAATAAATCCTTATCGAGAAGAATGCGTGCTTTGTGTAGCGACTGTTCAAGCGATGAATTGCAGAATTTGCCGGTGGACTTACATTCATTATACCATTCGCTTGATGTCAGGCATTGCCATTGGAGAGGTTTGTCAAAGAACGCTTTGTCACGAAACTGTATTCTGTCGGAAATAGCGCTATAAAGATCTGTATCGCTGATGAGCCTGTTGCCTCGTATGCGCTCATTGAATGATTTCAGGTAACATCCTCCTATAAAGGCTGATGATGCCGGAGTCCTGAACGTTATGCGGTGAATCAAGTCAAATCCGCTTAGCGCAACAATGAGTTCATGGACGGGTGTGGCAGTGATGTTGTTCTCTATCGTTTTGATCCATTCTTTGGATTTCTGCAATAATTGTCGTGATGTTGCAGTTGAAGCCGCTCTGTAATCGAGAAGCTCCGAGTGCTGCATGAGCGATATCAGCAAATGGTTATATGCCGATATTTCGTAGCCATTGGTAAAGTCAATGGCCGAATAATCGAGCAGCTGAATCATGTATGAATCAATCATGCGATGTTGAGTTATTGCTAATCGGCTCGATGTCGATAGGATCGATTGATACTTTGGCGCATCCAAGAATGTCAAGTCTGATCCATAGTTCACTTTTCCCGTCTTGCGATGTGATCACTTCTCCTTCAAGGCCGCAAAGTCCACCTCTTATAACTCTTACTTTGTCACCTTTGGCATACATCCTGTCTACAAATTCAACCGGGCTGTTTGAATTGCCCAACATGAATTTGAGTTGATACATCTGTTTGTCCGGGATGATTGCTACAGGTCGACCGAATTTATTGGGATTTCCGGCTTTGTTGGTGAGAAATCGATATATGTAGGGGAGCGTTACTACGCTTCTGCGTTCGTTTTCGGTACAATGTAAAAATACCATAGACGGTATGACGATACGGTCTATTTTCTTCTTTTTGCCGTTGCGCCAAAGTCGATATTCTTCTTGTGATGCGACATAGGCTTCGTATCCTTCGTTGGATAGCTTTTCGGCCGTGATTTTTTCAGAACGGTTGTTGACGATTGCAACATACCAGTTGGCTTTTTCCACGCCTACGGCGTCGTCAACGCCATCAGGCACTGTCGAGAAGCGATTGTTATTTACTTGGATACTCATCACTTTGAATCCAATTTTGACAAGCATCTCTTGGCAAGAGATTGCGCATATTTGAAACATGTTGGAATACAGTTATATTATATTCCAATGATTATTGCACTTTGAAAACAATCAACGGATTGGGAATACTTTGGGGCAAACGCTTTACTGATTAAATTAATTGATTGACTTGTATATCTCCATGAAAAAGATTAATTTTGTCGGCGAATAAGTATCTCTTGCCAAGAGATTTGTATGCTTATAAATGATGTTTTATATAATAGTGGATTGTTTTGTTTTGGCGGAGGTATTGATGGGATGATCGGTTTTTATTTAGGTATAAATTTTTAGATAAGAAGGGGTGAGTTTGTTTGCAAATCCAAAAACATTTCATAACTTTGGGAACTGACAAAAATCTTCTATCCACGTTAAACACGTTTATTTATGAAGTATGTATCCTTATCGGATTCAACGGTTCGACGCCTCCCGTTCTATTTGGCAATGGAGGAGTATGTCGCTCGTCGTTTCGATGAGGAATTTTTCTTTATGTGGCAGGTTGACCCCACGGTGATATTCGGTCGTAACCAATTGATTGAAAGAGAGGTCAACATTGACTATTGTCGCAACAACGGCATTGCGGTATATCGCCGCAAGAGTGGAGGAGGATGCGTGTTTGCCGACATGAGCAACATCATGTTTTCCTATATCGTCAGTTCCGACGATGTTGTCACAACCTTTTCATCCTATACCGAGCGGGTGGCCGCAATGTTGCGTTCACTGGGGTTGAATGCTGAAAGCACCGGTCGCAATGATGTGCTCATCGACGGGCGCAAGGTGTCGGGAAACGCTTTCTATCACATTCCGGGCCGAAGCATAGTTCACGGAACGATGTTGTATGACACCGATCTGGCACATATCACCCAGGCCATCTCTCCATCCGAAGCCAAGCTTGAGTCAAAGGGCGTCGACTCGGTGCGTAGTCACATAACGACATTGAGCCGGCATATCGACATGGACATCGAGGAGTTTAAGGATTATGCCCGGCGGTATATGAGCGACGGTGAGCTTGTGCTGACAGCCGACGACATTTCGTCCATAGAAGAGATGTCGCAACCTTACTATTCCGATGAATGGATTTTGGGAAAGAATCCGCTTTGCGGAGTGTCGCGTCATTGTCGCATCGAGGGGGTGGGAGAGTTTCAGGTCGACATTGAACTCAAAGGTCGGCGCGTGCATAAAATCAACATTGCAGGCGATTATTTCCTGCTGAGCGACATCGATGCCAAGCTTCTTGACCGCCTGAAGGGCGCTTTTTACACGCGGGAGGCATTGGCCGATGCGATTGGCGACATAGATGTCGGCTCAATTATTTCGGGACTTGATAAATCACAATTACTAAACATATTGATAGAATAATATGCCGGATAACAAGAAAACTTGTCTGTATGACAAGCATGTCGCTCTTGGAGCGCAAATGAGTCCGTTTGGCGGATTTGAGATGCCGATACAATATAGAGGCATTGTAGAGGAGCATGAGGCTGTGCGCAATGCATGTGGCGTGTTTGATGTATCCCACATGGGTGAGGTGACCATTGAGGGCCCGGCGGCCGAGGCCTATGTGAATTACGTGTTCAGCAACGATGTCACCGATGCGCCGGTAGGAAAGTGCTTCTATGGAATGATGCTGAATCCTTCGGGAGGCGTGGTTGACGATCTGCTTGTTTACAAGCGTGCTGCCGACAAGTTCTTCTTCGTCATCAATGCATCCAACATCGACAAGGATGTAGAGTGGATCAAGAGCAATGCTTCAGGATTTGATGTAACGGTCGAAAATGTAAGCGAGAATCTTGGCGAACTTGCCGTACAGGGGCCTGACGCCGAGCGCATAATGAACGAAGTTTTAGGAATCGACTGCAGCCAATTGTCATTCTATACTTTCTTTGAGCCGATGATCGACGGGCAGCCGTCGATAGTGAGCCGTACGGGCTACACCGGTGAGGACGGTTTTGAGATATATGCCTCACATCAGGTTATAATTGACCTGTGGGATCGGTTGGTCGCTTCGGGACAGGTTGAACCGTGCGGCCTCGGTTGTCGTGACACACTGCGCTTTGAAGTGGGATTGCCGCTCTATGGCAACGAACTTGCCGACGACATTTCACCGCTTGAGGCCGGATTGAGCATGTTTGTGCGTATGGAGAAGCCCGATTTTATAGGGCGCGATGCCACGGTGGCATTGAAGGCAAAAGGTGTCGACCGTAAGCTTGTAGGTCTTGAGCTCGCTGACAGAGCCATACCCCGTCATGGCTACGAGGTGCTGAACGATGCCGATGAGGTTGTGGGTCACGTCACTACGGGTTATCACTCCATATCGACCGACAAGAGTGTGGCCAATGCCATGGTCGATGTACGTTACTCGGCATTGGGAACTCCGTTGAAGGTGCGCATACGCCGCAAAACATTCCCTGCTACGGTTGTAAAAAAGAAATATTACAAGAAAAATTATAAAAACTAAACATTAAGTATTATGAGCAAGATTTATTATTCACCTTCCCACGAGTATATTAAAGTAGACGGTAACATAGGCGTGATCGGCATCACCGATTATGCACAGCATCAGCTTGGCAATGTGGTGTATGTCGATCTTCCTGAAGAGGACGATGAGGTGACCGCCGGAGAGGATTTCGGAGCAATCGAGAGCGTTAAGGCTGCGAGCGACCTTATTTCGCCGGTTAGCGGTAAAGTAATAGAGGTAAACTTTGCGCTTGTTGACGAGCCCGGACTTATCAACAAGGAAGCCATGGACACCTGGATTATAAAGGTTGAGCTTTCCGACCCGTCGGAACTTGACTCACTTCTTGACGAAGAGGACTATAAGGCATTGTGCCACTAATTAACTCATTAACCATGATACACCGCTATTTCCCCCATACCGGGGAGGATATAGACGCAATGCTCGCCAAATGCAATGTGGCGAGCATTGACGATTTATACTCCGATGTTCCTCGGGAATTGCTTCTTGGCCGTCATCTGAATCTTCCCGATGAGATGAGCGAGAAGGAAGTGCGTGATTTCTTTGATTCGCTATTTGATCAAAACGTTAACCTGACCTGCTTTGCAGGAGGTGGATACTACGACCACTATGCCCCGGCCGTTATACCGGCTATAATATCGCGGTCAGAATTCCTTACGGCCTATACGCCTTATCAGCCTGAGATATCACAAGGCACGCTTCAATACATATTTGAGTATCAGAGCATGATGTCGCAGCTCACCGGCCTTGAGGTGTCGAATGCTTCGATGTATGACGGAGCCACAGCTACCGCCGAGGCCATGATAATGTCGGTGGCGTCGGCACGCAAGCGCAATCGCGTGCTGGTGTCGGCAACCGTAAATCCGGCCGTGCGTGATGTCATGGCTACCTACGCCCACTATCACGGCATAGTGCTCGACACGATCGAGGAGCATGACGGTGTTACCTCACGTGACGATTTTGAATCAAAGATGGCTGCCGGCGATGTAGCCGGAGTGGTTGTGGCATCGCCCAACTATTATGGAATACTCGAAGATTACACGGGGTGGGCCGATACATGTCACTCCAAAAAGTCATTGTTCATAATGAATTGCGTAGCTTCGGCTCTCGGGGTGATAAAATCGCCGGGAGAGTGGGGCGCCGACATTGCGGCAGGTGACGCACAGTCGCTGGGTATGCCGTTGAACTATGGCGGTCCGTATCTCGGATATCTTTGTGCAACCAAGGATTTGATAAGGAAGATGCCGGGCCGTATCGTAGGCGCTACTACCGACGATGCCGGGCGCAGGGTATTTGTGCTGACGCTTCAGGCTCGTGAACAACACATACGCCGAGAGAAGGCTACAAGCAACATCTGTTCCAATCAAGGCTTGATGGCGCTCTATGTAACGGTGTACATGTCGTTGATGGGCGCATCGGGACTTGATGAGGTCAATCAAATAGGCTGTGCCGGAGCGCATCAGCTTGCCGATGAGCTTGTGAAGACAGGTAAAGTCAATTTGAAATATCCTGAGCATCCATTCCTGAACGAGTTTGTCCTTACCACTGACTTTGATGTCGATGATTTCCTTGCCAAGGGAGTGGAGTGCGGAGTGCTCGGCGGCGTGAAGTTGGGCGATCGTGAATTGATGATTGCCGTGACCGAAATGCAGTCGCGCGATGACTTGACCCGATTGGTCGATATTGTAAAACAAATGTAAGAAAGGAGTTCAACAATGAATCGAGAATATTACGGTAAACTGATATTTGAGTTATCGCGTCACGGCAGAAAAGGATATAAAATGCCCGATAACGGATGCATGCCTTCGATTGACAGGATTCCTGCTGCATTGATGCGTGACAAGGCTCTCGAGCTGCCCGAGGTCGATGAACCCACAGTTGTGCGTCACTACAATAACATGAGCACAAACAATTTCGGTGTCGACACAGGTTTCTATCCGCTCGGCTCCTGCACAATGAAGTATAATCCTAAAATAAATGAGGAGATTGCCGCCGACAGGCGCATGGCACGACTTCATCCTCTCCAGCCCGATTACACAGTGCAGGGTGCGTTGAAATTATATTATACGCTGCAAAGCCTGTTGTCAGAGATAGGCGGCATGAAGGAGTTCACGCTTAATCCCTATGCCGGAGCTCACGGCGAGCTTACAGGATTGATGGTGATCCGAGCCTATCATGAGAGCCGCGGTGATGCAAAGCGCGTAAAGGTAATAGTGCCTGACTCGGCTCATGGAACCAACCCTGCAAGTGCTGCTGTGGCAGGACTTAAGGTTGTTGAGGTCAAAAGCCGTCCCGACGGAACGGTGGATGTCGATGACCTCAGGCCGTTGCTTGACGAAACTGTGGCCGCCGTCATGATGACCAATCCCAACACACTTGGAATCTTTGAACGTAACATCCCCGAGATTGCCCGTCTTGTACATGATGCAGGAGCATTGCTCTATTATGACGGAGCCAATCTTAATCCTCTTGTGGGAGTGGCCCGTCCCGGAGATATGGGATTTGATGTGATGCACATTAATCTGCACAAAACATTTTCCACACCTCATGGCGGAGGCGGTCCCGGTGCCGGACCCGTAGGCGTGCGTGCCGGACTTGAGCAGTTTCTGCCAAATCCACGCGTCGTGAAGCGTGATGACGGTACTTTTGCCGTGGAACACACCGACACGGCGTTAGGTCAGGTTACCGGCACTCTCGGCAACTTTGCAGTGTCGGCTCGTGCGTTGAGTTACATACTTTCGCTCGGACATCAAGGCGCTGCAATGGTAGGCCGACTGGCAACATTGAATGCCAATTATATCAAGGAGTCGTTGCGCGACCTCTATCTGTTGCCTATCGACGGAGTGTGCAAGCATGAATTCGTTTTCGACGGACTTGCCGATAAATCAACCGGCGTGACTACGCTCAACGTGGCAAAGCGTCTGCTCGATCACGGCTATCATGCTCCCACGATATATTTCCCGCTTCTTTTCCATGAATCGCTAATGATAGAGCCTACTGAAACCGAGAGCAAGGAAACACTTGACGATTTCATAGCCGTGATGCGTGACATTGCCCGTGAAGCGGCTGAAACTCCCGAGGTAGTCAAGGGTGCGCCTCACAATACTCCGATAACGCATCCCGATGACACCCAGGCTGCATTGCATCCGGTTGTAACCTACACTCAACTCATCAATTCATGAACAGCTGCGACATAATCATAATAGGCAGCGGCCCCGGTGGTTATGAACTTGCTGCAAATGCCGTCAAGCATAATCTGTCGACTGTAATAATCGAGCGTGACCAACTTGGCGGAACCTGCCTTAATAGAGGCTGCATACCCACCAAGGCCCTGTGTCGCTCGGCCGAGGTCGCCGACCTGGTGCGTAATGCGTCGTCGTTTGGAGTGGAAGTCAATGAGTTTTCGCTCTCTTATTCCAAGGCAGTCAACCGCAAGGACGAAATTGTAGAGCAACTGCGACAAGGCGTGAGTATGCTGCTCAATGGCGCTACAGTGGTAAAAGGCGAGGCCAAGTTTACGGGCGAAAATGTAGTCGAAGTGAACGGCGAGAGTTACACTGCGCCGCGCATCGTCATAGCAACAGGCTCCAAGCCCGCGATGCTTCCGATACCCGGAGCCGAACTGGCGATGACAAGCGATGATGTATTGTCGCTTGAGCAGCTGCCTGAGAGCATCTGTGTGATTGGCGGCGGTGTTATCGGCGTGGAACTTGCCTCGATACTCTCCTCGTTTGGCGTTAAGGTCACGATAGTTGAGTATTGCAGTGAAATCCTGCCTAATTTTGACAAGGAGATTGCCAAACGCCTGCGCACGGCACTGTCACGGCGTGGAATAAAGGTTGTCGTTTCGGCATCAGTGACCGCGATACGCGAAGGCATGGAAGTCGATTACGAAAGCAAAGGAAAGACGGTGACGCTCAATGTCGATGCCGTGTTGATGGCCGTAGGCCGCCGACCGATAATACCTGAAGGGGTAGTTGAACTTGGTGTCAAGACCGGACGCCGCGGCATAGAGGTCAACGAGCGTTATGAAACATCGATTCCGGGCATATATGCCATAGGCGATGTCAACGGAGAGTGCATGCTTGCTCATGCAGCAACTGCACAAGGCGAACGCATTCTCGGTTCGGAGGTCGATGTGACGGTGGTGCCTGCGGCTGTATTCACCGTTCCCGAATGTTCAATGGTAGGACTTACCGAAGAGCAGTGTCGGGAACAGGGCATTGATTACATTGCAAGCAAGGCTATGTTCCGAGCCAATGGCAAGGCGCTTGCCATGGGTGAAGTCGACGGGCTTGTCAAGCTTATTGTCGACAAGGAGTCGCGTAAGATTTTAGGATGTCATATATGCGGCCCTCATGCCGCCGACATCGTGCAAGAGATTGCTTTGGCCATAAGCTCGCAACTGACAGTAGATGCTGTAGCCAATACAATACACGCACATCCCACTCTTGGAGAGGTGGTGCGAGCTGCAGCATCGACCATATAGGCGCAGATATAATCATATAGGCGCAGATATAATTAAGAACCGGCTCTAAAATAGAATGGACAGGATTACGGATGATTCCGTTCCTGTCCATTTTTTATAGAAACGATTGGTGTCGTTATCTTTTTGAATTCAGAAGCTCGGGGGTGGGACATTCATAATTTGAAATGCCGAGCTTAATCCCCTTGAGCTGGTCAAGAGTGTGTACGGGCGGTGTAACATTGTCGGGAATAGGCATTCCTGAAAATTGCTGGAAATAGAGCAGGCAGCCCTCTCTCCACCAGTTGGCGTCACGTGCCTGGGTCATGAGCCGCTCATTTACATCGTTCCACAGTTCAGGATCAATGTAGGGCTTTGCTGCGGTCCATTGGCGTTGCATGGTTTCAACGCTTTCCACACCTGATTGATAGCGGTTGCATAGCTCCTGCCACAATGTAGCACCTGACTTCATCTTGAAATCCCAGGGAACATGGTGAAACCACAGAATGAACTCTTCAGGACATGTGTTGATGTCGTCAAGCTTCTTTGCCAATTGGGCGGGGTATTGAGCTACAGCGTTACTACCCGAAGAACTGCGGTTAAATCCCAGGCCTGCAGAGTCGGCACGATGATAGTAGGGTGGCATCCAGTCGGGACGACCGCCTTTTATGTCACACCACGGTTCGGGACCGTAGTGATGGCCGAATGCAAACAGATGATGAAGGCCGAGAGGCATCATGTAATCGACAACAGCTTCGCGGCTGTCGAGCATCATCTTTTTGAGTCCGTCGGTCACCTCCTTTGGAGTGTTTTCGGGATAGTTCAGCGTCATCGGCATCCACTCGTCGATTATCTCCTCACTGCTGAGCTGCGGATTCCAGGCAAGTCGACCGAAGGCATACCAGTTGGCCTGTGCCATGGGGTGGCCTGTCCAGTTGGTGTCATTGCCCACATTGGCCACTCCTGCAATCGCCTTCAATGACGAAGGTGACACGTAGTCGAAAAATTCGGTCCACATCGGAGCGAGATAAGCTATGTGGTTGGAGTGTCCGAGATACTCTTGAGTGACTTGAAACTCCACCATCTGGTCGGTTTGGGGCATTGCACCGAACAATGGACTGTAGGGCTCTCTCGGCTGAAAGTCGATGGGGCCGTTCTTAATCTGAACAATCACATTGTCGTCAAACTTGCCGTCGAGCGGTTGAAACTCGATGTAGGCTTGCTTTGCACGGTCGGCATCGGCCGGAGAATATACGAAAGCTCTCCACATCACTATGCCTCCGTGGGGTTTCAATGCGCGGGCCATCATGTTGGCTCCTTCGGCATGAGTGCGATCGAAGTCGCATGGACCCGGCTGACCTTCGGAGTTGGCCTTGACAAGGAAACCTCCGAAGTCGGGAATCAACTTGTATATTTCATCGGCTTTGGCTTTCCACCATGCTGCAACCTCGGGCTCCAGAGGGTCGGCGGTCTTCAAGCCGCCAAGCTGCATGGGTGCGGCAAAATTGGC
This sequence comes from Muribaculum sp. NM65_B17, assembly GCF_004793735.1. NCBI lineage: Bacteria > Pseudomonadati > Bacteroidota > Bacteroidia > Bacteroidales > Muribaculaceae > Muribaculum > Muribaculum sp. NM65_B17. Next base: position 236,045 of record NZ_SRYY01000001.1, read on the forward strand.
CGACAGATATACTTTTATACCATAGGGACGGAACACATCGGCAATCTTGGCAACCTTGGCAAGGTACTCGGCGCTCAATATCTTGGATGATGCATTGACATTGTTAAGAACAACACCGTTTATGCCCACCGAGGCGTTGGCTCTTGCATACTCACGATAGCGAGGTGACACTACATCGGGCAATTCGTCCCAGTTCCATATACTGTGACCCGAATATCCGCGTTCGATTGTCCCGTCAAGATTGTCCCAATGGTTGAGCACTCTCACATTGTAGGCCGGGGTTTCCTCTCTAAGAGCAATCGCCTTGCCGGCCGCATTGTCGCGAAGCAAGGCATAGCTGCCGTAGAGCAGGCCAAGGTCGTTGTTGGCCGACAGGACAAGTCCTTTCTTGTCGCGGTACACCCGGAATCCTTCATTGCCGAGATGCTTGTCGCGTTTTATTTCAAGGCGCAAAGGTTCGCCATGCCAAGATTTATTCAGCTCCTCGGCCGCAATGGCTACCGTGGGGCTTTTGGATTTTGGCACGGTTATCACGGCCTGATTGTCGTTGTCAGCCCCTGAAAGCCACAAGCATGAGCCGTCATAGGCCCATGCTGCGCTTCCTGTAAGTATCGCCGTAACGGCGAGGATTAAGGATTTCAGTTTATTCATCCCCCGAACCTCCGCCGTCGATGGTTTTGATGCGACCCTCGTCGTCATATTCGAGCTCGGCAACCTTAAGGCTGCGTAACCAGGTCTTTCCACCCGAAGGCACACAGTCGTGGTGGAATATGTACCAACGACCCTTGTGCTCAACAATAGCGTGATGTGTGGTCCAGCCTACAACCGGAGTCATGATGCATCCCTGATAAACGAACGGGCCGTAAGGATTGTCGCCCACTGCATAGCACAAGCGATGGGTGTCGCCGGTTGAATAGGAGAAGTAGTACTTGCCGTTGTACTTATGCATCCATGAGGCTTCAAAGAAGCGACGAGAGTTGTCGCCGGCCTTCAGAGGCTCACCTGTTTCGGGATCGAGAATCACGATAGGACGCGGTTCTTCGGCAAATTGCAGCATGTCGTCAGACAATTTAACGACGCGTGAGGGAATTGCCGGCATTTCGTCGGGTTCGAGATGCGGTTCTTCAAGAGCCTTGTTGTCGCGATAACGCTGGAGCTGACCACCCCAAAGTCCGCCGAAATACATGTAGTAGTCATCGCCTTCGCGGAATATTGCCGGATCGATAGAGTAGCTTCCGCGGATGGGGTCGGGCATGGGTGTGAACGGGCCTTCGGGACGATCGGAAACGGCTACACCGATGTGGAATACATCGTTCTTGTCCTTCAAGGGGAAGTACATGTAGTAACGTCCGTCCTTTTCAGCTACATCGCAGTCCCATAGCTGGCGTCCTGCCCAGGGTATATCGTCGACATCAAGCACCTTGCCGTGGTCAACGACTTTGCCTTCTATTATGTCATCGGTTGAGAAAACGTGATAGTCGCGCATCTCAAAGTGGTCGCCGTTGTCATTCTCTCCGGCACCGCTGTCCCAGTCATGTGAAGGATAGATGTAAACTCGTCCGTTGAAAATGTGTACTGCCGGGTCGGCCATGTAGTCCTCGGGGACCAGATATCTCATTTTAGTCATGATGTTTTAAAATTTTTTATGTTGGTTGATTATTCAGCTGATTCTGCAGGTGCCTCCTCGACATTCTCGACTTCGGGCTCGAGTGAAGCGGCGAGGAACGGTTTTACCTGATAGTTGCGGTCGAAGAGAAGAGGATAGTCGACACGGCCGGGGATGGGCCAATCGTTCTTCCAAGAGTCGCCGTCGGCTACACCCCATGCGTTTACGCGTGAAATGACATCGGAGTGCTTGAGAAGAAGACGCATTACATCCTCCATGCGGTCATTCCACTGGGCTGCTACATCAGCGGGAAGTCCGTCGGCATAGGGATTGATGTTGGCCTTTGCTGCTATTGTGTCGCCTACGTTGGCCGACTGGGTGAGGGTGGGGAGTGCGCTCATGTCCCATTCGGTTATCATGACATTGCAACCTGTTCCGGCAAATGCCATGAGCGATTCCTCAAACTCGTTGAGGTCGGGATAGTCAAGACCCATGTGAGCCTGCATTCCGATACCGTCTACGCGAAGTCCGCGATTCTTCATCTCGTTTACGACACGTACAACTGTGTTGCGACGGCCTTCAACGTTCATGCCGTAGTCATTGTAGTAAAGTTCGGCATCGGGGTCGGCCTCATGTGCATACTGGAATGCAAGAGGAATGAACTCTTCGCCAAGTATTTCATAGAACGGAGTCTTGCGGAATGAGCCGTCCTCGACGATTGCCTCGTTGACAACATCCCAACCCTTTACGCGGCCTTTGTAACGGCCAACTACAGTGTGGATGTGATCGCGCATGCGCTGCTTGAGGGTGGCCGAGTCTACGAGTTCGCCCTTGTCATTTACGCAGAACCAAGGAGCGAGCTGCGAGTGCCATATAAGGCAGTGACCCACGATGAACATATTATTGTCTTCGCCAAACTTAACGAACTGGTCGGCTGCTTCCCAATTGTAACGGCCCTCTTCGGGATGAATTTCGGCCGACTTCATTACATTTTCAGGAACAATGGCGTTGAAGTGTTTTGCAGCTGTGGCGGCTCCCAGTGAATCGAGTCCGCTCGCCTGATTTTCGTTGATGGCAACTCCCATGAGGAACTTGTCCTGGAACATTTCCTTCAATGTGGGTTCGGGGGCTGCTTTTTCAGTGCATGAGCTGAATGCTGCTGATGCTACCACGGCCATTGATGCAAGGCCAAAGATTACTTTGCTCTTCATTGTTGTCTTTTTGTGTTTTTGATGATTGGTTATTGATTATTATGTTTCATTTCGATTTCCTTGTTGATCTGGTCGATGCGCTCGTCGTCAAGGTCATACTTTGAAATAATGAACATGGCGAGCAACAACAGAATGGCCGGGATAACGGCAACCAGCCACAGAATACCCTGCTGTGCGAAGAGAGTCTGCTGAGCTGCATCTTTGTTGAAGTCGACAAATGCCAAAACGAGTCCGGGAACAACGCCTCCAAGAGCCATACCGGCCTTGTAGAAGATACCTGTAAGGGCGTTTACAATACCCGATATGCGGCGACCGTGAGTGTATTCGCCGTAGGATATTACTTCGGGAACCAAAGCCCACATGTAACCTGTGGCTACGATGACACCGGTTGACTTTACAAACTGTGCAATATACACGAGCATCATGTGCTCCTTAAGCGAGTCGACCATTGATATTACATAGAGCATGGCCATGCCGATGATAGCTGTAATAAGGAAGATGTAGAACATTCCCTTCTTGCCGACCTTGCGCTTGATGGCAGGTATCATGGGCATGAAAATGAATGCAGGGATAGAGCCGAGTCCCATGAATATTGAGAGTTCGCCGGCTGTACCGCTGAGATTGTAGTTGATGTAGTAGGCTCCTGCCGAGTTGCCGATTGCCATCATGGCAAATGCCGTGATGAAGAAGAAGGCGAGGATTCGGAGAGGTTTGTTGCGTACAAATTCCAGCCAAAGGTCGGACACCTTAACATTTTCGGTTTCGCTCTTGTCCATTACCACGCGTTCGCGGCACTGGGTGAAGCAGAATATGAGCAGGGCAAGACCAACGAGTCCGTAGATGGTCATAGTGATGAACCATGCAGAGTCGCTTGAAGAGAGGTCGGAAGTTTCCGACGGGTCAAAGAGCTTTACAACGATAGGAAGACCCATACCCACTGCAAGACCGCCGACATTGGCCATGAACATACGCACCGATGTCAATATCGTGATTTCATTGGTGTCGCGGGTGAGTGATGCGTTCAATGCTCCGTAGGGCACGTTGACAAGGGTATAGCACATTGAAAGGCCCACATAAGTTATATAGGCATAAAGCAATGAACCTGAGAATCCGTTCCAGAAGCAGAGGATTGCGAATCCGGTCAACGGCACACCGCCGAGTATCAGATAAGCGCGGTATTTACCGAGCTTGGGATCGTGCTTGTCGACAAATGTGCCCACCAAGGGGTCCCAGATTACATCCACGATTCTTACAATCAGGAACATTATAGCTGCCACACCGGGATCGAGTCCGTAAACATTGGTGTAGAAGAACAGCAAATACATGCTGATAGTTTGGTAGATAAGGTTCTGGGCCAAGTCGCCAGAGCCGAAACCGATACGCTGTGTCCAACTCAGCTTATAGAAGCCTTTGTCAGAAGCCTGCACTGCATCGGATTTGATTGACATTTCCATATCCATGGTTGTTTAGGTTAGTTTATTTTGTTATGTTAATATTGTTGATTACTGCATCGGCTACACGCTTGCCAAGTGTCTTCTTGTCAAGGGGGTGTATATCGTTCCATTCTCCGAGGTCGGAGTTCTTGATGAGGGTCGCACCAGGTACTTCATCGGCCACTTGTGCCTGCACCTTTCGCATCTCGGCCCATGCGTCACGGCCTCTTCGGTCGCTCGGATGGAGGAAGTCGGCGAGCTCGACAATGTAGAAGGGCATGTCGTCATCGTTGAATGCCTCGCGCCAGTCGGCTATCATGGTCTTAAGGAGCTGACAGTATTCATTGCAACGTTCTACATTGGATTCTCCCTGATACCACACTGCGCCTGCTACGGGAAGGTTGATGAGCGGGTTTATCATGCTGTTGTAAAGCACGGTAGGCTTGTAGCAGTAGAATTCCATTGCCGGGCCTGCAGGCATGGGCGTTCCCAAATGATAACGCCATTTGCCTTCAAGGCTAACCTCCTGGCCGCCTGCGATTATTTTGTAGGGCTTCTCAGCCACAAAGTGCGGATTGCCGTTCTGGCTTATGACACGTACGGTAACGTTGTTGACGCCCTCTTTAAGCAATCCTTCGGGGATGTTGTAAATGCGTGGAGGATATTGATAAGATGTGGTGCCTACAAATTTTCCGTTGACATACACCGAGTCGGCATCGACTATGCATCCAAGGCGTATTACGCCGGGCTTTCCGGCCATTGACGCCGGCAGGGTGATATTCTTTCTCAGCCAGTGAGAGCCGTTGACTGGATTGAGGCCGTCGTTGCTCCATTGGTCGTTGCCTTTCCATGCATTGTGGCGGTCGTCGCCGGTTACGGTTCCATCGGTCATTGTTCCCGTGATAAGGTCGGTGGTCACCCATGATGAGTCGTCGTAGTTGGGGTCATACCATTTTACCGGCTCTTGCAGTCCCGGGTCGTTGGCATACATTGTAGCATTCCAGCGAGCATAGTTTTCGCCTTCGAGTCGCTTGATGTGGTCGCGATAGCCGTCATCCTCATATATGCGCTTGATGTTGAGCGCACGAGGGAACTCGGCAAGATTCTTTTCGCTTATCCATGACTCGACAGGAGTTCCGCCCCAGCTTGAGTTTATGATGCCCACAGGCACTCCGGTTCTCTCATACAGATCCTTGGCAAAGAAATATGCGAGAGCCGAGAACGACATTACGTTTTCGGCATTGACAGGCTTCCACTGCGACGGATTTATGTCGTCAAGCGGCTTGTGAAACTCCACAACCTGAGGTATGATTATCTGGCGTATCGACGGATTGTCGTAGGATGCTATTTCATCGGCAAACATGTCGGTGACACGTCCTACCGGAAGTTCCATGTTGGATTGTCCCGAGCAGAGGAATACATCGCCCGACAACACGTCGTTGACCACTTCATCGTTGATGGTTATAGTATAGGGGCCTCCCGCCTTCAATGCAGGATATTCAATTGACCATTTTCCGTCGCTGTCGGCTGTAGTGTCGACTCCTTTGCGGGGACCTGTCGATTTATTCTTGCTATTGGTTACTTTTACGTTTATAGGTTCTCCGGGATCGGCTGTTCCCCATAACTTTACGGGCTGCTCCCGCTGGACAATCATGCCCGACGATATCATTCCCGGCAATTTTACCTTGGCATCGACTGAAAAGCTCAGCGCAGTCAATGTCGCTAATGCGATTGATAGGTATTTCTGCGATTGGTTCATTATCTATTTGTATTGATATAGTTTTATGTGCAATATCTGAAAATCATCGACTCCAATGCGTACGTGGCGTCCCTGATGGGTTTCGTCGCCATTGTATCGTCGAACGTATTTCATTGTTCCGTCGTAATTTATGGCAACTTCATCGACCGATGCAAGGCCGATGCGCTTGGTGCCGCTCCATGTAGCGGGCGATTTGCGGTCGCTGCCGGCGTTTAGAAATCCGTCCTCGCCGAGATTCTGTTTTATGGTCGTTTCATCGTCGTTTTCAAACTTTACGACAACTCCGGTTCCGGCCAACACGTATTCATCGGGGGCAAGACGGATAAGCACCGCTCCCGTTGCAGGCCATTCGCTGCCGTCGGTGGCTCGCGGATCCCATGGGAGGGTGAAGTAGTGGTTGGCCGTTATTTTCATTCCGTCGCGATGAATTATACGCTCAGTTGAGTCGTTGTCGAAGTATAGTCCGTTCATGTTGCCGGTTCCTTGATGCGCTGTGAGTAGGGGCATCAGTTCACGCAGTTTGGCGTATCCTTTAACCGATGGAGCATCGGGAGAGTCGCTGCCGTTTTCGATTGAGAACGGACTGAATCCCAATGCGTCATGCTCGCCGATTACATAGAATGCCTGAGCCGCATTGCCGTCGGCGCGTCTTATTTCGGGAATGAACAGCGTATTGTCGACTGTGCGGTACTGTGCCGTCCAGTCGATGAACCCTTTGTCGTAAAGATCGGGAGCAAGCAGGTCGATTGATGGAGCTGCTGCATGCCAGATGTCCTTGAGATGGGCCAGAGGGCCTGCCGACGGATATTCCCCGGGTTTGCGGCCGCGGCTGTTCATTGCGGCGTTTACATATAGGGGCCTGTCGATGGACTTACGAGCTGTTTCGGCCATGCGTTGAACGTAACGTGCATAGTTCCATGCCATGAAATATTCGTCGCTGTATATGTCGTCGCCGAATACTTCGCGCCAGCTTCCCGAAGCCTTTTCGCCATTCTGTTTCCAGCGTTCAAGCAGTGACGGATGCAGGGTGGAGCGATTTTTGCGGAGGTGTGACATCAGTTGGTCGGGCACGCCTTTTTCATACTCCTTCTGAGCTGCTTTTGAGTAGTCGCGTGCATCCTCAAGCATTCCGATTTCGTTCTCGATTTGAATCATCAGCACAGTGCCGTCGTTGTCGTAGTCGTTAACGTGCTTAAGCCACGACTCAAATGCCTTGCTGTCGGCTTTGAATACGTTTTCGGAGAATGCGCTTGCTATTTCAAGCGGTTTGCCGAGTGATGTATAGGCTCTCGGATATTTTTTATAATCGGCCTTGAACCATGTCGGGGCATAGCAACTCATGGAGTTTTTCCATGCTCCGAACCAGAGGAATATGACTTTCAAATCGTTTTTCCGTGCCTCATCGATCGTCTTGTCGATTAGCGAATAGTCAAATCGTCCTTCTTCGGGTTCGATTAGGTCCCAATACACAGGGACAAGCACGGTGTTGAGATTCATGCGTCGGAGCTTCGGAAATATTCGCTCGATGTCGGCCGGCGATGATGCCGAACTGTTGCCGAGCTCTCCTCCGAGGACAATGAACGGATTCCCGTTTACGGTCAATTGTGTCGCCGTGCCTTTGCTGTGCAGCTTAACATCGGCTGCATTCACCCGGCATAACGAAATCAGAAATACTGACAGAATTATGGCTAATCGATTCATTGCAGAAAGTGATTGATATATTCAATTACAAATTTAATCTTAATGAATCGATTTTAACACTTAATAGTGTATCAAAAGAGGCTTAAATGTGTAACATGGTACTGCAGGTTGTAACAAAATTCTTTGACCGCGTAACATTTATGTTGTACAACATATTCTCAAAAACGCTTATAATGCGTATAATAAGCGAGGTTTGCTCTCGATGAGCCGGAATCCGTCGTAGGTGAACGATGACAGCAAATCTATGTCGGTAATGCGGTTCTTAAGTATGTATCGGCTCATGGCACCGCGACACATTTTGGCATATATTACTATCGTGCGGAGCTTACCGTTTTTGTCGACTTTGAACTCCGGAGATACCACCGTCAGTTCACTGCTCACTTTTTTCCAGTCGAATAGTGATTTCATCTCTTCGCTTGCGAGATTAACGAGAATGCCGTCGTCGGCCTTAACTTTATCGATCAGATATTCGGTCAATATGGGTTGCCAGTAGTCGGTCATGGTTACGCCTCCGTTGTCGGGCAACTCTACATTGCCCTCAAGGCGATATGGGTTTATGTTGTCGAGCGGACGCAAGAGTCCGTAGAGGAAAGAGCAAATATTAAGGTGGTCGTTGGCATATAGCAGTTCCCCCTCGGTAAATGATGCGAGGTCGAGTTTCTTGAACACCATGCCGTCATATATCAGTCCGGCGGGTCGGCGTGTTGATTCTACGATGAAATTCTGATAGCGCAGATGATTCTCCACGGCAATCGCCCGATTCACTTTAAGCATCTGCTGCAGCTCGTCGACACTGTACTGCGACAATTGTGCTGCGTTGTGAAGCGCTTCGCGTTCAAATGTAGGCTTTGTGGCAAATTTCAGTGCAGGGACACCTTTGGTATCCATCAGTTTTGCACAAGCTATGAGTATCTGCATGGTGTTGGTTTTAATTAAAAACACACCCCAAGAGGCGCATGTTCATGCTCTTGGGGTGTAATGGTGTTGTGTATGTATCGGAATACGATTATTTTGAGAGGGCGGCAATGCTCTCTTCAAGATTCTTGATCTTGGTTTCGGCATCGGCCTGTTTGCGGCGCTCGGCTTCCACTACGGCGGCGGGAGCGTTGTTGACAAATCGCTCGTTGCCGAGTTTCTTCATCACTGAAGCGAGGAATCCCTGATAGTAGGTGAGCTCCTTGTTAAGTTTTTCAAGCTCGGCGGCTACATCGATGTTGGCCGACAGCGGAACGTTGAATTCCATAGTTCCTACCATGAAGGTTGCTGCAGCTGCATCCTTTTCGGCATTTGAGTTTATCTCCGAAAGGTTGGCAAGCTTCATTATCACGGGAGTTTCAGCACTCTTCCAGTCGCCTATTACATTCAGCACGAGTGTTTCGCGCGGCGAGATGTTTTTTGCGGCACGCACTCCGCGCACTCCTATTACCACCTCCTTGGCATGCTCCATGGCCTCTACGGCGGCTTTGTCGTACTCCTTTACATCGGGAAGCAGGGCATACATGATCGATTGGCCTGGTGTGCGCTCCTGAAGGTGCTGCCAAAGCTCCTCGGTGATGAAGGGCATGAACGGGTGAAGCAGTCGCAGCAGTACATCGAAGTAGTGCAGCGTAGCATTATAGGTGGTGCGGTCGATGGGCTGTCCATAGGCGGGTTTCACCATTTCAAGGTACCATGACGAGAATTCGTCCCAGAAGAGTCGGTATATCGCCATTAGGGCTTCCGATATGCGGAACTTGTCGAAGAGATCCTTGACTTCGAGCATTGTCGCGTTGAGCTTGGCCTCAAACCAGCGAGTGGCTATGCTTGAACTTTCGGGTTGCTCCATGTCGGCCACTTCCCATCCCTTGACAAGGCGGAAGGCGTTCCATATCTTGTTGCAGAAGTTACGGCCCTGTTCACATAGTTTGTCATCATACAGCACATCGTTTCCGGCGGGAGCGGCGAGCATCAATCCCATGCGTACACCGTCGGCACCGTAGGCGGCTATGAGGTCGAAGGGATCGGGCGAGTTGCCGAATTGCTTCGACATCTTGCGGCCTATCTTGTCGCGCACGATACCTGTGAAATAGACATTCTTGAACGGCATCTCGCCCACGAATTCATATCCGGCGATAATCATTCGAGCCACCCAGAAGAATATGATGTCGGGGGCTGTGACGAGTGTAGTTGTGGGATAGTAGTACTTAATCTCCTCGTTGCCGGGCTCCAGAATGCCGTTGAACAGCGATATGGGCCATAGCCATGATGAGAACCATGTGTCGAGACAATCTTCATCCTGATGCAGGTCGTCGAGCGTGAGTGCAGCGTTGCCTGTTACGCTCATAGCCTCTTCGAGAGCCTTTTCGGGGTTTTCGGCTACTACGAATGTTCCGTCCGACAGATAGTATGCCGGTATTTGGTGACCCCACCAGAGCTGGCGTGATATGCACCAGTCCTTGATTTCGGCCATCCATGTATTATATGTGTTCTTGAACTTCTCGGGAACGAATTTGATTACATCCTCCATCACGGCGCGGTGGGCGGGCTTCGATATTTCGTCCATCTTCAGGAACCACTGGTCCGAGAGTCGGGGTTCGGTGGCGGTGTCGGGGTTGCGCTCCGAATATCCCACCTTGTTTTCGTAATCTTCAATCTTTTCAATCAGGCCGGCGGCTTCAAGGTCTTTGGCGATTTGCTTGCGCACCTCGAAACGGTCCATGCCCACATACATTCCGGCAGCTTCGCTTATCGTTCCGTTGTCGTTGAATATGTCGATGGTTTCAAGATTGTGTTTTGCACCGAGCATGTTGTCGTTCATGTCGTGGGCGGGAGTTACCTTGAGGCAGCCTGTACCGAATTCAATGTCGACATAGTCGTCCTCGATTACCGGTATCTCACGATTTACGAGGGGAACAATCACGCGCTTTCCGCGCAGATGTGCATTTTTCGGGTCGTTGGGGTTGATGCACATAGCGGTGTCGCCCATTATTGTTTCAGGACGAGTGGTGGCTACCACGGCATAACCGTCCTCACCTACGATGTGATAACGCAGGTAGTAGAGCTTGCTGTGCTCCTCCTTATATATTACCTCTATGTCGCTGAGTGCGGTGCATGCTTTGGGGTCCCAGTTCACCATTCGCTTTCCGCGATAGATGAGTCCCTTGCGATAGAGTTCGCAGAAAACCTTGATGACGCTCTTGGAGCGGATGTCGTCCATGGTGAAAGCCGTGCGGCTCCAGTCGCATGACGCACCTATCTTCTTGAGCTGTTCAAGTATTGTGCCTCCGTATTTTTCCTTCCAGTCCCATGCATGGGCGAGGAACTGCTCGCGGGTGAGGTCGCTTTTCTTTATGCCGTCCTTGGCGAGCTTTGCCACCACTTTGGCTTCGGTTGCAATTGCGGCATGGTCGGTGCCGGGAACCCACAGGGCGTTTTTGCCTTCAGTTCTTGCACGGCGTATGAGGATGTCTTGAATCGTGTTGTTAAGCATGTGGCCCATGTGAAGGATTCCGGTAACGTTGGGCGGTGGAATCACTATGGTATAGGGCTCTCTTTCATCGGGTACTGACTTGAACAGATCATGTTCCATCCAATAGCTGTACCATTTGTCCTCTACATCGGCAGGACTATAAGTCTTTGCTAACTCGTTCATCGGGAATATGCTTTTTTAAATTTTGTGCAAAATTACAAATTTCTATCTACATAGCATTATGGGATAGACAATTTTATCGACGCTTCTTGCTTTTGTTGCGGTCGTTTTGGCGTGGGTCGCGGTAGGCGGGAAACAGTTTCCTGATTATATCGGGTCTATGTAATCGCTGGAGTGCCCGCGTTATTTCGGCGCGATAGGCCGGGTCATACCAAAAGAAGAATCTTCGTTGCGACTGTTTCTCTTCGGGGCGGGTGGCGCAATATACTTTCTCTCCCGTATAGGGATGGTAGCCTGTATAGTATATTTCAGTGGCCACGGTCATTGGCGTGGGCGTGAAGTCCTGCACCTGTTCGAGGTGCATGTTGAGGTCGCGTGTTTCGGCAGCGAGTTCGGCCATGTCTATTTCGTGGCATCCGGGATGTGAGGAGATGAAGTAGGGTATAAGTTGCTGCTTGAGGCCTTGTGTGCGGTTTATTCGGTCAAATATTTTCTTGAATTCATAGAACTGCTTGAACGAAGGCTTGCGCATGATGTCGAGCACGTGGTCTATTGTGTGCTCGGGCGCAACTTTGAGCCGTCCTGACACGTGACGGGTTATCAGCTCCTCATTGTAGCGGCGGTTGGTGCGGTCGATCTGCTCATTGCCCGATTCGTGCATCGACAGGTCGTAACGCACTCCGCTGCCGATGAATGATTTCTTTACCTCGGGCAGGGAATCAACGGCTTTGTATATGTCAAGCAGCGGTGCATGGTCGTTGTTGAGGTTGGGGCACGGTTTGGGATGCAGGCATGACGGGCGCATGCACTTTTCACACACCGACAGGTCACGGCCCCCCATGCGGTACATATTGGCCGACGGGCCTCCGAGATCGCTTATGTAGCCTTTGAAGTCGGCCATTCGCGTTACCTGCTTTACTTCACGCAGAATCGACTCCTTGCTTCGTGACGCAATGAATTTGCCTTGATGGGCCGAAATGGTGCAGAACGCGCATCCGCCGAAGCATCCTCTGTGCAGGTTTACTGAGTGCTTTATCATCTCCCATGCCGGAATTGTCTTGTTGCGGTAGCGCGGGTGCGGCAATCTTGTGTATGGCAGGTCGAATGACGCATCAATCTCCTTGGTGCTCATCGGAGGTAGCATGGGGTTTATCTTTACCGTTTTGTTGCCGTGAGGCTGCCAGATGGTAGCTCCGTGCATTCGGTTGGACTGTTGCTCCACATGCTTGAAATTGGTAGCCTGGCTGCGCTTGTCACGCAGGCATGTTTCAAATGAGGCAAGTATGATGTTGTCGTTGTCGGGAGCCGGCGTGACATCGGCGGGAAGCAGTAGAGCTGTTTGCGGAATGTCGGTGAGCGACGACAGTGATTCGCCGGCAGCAAGGCGGTCGGCGATTTGCGTCACGGGTATTTCGCCCATTCCATATACTATCATGTCCACAGGTGCGTCGACAAGTATCGAAGGACGCAGCCTGTCCTGCCAGTAATCGTAGTGTGACACACGGCGAAGTGATGCTTCGATGCCTCCCGCTATCACGGGAACATCGGGATAGAGCTGCTTTAATATCTGTGAATATACGATGGTCGGATAGTCGGGGCGCATTCCGGCACGGCCGTCGGGCGTGTAAGCGTCATCGCTTCTCTTGCGTCGTGCGGCGGTGTAGTGGTTTACCATCGAGTCCATCGCGCCGGCCGACACTCCGAAGAAAAGCCGTGGACGACCCAACTTTTTGAAGTCACGCAGGTCGTCGCGCCAGTTGGGCTGCGGGACTATGGCCACTCTGAGGCCGTGGGCCTGGAGCGTGCGGCCTATTACAGCGGCTCCGAATGACGGATGGTCAACGTAGGCGTCACCTGAGAAAATTATTACATCTATGTAGTCCCATCCGAGAGCTTCCACCTCCTTGGCCGAGGTCGGAAGCCATTCCGATGAGTTTCGGTAAACTGAGTCGTTCATTAATCCATGGATTTAAGTTGTTCCTCCATTTTCATTAACTCGTCACGCATTCGGGCGGCTTCCATGAACTCCATTCGCTTGGCAGCCTCTACCATTTCGCTGCGCAGTCGGGTGATGGCGCGTTGCATCTCCTCCTTGTTCATGTAAGGTATGATCGGGTCGGCCGCGATGTTGACGGTATTGGTGTACTCCTGCAGATAGGGAACGCTTTCGGCCTGATGACGCTTCTTGGGCGCATTCGACGAGGATTGACGATGCGGTGTCGAGCCGTTGTCGTCGATTTCGTCTATGCCGATTATAGCCTGACGGGCCTTGACGATTGCCTGCGGTGTTATTCCGTGCTCCTCGTTGTAGGCGAGCTGCAGTGCGCGTCGGCGTTCGGTTTCTTCGATTGTCTGACGCATGGAGTCGGTTATTTTGTCGGCATACATTATCACGGTTCCGTTCAGGTTACGTGCGGCACGACCCACAGTCTGTGTCAGCGAGCGGTGGCTGCGCAGGAATCCCTCCTTGTCGGCGTCGAGAATCGCTACCAGCGAAACCTCCGGCAAGTCGAGTCCCTCGCGAAGCAGGTTCACACCTATGAGCACATCGTAGTTTCCGGCTCGCAGGTCGTCGAGAATCCTTATGCGGTCGAGTGTGTCGACATCGCTATGTATATAGGCCGCCTTCATTCTTAGTTTGAGCATGTATTCGTTCAGCTCTTCGGCCATTCGCTTTGTGAGCGTGGTGACAAGCACGCGCTCGTTACGCTCGATGCGCAATTGTATCTCTTCGAGCAGGTCGTCGATTTGATTCAGTGACGGACGCACGCTTATCAGCGGGTCGAGAAGTCCGGTAGGGCGTATTATCTGCTCCACGATGACTCCTTCGCTCTTTTCAAGTTCATAGTCGGCCGGTGTTGCGCTGACATATATAGTCTTGTCGGTAAGCTCTTCAAATTCGTTGAATTTCAACGGACGGTTGTCGAGAGCCGATGGAAGTCGGAAGCCATACTCTACAAGGTTCATTTTACGTGACACATCACCGCCGTACATGGCCCTTATCTGAGGTATGGTGACATGGCTCTCGTCGATAATGGTGAGGAAGTCCCTCGGGAAGTAGTCGAGAAGGCAGAACGGGCGCATGCCGGGTTTTCTACCGTCGAAATAACGGCTGTAGTTTTCGATACCCGAGCAGTGGCCTATTTCGCGTATCATCTCTATGTCGTAGGTCGTGCGCTCGTAGAGTCGGCTTGCCTCAAGCTCCTTGGCTTCGCGCTTGAAATAGTTTACTTGCTCTCCGAGGTCAAGCTCCATCTGCGCTATAGCCTGTCCCACGCGCTCTCGTGATGTCACGAAGATATTGGCCGGATAGATGTTGAACCGGTCATGTGTACCGAGCGACACTCCGTCCTCGGGATGTATCGTGCTGATTGATTCGATTTCGTCACCCCAGAATATGACACGCAGCGTTATCTCCTCGTAGGCGAGGCGAATGTCTACAGTGTCACCTTTCACCCTGAAGTTGCCGCGTTGCAGGTCGATTTCGTTACGGCTGTAAAGTGCGTCGACAAGTTTGCGCAGAAACACGTTACGTGCAATCTTGTCGCCCACCTTTATGCTGACGACGCTGCTGTGGAAATCCTCGGGATTACCGATACCGTAGAGGCATGACACCGATGAAACTACTATCACATCACTTCGCCCCGACAGTAACGCCGAAATGGTGGCAAGTCGCAATTTGTCGATTTCGTCGTTTATCATCAAATCCTTCTCGATGTACTTGTCGGTTGTGGGTATGTAGGCCTCGGGCTGGTAGTAGTCGTAGTAGCTAACGAAGTACTCCACGGCGTTGTCGGGGAAAAATTGCTTGAACTCACCGTATAACTGAGCCGCGAGGGTCTTGTTGTGGCTTAATATCAGCGTAGGCTTGTTGATCTGTGCGATGACATTGGCCATCGTGAAGGTCTTTCCCGAACCGGTGACACCTAAAAGTGTCTGCGCCTTGGTGTCAGCTTTTAATCCGTCGACAAGCTCCTTTATGGCTTGGGGCTGATCGCCGGTGGGTGAATATTGTGATTCGAGCCTGAAATTCATTGTCGACTTTGATTGAGAGATTGCTAAATTACAAATTTAATGAAAATAATCGAATATGTAGGTTATTCGAGGTCGACAATGGTTATGCCCGCGCCTCCGAATTGTACATGTTCGTCGTAATAGGACTTAACGCCCGGCACAGTGTCGAGATATTGTCGCAGATATTGACGCAGAGCGCCTGTACCTGTTCCATGCAGTATCCTTACTTTACCGGCGTTGAAGCGTATCGCGTCATCAATGTAGTAGGTGAGTGCCTGGACGGCTTCGTCGACACGCATTCCTCTCACATCGATCTCCTGTTTGAAGTTGAGCTGACGCGCGCGTTGGCTGTCGGATGTCGCTCCGCTTACAATCGAGGCGTTGGCCTTGGCTCCCGATTGAGCCTGAGCAAGGGTGCGTTTCAGTCGGTCGGTCTTAACTCGTGTCTTTATCGCACCGAATGCTACAGTGGCGTTTTTGCCTTCGATTTCAAGTACTTCTCCCACGGTGCCTTGTCCGTCGAGCTTCACGTTGTCGCCCACGGCTATGGGGCGGTCATCGGAATTGCGGTTGGTCTTGACCTTCTCCTTTTTGCTCTTCGGCGCTTTTTTCAGCAGAGGATGTTCGTTGCCGTTATCGTCGAGCAGATGCTCTTTGGCCTCCTGAAGCTTCTTTCGCGCTTCGAGGGTTTTCTCTTTGTCGGCTTGCGCGCGCTTTATGTCATGGATTGTCCGCTCGATTGAAGCGTTACTGCCTTCAAGTATGCGTCGTGCTTCCTCCTTTGCGTCATTGATTATTTCACGGCGTTTTTCACGCAGTTGTGTCGCGTCTTCCTCATATTGAGCCAGTCGCTCGTCGATTTTTTTCTCCTTTTGTCGTATCGACATTCGCTTGTTCTCCCAATATCGCTTGTCGCGTGCTATGTCAAGCAGATATTTGTCCATATTGATGTAGTCGCTTCCCACTATCTGTTCGGCGTCGGTTATGATGACCTCGGGCAGGCCTATCTTGCGCGCTATCTCCACCGCAAATGAACTTCCGGGATTACCTATCGACAGCTTGAACATAGGCTGCATCAGGTGCCGGTCGTAGAGCATAGAGCCGTTTATGAGTCCGTCGGTGTCCTCGGCGAAGTGCTTCAGATTCTGGAAGTGTGTAGTTATCACACCGCGAATGTGCTTGTCGTTGAATTGCTTCAAAATGGCCTGTGCTATGGCTCCACCTATCTGAGGTTCAGTGCCGGCTCCGAACTCATCGATTAGGATGAGAGTGCTTTGTTTTCCCTTGGCAAGGAAATACTTCATGTTGCGCAGGTGGGAGCTGTAGGTACTGAGGTCGTCCTCGATTGACTGGTCGTCGCCTATGTCTACGAATATGTCATCGAATATGCCTACGTGGGAGTTTTCATACAGTGGTGGTAACATTCCGCACTGCGCCATGTACTGCACTATGCCTACGGTCTTAAGGCATACCGACTTGCCTCCGGCATTGGGACCTGAGATAATCAGTATGCGATTAGTGCCCGAGAGCGTTATGTCGAGCGGAACTATCTCTTTGCCTTGACGGCGTAGCGACAGCAGTAGCACCGGGTGAGTGGCGTGATACCATTCGATTTCGGGCTCTTGCTCCAATACGGGAAGATTGGCTTCTATCTCGCGGGCAAACAGAGCCTTGGCGTGGATGAAGTCGATTTCGCCTACGATTGTCAGGCTCGACAATATGTCGTCGGCGTGGGGGCGCAGGTCGTCGGCTATCGACATGAGTATGCGTGTTATCTCGCGACGCTCCTCCATCTGCAACTCGCGTATTCGGTTGTTGGCCTCCACGATTTCAGCCGGTTCGATGTATATCGTCTTGCCTGAAGCCGACTCGTCATGCACAATTCCGTTGATGCGACGCTTGTTCATCGGGGCAACGGGTATTACCAGTCGGCCGTCACGCATCGACGGAGTGGTGTCGGCCTCGATGTAACCCGACTGCACGGCACGGGCAATCACTTTGCGCATCATCGAGTTTATCGCTCCCGATGTTGAGGCAAGTTGCGAGCGAATGTTCCGCAGTTCGGTCGACGCATTGTCCTTGACATTTCCGAATCGGTCGATGACGCGGTCGATGAGCGATATTATTTCGGGAAACGGTTCAAGGCGTGAGGCTACCGAGTCGAGATGCGGGTATTGTGAGCCGTTCTCTCCGCGTTTGCTGCTGAAAAATCGTGACAATTCGGCCACCGTGCCAAGCGATTGGCGCACTTGCAGCAGGTCGGGAGCCGATATGAATGTTCCGGGAATGCGTATCGAAGCTATGTGACGGCTCACATCATGCAGCCCCGACAGCGGAAAATCATCGCCTGAATAGATGATTTCAACCATCTCGGATGTTGAGTTGAGCTTGTGTTTCACGACATCGAAATCGGTCGAAAAGCACATGTCGTCACAGAAAGCAGTGCCGAGAGTCGAAAGACATTTCTCCTTCAACAGCCCGCGCACTGTGTTGAATCCTATTTTGTTCTCAAATGAATCGGGATATATCACTGTACTATACGTATAATTTATGCAAAGTTATGAATTTTACCGCTATTTTCAATGAAGGCTGTTGATGTTGGGTGGAGGTTGAGCGTCATTTAATGTTAGAATTAAGATATTTTCAATTATATGAAATGTTTTGGACATTAAAAGTTTTTTATTCACGATGCCAAATGCTACCTTTGCAGTCAATATGGAAAAGTATGCCGAAATTGATGGCGTGAAAGTACACTACACGGTAGAAGGCGAAGGGAAGCCGCTCATCCTCATGCATGGCTGGGGATGCAACACGACTACACTCGCATCGGTCGAGAAGGTTGCGCTTGAAAGCCACAAAGTATATAATATCGACTTTCCCGGTCATGGCAAGTCGCAGGAGCCCGGTGAGGTGTGGGGCATTGAGCGTTACACCCGGGTTTTGGAAGAGATTATAAACCGCGAGGGCATTGAACGCCCGTCGCTTCTCGGACATTCGTTTGGCGGTCGAGTGGGGATTCTCTATTCATCGCGTCATGACGATGTCGACAAGCTCATTCTTGTAGATGCCGCCGGTGTAAAGCCCCGCCGTTCGATGAAATATTACGTTAAAGTATATTCTTATAAAGCGTGGAAGAGGTTGCTCTACATGTCGCTCGGCCGTGAAAAGGCTGAGAAGAAGCTTGATGCCTATCGCAGCAAGGTGGGTTCAAGCGACTATGCCCAGGCTTCACCGATGATGCGCGCCATACTCAGCAAGGTCGTTAACGAAGACCTCAAGAGCGTGATGCCGTCGATCAAGGCCGAAACATTGCTTGTGTGGGGCGAAAATGACACGGCAACTCCGCTTTCCGACGCCAAGTATATGGAGAAGCACATTCCCAATGCCGGGCTTGTGTCGTTTCCCGGATGCGGACATTACAGTTTCCTTGACAATCCTTATCAATTTGCTGCGGTGTTGCGCAGTTTCCTAAATTCATGATTTTATTATGATAGATTTCAGCATTATATTCGTGATTACGTTGCTGGTCGCAGGCGTGGTCAATCTTTTCTACGAGTTTAAGCGTGACCTCATGATGTATCAGCAAAACAGCTACCGTAACGAGCGTTACATGCGCTGGCTGTCGACAAGCGGTGACACAACTTCGCTTGTGAGGTTGCTGACCTATATCGCCATAATGGTGATGCTTGTGCCGCAGCTGTCGTATATGTTCTGTTGCTGTGTGGCGTTGATTCCGCTGTGCATCAATGTAGGCAAGCTGATAGTGGCGCGTTATAAGAAGCCTCTCGTGTGGACCAACCGCGTAAAGCGCATCTTCGCTGTCGCATCGTTACTGTCGGTAGGCATCTGTGTCGCCGCATGGTTTATATGGAAGAGCTGGTATGTAGTCGATGTGGCTCTCCTGGTTATATTCGCGATGTCGCATGCAATCATTATGCTGTCGGGAATATTGCTCAAGCCTGTTGAGGCGTCGATTAACAGGAAGTATTACAATGAGGCGGCTTCGATTCTGAGATCGATGCCCGACCTGACTGTGATAGGCGTGACCGGAAGTTACGGAAAGACGAGCACCAAGCACTATCTCAACCGAATACTCAGTGAGAAATACGATGTGTTGATGACTCCCGGAAGCTATAACACGACTATGGGAGTGATACGCACAGTGCGTGAGATGATGAAGCCCTACAATGAAATATTTATCTGCGAGATGGGTGCCAAAAACATAGGTGACATAAAGGAGATATGCGACCTCGTGCATCCGACGATAGGTATTGTGACGGCTGTAGGCGAGCAACATCTCGAATCGTTCAAGACCATAGAGAATGTGCAGCGCACCAAGTTTGAGCTTGTCGACTCGTTGCCCGAAAACGGCCTTGCGGTAATAAACGATGATTTCCCCTTTGCCGCATCGCGCAAAGTCGACAATGTAAAGGCTCTACGATATGCAGTGAGGGCAGTAGACAATGCCGATTACCGTGTAACATCGGTGGTGTACGACGAAACCGGCACAAGCTTCTCTATGCAGGGCCCTGAAGGAGAATTTTCATTCCACACAAGACTTGTAGGGGAGTGCAACATCTCCAACCTCATGGGCGCTGTCATTGTGGCCCTCTATCTAAAGGTTCCTGTTGATAAGATACAGTATGCCATATCCAAAATCGAGCAGGTTGAGCATCGACTTAACCTTAAGCGCACCCCCGGTGGAATTACGATCATTGACGATGCGTTTAATTCCAATCCAACCGGCTCAAAAATGGCACTTGATGTGCTTGCCGGAATGACAAAGGGCAAGCGTATAGTAATAACCCCCGGAATGATAGAGCTCGGCGACAAGCAACATGAGTATAATGCCGAACTCGGACGACACATCGCGGCTTCGACCGATGTCGCCATAATTGTTGGCGAGTACAACCGTGACGCTATTCTTGAGGGATTAAAGTCGGCCGATATGCCCGAAGAGAAGGTTAAAGTGGTGGATTCGTTCAAAGAAGCGCAGATTGTGCTCGGCTCGATGGTAAAGCCGGGCGACACGGTGCTGTATGAAAACGATCTTCCCGATACATTCAAATAATAGAACAAACGTAATAAAACATAAAATATAGGATGAAAACAAACATAGGAGTATTTTTTGGCGGACGCTCTACCGAACATGAGATATCGGTTATATCGGCTTCGCAGGCAATGCATGCAATCAACCGTGACAAATATGATGTTACGCCCATATATATAACCAAGCAGGGTCAATGGTACACAGGTGACGCTCTTTTCGATGTCGCCAATTATCGCGATGTACCCGCTTTGTTGAAACAGTGTGAGCCCGTCTACATGGAGCCTGTGTATGGCGACTATAATCTGTATAAGAGAAATCGCAAGATGTTTGGCTCGCCCATTGTTACCAAGCTTGATGTGGTAATACCGGTTCTCCACGGCTCCAATGGCGAGGACGGTATATTTGAGGGCGTGCTTGAGTCGATAGGTATCCCCTTTGCCGGCTGTGACACGTTGTCAAGCGCCAACGGCATGGATAAGATAACCATGAAGATGATAATGCAGGCATGCGACATTCCTGTAGTCGATTACGTGTGGTTTACCGACAAGGAGTGGTTTGGCCGCCGAGATGAACTCATAAAGAAGATTGAGGACAAACTCGGATACCCTGTGATTGTGAAACCCGCCAATCTCGGATCGAGCGTGGGTATAAGCCGCGTGGCCAACCGCGAGGAGCTGATCGAGAAGGTTGATGTAGCTGAAAAATACTCGACCCGCATAATCGTAGAGCACATGGTCGACAACCTTAAGGAGATCAATTGCTCGGTTCTGGGTGACTGTGACGATTATCAGACATCGGTGTGCGAGGAGCCCATCAAGAGCGGTGAGATTCTCTCGTATGAGGACAAATACATGGGCGGTACAAAGAGCGCAAAGGGAATGCAGGCTTCACAGAAGCGAATCCCGGCCGACCTGCCGGTGGAGATGAGCGACCGCATACGCTTCCTTGCCGGTGAAACATTCCGCGTGTTGTCATGTCACGGTGTGAGCCGAGTTGACGTTATTGTCGACGATGACACAAAGGAGATATATGTCAACGAGATAAACACAATTCCCGGTTCGCTGTCATTCTACCTGTGGGAGGCTACGGGAATTCCGTTTGACAAGCTGATGGATCGTCTTGTACAGCTTGCTTTGAAGCGCAAGCGTGAACAAGGCATGAAGACGGTAAGCTACGACCAGAACATTTTCAGTCTTGGAGGCGGCGTGAAAGGCGCAAAAGGAGTCAAGTCAAAAGGTTGATTTTTTGCAGTTGCAAGAAAAAATGTGTGATGAAGTTGCAATAATCAAATGTTTTATGTAATTTTGCACTCGCTTTATGCATCTTGATAACAAATAAAACAATTATAAAACGATGAAAAGAACGTTTCAACCCTCTAACAGAAAAAGAGTTAACAAGCACGGATTCCGTGAACGTATGTCTACACCCGATGGCCGCAAGGTTCTCGCTCGTCGTCGTGCAAAGGGTCGTGCTCATCTTACAGTAAGCGACACTATCGCTCGCAAATAATACTGTAGCCACCTAAACAACACGGGGCCGCATTTAATGCGGCCCCGTGTTGTTTTATGCCTCGTATGAATAAATGTAAAAATATTTTTTGTACTTTTGTGAAGTAAAAAAGATTATCTGTTATGCCACAAGTTTCACAACGAGGAACCATTATGCCGGCATCGCCTATCAGGCGTCTTGTGCCCCTCGCTAATGCTGCAAAGAATCGCGGTGTTAAAGTTTATCATTTGAATATAGGACAGCCCGATGTGCCCACCCCCGAGGAGGGTCTTGAGGCTCTTAAGCATATTGACCGAAAAGTTCTCGAATACAGCCCTTCCGACGGATTGTTGTCGTTGCGTGAAAAGCTGAAGCAATATTACGGAACCTACAACATTGATGTTGAAGTCGACGACATAATAGTCACTACAGGCGGTTCCGAGGCTGTGCTTTTTGCCTTTATGGCCTGTCTTGACCCGGGCGACGAGATAATCGTTCCGGAACCTGCCTATGCCAACTACATGGCGTTTGCAATTTCAGCCGGCGCGAAGATTGTCACTGTGCCGTCTAGCATCGACGAAGGATTTGCATTGCCTCCTGTTGAAAAGTTTGAGGAGCTGATAACTCCCAAGACCAAGGGCATACTTATATGCAACCCCAACAACCCCACGGGCTATCTCTACACGATGAAAGAGATGCTTCAGATAAGGGACCTGGTCAAGAAACACGACTTGTTCCTGTTCTCCGATGAGGTGTATCGCGAGTTCTGCTACACGGGAGCTCCTTACATCTCGGCATTCCATCTGCCCGACATCGAGGAGCAGGTTGTGCTCATCGATTCGGTGTCGAAGCGATATAACGAATGTGGAATACGCATAGGTGCGCTGATTACCAAGCACAAGGAGCTTAAGAAGAATGTGATGAAGTTCTGTCAGGCTCGCCTCAGTCCTCCATTGTTGGGACAGATTGTCGCCGAAGCGTCAATCGACACCCCCAAGTCCTATATGCTCGCCACCTACAATGAGTATGTTGAAAGACGTAAATTCCTCATCGACCAGTTGAACAAGATCCCCGGGTGCTACACCCCCATACCCATGGGTGCATTCTATACGGTGGTCAAGCTTCCGGTTGATGACGCCGACAAATTCTGTGAATGGTGTCTTGAAAGTTTCGATTACGAAGGACAGACGGTATTCATGGCTCCGGCCTCGGGCTTTTATACAACTGAAGGCATGGGGCGCAATGAAGTCCGCATGGCCTACGTGCTTTGCAAGGAAGAGCTTGCCAAGGCCATAAAGGTGCTTGAAGAGGCCCTGAAGGCTTACCCCGGACGCACTATATGAGTTATGAGCTTCTGATAGCACGGCGCTTGCGCTTCAAGGACGACGGCTCGTCGGGAGTGTCGCCGAGTATCGTCATCGCTATTGCCGGCATCGCGTTGTCGCTTGTCATCATGATGACGGCGATGTGTGTCGTGCTCGGATTTAAGAACGAAATACGCAGCAAGGTCATGGGCTTTGACGCCCATGTCATGATATTGCCCGGATTGGCCGACGAATATGAAAGCCAGTCCGGACTGCTTTCTTTTACGCCCGAACTTCGTGAAGTGATAGATGACACCAAGGCTTTTGCCTCGGCGGCTCTTGTGCTTGAACAACCGGGCATATTTAAGACTGATACCGACTATCAGGGTGTTGTCGTAAAGGGTATGCAACCGGGTGCCGCGTGGGATTTTGTCAAGAGCAACCTTGTTGAAGGGTGTGTTCCCGATTACAGTGACGATTCTGATAAAAATCGTGTAGTCATATCACGCAGCATGGCCGATGCTCTGAATCTTGGAGTCGACGACCGCATAAACGCATATTTTTTCACCGGCAACGCCGTGCGTGCGCGACGACTTGACATAGCCGGAATATATGACACGCATTTCAGCGACTACGACAAGCTCTATGTGTTCGGCTCATTGCCTTTGACTCAAGGATTGAACTCGGCCGATGTATCGGCCGGAAGCCGAATCGAACTGCGTGTCAACGATGAGAATAAGATTGACGATGACGCTCTCTTGCTGCAGAATGCAATGATGCGAGCCTCCTACAATGGATTGCTCGACGGAATGTACCGTATAAACAGTGTGCATAACACCGGAATGATGTATTTCAACTGGTTGGAACTGCTAGACACCAATGTGGTTGTGATACTTGTGCTGATGACCCTCGTGTCGGGTTTCACGCTTATATCAAGCCTGTTCATAATAATTCTTGAAAGGGTCAACATGATAGGAATCCTGAAAGCCCTCGGTGCCACCAACGGCGAGGTCAGGCGCATATTCATCTATCTCGTGCAGCGGCTCGTGCTGTGGGGAATGCTTGCCGGAAATGCGGTGGGCATAACTTTCCTGGTGTTGCAGAGGCACTATCATCTGCTCCCCCTGGACCCCGATGCCTACTACCTCAATTATGTGCCTGTTGAAATAAACTGGTGGTATATACTTGCACTGAATGTGGGTGTATTTGTGGTTTCATGGCTTATGGTGTTGGCCCCAAGCCACATGGTGTCGACCATATCGCCATCGCAATCCATCAGATATGAATAAATGATACATTTATATGACCCATTTAATGTTATAAATTGTTGTAAATTTGTTAACATAAGGAATTTTGAAAATTTTACACTATCTTTGTAGATGTATTTAACTTAAAGTATGACGAAACAAATTGATATCGTACCACTTGTAATCGAGGGAATCAGAAACCGAAAAGGTAAGAAGATAACTATTGTGGATATGAGCGAAATAGATGGAGCCTCTACCAATAAATTCATAATCTGTCAAGGTTCATCCATTATGCAGGTCGCATCAATAGCTGACAGCGTGCGCGAATATTTGCAAGAACAGGAAGGCATAAAGCCCTATAACTACGATGGCTATCAGAATGCGCAGTGGATAGTAATCGACTACGGCGATGTATTTGTTCATGTATTTCTTCCCGATGTACGTGAGCACTACAACCTTGAGGAGCTGTGGAGCGATGCCGCAATTACCGAAGTCCCCGATCTGGACTGATACCCCTGATTAATAATTAAAACATCACAAACATCAAGACTTCCGCATGGAACCCAATAACAATAAAAAGAAGACGATAAAGTTCAGCATGTACTGGATGTATGCCTTTGTCGGGCTCTTTCTTGTCGGGATGCTCTACCTTGACGACAATTCAATCACCAAGGATGTAAGCTATTCCGACTTTGAAAAGTATGTCACCGAAGGTGGCGTTGACAAAATTGTGGTATACTCCAATAAAAATGAAGCCGAGGCGTTTCTCACCGATTCGCTTGCATCAAAGATATTCCATAAGTCGCAGTACACTCAGGGCTCCGGTCAGGAGGCCAAGATTGTAACTTCGATTCCGAGTGCCGATAAGCTTCAGGACAAGATTGAGCAGTGGCAGGAGGAGGGCGTGTTTTCGGGCGATGTAAAGTTTGAGAAGAGCAGCGATTTCACATCGCTGATATGGTCATTCGGCCCCATATTGCTGCTTATTGTTTTCTGGTTCTTCATCATGAAGCGCATGTCGGGCAAGGACGGCGGAAGCGGCGGTGTATTCAGCGTGGGCAAGTCAAAGGCTCAGATATTTGACAAAGACGGGCCTATTCAGGTGACATTCAAGGATGTCGCCGGATTGTCGGAGGCAAAGACCGAAGTGGAGGAGATTGTCGAGTTCCTTAAGAATCCTCAGCGTTACACCGATCTGGGAGGAAAAATTCCCAAAGGCGCGTTGCTTGTAGGCCCTCCCGGAACCGGTAAGACCCTTCTTGCCAAGGCTGTGGCCGGAGAGGCCAATGTGCCGTTCTTCTCAATGTCGGGTTCTGACTTCGTGGAGATGTTTGTCGGCGTGGGTGCTTCGCGTGTGCGTGACCTCTTCCGTCAGGCCAAAGAGAAGGCCCCGTGTATCGTGTTTATCGATGAAATCGATGCCGTGGGTCGTGCCCGTGGCCGTAATCCAAATATGGGAGCCAACGACGAGCGTGAGAATACGCTTAACCAGCTGCTCACCGAGATGGACGGATTCGGCTCCAACAGCGGTGTCATAATACTTGCCGCCACCAACCGTGCCGACATTCTCGACAAGGCGTTGATGCGTGCCGGCCGATTTGACCGACAGATTTATGTCGACCTGCCCGACTTGAACGACCGAGTGGCCATATTCAATGTCCACTTGCGTAAAATCAAGACCGACGACTCGCTCGATGTCGAGCTGCTTGCCCGCCAGACTCCCGGATTTTCGGGTGCCGACATAGCCAATGTATGTAACGAGGCTGCCCTTATTGCCGCCCGTCACAACAAGCACTGTGTACAGAAGCAGGATTTCAATGATGCTGTCGACCGTATAATCGGCGGTCTTGAGAAGCGTTCCAAGATCACGACCGATGAAGAGAAACACGCAATTGCTATACACGAAGCAGGTCATGCGACTATATCTTGGCATCTGCGTTATGCAAGTCCGCTCATAAAGGTGACAATCGTGCCTCGCGGCAAGGCTCTCGGAGCTGCCTGGTATCTTCCCGAAGAGCGTCAGATCACACCTTCGGAAGCACTTCTTGATGAAATGTGTTCTACCCTTGGCGGTCGTGCCGCCGAAGAGCTTTTCCTCGGACGCATCTCTACCGGAGCAGCCAACGACCTTGAACGTGTGACTAAGCTCGCCTATGCAATGGTGGCATATTACGGAATGAGCGACAAGCTGCCCAATCTCTGTTACTATGATTCATCGGGTCAGGATTACGGATTCTCCAAGCCTTATAGCGAGGAGCGGGCAAAGAACATTGACGCCGAGGTGTCGCGCATCATAAACGAGCAATATGAGAGAGCCAAGGAGATTCTGCGTCAGCATGCTTCGGGGCATGCCGAGCTGGCCAATGTACTCATAACACGAGAGGTGATATACACCGAGGATGTAGAGCATATATTCGGTAAGCGTCCCTGGGTGTCACGCACCGATGAGATATTTGCTTCGCGACAAATAGCCGAGGGCGATAAAGCGGAGCCGGAGGATGTCAAGCATGACGAGCCGGCAGCAGTTGAGCCGGATAAACAGCCCGATGCCGACAATGCCGACCAAGCATCAGACAGTGGCGAAAATGACAATAAGCCTCTGCCTCCCACGATGCCTCCGGTGCCTAAAAAGTAGCAAAAACTTTCCTTTTGGTATATAACCGCGACAAAAGATTTTGCCGCGGTTTTTTTATCGGTGAATCTTACGTATATTTGTAGTATATTTTCAGTGTATGAAGCGACTTTCTATTCTTTTGCTTTTGTCTGCAAGTATGTTGTGGCTCAATGCTGCTTCAACTGATGTCGTAGCTGACTCCATACCTGGAAATGAAAGGACGGCCTATGCCGATTCGCTAAGCATATTGAACTGGGCGCCGGGCTGGGCTAAGGAATATCTTAACAGCCTTATGCGCGGAAATGTCGACCGCACACATGAGCGAAAACTCGACCTCTCATTTGCCGTCACGCCATCCTATACACGTGAAGCCGGATTCGGTATAGGCGGAGCCGCCACGGGATTGTATCGTGTGAACCGATTGGACTCGGTGATGCCTCCGTCCGATGTTTTCCTCTCGATCAATGCGTCGCTCAACGGTTTTTATGTGCTCACCCTTAAAGGAAATAATCTGTTTGCCGACCAACGGTCACGCCTCTCCTATAAGCTTGAATTGTATCGCAAGGCACTCGACTTTTGGGGAATAACATCGGAAGAAACCGCCAAGAATTCCAAATCCAAGTATGACCGACGACAGATTGACCTCAAGGCCGAGTATGTCTATCGCATGATGCGCAATTTCTACTTTGGCATAGAGGTGCATGCCGATTATACCGACGCGCGTAACATGGCCAATCCCGAGTATCTGCTCGGCGAGCGTCCACAATTCTATGTCACCGGAGTGGGGCTTTCGTTTGAATATGATTCGCGTGACAATCTGATTACTCCCACGCGAGGATTGCACATTGCCTATAAGCCTATGATTTATCCTGTGTGGATGGGAAATGCTCCGACAACGTTCTATAGCCACACAGTTATTATCAACGGCTATGTGGGATTGTGGAAAGGCGCACTGCTTGCCGGTGACTGGTATATGAAGCTAAATAGCTCGAATTCGCCGTGGACTATGCGTGAAATGGTGGCTTCCGACGGCATAAGAATGCGCGGTTACTATATGGGCTCCTACATCGACAATAACCAGATAGCGGCTCAGATAGAGTATCGACAGAATCTGTGGAAACGTATAGGCATAACAATCTGGGGTGGTGGGGCTACAGTGTTTTCATCGTTCCAGGAGTTCAAGGATAAGGACATCCGCCCTGAATGGCTGTATAATTATGGCATAGGTCTGCGATTTGAGTTCAAGCACAATGTCAACGCACGCATCGACTACGGCTTTGGCAAGCACACATCAGGCCTCGTTTTTGCAATCGGCGAAGCATTCTGACCCTCTTCTAAATGTTTGTGGGTAATTAGTTAGCGGCGATTCATAGTCCGCTGATAATTGCATTGCGTAATTCTGACAGCTCTTCTTCAGC
Source organism: Muribaculum sp. NM65_B17 (assembly GCF_004793735.1). NCBI lineage: Bacteria > Pseudomonadati > Bacteroidota > Bacteroidia > Bacteroidales > Muribaculaceae > Muribaculum > Muribaculum sp. NM65_B17. Next base: position 264,518 of record NZ_SRYY01000001.1, read on the forward strand.
TGTAATCTTGCCACTATGAATGTATTTAATAACGCCATCTTTGCCTATTACTATATTCAAAGGCATTATTCCGCTTTTTGCATATTTACTATTTGCAAGCCGATTTGTGTCAAGATATGTCGTTTGTGATAAGTGATGCCATTTGCTGCCATGTGTGCTTTTGAAGAATTTTTCCAATTCCGATTCAGTTGAGTCAATACATATAGGGACAAACTTGAATATTGGAATATCCTTAAACTCATTGGCTATTGACGGTATAAATTCTTCCTTAAGCTCTATTAGGCAATTGCCGCACCAAGTTGCCCAAAATGATAATAGATAGCAATTCCCGGGAACTATAAAGTCGGTAATAACAGAGTTGTCAGCGTATTTTGCAAGATTGATTTGTGGAGCTTTATCATTTATTGAAACGACAGTTACATTTGTCGTGTGATTTTTAATGATATGCCTAACGTTTTTTCTATTGCGCTTATTTCCTCTTCCGATCGTTTCTTTATGATGTAACCACCATTTATCGAATCAAGATAATGAGTCATCGGAAGGTCTGTTTCTATGACGGTCAGGCTGTCATACTCTATTTTTAGGGTGCTATATTTTAGACTGTCAGGAGTTGACATCCATAAACTTTCAGGGACTTCGGTCTTACCTATGAAATATCGTGTCGGAGTAATTGCCATTGATATGTTCCATGACAATGCAATAATGAATGATAGTATAAAATTTTTCATTTAAATGGTGATAACGAGCAAATATACTAATAAATGCTTGGACAATAAAAAAACTGTACCGAATTTTCGGTACAGTTTTTTATTGTAGAATGTGGCCGGAGGATTAGATCCAGCGCACATAAGCGAAGTCCTGACGATGAGGCAGAAGCGCGTTGGTGGGGTAGATGCGGAATGCATAGCGGAACACTCCGGCTTCACGAAGCTTGTTCTTGAGCTCATAAGTCACGATGTTTCCGTCGTGGCCTACAACCTTGAACGGCTCGGTGCCTACCATCTTCTCAATGCCGTCCTCTACCTTGTAAACAACCTGCTCGATGGCGAGGCTTGTGCCAAGGCCGTTGGTGTCGAGCTTGATTTCAGTAGAATAAGCCTCTCCTGTCTTGGGTGAGTTGTGATCGATTGTTTCGTTGATCGACACTACCGATACACCGTCCCAAGCGGCAGCTACCTTCTCTTTCCACTCTACGATTTCCTTTGCTACTGCATAGTCATGGGCTACAAGCTTCTTTGAACGCTTGGCCTCCTTGTCGTAGAAACGCTCGATGTAGTCGTCGATCATGCGTTTCATTGTGAAGTGAGGAGCTATCTTGGCAATTGAGTTCTTGATGTACTGAATCCACTCGGGTGAATATCCCTTGGAGTTCTTTGCAAAGTAAAGGGGAACGATTTCATTCTCAAGCATAGAGTAGATTGTTGCCGCATCAAGCTTATCCTGCTGCGACTGGTCGGTGAATGTACGCTTTTCTGTGAGAGCCCATCCAGCCTGCTTGCAGAACTTGTAACCTTCATACCACCATCCGTCAAGTACCGAGAAGTTAAGCACACCGTTCATCTCGGCCTTTTCGCCTGATGTACCCGATGCCTCAAGGGGACGGGTGGGGGTGTTCAACCAAATGTCGACGCCCGATACGAGGCGCTTGGCAACTATCATGTCGTAGTTTTCAAGGAAGATGATCTTTCCGAGGAACTGAGGCATGCGTGAAATCTCCATGATGCGCTTGATGAGGCCCTGACCTGCACCGTCGGCGGGGTGTGCCTTACCCGAGAAGATGAACTGAACGGGGAACTGGGGATTGTTTACGATGGCCGACAGACGGTCAAGGTCGGAGAACAGAAGGTGAGCACGCTTGTAGGTAGCAAATCGACGGGCAAAACCGATGATGAGCGCATTGGGATTGATCTTGTCGACAATCGACATGATGCGCGAGGGATCGCCCTGGTTCTTAAGCCACTTTTCACGGAAGTCACGACGAACGAAGTTGATGAATTTGTTCTTCATCGTCATGCGCAGGTTCCAGATGTCCTCATCCGATACTGTGTATATCTTTTCCCAGAACTTGGTGTCGCTCTGGTTCAGGAAGAAGTCCTTTCCGAATGTATCCTCGTAGAGAGCCTTCCATTCCGAAGCGGCCCATGTGGGCATGTGTACGCCGTTGGTTACATAACCTACGTGTGACTCTTCCCAGCTGTAGCCCTTCCAGATACCGGCAAACATCTTCTTTGACACTTCGCCGTGGAGCCAGCTTACGCCGTTTGCTTCCTGACAGGTGTTGAGTGCGAATACGCTCATTGAGAAGCGCTCGTCCGAGTTAGGATTCTCGCGACCCATGTTCATGAGGTCGGCCCAGCTTATGCCGAGTTTTGCGGGGAATTCACCCATATATTTGCCGAAGAGGCCTTCGTCGAAGTAGTCGTGTCCGGCGGGAACGGGGGTGTGTACAGTGTAGAGGCTTGATGCGCGTACGATTTCAAGAGCAACGTTGAAGTCGAGCTTGTCCTCCTGAACATAGTCGACAAGACGCTGAAGGTTGAGCAGTGCGGCATGGCCTTCGTTGCAGTGGTAGAGGTCGGTTTTGATGCCAAGCTTTTTCAGCATTAATATACCGCCGATACCGAGCATATACTCCTGCTTGATGCGGTTTTCCCAGTCGCCGCCATAGAGCTGATGGGTAATCTGACGGTCAAACTCGCTGTTCATGTCGAAGTCGGTGTCCATCAGATAGAGGTTCATACGACCTACGTTCACCTTCCAGATGTGAGAGTAGATTACGCGACCGGGATAGGGAACCTCAAGTATTACGGGATTTCCGTTTTCATCAACGACCTGCTCGATGGGGAGCTGGTTGAAGTTCTGAGGCTCGTAGTTGGCTATCTGCTGTCCGTCTACTGAAAGTGTCTGGGTGAAATATCCGTAACGGTATAGGAAACCCACAGCAGTCATGTCGACGCGGCTGTCTGATGCTTCCTTGATATAGTCACCGGCAAGTACGCCAAGACCTCCCGAGTATATCTTTAGTGCATTGCACAATCCATATTCCATGGAGAAGTATGCAACCGAGGGGACATCCTTGCGCATAGGCTCTTTCATATAGGCTTTGAAGTCGGCATATACTTTCTCGATGCGCGACATCATATCCTCATCCTTGATGATTTCTTGTAGACGCTCAAATCCAAGCTTCTGGAGAAGCATTACCGGATTTTCGCCTGTTGCACGCCAAAGGTCATGGTCAAGGTCACGGAAGAGCGACTTTCCTTCGCTGTTCCATACCCACCATAGGTTACGCGACATTACTTCAAGCGGTTTGAGCTTGGAGGGTAGGTCTGATTTCACCATAATGTCACGCCATACGGGTGCATTAGTGTTGCTTACTTGTAATTTCATAATTGTTCTTATGTGAAAAATTAAAGTTCTTATTTATTATTGTTATTTGCCTGTGCGTTGAGCAGCCGCATTGAGTGCGACTTCAAAGGCTTTTACATAATATTCAATGAAGTAGCTCCATGCCGCAAGCGACGCCGTGTTCATAGCCCTTGAGCTTATCATGGCAAGACTTGCCGGATTGGAGTTTACGAGATATTCAAGCGACTTGGCTATGCGGTCGGCTACTTCGTTGTAGTTGAAGTCGCCGCGAGCCACTACGTTGACACCGCATTCGCTGAAGGTGGCGTCTTCAGTCGACAGGATCCATTGGCCGAAGCCCGACAGTGTGGTCGTTATCGTGGGTACGCCGAATGCAATGCTTTCAAGCGGTGTGTAGCCCCAGGGCTCGTAATATGACGGGAATACCGTGGCGTCCATGCCTATGAGCAGGTCGTAGTAGGTCTTGTCAAATATTCCATCAGAGCCGTTGAGGTAGCAAGGCACATATATCACCTTTACGTTGTCGGCTTTGGCGTTGGCAAAACCGATGCCTCTTATGCGGCAGTTTATGGGATCTTGGTCGGGGTTGTTGAGCGTATGGGTCAACACTGAATCGCCTATCGGGCTCTTGCGTTTTGCGGTGAGTGCGGCTTGTAGCTCGGAGCGCGCCTCCTTGGCCCATGCGGGCACCATGACAAATGCAAGCACCGTGCGACTAAGCTTGTTTTCGCGTAGTCGTGCTATTGAATCGAGATATAGGTCGATGCCTTTGTTGTGGTATTCGCAGCGTCCCGATGTGGCGATGATGAATGTGTCATCGGGCATCTTGTAGCCGAGAAGTGATGACGCTACGTTGAGAAGCGTCTTGCGTGCGGCTTCGCGCGACGGAACGAATTTGCCTTTAGTCGGCACGAAGTTCTGCTCAAATCCGTTGGGAGTTACCAACGGACGGCGCTCAAGAAGCTGCTCGCACTCGATGGCGGTTATGTCGCTCACTGTTGTGAAGCAGTCGGCCTGAAGGGCTGCCGCCTTTTCCAGTGAATGTTTTGACTGCATGTTCAGCTCCGATGCCATCTGGTCGCCGTTGTAGCCGCGCAGATAGTCGTAGAGCGGCTTACCGTTGCCGCAGATACTGCGGCCTATGCAGGTGGCATGAGTTGTGAATATAGTGCCAACTTCGGGCATCTTATCCTTTATGTAGAGAAGTCCCATTCCGGTGGTCCATTCATCGAAATGAGCTATTGCTTTCTTGTCGGCTATGCCTGTAAATTGGCAGATGCTTTCGATGACGATGCCTGCGGCATGGGAAAATGCACAAGCTTCATCGTAATCGCCGTAGGCATGGAGTGAATCTACCTTATAAAGATCCCACATGCGACCGTAGAATGCATCCTTTACGGCATACATTCCGTCAAATTTTACCAGCACGACAATAGGGCGGCCGGGAATGTCCCAACGGCCGACTCTCACACTGACTCCCTCGGGAAGCTGTGCCTGAGCTTTCCAATCCTTTAATAATGTACGTGATGGAACAAAATAGGGCGATGGGTTTTCATTGCTCCATACATCCGGGCCTATGAATATTGTCTTGTCTTTATAGAGCTTTTGTAGCGTTTTGGCTTTTGTGGAGAGCACTGTGTAAATGCCTCCAATCTTATTGCAAACCTCCCAACTTGTTTCAAACAGCAGGTCAACGTTTACCGGCGCTTTATCCATATTGTAGATTTAATTGTTTTTTCGGATGCAAAGATAGTAATTATTTTTGAATTTGCATCTCAAATTTAGTGACATTTAATCTGCAAAAAGTTGAGTAAAAGCACTAAAATGAAAAGATTAGCTTATAAAGCTGGCTGTTTACGGTGCTTTTGACAGGTTTGTGCATATTTTGTTACTAAATCGTAATGTTAATTAACTTATGTTGTCTTCTGTGTCGACCGGAATCTCCGGAAGGTCGGGAATGGGGAATTTGTCTTTTTCTTTGAATCCCATTTCTTTAAGTCGTCGTGCCGGACCGAGTATGCTCATCCTTCCTTGAAGTTTCTTCATGGCGTATTCATAGGCCTCGTTTGCTTTGTCGATGCGTTCGCCTACGGCTTCAAAGGCTTTGCAGAATTCGCCCACACGCTCCACCATCGTTGTGGCTTCCTCAAATACCTTTCTCTGGCTCTGTGCCTGTATCTCCTGGGTCCATGCCAGATGTATTATGCGCAGGGCTGCCGTGAGGTTCTGTTCGCCGGTTATGAACACCCCTTCGCGCAACGCGTCGCGCCATAACGAAGGGTCGTTATATAGTGCGAGCTGCAGTGCCGACTCGTTTGGCACAAACATTATCACATAGTCAAGCGATTGTCGTGGATGCACTATGTAACGCTTGTAGTCCTTTGCTACAAGCTCCTTCACGTGATTCCTGATGCTTGTCGTGTGTCGTTTGAGTGCGGCGGTGCGCTCATTGTCATCATCGGCGGCGTTATAGTCGATGAATGCCGACAGTGATGCCTTGGAGTCGATTATTGCGTCTTTGCCGTCGGGATAGTGCAGCACCACATCGGGAATCATACGCTTGTCAGTTCGCTCGTTAAGGATAGGTTTGCCGTTTTTGTCGCGCAATGTCGACTGTACATCGTAGTGGATGCCTTTTTTCAGCCCTTGGCTTTCAAGTAACTCACTGAGCACTATTTCACCCCAATTGCCTTGGGTCTTGTTTTCATGACGCAGGGCTCGTGCCAGTTTGTCGGCTTCATCGCCTATCGAAGCTGTGCGTTTCATTATGTCCTCTATTGCCTGACGCAGTGAAGCTGTTGTTCGTGTATGGGTGTCGCGTGACTGGTCCATGGCGGTTTTCATCTCCTTTATATTCTCCTTCAGCGGGGTGATTATGGAGTCCATCTGTCGGGCGTTGGATTCGTGGAGCTCTTTTGAGCGCTGGTTGAGCATCTCCTGTGTCGCGCTTTTGACCTGCTCCTGCATCAGGCGCAATTGTTCGTTATATTGTTTTGTGCGCGCCTCCTCGTCATGTGCTTTCTGCTGTCGCAGCATCTCTATCTCTTTTGAAAGGGCACTCGATTTGGCGTTGAATTCCGATGACAGTTGCGACAGGCGTTGGTTCTCGTCTTGCAAGTGACGTTCGCGTCGTGATGCTTCATCAAGTCGCGCTTCCATTGAGCGCAGTGATGAATTTAATGTGTCGATCTTGGACTTGCTTGTCAGCAGAGCTATTACAATGCCGGCTGCCAGTCCTGTGAAAATATATATAAGAGGATATAGCATGTTGTAGTGTTTTTGCAAATTTAGATAAAAATCATGGGATTTTCACGTTGGCATAGTGAAGAATTTCATTTGATTTTGTCGTATGTGAGCGTCTTTGACGAGGACAACAATCGAATAAATGTTTAACTGATTGTGTTGGTGGCGAGTTGTCGGTTGAAAATCCAATATTTCAACTGTTGACAACTTTTTGTGCTGTGAAGTTTTCCAAAATATTTTGTAATATACTAATTTTTAAAATTTTATAATTTTGTGAAGGCCAAAAAGTTTTCCAAAATGGAATTTTTGTTGAAAATATTTGATATAAATATTGCACGATAAATAATATCTGTGTAGATTTGCAATGCGAAAGCACAAGGCGTTTTTCTCGTGTCGTCGAATGCTCGTATATAAATACCGATAATCCATTAAAAATACAACAAATGATACAAACCGTAGTTAAGCGTGACGGGCGCGTAGTCGGCTATAATGATGAAAAAATCAAGGCCGCAATCCGTAAAGCGATGCTTCAAACCGAAATGGGTGAAGACGAGGCTTTGATTCATAAGATCACTGACCGCATCAGTATGACCGGTAACGAGCGAATGACCGTGGAGGAGATTCAGGACAAGGTTGAACTTGAACTGATGAAGAGCCCCCGCAAGGAGGTGGCCAAGCGATACATCGCTTATCGTGACCAACGAAACATTGCGCGTCGTGCCAAGACACGGGATATGTTTCTGGAGATTATCGAGGCAAAGAGCAACGACATAACTCGCGAGAACGCCAACATGAACACCGATTCGCCTGCAGGCATGATGATGAAGTTTGCAAGCGAAACCACCAAGCCTTTTGTCGACGACTACCTCTTGTCGCATGAAGCACGTGAGGCTGTGCGTAACGGATACCTTCACATCCATGACAAGGACTACTATCCCACCAAGAGTCTTACCTGTGTGCAGCATCCTCTTGACAACATTCTGAAGCATGGCTTCACTGCCGGACATGGTGAATCGCGTCCGGCCAAGCGCATCGAAACTGCAAGTATCATTGGTTGTATTTCGCTTGAAACGGCACAGAACGAGATGCACGGCGGACAGGCCATTCCGGCCTTTGATTTCTATCTGGCTCCGTTTGTGCGCTCATCCTATGTCGAGGAGGTGAAGAATGTCGAGTCGCTCACCGGCGAGGACTATTCATCGCTTTACGAAGCTCCCATCGACGACTACCTCAAGCGTCCGCTTGACGGGCTTAAGGGAGAGGAACGAGCCAAGCAGCATGCGATAAACAAGACTGTGGGTCGTGTGCATCAGGCAATGGAGGCGTTTATCCATAACATGAATACAATTCATTCGCGTGGCGGAAATCAGGTGGTGTTCAGCTCGATAAACTACGGAACCGACACATCGGCCGAAGGCCGCTGCATAATCCGTGAATTGCTCAACTCTACCTACGAGGGAGTAGGTAACGGTGCCACTGCAATTTTCCCCATACAGATATGGAAGAAGAAGCGCGGCGTTAGTTATCTGCCCGAGGATAGAAATTACGATCTCTATAAACTGGCTTGTAAGGTCACAGCCCGTCGTTTCTTCCCCAATTTCGTGAATCTCGACGCCACTTTCAATTATCATGAAAAATGGGATATAAACGATCCTCACCGTTACCGTTATGAAGTGGCCACGATGGGTTGTCGCACACGAGTTTTTGAGAATCGTTTTGGTGAAAAGACTTCGATTGGTCGAGGTAACTTGAGTTTCTCGACAATCAACATCGTACGTATAGCCATTGAGTGCATGAGCATCGTCGACAAGGAGGAGCGTATACATCGTTTCTTCTCAAAGCTCGATGAAGTTCTTGAAATCGCGGCTCGTCAGCTGTGTGACCGTTATGACTTCCAGAAGACGGCTCTTGCCAAGCAGTTCCCGTTGCTGATGTCACGCCTGTGGAACGGAAGTGAGAACCTGAAGCCCAATGACACCATCGAGTCGGTTATTAATCAGGGTACCCTCGGCATCGGATTCATCGGTCTTGCCGAGTGTCTTGTCGCTCTTGTGGGCAAGCATCACGGCGAAAGCGAGGAGGCGCAGGCCCTTGGATTGCGCATTGTGTCGCACATGCGCAGCCGTGCCAATGAATTCTCTGAAAAGTATCAGCACAACTTTTCGGTTCTTGCCACTCCCGCTGAAGGTCTGTCGGGTAAGTTTACCAAAGCCGATCGCAAGAGTTTCGGCGTGTTGCCCGGCATAACCGACAAGATTTATTACACTAACTCCAACCATGTGCCTGTCTACTATCACTGCTCGCCGCGTCACAAAGCCAAGGTTGAGGCGCCGTATCATGAGTTGACTCGTGGAGGTCACATATTCTATGTGGAAATCGACGGTGACGCAACTCACAATCCCGAGGCGATAAGCGACATTGTCGACCTGATGGATAAGTACAACATCGGTTACGGCTCGGTGAATCACGATCGCAACCGATGCATGACATGCGGATATGAGGATGCGCAGGAGAATCTCAACGAATGTCCTAAATGCGGAAGTCATGACATCGACAAGCTGCAGCGCATAACCGGTTATCTCGTGGGAACGACCGATCGCTGGAACAATGCCAAACTTGCTGAACTTAACGATCGCATAGTACACAAATAGACTGCAATGTCACTACGTGTAATAGATATAGTGGGCGGAACTTCGGTCGACGGACCGGGGCTCCGCACCTCTGTTTATTTTGCCGGTTGCAATCACCACTGTCCGGGATGTCACAATCCGCAGTCATGGGATTTTGAAGGGGGTGAGGCTATGTCGGTTCTTCGCATCAAGGAGATTATCGATGATTGTGACTTCAATGTCACGTTCTCGGGAGGTGACCCGTTGATGCAGCCTGTCGACGAGATGGTCGAATTGGCCCGCTTGCTGAAGGCCGACGGTCGCACTATATGGTGCTACACGGGCTACAGTTATGAATACGTAGCCTCTCGTCCCGAGTATGAGGAGTTACTCGCTTGCATCGATGTGCTTGTCGACGGCCCTTTCGTCGAGTCGCTGCGTGACATCTCACTCCGTTTCCGTGGTTCATCCAATCAGCGTCTTGTCGATGTAGCTCGTTCCACACCCGATTGCGTGGTGGAATGGAAGGGCTGAATCAGTATTGCAGGTAGATGAACGGCACTATGTCGCTTTGTCGCACCTGGATTATAAGCAACAGCACCAATGCAAGCACTACGGCCTGCACAAGACCGCTCTGTGCGTGATATTTCTCTTCAAGCTGCTCGCTCCACTTTTTAGGTGAGAAGTGCATGAAGTAACCGAGTGCCATTGCAAGCACTATCAGTATGTAACCTTCGAGAAATTGCGGCGCTACCGACAGGTGGAAGTTGTAGACTATCTGATGCACCATGTCGCCGACCTGCTCAAGGGAACGGGCCCTGAAAAACATCATGCCCACGGCTATGAGGTTGAATGTTATGAACACATTGGTGGCGACTCGCCACCATTTGCGACGATTCTCCTCCTTTACGCGGGGCGTGACGCTGCGTATCATTTTATGCGCCACGAGCAATCCGCCGTTCCATGCACCCCATATAACGTACATCCACGATGCGCCATGCCACAAGCCGCCTATCAGCATAGTGTTGAACACATTCATGTGAGCACGCGCCTTGGAGCACCGGTTGCCTCCCATAGGAATGTAGAGGTAGTCGCGCAGCCATGAAGAGAGCGATATGTGCCACCGGCGCCAATACTCCGTAGGGCTTTGTGACTTGAACGGCGCATCGAAGTTCATCTTTAGCTTGTAGCCGAGCAGGAGCGCGATTCCTATAGCCATGTCGGAGTAACCAGAGAAGTCGCAATAGAGCTGTATCGTGAAGCCGTAGATGCCCATCAGGTTTTCAAAGCCCGAGTACATTGACGGATTGTCAAATACTCGGTCGACAAAGTTGCCGCTTATATAGTCGGCTACAATCACTTTCTTTATCAGACCCGCCATTATCATGAAAAGTCCGGCACTTACCATGCGTCGTGTAGCTACGGGACTCTCTTCTATCTGATCCATCATGTCACGTGCTCTTACAACAGGGCCGGCAAGTATTGGCGGAAAGAAAGTGAGGAAAAACACGTAGTTCAGGAAATTGGTGGCCGGCTTCATGTCGCCGCGATATATGTCGACGATGTAGCTTATGGAGCGGAATGTGAAAAACGATATTCCGGCAGGAAGTATTATGTCGAACGCATCGAAGTCACGACTTGAAAAATTGGCTATGGTGCTGTAGAGCAGATTGAAATACTTGAAGTAGACAAGCATTCCTACATTGATTACGACATTGAGCGCCACTATGCCTGTACGCACCGATTTGCGATGTGAGTTTCCGAGTATGAGTCCGAGCACATAGTCGCTTACACACACGCCAAGCAGTATGAAGCAGCACTCGGCACTTGACTTGTAATAGAAGTAGAGTGAGAAGAGGATTACGAATATCTTCTTGAGAGTAGGGGAGAAACGCAGTAGCCTATACAGCAGAAGGAATGCCGTGAACAGCAACAGAAACAAGCCGGTGTTGAACAGGAGCGGATTGTTGCTGTCGTATCGGAGTACCGATTCTATGCGGTCGAAGTCAAACCACTGCGCAAATTTGTCCAGGCATTTGCCAAGGAACTCCCTGATATCGTCAAGGTCGGGCAGTACAAATTTGAAGTCGCTGAAGAAATCATTCATAGCTTTGCATTGTTGATTATGGCGTCGTTTATAGCCTCATATAGCAACTGTCCCTGAAGCCTGTAGCCTTCACGGGTGTTGTGGATGCGGTCGCTGCCCATCAGTTTGTCCTTTACCCATTTTCCAGATGCGCCCTGGCCTCCGGCTATGTCATACCAGTCGTAAACCGATATGTTATGCTTGCGGGCGTATTCGAGTATGGCATTCCTTATCGGAAGTATGTTGGCGTTGACGCTGTAGTTGCGTGAGCGTCGACGGCCTTTCTTGGTGCGTATGATTCGGCTTCGCTGGCACTCCATTGGCGTGACAAGCAGAATCGTTGCATCTTTGTTGTGTAGTCGTATGTCGTTAACCAGCAGGTCAATGTTGTCGGTTATGTTGTTTATCGACAGTTTTCCGAACGCTTCGTTGGCTCCGAGGCTTATTATTATGAGGTCAGGATCCAGTCGTGCCACATCGGCACCCATTCCCTCGACTGCGTTATATGTGCTGTAAGTTGCCCCGTTGTTACCTATTGTGTGGTAGTAGACTCCTTCGCTTTTGGTGTTGGCGAGAACGATGCCGAATATCGACAGATAATCCTCTTTGGTCATCTCTACCGTTATTTCGGTTACCTCGCGGGGTATGTTTATTGTGGCGCTTCCGTCGCCGTATTCTATGTCACACTCTATGGGTTGTCCGGCTACCGAAGCGCGGCTTATCTCAAGCTTGCCCGAGTGTAGTATCTTGACGTTGTTAAACGGCTTTTCGGGCTCGTTCTTTGTAAGCGTGGCTATGGTGAGGTCACACTTTTTGCTCTTTGGCGTTATCGAAACTCCCGTGAATCCCATAGGTGACGCCCAAGGTTTTTTAAGCAGTTTTGAGGACAACCAGCGTGACTGTGATGTTATGGCATAGTCGCGAGGCTCGTTGGTGCCTGCCATTTTGAGAGGCGTGATGAGGCCTCGACCGGGGTTGCCGTACAGCTGTTGCAGCATGTCACGTGCATGACCGGTTGCAAAGTCGGCCTGAATGTGTGAGTCGCCTATGTGTACGATGCTTACGGTCGTGTCGGGGGCTACGGTTCTGCGGCTGAATCGGTTCCAGTCGGCACCGTTTGTGATTATGTAATTCTTATTGCGGTTGATGTAGGCCGGTATTTCTATGTCGCAGTCGATGGAGTCGATTTGCGTTATCTCGGGATTTTCGCGTATGTTCTTGTCATCATTGTTTTCATACTGCGACATGGCGAGTCGCGGCACGCTTAGCATGATGAATGTCAGGAGTATAGGGTATAGCTTATTTATTGATGGCATTGTTCAGCGATTTTAAGAATTCTTCGGCAAGTTTGCGTCCGCCGATATGGGTTAGGTGGATGTAGTCTTTATTGGCTTTCGGCGGATTGGCGTTGGCCCATGTCACTATCGCATTTTCACCGCCCATAGCCTCGCGGGTGTCCCAGAACACGCATCCCAAGTGTCGCGCTACATCACGTTGAGCGGCGATCATGTTGTAGGTAGTGGGCATCGTTATTATGTCGGTGCCTCGTTTTGACCCTCTGTCGCCCACGCCCATTATGATTATGTCGGCATTTGGATAGCACTCCTTTATGTGTCCTATTGACTTGATCATTAGTTTGGAGTAGGCCGAGTAGTCGGTCTGGGCTTCCGACATGGCGTTGATTCCGTATTCGATTACAATCAGGTCGTAGTCGATGTAACGGCGCATCGATTGTGACAGGCTACTGCTTACTCGCGACAAGGTGACGCCTGAAAATCCTCGCGACGACATGCAGTCAACCGAGATGCCGTTGTTGCCGTCGAGCCACACTCCTATTCCGGCAAGTGACATGTTGCCGGTTGATACCGAAAATGATTTCATGGGACCGGTGACTTCGATGCATTGTGCTTCGGATGATGCTGATGAGCTGTGGGAGGTCCATTCGCTGTTGTCCTGGCGGGTGTTTATGGTTGCTGCATCGGGCGATATGTATATGAAGCGCGATTTTTCCCAACTGTCGGTGTGTTTCAGGCGCTTGGCACCCTTATAGGTTGCGGTAGCTTTTTCGCTTACCGGCATTGAGTACTGTTGGGTTATCGATATGTAGGCTTTGTTGTGTCCCTTCATGCTCACGTTGTACACTTCCCATCCGCTGCCGCTTTGCGTTATTGAGCGTCGGAATCCGGGAAATTCCGAGTACATGTTGACATATCCAACTCCGCATCCGCCGTATTGGTCCTGCAGCTTTTCGCGCACATCCTGTGTGAATATGTCACCTTCGATGTATGAGTCGCCGAGAAAGGCTATGCGTACAACCCGGTTGCCGGCTTGCGCAAGTGCGCTTTTAAAGCGTTTCAGTCCGTTGCCGTCGGGTGAATAGTCCTCCATTACGATTATCTCCCCGTCGTGAGGATCAATCGGCACAGGTGGCTCGACAGCTTCCGATGTCACAGGCGATTTTTCGGGTTGGACGTTCTCCGATTTCGGCTGCTCAGGCTCTGACTCTGACTCTGACTGCCGTGTAATAGTGTCGCTCTTTTCAATAGCATACTCATCGGCCTGAGCGGGTTGCTCAACATCAATCTCCTCCATTGCGGCTATCAGCTCCGGGTCGATTTGCTGTGTTTCGACTTTCTCGGCATCAAGATCCGATTTTTCGGTTATGTGCATTATGTCGCCTGCGAGATTGAAGTCACGCAGCAACCCACGGCTTATTTTGTTAAGCGGGAGCAGCGACACAGCGGCGACGATGGCCACGGCGGTGAACAGTATTAAAAACGGACTTCCTTTGCTGTTTTTGCTCATGACCGTGACTGATTGATTGCATTGAGGAGCACTTGGGATTTTGCCGATGTTTCATCCCATTCGGTTGCCGATTCCGATTTGGCAGTTATGCCTCCTCCGGCATATATGCAATAGCGTGACTCATCGAAGTGTACACATCGCAGGTTGACGAAGATGTGAGTGCCCCGACTGTCGGTCATTCCCACATAGCCTCCGTAGCATCGGCGTGGATGTCGCTCGTTGAGCGTTATGTCATTCAATGCCTTGTCAAGCGGAGTGCCGGCCAAGGCAGGGGTGGGGCTAAGTGTATCGGCCACAATAAATGGATTTCCGGTATATCGAGCCGTAATGCGGTGACAAAGATGCTCTATGGCTCCGTAACCAACATTCTCGGCGCAACCGACTGTCGCGTTTATGCCAAGTGACGACAGCTTGTCGACGATGTATCGTGTCACATAGTCATGCTCTTCGCGGTTTTTGTCATCCCATGCGGCATTCGATGACTTCATGCGGGTTCCGGCAAGCGACATGGTGCTGAGATTACCTGCGTTGTCACATTCGAGCAGCAGTTCGGGTGAGGCTCCGATCCATGCGCCTGTTGCTGCAGTGTAATAGAGGTAACGGAATGTCGACGGAAAGCAGGTGAAATATTTCTCGGCTACTGAAAGCCAGTCGATATCGGCTGCGTCGCCGCATATCACGCGTGATATTACCGTTTTGCCTCCGCGAAGCTTGAGTCCGTTGACAACCTTGTTCAACGCGTTGTCATATTCGTCACGCGGTGTACTGCAGTCTACCGGTTTTACGGCTGCACTGTCACGCGTAGCAATGGTGTCGGCGTTTTCTATTATCTGCTCGGCAGTGTATCGTGGAGCTATCATGATGCGCCATCCACTTGTGTTGAATTCCGAAATGAAGAATCCATGGTCAACGTCGCTGTTGCACTGCGTCGACTCATCCCCGGCCAGGAATATGACATGATCGCTTCCCTGCATCATGTATATTGCAAACGGCAGTCGCTTTTCAATGCATAGAGATGCCGCTCTTGAAATAGAAGTTGACAACAACATTTTTTATTGTAAGGATGGTTGAGCAATCAGCTCGTAGGGCAGTGCATCGATAATGTCGACATCGTAGAAGTGTCCTTTTTCGAGCTTTTCGGTCTTTTTGACAAGGACTTCAGGGTCCACTTCGGGAGAATCCCATTGGGTGCGACCCACATAGTAGTCATCCTCTTCCTTGTCGATGATTACGCGCAATCTTTTTCCTATTTTTGATTGGTTGCTTTCAAGGGCAATCTCTTCCTGAATCGCCATAAGCTCATTAAGGCGTGACTGCTTGACCTCTTCAGGTATTGAATCCACGAAATTCTTGGCACCGAATGTGTCCTCCTCCTCGCAATAGGCAAAGGCTCCCATGCGCTCAAATCGCTGTTGGCGCACAAATTCCTTAAGCTGATGGAACTCCTCCTCACCTTCGCCTGGGAAGCCTACCATCAGTGTCGTGCGTATGTGTATGCCGGGCACTTTTCGGCGTATCTCGTCGAGCAGGGCTTTCGTTTCGTCGCCGGTTATGTGACGGCGCATGTTTTTTAGAACTTTGTCCGATATGTGCTGAAGCGCTATGTCGAGGTATTTGCACACATTGTCGTGACGGGCCATGACATCGAGTATCTCCATGGGGAACTGAGCGGGGTAGGCGTAGTGGAGCCTTATCCACTCCACACCCTCTATCGAGGACATACGGTCGATGAGCTGCGGAAGTCGCATCTCGTTATACAGATCAAGCCCGTAGCTCGACAAGTCCTGAGCTATTATGTTGAATTCATGGACACCGCGCTTTACGAGTTCAGTCACTTCATCGAGTATCTCCTCGATGGGGCGTGACTTGAATCGCCCTGTAATTAGCGGAATAGCACAGAATGAACAGAAGCGGTTGCATCCTTCGGCTATCTTCACGTAGGCGAAGTGGGAAGGAGTGGTTATGACACGGTCGTAGGATGATGTTGCCGGGAACTTGTTGGTGAGCGCATTCACCAGTTCGGGCCAGTTGAACTTACCGTACCAACCGTCAACTTCTGGTATCTCAGCCACAAGTTCATTGTGATAGCGTTGCGACAGGCATCCCATCACATAGAGTGACTTGATGCGTCCCTCTTTCTTGGCCTCGACCTGCTCGAGGATAGTGTTGACCGACTCCTCCTTGGCATCGCCTATGAATCCGCAGGTATTAACGACAACAATGTCGCCTCCGGGATTTTCAGGCTCGTGCCTTGCTTCAAATCCGGCACGGTCAAACATACTCATGAGCCGTTCGCTGTCGACAAGATTCTTTGAACAGCCAAGTGTTATGACATCGACTTTCTTGCGAGCCATCTATATTAATTGTTGCCGAATAATGATTGTACAAATTCTTTCTTGTGGAACACCTGCAGGTCGTCGATGCCTTCGCCGAGTCCGATGTATTTTACCGGAATGCGGAACTGGTCGCTGATGCCTATTACTACGCCGCCCTTGGCTGTGCCGTCGAGCTTGGTTATGGCGAGTTCATTGACTTTGGTAGCGGCTACAAACTGCTTGGCCTGCTCAAATGCATTCTGTCCCGTAGAGCCGTCAAGCACGAGCAACACTTCGTGGGGTGCGTCGGGAACGACTTTCTGCATCACGTTCTTGATTTTTGTGAGCTCGTCCATAAGACCCTTCTTGTTGTGAAGTCGTCCGGCGGTGTCGATTATCACTACATCGATGTCGTTGGCCTTGGCCGATTGGAGAGTGTCGAATGCCACTGATGCAGGGTCGGCTCCGAGTTTCTGCTTTATTACCGGAACACCGGCGCGTTCGCCCCAGATGTCGAGCTGCTCCACTGCGGCGGCTCGGAATGTGTCGGCGGCACCGAGCATGACTTTGTTGCCGGCTTTCTTGAATTGATAGGCAAGTTTGCCTATGGTGGTTGTTTTGCCTACGCCGTTGACACCCACCACCATTATTACATGTGGTTTGTGATCCTGCGGAACAGTGAAGTCCTCAAGGGCGGAGTCGTTATTGTTTTCGGCGAGAAGTTCGGTGATTTCTTCACATAGCAGATTGTTCAACTCTGATGAATTGACATATTTATCGCGAGAAACTCGATGCTCTATGCGGTCTATGATTTTGAGTGTTGTTTCGACTCCGACATCCGAAGTTATGAATACCTCTTCGAGATTGTCGAGTATTTCATCGTCAATCTTTGACTTGCCGGCAATTGCGCGTGCGATTTTCGAGAATACGCCTTGCTTGGTGCGTTCAAGCCCTTTGTCAAGAGTCTCCTTTTTTTCCTTAGAAAAGAAACTGAATATACCCATTGGTGTAAAATAGAGATTAATAGGCTGCAAAATTACAAAAAAACATTTACATTCAACGTATTCAAAGACCCTTAAAACGGTTTTAGTGGAATATAAAATGAAAAAGTCCGCCGTGCCTTTGTGGTTGTAGGCATGGCGGACTTGTTTATCTAAAAGTATTAAACTTTAGTCTACTTGGATTACGAGATAGTTGGAAAGACTCCAGAATTTCTCAGGATTGGTGACCTTGATTGTCTTCAAGCCGTCATAGTCCTCGATTGTATATGAGTCGGCCGGCATGTTGGTCAGAATCTTGGCTTTCTTGGAGTGGGTGGGTATTGTGGTGAGAGTGCGTTTATCGCTCTGAGTGAAGTAGCTCTGCTGGAAGTCGGCCTGGAGCAGCTTGGTCTTGCGCAGGAATCCGGTTTCGATAATGCGGGCATCCTTTAACTCACCCTTGGTGCCTATTGCATAGTAGCATGAGTTAAGCTCGTTGGTGAGGTTTGCGCTCTCTTCTTGAGCCTTCTCCTTCTCCTCGGTTACAGTGGCTACAGTGGTGCTTAATGAATCCACCTTTGTTCCAAGGTCGGCAATCTGTATCTTTGCGGCTGCAAGGTCGTTACGCAATGTCGAGATTGTAGTTTCCTGGCTGGCTATTTCAGCCTTAAGATTGTCGACAGTCTTTTTCAGGGTACTGCTGTAGCCCTGTGATGACTTCAGTTTCTGCTCAAGGTCGTCAAGGCGCTCGCGGCGCTCCTTGAGAGCCTGCTGTATGGCGACGATGTCGTTGCGTATCTGGTCTTTACGCGATTGTGATTCGGCACCAACATTGGTGGTCGTGAGAATTTTCTCAAGATCCTTGATCTGGTTCATGCCATCGGTGATGTCGTTCAAAAGTGAGAACAGACTGTCCTGGTTGGCGAGAGCAACATGTAATGAATCATCAAGCTGGGCGTTTTGGGCCTGAGCTTCTTTCAGTTTCCCTCCATCGCAAGCTGTGAGGCACACAAGACCTGCGGCAATAATTGAAACTATTTTTTTCATAATCGTATAAAATGATGTTTATATAAGTTTTTATGTCAGGCATCGTTAAAGTCATCGTTGTCGCGATACTTATTGCGATGAGGTTGACGAGCGTTTTTTTCCCTCTTGCCGCTCAGTACAATAACGATTTCACCGCGCGGAATGTTCATTGTGAAGTGTTCGATGAGCTGTTGCAGTGTTCCGGCAATGGTGGAATCATGAAGTTTGGAAATTTCGCGTGACACTGAAGCCTCGCGGTCGTTGCCACAGGCCTGGGCGAGTTGTTGTAATGTTTTTACGAGGCGCAACGCTGACTCATAGAATATTGTCGTGCGAGTTTCTTCGGCAATCTCCGATATGCGCGTAGCGCGTCCTTTTTTCTGAGGCAGAAACCCTTCAAACACGAATCTATCACATGGAAGTCCTGAATTTACGAGTGCAGGGATAAGTGCGGTGGGGCCGGGCAACGTTTCGACTTCGATGTCGTTACGGCGGCATTCGCGCACAAGCATGAATCCGGGATCAGATATGCCCGGAGTGCCCGCATCGCTTATGAGGGCTATGTTTTCGCCTCCTTTCAGCCGGTTTACGACAGGTTCGACCGATGTGTGCTCGTTGAACTTGTGGTGGCTTGCGGTGGGGGTGGTTATGTCGAAGTGCTTGAGCAGGATGCCGCTTGTACGGGTGTCCTCACACAGTACAAGGTCGCACGATTTCAAGATGGCGATTGCTCGCGGAGCCATGTCGCCAAGATTGCCTACCGGAGTAGGTACGATGTAAAGTTTACCGCTCATCGGCCTGAAAAGTGTTTGGCTATTATATCCATGAAATCCTGGACTTCGGGATTGGATGCGTCCCATTCAAGGTCGTTATAGAAGTAGTCGTTGGCTTCCGAGAGCGACGACATGGCCTCGACGAGATTAAGCGTATCGGTCATTTCGGTGGCACTGTTGCCAAACAGTTCGCGACGGAATCGGAACATGTCGTTCAAAGAGAATGCCTTGCGCAGATTGCGCGAATTTTCACGTGCAAGCTTTTCGTCAAGGCGTATAGGCTCTTCGTCATCGGTGTCGGTCGTGTCATCCTGAGGCATCACTATTTCCTCTTCCTCGGGCTCTTCCTGCATCTCTTCGAGTTCAGGCTCTTTTCCTTGTTCCGGTTCTTCCTCCTCTTCTTCGGGTTCCGGCTCTACAGTTTCAATCTCGACTGTAGTTTCCGGAATCGGTTCGGCAATCGGTTCAGGCTCCGTTGCCGGTACTTGTTCAATATCCTGACATGGAGCCTCAGGTTCGGCAAACTCTTCGGCTGATTCGCCTATTATTGTAAGTTGTGGCTGATTGCTTTCAGCGGTATCTTCTTTGAGTTCTTTTTCCTGATTTTCGGTCAGGCTGATTTCAGGTTGTTCCTCAGCTTCAGGCTCTTCCTCTTCTGTCGTCGATTCCTGAATTTCGGGCTCTTCTTTGATTTCGGGCTCTTCTATTTCAGGTTGTTCATAGGCTGTGACATCAGCTTCGTCATTACAGCTGATGATCGCATTGCCGGGCGTATCATCAGTGTCAACATCGTCATTCTCGACAGCGGGCGATATGCCTTCGTTGAGTGACTTGATTTTATCGGAAATCAGCGACCACACTTCCTTGGGCGTGTCGTCGCCTCGATGCATAGCCAAATACAGAAGCCCTTCCAGCTCGTAGTTGATGGTAATCAGTTCTTCGATGTTGACATTCATAAATCGATATTATAATTTTAACACATCACAAAGTTACTCAATCAAAATAATAGTGCAACCAAATTCATAAAAAAAGTTATTGCACATTGTAGGTTTTTATGCGGGGTGCACGTGATGCAGGTGCCTGATCAGGCATTGGCCACAAGATATGCAACGTAGGCCACATAGCATGTCGCGAGTATGATTCCTTCGGCACGGGTGATTGTGCGCTGCTTGAAAAACCATCCGAATATCCAGAACAACAGGCAGGCTCCGGTGAGGACGAGCAGATCGAAATTGCCTATTCCTCCAAACGGGAGGGGACGAATTGTTGCGCTGCATCCAAGCACAAGGAAGATGTTGAAGATGTTGCTTCCTATCACATTGCCGAGAGCTATGCCGGGCTTACCTTTTACAGCTGCAGTTATCGATGTGGCGAGTTCGGGGAGTGATGTGCCGGCGGCTACTATCGTCAAGCCTATTATGGCATCGCTCACGCCGAGTCCCGATGCGATTCCCGATGCCCCGTTGACAAACTGGTCGCCGCCGATAATCAGTCCGGCCAGGCCTATTGCTACCCACAATATCGATTTCCATAACGGCATATCCTTAGTCTTGAATCTTTCTATCTCTTGTGATTCAGCCGGTGTGGCTGACTTTGCCGATGAAAATGTGTGTCGCAGGAATATGGTGAAAAACAGCAGTAGAACTATTCCGTCGACACGGCTTAATATGCGACTGGATGCGCCGTCGAGAAGCGGAGCGTTGCCCATTGCCAGAAGCACTAAAGCCGACAGGAGCACGAGTGGAATGTCCTTGGTCATTATGCTTCGTTCAATCTTTATAGTGGCGAATATCGCCGTTATGCCAATTATGGCAAGGACATTGAAGATGTTGCTTCCGACAACGTTGCCTATAGCCAGCTCGGCACTGCCGTTAATGGCCGATACGATGCTGATGACAAGTTCGGGCGCCGATGTGCCGAAGGCAACCACGGTCAATCCTATGACAAGCTCTGATACGCCCCACCTCTTTGCGATGCTTGAAGCTCCATCGGTCAACATGTTGGCTCCAACCAATATGAACGCCAATCCTGCAATCAGGAATACAATGTTAAGTATCATCTTTAGTTGTTAAATGAAAAGTCCTGCCAATTTAACAAATCGGCATTGCAATTTTGCAACAGCGCAGTTCGATTTAATAAATTTTCACAAATTGACGGGCTGATTAAGGAGGTCAAGACCGGTGATGGTTGACATTTTATGGAGCAAATTTGCGGTGTGGACTTTTTTCTGATACTGATAAATTTTTTTATTGTTCATTAAAAATTGATGTCAACTTAATGGCATGTATAGATTCGGTGGAAAACTTTTTAAGATATTTGAGTGTTTCAAAACTCGAATTGATTCACTGTTAATTTCATTATGATTGTATGGATAAGAAAAGACTTACCGCTGAAAACGGGCGCCCAATCGCCGACAACCAGAATGTTCAAACTGCCGGCCGCCCGGGACCTATGACAATTCAAGATCCGTGGTATCTTGAAAAAATTGCTCATTTTGACCGTGAGGTAATCCCTGAAAGGCGAATGCACGCCAAAGGGTCAGGTGCTTTCGGCACATTTACGGTAACCAATGACATCACCGAATTTACCCGAGCTTCAATATTTTCAGAGGTCGGTAAAAAGACTCCATGTTTGGTGAGATTCTCCACCGTAGCAGGGGAGCGTGGTGCAGCCGATGCCGAGCGCGACATACGCGGTTTTGCAATGAAGTTTTACACCGACCAAGGCAATTGGGATCTTGTGGGTAATAACACTCCGGTGTTTTTTCTGCGTGACCCGTTGAAATTTCCCGATCTCAATCATGCCATAAAGCGAGATCCCCGCACCGGCATGCGCAATCCCACTGCAAACTGGGATTTCTGGACATTGCTTCCTGAAGCATTGCACCAAATCACCATTTCAATGTCGCCTCGGGGCATTCCTGCATCTTTCCGCAATATGCACGGATTTGGAAGTCACACTTACAGTTTCATCAATAAGGACAATAAGCGCACATGGGTGAAGTTTCATTTTATCACGCTTCAGGGTATAAAGAATCTTACCGATAAGGAAGCCGAGGCCATAATAGCCAAAGACCGCGAGTCGCATCAGCGCGATTTGTTTGATGCGATAGAGCGTGGCGATTTTCCTCGCTGGATGCTTCAGGTTCAGTTGATGACCGAGGATGAGGCAAAGAAGTATCACCTTAATCCGTTTGACTTGACAAAGGTGTGGTATCATAAGGATTTCCCGTTACGTGATGTGGGAATTCTTGAACTTAACCGCAATCCCGAAAATTTCTTTGCTGAAATAGAGCAGGCGGCGTTCAATCCTGCCAATATTGTAGATGGAATAGGATTTTCACCTGATAAGATGCTCCAAGGGCGTCTGTTTTCCTACGGTGATGCGCAACGCTATCGACTTGGGGTCAACCACAACCTTATTCCCGTAAACCGTCCGAGATGTCCGTTCCATTCATTTCATCGTGACGGAAAGATGCGCACCGACGACAATTACGGAGCCGCATTATCCTACGAGCCAAACAGCTTTGGCGAATGGCAGGATACTCCGTCAAGGAAAGAGCCGCCTATGGATTTGCATGGCGATGTCTACAACTATGACGAGCGAGAATATGATGAAGATTACTATACTCAGCCGGGTAAGTTGTGGCGGTTGATGAGTGCCGAGGACAAGCAAGCTACTTGTCAAAACACGGCTACTCAAATGGAGGGAATACCCCTGTTTATAAAGCAGCGTCATGTGCGAGCCTGCCATAATGCCGATCCCGAATATGGCCGAATGCTTTCCGAAGCATTGGGAATCGACCTTTCGGAGGCTCTTGTGGCCAAGGATCCCGCTCATCCGTCATGGGATAAGCGCAATAAGGTCAAGTGAATTATGATGGATTAATTATTATATGGATTAGCTTTATCAGATGGTCTGTGTCGAAAATTCCGGCACAGACCATTTTACAATTAGTTGCTGATATATTGAATAGTGATTACGCTTTCAAATACCGAGATAGAGAGGGCAGAATATAATGAGAGTGATGATTAATCCTATAAGGTATCGCGCAAACCGACATAATCGTTGAAAGGTGTAAATATAATCCAAATTTGTGGCTATTTTTAATGCGGAAATAATAATATTTTGATTATCTTTGCAATAAAAAGAGCGAAGATGAAACTTTCAGAATGGATTAGACACCGAGAGATAACAGGCAAACCTTGTTTTTCTTTTTCGGATGTAACAGCAGCTTTTGCAGACATGTCAGAGCAGCCGTTACTTAATTCTTTGAGCCGGTATGTTCGGAGCAAGCGTCTTGCGCTCGTGGCACGAGGATTTTACTGCATTATTCCTCCTCAGTATGCGCTGCAGGGTCTTGTTCCACCGTCATATTATGTAGATCAACTCATGTCGTATATCGGGAAGCTCTATTATGTAGGGCTCCTTAGTGCGGCGGCTTTTTGGGGCGCAGCTCATCAGCGTCCGCAACAGTTTTCTATTATGACAACTTATCCTCGTTATTCACGGTCGAGCGATAGAAATAATATGTTGATATGGTTTTACCGTACAGAAATACCCGAAAAGTTCCTTCTTACTAAAAATACGGAAACCTCTTGTGTTAAATATTCCAATGCTGAGCTGACGGCTATTGACCTCGTTCAGTTTGAGCAACATATAGGAGGATTGTCGCGAGCTGCTACCGTATTGTCAGAACTATTGGAAAATACGAATTTCCGAGGAGCACATGATACACTGTTTAATTTTACAACGGTAGCTACTGTCCAAAGGCTCGGCTACATTGTGGATGAAATTCTTGAAGAGAGGGGGCAGGCGGACATAATATATAATGAATTGAAATTATATAGCAATCATTTCAGATATTGTTGGCTTAGCACGAAGCACGATAAAAAAAAATCTGCAATAAGTGAAAAATGGAAATTATATATTAATACAGAAATTGAGCCAGACGAGATATGATAAACCGCAATGCAATAGATGAATGGAATGAGTTTTTGCCGTGGCAGGACAAGGCTATGGTCGAGCAAGATTTGATAATATCACGTGCTTTGGTCGATATTTTCAGTGATGAGTTTCTCGCCTCGCAACTCGCATTTCGCGGAGGGACGGCACTTCATAAACTCTATCTTTCTCCTCAGCCGAGATATAGCGAGGATATTGATCTTGTGCAAATAAATTCAGGCCCTATAAAACCAATTATGTTTCGTCTTGGGGAGGTTCTCGATTGGTTGCCCGATAGAGTGACGAAGCAAAAGCGATACAACAATACTATGCTTTTCAGATTGGAATCAGAGATTCCTCCGGTAGTGCCTATCCGCTTAAAAATAGAAATCAACTGTTTTGAGCATTTCAACGAATTGGGCCTTGTGAAGATTCCTTTTAGCGTAAGCAATTCATGGTATACAGGGGATTGCGAGATTACTACTTATAGACTTAACGAACTTCTCGGCACGAAGTTACGTGCACTATATCAACGACGCAAGGGACGCGACTTGTTTGATCTTGCAACAGCATTGGCTCATTCGGAGGTCAATGCAGAGGAAATTTTGAGATGCTATTACCGATATATGGATTTCAGTGTTTCTCAACCACCTACCAAAAGACAGTTCGTTATCAATATGGAGGATAAGATGCAGGATCCGGAATTTCTTGGCGACACAACCATGCTTTTGCGACCTGGCATCATCTTCAATCCGGCATATGCATATACCCAAGTATTTGACACATTAATTGATAAAATCAAAAAGTAAATTTCTTACTCAGATAGCTTTTGTTATTCTAAATCTATCTTTTAATGATGCAAAGATGGTAAATTTGTTCATTATATGAAATGTTATGCGATATTTAGCCGTTTTTAGTTGGTGGATTTAATAAACTTTTATCAAATAAATTTTCCATCATATCCTTGTGTTGCCGGCTGTTGGGGGGCATAAAACAAAAAGAGCTGCCCTTGGATGGGCAGCTCTTTGTAGCGAATCTGGGAATCGAACCCAGGTCTCCACCGTGAGAGGGTGGCGTGCTAGGCCACTACACTAAATCGCCGTTAGTATTTGTTTGTCGTTTTCGACACTGCAAAGGTAGTCATATTTTTTTAACTGCCAAAATCTTTTTCAAAAAAAATTGGGCGGTGCCGCATAAAATGAGTAATTTTGAAGAGTAATACCATAACACAGATAAAATTAATTATGCAACCAACATTACAACATCATGCAAGAGTGGATGTAGCCGATGTCCTGAGGGGGCTTGCGGTTATGGGAATAATCTTACTTCACTCGATTGAACATTTCAATTTTTATTCATTTCCCGATACGGCAGGGCAGGGCGCATTGCTCGATTTCACCGACCGTGCGATATGGGACGGTCTTTTCTTCCTGCTTGGAGGTAAGGCTTATGCTATATTCGCATTGCTTTTCGGTTTTAGTTTCTTTATTCAGGACGATAATCAGCGAATGCGGGGCAATGATTTCCGTCGTCGATTCTGCTGGCGATTGCTGCTGCTGTTTATAATCGGTAATTTCAATGCGTGTTTCTTTACCGGCGAGATACTTGTAATGTACTCGTTGATAGGTATTGTGCTTGTACTTACATGCCGATTGTCGACAAAGTGGGTTCTTGCAATAGCTGCATTGTGTATGTTGCAGCCGGTTGCCGTATACAATGTTATAAGGGCATCGCTCGACAGCTCCTACGTGACTCCCACGGTTCCGTCGTCGCATCTTTGGGGCGCAGCATTTGCAATGCAGTCGGGTGGAACGTTCCTTGGCACTGTTGCCGTGAATATATGGGAGGGACAGCTTGCCAGTCTTGCCTGGGCATGGGATCATGGCCGTATCTTCCAGACTGCGTCACTGTTCATGCTCGGAATGGTTATTGGCCGAAACGGACTTTTCCTGAAGGAGCATCTGCCTATGTGGGGCAGGGTACTTGCTATTTCATTGATAGCCTTCTTCCCGCTTCACGGATTGGACCAGATGTTGCCCAATTTCATAGACAATAAAAACATATTGTCGCCGCTGTTGATTATAATCAGTTCGCTTGCCAACCTGTCGTTCATGCTCGTACTCGTTTCGGGTATATTGTTTGCCTTCTATCGCACTAACATGCACGACCTGCTGATGAAGATAACCCCCTATGGCAAGATGAGTATGACCAATTACGTTACTCAGAGCATCGTAGGTTCAATGATATATTATAATTGGGGATTCGGAATGCATGCCCATCTCGGCATTACAGCCAGCTTCCTGTTGGGTATTGTGTTGTTTATGCTTCAATACATGTTCTGCCGCTGGTGGATATCGTCACACAGCCACGGCCCGATGGAATATATGTGGAAGCGTGCGACATGGATTGACAAGTCGCTTCGTCCGACAGTGAAAACGTTATAACAACGATAATATTTGAGGCAGAACCGGCTCGACTCCATCGTTTACAATAGCCTTTGTGAGCGGATGGAGTTGGGCCGCTGTCGTTGATTGCGACGATATTCGTGCAAGCACTTGCTCGCGTGACATTGAGTTGCGTTTCATTACGCGTTGCACGCGCAATTCAGTGGGGGCGGTAACTTCCCACACTTCATCGACCTCGCGGTCGAGTCGGCTTGCATAGAGGATAGCGGTTTCCACCCACACGGTTTTGTCGGACGATGTATCGCGCCAGCGCCGAAGGTCGGCTCTTACCGCCTTGTGTACGATGGAGTTTAGGCGTGACAAGGCGTCGGGATCGTTGAACACGATTTCCGACAATAGTTTGCGGTCGATTGTACGGTCGTTTCTTACGGCATCGATAGAGATGAGATCGATCAGGTCGTTCTTTATTGATTCATCGGTGTCCATCAATGCCTTGGCGCGTGTGTCGCAGTCGTAGACTTTGTGTCCCATTGCCCGCAGGATGTCGGATATTATGCTTTTCCCGCTTCCGATGCCGCCGGTTATCGCTATAAGCCTTGTCGAAGACATGAGTTGATTGTGATTATTGAGCTCGTTTAGGCTCGATTATGTACTCTACACTGTCGGGAGTCATGCTTGCATTTCGGTAAAGCTCGGGCATGAGCGACATTGTGACTTTAAGTTTGCCGTTGCGGGCATGTCGTGCTTCGTTGTAGTCGACATAGGCTTTAAGCACGTAGGGCTCGCTGTTGAATTCGCTCATTGGAACGAGATAGGACACCTCGACTTTTGAGGGGAATGTTATCAATGTATAGTCGTTGGGTACGTTCTTGCCAATAACTGATACGTATTGCTTTCGTGCAATGAGAGGCTCCACGGGTACGGTGAGTATAATCCGGTCGGGAATTATGCGTACACCGGGAATCGGTTCGATGCGGGCATCAAACTTAGTGGTGTCTTTCAATCCGCTCCGCACAATAGGCACGGTTTCAACCGAATTCAGCGAATGGGGGAGATCGTCGACCGAATATAGCCACACTGAATCCACGTTGGCGGTTACTGGCCCGAATACTGTCCATCCGAGTGCGGGGTGTACATCGGCATTTACTTTTACGGCCACCCTTCGTCCGGGACTTGTGGTATAATTGATTCTCATCGAGTCGGGGGTTATCGTGACAATCTGGCTGTTGGCGCCGAAATAGTCACGTAGTCGGGCGTTAAGGTCGGCTGTCCCGAGCAGGAATTTTCCCGATGAGTGGCGATAGTTGTCCCAGTTGATTTTCATTGTCGGCACTTCTCCCCAGCTGTAGCGCACAAGCGACGAGCCTTTGTCGCGCACACTCACTTTCAGCGACGGGGGTACATCGGATATCAATGTCACGCTGTCGGGTACGTTGGTGAGTGTTATAGGCACTTCAAGATCCTCCTGGACTTCATTGTTGAGAGTCAGGAGCAGCCAGAATATGTAGGAGATAAGTAGAAAAACAAGAAACAACAGTATTTCGCGTCCTCGAGTCGATGTTATTAAGTCGTGGACGCGATTTATGAGATCGGATAGTTGCTTCTTGAATGTTGTCGACATTACTTTTGTGTTTGATTGTATAACAATGAAGCCCGTTCATCGCCTATGAAAGGAAATGCACGGGCCCTGTATAGCAATTGAAAATTGTTATTCTTTACTTTGCGCTGTCGCTGTTGGTAGCCGATTCTTGAGCTTGGGCAGCTGACGGATAAACCGAACCCTTGTCGATTGAAATGCGTACATTGTCGGCTATTTCAAGGGTGATTGTGGTGTCTTTCACGGCGCGAATCTTGCCGTAGATGCCTCCTGCTGTTATGACGCGGTCGCCGACATTCAAGCCTTCGCGGAATTTCTTGATTTCCTTCTGCTTTTTCTGCTGCGGGCGAATCATAAAGAAATAGAAAATAGCAATAAGAGCTACAATCATGATCAAGTTCATCATTCCGGCGCTTCCACCTGCTTCCTGTAGGGGTATGAGATTGTTAAGCATGTCTTATTTTATTAAATGTTTTTTGTTTTGTTAATTTTTCAAATGCAAATATAGTGAAAGTAATTCTATTCTTTCACTATTATGCCGTCCTTTTTTAAATTATTAATAATTGCATAGAGAAGTCCTGTGATAAACTGACCGCTCTTGGGTGTAGAGTAATAGTTGGCTATTTCAGTGTACTCGTTTATGGTGACGAGCGTGGGAATCGACTCAAAGTTTATCAGTTCAGCTATGGCAGTTTCAAGGATTACTATATCCATGAACGCGAGGCGGTCGGGATCCCACTTGCTCTCCACGAGGCATGCGTCGATCATTTCGCGGTATTCGACCTGATTGCGTATTGCATCCTCAAAGAGTTTAGGACCGAAGCGTTCATCTTCTATGTCCTTGAACTTGGGGAGAAGTGATATGGGGTTGCCCTCGCTATGGGCGAATTGCTTGATGGTCTTTAGGACGAATGAGCCCATAATGGTAAGGTCGTCGTTCCAGTAGACCGATTGCGATTCAAGCGACTCGGCGAGGTCGTCGCTCTCCACGATTATGTTCTTGAAGAGAGAGTACCATAACTCGCAGTCGGCAGCGAAATCGGTAGCAGGAGCTGCCATGTAATCCTTATAGATGTCGCTCTCAAGAATCTTGTCGAGAATGCGGCGCAGTGTCACATCCTCGTCCTGCCATGAAATGGGTGTCTTGTCGAGATACTCCTTCATGTCGTCATTGTTGCGCAGTGCCTGAATGAACTGATTCTCGACAAATCGCATGTTGGGATTCAGGTCGTCGTGCGACGGCAGGTATTTATGCTTTGCCTCATCAAGGTTCAGTGCACGCAGGTCGGTGAGGTCGATCATCAACTGCAGCAAGCTGTGATATAGTTCGTAGGCCTTGTCGAGCGATGTGGCAAGACCTCTTCGGGCCTCCACAAGCGAGCTGCGCACAGTCGAAAAGTCGTTGAGCGTTTCATCGAGCATCTGGAGAGCCTGCTCGTAACCCACATGGGTGAATCCGGGGTCGGAGTTTATGAGCTCCTTGATGGCGTTGTCACGCAGCAGGATGGTGGTGAATATGGTTTTCCAAAGCTGTACCTCGTCCTGGATTTCAGGCTTGGTCTTCATGCGCGAATAGTCCTTGAACGCGCTTGATTCCTTGATGGCGGCCGACAGGCGCTGATGGTGGGGTAGAAGAGCCTCGGAAAATGAGCGGTGATGCAGCGCAATATCTTTCATGTCATCATTGGCGGCAAGCGCTGCAGCTATGTGAGTCCAGTCGTTTTTGCCGATTTTGTTGGCCGGCTCGATGCGCGGGCGGCCCTCATAGTTGGATATGCGATAGCCCGACTGGTCAAGCAGCAACAGGAGCAAGTCACAATAAAGCGAGTAGGCAAACCGCTTGTCACGTGAATGGGATTCCGGTTCGGGAAGTATCTTAAAATCACTGCGGGTCAACAGATAGGAGTAAAGCATCTGAACGACCTTCATTCTAATCAAGATTCTGTTTATCATAACTCAAAGCTCTTGTAATGTTGTTTTGTGGCTGCAAAATTAGTAAAAAATGTTGGGATATGGTGAAAACGGCTGATAAAATGATGAAAAATAGCGTCGGCAATCAACTCTGCCGACGCTATGTCAAGTATCTTTTTTACGGTCATTCCTGAGCCAGCGGATTCCATCCCTGGGCTTTCAGCTCGATTTCGGTGTTGTCGCGTGTTATCATCGCGCATCCGAGCGACTCGTTTGTTATGTGGCCTATCACTTTCACGCCGGGGAGCTTTGACACCTTTTCGTGGTCGTGAAGAGGCACGGTGAACAGAAGTTCGTAGTCCTCGCCGCCGTTGAGAGCCGCTGTAACGAGATTCATGCCGAGCTCTTCGGCCATGACAGCCGTCTGATAGTCGATGGGGATGCGGTCCTCATAGATGCGGCATCCTGTGTGGCTCTGCTTGCAGATGTGTAGCAGCTCGCTTGAAAGTCCGTCGGATATGTCCATCATCGCTGTCGGCTTTATTCCTGCCCGGTCAAGCTCGGCTATGATGTCCTTGCGTGCCTCGGGCTTAAGCTGACGCTCGATGAGGTACTCCTTGCCTTCAAATTTCGGTATGAAGTCCTTTTGACCCACCGAGGCGATTTTTTCTCGTTCGAGGAGCTGCAATCCCATGTAAGCCGCGCCGAGGTCGCCACTCACGCATATAAGGTCGGTGTCCTTTGCGCCGTCGCGATAGACAATTTTGTCCTTGGGGGCATCGCCTATGCAGGTCACCGAAATTACAAGGCCCTGACGCGACGATGTGGTATCGCCGCCCACGAGGTCGACTCCGTATATCTCGCAGGCATGACGGATGCCCGAGTACAATGCTTCGATGTGCTCAACGGTGAACCGCTTGGATATTCCGAGCGAAACCGTTATCTGCCGTGGTGTACCGTTCATGGCGTAGACATCGCTGAAGTTGACCACAGCGCTTTTGTAGCCGAGGTGCTTCAACGGCACGTAGGTGAGGTCGAAGTGGACGCCTTCAAGCAGGAGGTCGGTAGTGACGAGTACTTCGGTGTCGTGATATTCCAGCACAGCGGCATCGTCGCCCACGCCTTTTAACGACGATTGATTGGCAAGCTCGATGCCGTCGGTCAGTCGGTCGATTAATCCAAATTCGCCCAAAGAGGCTATTTCAGTCATCTTGTCTTCCATCATTCTTCAAATCGGTTGACAAGTTCAGTCATGATTTCCATCATCTTGGGCTGGGCTTTGGCGGCAGCCTTCTGTACTTCCTCGTGCGAAACTTCCTCGACGATGCCTTCGACACCGAGATCGGTAATTACCGATACGCCGAAAACTTCCATGCCTCCGTGACGGGCTACGATTACCTCGGGCACAGTCGACATTCCCACTGCATCGCCGCCGATGATGTGGAAATACTTGTATTCGGCCGGAGTTTCAAATGTAGGACCTTGCGTGCCCACATATACACCGTGCATGACGCGGATGCCCTTCTCCTCGGCAATCTCCATGGCGTGCTTTATCAGTCGCTTTGAATAGGCTTCGCTCATGTCGGGGAAACGTGTGCCGAGTTCGTTGTAGTTCTTTCCGCGCAACGGATGCTCGGGGAATAGGTTGATGTGGTCGGTTATTATCATGATGTCGCCTATCATGAATTCGGGATTCATGCCTCCGGCAGCATTGCTTACAAAGAGAGTCTTTACGCCGAGAGCCTTCATCACGCGCACTGGGAATGTGACTTGCTTCATGTCGTAGCCTTCATAGAAATGGAAGCGTCCCTGCATGGCCATGATGCGTTTGTTGCCGAGGCGGCCGAATATCAGATTGCCTGAATGGCCTTCGACGGTCGATACGGGGAAGTTGGGGATTTCAGTGTAGGGGATATATTGCTTGTCCTCGATGTGGTCGACAAGAGCTCCAAGTCCGGTGCCGAGAATTATTGCGGTTTTAGGCAAATCGGTTACTTTTGAGCGGATGTAGTCGGCGGTCTGGTTAATTTTTTCTAACATGATTTTGGTCTTTATTTGGATTTAAAAAGAGTCATGTATATAACATCGGGCTCCATTGAAATGTTGCGCTTAACGTTCTATTCGCGCGGTGATTTTATTATGGAGCGTATTTCTTTGTCAAATGACGGAGTACCCGACGGCATGGCGTAGGGCAGGAATTCCACTTTTATGGGGATGTAGAATGTGCATGCCTTCAGCTCATGGGGGAAGTAGGGATTGTTGGCTATGCGCACGGCATCCTTTTCAGTCGTGATTATGTATTTGTTGCGACCCGGCATTTTTTCATGCAACTTCTTTATCTCTTCAAAGTTCTTGCGGGTGAAGTTGTGGTGGTCAGCAAATTGCTTCACCGTCACTGATGCCTGATGGCGCTTTATGTAGCGGACAAAC
The DNA here is from genome assembly GCF_004793735.1 of Muribaculum sp. NM65_B17. NCBI lineage: Bacteria > Pseudomonadati > Bacteroidota > Bacteroidia > Bacteroidales > Muribaculaceae > Muribaculum > Muribaculum sp. NM65_B17. The sequence goes on from NZ_SRYY01000001.1 coordinate 297,011, forward strand.
GGTTTGGGATTGGCTATGCCTGCGATGACGAGCACCGAATCGTCCTTCGTGAGCCATGACAGGTTGAGCACGTAGGTAGTTTCGTCGGGATACAGGCTTACGGGATTTCCGTAAACGTAATGTGAAAAATAGAGTTTCTGGTAGGCAAAAAGGTTGAGATGCTCATAGATGAGGCGTATGTCCATCGGCCGTATCTCCGAGGGGCATTTTGTCACCACTATCACATCGGCTCGGTTAAGTGCACTCTGCGGTTCGCGCAGACGGCCGAGCGGCAGAAGGTCGTCGTTGTATATCGGGCGGTTCCATTCCATGAGCACAATCGACAACGACGGCCTGACATAACGATGCTGGAATGCGTCGTCAAGCAGGATGAGGTCGATAGTGGGGTCGATGCGCATCATCTCCTCGATTCCCTTGCAGCGGTCCTCACACACGGCAACGCGCACGTGACGGCCATATTTCTGATACATCTGGTAGGGTTCGTCGCCGATATCCGACGGGGTGGAGTGCTTGTTGGCCATGATGAATCCGCGTGTGTTGCGTTTGTATCCTCGGCTTAGCACCCCGATGCGGTAGACTCCGCGGAGAGCGTTGATTACATATTCGGTGTGGGGCGTCTTTCCGGTTCCTCCCACCGAGAGATTTCCGACAACCACTACCGGGATGTCGAATTTGTGCTGCTTCAACAGGTGCCACTCAAACATGCGGTTGCGCACTGCAACCCCCATGCCGTATAACTTCGACATGGGGAGTAGCATTGCTTTTTCTATGAGCTTGTTGCGACCCATCGGGCAGTTATCTCATTATGTTATTCGATTACAATAGGTTCCATGCGGCACTGGATGCGTTCAAGCTGTGTCGCCTTCTTTATGGCATCGTAGAGTTGGCGAGCCTCGCCAAGCTCTTCGTTGAGAATCGATTCCTTGACATTGCCTGATGCCATGAGTATTTCTTCCCACCATTCACCCTTGGGGTCGGGATACTCTACAATCTGGTATTTGTCGTAACCCTGTTCGAGGGCGAGGGCTTCGATGCAGTCGTTGAGGGTGCCGAGTTCATCTACGAGTCCTATGCGCTTTGCGGCCATGCCGTCCCACACGCGACCTTCGGCGATTGCCTTTATTGAATCGACGCTGAGGTTGCGACCCTCGGCGCAGCGGCCTACGAATGTTTCATATCCGCGGTCGATTTGACGCTGCATTGCGGCGCGCTGTATTTCGGTCATGGGTTCGGCAAGACTGAGGTTGGCGTTGGGGTTGGTCGATATAGTCGATATGTTGACTCCGAGTTTATCGGTAAGCAATCCCTTTACACACGGAATTATGCCGAAGATGCCTATGGATCCTGTAAGTGTTACAGGCTGGCAGTAGATTTTGTCGGCTCCGCATGAGATGTAATATCCGCCCGATGCGGCTACATCGCCCATCGACACGTAGAAGGGTTTACCTTTGGCCTTGAACTGCTCGAGAGCTTCCCATATCTGTTCTGAGGCAAATGCGCTTCCGCCTCCTGAGTTTACGCGGAGTACAAGTGCGTCGATGTCGTCGTCTTCAGCCAGGTCGAGAATCATCGGGGCCATCTTGGCTCCTACTATGCCCGAGTTGCCGGTGTCGACAATGTCGCCTACGGCATACAGCACGGCAATCTTGTTGTCCGATTTCTTATCCTTTATAGATGCCGCATAGCTTGTGGGTGACACCAGATTCAGACTTTCATCGGAATCGGTTTCGGTAGCCGTCTTCATCCAATCCTCGGCTTCATGGCGATATAGCAGCGATGAAACTACGTTGCGTGAAGCGAATGTGGAGGGATTCTGGGTGGCTATTATGCTGTCGGCCCATTGGTTTACGGTTTCCGAGTCAACATTGCGGCCGGTTGCGATTCCCTCTCTTATGTAATCCCAGATGGGATTGATGTAGGCTTTTATCTGCTGGATATTGGCTTCGCTGGGGCCAGTCATGATGTAAGGCTCGACAGCGCTTTTATAGGTGCCTACTTTTATCACTTGGGCTTCTACTCCGAGTTTGTCGAGCAATCCCTTGAAGTAGGGCGTGCTTCCTCCAAGTCCGTGGATGTCGATGTTACCTATGGGGTTAAGCCATAAAGAGTCGGCAACCGATGCAAGATAGTAGTTGCCCTGAGAGTAGGCGTCGCCGTAGGCAACAATCCATTTTCCCGATTCCTTGAACTTGGCAAGCTCTTCGGCTACATAGGCCAAAGTAGCTGTGCCGGCGCTTCCGCCGTTACATTCGAGATATATGCCGTCGATTTTTGAGTCGGTGGTAGCATGTCTGATTGATTTTATCAGGTCGTTAAGTGGTATAGAGTTGTTTTGTATCCCTTGCAGCTCGTCGATGAGTGATTTGCCCTGCGCACGTTCTTCGATTGAGCCGTCAAGATTTATGTGGAGTATCGAGTGCTTCGATATCTCCGGACTTGAAGAGCCCGAACCGGCTGCTATCATCATTATCAACATTAAGAATGATCCTAAAATAGAAATCAGGATCGTAATCCAAATACCTGCTATGGTTGCAAGTACATAAATAAAGAATTGTTTCATCTTAGTTTAGAAATTTGTCATACACAGCGTCTTCTACGGCACTATACCCTACAAAGATAATTGATTAAATGCAGTAGTGCAAATATTTATTGTATAAAGTTATTATTTGCGAAAATTGCATGTATTTCGTTCTTGATTTCGACCGTTGTGTTGCTTGAAAAATGCCGACAATTCCGACACAACAGCCGAGGTCGTCAGCCTTTTCGGTAGTATGGTTAAGTCATTTTCGTATAAATATAGGATAGACATACATGTGAAAGCGGCTGTGTCAAAAAAATGGCACAGCCGCTTGTGGGGTCAATGATTGATGAAATGTTATTCAGCTTTCAGGAAATGTATTCCCAGTTCAATCTTGGTTGTGTTGTCGATGATTTGCGGCATGGTGCGCAATGCTCCTCCCATCATAGGTGCCATAGAACCGAATGTGGGATCCTTGGCCATTTCTTCAAGAAGCATATTGATAAAATCCTCATCTTCAAACAGTGGTGATGCACACTTTAATATGGGAACGAGGAATTCGGTTCCGAGATAGATGTCCATCGAGTTGTCTTCGGCATTCTGCGACACCTGAACGGGTACACCGTCGGTAAGCAGAGGCATGGCTATACCCATGAGCTGAGCAATCATTTCGCCCATGTCGACTGCGCGTGAGCGGTTTTCGGGAGCATTGGCCATCGAGTGGTATATGATTGCAGCCGGGTTGAGGAACACCTGTATCGAGTTGTCGTCGTTTACGATGTACTGTGCAATGTTCAACGGTGATGTCGTAGGCTCGGTAGCTCCGTTTTCGATATCGACATATACGGCCGTTATGTTGCCGTCGATGCCGAATGTAATGCTCTTAAGGGCAGTGGGCAGCATGTCGGTAACGCTTACCGATACGGGATTGCCTTCTTCATCGACTTGGTCGGTGGGGATTGTCGGCACTCTCAATGCTATACCTACAATTGAGCTTATAGGTATGCCGTAGCCGGGGAAAAGTTCTACTTCCGTATCAGATTCCCAAACGAAGTGCAACGGATCGAGAGTAAAGTCTTCGTTGGCATAGGGAACGTTCAGCGTCAATCCTGCAAGAGCAGCGTTCTTTAGCTTGACATCGCTTATGGCGAGCTTGAGGGTGCTTTCGGTTATCTTGCCTGAATAGCTGAATGTGCAGTGCTCGGTTTCCGACTTTCCGCTGAAGGAGTTGTCGACCGATATCTTTATCGGAAGGGTGAAGGTGACATTGCCGGGGAATACACCTGTTGTGGGAAGTCCTACTTCGGTCGAAGCGTCGGCTGCAGGTACCAGACCCTCTATGATGGCGCTTATGTCGAGCGGTGCGCCCTGCATTGTGAGTGTTGCCTCTTCGAGATTTTCAAGATTGGGTGTAAATGTGATGGCTTTGCCGAGCATGGGAGCGTCGTTGTACATGAGCTGTAGTCCTGATGCATCGGTGTAGGTTTTAGGCTCGATGATAGGGGCGCCCTTCATGGTCACCTGGTCGATGGCTATTGTCAGTCCGGCGTCGCTTACGGATCCGTTGTAACGGTAAGTACAGAACGGAGTTTCACCGTTTCCGCTGAATAGGGCTTCGTTGGCGTTCTGTATCAATGTCACGGGTATAATGAGTTCATTGGTGCCGGGTACTATGTTGCCGGGTGACAACAATGGAGCGCTTGGTATGTTTTCGCTTCTTTTGCTTCCTATTGTCGACAAGGTGAGAGTAGCCTTTTGAGGGTCAGTTGCATCGGGAGTGTACAATACTGTTACATCGGTGCGATCCGTGCCTCCGTATGTGTACTTAAGTCCGTTGCTTGTGGTGTACATTTCAACCTTTGTGGGAGGAACGTATGGATCGTCGTCGTCACTACAAGCGGTAAAAATGCAAGTGGAGCATAGCACGGCAATTAAATAAAAAAATTGTTTCTTCATAACTTTTTCCTGTATTATTGGTTATTTACATCTCCATTACCGGGAGATTGCAGTTTGAGTTTATACAAATTGTCGCAAAGATAGTGTAAAAATTTGGCAAATTATTACGAAAAATAATAAAAATTGATATTTATTTCTATCTTTGTGGAAATATTATCATTCATTAAAAATAGTTTGCAATGAAAAAACAACTCGCAACATTGTTGTTGCTCGTCGGAGCAATGACAATTCAGGCTCAGCAGCCGGTCGAATCACAATGGCTTGACATTGATTACGTAGGCGACAACATCGAAGGCCACAAACTTGACATATATCTTCCGTCGGTAAAGAAGGATTCTTATCCTGCAGTGGTGTTGATATACGGTAGTGCATGGTTTGCCAACAATGCCAAGAAAATGGCTTTTGACTCCATGGGAAAGCAATTGCTCGATGCCGGATTTGCTGTCGTTTCGATAAACCATCGTGCAAGTGTCGAGGCCAAGTATCCTGCTCAGATTCAGGATGTAAAGGCTGCCGTGCGTTATGTCAGGGCCAATGCAGACAAATATAAGATCGATCCTTCATTTATCGGAATAACCGGATTTTCATCGGGAGGACACCTCTCATCGCTTGCCGGAACCACCAATGGCGTGAAGACAATGACCTCAGGCGATGTCACAGTCGATATCGAGGGCAATCTCGGTGATTACACATCGGCGAGCAGCGATGTAAATGCCGTGGTTGACTGGTTTGGCCCGATCGACATGTCACGCATGGAAAACTGTAACACAACCAAGGGTGCCGATTCTCCCGAAGCGATGTTGATTGGCGGCGCACCTGCCGATAACCTTGATATGATCAAGTTGCTGAACCCAATGACCTACATCGACGCCAACGACCCGAAATTCATTGTGATTCATGGCGATGCCGACCCCGTAGTGCCTTACTGCCAGAGCGAATATTTTGCCGACGCATTGAAGAAAAACGGCAATCTTGTGGAATTCATCACTGTTCCTGAAGGGCAGCACGGCCCTGTGACATTCAATGAGGGAACGTTTAAGAAAATGACTGATTTCTTTGTTGAGCAGGCTCGCAAAGTCACCGGAAAGTAACAAGGCGTGATTCAATATATTGCACATTGACGAAAATGAGTTAACTTTGTAGCCGTATTTTTTAAGGATTTATTAATTAAAGAAAGAATGAAAAAGTGCAAATGGGCACTGTGTGTAGCTCTTGGAATTATTGCCATGTCGTGCATAAGGGAAGAGCCGCTCAATGCCGAAGCCGATATAGAATCGGTGACTCTTTCGGGTGATGTGCTTAATCGAGCTCCCATAATAGAAAACGACAAGGTGATGCTTGTCGTTAAGTTCGGAACCAATGTCACTGAACTTGCTCCCGAGTTCAAGCTGACTCCCGGCGCCACCATTCAGCCACCGAGCGGAACGGTGCGTGACTTTTCATCGCCGCAAAAATATGTAGTAACATCGCAGGACGGGGAGTGGAGCAAACTCTACACCGTAACCGTGACTTATGCCGATTTCAATAATTACCGTTACGACTTCGAGCATGTCAAGATAGGAACGGTAAATCGAAGCAACTACGACATCTTCTATGAGCTTGACCCGGCCGGAAAGGAAACTCTCGTGTGGGCGAGCGGTAACCCCGGATTCGCTATGACGGGTTCTGACCGCAAGCCCGATGAATTCCCCACCTATCAGGTCGACAATGGCAAGTCGGGCAAGGCACTTGCGCTTACTACGCGTCGCACCGGAGGTTTTGGAAGCATGATGAACAAGCCTATTGCGGCGGGTAATCTTTTCCTCGGTACATTTGATTTCAACAGTGCTTTGACCAATGCGCTCAAGGCCACTAAATTCGGCACACCGTTCAATCGCATACCTGTGTATCTTAAAGGATACTACAAGTACACTCCCGGCCCCGTGTTCTATGTGCTCGACAAGGATGCCCCCGACAAGATGCGTCCTGTTGAAGGCAAGGTCGACAAGTTCAACATCTATGCGGTGTTCTTTGAGCCTACTGCCGACATGCTCTATCTTGACGGCGAGAATGTGCTTTCGGAGGATAACCCCAACATCATAGCAGTCGCCGAGATAGCCGATGCCGACCGCGTGAAGAAGACGGAGTGGACTGAGTTCAATCTGCCGTTTGTTCTGCGGCCCGGAAAGGAGATCGACGCCGACAAGCTGGCCGATGGACGCTACAGCATCACCATAGTGTTTGCATCAAGTATCGACGGTGACCTCTTTGAAGGTGCGCCTGAAAGTACTCTGTTGATTGACGAGGTTGAACTTGGTTGTCAATAAACGTGATAAAATTGAATGAATTATGAAAAGTAACCGATACATTATAATTATATTGGCGTTGTTGGCAACTGTGACTGTAAAGGCCCAGGACGACATGACTTCGGGCCTTCGCTGGTCGATGCTGCACAATCTGGAATATGAAATAAATGCCGGAATAAACATCGGTGGTACGGCTCCAATTCCTCTTCCCGGTGAGATACGCAAGATTGATTCCTACGACCCCAATCTTAACCTGCACATAGGTGCTTCGGCCACTAAATGGCTTAGCAACGACAAGCGATGGGGCGTTATGGTGGGATTGCGTTTTGAATCCAAGGGTATGAAGACTAAGGCCACCGTTAAGAACTACGGAATGGAGATAATTCAGGACGGAAGCCGTGTGAAGGGTAACTGGACCGGTAAGGTGCAGACAAAATATCACGGTAACTTCGTCACCCTGCCCATCTCGGCTGTGTATAAGATCAGTCAGCGTGTAAGGGTGAATTTCGGCCCATATATCGGCATAGGCATGAACGGAGAATTTTCGGGCTATGTCTACGACGGCTACCTGCGCGAAGGCGATCCCACGGGCAATAAGGTCACCTTTGAGGGAGAGTCGCAGGCTCCCTACGATTTTTCCGACGAGCTGCGCACATTCCAGTGGGGATTGCAGGGCGGCATTTCATGGCGTGCGTTTAAGCACCTTTCGGTTCAAGGCAATCTGAGCTGGGGATTCAACGACATTTTCAAAAAGTCGTTCAATACCGTAACATTTGATCTCTACCCCATATATCTTAATGTGGGATTCGGATATGCATTCTGATGCAGAATGTGTGTAAATAATTGGTGAAGGGCGATGTTACAATCGCCCTTCGTCATTATATGAGTAATAGGATTCGTGTGTTACGATTATATGGTCGAGCACCTGCAGGTCGAGCAGTTTGCCTCCCTCCTTTATCTTGGCGGTGAGCCGGTCGTCCTCGACGCTCGGCTTTAATGTTCCCGACGGATGGTTGTGTACAAGTACTATTGAAGCTGCTACATCGCCGCATTCGACGACTCTTTTAAACAGAAGTTTTGAGTCGACCACGGTTCCGGCCGTTCCTCCCTGGCTCAGGCGGAACATGTCGAGCACGTGATTGCTGCGGGTGAGCACAATCACCCAGAATTCTTCGTGATTGAGTAACTCAAGCTTGCTGCGGATGAGTGAGTACACACTTTTGCTGCCCGTGATGCGCGGGCGTTCGGTAGGAGATTCGTCACGGCATCTCATTCCGAGCTCTATGGCAGCGGCGAGCGCAATAGCCTTTGCCGGGCCTATGCCGGGATTTTCCTTTACGAGCTCCTTTATCGACTTGCGGGCAAGCGTGCTGAGGCTGCCGCCGTTGCGAGCGAGCAGCTCCTGACTCATGGTGAGTACCGATTTGCCTTTGATGCCGTTGCCGAATATTATTGCTATCAGTTCGGCCTTGCTCAATGTCTTGATGCCGTTGCGCATCGCCTTTTCACGCGGGCGGTCGTCGGCTGCGAGGTCTTGTATAAGCACGTAGTCACGTGCCTGAGGAGAGTCGGGTTGCATGTTATGGTATTTTGTAATTTACGATTACTTGCCTTTGCGCATCATCACCTCTTCTTCGATGTTGCGTCCCTTGCCGAGGATGATTTTGTTGAAGTAGGCTTTAAGGAACCCCGTTCCGTAGCCGCCGAGCTGTATTATGCTGGCCGGCACGGCGAGTGTCGCTATCTTGATGCTGCGTGTCGAGGCGAGGGCCATGATCCATATCGCAAGCAGGTACACCGCAAGCGGCAGCAGGAACCACTGACTCACGAATATCGCAAGCAGAACCAGTGCCGCGGTGCCGAGCACGGCCATGGCAGGCAGCCAGTGCACGAGTTTCAGCGAACCGGGATAGAGCAGGTGAAGGGTGATGCGTGACATTCCGAATACGTGAACCTGCCGGAAGAACTTCTTGAAGTCGACACGGCGTTTATGGTAGACGAATGTGTCGCGTATAAGTCCTATGTTGAAGCCGGCGTTACGTATGCGGGTGCTCATGTCGATGTCCTCCGAGAACATTTCGCGGAACCCGCCCACCTTTTCATAGACATGGCGTGAGAATCCCATGTTGAATGTGCGGGGCGTGAACTTTTCAAGCTGCACCTTGCCGCCGCGTATGCCTCCTGTGGTCAGAAACGATGTCATGGAGTAGTTTATGGCCTTTTGGGTGTCGGAGAACGATTCATGTGCGGCATCAGGCCCGCCGAAGCAGTCGTAGGGCTTCTCGGCAAGAGCCTTGCGTAACCTCTCGAAGTAGAAGGGAGGTATTACGCAGTCGGAGTCGAAGAAGATGAAATATCGTCCCGAAGCGCGCTCCATTCCGTAGTTGCGTGCTATCGAGCGGCCTTCGTTTTCCTTGTAGAAATACTTTACATCGACCTTGTCTTTGTATTTTTCAACCGTTGCGTCACATGGATCGGTTGAGCCGTCCTCGACAATCACGGTTTCAAAGTCCTTGTCGGTTTGACATGACAGGCTTTGAAGCAGGTCGTCCACTTCATCGATTCGGTTATATACCGGTATTATGACTGAATATTCGGGCATAACTTATGGTGTTAGCTCATGCGTGATTTATAGTCGGAGTAGTCAAAGCGGCGCAGATAACGGCAATCGCCTTCTTTGTCACACAACACGATCGACGGGTGCTGGATGCCGTTGAACATTGTTGTCTTTACAGTGGTATAGTGGTTCATGTCCTCCAGTGTCAGTCGGTCGCCGGTCGCCAACGGTTTTTCAAACGACCAGTCGCCTACATAGTCGCCGCTCAGACATGAATTGCCTCCAAGCCGGTAGGTGGGGAGCGACGGGTCGGTTTCAACGCTTTCGGCTATTGCCGGCTTATAGGGCATTTCAAGGCAATCGGGCATGTGACATGCAAATGATGCATCGATTATGGCAGTCTTTACGCCTTGGTTATCGACTACATCAACAACCGAGGTTATCAGGTCGCCCGTGCGCCATGTGAATGCGCTTCCGGGCTCCATTATTATGTTCAGCCAAGGATAGCGTGACTTGAAGTCATGCAACAGCCCTATCAGATGCTGCACATCGTAACTTTCGCGGGTCATCAGGTGTCCGCCTCCCATGTTGACCCATTTAACCTGCGGCAGGAATTTCCCGAACTGCTGCTCAAAGGCTTCGAGCACACGTTGCAGGTCGTAGGAACTTGATTCGCACAATGAGTGGAAATGCAGCCCTTCGATGCCCTCGGGAAGAGTGTTGCCGAGCTGTTCGGCGGTTACGCCGAATCTCGAACCGGGAAGGGCGGGATTGTATATGTCGGTTTCGATTACCGAGCATAGCGGGTTGACCCTTAATCCGGGTGACACATGTTTGTTGCCGGGAGTCGCGTTATGCTTGTCGAGATCGGCTTTGAACCTATTGAACTGATTCACTGAATTGAACGTGATGTGGGAACTTCCGTTCAGGTATTCGTTGATTGTTTCAGGAGTGTAGGCCGGACAATAGGAGTGTACGTTTCCGCCAAGTTCCTCATTGCCGAGATGCATCTCATTGAGCGAACTTGCGGTGGAGTCGGTTACATACTCCTTTATTATAGGAAATGTCTTCCACAGCGCATTGGCCTTGAATGCCATTATTATGTTTACTCCGGCTTCCTGCTTTACTCGGCTTATAAGCTCGAGGTTGCGGCGAAGCTTCTCCTCGTAGACGATATAAAACGGGGTGGGGATCTCTTCTATCTTCATTGGCTTATGATTTTAAATCGTGCAAATTTCAGCAGGAGCTTCTTGACTCCTACTGTGTCAAACTCTACGGTTATGCGCACATCGGCCGCGCTGCGGTCGATTTCGGTTATGTCACCTTTACCGAAGCGGCTGTGCTCGATGCGCATACCTTCGCTCAGTTCCGAAGCCGAGTGCAGGTCTTCATCTCCGGCCGACGAGGACGAAGGTGTCGGCGTGACATTGCCGTGGGCCGAGAATGGCGAGGTGGTGCTGCGTGTCGCGCGCTCGACTCTTGGGCGCATCGACTCGCGATAGTTGTTGATGGGATTTATGAAGCTGTCGGGACGGGCGAAGTCATTGCCAGCCGACAATGCGAGGTAACGCGGATCGATGTCCTTCAGGAAGCGTGACGGCGAGCATGTCTTGGTCTGTCCGTTGCGGAAGCGTGACGAGGCATAGCTTATCATGCAGTGTGACTTGGCTCGCGTTATCGCCACATAGAGCAGTCGGCGCTCCTCCTCGATGGCCGACAGTGTGTCGCAGCTCATTGCCGACGGAAACAGTTCTTCCTCGACTCCTACAATGAACACATTGCTGAACTCAAGACCTTTTGCCGCGTGTACGGTCATCAATGTTATGCGTTCCTCCGACACCTCGTCGGAATCCTGGTCGGTTGCCAGCGACACCTCGCTCAGGAAGTCGACGAGTGACAGGCTTTCGGAACCCTCCTCGGTCTTGTTGGCAATGAACTCCTTTACGCCGGCAAGAAGCTCCTGAAGGTTCTCTTGCTTGGATATGCTTTCGGGTGTTCGGTCGCTTATAAGCGAGCTCAGCAATTGAGTGCGCGTTATGATGGCCCGTGCCACGCTCTCGGCATCGTCGCCCCGCCGGTTCATTTCGATGAACTCGGCAATCATGTCACGGAATGACAGCAGCTTGTTTATAGCCGCCTGACGAAGCCCCGTATCATATTTGTCGATATTGTTGAGAATCGCCCATGCGCTCACTCGGTTGTCCATGGCGCAGCGCATCAGTCGGTTAACCGTAGTTTCACCTATTCCACGCGCGGGATAGTTGATTACGCGTTTCAACGCTTCGTCATCATCGGGGTTGATCGACAGTCGGAAGTAGGCTATGGCATCCTTCACCTCCTTGCGCTGGTAGAACGATAATCCGCCGTAGATGCGATAGGGTATGTTACGCTTTCGCAGCGACTCCTCAAGTATGCGCGATTGCGCGTTGGTGCGATATAGCACGGCATATTCATCGTAGCTGTCGTGATTGCGCATCTTCAATTGCGAAATGCGGTTGGCCACGAGGAATGCTTCTTCGTAGTCGCTGTAGCTTTGCACCACTTCGATGCGCGCACCGATGTCGTTACGTGAGAACACATTCTTTGGAATCTGCTCCTTATTCTTGGCAATCAGCGAGTTTGCCGCATTTATTATGTTTTGGGTCGAACGGTAGTTCTGCTCAAGCTTGAATATGCGCAGGTCGGGATATGACTTTTTCAGATTGAGGATGTTGCGTATGTTGGCTCCTCGGAATGAGTAGATGCTCTGAGCGTCATCGCCCACGACACACAGATTGTGTGCGTCACCGCAAAGTTGCGACACGATGAGATGCTGTGCGAAGTTGGTGTCCTGATACTCGTCGACGAGTATGTAACGGAAATACTCCTGATAGTGGCGGCGTATTTCGGGGTTGTCACGCAACAGCAGATTGGTGTAGTAGAGCAGATCGTCAAAGTCCATTGCTCCGGCCACGAAGCATCGGTTGAAGTAGGCCTGATATATTTCACACAATCGCGGACGCTTTGCGCGGCGGTCGGCCTCCATTATGTCACGCGCTTCGGCATATTGCCGTGGTGATATGAGCGCGTTCTTTGCTGTGGATATTGCCGATGCCACGGTCGAGGGCTTGTATATTTTGTCGTCAAGCCCCATGTCCTTTATTATGGTTTTGATGAGCGACTTTGAGTCGGCGGTGTCATATATCGTGAAGTTGGGCTTGAAACCAATGCGGTCGGCGTGTATGCGCAATATGCGCAGGAATATGGAGTGGAACGTACCCATCCACAGCTTTGAAGCCGTTGCCTGACCCACTATTCCTTCGATTCGCTCGCGCATCTCGCGAGCTGCTTTGTTGGTGAATGTAAGCGCGAGTATTCGCCACGGCTCATAGCCGTGACATAGCAGATGCACTATCTTGTAGGTTAGTACACGAGTCTTTCCCGAACCGGCTCCGGCTATGACAAGCTGGGGTCCTCCGGTGTAGAGCACTGCATCCTGCTGTTGCACATTCAGTTGTTGTATATAGTCTTCCATTACGTATGCAAAAGTACGAATTATTCCTGACATTAGACATTGTATTATATGTTGAAATGCGTTACCTTTGCACTAATATAAATCTACAACTATGACAGAGGGAACACTGGAAAAATTGAGAATATTGGCGGAATCGGCCAAGTACGATGTGTCGTGTTCATCAAGCGGCACTGTTCGTCGCGGAGTAAAGGGCGACGGCATAGGAAACACAGTCGGCGGAATTGGCATTTGTCATAGTTTTGCCGACGATGGGCGTTGCATAGCCCTGCTTAAGGTTATGCTTACGAACTACTGTATGTATGACTGCGCCTACTGCATAAATCGTCGCAGCAACGACATAAAGCGGGCTACAATGTCGGTGAGCGAGGTCGTTGAGGTGACGATGGAGTTTTATCGCCGAAACTATATCGAAGGTCTGTTTCTCAGCTCGGGTGTCGTGCGCAATCCCGACTATACGATGGAGCGGCTTGCAAGGGTGGCTCAGGAGCTGCGCACCGTGCATCGCTTCAACGGTTATATTCACTTGAAGAGCATTCCCGGAGCATCGCGCGAACTTGTCAATCAGGCGGGACTGTATGCCGACCGAATGAGCATAAACATCGAAATACCCAATGAGGGGTCGCTCAAGTACCTCGCTCCCGAAAAGGACTTCAAGAGCGTGTATGAACCGATGGGATATATACGACAAGGCGTACTTGAGAATACGGAGGATCGCAGGAAGTTCCGTAACGCTCCGCGATTTGTCCCGGCGGGACAGAGTACACAGATGATTGTAGGCGCATCGCCCGAGCATGACCGTGACATACTTAAATTGTCGTCGGCCTTGTATGCCACTCCCACCATGCGCAGGGTATATTATTCGGGATACATTCCGGTCAACACCTACGATTCACGCCTGCCTGTCACGAAACAGCCGCCCCTCGTAAGGGAGAACCGGCTTTATCAGGCCGACTGGCTAATGCGATTCTATAAGTTCAGTGCCGATGAGATAGCCGATGACTCGCATCCCGACCTTGAACTTGAAATAGATCCCAAATTGTCATGGGCTTTGCGCCATCCCGAATTTTTCCCGGTCGACGTGAACCGTGCCGACTATGAAATGATACTCCGAATCCCGGGGGTGGGAGTTAAGTCGGCTACGCTGATAGTTAATGCCCGTCGTTTCCGCAGGCTCACTTCCGATCATTTGCGCAAAATCGGGGTGGTGATGAAGCGTGCGCGTTACTTCATAACCTGCGGCGAGCTTGAGGCGTGCTGTGTGGCCGATGTGTCGCCCGAATATGTTCGCCGACAGTTGACGGCCCCTGTCAAAAAAGTTGGCGACAATTCCCTTCAACTCACTCTTGACTTCGGATAACGATATGGTGACTTTTGTTTATGACGGAACATTTGAGGGGCTGCTGACAGCCATTTTCGATGCTTATTTCCGACGCAGTTTCCCCGATGAGCTGGTGAGAATCGGCGAAGTATTGCCCATGTTCTCTGACGAGGTTCACGATGTAGTGACCGACGATGCGAAGTCGTCGAGGGTGTGGAATGCCGTTACGAAGAAACTGTCTAAGGGGGCGGTGTCGGCCGTCACTACGAGTTTCCTTTGCGAGGTAAAGGAGTATGACATCACGCTTTTTCGTTTTCTATGCAAAACTATTAATTCGCCTGCCGGCATCGAAACCGATTTCAGCGACCAAGATGTTATCGAAGTGCTTAAGATGTATCGTCGGGTAAATGGCGAGGCTCACAGGGTGCTTCAGTTCATGCGGCTACAAAAGGCGGCCGACGGTACCTATTTCGGGCTTATGGAGCCGATATACAATGTAATGCCTATGGCAGTCAGTCACTTTGTCGACCGATTTTCGACAATGAGTTTCCTGTTGTATGACAAGAGGCGCGGATTCGGTTTCTATTACGACGGCAACAACGTGACACGTGTCACAATGCCCGATACATTGCAGCACATTGTTACCGGAAAGTTGTCGGAGGAGATGATGGACAGTGACGAAATGTTGTTTCAGAAACTTTGGCGCACCTATTTCAAGGCGATTGCGATAAAGGAGAGAAGCAATCCACGCAAGCAGCGTCAGGACATGCCTGTGAGATTTTGGAAATACATGACGGAGAAGAATGGTTAACGAATGTTATTATTTATATCCAGTATAAATAAAACTTAACGTATCGTTTCTCAGTTTGAGTGGAAATTCAGATATTTGCACTCTAAAATAAATGATACTGTCTATTGCATTATGAGGCTTTCTGACTTAAAGACCGGAGAATCGGGAGTAATTGTCAAGATTCTCGGTCATGGCGCATTTCGTAAAAGAGTGATAGAGATGGGTTTTGTCAAGGGCAAGATTATAAAGGTGGTTCTTAATGCACCCTTGAAGGATCCGATAAAATACAGTCTGATGGGCTACGAGTTGTCGCTTCGCCGCAGCGAGGCCGACCTTGTGGAAGTAATTCCGATAACGGAGGATGACAAACTCACAGATACTGCGCACATAAACACCATTACCGAGTGTGACGACTTCCATCCCGTGCATCGTGATTATACCGGAAGAGTAAAGACCATAAATGTTGCGCTCATCGGAAATCCCAACTGCGGAAAGACCTCGATGTTCAATATCGCCTCGGGAGCCAAGGAGCATGTGGGCAATTACAGCGGAGTGACCGTTGATGCAAAGAACGGTTACTTTGAGCACGGCGGATATCGCTTCAATATTGTGGACCTGCCCGGCACCTACTCCTTGTCGTCATATTCGCCCGAAGAGCTCTATGTGCGGCGATACTTGCGTGACGAGATGCCCGATGTGATAATAAACGTTGTCGTAGCCTCCAATCTTGAACGCAACCTCTATCTGACAACCGAACTAATCGACATGGACCGGTCGATGGTCATAGCCTTGAACATGTATGACGAGCTTAAGGCTTCAGGAGCCGAGGTCGACTACCGCCTGCTCGGAGAGATGATAGGAGTGCCCATAGTCCCTACGGTGTCACGCACCGGAAGCGGCATCGACGAGCTGTTTGACACGGTGATACGTGTATATGAAGGTCACGACAAGGCGGTGCGTCACGTTCATGTGAATCTTGGCAAAGAGGTTGAGAAGGGCGTCACGGTGATAAAGGATGCCTTGAAAAAAGACCCGGCGGTGGGTGTGCACTTCTCGCCGCGTTACCTTGCAATAAAGCTTCTTGAAAAGGACCGTGAGGTTGAGGATATAGTGAAAAACTCGCCCGACCACAAGGCTATATTCATGTTGCGTGACCAGGAACTTGCAAGAATAGAGAATATAACCGGTGAGGACATTACATCGATTATTGCAAGCGAGAAGTATGGATTCATTGCCGGCGCTCTCGCCGAAACGTTTACCGACAGCACCAAGCACGAGGCCAAGACAACCCAGCTGATTGATGCGTTTGTCACCAACAAGCTGTTTGGCTTCCCGATATTCCTGGCAATAATGCTCTTCATATTCTGGTGTACATTTGAAATCGGTTCCTATCCCATGGGGTGGATAGAGAGTCTTGTCGACTGGATTGCCGGCATGGTCAACAGGTTGATGCCCGAGGGGCCGCTTAAGGACCTTATTGCCGACGGTATAATAGGAGGAGTAGGGGGCGTGATAGTGTTCCTGCCCAATATATTGATTCTATACTTCTTCATCTCGTTTATGGAGGATTCGGGTTACATGGCACGTGCCGCATTTATAATGGACAAGCTGATGCATAAGATAGGACTTCACGGCAAATCGTTCATACCGCTTGTCATGGGATTCGGATGTAACGTTCCGGCGATAATGTCGGCTCGCGCAATAGAGAGCAAGAGCAGCCGCATAATAACGATACTGATAAACCCCTTCATGTCGTGTTCGGCACGACTTCCGGTGTACGTGCTGCTCGTAGGCACATTCTTCAGCCGCTATGCCAGTTTCGTGTTCCTGGGACTTTACCTTCTCGGAATAATCGTGGCCGTGATCACTGCCAGGTTGTTGCGCAGGTTCTGGTTCAAGACCGATGAAACTCCATTTGTGATGGAACTTCCTCCTTACCGACTGCCTACGTTTAAGTCGTCGTTGCGTCACATGTGGGGCAAGGGCGAGCAGTATCTCAAGAAGATGGGAGGCATAATATTGGTGGCAAGTATCGTAGTGTGGGCGTTGAACTACTTCCCGCTTAGAAACGAGGAATCGAGCACTCCCGAAGCTGTAGCTGCCATGGACGGTGACGATTCAAAAATCGACATAAAGCATGATTCCTATCTTGAAATGTTAGGAAAGGCTGTTAATCCGGTTATGGAGCCTATCGGATTCCATTGGCGCACCTCGGTGGCGGCAATCGCCGGCGCTCCGGCAAAGGAGATTGTGGTTTCCACTCTCGGAGTGCTTTATACTGGTGACGAGGAGATAGACGATACATCGCTTTCGGCACGACTTACGGCTCCCAATCCCATAACCGGAAAGCCCGACTTCACTCCAGCTTCGGCATTAAGCCTGATGGTGTTTGTTCTGTTGTATTTCCCCTGCATGGCTACCGTTGTAGCAATAGTGCGTGAAACCGGCTCATGGGTTTACGGAGCCTTCTCGGTCGTTTATAACACTGTTGTGGCATGGCTTGTGGCATTTTTGGTCTACAATGTGACAATTCTGGTCATTTGATGCGAATTTGTGAAATTGGACAATATTTCGTAATTTGGCATGAATTTTTTATAAGTGACATAAATTTTAGACAGATATATTTATGAAAAAAGCGTTGATAACAGGCGTTACGGGGCAGGACGGTTCCTACCTGGCTGAATTGCTCCTTGAAAAGGGCTACGATGTACATGGAACAATACGACGCTCGTCGGTGGACTATCGTGAGCGTATCGCCCATCTTGAGGGAAGGGCGCATTTCCATCTTCATTATGCCGATCTTGGCGACTCGATGAGCCTGCTGCAGGTAATTGGCAAGGTACGCCCTGATGAAATATACAATCTTGCGGCACAAAGTCATGTGCAGGTGTCGTTTGACACACCCGAGTACACTGCCAATGTCGACGCTACAGGAGTGTTGCGCATCCTCGAGGCTGTGCGCCAGTGCGGCCTGACCGACACTTGCCGCATATATCAGGCATCGACATCGGAGCTTTACGGCAAGGTTGAGGAGGTGCCTCAGAATGAGTTGACACCGTTTCATCCCTACAGTCCCTATGCGGTTGCCAAGCTGTACGGCTTCTGGATTGTGAAGGAGTATAGAGAGGCTTACGGGATGTACTGTTGCTCGGGAATTCTGTTCAATCATGAGAGTGAACGACGCGGTGAAACATTTGTAACGCGCAAGATCACTCTTGCTGCCGCGCGCATTGCACAGGGCAAGCAGGAAAAGCTTTATCTCGGCAATCTGTCGTCGTTGCGCGACTGGGGTTATGCCCGCGACTATGTAGAGTGCATGTGGCTGATATTGCAGCAGCCGGTGCCTGACGATTATGTGATTGCTACAGGTGAACAGCACTCAGTAAGGGAGTTCTGCGAGCTTGCGTTCAGTCGTGTTGGAATCAATCTTCGTTGGGAAGGTGAAGGTGCCGATGAGAAGGGCATAGACACTAAGACAGGAAAGGTTATCGTGGAGGTGTCGCCCGATTTCTATCGTCCTACCGATGTAGTGAACCTGTGGGGTGACCCGACAAAGGCTCGTAAGATGCTTGGCTGGAATCCTCAGAAGACTTCATTCCAACAGCTTGTCAACTTGATGGTTGATGCCGATATGGCCAAGGTGGCTGTGGAGCGAGCCGGCGAACAGGTGAAGATGAATCTTGAAGAGTATCTGGAAAAAGGAATTGTGAAATAGTTTAAGTTATGACCTGTGGCTTGTGACTTATTTTTAAATCATGGAGCATAATTCAAAGATATATGTTGCCGGACACCGTGGAATGGTGGGATCGGCAATCGTGAGAGAGCTTGAGCGTCAGGGTTATGAAAACATTATAACGCGTACTCACTCCGAGCTTGATCTTGTCAATCAGGCTGATGTGAATGACTTTTTTGCCGCTGAGAAGCCTGAATATGTGTTTCTGGCTGCGGCGAAGGTGGGCGGCATAGAGGCGAATCAGAGTGCGCTTGCCGATTTCATGTATGTCAACATGATGCTTGAGATGAATGTGATAAACGCCGCATGGCGCAACGGGTGCAAGAAGCTTGAATTTCTGGGCTCGTCATGCATATATCCCCGCATGGCACCGCAACCGATGCCCGAAAGCTGCCTGTTGACATCGGCACTGGAGAAGACTAACGAGGCTTATGCCCTTGCCAAGATTTCGGGACTTAAATATTGTGAGTTCCTGAATCGTCAGTACGGCACTGATTACATTTCGGTAATGCCTACCAATCTATATGGTCCAAACGACAACTATCATCCCTCCCACAGTCATGTATTGCCGGCTCTTATCAGGCGATTCCATGAGGCCAAGGAGTCGGGTGCGTCGACAGTGACATGCTGGGGTGACGGGTCGCCATTGCGTGAATTTCTTTATGTCGACGACCTTGCCAACTTGTGTGTGTTCCTGATGAACAACTATAGCGGTAATGAAACCGTGAATGCCGGTACCGGAAAGGAGCTGACGATAAAGCAGCTCACCGAACTGGTGGCAAAGGTGGTTGGCTATGAGGGCGAGATTGAATGGGATGCGACAAAGCCCAACGGAACTCCGCGTAAATTGCTTGATGTAAGCAAGGCTACGGCTCTCGGATGGCGTTACAAGACTGAACTGGAGGACGGTATCAGGCTTGCCTACGATGATTTTCTCTCCAATCCCATAAGAGCAGAACGATAATTGCCGCACAGGCAAACGAAAAATAGGCGATGCCGACCGGCATCGCCTATTTCCATTATGTCAAGATTGGAATTGTTATTCTTCGCTGTTGGACTCGGCGTAGGCCTTAAGCAACTTCTCCTGAACATCGCCGGGAACGAGTTCGTAGGACGAGAACTTCATAGTGAATGAAGAGCGTCCGCCGGTGATTGAGCTGAGTGCGGTAGAGTAGGATGACATCTCCTTTAAGGGAACACGTGCCTGAATCTTCTCAAATCCGTTTTCGCTGGACATACCCATTATTATGGCGCGTCGTCCCTGAAGGTCGCTCATCACGTCGCCCATGACATCGGCAGGAACCATGACATCGACATCGTATACGGGTTCCAGAATCTTGGGATTGGCGTTGCGGAATGCTTCGCTGAATGCGTTACGGCCTGCGAGGCGGAATGAGATTTCATTAGAGTCAACCGGATGCATCTTACCGTCGTAAATGCATACTCTTACATCGCGTGCGTAAGAACCGGTCAGCGGGCCCTGTTCCATGCGGTCCATCAATCCTTTCACGATTGCGGGAATGAATCGGGCATCGATAGCACCACCCACGATACAATTGTGAATGATTAGCTTGCCGCCCCATTCGAGAGGAATCTCCTGAGTGTCGCGCACGTTCATCTTGTACTCCTGATTTCCGAAACGATAGGTGTCGGGAGCCGGCATGCCTTCGGTATAAGGCTCAATGATCAGGTGAACTTCACCAAACTGTCCGGCACCGCCCGATTGCTTCTTGTGGCGATAGTCGGCGCGAGCTGCCTTTGTGATTGTTTCACGATAGGGAATCTTGGGCTCTTCAAACACGATGGGCAGCTTGTCGTTGTTCTCGACACGCCATTTGAGTGTGCGGAGGTGGAATTCGCCCTGTCCTGAAAGTATTGTCTGCTTAAGCTCCTTTGACTGTTCAACCTGCCATGTGGGATCCTCTTCGTGCATACGGGTGAGAATCTCGCTTAGTTTCTCGGCGTCGCTCTCGGTAACGGGGCGAATGGCGCGCTGATACTTGGGCGCGGGATACTTGATGAAATCAAAGCGATATTCGCAACCTTTCTCGTCAAGGGTGTTGCCTGTGCGTGCATCCTTCAACTTAACAGTTGCACCTATGTCACCGGCGCAAAGCTTGTCGACGGGTGTCTTGATTTGTCCGCAAACGCAGAATATCTGAGCTATGCGCTCCTTGGATCCTCGGTCGACATTGTTGAGGTCGACACCCGGAGTGAGTGTTCCGCTCATCACCTTGAAGTAGCTTACTTCACCGATGTGAGGCTCTACGGTGGTCTTGAACATGAACAACGAGAGCGGGCCCTTGCTGTCGGGCTTCACTTCATCGCCTTCAGTGTCGACCGGAGCCGGCATATCTTCTACGAAAGGAACGACATTGCCAAGGAACTCCATCATGCGGCGTACACCCATGTCCTTGAGTGCGCTGACGCAGAATACGGGATATATCGAGCGGTCAACAAGACCCTTGCGAATGCCTTCGCGCATTTCATCTTCGGAAAGATGTCCTTGGTCAAAGAACTTTTCCATCAATGTTTCATCGTTTTCGGCGGCAGCCTCAACGAGTTTCTGGTGGAGTTCCTGAGCTTTTTCCATCTCTTCGGCAGGAATTTCCTCGATTGTGGGTACGCCTCCATCAGGCCCCCATGAATATTTCTTCATCAACAGCACATCGATCATTGCGTTGAAGCCGGGGCCTACCGATAGGGGATATTGGATGGGTGTAACCTTGGGGCCGAAAATTTCGGTCATCTGTTCGATTACATTGTCATAGTCGGCCTTCTCTCCGTCGAGCTGGTTCATAGCGAAAATTACCGGTTTCTTCAGCTGGGCAGTTGTGCGGAAGATGTTCTGTGTTCCCACTTCTACACCATATTGAGTGTCGATGAGGATTACACCGGTATCAGTCACATTTAGAGCTGTAATGGCATTGCCTACGAAGTCATCGCTTCCCGGACAGTCGATTACGTTCAGTTTCTTGTTGAGGAATTCGGCATAAAAAATGGTAGAGAACACAGAGTATCCATACTCCTTCTCCACCGGGAAATAGTCACTGACAGTGTTTTTAGCTTCAATGCTGCCGCGACGTTTTATAACTCCACACTCGTAAAGCATAGCTTCAGCGAGTGTGGTTTTCCCAGAGCCTTTGCTACCAAGCAAAGCAATGTTTTTGATTTCGTTAGTTTCGTAAACCTTCATGTTATTAGAGAATTTTGAATGTAAATATTCGTTTTATTTAGTTACGAGCCGCAAATTATAAAATAATTTTGAAAAAAGCTACAAACATGAATATGTTACAAAACACAAAATAAAAATTACAAGGTGTAATCGGGGGACTTTTAGCCCCCGTACCTCAAGGTCTAATTATGGTTCGGCGAGCCATTGTCGCACCTTCGGAGCGATGAATCCTATGCACAGAACTACGCTTAGAGCGGCCATTACGACATAGGTCTTGATGTCGTCAATAGTCAGTTTGCCCGACTCTTTGATGTCGTTGTAGAAAATGCACCAGAACACTATCAGCGCCACTAATGCAATGGCATAGGCCGTGTACTCTATCCAGGAGTATATGTGAGGATCCTTGGCAGGCAGTCGGTTCATGACCTTGCGGGTGAACCAAGGATTGGCCGGTGCTGCAGGAAGCTTCTCCTTCATCAGCTGACTCAACTGCCGATCGTCAAGCGTATTGTTTTTTGAATTATTGTCAATCATTGTCAGTCATTGTTTTTGTCAAGTTAAAATACTTTTGCCATTTTCGCTTTTGAACGCGAAAGGTGTGATTTAATTGTGCCGGGCGGCAATCCTGTTATCTCGGAGATTTGTTTTATCGGTCGATCCTCCATGTAGAATAACAATACGATGGAGCGTTCGGTTTCGTTGAGGACTTTAAGGCAGCGTTCGACATCCATTTTTGCATCATTGTGTTCGATTGATGAATCCATTATGTCGTGTTGCGTTTCCGATTCGGGATACTCCTCTTTCAGCTTGCGCATATAGGAGTAGTATTCGTTGTAGGCTATTCGATACAGCCATGTCTTGAATCGGGCAAGTCCTTGAAATGAGCGAAGCGACAGATAAGCCTTTAAAAAGGTTTCTTGAGCCAGGTCGTCGGTCAGGCAAGCGTCGCCGAGTGTCAAGTTGAGCAGGAAGCGACGCAATCCGTCGTTATATTCGTCGACCAACCGCTCGAATGCATGGCGGTCGTCACCCGCCACGCATCGAGCAATCAATCGAAGCTCATCCCATTTACTCAACATTGCTCAGTTCGTTGCATTTTGCTTTTTGTCCTTTGTGTTCGTATAAGAAGTAAGCTATAAGCTTTCCGATTCCGATGATGCAGGGTATGATGCATAGCCATGCTATGTCTGAGTCTATGCACATGAAGAATATGAACAGTCCTATACCCCAAGCCATATAGGCCACTCCCGATTGCAACCGACGGTGAGGATTGAACGGAGCATAAAACTCTTTAGGCAATTCATGACCTGTTGTCAGTGAAGTTTCGATCACTCGGTTTCGGTCGCGCTTATTACGATATAGGAAATAGAATACGATGAATACGATTGTCACCGGGCTGAAGAAAGAGAATAGGATTATCAGGAATATGGCGGCAAAAGCATCGGTAAAAGGCGAAGATGTGTCATCTTCTACATTTACATCTATTTTCATGTTGATGTTACCGTTTTCGTCGGCATTTAATCCCGAACGTTTCACGACTACTACTCCATCTCCATCTTCATCGGCGACGATGTTGATGTCGTTGAATGTGGAGTCGTTTATTTCGGTCAGTGCTTCCTGAATGCTTTCGATGATTTCCTTTCCTACCTGTTCATTATAGGAAATGTCGCTCTTTCCTTTACATGATGAGAGGTTAAACAGAAGCATTACTAATGCTGCAGTGAAGATCAGTTTTGTTTTCATTGTAAGTTTTTTTGTTTGTTTTACCTTTAGATGCGGTGCCGGTTAAAAAGGTTGCACTGATTGTAAAAATTTTTGTGATAACGCATGGTTATATAATATGTCACGAGGCCAGCTGTTGACAGCAAGCCTCGTGACATTGGCGGTTATTCATGTAGACCGGGCCCGAATTTTTCGCGGCGATAGAGTCGGCTCTCTTCATCGATGGCGAGTGTCACATCGGAATTTGGTTCGTCGAGAGCATATCGGGTTTCTATTATTAATGTGTCGCCCTTTATGTCGACCCGTTGAAAACGATAGGCCGGAAGTGAGTCGTATTTCTCCTTTGGATATTGTTTCCCGTCGATTATAAAGCAGCTTGCATTGGGAGCAAGAGCGTTGATAACCGATTTCTTTCCGGTTATGATACTCTTGGTTATGGGTAAGGTGAATCCGTCGTAATAGGAGTCAGGTTGGTCGGATTGCGGCAGGTCGCCCATCCAGATGAAGTTGCCTTCAGTTATTGCTTTTGAGTTCATGTCGACACCGCGTACCAAGAACATCTTCAGCTCTTCGTTTTGTATGGAGTCATTGGATGTTGACGATGTCATTTCGGATAATTCAGCTTTTTCGGCGGCATTGTTGGTCGATGGGGTGCATGACATCATGATTGCGCATGCAATTGCTATTGTCGGAATAATTGCGATAATGTGACGCACTTTGTCAGATTGAGTAGAGGTTATCATAATTGATATTATTGTAACTGTGATTATAAAAATTGGCTACGTACAAATATAGAATAAATATTCTAACCCTACAAATAAAGCCGCTGATTAGTGCGTAAATTGCGCTTTTTAGGTGATTAAGATAAACATTTAGGAATATATAGGAGTTGTAAGAGTATTTACAAATGCTTAACTTTGCGTGCAATTTACTATTAGATATTAAAATGAGAAAAAGCTTTCCTATCATTACGCTTGTCGCCGGACTATCAATGCTCATGTCGACATCAGCCTATGCGATAGACGGGCTGCATTACCGTGCCGAGGGGGCGGTAAGTTTCAGCAGCGGGGAAAACACTCCTTTCTGGTTGTTAAACAACAAGCAGGGCTTGTCGTCAATCGAAAAGAACAACGGTTATCTTCGAGCCGGGATTTTTCGCGATATCGACAAGGATCAGAAATTTTCCTATGGCTTCGGTGCCGATTTGGCAGTAGCCTATAATTTCACATCATCGTTTATAATTCAGCAATTGTATGCCGACATAAAGTATCGCTGTCTTGGCCTGAGTGTAGGTAGCAAGGAGCGGGTAGGGGAATTCAACAATCCCAAGCTCAGCAGTGGTAATATGTTATATTCGGGCAATGCCCGTCCAATACCTCAGATACGTGCAGGCATTCCCGACTATACCATAGTTCCGTGGACCAATGACTGGCTTGCCGTAAAAGGATATGTGGCTTACGGAGGATTCACCGATGATGGCTGGCAGCGTGATTTTGCCGCACCGGGTAAAAAACGCACCGAGCATGTATGGTACCACTCTAAGGGTATTTATCTACGATTCGGCGATCTGAACCGCCTTCCGTTCTATATCGAGGGCGGACTTGAGATGGCTGCGCAGTTTGGAGGTCGCTCCATAACCGGCGATCGTGTAATCAATATGCCCAACGGTTTAAAGGATATTATAAAAGTGTTTTTCCCTTCGGGTGGCGATTCGAGCACTCCGATGGGAGAGCAGACTAATGTATATGGAAATCATGTCGGCGAATGGAGCCTTTGCGCTACATGGTATCCCGGTCGCGACTGGGGATTGAAGGCTTATTATGAGCACTTCTTCGAGGATCATTCGCAGATGTTCTTTGAATACACCTGGAAGGATGGGCTATGGGGCCTTGAGGTTGCATTCCCGAAGAATCCTGTAATCAGCACATTTGTTTACGAATATCTTTATACAAAGGACCAGAGTGGGCCGGTGTATTGGGATCACACACCCGAAATACCTGAGCAGGTGAGTGGTGTTGACAATTACTATAATCACGGAATATACACCGGATGGCAGCACTGGGGCATGGGTATAGGAAATCCGCTTATCATTTCACCTATATATAATAGGGACGGCGACATTTCGTTCCGTAGCAATCGTGTTATAGGTCATCATTTCGGTATAGCCGGAAATCCGTTGCCGGAGTTGAGCTACAGGCTCTTATTCTCGTTTACCCGCAATTGGGGTACCTATTCAGTTCCTTTCCACAATGTCGAAAATAATTACAATGGTCTATTGGAACTTACCTATTCGCCTAAATGGCTTGAAGGATTCTCTTCAACATTATCATTCGGCATGGATCGAGGCGCTCTTCTCGGAAACAGTAAGGGAGTTATGTTGACATTAAGAAAAACCGGATGGCTATGAGATATAAATTAATTCAACTGGTCATGGCCATGGTCATGACTGTGGTTCTGTCGGGATGCGCCAAGCGTTCAATCAATGGTGACCTTGACGGACAGTGGCAGATAATGAAGATTGAATACACCGATGGCAGTGTTGCTACACCTGAACGCACCTATTATTGTTTTTTCCTGCACACAATAAATCTGCGCAGTGTCGGGGGGCCTTCTATTGCCGGAAACTTCACATATAAGGGCGACGACATAAAGATAGAGTTCCCCAATGGCAATGT
The DNA here is from genome assembly GCF_004793735.1 of Muribaculum sp. NM65_B17. Taxonomy (NCBI): domain Bacteria; kingdom Pseudomonadati; phylum Bacteroidota; class Bacteroidia; order Bacteroidales; family Muribaculaceae; genus Muribaculum; species Muribaculum sp. NM65_B17. The sequence goes on from NZ_SRYY01000001.1 coordinate 323,254, forward strand.
CGAGAATCTGAAATTGTACGGAATCAACGGCACCGCTGTCGACTTCAAAATCAGGGCTCTCTCGTCGTCGAAAATGACGCTGCAGTCGGATTATGCAATAATTGATTTCAGGAAATTCTGATTAATGCATATTTGAAAGCAAAATGCGAAAAAATTGCAATAAATAGCAATTGATTCGCCGTTTTATGCAAAATGTTGCAATCAAATTTTCATAAAACATAGTTTTACCGTAACTTTGCATTCCCCTAAAAATATATTTATTAATTGTAAGAATGAAAGTACTAAAATTTGGTGGAACATCAGTGGGTACTGTTGAAAGCCTGCGCAATGTAAAGTCCATTGTGGAAGGTCAGGAGGAACCTGTAATCGTAGTGGTTTCCGCACTCGGAGGCATTACCGACCAACTGATTAACACTGCGCGACTTGCCGCTCAGGGTGACATATCCTATCTTGACAATTATGCGCGCATTGTTGAACGCCACCATCAAGTAATAGAAGGCATAGTGCCTCAGGCATTACAGCTCGACTTGTTGTCAATGGTCAATCCTTTGCTTGAGGAGCTTGGCAACATCTATCGCGGAATAAGCTTGATTAAGGATTTGAGCGATCGCACGCTTGATATAGTCGTGAGCTATGGCGAAAGATTGTCGTCGGTCATAATATCGAAGATTATCGACGGAGCGATACACCTTGACAGCCGCAACTTCATAAAGACCGAAAAGCAATGGAACAAGCACGTGCTCGACAATGACACGACACAGCGTCTTGTTCACGGCATATTTGATGACCTGAAGTACGATGTGGTCATTGTTCCGGGATTCATAGCAAGTGATAATGCCGGAGATGTCACCAATCTCGGCCGAGGCGGTTCCGACTATACGGCTGCCATTCTTGCTGCTGCGCTTGATGCAAAAGTGCTTGAGATATGGACCGATGTCGACGGATTCATGACTGCCGACCCGAGGGTAATAAGCAACGCCCTTATTATCGACCATCTCTCATTTACCGAGGCGATGGAGTTGTGTAATTTCGGCGCAAAGGTCATCTATCCTCCCACAATATACCCCGTATTCCATAAGAATATACCGATATACATCAAGAATACCTTCAATCCCACGGCTCCCGGCACCTGCATCAGCGAGCAGCATCCGTCGCCCGAAGGAAAGGCCATCAAGGGTATATCGTCAATCAATGATACGTGCCTGATAACCGTTCAGGGTCTTGGTATGGTAGGTGTGATTGGAATTAACTCACGTATATTCAACGCGCTTGCCAAGAACGGCATTTCGGTGTTCCTTGTGAGTCAGGCTGCAAGTGAGAACAACACCTCGTTTGCGGTGCGTAACGGCGATGCCGACCATGCGCTTGAGGTGCTTCGCGAGGAGTTCAATGCCGAATTGCAGTCGGGAACTCTCAGCGAAATCACTGCCGAGCACAATCTTGCCACTGTAGCCATCGTGGGCGAGAACATGAAGCACACCACGGGTATTGCCGGCAAGCTGTTCAATACACTCGGACGTAACGGTATAAGCGTAATAGCCTGCGCGCAGGGTGCATCGGAAACCAACATCTCTTTTGTAATCGAACTTAAGGACCTCAGAAAGGCCTTAAACGTAATTCACGACAGTTTTTTCTTATCTGACACTCAGGTCTTAAACCTGTTTGTTGTCGGAGTAGGACATGTGGGCAGCAATTTGCTCTCACAGATACACGCACAACAGGAAAATCTGTTGGAGAATAAAGCGTTGAGGCTGCGCCTTGTGGGCATTGCCAATTCTCACACATGTGTCTTCGATCGTGAAGGCCTTGATACGGAGAATTATCAGGCCCGATTGGCCGAGTCGGACATCGAGGCGACTCCCGAGAATATACGTAACGGAGTCATTGGCATGAACATATTTAACTCGGTGTTTGTCGATTGTACGGCCAGTCAGGAAATAGCGGCTCTTTATGCCGACCTGCTGAGTCACAATATAAATGTGGTTGCAGCCAATAAGATTGCAGCGTCGTCGGACTATGAGTCATATATCGAGTTGAAGCGTATCGCCAACAAGAAGGATGTCAAGTTTCTCTTTGAAACCAATGTAGGAGCCGGACTTCCTATTATCAACACAATAAACAACCTGATCAATTCGGGTGATAAGATATTGAAAATCGAGGCCGTGCTCAGCGGAACTCTCAACTACATTTTCAATATACTCAGCAGCGACATACCCATGAGCAAGGCCATAATGAAGGCCAAGGAGGCCGGATACAGCGAGCCCGATCCAAGGGTTGATCTTAGCGGAAAGGATGTCATAAGAAAGATTGTGATTCTTGCCCGTGAAGCCGGTTATCGTGTTGAGCAGAGCGATGTCGTGGCCAACCTTTTCATACCCGCGAAATACTTTGAGGGTTCGTTGGACGACTTCTTTGCTACTATTGGCGAGCTTGACGAAGAGTTTGAGGCTTATCGCGCCAAGGCCGAGAAGGAGGGACATCATTTCCGATTTGTCGCTACGCTTGACAACGGAGCGGTAAGTGTGGGATTACAGCGTGTCGACTCGGTGCATCCGTTCTATCATCTCGAAGGAAGCAACAATGTGATACTGCTCACTACCGAGCGTTACAATGAATATCCCATGGCCATAAAGGGGTATGGTGCCGGCGCTGAAGTTACTGCAGCCGGAGTTTTCTCGGATATTATCGGCATTGCCAATATCCGATAGATTTATTCAATCAGCTTGTTTGTTATGAAATATATAGTAGTTCTTGGTGACGGCATGGCCGATGAGCCTATCCCCGAATTGGGCGGCAAGACTCCGCTTGAGGCCGCTGACACTCCGGTTATGGATATGCTTGCACGCAAAGGTCGTGTCGGACAACTTATAACCGTGCCTGAAGGATTTCATCCCGGAAGTGAGATAGCCAATCTTTCGGTACTTGGCTACAATGTGCCGGAGGTGTTTGAGGGCCGAGGTGTCCTTGAGGCCGCCAACATGGGCGTTGACATAAAGCCTGGTGACATGGCTATGCGGTGCAATCTGATTTGTATATCCGACGGGCGCATAAAAAATCATTCGGGAGGACATATTTCCACCGAAGAAGCCCACGAAATAATTGCCACGCTTCAGCATGAACTCGGCGATGACACCGTGCAGTTTTATCCCGGAGTGTCCTATCGTCATCTGTTGATTTTAAAAGGCGGCGACAAGAGAGTGTCGTGCACGCCTCCTCATGATGTGCCGGGTGCGGTGTTCACCGATGTCATGGTGAAAGCCGATGTGCCTGAAGCCGAGGCCACCGCATGCAAGTTAAATGAACTTATATTGCGTTCGCAGAAGATACTTGAGTCACATCTTGTAAATCTACGACGCAAGGCCGAGGGCAAGGATTGTGCCAACAGCATCTGGCCCTGGTCGCCGGGTTATCGTCCGTCGATGCGCCCCATGACCGAGGAGTTCGGCATTAAGTCGGGCGTGGTGATTTCGGCCGTTGACCTGATTTTCGGTATCGGAGTCTATGCCGGTCTGAAACCTGTATATGTGGAGGGTGCCACCGGGCTTTATGACACCAATTACGAGGGAAAGGCTCAGGCGGCAATAGATGCGTTGCGTAACGGCGCTGACTTTGTATTCCTCCATGTGGAGGCAAGTGACGAAGCCGGACATGAAGGCGACTATGAGTTGAAGAAGCGTACCATAGAGTATCTCGACAACCGCATTCTGCGTCCTTTAATGGATGCTGTTTCCGAAATGGATGAACCTGTTGCCGTGGCGGTGTTGCCCGATCATCCCACTCCATGCAGGCTGCGCACCCACACATCGGCTCCTGTGCCGTTCCTTATATACCGACCCGGTGACACTCCCGACGATGTGACGGTCTTTTCCGAAAAGTCGGCAGCGGATGGAGATTACGGATTGTTGACAGGCAGCCAGTTCATTAAATCACTGATAAAATAAACCACAACGACACATAGCTTTTAATTATGAATTACTATAGTACCAACGGACAATCGCCCAAGACATCATTGAAGGATGCCGTCGTGAGGGGACTTGCTCCCGACCGTGGCCTCTATATGCCTGAACGCATTCCCACGATACCTTCGGCATTCTTTCGCCACATAGGCGATATGTCGTTACAGGATGTAGCGTATGTGGCGGCAAACACGCTGTTTGGTGACGATATCGAGTCATCGACCCTTCAGACAATCGTCAACGACACACTTAACTTCGATATACCTCTTGTTGAGGTGGATTCCGACAAGTACGCTCTCGAACTCTTTCATGGCCCGACACTTGCATTTAAGGATGTAGGTGCAAGATTCATGGCCCGTTTGCTCGGATATTTCAACCGTCAGCAGGGCAATGAGGATGTAAATGTGCTTGTGGCTACATCGGGCGACACAGGAAGCGCTGTTGCCAACGGATTCTTGAATGTTCCCGGAGTGAGAGTGTTTGTCCTCTATCCCAAGGGCAAGGTCAGCCGCATCCAGGAAGCACAGTTCACTACTCTTGGATGCAACGTGACGGCTATCGAGGTCGACGGCACATTTGACGACTGTCAGGCTCTCGTTAAGTCGGCATTCATGGACAAGGAGTTGAATGATGCCATGAAACTGACATCGGCTAACTCTATAAATGTAGCCCGATTCCTTCCGCAGATGTTCTACTACTTCCATGCCTATGCTCGTCTTGTAGGTTCAGGCAAGTCGGCCGACAAGGTAGTGTTTGCCGTACCGAGCGGTAACTTCGGCAACATCTGTGCCGGACTGATTGCCAAGCGCATGGGCTTGCCCGTACATCGTTTCATTGCCGCCAACAATCGCAATGATGTATTCTTTGAATATCTGAAGACAGGTAAATATAATCCCCGTCCGTCCATAGCTACGATAGCCAATGCCATGGATGTGGGCGATCCGTCCAACTTTGCACGTATTCTCGACCTTTACGGCAAGTCACACGATGCCATTGTGGGCGATATAAGCGGATGCACCTATACCGACGAGCAGATTGCCGATGCGATGCGTAACGTTTATGCCGAAAAGGGTTATATTCTCGATCCTCACGGAGCTGTGGCCTATAGGGCATTGGATGAGTATCTGCAGCCCGGTGAAACGGGTATATTCCTTGAAACTGCCCATCCTGCCAAATTCAAGGAAACGGTTGATTCAATCATTGACGGCAGTGTCAAGATTCCGGCACGACTTGAGGCGTTCATGCGTGGCGAGAAGTCGACGGTGCGTCTTAACAAGCAATTCCCGGCATTCAAGAAGTATCTGCTCTCATTGTAGCACGACGGCCAATTTCTTGGCGAAAGATAAACATTGGTGGCTTCACATTTCGTGGAGTCACCAATGTTGTGTAACTTTGGCACATAATTTGCTGTAAAGTGATTTCTGTAATAAATTAGCGGTATTTTTAAATGAACAACTCCGATAAAGACAACAATCATAAGATAATTTCATTAGGACAAATCGACATAGATCCTTCAAAGTTCAATGCCGAGCCTGACCTTGATGCGCTGCCACTGCTCGCGACTCAGAATCTTGTCCTGTTTCCGGGTGTTACAATCCCTATTTCACTCGTTAGGATAAGCTCTCAATTCACGGCGCAGTATGCTCTCGATTCCAAGAATCCGATAGGCATTGTGTGTCAGCGCAATCCTGAGGATGATGCTCCGACTATTGAATCTCTATATGATTATGGAACGATTGCCGATGTAATCAAGATTTTTGACCTTCCCGATGGAGGCCACACTGCGATTATACGTGCACGCGATAAATTCCATATACTTGATAGCGCTGAAAACAATACTGCCGGAGGAAATGCTCTCGCTGCAAAGGTGGAAATTGTAAAGGATGTTAAGCCGCGCCGTAATGACAAGGATTTTGTCGCCGTTGTTCAGGCCATAAAGAATCTTACATTGCGATTGCTCAAGGACATGGACGGAATGCAGGAATTTTTCCTGAATGTTCAGAATTTCCCTGACCCTATCGGTCTTGTCAACATGATCTGTACGCAATCGCCGTTCCCCACCGACCAAAAGATGGCCCTTCTGCTTGAGGACAACGTGAAGGAGCGAGCCAAAGAGTTGCTTGCGCAGCTTACGCGTCAGGAGCAGATGCTGCTTGTGGCCGAAGAAATTCAGTCAAGTGCCCGTCAAAGTTTTGACCAGCAGCAGCGTCACGCTTTCCTGCAACAGCAGATGGAAGCTATACGCCAAGAGCTATACGGTGATAACGATGACGATCTGACTGCTTTCCGTCGTAAGGCTGATGAGATTGATTTTCCGGCCAATGTAGCTGCCGTGTTTGACAAGGAGCTTGACAAACTGGGACGATTGAATCCGCAAAGCCCCGACTATTCGGTTCAATATTCCTATATAGAAACCCTGCTTGAATTGCCGTGGAACAAGTATTCTGACTTGAATACCGATCTCAATCTGGCAAAGGATATCCTTGATGCCGACCATTATGGACTTCCCAAGATCAAGGAGCGTATCCTTGAGCAGATAGCCGTGCTGCTTAACAACCCTGAGGGCAAGGCTCCGATTCTCTGCCTTGTAGGACCTCCCGGAGTGGGAAAGACCTCGTTGGGCCAATCGGTGGCGCGCTCGCTCGGACGCAAATATCAGCGTGTATCGTTGGGCGGCCTTCATGACGAAGCTGAAATACGCGGACACCGTCGCACTTATATAGGAGCGATGCCGGGCCGTATAATCGATGCCGTAAAGCGTGCCGGTACTTCCAATCCCGTATTGCTGCTCGACGAAATCGACAAGATAGGCAGCGACTTCAAGGGCGATCCTTCGGCTGCGCTGCTTGAGGTGCTCGACCCTGAACAGAATTGCCGATTCCACGACAACTATGTCGACATCGATTACGACTTATCGAAGGTGCTGTTCATTGCCACTGCCAATACATTGACGACATTGTCGCAGCCGCTTCTCGACCGAATGGAGATTATCGACCTTTCGGGTTATCTGCTTGAAGAGAAGATTGAGATAGCCAATCGTCACATAATACCCCGGCTTTTGAAGGAGTTCAAGCTTAAGAAGTCGCAATTATCGTTCACTCCCGAGGCCATAGCACATATAATCGAGAACTATACCTCGGAGAGCGGTGTGCGACAGCTTGAAAAGCAGATTTCCAAGATTATACGCAAGATTGTGCTCGCGTTGATGCTTAAGGAGAAATATCCTCACAAGATACAACCCAAGCATCTTAAGGGTTATCTCGGGCTTGAACGCTATAGCAAGGATCTCTATGAGGGCAATGAGTTTGCCGGTGTTGTCACAGGACTGGCCTGGACGGCTGTAGGCGGTGAGATTCTCTTCATCGAGTCGTCATTGTCACGAGCCAAAGGCGACAAGTTGACATTGACCGGTAATCTCGGCAACGTAATGAAGGAGTCGGCTGCGATAGCCTTACAGTATGTAAAGAGCCATTCACTTGAGCTGGGTATAGACGACGAGCTGTTTGAGAAATATCAGCTTCACGTGCATGTCCCTGAAGGAGCTATCCCCAAGGACGGACCGTCGGCCGGCATAACTATGGCAACATCCATTGTTTCGGCCTTCACGCAGCGCAAGGTGCGTTCATGCCTTGCCATGACAGGCGAAATTACTCTGCGAGGCAAAGTGTTGCCTGTGGGCGGTATAAAGGAGAAGATTCTTGCCGCCAAGCGTGCCGGAATAACCGACATAATCCTTTCGGTTGAAAATCGTAAGGATGTGGAGGACATTGATGCCATGTACATATCGGGCCTTACGTTCCACTACGTGAAAACAGTGATGGAGGTTATCGATAAGGCGTTGCTGGATGAAAAAGTAGCACATTGTCGCGAGTTATAGCATCAATGATAAACATTTTGTAGTGTTTAAATGTATTTAAGTTAAACACTACATTTTATCAAAGATGAAGAAGAAATATGTGATATGGCTTATAATAGCCATCCTTGGATTGGGATCGACATCGCTTACTTCGTGTGGCTCCATGCGCAGCTATTGGGGCGTTGAGGGAGATTATGACTTTGATGATGGATATTATTACAAGCATAAGAAACACAAGAAGCATAAGAAGCCGAAAAAGCATCATCATCACCATCACGACCATGATGATTGATCAATAAAAAATCGGCAGAGTGATCATTGATACATCACTCTGCCGATTGGTATTTTCTAAAGACTGCTTTATTCGCCTTTCTCTTCAGTAGCGTTTTCTTCCTCTTCCGGCGATACAAATTCGGTTATTCCGGCAGCGAGGAGCTGATTGTACCAGTTTAACACTTTCTTTATGTCGTTGGTATAAACGCGGTCCTCGTCAAAGTCGGGAAGCACTTCCTTGAAGTAGGCGCGTATGTCGGCATCGTCACCTATGGCTTTTACATCCACGGGCTTTCCGTCGGCTTTTGTTTTCAGTGATTCAAGCACTTTCGACAACGGAACATCTTCCTCTACGGTATATATGGCTATGTCACCGAGCGATATCACTTTGTCGTGGGCGTAGGCAGGAGTGCGTTTGCCGGTCGAAAGTGACTCTACGATGAGCATATTCTTTCCTTGATTCACTAATTTGAACAGTCCGGGTTTTCCCGATATTGCTAAAATTGTCTTTAACATATCTAAATGGCGTTTTTATGTGTATTGTAAAAATTTCGTATATGCAAAATTACTCTTTTTTGGCGATATATTGTTAACTTTGCCATTCCAAAATAATGACGATGCTAAAGTTTTTAGGCTATTTGCTACAATTAATAATCTCACCGGCCCGTGGCTGGGAGGATATAGCCGCCCGTGGCGAGGAGCCGCGTGCCATTGCATCGAGCGGCTTCTATCCCTTGATAGGCATAACGGCTTGCACGGTGTTCATTCAGCGTTTCTACGTGTCCTCCCTTTCATTGGTGACGATGATTCAGAATGCGGTAGTTACTTTTGTACAATATTTCGTGACATTTTTCTTTGCGGTGTTCCTGTTCTCATTTTTCCTTAAGCGAATGGTCGACGGTGAGCCCAATGAAAAGAAGTACACCACTTTCATATTGTATAATCTGGGACTGCTTGCTGTTATAAACATAATAGGCAATTGCCTGCCGCCCATCGATCTGTCGATAGTGCAGTTTCTCCCGGTGGTGGTGGTGCTTGTTATGTGGATGGGAATGCGTTATTTGGCCGTCAGGGCGACATCTTCGTTTGCCTTCACGGCGCTGAGTGTAGTGAGCATCCTGTTGCCTCCCTATATACTCGGCTGTTTGTTTCATTTTATAATGCAGCAATTATCATGAATTTGAAGAATAGTAAGGATATAAATATAAAAAACAAGCGTGCGACATTTGACTACGCCATATCCGACACATTTACGGCGGGCATCGTGCTTACCGGTACCGAAATCAAGTCGATACGCCTCGGCAAGGCGAGTCTTGCCGATTCATTCTGTTATGTGACCAATGGCGAGGTGTGGCTTAAGAATATGTATATAGCCGAATACTTCTACGGTACATATAACAATCATGCCGAGCGTCGCGACCGCAAGCTGCTCCTTAATAAAAAGGAGATTGCCAAGTTGGAGAAGAACGGCAAAGAGGCAGGATTTACCATCATACCTATGCGATTGTTCATCAACGACCGCGGGCTTGCCAAGGTGGTTATAGGCATCGGTCGGGGTAAGAAGGAATATGACAAACGACAGTCCATCAAGGAGCGTGAGGATAAGCGCTCGATGGCACGATTGTTTGAAAAACGATAAAGTGGAGAATTTTTGATTACTAATGCTCGTCCTTGCACAGAACGAGCATTATTTTTATGTCGCCTGTAATGGTTGCTCCTATAAGTCGCTTGTCGCCTCCGTCTTTGACTTTCAGCTTGGCTTTCAGCTTATCGGCCGACCATCCGAAATTTCTAACCGCTACGTTTATTTGTGGATATTTACGAGAGAATCGCTTCAGCTCACTTGACGCGAAGGGGATGACGCGCTCGATTTTCCATCGCTCGCCGGGGAACATGTCGACAGGTGACGACGATGTGTACAGATGTGTGTTGGGATGGAGTTTCTTTACTCCGAACCGAGAGGACAGCAGTTTGTAGGGGGCGCATTTCATGATCGCAGGGTAGGGCTCGTAGAGATACCATCCATCCTCGGGAACTCCGAACTCTACAGCGGCTTCGCTCTCCTGTGAAGGGGTGTAACTGAAGTCGTCGCCCGAGGTCCATGCATGTATTGTGACATCGTTGGTGTCGTTGGTGAAGTCGACAACGCTTACGAGTTCTTTACATTCACGGGTGTTGCCCACGATGTATATGTCGCGTGTCATTGGCAATTCTCTCAAAGTGTGTGTGACATCGAGCATCGGCGATGCCTTTACAATCAATTTGCGACAATGTGCCGATATGTCGGGTAGAAGTGCCGTTACATCGGGTCGGCAGTCGCTCAACGCAAAAAGTCGTTGGCCGGCGTCGCCTCGCCGCGCGGGATCGATGAATATAGTGTCGAATCTTTTGTCACACTCCTTTAAATAGGAAGTTGAGTCGCCATGTAATATCGTAACATTGGATAATGACAGAGCCTTGGCGTTATGTGCTGCTGCTTCAGCTGTGTCGGAGTTAAGCTCTACGGCAGTGACCGATGACGCTTTTCGGGCAATGTGGAATGTGTCTATGCCAAGACCGCATGTCATGTCAAGCACATTCGCGCAATCGTCGACCAATCCCGCATGGAAATCGGCCAAAATGTCGCTCGTACACTGTTCGGCCGATAATGTCGACGGGAAGACGAAGTGCCGGCATTTCAATGTATCTGTCAGTTTGCTATTGCATCGCCTGCGGCATTCTATCTGTGTTATTGCCGCATCAATCCACTCATCTTTGCCGTGATTGCGAAGTCGAAGGCTTAGGACATCATCATTGATGTTACGGTACACCCATTCCCAAAATTCGTCATTGTCATGTATCATAGTGCAAAATTAACAATTTATCTCCACAAATTGCTCACACATAATTTTGGATTAACTCATCAATTAACTTTGCCGAATTATTCAACAGAGATAATTTTAAAAGTATTTAACATGACAAATGAATCAAGGCATTTAAGGCAAGAGCCGCTATTCTGTGAATTTATGGTGGATGTGCTGCAAGGAATGATTGCAGCTGACAAAAGACGTTGTTATGAAACCTATCTTACCACGCTTAACAATTTCAAGCGTTTTTTGCAAGGGGGAGATATTGAATTTGAGCGATTCGACAGCATGCGCTTGTTGTCCTATCAGGCATGGTTGATACGCTCGGGATTGACTTTGAACACTGTGTCGTTTTACATGCGCATTCTGAGGGCTGTTTATAATCGGGCGGTTGATAGAAACATTACCGTTCAGACATTCCCTTTCAAGCATGTATATACGGGAATCGAGAAGACGGTGAAACGAGCGGTGTCGTTGAACAAGATCAGGGAGATATATTCGCTTGACCTGTCGCACGATCCGAAACTTGAATATGCCCGTGACATGTTTATTCTTAGTTTTTTCTTACGGGGTATGTCGTTTATCGACATGGCATTCTTGAAAAAGAGCGATCTGGTGGGTGGAAGGCTCACCTATCGTCGACGGAAAACCAATCGGTTGCTCGTGATAAAATGGGAACCTGTGATGCAACGTATCGTGCAGCGTTACGGCAATCCGACATCAATCTATTTGCTCCCGATCATTGATGATTCAACCGTGAATGTCAGGAGCAAGTATAAAAATGTTCTGTATAAGATAAACTACAATTTGAAGCGGGTAGGGCGCAGGGTGCATCTTTCGTTGCCGCTTACCATGTATGTTGCGCGTCATTCATGGGCTTCTATCGCACGCTCGCGCAACATACCGTTGTCGGTGATAAGCCAGGGTATGGGACATGATTCCGAATCAACGACCAAGATATATCTGGCTTCACTTGAAACCAATGTAATCGATCGTGCCAATCAGACTTTGATTAAGCTTCTTGAGGCATAGACATAAATGGGGACCGACACGGGTGTTGATAGTTGACAAAACTATTCCCATGTCGGTCCTTTGCAATTACAATTCTATAGTGTCACTCCTGTTTTGAATATCGCGATCTCCTTGGCTCCGGTAAATTCATGCTCCAACAACTTTCCGTTGGCCGTGTCTATGATTTTGTCGAGCATTCGTTTGGAAGCGTTATTTATGGATTCGCCCTCTATTATCGTTCCTGCATTGAAGTCAATCCAGTGCTTCTTTTTCTCATAAAGAGCGGTGTTGGTCGATATTTTCATTGTGGGTACAAATGTCCCGAATGGAGTTCCTCGTCCGGTAGTGAAGAGGACAATGTGACATCCCGCTAATGCGAGTGCAGTCGAAGCCACGAGGTCATTGCCCGGAGCGTTTAGCAGGTTTAGCCCGGACTTTGTTGCTTGGCGGGCATAGCCGATGACATCGACAACCGGTTTTGTGCCACCTTTCTGCACGCAGCCGAGCGACTTTTCTTCAAGAGTCGTTATCCCTCCGGCTTTGTTGCCGGGTGACGGATTCTCATATATCGGTTGGCCGTAGGAGCGGAAATAGTCCTTGAAGTCGTTTATGAGCGATGTAATCTTATTGAATATCTTTCGGTCTACAGCCCGGTTCATCAATATCGTTTCGGCACCGAACATTTCAGGAACTTCGGTCATTATGGTTGTCGCTCCGCAGTCAATCAGCATGTCCGATACCATTCCCACAAGCGGATTGGCAGTTATTCCCGACAGCCCGTCGGAGCCTCCGCATTTCAATCCCACTTTCAGTCGTGACATCGGCAGGGGCTGCCTGCGGTCGCTCTTCATCGTTTCAATCAATTGCTTGCCTATTGCGACTCCCTCTTCAATTTCGTCGTCCACTTCTTGCGCCACAAGGAACTTTATGCGTGACGGGTCGTAGTCGCCCAATGTATCACGCAACGTTGCCAATTGGTTGTTCTCGCATCCGAGGCCGAGTACAAGTACACCCCCGGTATTGGGATGCTTTATGAGTGCAGCCAAAGCTGAGCGGGTGTTTTCATGGTCAGAGCCGAGTTGAGAACATCCGTAATTGTGGGTGAACGCACGCACATCGTCTATATGGCTTGTGTCACACTCTTCAGTCAGCCGTTTGACGATTGCCTGAGCTTGTCCGTTGACACATCCCACTGTAGGCACTATCCACAATTCATTGCGAATACCCATCTCTCCGTTGGCTCGTAGATAACCGTTGATTGTGGGTGGATTGCATGATGGTTTGGCTTCGGTTGTCACAGGACTGTAGGTGTACTCCAAGTCAAGATCGAGCGATGTCGCGAGATTATGAGAATGCACATGTTCACCGGCCGTTATGTGTCTTGTCGCATGACCTATGGGATAGCCGTATTTTACGACATCGCATCCTTGGGCAATGTCGGTCAGCGCCACTTTGTGGCCTCGAATCAGGTCATCCTTCAACGTTACCGTTACGCCTCCTTCGGTCAATGTTTCGCCGGCCTTTATCTCGTCGGCTAAAACTACGGCTACATTGTCGGCTTGGTTTATCCTTATGATGCGTTTAGCCATTCTTGTGCGATTCAATGAATTGTTTTAATGCCACTGACATGCCGTTCCGTCTGATTTCACTCAGATATCTTGCCGTGTCATCTATAAAGCCGGGAATATGCTCTTCAAAATTTTCTGTGAAGATGTTGCTGTTGACAATGGCGGCAACAGTAGAACGATAGTCGTTGTCATTCCACACTTGATTTATCAATTCAAGATGCTCTTGGGTGTCTTGGGCGTTGAATTCCGAGCCGGGGCCGTACAGTGAGAGCAATGCGGCGAATGTGAACAGTTCAAAATCCGCTCTTTTGCCGTTACGTGAATAGTAGTCCTTTGCCGTGGGATAGTTACGTGCCTCCCACTTCGACAACGAGTTTAACGCTATTGACTTGAGCTGATGCTTAATATAAGGATTGTAGAAACGTTCAAGTATTCCCGCCGAGAATCGTTCAAGCTTTTCGCGCTCTTCATCGATCATGGACAACACTTCGCGCTCGACCATTGTGTTGATGAATTCGTTGACATCACGGTTGTCGAATGCGTCCATAACCGTTTCGCATCCAAGCTGTAGAGCAATCGGAACCATTCCGGTGTGAGAGCCGTTGAGTATTCTCACCTTCTTGTCGCGGAACTTCTTAATCGAGGGCATGAACTCCACATTGAGTCCCGCCTTGTCGAGTGGCAGCTCACGTTGTGCCTTCAGATAGCCGTCGCCTCCTATGGCCCATATATGGTAAAGTTCACCCTTGACTATGAGATTGTCATCATAACCGAGCTCCTCCTTAAGCTCGTCAATAGTGTCGTGAGGGAATCCCGACACTATGCGGTCGACAAGTGTGTCACAGAATATGCAGCTGTTTTTAACCCAGTCGATGAAATCGTTGCCAAGACCTCCTTCAGCGGCATGACGCAGTACGAAGTCACGTAGGGTGCTTCCATTGTCCTCGATCAGCTCGCAGCACAGGAATATCAATCCCTTGTCGTCGGCTCCGTTGAAACGGGTGAAGCGTTTGTGCAGCATCTTGGTTACTTTGCCGGGAAATGTTGCCTGATTGTCGCCTGACATGTCTTCGGGCTCGTAACGTATGCCCGCTTCGGTGGTATTTGATATTACAAATCTTAAATCGGGCGATGTTATGTAGCTCTCGTAACGCTCCATGTCGGCTGACGGTGAAAAAGCGTCGGCAATCGAGGTCACCAACCGTGACTCCTTACCGGGTTTGCCATCCTTTACACCTTCAAGGTACACATGATAGAGCCCATCTTGCTTCTGCAATGTTTCCAAGGCTGGAGTGATGCGGAAACGCGGCGTTACTATGGCTATGTCGCTATCGGTAACGCCTTTTTCGTTGGCAATGTCAATCATCCAGTCGACAAATGCCCTCAGGAAGTTGCCTTCGCCGAATTGAAGTATTTTTACAGGATGGGTGGTTGTCGCCACCGTTTCCCTGTTTAATGGTCGTTGGTTCATTGTACGGTAGTGTTGTTAGTTTTCGTAAAGATAGAACATGCGTTCCATCAGCGTCCATTTTTCGGCCGATGTGCTGTCAGGATTGCATCCTTGAAATGTTGCCACGAAATTTTCCCATTCGGCTTGGCGAGGTAACGTGGCAAGTCGCTTCATTGCCGTGTCCCAGTCGAAGTCAAGGGGAGTTTCCACAATCATGAATACGCGATTGCCGGTTATGTACATCTCCATTTCAAGGATTCCAACTTCGCGTATCCCTTCACGAATCTCAGGCCAGGCATTCGCTTTGCTGTGACACTCCTTGTAGCGTTCTATCAGCTCCGGATTGTCTGACAGGTCGATTGTCTGGCAATAGCGTTTTACCGGCTGGTCGTAACGTTTTACTCTGTATCCGTTGACTGGCATTGAATCGCTTTAAAATTTGACTAATATTCTGAATACCTTTCCGGGATTATCCGACCAGCGCTGAAGCGCCTCTTGCGCTTTGTCGGGCATCACTATTTCGCTGACAAGCAGGTCTACGGGACAGTTGTCGTGTTGCGTGTAACGTATCACGGCGTTGAAGTCGGCCGGCAACGCATTGCGTGAACCGCGTATGTCGAGCTCTTTCTGCACAAACAGCTTTGTCTGGAACGTGACATCCGACTTTGAATAGCCAATGCAAACAACTCGTCCGGCAAATGCCACTTCCTCCACTGCCGTTACATAGGTCACGGGTGATCCTACAGCTTCGACAACTACATCGGGACCATATCCTGCCGTTATGTCACACAGTTTTTCGTGTATATTCTCCTTGGCCGAGTTTATGGTGTAGGTAGCTCCGAGTCGCTTTGCGAGTTCAAGCTTGTCGTCGTCAAGGTCGGTAGCTATGACAGTGGCGCCTCTCATGGCGGCTCGCACAATTGCACCGAGTCCGATCATGCCGCATCCTATCACCATTACGGTGTCTATGTCGGTGACTGCACCTCGGTCAACGGCATGGAAGCCTACACTCATCGGTTCGATTAATGCGCAGTCGCGCGAGGAGATGCCGGGAGCCGGTATGACTTTCTCCCAAGGTATGGCGATGTATTCGCGCATAGCTCCGTGACGCTGCACACCGAGTGTTTCGTTGTGCTCGCACGCGTTGGGGCGGCTTTTACGACATGAAGAGCATTTGCCGCATGCCGTATATGGATTTACCGTAACGTTCATACCCTTGGTGAACATGCCTTCAGGCACGTTGTCACCGACGGCCTCGATGGTTCCTCCTATCTCATGTCCCGGAATGACGGGTGATATTGCCATGAGATTTTTTCCGCGGAATGTATTGAGGTCGGAGCCGCAGAATCCCACGTAGTCAATCTTGATTAATACTTCTCCGGGACGAAGTTGAGGCATGTCGAGATCGATTACTTCGACATTGCCGGGCGATTTTATTTGAATTGCAAGCATAGTTCTATTCAGTTACTTGTTGGTTATATTTTGAATGAATGGTTGTCAGTTGATTATTTTGTGCCCTCGAAATCCGTAATAGGCGCACACCATGAAGCATATCATGGGAACAACATAGGCGATGTGATACCACACCGGATCGAGCATCATGATGAATGCGGTGAGCTGCGGCAGACAGGCGTTACCCACAATGGCCATGACCAGGAATGCCGAACCGCTCTTTGTGTCATCGCCAAGATCGGTTATTGCGAGTGAAAATTGGGTGGGGTAGATGATCGACATGAAGAACGACACTGCGATCATGGCATATAGTCCCACCATGCCTCCAAACAGCGTTATCACAATACACAGCACAACATTGGCGAGGGAGTAGACGGTGAGCATGTTGCTCGCTTTGAACTTGCTCATCAACATGGTTCCCACCCATCGGCCAAGCAGGAATGCAAGCATGTAGATGCCGAAGAATGTAGTCGCGGTGGATTCGCTTATGCCTGCATAGGAGCAGCAGTAGACAAGGAAGAGGCTGTTGATTGCCGTTTGTCCTCCGTTATAGAAGAACTGGGCCACTACGCCTTTGGAGAGGTGAGAGCGTTTGAATACACCGAAATTAATAAGCTTTCCCGAAGTGCTGTGACCTTCGTTTATTTTGGGTAGTTTTGAGAAGATGAATATCACGGCTATTATTACAAGCATAAGGGCGAGAGCCGCATAGGGGCCTTTCATAGCGTTGGTTTCAGCCTCGATATATGCTTCCCATCCGCCGGTGAAGTCGGCCGGCAGTGTGTCACGTGTATATGAGTCGCCGCTGAGTATTATTTTGCTGATGAACATTGCCGATATGAAAGCGCCGAGTCCGTTGAACGACTGGGCGAGATTGAGTCGGCGATGAGCCGATTCAGGTGCGCCGAGAACCGTTACGTAAGGATTGGCGGCTGTTTCAAGGAAGCACATTCCGGTAGCGATGACAAAGAATACGCACAAGTAGAACCAATACTCTTTTATCACAGCCGCAGGGAAAAACAGCAATGCACCGGCTGCCGCCATGAGCAGGCCGAATATTATGCCGGCCTTATAGGTGTAACGCTTCATGAACATCGCAATCGGTATGGGACAGATGAAGTAGGCGAGCCAATAGGCGGTTTCGGTAAATGACGCTTCAAAGGGTGTCAGTTCGCAAGTCTTCATCAGCTGCCTTATCATGGTTGGCAGCAGGTTGGCGCTGATTGCCCAGACGAAGAAGAGGCATATCACGAGCGATAGCGGTACAATGTATCGATTTTTGGTTGTAGGATTCATTCCGACATGTTTTTGATGTAAGGTAACTCTATAAGATTCTTAAAACCGTAAAAATGTCTTGCATTTTCACCAAGGAATGCACGTTTCTCATCGGTAGTCATGAGGGGTGACTTTATAATGAAGTCGTAGGACATGCGGTAGGTTATGGCCGTTATAGTGCGAGGGTAATCAGATCCCCACATGAGTTTATCCATACCAACTGCATCGGCTGCTTCGCGTATGGCGCGCACGGCTCCGTCAAAGGGATAGAATTCAGAATTGAAGAGCCAAGTTATACCTCCTGATTCAATCATGACATTTTTATGTCGTGCCAGCTTTATCTGTTCCATCCAGTCGGGCATGGTCACCATTCCGAAATGTCCTATCGCTATTTTAAGATCGGGACATTCGCTGATGACCTCTTCCATTTCGGGCACTTGCAATGCTCCGTCGGCCAGTGTTATCGACAATATCATGCCGTGCTTCTCCATGTACTTGAACATCTCCATCATTTCGGGAGAGTTGAGCCAAACCCGGTCGTCGCCGAGCGGAAGTCGGTGAGCAGGTATGGCCAATCCGCGGAATCCGTGTGCTATCAGTTCTTTTGCATCGGGGAGAAAACCCGGTTTGCGAAATTCACACATGCCGAAAACGAAAAACCTGTCGGGGTATCGCTTTACTACATCGGCGAGATACTCATTCTGATTTCCGTCGATGAATTCCTGTGTGACCACGGCTGCCGAAACTTGTGCATAATCCATGTTTGACAGGAATACTTCGGCCGAGTTGCGTCCGTCGATCATGAACGGCGGTAGCATTTGCCTCTCTTCGCCTAGGAATATCGAGCGTCCGCGGTCGATGGTGCGTACCGGCAAACCGTTGACGATTGTGTCTTGATTAAGCCACAAGTGTGAGTGTGCATCGATTATTGTGTAATCCATGTCGGCGGTCATTAAGAGTTGGCCCAGCTTACTCGCTGCTGATTTCCGATTATGTCACGCACCTCCTTAACGAGCGTCATGTCGATGGGCTCGTCGACGAATGCTAAGTTGTTTGCTACATTGTCGGGATTGGCCGAGCTGAACAGCGTAGTCGCTATCCTCGGATTTCCGGTGGAGAATTGTATTGCGAGTTTCTCAATCGGGTATCCCTTGGCGTTGCAATGCTCCACGGCCTTGCGGCAGGCATCGACAAGCGACTTGGGCGCTGGATGCCAGTCGGGCACGCCTCTATTGGACAACAGTCCCATCGAGAGTGGCGAAGCGTTGATGACACCGATGCCGTGCTGCTCGAAATAGTCGAGGAAATCGAGCAACTTGTCGTCGTTGAGTGTATAGTGACAGAAATTGAGCACGCTTTCGACTGTGCCTTCGGGAACGCGGTCGATTACCCATTTGAGATTTTCCAACTGGAGGTCGGTTATGCCCACATGTCCCACAACACCTTTTTCGCGAAGCTCCACAAGTGCCGGCAGTGTTTCATTGACAACCTGATTAAGGTCGGCAAATTCGATGTCGTGTACGTTTATCAAATCGATATAGTCGACACCGATGCGTTCCATGCTTTCAAATACACTCTCAGTGGCGCGTTTTGCCGAGTAGTCCCATGTGTTGACACCGTCCTTGCCGTAGCGGCCTACCTTGGTCGAGAGATAATATTTGTTTCGATCGATGCCCTTTAAAGCTTTGCCGAGCACTGTTTCGGCTTTGTAATGACCGTAGTAGGGCGATACATCGATGAAATTCATGCCGCCTTCTATGGCTGTTTCCACTGCCTTGATTGCTGATGTCTGATTTATGTCGCGGAACACTCCGCCGAGCGACGAAGCTCCAAAACTGAGCGACGACACTACCATTCCGGTTTTCCCGATTTCGTTGTATTTCATGTAATGATTTATAATTACTATTTCATGCAAAATAAAGAAATAATTTCCGTTCGCAATAGGAATATTTCGCGATAAAGTAGGACAAAATCGAGATTTTTCTCTTACCGAGATTTTAAGATATATTATGTAGTATGTTTCATGCCTATTGGATTATTTTTTGTATTTTTGTATATACAATGTAATGACTCAATGTCATCGATTTACCATGACCCGAATTTTAAGTATTACCAATAACTAAATTCCATCCATAATTAAATGAACAAGCACTATTTCCCCCGGATTGCCATGATGGTAATGACCGGTGTGATTGCGGTCGGTCTTAATGCGGAGCGTCACACGACGACGCTGAATGAGGGCTGGCAGTTTACAAAGGGTGTCCCTTCGGCCGATACGCAGTGGCAGAATGTAAGAATACCTCATGATTGGGCCATATACGGGCCTTTTGACCGAAATAACGACCTTCAGGTTGTTGCCGTAGAGCAAAACGGTGAAACAGAAAAGACAGAAAAAACAGGCCGTACCGGCGGATTGCCTTTTATAGGAAAAGGTTCCTACCGCACGGTTATTGATGTTCCCGACACTACAGGCAGGGCATTGACCCTTGTATTTGACGGAGCGATGAGCAATGCGCATGTCAAAGTCAACGGCAAGGAACTTGCATATTGGCCCTATGGCTACAACTCATTCTATGCCGACATTACCGATGCGGTACATCCAGGCAAGAACGATGTCGAGGTCGATCTTGAAAACTTTGAGAGGGCATCGCGCTGGTATCCCGGTGCCGGACTTTACCGTAACGTGCATCTTGTAAATACCGACAAAGTACATATCCCCGTTTGGGGTACATACGTCACGACACCCAAGGTGACCAAGGATTATGCATCGGTGCGCCTTGAGGTGAAGATAGCCGGCCTTAATGACGGACAAAAGGCTATGGTCGCTACCGAAATCCTGTCGCCTGCAGGCGATGTGGTTGCAAAGAATTCATCGGAATTTGTGTATCACGGACAGAAGGATTTCCAGAATTTCCTTGTAAACCGACCTGAATTGTGGTCGCCGAAGTCGCCCAAGCTGTATACGGCACGCACTACTGTCAGTGTCGATGGCAAGGTTGTCGACAGTTATGACACCCGATTCGGCATACGCAGTATCGAGTATGTTCCCGAAAAGGGATTTTTCCTTAACGGGGAGCTTACCAAGTTCCGCGGAGTGTGCAATCATCATGACCTGGGTCCGTTGGGCGCGGCAGTCAACCGCTCGGCGTTGCGTCACCAGATAGAGCTGCTCAAGGATATGGGCGTAAATGCCATACGTACATCTCATAACATGCCGGCTCCAGAGCTTGTAGAGTTGTGCGACGAAATGGGCGTGATGTTGATGATTGAGCCCTTTGACGATTGGAGCTTCCGTCCGAAGTCGCCTAACGGTTACGGCTCATACTTCAATGAGTGGGCCGAGCGTGACATCACCAACATGGTTGAGCACTACCGCAACAGCCCGTCGGTGGTCATGTGGTCTATAGGCAACGAGGTGCCGAGCCAGTGGGGTCCCGGTGGAGTAAAGGAGCTTACAATGCTTCAGGATCTTGTGCACAAGCTTGACCCGACCCGTCCCGTGACATGCGGAATGGATCAGATAAGGGCGGTGCTTGACAATGGCTTTGCTGCCGCGCTCGACATTCCCGGATTCAATTACAAGCCTCAGTTCTATGAAGAAGCTTATGAAAAGCTTCCGCAGAAACTGATTCTCGGTTCGGAAACCGCATCGACCGTTTCATCGCGTGGAGTTTATCATTTCCCTATCGAATTTAAGGAACACAATCACGTGACGCACCCCGACCATCAGTCGTCGAGCTATGACAATGAGTCATGTATATGGTCCAACACTCCCGATATAGACTTTGCTATGGACGATGACAAGGATTATGTAATAGGTCAGTTTGTGTGGACCGGATTTGACTATCTTGGCGAGCCTTCGCCTTACGATACCGATGCATGGCCCAACCATAGCTCTGTGTTCGGTATCATCGACCTTGCGTCACTTCCCAAGGACCGCTATTACCTCTATCGCTCAAAGTGGAACGAGGAGTCGCCTACGCTTCACATTCTGCCTCACTGGAACTGGAAAGGCCGTGAAGGCAAGGTGACGCCGATATTTGTCTACACCAGCTATCCTAAAGCCGAGTTGTTTATAAACGGAAAGAGTCAGGGCGTTCGCGAGAAGAACGACTCCACCTATCAGAACCGCTACAGGCTGATGTGGAACGAAACCGTGTATGAACCGGGTGAAGTAAAAGTAGTAGCTTACGATGACAATGGCAATGCCGTTGCCGAGGAGTCGATAAAAACCGCAGGCAAGCCGCATCATCTTGTTGTCACTCCCAACCGTGAATCGTTGAAGGCCGATGGTGACGATCTTGTCTATTTCACAGTACAAGTCGCCGACAAGAATGGCAATATCGTGCCTACCGATGATCGTCTTGTCAAATTTAAGGTAGACGGAGCCGGTGCATTTGAGGCTACTGCAAATGGTGACCCGACATGCCTGTTGCCGTTCCAGAACCCTGAGATGAAGCTATTCAGCGGTGCTGCCACAGCGATAGCCCGCAGCGGCAAGACTCCGGGAACTCTTCGTTTCCGGGTAACGGCCAAAGGCGTTGCTCCTGCCGAAGTTGAAATTCCCGTTCGTTGACAGTTATAACATTAGAGAGATATGAAATACCGATTCTGTGGCAACAGTGGATTGCAACTACCGATGATATCACTCGGCTTGTGGCATAATTTCGGATATGTCGACAATTATGCCACGGCTCGTGACATTGTATTCCACGCATTTGACAAGGGCATAACCCACTTCGATATCGCTAATAATTACGGACCGCCTCCCGGAAGCGCCGAGGCTAATTTCGGAAGGATGTTGAGCGAGGGTCTTAAGAATCATCGCGATGAAATCATCGTCACTTCCAAAGCCGGTCACCTCATGTGGGACGGCCCCTATGGCGATGGAGGTTCGCGCAAATATATAATGGCAAGCATAAATCAGAGCCTTAAGCGCACCGGTCTTGAATACTTCGACATCTTTTACAGCCATCGTTATTGTAGCGAAACACCGCTTGGAGAAACGGTTCAGGCTCTTATCGACATCGTGAAGCAGGGCAAGGCCCTCTATGTGGGATTGTCAAAGTATCCTGTGGATAAAGCCGCAGAGGCGTGTGAGATGATGCGACAGCAGAATGTGAGGTGCCTCATATATCAGGACCGTTATAGTATGTTGAGCCGAAAGCCCGAGGGCAGCCACTTTGCCATGTGTCGTGAGCAGGGTCTTGGATTCATCGCTTTTTCGCCGTTGGCACAGGGGTTGCTTACCAATCGCTATATCAACGGAATTCCCGACGGTTCAAGAGCCGCTCGTGACGGAGGGTTCCTGCATCGTGAGGACATAACGCCCGAATTGGTTGAAAAAATCAAGTTGCTTGACGCGATGGCGGCTCGCCGGCGACAGTCGTTGGCTCAAATGGCCATAGCATGGCTACTTGCCAAGCCGGGAATGACATCGGTTATTGTGGGTGCAAGCTCGGTGGGGCAGCTCGACAATAATATCGCCGCAGTTGACAACATTGAGTTTACTATTGAAGAGCTTGCCGAGATAGATGCCATACTGAATCAATAGCCGTCACAGAGCACATATATAAAGAATCAGCCATTTAGCGCAATGCTAAATGGCTGATTTTGTTTATTGTTTAAAAACAGGTATTGTCGATTACTTGCCCTGAACGGCAGCAACACCGGGGAGAATCTTACCTTCGATGGCCTCAAGAAGTGCGCCGCCACCGGTTGATACGTAAGAAACTTCATCGGCAAGACCGAACTTGTTTACACATGCAACCGAGTCACCGCCTCCAACGAGCGAGAATGCGCCATTCTTGGTAGCTTCTACGATAGCATCGGCGATTGCACGAGAACCACCTGTGAAGTTGTCGAATTCAAATACACCTGCAGGGCCGTTCCAAAGGATAGTCTTGGAAGGAACGATTGCAGCGGCAAAAAGCTTGCGGGTTTCGGGACCTGCATCAAGGCCTTCCCATCCGTCGGGGATGTTGTTGGCGGGGCAAACCATAGTCTTGGCATCGTTGCTGAATGAATCGGCAGCAATACAGTCGGTGCCGAGGATGAGGTTTACACCCTTCTCCTTAGCCTTCTTGATTATGTCAAGAGCAAGGTCGAGCTTGTCGTCCTCAACGATTGAGTTACCGATCTTGCCGCCCTGAGCTTTGGCAAATGTATATGTCATACCGCCGCAGAGGATGAGATTGTCAACCTTGTCCATGAGGTTTTCGATGATGCCGATTTTGGTTGAAACCTTAGAACCGCCCATGATTGCGGTGAAGGGACGCTTGATGTCGCTGAGTATGTTGTCAACAGCCTGAACTTCCTTCTCCATGAGGTAGCCGAGCATCTTGTCTTCAGCTCCGAAGTAGTCGGCGATAACGGCTGTTGAAGCGTGCTTGCGGTGAGCGGTACCGAATGCATCGTTAACATAAACATCGGCATAGCTTGCGAGCTGCTTTGCAAATTCTTTCTGTTTTTCCTTCATCTCTTTCTTAGCTGCGTCGTAAGCGGGATCGGCTTTGTCGATGCCTACGGGCTTGCCCTCTTCTTCGGGGTGGAAACGAAGGTTTTCAAGCAGAAGCACTTCGCCGGGCTTGAGGTTGGCTGCGGCTTCAGCTGCTTCGGGACCTACGCAGTCAGATACAAACTTTACATCATGGCCGAGAGCCTTAGCGACATCGTCCTTGATCTGGCTAAGTGAGAACTTAGGATTGACCTTGCCTTTGGGCTTGCCCATGTGTGACATGATGATGAGGCTGCCACCGTCGTTGAGGATTTTCTTGAGGGTGGGGAGGGCGCCACGGATACGGGTGTCATCGGTAATCTTACCGTTTTCATCCAGAGGCACATTGAAGTCAACACGGACAATGGCCTTCTTTCCGGCAAAGTTGTAGTTGTCTATTTTCTGCATTTTGGTTAATATTTAGTTGGTTAATCGAAATAGTCTGTAACAATGAAATATTTACGGCAAATATAGCGGAAATTCGCGAATTATGCTGCTAAATTTGCTTAAATGATGTGAGATGACTTCAATAATGCCGACATCTGGTCGCGAAGCTTTTCAGCCTCCTTGCCTGCAGCTTCGGCGAAGTCTTCACCCGACGATGCGTATATGATGCCTCGCGATGAATTGACGAGCAATCCGCAGTCGGGAATCATGCCGTAACGTGCCACTTCCTCAAGGCTGCCTCCCTGTGCGCCTACACCGGGAACAAGCAGGAAGCTTTGGGGTGCAACGTTGCGAATGTCCTTGAACATGCTGCCCTGTGTAGCACCTACCACATACATCATTTCATCGGGAGTGGCCCATTTCTGCGATGTGGTGATTACGTGCTCGAAGAGTCGCTTGCCGTTTTTGTCCTCGATCAACTGGAAGTCGTGAGATCCCTTGTTGGATGTGAGGGCCAGCAGAATCACCCATTTGCCCTCATATCCGAGAAACGGCGTTACGCTGTCCTCGCCCATGTAGGGAGCCACGGTTATGGCATCGACATCGAGATGCTCGAAGAAGCTGCGGGCATAGAGCATCGAGGTGTTGCCTATGTCGCCTCGCTTGGCATCGGCGATTATGAATTGGTCGGGATGATTCTCCTTCAGATATTTTACTGTGCGCTCAAGGGCAATCCATCCCTCCACACCGAGGCTTTCGTAGAATGCGAGATTGGGCTTGTAGGCTACGCAATAGGGCGCTGTGGCATCGATTATCGCTTTGTTGAAGGCAAATAACGGATTTTCCTCGCGCAGCAGATGCTGAGGTATCTTCTTTATGTCGGGATCAAGTCCCACGCATAGAAATGACTCTTTACGCTTTATGTTCTCAACTAATTCAGTTCTTTTCATCGGTCTATGTTGATTGAGGGTTATAATTCTGACTCTTTTAGCTTCTCGGCATTCTCGGCGATTATCAGGTGGTCGATGCAATCCTGTATGTCACCATCCATGAATGCCGCAAGATTGTAGATTGTGTAGTTGATGCGGTGATCGGTGATGCGTCCCTGCGGATAGTTGTAGGTGCGTATCTTGGCCGAACGGTCGCCGGTCGACACCATCGTCTTTCGTCGTGACGCTATGTCGTCGAGGTACTTTTGGTGCTCCTTGTCGTAGATGAATGTACGCAGTCGGCTTAGGGCGCGCTCTTTGTTCTTGGGCTGGTCGCGTGTTTCGGTACACTCGATCAGTATTTCCTCGGTTTCGCCTGTATTGGGGTTCTTCCACATGTAGCGAAGTCTTACACCCGATTCCACCTTGTTTACGTTCTGGCCTCCGGCACCTCCGCTTCGGAATGTGTCCCACTTTATTTCACCTTCGTTGATTTCTACATCAAATTCCTCGGCCTCGGGCAGCACGGCCACTGTGGCCGCCGATGTGTGCACACGGCCCTGGGTTTCGGTAGCCGGCACTCGTTGTACACGGTGTACGCCGCTTTCATACTTCAGGATACCGTACACGCCTTCGCCCGTTACCGAGAATACTATCTCCTTGAATCCTCCGGCTGTTCCTTCGTTGAAGCTTGTCACGGCTACATTCCAGCCCTTTGACTCACAATATTTGCTGTACATCTTGAACAGGTCGCCTGCGAATATTGCAGCCTCGTCGCCTCCTGTGCCTCCTCTTATTTCAACGATTGCATTCTTGCCGTCCTCGGGGTCGGCCGGGATGAGAAGCAACTTTATCTCCTCTTCAAGCTGCGGTATTCGTGCCGTGGCGTCATCAAGTTCCTCCTTGGCAAGCGAACGCATCTCTTCGTCACTCTCGGAGTCGAGAACTTCACGTGCTTCATTTATGTTGTCGAGCAGATTGCGGTAACAGCGGGTGGCATTGGTCAACTTTTCAAGCTCTTTATACTCCTTGGTCAGTCGTACATAGCGCTTCATGTCTGAAATAACTGCCGGGTCGGTTATCAATGTGCTCACTTCCTCAAAACGCGCTTCAATGCCGTCGAGGCGTGAGAGTAGGGAATTTTCTGACATAAGTGACTATTGTGTTGTAATTTTTCGCGAAGTTACAAATTTTTCGCCATATTTTTATGCATTGTGACGAGTAAAACACCAAAACCGATATTTTAATGTTTTTAACTTTTGTGTGCTCAGTTGTGGCACATGGCGCAGGCTATCTTTGCAACGTGTTCAACTAATAAATCTTATTGCTATGTTACAGCCGATAGTTATCACTCCTAAAGTGATAAGCACAATCCAGTCACTTCCGGAGGAAGAACGAGTTACGATAGCCGGTGCTATCGCGAAAGAGATGATTTTGGGTGACAGCGATGTTTCGCTATCCCCTGTACAGAGGATTATCTATGCTATGATACAGAGTTATATCCGACATGACTCTCACCGATTCAATAAGGAAAATCTTTAGGGCACTATGCGATAATACTATGAAAAACACACATTTTTCAAAATATTGATGTCAAAAAGTGTATCAAACCATTCTCAAAGGTTTAAATATGTGAAATTGTTTGGATGATTACTATTAGTGTTGTAAATTTGAAACAGTAATTTGCCTATCTGTTTTTAGTGAACGTATCATTTCTTCTTAGACTCAAATATTGAATTATGAGAGATATAACTGATGTCTTCCTTCATATACTCCATCAATACGGAAGTGTGGATATGGCCGAAGCGGAGTTCAAAAAAATGATAAACGAGGATTCGGAGCTGCGAACCGAGTACCGTGAATGGTGCGATGCTGTGGGAAGTAGTGAAAAGAACGGATTCCTTGATTTTTGTGAGGAGTACATGGATTCACAGGAGTCCATCTACGATACATTGAACGATTATGATGAGTGATCGTGCGACAAGACTTCCTGCCGAGTGGGAACCTCACGGAGCTGTGATGCTTTCGTGGCCCCACAAGGACACCGACTGGGCTCCGGTACTCGATGAAGCAATCGACTGTTTCGTCGAGATAGCCAAGGCAATTGCCCGGGAGGAAACGCTGATCGTTGTCGCTCCCGATGTCGAGGAGCCGCGACGAGTGCTTGACTGTGAGAAACTGCCTAATCGCATACTTTATCTTACGGTACCGACCAATGACACGTGGGCCCGTGATTTCGGCCCTATAACCGTAGAACGTGACGGTAATCCGGTGATATGCGATTTCAAGTTCAACGGGTGGGGACTTAAGTTTCCCGCCGACAAGGACAATCTAATAACCCGCGCCATGTGCAATACCGGTTTGCTGAGAGGTCGTTACAGCAACGAACTTTCGTTTGTGCTCGAAGGCGGCTCAATCGAGAGTGACGGGCAGGGGACTTTGATGACTACATCGCAATGCCTGCTTTCGCCCAATCGCAACGGAGCGATGTCGCGTGATGAAATCGAGGAGTACCTTAAGTCGCGATTCGGTCTTGACCGGGTGCTGTGGCTTGATTACGGCGCGCTTGAAGGCGATGACACCGACAGCCACATCGACACACTTGCCCGCTTGACACCAAATGACACCATCTTATATGTAGGCACTGACGATGTCACCGACAGCCACTATGATGAGCTGAACAAGATGAAGCTTCAGCTTCAGTCATTTGTGACCGCTTCGGGACAGCCTTACAACCTTATAGAACTGCCATTGCCCGATGCCGTGTATGACGAGGAGGGAAACAGATTGCCTGCTACCTATGCCAATTT
This sequence comes from Muribaculum sp. NM65_B17, assembly GCF_004793735.1. NCBI lineage: Bacteria > Pseudomonadati > Bacteroidota > Bacteroidia > Bacteroidales > Muribaculaceae > Muribaculum > Muribaculum sp. NM65_B17. The sequence continues at coordinate 351,563 of NZ_SRYY01000001.1, forward strand.
CTTGATTATGAATCATTCGATATTGATGCCTGTCTACCGACAGCCGCAGAAGGACGAACTTGCAGCGCAGATAATCAAGATTGCATTCCCCGATCATCAGGTGGTGAAAATCGATTGCAGTGTATTGATAAAACAACACGGCTCGCTGCATTGTGTGACGATGCAGGTGCCTGAAACGATATTACCTATATGAGCAATATTCTGAAAGTAGGAATTATACAGCAAGCCAATACGGGCGACATTGACAACAATCGCAATCGACTTGCCGAGAAGATGAGGCGCCTTGCCGAAAACGGCGCCCGACTCATAGTGAATCAGGAGTTGCATGATTCGCTCTATTTTTGTCAGACTGAATCGACCGACTTGTGCGAGCTTGCCGTGGGATTCCCTTCAAAGACCACCGAATTCTACTCGGCACTTGCCCGTGAGCTTGGAGTCGTAATAGTTACTTCGTTGTTTGAACGCAGGGCTCCGGGACTGTATCACAATACGGCCGTAGTGTTTGAGGCTGACGGCTCGATTGCAGGAAAATACCGTAAGATGCACATTCCTGACGATCCTGCCTACTATGAGAAGTTCTACTTTACTCCCGGTGATCTCGGTTTTGAACCTATTGACACATCGGTAGGACGACTTGGCGTGCTTGTGTGCTGGGACCAGTGGTATCCCGAGGCTGCGCGTCTTATGGCATTGCGTGGAGCCGAGATGCTCATCTATCCCACCGCAATAGGATGGGAGAGCAGCGACGCCGACGATGAGAAATCGCGTCAGCGTGAAGCATGGATTACCGTGCAGCGCGGCCATGCAATAGCCAACGGACTTCCGCTTATAGCTGTAAATAGAGTGGGACATGAGGACGACCCGTCGAATGTCACGGGAGGAATTCAGTTTTGGGGCAGCTCTTTTGTTGCGGGACCGCAGGGTGAATTCCTGTTCAAGGCTCCTGACGATAAAGAGTGCGAGGCTGTGGTCGAAATCGACCTGTCCCGCTCGGAAAATGTGCGCCGTTGGTGGCCGTTCCTCCGTGACAGACGCATTGATGCTTACGGAGGCTTGACAAGCCGTTTCCTTGACTGATAAAATATTAACTGAATGAAAAGGTTGGTACTTCAATTTGCCGTAGTTGCAATTTGCATTCTTTTGGCGGGTTGCAATGACGATGATTCGCTATTCTCTACCGCTCAGATAAATCAAGCTCTTCTTGACATGAAGGGCACCTATCGAGGCGATGCGAGTGTATCATATTATCATGGCGATGACATTGCCGATATTCCGGAAGCGGTTGCCGTTTCTCGTGATTCATTGGAATTCGGAATGTCGTTGTTGCCCATTGCCGATATTATTGATGACGAGATTGTAAGCAAACGACTTCGTGATATAGGTGATATTTCGGTTAAGGCGGGATATGAATTCCTGCAAATGGACGATCAAATTATACACTTTGTACTGCATCCGGTCGATGTAGTGATTTTAGGAGGATATGGCTCACCGGGCACTGTGAAATTTGTGTTTTCACAGAATTTTGGTGGCGATGCCGATACATATTATCATAATATGGTGTTTAACATTTCCCCGACTGAACTTTGGGTGAATGGAAAGAAATGCGAGAGTTTCAAGCAACTTGTATACCACTTCGGCGGTGATGCTAAATGATATCACCGCTGAAGTGGCATTTTTTAATCTTTATGTGTAAGAGCGGTTATTTTTTCGGATAATCCTTACCGTCGTAGAAAGCTTTGCCTACTTTTTCGCCGATTATGCGATAAGAATTGGTTTCCGAATCAAAGGATATCGGCTGAAGTTTGTTGTAGTCCACGGCTCCCTTTTCGTCAACTATTGAGTCGTCGACTATTGTGTTTATAATTTCTCCCACTACACGGGTTTCTCCAAGTTCCTCGTTTATTGAAATCACCCGGCACTCCATTGTCAACGAATACTCCTCGATGATGGGTGCGTCGACATTTTCCGATTTGACAACGGTCACTCCTGCGTCGGCAACCTTGTCGGGATTCTTATTGCCTGAAACTATTCCGAAGTAATCTGACAGTTTCAGTGTGTCGACTGTGCCGAGGCTTACAGTGAATGCTCCACGACTGCGTATGTTGCGTGTTGTCTTATGGGTCGATGACAGATTGAGTGCTATATTGGTATATCCGCATTGTCCGCCCCATGCGGCATTCATGGCATCGGGTACTCCGTTTTCGTCATAGGTACACACGATAAGCACCGGCAGGGGTGCAATCACGGCTTTGTTGTTAATGCTTTTTTTCATGATTATGATGTGTTTGTGAGTTATGGTTTTCCTATATTAATCTGTTTTTGCGTGTTAATGTTCACTGAAATGTCACATCTTGTCCTCTTTTATTATAAGGAGTACATCATTGGGCTTAAGTTGCAATTGACCGTTAGGCACAATATAGCGGTCGTTGCGCTTAATCATCATGACAAGCGAGCCCGGTGCGAGGTTCATGTCACGCAGTGTGTTTCCGCCTGACAATCGCTCTTCGGTCAATGTAAGCGTTTCCAGCGAAGTGGGAAGCTCGTCGGCGAGTTCGACACCGAAATCGTTGTCCTCGACGCCTTCGTTGGTGGTAAGCTTCAGTTTACGGGCGCACGTAATCACCGATGTGCCTTGCAGGAGTAGCGACAGCAATGTCACGAAGAACACGATGTTGAATATCTGCGATGCTCCATCGATATTGGCGATTACGGGATAGGTGGCGAATATGATCGGAACGGCTCCGCGTAATCCCACCCACGATATGAAGCATTTTGCGTTAATCGATATTTTGCTGAGCGGCGAAAGACTAAGGAATACACTCAGTGGTCGTCCGATTATGATCATGAACATTCCTATAAGCAGTGACACCGGTGCCACTTCGAGCATTTCGTGGGGATTTACAAGCAATCCAAGCATCAGGAACACCACAATCTGAGCAAGCCAAGTCATGCCGTTCATGAATTTGCCTATGGCACGATGGTTGGGGATTGTGGCGTTACCCACAACTATTCCACAGATATATACGGCAAGGTATCCGTTGCCGGTGAGCGCGGTAGTAGCTGCAAAGGTGAAAAATACCGATGCGAGCAGCAATATGGAGGTCATGGAAGCGGCTTGATCGGCATCCTCCTTGATTGACGAGTCGTTGCCTATGCGGCGATAGGTTTTGATGAGCCATTTTGTGAATCGTCCCATCATCAGTCCCATTGCGCCACCAATGCCGAATTGCAGTGCAAGTTGCACTATAATCTGTGTAACCGAAAGATTTCCGCCAAGGGTTATCGTTTCAATCAATATTATTGTGAGCATGTAGGCCATCGGGTCATTGGAACCGCTTTCAAGCTCAAGCATGGGGCGCAGATTCTCTCTAAGATTGACCTTCTGACTGCCGAGAATGCCGAAAACTGAAGCAGAGTCGGTTGATGACATTGTGGCCGCAAGCAGCAGCGACGGCAGAAAAGCGAAGTGGATGTTGGTCCATGACATCCCTGACAGCCACCACACGAAAACACCGGTGAGCAAAGCCGTTAGCAGTACGCCGACAGTCGAGAGTATCAATCCCGGTACTATGACAGGGCGTATCGACGATAGTTTTGTATCCATTCCTCCCGAGAAAAGGATTATACACAAAGCGATCATGCCTATGAACTGTGCGGTGTGCATGTCGCTGAACTGTATGCCAAGTCCGTCGGTGCCGAATCCCATGCCTACAATCAGGAAGATTAACAGCAACGGCAGTCCTATGCGATAGCTTGATTTGCCGATAAGCACTCCGGCTACTAAAAGAGTCGAGCCGATAAGCAATATGTTTTCCGATGTTATGTAATTCATGCAATGATAACAATATTATTAAATCCAAAGTTACAATTAAAATTCAGAATTTGTGATAAATCGAAAGGCGGTTAATGCCGTGAATGGAATAAATTTATTGTTTTCTTAACATTTTGGACTGCATGAGGATCGGGTGGTGTGACATCAAATTATTTAGGCCGGATGTGGATGTTATTACGAAAATTTTTTATTTTTGCATCAAGTCAAAAGCGAATTAAATATGGAAAAATATAACGGCACAAGATACAATTCGTTGTGGGACAGCTCTACATGGTCGATAATATCCTTAGTAATGGTGTGTTGTGTAATACCTTGCTTTTCGGGCGACGGCATCTGGCCTATCATAATCTGCTTGTTTATGTTGGCGTTTATATTGGTTACTTTCATCGGAATATATTATCGAATCGACGGCGATAAACTTGTAGTGTACACATTCTTTATTCCTACCGCATATCCCATTGACAAGATAAAAGATATCAAGCCTACAAAGAGTGTGCTTTCCGCTCCGGCAACATCGCTCTCTCAACGATTGGCTATAACTTTCACCGACAGGAAGATTCTGAAAAGTTTTATGCCGCTTTTAATTTCGCCGGTGCGTCAGCAGGAGTTTATTATGCAACTTCTTTCCATCAATCCTGAAATAGCAGTTAAAAACGTTCGATAATCCGACTTTCCCGACAATTATTTAGCCTATATTGCCAAAAACAGGGACAATTATTTTGATTCGTTGAATTTACTTTTTTGAGTTAATTGTGTCATATAAGTATAAACCGTTACTTATATGAAGAAAATAGTATTCATTATCATTCTTGGACTGCTTTGGACTACGATTCCTGTAGAAGCGCAGCATCGTCGCGGACACCGTGATCGGTATGAATATGCTCAAGGACGGCCCCGATTGCAATATGTAATAGGACATAACGCGGTCTTATTTGACGGAAAGGTCATAAAGGGCGCTTCTCCGGCATATTTCAAAGTGTTGCGTGACGGTTATGCACGTGACGATTGGAAAGTCTATTACATGGGGAAGGCGATAAAGGGAGCCAACAGCAACTCTTTTAAAGTTTTGGACAACGGTTACGCTAAAGATTCCTGGGATGTATATTATCACGGGAGCAAAATAAAGGGAGCCAACTCCGGAAGCTTCAAAGTGCTTAACGGCCGTTATGCACGTGATGCTTGGGATGTATATTTCAAGGGAATGAAGATAAAGGGTGCATCGCCGGGAAGTTTCAAGGTGTTGCGTGACGGTTACGCATGTGACGCATGGAATGTATATTACAATGGCGATAAAATAAAGGGTGCGTCACCTGAGAGATTCCGAATTTTGCGTGACGGATACGCTGAGGACGGCAGAAACACTTATTATCTCGGTCGCAAAGTATCGCGTCGTTAATCCGTTAGTATTTATCATATATTAAATTAATAAGGCCATTTGTCATTTGACAGATGGCCTTATTATTTGTACGATATTAAAATTGGTTTATTGTCATCCTGATTGCTGTCAGATGCTCAAGCAGTGTGGCGAGTTGGTCGAGAGGCAGCATATTGGCTCCGTCGCTTTTGGCCTTTGACGGTTCTCGGTGGGTTTCGATGAAAAGTCCGTCGACACCTACAGCTATTCCCGCACGTGCCACTGTTTCTATGAGGTCGGGACGACCGCCCGTTACTCCTGCCGCCTGATTGGGCTGTTGCAGCGAGTGGGTTGCATCAAGAATCACGGGTACGCCGCTCTTCTGCATTGTGGGTATGCCTCGGTAGTCGACAATAAGGTCCTGATAGCCGAATGTGGTGCCGCGTTCGGTTATTGCAACCTGATTGTTGCCCGCATCGATTACCTTGCGCACTGCAAACTCCATTGCTTCGGGCGAAAGGAACTGACCTTTCTTTATGTTTACCATTTTGCCGGTCTTTGCCGCTGCTACAAGCAGTTCGGTCTGTCGGCACAGGAAAGCCGGAATCTGGAGTATGTCGACATATTCGGCAGCGATCGCCGCTTCTTCCGATGTGTGTATGTCGGTTACTACCGGGATATTAAATGTTTCACGCACTTTGCGCAATATTTTCAACGCTTTTTCATCGCCTATTCCGGTGAATGAGTCGATGCGTGAGCGATTGGCTTTGCGATATGATCCCTTGAATACGTAGGGTATGTTAAGACGGGCTGTGATATTGGCAATGTTTTCAGCTATGTCGAGAGCCATCTCCTCGCCTTCGATTACACAAGGGCCGGCAAGAAGAAAGAAATTGCCTGTCGATGATGACTTTAAATAATTAAGCATTTCGTGTTCAGGTGTTTTATTGAGTTAATTGACTTATTATGTGGAATGTGTCGCAGGCTACAAGGGCTGCGGTTTCGGTGCGCAGTCGATTGTCGCCGAGTGTTACCGGACAGTATCCGGCATCGATGGCCGCCTTTATCTCTTCGGGAGCGAAATCGCCCTCGGGGCCAATGAGTATGACCACGCTCTCGCTTTGGGGATTGTATTCCTTGGCAAGTGACAGGCGGGGTATTGTGGGATCGCAATAGGCTACAAAGCGTTGTGTCGCGTTCAGTTCTGAAATTACTTTGTCGATGGGAGTCATAGGCCATATTTCAGGCAAGGTGGCTTTCAACGACTGTTTCATTGCTGAAACGGCGATGCGTTCAAGTCGTTCGATTTTGATCTCCTTGCGTTCGGAATGACGACATTTGACGGGGATTATTCGGTTTACGCCTATTTCAGTGAGTTTTTCGACTACCCATTCCATGCGGTCGATGTTTTTAGTGGGGGCGATGGCTACTGTTATGTGACATCGCCACACCGGAAGCACCGGGAAGCGCTCGATAATCTCGACCGATGCGTGACGGGGCTTGTCGTCAAGAAGGCGGCAAGTGTAACGCATTCCCTTTCCGTCAATCACCTCAATAGTGTCGCCTATGCGTGTGCGCAACACTTTGATGCAGTGCTGTGCCTCGCTCTCGGGCAAGGTAAGGGTTTCGTTTATGTCGGGAGCATAGAATTGAATCATTGTATCACTCTCTTACGTGCTTGTATTTGAACAATATCTTGAAAAGAATAGCCACGACAAGCGAATAGCCTGCGAATATGAGCCAAGGCGTACTCCAGTCGCCGAGCATGTAGCTGTGTCCGTCGACTTCCTGCCATGAGCAGTAGCGGTTTACGATGCCGCCTGCTATCAATGTACCTATCGAGGCTCCCACGCCGTTGGTCATCAGCATGAACAGGCCCTGTGCCGAAGCCTTGATGTTGTCGTGCGTTTCCTGCTCGACGAAGAGCGCGCCTGACACATTGAAGAAGTCAAATGCCACACCGTAGACAATCATTGACAGGATGAACATCCACAATCCTGATCCGGGATTGCCTATGCCGAAGAAGCCGAATCGCAGGACCCAGGCAATCATGGCTATCAGCATGACATTCTTGATGCCGTAACGCTTCAGGAAGAATGGTATCATGAGTATGCACAACGCCTCGGAAATCTGCGATAGCGATGTTAGCAATGTCGCATTGTTGGCTCCGAAAGTGTTGGCATATTCGGCAATACCCTTGAAGCTTGTAATGAATGTCGTCGCAAATCCGTTGGTAATCTGAAGTGCTACACCAAGGAGCATGGAGAAGAAGAAGAAAACGAACATGCGCTGGTCCTTGAAAAGCTTGAAAGCGTCAAGACCAAGTATCGACATGATGCCCTTGTTCTTGTCATTCTTTCCACCCACAGGAACGTTGGGCAGGAAGAAGCTGTAGGCTGCAAGCAACAGTCCCGTGATTCCGCTCACGAGCAATTGCATATCGGTGTATTGAAATCGGAAATCGGCAAACGGATTCTCGTCGGAAATAGTGAATCCGAAATGTCCGTCGTGATAGTAGGCGCAATTTACAAACCACATCGCAACGATGAATCCCACTGTGCCGAGAACCCTTATGGGCGGGAAATCCTTAACCGTGTCACCGCCTTTGCTCTTGAGTATCGAAAACGACACACTGTTGGAAAGTGCGATGGTGGGCATATAGAACGCCACGCTCAATGTGTATAAGGTGAAGAAAGGTGTAAATTCAAGGGTGGGGTGGCTCTGACCGTAATTCCATGCGAGAATCATGAATACGGCGGCGAGAAAGTGGCATATACCGAGCAGCTTTTGTCCCGGAATCCAACGGTCGGCAATCACGCCAATGACAGCCGGCATGAATATCGACACGAATCCCACCACAGAATAGAACCATGCGATGTCGCTTCCAAGTCCTGCCGGTCCGAGGTATTGTCCGAGGCACACGAGATAGCTTCCCCATACTGCAAATTGCAGGAAGCTTAATATTGACAGCCTTATCTTAGTCGAGTTCATAATAGATGTTTTTATGGTTATGTGGTTTTATGATAGATATCAATCGTTGCCTCGCTTGCGTTTCAATATTTCGCTCACTTTTGCCGCCTCCTCGTAATTTTCCTCTCTTATAAGTCGGTCGAGGGTGCGTTCAAGCTCTTCTATTGAGTAGTTTTCGATTTTGGGCTCATCATTGGTCTGCGCTCCGCTATTCTGCCGTGCTTCGGCCGATGCTTCATCGTCGGTGATGTCATGCTCCTCCATAATGAATCCCGTTTCATCGATAATCTCACGTGTCGTGTATATGGGTGCTTTGGAACGCATCGCTATTCCGATTGCGTCGGATGTGCGTGAATCGAGTACTATCTGCCTTTCTCCGTCGGAGAATGTCAGCTCCGAAGAGAATATGCCGTCTTCAAATTTGTATATGAACACCTCCTTGAGCTTGACCCCGAATGCATGGGCGAAACTCACGAAAAGGTCGTGGGTCATGGGGCGTGGAGGTATGATGTTCTCCATTCTGATTGCAATGGATTGGGCTTCAGTCGCACCTATCACTACCGGTATTCGATACGGACCGTCGATTTGGGCGAGTATGAGCGCATAGGCTCCTGTCTGTATCTGACTGTAAGATATTCCCAGTACTTTCAGTTGTATGCGGTTGTCGTTGTCCATTATTTCACAATATTACGTTTTGTCCGGTTATTATTCCACTGCCGTAGCAGAGGTGGCCTTTTGCATCGTATATTACGGCAAACTGTCCCGGGGCTATTCCCTGAACACGGTTCTGCGATTCGATTACATATTCCCTGTCGTTCAACCGTGTCAATGTGCCGGGCTGGAACTCGGGAGCGTGACGGTTCTTGAACGTTATAGGTGTCTTGTTGCACTCTTCGCCCCAAGGATTACCTGAGATGAAGTGCATTTCGTCGAGATGCAAGGTGTTGCCATATTGCTTCTCGGTGTCGTAGCCGTTGCTTACATAGATTACATTGTCATGAACGTTCTTCTTGACAACATACCATGGGCCGCCGCTAAGTCCGAGTCCTTTGCGTTGGCCTATTGTGTGAAACCAGAATCCGTTGTGTTCGCCTATTTTTCGTCCGGTTTCAAGTTCGATGATTGCCCCCTTCTTTATTCCGAGGTGGCGTTTTATAAAATCGTTGTAGTTTATCTTGCCGAGGAAACATATTCCCTGGCTGTCCTTGCGGAATGCATTCGGCATTCGGGCGGCAATGGCTGTTTCCCTGACAGCTGCCTTGGGCATGTTGCCCAACGGGAACATCAGATGACACAGCTGCTCGTAGCTTATGCGGGCGAGGAAGTCGGTCTGGTCCTTTACGGGATCGACTGCCGTTGCAAGATAGGTGGTGTTGCCGATGATATCGGTCGATGCATAGTGTCCTGTGGCCGTCTTGTCGAATTCATGTCCCCAACGCTGTTCAAAATAGCCGAATTTTATCATCTTGTTACACATGATGTCGGGGTTGGGAGTCAATCCCTGTCGCACGGTGTTCAATGCGTATTCCATGACATTGTCCCAATATTCCTGATGCAGTGACACTACATCAAACGGGCATCCGTATTTGCGGGCGATCAGAGTACACATTTCAATGTCCTCTTCGGCCGAACAGTCACCTTCGTCGGTGTCAAGGCCGATGCGGATGTAAAAAAGATGCAGGTCATGACCCTCTTCTTTCAGCTTGTGTACGACTACCGCGCTGTCAACTCCTCCTGAGATTAAAACGGCTATGTTCATTAACAGTATTAAAAATGGTAATGGGGTTAATTGCTATACTTCGTCCAACTCTTCAGATTCGTCCTTGCCATGTTGTGAAATAAGGAAGATGGAAATGAAGTAGTCGAGCGATATCTTGCCGGGCCCGGCCAACAGGAGGAAGAGAAATATGCCTATGAACATTATTGGCAGGTAGCCCGGTTGTGTACTCGATATTGAATAGGTGAATACATCCGACAACAGGTCGTGAAGCAGGTAATATTCCGCGATTATCATTGATATGACAGGCGGTATCACCGCAAGACGGGTTAGGAAACCCACCATGATGAAGAGCGAACACACAAGCTCAATCGTTATCATGACGATGAGCGAGGTTTCGCTGCTCCAGCCCAGAACCGAGGGAAACGTATAGCGCAACGTTGAGAATGTCATGAGATGGCGTATGCCAAACTGCAAGAACATTATTCCTACAAACAGCCTCATAAACAGTCGGGCCAGATTGCTGTAGGTGTATCCTGTGCAACGTATGAACAGGCTTTCGATATGGTGGGTCAGTTTTCGCATTACTCTTTAGTTGTAGTGTTTTGTTGCAGGTTCAAGTTCTCACATATTCTCAACAATTGGTCTACCGACATATTGCGTAGAACAACCTTGTGTTCGTTGTCGAGTAGATATATGTTGGGCATATTGCGAAGGTCGATATATTTTGCCGCATCGGGAGCACTTCCCACTTCCCACTCATAGGGGTAGTCGGCAACCTCTTCCTTCCATTTGGGAGTGGCTTCGCCTACATTTATCACTACTATTTTCAGCTTTCCGCTCTTTACGAGATTGGTGACGGCGACATCGGTTTCAAGTCGCAACATGATTATGGAGCAGTCGGCGCAACTTTCATCGACAAATATCATAGCGATGAATTCACCGTTTTGGTTGTAAAGGTCGTGAGTGGCTCCGTGTCGGGTGGTATAGGACAGCTGATTTACATTTGCGCCTACCTGCGAAGAGTTGAGCATCTTCACTTTTTCCATATAAGGAGCCTTATCGGCATTGCTTATCTTTTTATTGGCAAGTACCGAACGTGCAAACATGATGAACACTTCGTCGCTCCAGAACGGGGCTTCGGGACCGAAGAGATTGCGGTCGGCCTGCTCGGCTATCTGAAGTATTGCCTTGGGGTTGTCTTTGAATCGGTTGAGCAGTGCGTTGGCCGATTTGCGGATGCTGTCGGTGTAGGCATAGGGTACAAATGAGATGTAGTCGCGGAACGCCCTGTTGAATTTTGCCGTGTCAGGCATCACCTTCTTGAAGTCGCAGTTGTCCCAAAACTTCATTATAACGTAACTTGTGCGGTCCTCGAGGGTTGACAATGTGTCAGGCGCCTGAGGATAGGCAAATGGCGTTTCAATCTGTTGTGCATTCATGGCAAGTGACATGGTCATTGCCGTGATTAACGAAAGTATGATTTTTTTCATTTTATGGCTGTTGGCATAATTTTTGATTAACAAAGATAATGAAAGCTCTCGTGAGTACAAAATTAAGAGTAGCTTAAAATTTTTTTGTGATGTTAAAATATATGGTTTTTAACCTAACTTTATGGTTGCATATATTGTTTATTTATTGGTATTAAAATATTAACACTAACATATTATGAATTTCAACAACTTTACTATTAAGTCGCAAGAAGCCATTCAGAAGGCTGTTGAGATAGCCAAAGGTTCAGGCAATCAGGCCATAGAACCGGTGCATTTGCTTAAAGGGCTTATGACTGAAGGCGATTCGTTGATGCAGTTCATCTTTCAGAAGGTAGGCGCCAACATGGGAGTTGTGATGTCGCAGGTCGACCGTGGCATCGCTTCCGAGCCGAAAGTTTCGGGCGGCGAGCCTTACCTCAGCCGTACATCCAACGATGTGCTGCAGAAAGCTCTTGACATTGCCAAGAAACAGGGCGACCAATACGTGACGCTTGAGGCGATATTGCTTGCAATATTCTCGATCAAGAGTCAGGCATCGCAGATTCTTAAGGATGCGGGCCTTACCGAGCATGAGCTTGCCGCCGCCATCGAGGAGTTGCGCAAGGGCAAGAAGGCTAACGATCAAAGCGCCGAGGACACTTATAACGCTCTCAGCAAATATGCCGTTAACCTTAATGAACGTGCTCGCTCGGGAAAGCTTGACCCGGTTATTGGCCGTGACGATGAAATACGCCGCGTGCTGCAGATTCTTAGCCGACGCACCAAGAACAACCCGATGCTTATCGGTGAACCCGGTACCGGTAAAACCGCTATTGCCGAAGGTCTTGCCCACCGTATAGTGCGTGGCGATGTCCCCGAGAATCTGAAAAACAAGCAGATTTTCTCGCTTGACATGGGTGCGCTTGTTGCAGGTGCCAAGTATAAGGGTGAGTTTGAGGAACGATTGAAGGCTATAGTCAATGAAGTGACTCAGAGCGATGGCGACATCATTCTGTTTATCGATGAGATTCACACATTGGTTGGTGCCGGAAAGGGTGAAGGCGCGATGGATGCCGCTAACATATTAAAACCTGCACTTGCACGTGGTGAATTGCGAAGCATCGGTGCCACTACGCTTGACGAGTATCAGAAATATTTTGAAAAGGACAAGGCTCTTGAACGCCGATTCCAAAAAGTAATGGTCAACGAGCCCGATGAGATGAGTGCTATATCGATTCTTCGTGGATTGAAGGAGCGTTATGAAAATCACCATCAGGTGCGCATCCGCGATGAGGCGATTATAGCCGCCGTTCAGCTTTCGGAGCGTTACATAACCGACCGTTTCCTCCCCGACAAGGCTATCGACCTTATCGACGAGGCTGCGTCGAAGTTGCGACTTGAACGCGACTCGGTGCCTCAGGCTCTTGACGAGATTACGCGTAAGATTGCCCAGCTTGAGATTGAGCGTGAGGCAATTAAGCGTGAAGGCGATAAAGTAAAGATAAAGGATATCGAGAAGGAGCTTGCCGACCTGCGTGATGTCGAGAAGGATTTCAAGGCTAAATGGCAGTCGCAGAAGGAGCTCATAAATCGCATCCAGCAGAATAAAATCGACATGGAGCAACTCAAGTTTGAGGCCGACAAGGCTGAACGTGAGGGCGATTATGCAAAGGTTGCCGAAATCCGTTACTCCAAGATTCAGGAGAAGGAGAAGGAAAACGAGCGCATTCAGCTTGAGTTGAATGAGATGTCGGGCGAAAAGTCGTTGATTAAGGAGGAGGTTGACTCCGACGATATTGCCGATGTCGTTTCGCGCTGGACCGGAATTCCTGTAAGCAAGATGGTGCAGAGTGAGAAGGAGAAATTGCTGCATCTTGAAGAGGAACTGCACAAGCGTGTCGTAGGACAGGAAGAGGCCATTGCCGCCATTGCCGATGCCGTGCGTCGCAGTCGTGCCGGACTTAACGACCCCCGTCGTCCTATCGGATCATTCATATTCCTTGGTACCACCGGTGTGGGAAAGACGGAGCTTGCAAAGGCACTTGCCGAATATCTGTTTGATGACGAGAACATGATGACCCGTATCGACATGAGTGAGTATCAGGAGAAGCACACTGTGTCGCGACTCGTTGGAGCGCCTCCGGGATACGTTGGATATGATGAAGGCGGACAACTCACTGAGGCAGTGCGTCGCAAACCATACTCAGTCGTGCTGTTTGACGAGATAGAGAAGGCTCATCCCGATGTGTTCAACATCCTGTTGCAGGTTCTTGACGACGGTCGATTGACCGATAACAAGGGTCGTCTTGTCAATTTCAAGAATACGATAATCATCATGACCTCCAATATGGGTTCGCAGGTTATTCGTGAGAACTTTGCCGATATCAACGATGACAACAGGCAGGAGGTTATTGAGAAGACCAAGGTTGAGGTTCTCGACATGCTTAAGCAGACAATTCGTCCTGAATTCCTTAACCGTATCGATGAGATAATCATGTTCACGCCTCTTAACGAGCGTGAGATTGAGGAGATTGTCGGTATTCAGGTGAGTGGCATCAGAAAGATGCTTGCCAAGAATGGCGTTCAGCTTGAAGTGACTCCCGAAGCATTGTCGTTCCTTGCCAAGGAGGGATATAATCCTGAATTCGGTGCCCGTCCTGTGAAGCGAGTGCTTCAGCGCATGGTGCTCAACCGTCTTTCAAAGGACATACTTGCTCAGAAGGTCGACCGCGAGCATCCTATAATTATCGATTACAAGGATGACGATCTCGTGTTCCGCAATTGATTAAAATAAATCAGTGATATGAAAATGCCGGCACGGTCTTGAAAAGATTGCGCCGGCATTTTATGTTTACAGGCTAATCTTTTAATGTTTTGAAATAAGGATTGATTGTTTAAACATAATTATATCTGGATTGTTCTAAGTATATGAAATTCACTATTTAATGCTAACTATTATGAAAAAATTGTTTTATTTGTTGTTCGCTTTGCCGTTGTTGCTGATATCTTGTGACGACGACAACAAGCTTCCCGACATTCAGATGAATGTGGAAATTTCAGGGGCAACCAAGTCTGACGGGGTTTTGTATATTGTGCAGGGAGAAACACTAACAATCGACAAGATCACTGTTTCGTCAACATCAGCCACTAAAGGCATAGCGCTTGGCGGAGCCACATACTACTGGGACTACTATCCTGTAGCCACTACTAACACCGTACCTTATACGATGTCTATCGAAACCGGTAATGCACCTGTCGGTAATCACCTTCTTCAGATTGAGTGCCCGGTATTTGCCGTTGACTACAGCGCAGCTGTAGCTGTATTGACTTATAAAGTTAAGATTGTTGAGTCGGCCGATGAGATTCCTTCGCCTGATGCACCTGCACCCGAAACTCCTGAGGTAAAGGCTCAGTAAAAGCTGATTGCTACTTAATTAGACTATAAAGACGCAAAGGGCCGGCATGTTTATTGTCGGCCCTCGGTGTGTTATATGGGCAGTTGCGACTTGATTTCGTCGAGTTTAACAAGTTTGCTTACTATTGCGTAAATTGTAAGGCCTGCCGGCGAGTGAATCTGTAGCTTTGACGCTATATTGCGGCGGTGGGTCATGACCGTGTTTACCGATACATTCATCTCGGTGGCAATCTCCTTGTTTGACAACCCTTTGACTATGCCAGTTACGACATCCTTTTCACGTTGGCTGAGAACCTTTTGTCCTTCATCGCTTTCTTCCTCAAGAAGTTGCGACAGTGTGGCCGTTATTGTGTCGATTGAGTCGTAAATCGATATGGTCTTGTCGTAGACTCGGACTGTGCCAACGGGCAGGGCGGTATTGTAGACGGCAATGATGAACATCCTCGATGGCGATGTCGATTTAAGCTCCTTGACTTTTTGTGCGTTTATTGTAAGTGGATCGACTATCAGGATCAAAGGCTTCAGTTTATTGAGCTGTTCATCTATCCTTTCCGGGTCGATCTCCTTTACGGTTACGTGTATGTTGCGCAGTTTGGCGAGAATCGCGGCAAGGCCGGTCGTGACGATGACCGATGATGATGCTATGGCTATGTCAACGTGCTTCATCGCGATTGTGCTGTTGTTGCAGTTCGATCATTGTTACCAATGGTATAAGTATATGATTCTCAATGTCCTTGTGGGTGTCCAAGTCCTCCTCGGCGTTGTATATGTCGACAAGCACGTCATACATTCGGTTGGGCATCGAGGTGGTATAGAAGCGGAGTATGATGTTTTTCAGTTCGCTTAGCTTTTCACCCACTTCATCATGGTGGCGTTGGAATGTGTGTATGCTGTAGTTTGATTTTTCCCCTGCCATTAGAGCCTTGATGTGGGGGAAAACCTTGGTTTCTTCATATTTGAAGTGCCTCTTCACCTCTTCGAGATAACTGTCAAAGAATGAAATTATGGCAGGGTTTATGTCATTATGACACTCGTCGAGAGCGTTGAGCAGGTTCTGCCTGATGTGCGGGAACTTGTAGCCGAGGAAATAGTTGTGACTGTTGTGCAGAAAGTCGACAATTGCAGCGGGCGACACCTTTTCAAGTCGCTCCGAGTCGATTTTGCCGGTCATTATGAAGTTGATTATGAATAGAAATACATCGGTGTCGATGTCGTTTTCACGGCACACTTCGTCAATGTACTTGCTTTGGAAACCGAGAGGAATTCCGAATCGGCTGAGGATGGGCAGAATGTTGTAATCTTCCTTGACAAGGTCTATAACACTGTCTTTTCCTGTAAATTGTCTTACGAGTTTCATAACGGCTCAAAGTTAGTAATAAATCATGACCGCAGCAAATTTTATTAAGAAAGATTCTAAATAACGGTGAATGTCGTAAAAATGAACTATCTTTGCTTTAGCAATTTATATTTAACAGTCATGGTCGAAGATAAGTTAAGTGAACTTTATTGCAATTATTCGGGGCATCGTCCCTACTCGGTAGTGCTGCTTCCCGGTGCCGGATCCAACAGGCGCTACTATCGTCTTGGCCCTGATCCGTCGCTTATAGGAGTGGCCGGAACTTCAAGAAATGAGAATGAGGCGTTCATATATCTGAGCAAACACTTTTCGGAAAAGGGATTGCCGGTGCCGCGTGTATATGCTCACAGCGACGACATGATGACCTACATTCAGGATGACCTGGGCTCATCCTCGTTGTTTGATGTCATTGCTCCGGGACGGTTAAACGGAGAGTGGAATGACGGGATTGTAGCGCTTCTTGAGAAAGCCGTAAGGGTTCTTCCCGATTTTCAGTGGAAGGGTGCCGAGGGACTCGATTTCAGCCGATGCTATCCAGTAGACTCAATGAACAAGCGGGCTGTAATGTGGGACTTGAATTATTTCAAGTACTATTTTCTAAAAACCTCGGGAGTAGAGTTTGACGAGGACAAGCTTGAGGACGATTTCGACCGATTGGCATCCTATATAGTTTCACTTGATACCGGCACGTTCATGTATCGTGACTTTCAGTCGCGCAACGTGATGACTCTTTACGGTCAACCATGGTTTATTGACTTTCAGGGAGGCCGACGGGGGCCGTATCATTACGACATAGTGTCGTTCCTTTGGCAGGCCAAGGCCAATTTCCCCGATTGGCTTCGCGAGCGACTGCTTGATGTCTACATTGAATCGGCGTCGCGTTACATCGCGATTGACAGGCGTCGTTTTGATGAAGAGTTGCGTTGCGTGAGGTTGCTGAGGATTCTTCAGGTGCTGGGCGCTTACGGATTCCGTGGGCGTATAGAGCGCAAGCCTCATTTCCTGCAGAGCATTCCCAAGGCTCTTGAAAACTTGCGTGAGCTGTTGACCGAGCCGCTTGATGAATATGCCTATCTCAACAGCGTGCTTAATAAGCTGGTAAAGGAAGAAGCGACAGATGAAGCTTACGACGGATTGACAGTGAAGGTGGCGAGCTTCGGATTTCGCAAGCATGGCATTCCTGAGGATAATTCGGGCAACGGAGGCGGATTTGTGTTTGATTGCCGCGCTATACACAACCCCGGCCGTTACGATGATTACAAGTTGTTGACAGGTCTTGACCGAGAGGTGATTGAGTTCCTTGAAAGGGATGATGACATGCACCGCTTCCTGGAGCATGCTTTTGCCCTTGTCGATGCATCGGTTGAGCGTTACATCAAGCGTGGCTTCCAACATCTGATGGTGAGTTTCGGATGCACCGGCGGCCAACATCGTTCGGTCTACAGTGCCGAGCGCATGGCCCGTCATCTTCATGAGAAGTACAATGTCAGGATTGTGGTCGACCATATAGAGCAGAATGTGCATAAAGTGATAAATCCGAAATAGATCAATCGATGAAAGCTATGATATTTGCGGCGGGGCTTGGAACACGCCTGCGTCCAATCACTGATAATAAGCCCAAAGCTCTTGTAGAGGTTGGGGGAGTGCCCATGTTGCGTCGTGTAATTGAGAACTTGAAGCGTTATGAAATTGATGAGATTGTAGTCAATGTGCATCATTTTCCCGACCGTATAAAAGAATATCTTTCAGTTAACGACAACTTTGGTGTCAAGTTGCACATAAGCGATGAAAGCGACAAGCTGTTGGATACGGGAGGCGGCATATTGAAAGCTCGTGAGTGGCTTGACGGCGATGAACCGTTTCTCGTACATAACGCCGACATATTGACCGATGTCGACCTGGGAGAGATGATTCAGCGTCATCGCGAATCGGATGCTGATGCAACGCTCCTTGTTGCACAACGCACGACATCAAGATATTTGTTGATGGACAACGTTATGAGGATGCATGGATGGGCCAATGTTAAAACCGGAGAGGTGAAGCCCGCCGAAGTAGATATGGCCGATTACAGGGCCTATGCATTCGGAGGGGTACACATTGTGTCGCCGTCGCTGTTTGACGACTTGGAGCGATACGGGCGCAAAGCCGATGTCTTTTCAATAATGCCTTTCTATATTGAGGCTTGTGGCGCAAAAAAAATAGCAGGCTATGAACCTGCTATTGATTATAATTGGTTTGATATAGGCAAGCCTGAAACTTTAAAGTCGGCTTGCGAGTGGGTCAAAGATTCTCTTTAAGATATTTAGCCACTTTATCGGGTGTGGGATTCACTGCAACAATTATGCCGTTGGCATCGATGAGATATGTGCCGCCGGCCGCATTGGAGATGCGGTACTTTGTCCATATCTGATTCTTGTCGTTGAGCTCGACGAGATTGATCCACGGGTAACCGTCCTTCGCGATAGCCTTTTCCATATCTTCGGTGTTATTCTCCTCGCGGGCTACTCCTACAACAGTGAAACCTTTGTCCTTATAAGCTTCATATAGTGGAATTATTTGCTTTGAGTTTACGCGACAAGGACCGCACCATGAAGCCCAAAGGTCAAGTAATGTGACTTTGCCTTTGGCAAGCGAGGAGAGTGTCATCTCTTTTCCGTTAAGGTCGGGAGCCGAGAAGTCGATGAAATGCGTTCCGGGGTTAATGCTTCCGGACGATGCGATTGTCGCCAGTTCCAATGAATAGGGATGTTCTGGTTCCCACCCGGCATAGCACTCATTGTAGGCCTCGACTATATCGTCAATTTTGTTTCCGCTGTATATCGCGAGGCTCTTCAATATGCTTAGTCCGGGAATCGACTTATGAGTTTTGGCATAGTCGATTTTCCATTTGCGAATATTGTCACTTATTGCAAGTTCTTGGTCATTGATTGCATTGCCTTCGGGGGTGTATTGTTTCTTGATGTTCTCCAATGAATCACGTTTATGATATAACGCATTACGCATCTCAGGCGTTGTGTCATCCCGCGACAGTTGATCCATAAGCTCCATGTATTCGTCGGTGAACAATTTATTCTCATTGAATAATGAATCCATCAGAGCGTTTGTAGAGTCAAAGGCATTGGCGAAAAGAGTGCGGCGCTTATTATTATAATCATTCAGGATTTCGTTCATTTCACCTCCCTTTATATCTATTTTAGGCTGGTCGCCATCATGGGTGACGATTATGTCGACATCGTTGTTTTCGGCAATGAAGTCAAGGTTGTAAAAAGCGGATTGACGATATTCATTACCATTGATAAGACTATATGTTTCAGGCCAATCGCAATACAAGTCATAGTGGAATTTACCGTTGTTGACGGGAATTACTACAAACATTGATATCGGCATTTCTCCTTCTTTTTTCAATATGAAGTTTGAGCAGTTGGCATCGTCGGTTGTGCCGGATATGTGGCAGTGTATTTTGCTCTTGATTGGATTTTGGCCCAATTGAATTCCCGATATTTTGAATCCGTTTTCACTGCCCTCGGCAAAATTTATGATTGAATCATTGGCTTCAAGAGGAGCAAATTTCAAGACCAATGGAACGGAACCGGATTCAGGCATATAACATTCTTCGCCGAGTGTATATCCATAGGACGCCAATACCGGATATTCCCGACCCGATTGTTGTCCGATTATTTTAGTGCCTTTATCAAGCGCCACCCAGTAATTGGGTCGACTATAGAAGCTTCCGTTTATTATAGTAGCCGTGTCGCTCAACAATATCGAATTTATATTGAATGACATTGTATTCTTTTCGGAATATCGCGGCTGATCAATCAATTTCGTTTCAGCATATGCATTTGCTGTTAATGATGTCAAGGCCAGTGAAATTAATAATGTTTTCATTTGTGATGATATTAATGATTGGGATTATATTATTGTAGACGCATACATCGGCATAAAGTTACAGGGATTTTTACATGCCGTGGATTTATTAACAACATTTAACCTCGTTATCTTACTACCACCTTATGGCTTGTGCCGTCGACAATTACAATGTATATTGTTGCCGGAAGCCCCGATGTGCCATGAATGCGTTGTCCCGATATGTTAAATATGTCAAGCTCCCGATAATCGCCTTCTATAATTATCTCTCCTATTCCGCCGTAGACATTGACTTGAGGCGTTACATCGTCGATTATCTCTTCAATGTCGGTCATGCCCGCTGTTCCGTATACGGCGTATGCTCCGGCGGGTAACGTGACACTTTTGCCCGACAGTGACGGTTCTACACCATAGCTTGCGCTGAGCAGATGATATTGAGCCGCATCCTTGGCAAAGGGAACATCGATGGCCTTGCTTCCTGTGATGTTGGGGTTCACTATGCAGTATAGTTCATCGGTGCCGTTGGATAGTTTTATGGTTCGTCCGTTGGCCCAATTGCTTTCGTCGCATGACATAACCGTGGTTACGCCTTCTTTAAACATCTGCGGGTTGCCGTTGCGTATTGCACACAGTTCGCTGTAGGATTGCTTCAGTCCGGCACGGTCGGGGTCGTTGAGATAGTTCCACACCACTTTCTTGGGTGATGTGTTATTAGAGCCGTCGCTGTTCTTGGTGGTTTCATCGGCTCCGAACTCCTGGAACTGCCATATCATGTGTGCTCCGGGCGACATCAGCATCATTGCAGCTACCGAGCCGAGTCGTCGCATTGTCATAGCGACATTGCCTTTTATACCGGTGTTGCCCCATTGTTCGCATTTGTAGGCCATGCGCTCTTCGTCATGGCTTTCGGAATAGGATACGGTTGAGCCCCAGATGCGGTTGTCGTCGAGCGGAGCGTAAAATCGGTTGAGATTGGAGCCGCTTTGCCATCCCATCGCAAATTGACATGAAGCATTGTTGATATTGGCCCAGTTGGTTTCATTGTCCTCAGCCATTTCATTCTCCTCCTTAGCTCCCGCGAGATCTTCGTTGATGAAGTAGGCGTCGGGCTTTACGGTGCGCATTGCGTCGTGCAGCTCCTTCATGCGTGCTACTCGGCTGGCGTTGTAGGCATTGGTCTTATCTTCGGTTACGCCCGACCATGTGTTGGTCGACTGGTCGTAGGTGGCGTTGTAGCTTTGGTTGGAACCAAGACCTTTCACGAGGTCAAATCGGAATCCGTCGGCATTATAGCTGGTGAGCCAGTAGATGAGAGCATCCTTGAATTGCTGCTGCACAAGCTGATTGTCCTGATTCCAGTCGTTGAGGACACTGTAGGAGTGGGGTGCGGTTCCGTTGTAGAACGGATTGCGGTCTATGTCATACATGCGGTACCAAGGGTGAAGTCCGTCACTTTGGTTGAACACGACATCGAGAATCACCGCCATGCCACGTTCATGTATGGCATCCACGAGTTTTCGATAGTCATCGGGTGTTCCGTAAGCTTTGTCGGGGGCGAAATAGAAATTAGGGTTATATCCCCAGGAGTTGTTGCCGTTGAACTCCATTACGGGCAGAAGTTCTATGGCATTCACTCCGAGTTCTTTAAGATAATCAAGTTTTTCCATGACTCCGGCTATCGTGCCGTTGCCGAGCGATTGACCTTCAGTGCCGTTGAAGTCACGTATAAGAAGCTCGTATATGACCAATGCGCTTTGGTCGACGCCTTTGAAATTCTTTATCTTCCACTCATAATCGTTTATCGACGAATTATAGACGGCAAGAGGCACATCGCTAACTTTGTCCGATGGATAGGGCGGTATGTCGGGAAATACGGTGGGGGAGATGTAGCGGTCGTTCCACGGGTCGAGGACAAGATTGGCATACGGGTCACCCACCTTGTATTGTCCGTCGACAAGGTAGTAGTAGGGATAATCGGTGTCGGCGGCAAGTCCGCTTATGGTAGCCCAGAAATAGCGATTGCCGTTATAGTCCTGATAGTGCATCGGTTGGGAAGTAGCTATGTCGTATTCGTTCCAAGAGCCGACGATCAGCACATTGGACTTGTCAGGCGCTGCAAGACAGAATGTCACGCTGCCGTCAGAGTTGGCTTTTGCACCCATTTGCGGTATACCGCCGGGATAATCGGTTTGAGTCGATTGACCGAGATAGGATATCGTAGAGGTCTGCGTTGCAGTCTTTGTCCCCGATGTCGCGCGGGCGATTACATTATATGTGCCCGGAGTGTTTATTGCAATCGTTTTGGTCAGTGTCGTAGCGTTCTTTGCCGACGCTACGGGCGAGGATGTCGTTGAATTTAAGTATATGTCGATGTCGGCCGATGATGTTGTCGTTGCCGTGAATGTGATGTCGCGAGCCTGTGTTATGTATTCACTTTCGGCCGATGATGTAAGTGTAAGCTCAAATTCATTGTCCTGAACCACATTTACGAATATGTCACCCCCGGCGGCAGTCTTTCCCTCTTTTGAGCCGTTGGCGTTACGGAACACAAAGGCGAGTTTTTCCACTTCAACGGCATTGGTTATCCCGTAATACTCGTTGATTCCGGGTATTGTCAGCTGCCATGTGTTGGCCGACACATAGGATAGCTTGTATTTGGCGCTATTGTCAAGCCATTGTGGAGCGTATTCCCATTTTGTAGAGCCTTTTCTTATAATTCCTGTGTGGGCATATACCGGAGTTGACGAAGTGAGCCCCATCAGGCCTTTGTTGCCTTGGTCGGCGTGAAATGTGATTACAATCGGATTGCTTGAACGTTGCACGATTGTCGGCGAAGTGGTTATGAGCTGAGCGTTTGCAGCATGGCAGGGCAATAATATTATTGCCAGAAGCAGATAGTAGAGATGTTTCATTCAAAAAATCGCTATAAAAGAAATAATTTACAAATTTGCACATATTTTTTGACTTCTCAAGGCTGTGTGATGTGTTATTGAACATATAAGGAATGAAAAAAGGAGGCTGCCATCGGCGCCTCCTTTATATTAATCAAGTTTGTGTTGTTGTTACAGAAGGTTTATCGAGCGCTTGATGAATTCGCTCAAGTCATGACCCTTCAGAAGTCCGTTGCCGAGCAGGGCAAGGTCGATAAGCTGCTTTACTACCGGTTGAGTTGCCGCATATTGGCCTATTATCTCGGTTTCTTCTTTGCGCAGTTTGTCGGCTTCGCCTTCAAGCTCCGAAACCTTCTTGTTGTCATCGTCGCTTAATTTGCCGTCCTTTGCCGCTTCACGTATTGTCGTGATTTCGGCATTGGTCTTATCGATTGACGAAGTTATCGGGCTTATCTTTTCGGCAATTGATTTATCGGCATCGTCACGAATCTGCTTGATGAGCTTATGCTCGGTGTTGACAATCAGGTTGTAGCTGTCGGGGAGTTCGCTGTAGAAGCTCATTCCGGGCTGCATTGCCGCCATGTCCTTCATGCGTCGCATATACTCGTTCTGAGTGATTACGAGCGGAGCGGCGTCGGCTGAAAGCGATTCAAATGAAACGAGGAATTCGGCCTTGTCGACAGCGGGAATCTGTGAACGGAATACATTTGTAAGGATGTTGCGTTGTGCAGCTGTCAAGTCGTCGGCTTTTTTATCTTCCTTGCGGATAAGATTGTCAACTACATCAGAGTCGACACGAACGAAGTGCGACTTCTCAAGCGTCTGCTCAAGCAATCCGATGAAGTGGCTGTCGAGCTGTCCGTCCATTAGCAATACATCGTAGCCCTTGTCGGTTGCTGCAGTGATGTAGTTGTACTGAGCGGTCTTGTCAGTGGCATAGAGATATATGATGTTGCCTTCCTTGTCGGTTTGGTTGGCCTCGATGAGGGTTTTGTATTCGTCAAGGGTGTAGTATTTGTCATTGGTGTCCTTGACGAGGACAAATTTCATAGCGGCATCGCGGAATTTTTCATCAGTCAGCATGCCGTATTCGATGAATACCTTTATGTCGTCCCACTTGCTTTCGTATTCTTCACGATTGTTCTTGAATATCTCCTCAAGGCGTTGAGCGACTTTCTTGGTGATGTAGGATGATATCTTCTTCACTGCGGTGTCGCTTTGCAAATAAGAACGCGATACGTTCAAAGGAATGTCGGGAGAGTCGATCACACCCTGCATCAGCATCATGAATTCAGGAACTACGCCTTCAACCGAGTCGGTCACAAACACCTGATTGCAATAGAGCTGGATGCGGTTGCGAGAGATGTCTATGTTGTTCTTGATTTTCGGGAAGTAGAGTATTCCTGTCAAAGTGAAGGGGTAGTCTACATTCAGGTGAATCCAGAACAGAGGATCATCCTGACCGGGATAGAGCTCGCGATAGAAGTTGCGGTAGTCGTCGTCGGTAAGGTCGGCCGGCTTTTTAGTCCATGCGGGTTCGGTGTTGTTTATTACTTTGTCGCGGTCGGTGTCGACATATTTTCCGTCCTTCCACTCCTGTTCTTTTCCTGAAATTACGGGCACGGGCAGGAATCGGCAGTACTTTTTCAACAGAGTGTCGATGCGTGATTGCTCAAGAAACTCCTTGTTTTCGTCGTCGATATAAAGCACGATGTCGGTACCGCGCTCCTTCTTCTCAATCGGCTCCATTGAGTATTCGGGAGAACCGTCGCATACCCAGTTTACGGCTTCGGCACCTTCTTTATAGGAGAGTGTGCGTATTTCAACCTTCTTGGCCACCATGAAAGCCGAATAGAATCCGAGTCCGAAGTGTCCGATTATATTTTCGGCCTTGTCCTTGTACTTGGCAAGGAACTCCTCGGCTCCCGAGAATGCTATCTGGTTTATATATTTTTCGATATCGTCGGCTGTCATGCCTATACCGTGGTCGCTTACGGTCAGTGTTCCGGCTTCCTTGTCGACAGTCACTTTTACATTCATATCGCCAAGCTCGCCTTTGAATTCACCGAATGACGACAGTGTTTTCAGCTTGTTGGTGGCATCGATGGCATTGCTCACGAGTTCGCGGAGGAATATCTCATGGTCGCTATAGAGAAACTTTTTGATTACGGGGAAAATATTTTCGGTAGTTACCCCGATTTTACCTTTTTGAGTACTCATATATAATTATGATTTAAAACAATTCTATTACAATAACACATTACAAATAAAATGCCACTTTTAAAATGTGACATTTTATCATATAAATTGTTAAGCGATGTGACATTTTTGCACTGCCACTATGACCGTTTGGTAATTTTTATGATGAAATAAAGTATTTAAGAGCCAGTTCGACAATAAATATTAACGGCAGGGCGGTCAATTGTTGAGTGATTTTCTTTAGCTCTTGAGGGAGCGATGGGGTTCCATCGTGACCGAAAGAGATGAAGAAAAACGCCAACGAGTGGCCGAGGCGAAGGTAACTTTCGCCCTATCAAATATCGGGGCAGCATCTTCCGCTGACATCCGGTGTAAACCAGATATGCAATAGCTGTGAATATCTTATAGATGTCTGTCCGTTCCTTTCCATGGAAGCCTGACAAAAACTTACGGATGCGCTTCCGCCGACAATGCTTAAACTTTATTTTCATGGAGCCAATGATTTATGTTGCTGAGATATAACACAAATCAAACCTTTTCCCTTTTGGTTGAACCGAAATTACCATCGCCTCGCATATTGCGGGCGATTTTTGGTCTGTTTGTCAGTCGTGTACATCCAGTACACTCCTTCCTCGCAGACCAAAAATCGCTCCGCACTATGCGACCCTGCCGTTAATGTTTATTGTCGAACCGGCTCTAATTTCATAACGGCGACTGTTAACGATGCATCGAGGCTATTGTAAATCGGTTTTTATGTTTATCTTTGTACGGAAAAATGTAAACAAAGCTCAAAAATATCTTATGAAAATTTATTCAGCCATAGTGCTTGCTGTCGGTATCGTGTTCGGGGGAGCTGTCAATGCCCAGACGAATGCGAATAAAATGATGATTGATGCGAATAAGAATCTTGACGCCAAGGAGTATGTCACGGCACGTTACAGATATGTCCAGGCCTGCAATGCCTACCTGACATCCAATAATATGCCCGGAGCTGTGAAGGCGGCAGTGAACGCCAGCGCGTTATATCACCGTGAGAATTATTACAAAGAGGCGTTTGAACTGCTCGGACGAGTTGAGATGTCGCTGAACAAGCTTGAACAGGACAATGGTCGGCCGATGCCTGCCGAACATTATGACTTGAACAAGGAGCGGTTTAAGATGTACATGAAGCTTAAAAATTCGGCTCGTGCGCGTGAACAGCTCGATAAGATGGAGGGCAACCTGAAGGGGCTTTCCAACGACTCTCTTATGACCGACCTCATGTCGGAGCAGGCCGGATACTATTATACATTCGGACAGAATGACCGTGGTGATGCCGCCATGAAGAAGCTGATAGCACGCTATCAGGGTCAGAAAGATTATGACAAGATTGCCGAGTGCTACCGAAATTTGATTGGCACGGCATTGAAGTCGGGCAACTCGCGTCTTGTGGCGCGAAGCTACGACAATTACATGCTGTGGACCGATTCGGTCAATAAGATCAAGTCAAATGAAGAACTTGCCGAATTGCAGGCAAAATATAACAGTGCACTTAAAGAGATAGATGAAAAGGAGAGTGCCATAACTTCGCGCAAGGCCGTTATCGTAACATTGTGCATAGCGCTCGCCATTCTTGCCGCAGCACTTGTTTTCGGTGCCATAATCCTGTTGCGTTACATTGCGCTTACCCGCAAACAGAAGAAAGCCATAATTGTGGCAAATGAACATAACGAGCTGAAGACCCGATTCATAAGCAATATATCGGCACAAATGGAGCCTACGCTCGACACCCTTGATCAGAAACAGCCCGGTGTCAAGGCCCTGCATGAATTTTCGGAACACATTCAGGAGTTGTCGTCGCTTGAATCATCACTTGGCGAGGCCTACGAATTGCAGGATGTCAATATATTAAATTTCTGTGAGGAGATAATGGATGGAATCCGTGACCGCATTAAGCCCGGTGTAACGCTTAGCGTCAATGCTCCTAAAATGAATATCAAGATCGCTCCGGAGCCGCTGACCCATGTGTTGAATCACCTGCTTAACAATGCCGCTCTTTACACTCCAGAGGGAGGCAAGATATCGCTTGAATTTAAAAAGCGCGGCGCTCACACCCATCAGTTCATCGTAACCGACAACGGTGCCGGAATCCCTGAAGAGATACGCCAGCAGATTTTCCGCCCGTTCAGCGAAGTGCGCAATCTCACCGAAGGCGATGGACTGGGTCTGCCCATCTGCTCGTTGATGGCAATAAAGATGAACGGCAAGTTGTCGCTTGACGATTCGTTTAACCATGGCGCAAGATTTGTGCTTGAACTCCACTCATGATGAAGGTCGGTGAAGCGGGACGATTCCTGCAGTGGAGTCTTGTAGTGCTGTTCGGCACACTGACTCTAATGACAATGGGGCTCACGGAGCTTGTCCCGCTCTCCGATTGGATGATAAGAGCCCTCGGCATAGTTGCATTGGTGGCATTGCCGGCAACAGCTTACGGATTTGTGAGGGTATATAAAGAAAAGCGCGATTCTCGATGACGGGAATCGCGCTTTTTTATGCAGGAGTGGAATGGATTATTCGTTTACCGAATCAGATGACGATGGCTCTTCGGTGCGAATTTCGGTTACAATCTTGTCATTGTCCTTGTCGTAAGTGACATAAATGAGATTGCCCGGATTGACCGATGCGTTGATTATCATCTCGGCAAGTTCGTCTTCAAGATATTTCTGGATGGCACGCTTCAGCGGGCGAGCTCCAAACTGGGTGTCGTAACCTTTTGATGCGATGAAGTTCTTGGCCTCCTCCGTAATCATCAATCGGTAGCCCAATGATTCGACACGCTTGTAGAATCCGGCGAGTTCGATGTCGATAATCTTAAATATCGCCTCCTTGTCGAGCGCGTCAAACATCACAATGTCGTCGACTCGGTTCAGGAATTCAGGTGAGAAGGCCTTGTTCAAGGCTTTCTGTATTATGCCGTGTGAAAACTCCTTGTCGACTTCGCGAGTGGTGAATCCTACACCCGAACCGAAATCCTTCAGCTGTCGGCTTCCTATGTTGGAGGTCATGATTATTATAGTGTTCTTGAAGTCGACACGACGGCCGAGGCTGTCGGTAAGACGACCTTCGTCAAGAACCTGCAACAAAAGGTTGAACACATCGGGATGCGCCTTCTCGATCTCATCCAGCAGGACGACAGAGTAGGGGTGAGTGCGTACTTTCTCGGTGAGCTGTCCGCCCTCCTCGTATCCAACGTATCCCGGAGGTGCTCCCACGAGTCGTGACACGGTGAATTTCTCCATGTATTCGCTCATGTCGACGCGAATCAGAGTGTCGGCTGAATCAAACAGATATTCGGCCAACTTCTTGGCAAGGTGGGTCTTTCCGACTCCGGTGGGGCCAAGGAACATGAACGTGCCTATGGGCTTGTTGGGATCCTTGAGGCCTACGCGGTTTCGTTGTATCGCTTTTACAATCTTGTCTATAGCGGCATCCTGACCGATGATTGCACCTTTCAGTTTCGGCCCCATTTCACGCAATCTTATGCCCTCGGCCTGGGCTATGCGCTGCACCGGGACACCTGTCATCATGGCCACAACTTCGGCCACTCGCTCCTCGTCGACAGTTTCGCGCTGAGAGTTCATCTGGGCTTCCCATTTGCGCTTGGCTTCATCAAGTTCAATTTTGAGGCGATGCTCCTTGTCGCGGAATGATGCTGCATTTTCGAAGTTCTGTGACTGGGCGGCCTTCAGCTTGTTGGCATTGGCTTCGGCAATTTGTTCCTCAAGACGCTCTATCTCTTTTGGAACGACTATGTTGGTGACATGTACGCGTGAACCTGCCTCGTCAAGGGCATCAATCGCCTTGTCGGGGAAGTTTCGGTCGCTCACATATCGGTCGGTCAATTTTACGCAAGCCTCTATTGCATCGGGTGTGTAATTGACATTGTGGTGCTCCTCGTATTTATCTTTTATGTTGTTGAGAATGATGAGTGTTTCCTCGGGTGAAGTGGGTTCAACCATCACCTTTTGGAAACGACGCTCAAGAGCACCGTCCTTTTCTATGTTTTTGCGATATTCGTCGATTGTCGTCGCGCCTATGCACTGTATTTCTCCTCGGGCGAGGGCGGGTTTCAGCAAATTGGCGGCATCCATCGAGCCCGATGCGTTTCCAGCACCTACTATAGTGTGCAGCTCGTCGATGAACAGGATTATGTCCTTATTCTTTGAAAGCTCGTTTAGTATCGCCTTTATGCGCTCCTCAAATTGTCCGCGATATTTCGTGCCGGCTACGATTGACGCCATGTCAAGTGATATCACACGCTTGTCAAAGAGGATGCGTGACACTTTACGTTGCACGATGCGCAGAGCAAGTCCTTCTACTATTGCCGATTTGCCTACACCGGGTTCGCCTATAAGCACAGGATTGTTCTTCTTGCGACGGCTTAGAATCTGGGCGAGGCGTTCAATTTCGACCTCTCGTCCTATAACAGGGTCAAGACGGCCTTCTTCGGCGGCGCGTGTCATGTCATTGCCAAATTTGTCGAGGACCGGTGTGTCATTCCCGCGTTTTGGCGCCGATGACGGGCGCTGCGGGGCCTCGGGACGGTCGCTGCTGAAGGGTTCTTCCTCGTCATCGTCGTCATCATCGGTGAACGATGCACCCATTTGAGGCGCATCGGCCACATTGGCGAGAAGACGGTAGAGAGCCTCATAGGTTACGCCCGCGTCACGGAACATACCCATGATTTCAAGATTCTGAACTTCGCTGTTGTGAAATATTGCGAGAAGCAAGTGTTCCGAATCGACTATGTTGCTTTTCAGCATTCGGGCTTCAAGTACGCTCAATTTGATTATGCGGTTGGCCAAGTCGCTGACTGTAAGCATCTCGGTGCTATCCGGTTGCTCATAGAGGCTGTTGTCGAGAGCATCGCGCAGCTGATACATCATGTCGGCGCTCAACAGCTTTTGGAGCGTCTGGAATGCGTGGCTTTCATTCTTGGACATGATTGCAAGCAAAAGATGCTCGGCCTTTATCATTGAACTGTTGTGTCGGGTTGCCTCAATGCGGCTTTGGTCAAGCACATACTTTAATTCATTAGAAAAATTAGTGTCCATGTAATAAATCAGTATATTTTCATTAAAGTTACTACAATAATTGTGCCAAAAACGACTACTTCAGGCAAATTATAGCACTTCAACATAATTTAAACAATCACTGAATTAAAATTACTCATTTTCTCGTAAAAAATATTTATCTTTGTATAAAATTTAACGTATATACCCTTATCGGATGTAAAGCGATTCTATTCGTTTTGTAGCTCGGGTATTATGCATATTACTAACAAGACTTTTATATGCTGGACGAAGACAGAATTCTGAAAATTGATATCGAAAGTGAAATGAAGTCGGCCTACATTGACTATTCAATGTCGGTGATTGTGTCACGTGCGCTGCCTGATGTCAGGGACGGCTTGAAGCCGGTACAGCGTCGTGTGCTATATGGAATGAACGAGATGGGTAACACATCGGATCATCCTCATAAGAAGTCGGCCAACTGTGTAGGTGAGGTTATGGGTAAATATCACCCTCACGGCGACTCATCTATATACGGTACGGTTGTGCGAATGGCTCAGGATTGGGCTATGCGTTATCGATTGGTCGATGGTCATGGAAACTTCGGTTCCATCGACGGTGACGGAGCGGCCGCAATGCGTTACACCGAGGTAAGACTCGAGCGCATAGGCGAAGAGATGTTGAGTGACATAAATTCGGAAACGGTCGATTTTCAGCCAAACTATGACAATTCACGACTTGAGCCTACAGTGCTTCCTACACGTATCCCCAACTTGCTCGTAAACGGAACATCGGGTATCGCCGTAGGTATGGCTACCAACATGCCGCCTCACAATCTTACCGAGTCATTGAATGCGGCAGTGGCGTTGATCGACGACCCCGAACTTTCAATTGAGGGGCTTATGCACTACATCAAGGCTCCCGATTTCCCCACCGGCGGTACGATATACGGATATAACGGTGTTAAGGAGGCTTTTGAAACAGGTCGTGGACGAATCGTGATTCGTGCAAAGGCTGAAATTGAGTCGGAGGCCAATCACGAGGACATTATCATAACCGAGCTTCCTTATAATGTAAACCGTGCCGAGCTTATCGAGTATATAGCCAATCTTGTAAATGAAAAGAAGATTGACGGCATTGCCGATATAAACGATGAGAGCGACTATAAGGGAATGCGCATCGTGATTCGCCTGAAGAGCGATGCCAACTCAAACGTTGTACTCAATAAGCTCTATAAGATGACGGCTTTGCAGTCATCGTTCAGCGTCAACAATGTGGCAATCGTTAACGGGCGTCCCAAGACATTGAATCTAAAGCAAATTCTTGAGGCGTTCATTGCCCATCGTCACGATGTGGTAATCCGTCGCACAAAATTTGAACTCAGAAAAGCCGAGGAGCGCGCTCATATATTAAAGGGCCTTATTATCGCATCGCAGAATATTGATGAGGTGATAAGCATAATCAAGGCTTCGGCCAATCAGGATGCGGCTCGACAGGCACTTGCCGAGCGATTTGATCTGTCGGAACCTCAGACTGCTGCAATCGTTGCCATGCGACTTGGCCAGTTGAGCGGACTGGAGCAGGACAAGCTTCACGCCGCTTACGAGGAGATTATAGCCCGTATCGCTGAATTGAACCTTATATTGAGCGACGACCACGTGTGCCGCGAACTTATAAAGAAAGAGCTTATAGAGATTCGTGACAAATATGGTGACAAGCGTCGTACCGATATCGATTACATGGCAGGTGACTTCAATGCCGAGGATTTCTATGCCGATGACGACATGATAATCACCATATCGCACATGGGTTACATAAAGCGAACCGCATTGAGTGAATTCCGCGCACAAAACCGCGGCGGTGTAGGTTCACGAGGCAGCGATACACGCGATGAGGATTTCATTGAACACATATATCCTGCTTCGATGCATAATTATCTGCTGTTCTTCACCCAGAAGGGACGCTGTTACTGGCTTAAGGTTTACGACCTGCCCGAAGGTGCGAAGAACGCCAAGGGCCGTGCCATACAGAATCTGCTCAACATCGAGCCTGATGATGCTGTGAATGCAGTAATCCGAATCAAGAAGCTCGACGACAAGGAATACGTGACATCGCACAATCTCGTGTTTGCAACAAAACGCGGCATAATAAAGAAGACAAGTCTTGAGGCTTATTCTCGTCCGCGTGCCAATGGAGTGAATGCAATCATAATACGTGAAGGCGACCAGCTGATAGGTGTAGAATTGACCAATGGAAATTCGGAGGTGCTTCTTGCCAACAGAAACGGCCGTGCTATCCGATTCCCTGAGAATAAGGTGCGTGAGATGGGCCGTATGTCGACTGGCGTAAGAGGAATGACCCTTGACGGTGATGAAGATGAGGTTGTAGGCATGATTTGTATGAACGCTGACACCACCAATAACGTTATGGTAATATCGGAAAAGGGATACGGCAAGCGTTCCCCTCTTGAAGACTATCGCGTTACCAACCGAGGTGGAAAGGGTGTAAAGACTATAAACGTTACCGAAAAGACCGGTAAGCTTGTAGCCATAGATGCAGTTAATGACGACAACGACCTTGTCATCATCAACAAATCGGGAATAACACTCCGCATCAAGGTTGCCGACATCAGGGTTCAAGGCCGTGCTACCCAAGGCGTAAGGCTCATAAATCTTGAGAAACGTAACGATGAGATTGCTTCAGTGTGCTGCGTTGACTCAGACCCTGAAGAGGAGATAAATGAAAACGTACTTGTCGATGAGTCGGAACAGACTCCGCTTCCTATTGACATCGAAGAAATAACTGAAATCGATGAATCGGTTGATGACGACGAGCTAACTGAAGAACTTCCTGATGAAGAATAATAAAAACGAATACTTTTTACTAACAAACCATTAATACAAGTATGAAAAAATTAAGTATCTTAGGTCTTTGCCTATTAGCCGTTGCTTCAGCATCGGCTCAGAAGAGCCTTGTAAAGGAGGTTGAAGGTAAGGCAAAAGGTTTCAATGCCGATTATGCCGCAGCTCGCGATCAGTTGAAGCCCGCTTTGACTAACCCTGAATCCAAGGATGAAGCTCAAACATGGTATGTAGCCGGTACAATTGAGTTTGGCGATTATGACGCTATGCTCGGAAAGAAAGCCGTAGGTCAGCAGGTTGATGAACCGAAGATGGGCCGTGCGCTTCTTGACGGTTACAAGTATTACATGACTGCATTCCCTCTCGACACTGTAGTTGAAAAGGATAAAAACGGTTCTCCGAAACTTAACAAGGACGGAAGTCCCAAGACCAAGACCAAATATTCCAAGGACATGGCCAAGAAGCTTGCCGCTCACTATAACGACTATGTAACAGGCGGACAGCTGCTTTGGGATGCCAAGGACTATGCAGGCGCTTATGATGCATGGAACATATACACAACAATGCCCGAAAATAAATCGCTCGGCGAAGAAGCTCCTAAGGCTCCTGCTGATTCGATAGTAGGTGAAATCCTCTATTTCCAGGGCCTTGCAGCATGGCAGGCTGAAAAGCTCCCCGTTGCTCTTGAATCGTTCAATGCCGCTCGCGCAAAGGGTTACAATACACCTTCCCTCTATGACTATGCAATCAGTGTGGCTGCTCAATCGCAGGACAATGATGCAGTAGTTGCTCTTGCACAGGCTGCCAATGACCTTTATGGTGAAACCGATTCAAAGTATCTGACAATCATCATCAACGACAAGATCAACAACGAGAAGTATGATGAGGCTCAGACTCTGTTGGAGAAGGCAATCGCCGTTTCTCCCCAGAATGCCGAACTTTACGACGTTATGGGTATTTTGTATCAGAGCAAGAAGAACTATGACAAGGCCCGCGAATATATCTCGAAGGCTGTTGAACTTGCTCCCGACAATGCAAAGGCACATCTCGACCTCGGACGAGTTATCTATGCTCAGGCTGTGACAATCGACGAGGAGAATCAGAACCTCGAGCAGGCCGAGTACAACAAGCTGAGAGCCGAAAAGATCGACCCAATGCTTAAGGAAGCCGCTCCCTATCTTGAAAAGGCTCTTAACGACGAGAACACTGAGAGCGAAGCTCGCCGTCTGCTTCGCAGCCTTTACTATAGCCTTGGTGATGAAACCAACCTCAAGCGTATCGAGGCTATGTAATAAGTGTGTCATTGACTGACATTATAATATCAGGGGAATCGCAATCGTGCGGTTCCCCTTTTTTATTTCGTGATGTTGCGAATAAATAGTAACTTTGTGCTTAAACAATATCATATTATAATTATAGAGAGATGGCTGACACTATTGCACAATTTGACAATGCTTTGGCTATGTGCCGCGATGTATTCGTCAAGAAACTCAAGGACTACGGTGCTTCATGGCGCATAATGCGACCGGAATCGGTGACCGATCAAATATTCATCAAGGCTACACGTATACGCTCGCTTGAAACCAAAAAGACTTCAAAGGTAGGCGAGGGCATTTTGCCTGAATTCATAGCTATCGTTAATTATGGAGCTATAGCTCTTATCCAGCTTGAACTCGGTTACTGTGATACCGACGACATGGATGTCGACAAGGCCTTAGCTCTATATGACCGTCACGTAGGACGCACGCGCGAACTGATGATTGCCAAGAATCATGACTATGACGAGGCTTGGCGAGGAATGAGAGTACACTCCTATACCGATATAATACTTCAGAAGCTTATGCGCACCAAGCAGATTGAGGATAATAACGGTGTCACCATCATGTCGGAGGGCGTCGATGCCAATTATCAGGATATGATGAACTATGCAGTGTTTGCAATAATCAAGCTTACTGAAGATTAATGGTTATGGACATCAGGACATTCTTTGAGCGGCACAGGACCGTCATTGTATGGATTTTTCGTCTGATTGTCGGTGGCACGTTTATCATTTCAGGACTTGCCAAGATGATAGATGTGTGGGGTTCCATCTACAAGATTGAGCAGTATCTTAATGTGTGGGGAGTGCCTCAACCGCGTTCGATTGTTTTCTTTGTGGCGTTGATGCTGTCGGGTGTCGAATTCATCCTCGGATGCATGCTTGCTACAGGAAGCTACAAACGAGTTTCCGTTTGGGCCATGACTGCACTTATGGCATTCATGTTGCCGTTGACGCTCTACATTGCTATCGATGACCCGGTGCCTGATTGCGGATGCTTCGGCGACTTCCTTGTAATATCCAACACGGCTACGTTCCTGAAAAACGTATTGCTCGTAGCCATGTTGGTCTATCTGCTGTTCAACAATAATAAGGTTAGCGGCCTCTTTTCCACCTATACGCAATGGCTTGAAGGATTCTTGTGTGTCATATATGTGGCTGTCATAGGATTCTTCGGTTACTCGGTTCAGCCCCTTGTCGATTTTCGACCTTATAAGGTGGGAACATCATTGGTGGTTGATGAAGAGAGCGACGACACCGGGCTTGATATTATTTTCGTATATGAGAAGGACGGAAATAGACAGTCATTTTCGGCTGACAATCTGCCCGACAGCACATGGACATTTGTCGACCGTGAAATCGGCTCGAGCAATCTTGTGCACGAGCATGGCGATGGCATAGCAATATATGACGGCGACGATGATGTGACAAGTGAGGTAATTCTTGATGACGGTGAACAGATATTGCTGCTGATACCCGAGATGCACAATATCGACATATCGTCGACCTATCTCATCAATGAAATCGAGCGTTACATCGTTTCTCGCGGAGGTGAGATGATAGGCGTACTTGGCACCAATGATGACGGCCTTGAGCAGTGGCGTGACCTGTCGATGGCCACTTATCCGCTATATACGGCCGATGACACATCAATAAAGGAATTGGCCCGCGGTAATGTCGCCATGGTATATCTTAAGGACGGTATAATCCAATGGAAGCGCACGCTTGTGTCGATTGACAGCGACCTGTTTGCAAGTCCCGACGACAAAACTCTCGACAACCTGCGCTATTCTGGAACAGGATACTTCTGGTTGTTTACGGTAATTTTCATCGGTCTTGAGTTGATTCTGTGGGGAATCGACCGCAGCGGTCATGCAGTTAAATTGCATTTTGCGCGACGAAATCGAAAAAAATGAGTAAATTTGCATAATCATATACCAAAATACTTCAAAATATAATATAAAATGAGAAAGAAAATCGTAGCCGGAAACTGGAAGATGAATACAAATCTCCAGGAAGGTGTGGCTCTTGCCAAGGAAATCAACGAAGCTCTCAAGGCTGCACAGCCCAAGTGTGATGTAATCATCGCTGTTCCTTTCACCCATCTTGCATCTATAAACGCAGTAATCGACCCCGCCAAGCTTGGCCTTGGTGCTGAAAACTGCGCAAATCATAAGTCAGGTGCCTACACAGGTGAGGTTTCAGCTCCCATGGTTGCTTCTACCGGAGCTACTTACGTTATTCTCGGTCACTCGGAGCGTCGTCAATATTACGGCGAAACTTCCGAAATCCTGAAGGAGAAAGTTGCTCTTGCTCTTGAGAACAATCTTACTCCTATCTTCTGCATCGGCGAAGTACTTGAGGAGCGCGAAAATGGAACTTACAACGAAGTTGTTAAGAAGCAGATCGAAGAGGCTCTCTTCAATCTTTCAGCTGAGGATTTCGGCAAGATCATCCTTGCTTACGAACCCGTTTGGGCAATCGGTACAGGCAAGACTGCAACCGACGACCAGGCCGAGGACATGCACGCATTCATCCGCGGCGTGATTGCCGACCGTTACGGAAAGGAAGTCGCTGAAAACACTTCAATCCTTTACGGTGGAAGCTGCAAGCCTTCAAATGCTCCCCAGCTTTTTGCAAAGCCCGATGTCGACGGTGGTCTTATAGGTGGCGCATCACTTGAATGCGGCTCATTCATGGGCATTGTAAATGCATTTTAATCGTTGACACGATAAACTTTATTAAGCCTCCTGTCGAGCACAGCTTTACAGGAGGCTTACTTTATTCCCGAAACAGTGCCGTAATCTCGCGAATTCTCCGTATATTTGCAACCGAATTATAATTGAGAAATAAAGTGAAGCTACGCACTTACATATCAATGATGATGCTTGGCGGAATCATTATGGCGGCAAACGCCGACAATGATACTCCGGTGAGTCAAGCGCCTATTGTCGGTCACATAATTTCCGACAGTACCGTAACTCTTACCATTCCTGATGCGCTTTTGTTGCGATTGCAACCCGTTGAGTCGCATGAAAGCGAAACCGTGCGTCCAGTTAACGGTAAAATGGGTGGTTATCGCATTCAGGTGTTTTCCGACAACAATGCACGTACGGCTAAGGGTGAGGCTCGTACTCGAGCCAGAAATGTGAGTGCCCGCTTTCCGCAGTATCCTACCTATGTTGTATACAATTCTCCGTTTTGGAGATTGAGAGTAGGAAATTTCCGTACACAGGAGGAGGCTAACGAAGCGGCTCAGGAATTGAAAGAAGCTTTCCCGAGTTATATGCGTGAAATCCGTGTGGTCCGTGACCGCATAGTTGTATCGTCGGGCGAATAAATATTGTTTCAATGGACAAGGAACAAGTCATCAGTGCTCTGGCTGAGCATTACAGGGCAATTATTGAGCTTATCGGAGAGAATCCTGACCGTGAAGGATTGGTGAAGACTCCCGTTCGTGCCGCCAAGGCTCTCTATTATGCCACTCAAGGTTATCGTGAAAGTGCCGATGAAGTGATGAGGTCGGCTATATTTGATTATTCAGGTTCACAGATTATAATCGTAAAGGATATTGAGTTCTATTCATTCTGTGAGCATCACATATTACCGTTTTTCGGAAAGGTGTCGATTGGTTATCTGCCAAACGGCAATATGATCGGTCTTTCAAAGTTGGCCCGTGTCGTCAACATATACGCACGCCGTCTGCAGGTGCAGGAACGATTCACCGCTGAAGTGTGCCGTGAGGTCTATGACACGCTTAGCGCACATGGTGTGATGGTTGTGTGCAATGCCGAGCATCTGTGCATGAAGATGCGCGGTGTGGAGAAGCAGGATTCATCTACAACAACGATGGAATATATGGGGCGTTTTGCCGAAGATGCCTCGTTGAGAGCCGAATTCCTGTCGTTGCTGAAATCAATGTAAGTTATTTAGAGCCGGTTACTACCGATTCGATTACTTGGGGAAAGTGAGTTTTCTCAAGTGAATGTATTTTGTCTTCTATCGATTCGGGAGTGTCGTCGGCTGTCAAGCTGACGGTGGCTTGGAATATTATTTCTCCCTTATCATACTCCTCGTTGACATAGTGTATCGTTATGCCGGTTTCCGGCTCTTGTGCAGCATACACCGATTCGTGAACGTGACGGCCATACATGCCCTTGCCGCCATATTTGGGCAGTAGCGAGGGATGCACGTTTATTATCCTGTCGGGGTAGGCTTGTATAAGGAAATCAGGAAGCATCATCATGAATCCGGCAAGGATTATGTGGCTTATACCATATTGGCGCAGTGTATTGAGCATTGTGTCGCGATCGTTTATTTCAGCTCTTGTCATCACGACCACGGGGATGTCGTGATTTTCTCCCCGCTGTATCACCTTTGCCTGTGGGCGGTTGCATACTATCAGGCTCACTTTGACAGGTGCGTGACCGTCACTGAAATGCCGTATTATATTTTCGGCATTTGAACCGTTGCCTGATGCAAATATGGCTATGTTGTATATGGTGGATTGCGTCATAGTGTAAAGGTAATAAAAAATCCCGACTAAGACAAGCCGGGATTTCAATGTTATAGTGTTGTGACGATTAACCGTATTGTATTGTTCCGTCGGGATTGCGATACAAGTCAAAGCTCTTCTCATACTGATCCATGGCACGAAGGCTCATACCCATGCTTGAGAATCCGCCGTCGTGATAGAGGTTCTGCATTGTTACCTTGCGGGTCAAGTCGCTGAACATGACAATGCAATAGTCGGCGCACTCATCGGCATTGGCATTGCCGAGCGGCGACATTCGGTTGGCGAAGTCCATCAGCGATTCCATACCCTTTACGCCGCTTCCGGCAGTGGTAACGGTAGGAGATTGAGATATGGTGTTGATGCGTACATGCTTCTCTCGGCCATATATATAACCGAAACTGCGGGCGATTGATTCGAGAAGTGCCTTTGCGTCGGCCATGTCGTTGTAGCCGAACATAGTGCGTTGTGCTGCGATATACGACAGTGCAAGTATGCTTCCGTAATCATTTATTGCATCGAGTTTCTTGGCGACCTGAATCATCTTGTGGAACGACACTGCCGAAATGTCGAGTGTCTTGTTCAACAAATCGTAATCAAGATCGTCATACAGGCGCTTTTTGCGCACATTAGGCGACATGCCTATTGAGTGAAGTACAAAGTCTATCTTGCCTCCGAGAATCTCCATAGATTTGGTAAATACCATTTCGAGATCTTCTACATTGGTGGCATCGGCAGGAATTACTTCTGCGTTCAGCTTTTCGCCAAGTTTGCTTACATCACCCATTCTTACGGCAACGGGAGTGTTTGACAGAGTAATGACAGCGCCTTCTTCAACAGCCTTCTCGGCGACTTTCCAGGCGATACTCATGTCGTTAAGCGCTCCGAATATAATACCGCGCTTACCTTTCAATAAGTTATAACTCATTAGAATCTATAAATTGTGATTTATGTCTGCAAAGTTAGCTATTTTTTCCGAAATATGTAGCCATTAATGACTCGTTACGTAATATTGTCGGTGTTATTGGGCCTTTTTGAGTTTGAATCCGGCTTGTAAGCCATCGTAACTTTGAAGCATTGAGTTGATGCTGCCGAGCGTTGAATTGCCTGATAGTGATGCAAGACGGTCGACTATTGTCATCAATTTTGAAATGTCGAATGTAAGTGTCAGTTGGTTGCCCGCAAGTGATACAGTGGTGTTCATACTGCCTATGTTTATCTTCCCCGCTGCCTTAAACTTAAATACGAGTATCCCTTTTTCGGTGCCTTGTGCTATTGAGCCTGACAGAGAGCCGCGCTTAAGCTTCATTGTGAATGTACTGTCGTTAGCCACTGTCAATACAAGATTCTCAAGTCCGGCACGTTGGTAGTAGGGCTTGATTTTGTTTTCTATAGTTGCAGATGCGGCGGCGCCTCCGG
This sequence comes from Muribaculum sp. NM65_B17, assembly GCF_004793735.1. Classification (NCBI taxonomy): domain Bacteria; kingdom Pseudomonadati; phylum Bacteroidota; class Bacteroidia; order Bacteroidales; family Muribaculaceae; genus Muribaculum; species Muribaculum sp. NM65_B17. Next base: position 391,799 of record NZ_SRYY01000001.1, read on the forward strand.
CTTTCTTTAAAAGATTCTCGCTTTTAAATGTTACGGCAGGAGCTGTATAATTCCATGTCCCTTCAAGGTCGGCCGGTGTGACATCCGATTTTCCGAGAACATTGCCGAGAATCGAACCAATAGCCGAGCCGGCTGAGCCTTTGTCGGTATTGGTAGTATCGTTTTTTGACGCAAGTCCTTTCAGCGCTTCCTTCAGGTCGAATGATTGAGCTGAAAGCGACATCGAACAGAGTATTAATGCAACAATAGTGTAAATAGTCTTCATTTTCGATTAAATAATTTATGATAGTATAATATTCCCAAACGATTTCGGCTGATGAAATGTTCTTTTTGTTTCATCAAGCGGCATCCAGCTAAGAAAATGAGGCTGTGAAGTGCCTGATGCGCATTTATAAAAATTGCCTTTTATGGATAGGGGACTGCCGTCGTATTTCAGTCCGAGCATATCAAGCGGAATGGCAATGAGTACATTCCATGTGAATAGTCCTTCCAGTTCGCGGAATGGGCGATTGCCGCATGATGCGTAACACTTGATGCGGTCTATTGTCGATTCATCGAGAAAAGAGCATGCGCCGTCACCTTCGCCTTTGCAAACCATGCCTGATATGGCTCCGATACAATTGATTTCAAATGCATAATATCGATTATTTTCACTATCGGGTTGCAGGTATGCGGCTACACATGAATCTTCATGGACCGGAGTGTTGGGACGGTCGTTTATGGCGCGCAGATAATTGCACCTTACAAAGAAGTCGATATATAGCATATCCTTGGAGTAGGCCATCGAGAATGTAGTCAATGGATGATAGGGAAATTCCTTGTAGTCGATATGGTCGATCGTGCGACGTACGCCGTTGTCTTCAAGAGCGTTTATTATTCCGTCGGTGCTCATTTCCCCCAAATTATCGATATGGGGCACGATTAGATTGTCGATATTGCTGTTCATTGTATAATGGTTATGTAGTCTTTTATGCCCATGATTAATCCGATTATTGCCATGATCAACAGAATACCTCCGATGATGCGGTTTATCAACCACAATGAACGCACATTGAAGTGAGAACGCACCTTGTTTACGAAAAATGTAATGGTGAACCACCACAACAAGGCTCCCGAGAATATGGCGATATATCCCGAGATGTAGTGATAGTACTTAAATTCGGGCAACAGGAAGTTGAAGCGGGCAAAAAGACCGATTATGAAAAATAGAATAAGCGGGTTGGAGAATGTGAGAAGGAATCCGGTTACAAAGTCCTTCCAGTAGGTATTGGCTTGTTCGCTTGGAGTTGAAAGCGAGCGAGCGGGATTCTTGCGGAACAGGTAGAATGCAAATGCTGCCAGCACCAACGAGCCGATTATCTGGAGTAACAGTTGATTAGTTTCAACGAAGTCGGTTATGAACGACAGGCACAATCCCGTGAGCAGGCAATATATCAAGTCGCTGAGTGCGGCTCCGACGCCTGTGAAGAATGCCGGCCATCGGCCCTTATTGAGCGTACGTTGTATGCACAGCATACCTATAGGCCCCATCGGTGCTGATATAAGTAACCCGATAGCCATTCCGCGAAGCACTATGTATAGGAATGATGCCATATCTCATTCTTTTATCATTCAAAGTTACACGAAATGAATGTAAAATGAAAGAGATTAGGGTAAAAATTCACATTAGTAGCTCATATACTCGCGGCGCGCAGCATCGATGCGCAGCATTATGAACAACAGGAACGTAAATCCCCACAATGAGGAGCCTCCATAGCTGAAAAAGGGCAGAGGAATGCCTATCACAGGGCATAGTCCGATAACCATACCCACATTTATGGCAAGGTGGAAGATGAAATATGATGCGACACAGTAGGCATATACACGCCCGAAGGTAGTCGGCTGTCGTTCAGCGATGGAAAGAACTCTCAATATTAGAATCAAGAACAGCAACAGTACGGCAGTAGTGCCTATGAAGCCCTCTTCCTCGCCGATGGTGCAGAATATGAAGTCGGTGTGCTGTTCAGGAACATATTTGAGCTTGGTCTGGGTTCCGTTAAGGAATCCCTTGCCGGCTATTCCGCCCGAACCTATGGCTATCTTGGACTGGTTGACATTGTATCCCGCACCTCTAAGGTCTTCTTCAATACCAAGCGACACCTTGATTCGCTGCTGCTGATGTGGCTTGAGGATGTCGTTGAACACCATGTTGACCGAAAACAGAAATCCCACTGCTACGATGGTGGCTCCAATAGTTACCAATATTTTTCGCGTGGGGAATTTTATCATGAGGATAAGACAATAGGCTATAGCTACGCCTATTGCCGAAAGGAAATACACCAATCCCAGTATTTCTACTTCGGCCAGTGACAAAATCCACGCGGCTATTCCTGTCACGAGAAACCATAACAACACATTTCGTGCTCCTATCATGTTTCGGCAGTAGACAGCTAGCATTCCGGTCATAATCATCTCAATCATGATGAACACCGCTACTTCGCCCGAAGGAATGCCGAGTATCATTGTTTCGGTATATTTGACCGAAACGACGAAGAATACAACGGCACATAACGCGGCGGCAAGTACAAGACCGCTCATCCCTTCACGATACAGGACGAAAAACAATGCGAGGTAGGCAAGGGCCGAACCGGTTTCCTTCTGTGCAAGTATCAAGACGATAGGAAGGAATATTATGATCAGTGCCTTGACATAGTTGCCCGCGCTGAAATTCAGATTGAAATTGTAGGATGAGAATAGTTTGGCGAGTGCAAGAGCGGTAGCGAATTTTGCAAACTCGGCCGGTTGAAGACTCATGGGGCCGAGTACCAGCCATGACCGGGAGCCCTTAATGTCGGGAGCTACGAATATCGTGACTATGAGCAGTAATATCATTAGCCCGTATATAGGGTAGGCGTAGGCTTCATATACACGGAAATCTATCAGCAGTATTACCAGTCCGGCAAAGAATGCAAGTCCGACCCATCTCAGCTGTTTGCCCGAAAATTCATCAAAAGAAAAAATGGAAGCGTTGTCGAAGTCGTAGCTTGCTGCATATATCGATACGACACCGCCCAATACAAGCAATGCATATATGACGACAGTTACCCAGTCGACATAACGTAGTATTGATGTATTAGTGCTTCTTGACTCCACTGCTTATTATTGTGTTAGATTGTAACATTCGTTCCTCAAGATACTTCCGTTCAGGCGATATCTCTCCGTTGAGGTACTTTTCCATCATCAGTGAACCGATGGGAACACCGTAGGTTGCTCCGAAGCCGGCATTTTCGACATAGACGCATATCGCGATTTTCGGGTCGTGATAGGGTGCGAAACCTATGAATGCGGAATGGTCCTTTCCATGTGGATTCTGGGCAGTACCTGTCTTTCCGCACACTTCTATTCCCGGAAGATTGGCAAGACGACATGTACCGCCTGTCACTGCCATGCGCATTCCTTCGGCCACATCCTCGAAGTGCTGACGGTCAATCGTCGGTATGCGCTTCTCCAGATATTGCGACGGCATTATAGTGTCCTGGATTGCCTTGACGACATGTGGCGTTATGAACCATCCTCGGTTGGCTATCGTGGCACACAGGTTGGCTATCTGAAGCGGAGTGGCAAGGATCTCGCCTTGGCCTATGGCTATTGATATGATTGTATTTGCGCTCCATCGCCCTTCTCCGTAAATCTTATTGTAGAATTGAGCGTTGGGGATGAAGCCTCGACTTTCACCGGGCAAGTCGACTCCGAGCTTGTATCCGTAACCGAGTGACACGAGATGCTTTTTCCACACCTCAAAAGCTTCAGCTACCGACCCGTATTTTGCGCGCTTGCCGTCAAGCATGCCTTTAAGTCCCCAACAGAAGAATGCGTTGCACGATGTCTGAAGCGCCGGTTTAAGTGCTATGGGGGAGTAGTGGCCGTGACATCCTACACGCAATCCTCCTGAAATGAATCCGTGATAGCAAGGGTAGGTGGTCGACAGCGTGATTATATCCTCTTGTCGCAATATAAGACCTTGCGACGGCTTGAATGTGGAGCCGGGCGGGTAGGCACCCATTAGAGCTCGGTCAAAGAGCGGCTTGTAGAAGTCGTCCTTCAGAATACCGTAATTTTTTCCGCGCTCTCGGCCTACAAGTATCTTGGGGTCGTAAGTGGGACTGCTCACCATGGCAAGTATCTCCCCTGTCGACGGCTCGATTGCAACTATGGCCCCGATTTTGTTGGCCATAAGTTCCTCGCCGTATTTCTGCAGTTTGATGTCGAGGCTCAATGTTAAGTCACGACCCGAAACCGGAGCTACATCATGTGCACCGTCCTCAAATTTTCCTTGAATGCGTCCGTAAGCGTCACGTATGAGTATTTCCACTCCTTTTGTACCGCGCAGATGCTCTTCGTAACTTTTTTCGACACCGAGGTCGCCGCAATAGTCGCCCGATGCGTAGTAGTTGTCACGTTCGATGTCACGTGCCGACACTTCACGGATATTACCCAGCACATTTGCAGCGGCCGAATACATATATTGTCGCAATATGCGCTGCTGGATGAAGAATCCGGGATAACGGTAGAGTTTCTCCTGCAGGCGTCCGTAATCCTGGGCCGATATGTGGGTGATGAAGCGTTGCGGGGTATATGCCGAGTAACCGGGGTTCAATCGGCGGTCTTTCATGTCAAGCAACCGTTTCATGAACTGCTCCTTCGTTATATTCAATGTGTTGCAAAAATCAACAGTGTCAAATTCCTGCACATTGCGTGGAATCATCATGACATCGTAGGCCGGCTGATTATACACAACCAACTCGCCGTTGCGATCACGAATCATGCCGCGTGACGGATAAAGGGTCTTGCGCATGAACGCATTGGAATCGGCAAACTCCTTATAGCGACTGTCCATCACCTGCAGACTGAAAAGCCTGATTATGAAAATGATTACAATCACTACTATGAATCCGCCTATTATATATTTGCGTTTCTCGAGGGTGTAGTCTTTTCTCATAGTTTATACACTAACGGCTTTGCGACATAATGCTGTCAAGTCCGAGCAAAAGCAAGAAAGATAAAAGTGTGCTGCACAGAATGCGAAGTGCAAGTTGCAGTACATTGAAGAATGAGAAGGCCTCGATAAGGAAAATGATCGTGCAGTAGAGCAACACGAGAGTAAACAGATACTTGACATAGACTTCCATGCCCAATGACTTGATTGACGGTTCGGGTATTGTCAATTCATCCTCACGCGGAAAGTATAGGTGGAGTATCGAACGGCGTGACATGGCGATCAGCGTGCATGCCAGTGCGTTCATCCCTTGGGTGTTGGCAAAGATGTCGACACTCAATCCGGCAATGAATGAGAGTGTAAGCACCCAGTTGGTCGACAATGTTATCGGGAGGCTTATTATAAAATATATGAATACAAAGGGCACAGCCACATTGAACAGGCAGATGTTGTTGAATACAATTGCCTGTGCCAAAACCAGAATGACGAACAGTAATGAAAATTGTACTATAGACTTTGTCATTGCCGATATTGTGGTTGTTAGTCGTTTTCCTCACCTGCGCTTATCGCATTGAGTTCATCTTTTATTTCATTGGTTATTACACGTACAGTGCTCAGTCGACTGAAGTCGGTGAACAGTTTTATACGCAACGCATAGAAGTTGTCGTCATGCTCTTTTTCGTGGCTTATGATGGTTCCCACCGGTATGTCGGGTGGAAACACTGCCGAATATCCGCTTGTGACAATAGTGTCGCCTTTGCGGAATGTTTCATGTCGAGGCATCTCTTCAAGCAATGCTTCATCGGGGCTTTTCCCGTCCCACACGAGCGAGCCGAAATATTCGCGTCCCTTTACCTTACATGACAATCGCATCTTCGGGTTCAGAAGTGAAATCACCCTTGCCGTGTGGTCGCCTACAATGTTGACCATGCCCACGACACCGTTCTGGTCGACTACTCCCATTTCGGGCCTTATAGAGTCGAGGGCCCCTTTTTCGATTGTGATGTAGTTGTGGGTGCGCGATATGCTGTTGCTGATTACATGGGCTATTATGAAGTCATAGGGCATCAATGCGCTGTCCAGCTCAATGTCGGACGCAGTAAGAGCTTCCTGGTACTTTTGTATCTGCTTGCGAAGGTCGATTACCTCCAGTTCAAGGCTCGCATTGCGATGTTGCAGATCCTCGTTTATATCGTGAAGATAGAAATAGGATGTGACATTGCTTGTGGCATTGTAGACCATTGAACTGACTTTGTTGGCCGATGTCAGATATATGTAGTGCTGATACGGGTTCTTCTGGAACAACAGTGTGCAACTGATGACCACATAGAACAGGAATACCAGCCATGAGCTATAGCGTAATATGAAATCAAGTAGATTGCGCATCGATACGTTTTACGCCCGCAAGGGATGTCGCCCGTAAGCGGCATCCCTCATAGGTCGTTATGATTTATTGATAGCGTTCTGTAATTGTAGGAGGCGTGACTATCGAATAAGAAACTTGAACTTGTTGATGTTCTTAAGTGCCACACCTGTACCGCGTGCAACAGCAAGAAGGGGATCCTCGGCTATGTGGAATGGAATACCGATCTTGTCAACAAGACGCTTGTCAAGACCGCGCAACAATGCACCGCCGCCGGCGAGCCATATTCCATTACGCACGATGTCGGCATACAGTTCGGGAGGTGTCTGCTCAAGTGCGCTAAGCACGGCTGCCTCAATCTTTGATATCGATTTCTCGATACAATGAGAGATTTCCTGATAGCTTACAGGAACTTCCATAGGCAGGGCCGTCATCTGGTTGGGGCCGTGTACGATGTAATCCTCAGGCGGATTTTCAAGTTCGGTCAGAGCCGAGCCTACATTCATCTTGATGAGTTCGGCTGTGCGTTCACCCACTCTTAGGTTATGGGCGCGACGCATGTGCTCCTGAATGTCGTCGGTGAGGTCGTCACCTGCAATCTGTATACTCTTGTTGCTCACGATGCCGCCGAGCGATATTACTGCGATTTCGGAGCTTCCGCCGCCTATGTCGACAATCATGTTGCCTTCGGGAGCCTGTACATCGAGGCCTATACCGAGGGCTGCCGCCATCGGCTCATATATCATGTACACATCACGTCCGTCGGCGTGCTCCGATGAGTCACGCACTGCACGAATCTCTACTTCGGTCGAGCCAGAAGGGATGCCGACTACCATGCGGAGCGACGGTGAAAACCAATTGCTCTTGGCGCTTACCTTCTTTACAAGACCGCGAATCATCAATTCAGCGGCGTTGAAGTCGGCGATTACGCCTTTGCGTAACGGACGCACGGTGCGTATGCCGTCGTGTTCTTTGCCTTGCATCTGCTGTGCCTCGTGTCCTACGGCAATCAGTTTGCCGGTCTTTGAGTCAAGGGCCACAATCGAAGGCTCGTCTATTACGATTTTATCATTGTGGATTATAATCGTATTGGCGGTACCAAGGTCGATGGCTATTTCTTTAGTGAAAGAGAAAAGTCCCATTTTAAGTTTTTATGATTTGCAATTAATGAGGAGAGGGGGGTGTACTTATGTTAATGCTTGAAGTGACGGATTCCGGTGATGACCATTGCCACGCCGTTATTGTCACAATATTCTATGGTTTCGTTGTCGCGAATTGAACCGCCGGGCTGGATTACTGCATTGATGCCGGCTTCATGCGCTATCTGGACGCAATCGGCAAATGGGAAGAATGCATCCGACGCCATCACGGCACCGTTGAGATCAAATCCGAATGACTGAGCCTTTGCGATAGCTTGTTTGAGCGCATCGACACGTGATGTCTGTCCCACACCGCTTGCATAGAGTTGACAACCCTTTGCAAGAACTATGGCATTGCTTTTGGAGTGTTTTACTATTTTGTTGGCAAACAGTAAATCGTTAACCTGTGCCGGGTCGACGGGAAGCTTTGTAACCTGCTTGAGGTCGTCCACGGTTTCTACACGCAGGTCACGTTCCTGGCCGAGTGCTCCGTTCAGGCATGAGCGGAACTGCATTGTCGATGTGTTGGGACAGTGCTGAACCAGAACTATGCGGTTTTTCTTTTGCTCCAATATGGCAAGAGCCTTGTCGTCGTAATTAGGAGCTATTATTACTTCAAAGAATATCTTGTTGATCTCTTCGGCTGCTGCTTCATCAACTGTTCCGTTGGTGATGAGTACGCCGCCGAATGCCGACACGGGGTCGCCGGCGAGAGCGTCACGCCAAGCTTCGGCTATGGTTGCGCGGGTTGCGATGCCACAGGCGTTGTTATGTTTCAATATGGCGAATGTGGGCTGTTCAAACTCGGCAATCAGGCTTACTGCCGCATCGATGTCGAGCAGATTGTTGTAGGAAATCTCTTTGCCGTGAAGCTGTGTGAACATCTTGTTGAAATCGCCGAAGAAGTAGCCGCGCTGATGGGGATTCTCGCCATAACGCATAGCCTTGGCTCCGTCGATTGCTACGCGAAGTGCCGATGGACCGTTTTCCTCGTCAAAGTAATTGAAGATGGAACTGTCGTAGCTTGAACTTACGGCAAAAGCCTCTTTTGCAAACCAACGGCGCTGGTCGATTGAAGATTGTGCGCCGTTCTCGCGAAGCAGGCTTGCAAGAGGTGCGTATTGTGCTTTCGATGCTACGATGATCACATCGCGGTAGTTCTTTGCGGCTGCGCGAATCAGCGATATGCCGCCTATGTCTATTTTCTCGATTATGTCCTCGTGCGATGCTCCTGAAGCAACTGTGTCGACAAACGGATAGAGGTCGACAATTACGAGGTCAATCGATGGGATTTCATATTGCTTTATCTGCTCGCGGTCGCTTTCATTCTCGCGACGGTTAAGAATGCCGCCGAATACTTTAGGGTGAAGTGTCTTTACTCGTCCTCCGAGTATCGAAGGGTAACCTGTAAGGTCCTCGACAGCCTGACAAGGGTAGCCAAGGCTTTCTATAAATGACTGAGTGCCACCTGTTGACAGGAATTGTACACCTTCTTTGTTGAGCAACGCAAGAATCTCGTCAAGGCCGTCCTTATGATAGACAGAAACGAGAGCAGTTTTAATCTTCTTTATGTCCGACATGCTGTAAAAATCTTTATTATGCGATTCAGACTGCAAAATTATTAAAAATCTGCTTAACTACCTATCTATTTGTTCAATATTATTTACAAAAATGCTTAATGCCGATTAATGCTGTGTTTATCTGAGCATAAGGACGGCCTTGCCATGATTCATTGCTGTTAACCGCAGTGGAAATAACGTGTTACGAGTTCCTGCATTATCTTGGGATTGTTGTTGGCGTGTTTCAGAAGTTCTATGTCGTTGTAATCGCGAAGCTTCTGTATTATGCCGTCAATCATGCGCGGACTGAATACATCATATTTTTGGTATATGTCACGTTGCTTTTGAAGCATATCGGCCGATTCTGCGCAGTTGGCCGGCAACTGGGCGAGTGATTTTAGCTTCTCCGAGTTCTGGCTGTCGTGGATGTTTACGTTTACGTAGGTCTTATCGGCGATTTCGAGAGCTTTTTCTATCTCGAATCCGTGACGGCATGCTACGGCAAGGCCTGCGAGAAGCTGGTATATGTCGGCCGATCCGTCGGGCGAGCGCATCTCCACAGTTTGTTTTTGTGTAGTGTCATAGTGGCTTGAATTGCCTTTATGATTGGCTATTGCGCACATATCGACCGATGTGTTCCATCCGAGAGGAACTCTCACAAGTACTGAGCGGTTGCGGTCGCCCCAACATATATTTGTGGGAGCTTCCTGATGTGGCACGAGGCGGAAATAGGAAGTGGGGTTGGTGTTGCCGAAAGCCGTTATCGACGGAGCAAGTGTCATCATGCCGGCTATGGCCTTGCGTGCTTCCTCTGAAAGCTTTCCGTCATTTAACATCACGTTTTTGCCGTCGCGCATTAGTCGCATGTGTACATGAAGTCCCGAGCCGGCTTTGCCTGTGGTTATCTTGGGTGAGAAAGTGATGTTGAAGCCGTTTTTGTAGCCGAGATTCCTGATGACCCACTTTGCCAATACGAGCTGGTCGGCTGCATCTTCGGCGGGAACAGGAAGAAATTCTATCTCATTCTGCTCGTAGATGGTGTTGTTGAGCGTGAAATTTCCTACTTCCGAGTGTCCATACTTTATCTGTCCTCCGGTCTGTGCTATGTATGACATGCACTTTGTGCGCAAGTCATTGAATTTGGCAAAGGGTGCCGATTCGTGATAGCCTTTTTGGTCGGTAGCGGGGTAGGCTCCGTCGCTTGGGGCGATGACATAGTATTCAAGTTCGCCCATGGCTTCAAATTCCATGCCCGTGACATCACGGAATGCCTTGCAAGCTTTGTGAAGGGTGTATTCGGGTGAGCTTTCAAGCGGCTTTCCGTCTTTGTCAAAATACGAACACAGCATCGTTACCGTAGGTATCTCGGCAAACGGATCGCGAAATGCGGTGCTGTATCTCGGCAATACGTAGAGGTCGCTGCTTCCCGCCTCGATGAAGGGGAACAGGCTTGAGCCGTCGACTCTTTCGCCACATGTCAGTATGGCGTCAAGATAGCTGAGGTTGTTGATTACGAAATTGAGCGTTTTCAGTCTTCCGTCGCCGGCAGGGTACATGAAGTTTACCATTTCGATTCCTTCGGTTTCGACATAATGGATTATGTCGGCTTTGGTAAACTCCTTGTTGCTTTTCTTTAGGGTCGCAACGAGATGGTTGCGGCTCATTATTATGCTTTTGTCCATGGGAAAATTAATAATAGATTAACAACCTAAAATTACTAATAATATTCCGGTTTCAAAAAGCATATAGTTAAAATTAACACTAAATATAGGTAATTGTCATCAATTGCATTATTGCAACGACTGATACACGGCATCGGCGCAACGCTCTCCGTCGATTGCAGCTGAAACTATTCCGCCTGCATAACCCGCGCCCTCACCGCAAGGGAACAGTCCGTTAAGGCGTATGTGTCGTAGATTTTCGGGATTTCGGCTTATCCTGACAGGCGATGATGTTCTTGTTTCACATCCTATGAGCACTGCATCATTGGTTAGGAAACCGTTAGCTTTGCGACCGAAATCAATGAATCCTTTTTGAAGCCGTGACGCAACGGGGTTGGGAAGCAGAAGGTCGATTCGAGCCGTATGTATCCCTGGAGCGTAGGATGTTGGAGGTAGGTCGCGTGATGGCTTTCCTTGAGTGAAATCTATCATGCGTTGTGCCGGAGCATTTTGTGTCTTCCCTGCATCTTCGAAAAATCGGGTTTCGATATCTTCCTGATATTTCATCATCTTCAGCGGATCGTCGGCTTTTCCGTTGTCGATGTCTTCAGGAAGAATCTCTACAACCATTCCTGAATTGGCCCATCGGGTGCCTCGTGATGAAGGCGACATGCCGTTCACGACCAATTGTCCTGGCGAACTTGCTGCCGGAATTATGAATCCGCCCGGACACATGCAGAATGAATATACTCCTCGATTGTCGACGCGTGTGAGCATCGAATATTCAGCAGCCGGGAGATACTTTCCTCGTCCGTGAGGATTGTGGTATTGTATGCTGTCGATCAATTGCTGCGGATGTTCAAGGCGCACGCCCACGGCTATGCCCTTGGCTTCCATGTCGACATTTCGTTCTTTTAGCATCATGTAGATGTCACGCGCCGAATGCCCGGTGGCCAGAATGACAGGCCCTGCATATTCAGTACCGTCGGTGGTGGTGACGCCTGTTACGGTATCGCCGTCGATATTTAGGTCGGTGACGCGTGTGTTGAAGTGTACTTCGCCGCCGTGTCGTATTATTGTCATGCGCATGGCTTTAATGACATCGGGAAGCTTGTCGGTGCCTATGTGGGGGTGTGCATCCACGAGTATGTCCTCCGATGCTCCGTGACTATGGAAAAGCGACAGTATCTTGTCGACCGATCCGCGTTTTTTGCTGCGGGTGTAGAGCTTTCCGTCGGAATAAGCTCCCGCTCCCCCCTCGCCGAAGCAGTAGTTGGAGTCGGGATTCACTATATTCTCACGTGCAATCTTTGCCATGTCCTTGCGCCGTTCATCGACATCCTTTCCACGTTCAAGCACAACCGGCTTTAGTCCGAGCTCGATAAGTCGTAGTGCGGCAAAAAGTCCGGCCGGACCGGCTCCTACCACAATCACCTGTTGTGCATCGTCAACATCACGATAAGTCGGCTTGATGCCTAATGATGTGTTTGACGGCATCTCGTCGATATAGATGCGCAGGGTTATGTTGACCATCACCTTGCGCTGTCGCGCATCGATCGACCGTTTTACTATTTTTGCTCCTTTTATGCGCTTGCGGTCGATGCGTGACTTAATGGCCGCTTGTGCTATCAGTGTATTCATGTCGGCCGCAATACGCGGTTCGACACGTAAGGCTATCTCCTCAATCATCTCTTTATACAGCCTGTTCTATTGGTTTTATATTCAAGAAACGCTTGTTCAGTATTCTGATTTCAATAATCAGCGTCACTATTGCGGTTACAAATGCCACCAGGTCGGAGCCGCACATACTTGCCCACACACCGTCAATGCCGTAATACTTTGGAAGTATTATAAGGAACGGTATGAGGAATAGCAATTGTCGGGTCAACGACAGGAATATCGACAGTTTCGGCTTTCCGATTGACTGGAAGAAGTTTTGTATCACAATCTGGCATCCTACCACAGGATAGAATATGAAGTATATCCTGAATCCGTTACGTGCCATGTCGATAAGAGTGCGGTCATTGGTGAAGAATGAACTGATCGTGTCGGGAAATGACTCGGTTACGGCAAATCCTACGACGGTTATTGCTATGCCTATCCATATTCCCATGTAAAGCGTGTTTTTAACACGGTTCCATTTGTTGGCTCCGAAATTGAATCCGAGTATAGGCTGCATACCTTGTGTGACACCAAACACGATCATGACGAAAAACATCGTGGTGCGGTTGATGATTCCGTAAGCACCTACAGCAAGATTGCCATCGGCTCCGGCATAGTCGAGTAATGATTTGTTGATGAATACTACGACTATACAGGCACACACATTCATCAGGAATGGCGACAATCCAATGGCGTAGATGCGTTGTATGATGGTAGGTGTGAACCATCGGTTGTTCATCTTGAAGTGGATGAAGCTGTTCTTTGACATGAAGTGAAACAGTACCCAGATGAATGCTGAAAACTGTCCGCATATAGTGGCAAGAGCAGCACCTGAAATGCCCCATTCAAGTTTGAAGATGAATATGGGTGCGAGTATGACATTTACAAGCACTGAAAGCAGAGCCGATATCATGGCTTTCTTTGGATAGCCGGTAGCTCGCATCAGGTTGTTCAAACCTATGAAAACATAAGAGATAGGTGTGCCATATAGGATTATTCTCATGAACTCCCTGGCATAAGGAATGGTTTCGGAAGTTGCTCCGAAAAAAATCAATATATCGTCAAGAAATATTAATGTAAGACCTCCGAATAATATTGAATGAATAAGACACAGCACCATTACATTATTGACAACATCGGTTGCACGTGATTCGTTCTTCTGACCGATGAATATCGAGCTTATTGTGGCGCCACCAACGGCAATCAACGTACAGAATGCAACAACAAGATTCATCAATGGAAATGTGATGGCAAGTCCGGCTATGGCCATTGGACCCACGCCTTGTCCTATGAATATACTGTCGACTATATTGTATAGCGATGTGGCCACACTTGCAATGATTGCGGGCACGGAGTATTGAACCAAAAGCTTGCTTATGGATTTTGTTCCTAATGTAAGTGGACTCTCTATTTTAGCCATATACTAATTTTGGTTTTTGCAAAATTAACAAACAAAAGTGCAATGGAGAGATGTTTTCATATTAAATTTGCATAAAATAATATTTAAGATATAATGAAGAGAAGAGGTGTTTTGTTTGACCTTGACGGCGTTTTGATTGACAGTGAACGCTTATATAGTGAATTTTACGACGGTATAGCTGAGTTATACGATACTGGCGAGGAGAATTTCTCCCTTGCCATAAAAGGTTCCACTATAGAGAAGATTCTTGCCAAATATTTCCCGTCACCTGAAGCGAGTGCCGATGTGCTTGAGCGTATAAACCGGTTTGAGGCCGAGATGCAATATCCTATATGTGAGGGAGTCATCGAGTTCATAACCGAACTCAAGAATCGCAACATCCCTATGGCCATCGTGACAAGCAGTAGCGAGAATAAGATGCAACGACTTTATGCACAGCATCCCGAACTCCCTGAATATTTTGATGCAATAGTTACCGGTTCCGATGTTACAAAGTCCAAGCCTGATCCTGAAAGTTACATCATAGGAGCTGAACGCATAGGTTGCAATCCTGAGGATTGTATTGTATTTGAGGACTCTATATCTGGTCTTGCTGCAGGTATGGCTTCCGGTGCCACTGTAATAGGTCTGGCCACTACGCTTCCTGCCGATAAGCTTCAAGGCAAAGCCCACGAATTGATTGATAGTTTCGCAGGCTTTACCGTTGATGCAATGCTTTCAATCGTAAAATAGACGATTTTTCAGCATGCCTTGAAACTCATGTCAAGGCCTTTGACTGAATGGGTGAGTGCGCCTACCGATATATAGTCGACGCCACATTCGGCATAGTCACGCAATGTGTCGTAGGTTATGCCGCCCGATGATTCGATTTCGGTGCGACCGTTAATCAGTTTCACAGCCTCGCGAGTACGTTCGGGAGTGAAATTGTCAAGCATTATGCGGTTGACACCGGCTTCAAGCGCTTGATTGATTTCGTCGGTGTTGCGCACTTCCAGTTCTATTTTCAGATCGCGTCCTGTTTCCTTAAGATATTTCTTTGCCGCATCTACGGCCTCTTTTATGCCTCCTGCAAAGTCGACATGGTTATCCTTTATAAGAATCATGTCAAATAATCCTATGCGGTGATTGCAGCCTCCGCCTATTTTTACGGCTTCTTTTTCCAGCATTCTCATGCCGGGTGTGGTTTTGCGGGTGTCAAGAACTTTGGTCTTAAGCCCTTTGAGCTTGTCCTGATAGCGTGCTGTGGTGGTTGCTATTCCACTCATTCGTTGCATTATGTTGAGCATGGTGCGCTCGGTCTGAAGCAGTGATCTTACCGATCCCTCAACCTCAAATGCTATGTCGCCCGGCTTTACTCGTGCTCCGTCCTCGATGAATACGGTCATCTTCAATGACGGATCGAATTTTTCAAATACTTTTCGTGCAATCTCAACTCCGGCAAGCACTCCCGGCTCTTTTATTATAAGGCGCTGTTTGCCCATCTCATCGGCGGGAATAGTGCTGAGGGTGGTGTGGTCGCCGTCGCCTACATCCTCGGCGAATGACAGTGTCAGCAAATCATCAATCAGTTCATCTCTCGTTTTCATATCTTATATAATTTGTAACAATGCAAAATTACAAAAAATTCCTAAATAAAGGAGCGATAAGCACAAACTCCGGCCACTCGATGTGATCAATGATTCCGCAAATGATTAAATTTTTTCATTCGCGACATTATGGGGTGAAATATTGCATGATTTTGTTGTAATTTTGCGATATAAACACTCCATGACATGAAAATAGAACTGATGGTTATAGGCAAGACTTCGGCGCGTTATTTGCAGGAAGGCATTGACAATTATGTCAAAAGGACCAATTATTATATGCCGTTTGACATTCGATATATTCCCGACATCAAGTCGACCAAGGCAATGACCGAGGAGAAGCAGAAGGAGAGGGAGGGCGAGCTTTTCCTTAATGCATTGACTCCCGGCGATGTGCTGGTGCTTTTGGATGAACGTGGAAAGGAGATGACTTCACGTGAATTTGCATCCTATATCGATCGCAAAAGTGTTACCGTGTCAAAGCGGCTTGTGTTTGTCGTAGGCGGGCCATACGGATTTTCTCCAGCCATGTATGAGAGGGCCGATGATAAGATTTCATTGTCCAAGATGACGTTTTCGCATGAGATGGTGCGCTTGTTTTTCGTCGAGCAGACCTATCGAGCCATGACGATATTGCGTGGCGAGCCCTATCATCATGATTAGACTATGAGGTCGCGGAATATTGAATCGGATATCAATATTGCCGTTTCCGACAGGCTTAGTGATTCATCGGTTTTTATGAGCCGGCCGCTGGCGATGTACCGCTTTGCCGATGACAGCAGGTTTTCTACGGTATCGGAGTTGAAGCGCAGTCGCATATCGTTGAGGTTGATTCCGTCGCGGGTGCGCAATGCCGTTATTATGTAGTCATTTAATATGTTTTCGGGCGACTCTTCTTCGACTTCATAATATGTGTTTGCGCTGTTGATGGACT
This sequence comes from Muribaculum sp. NM65_B17, assembly GCF_004793735.1. Taxonomy (NCBI): domain Bacteria; kingdom Pseudomonadati; phylum Bacteroidota; class Bacteroidia; order Bacteroidales; family Muribaculaceae; genus Muribaculum; species Muribaculum sp. NM65_B17. The sequence goes on from NZ_SRYY01000001.1 coordinate 408,095, forward strand.
TTATGTAATCTTTTATGCGGTTGCCGTTGGCGCGTCTTGTCTTTCCGTCAAAGCTGTGGGCCGATACTCCCAGCCCTATGTAGGGGGTCATATTCCAATAGTTGCTGTTGTGGTGTGCTCGATGTCCGGGCTGTGCAAAGTTGGAAATTTCATAGTGCTCATATCCGTTTTTACGGAGTGAGTCGGTTAACAGGGCATACATTGACTCGATTGTTTCATCGGAGGCTTCGTTAACCTTGCCGCTTATAAGCTGTGCGTAGAGGCGTGTGCCGGGTTCGTATGACAAATTGTAGGCCGATATGTGAGTCAGTCCGTAACCGATGAGCTTGTTGAGTGAATAGTTCCACGATTCAAGCGATTGTCCGGGAAGTCCGTATATCAGGTCGCCGCTTATTTCGGCTATACCTCCTGACTTCAGTGTCATCAGTGCCTCCTCAGCTCGGGCTGCAGAGTGTCGTCGGTTTATTGCTTTAAGCTCGCTGTCGACAAGCGATTGAATCCCTATGCTTACTCGATTTATGCCCATGCGGATTATTGCGTCGACCCATTCAGGAGTTACATCCTCGGGATTGGCTTCGATGGTGAACTCTTCCAATACCGGATGACCTAACGATTCGACAAGCCTTGACAATGTTGGCATGGGTAGTATTGAAGGTGTACCTCCGCCTATATACACAGTGCTCAACGGCTCGTTGACTTCATCCTTGCGCAATCGGTATTCGTCGATGAGGGCTGTGATATAATCCTCGGCAGTATCTACTTTGGGTGTCGAACAGAAGTCGCAATAACTGCACTTTGAGTGGCAGTAGGGGATGTGTATGTATAATCCGGCCATCAGTTTTCTACTGCTTGTCCGCATATAAGCTTGAACTTGCAATACTTGCAGGTGTCACTATGCGGATTGGGTGTGAATGGAACTTCGGGATTAAACAGGTCGCTCAGTTTCGCTGACAATCTCTTCTTGAATTCTTCGTTGTAAATCCGGTAGTCAGTCAACGGTTCTTTCGCTATTTTTACCGGTTGGATGCCGTTGATGCTGAATTGCCTGAAACAATATAGCATCGGCTGCAAAGGTCCGTGGTAATTGTTATCCATCGCATAAACATTGCTATATATGAATAGCTGTAACACGGCCTTCGCCCGTTTGTCGCTGCCCGTTTTTTCAAATAGATTCGTGAATTCTTTTACATCTGTGTTGTCGCTGCCGGTTTTGTAATCGACAATGCGCACTCGTTCTTCATTATTGTCTACGATTCGGTCGATTCGGTCGATAGTCGATGTTAGGTTTACAGTGATTTTGTCGTTGAGTTTATAGGTGCAACGATATTTCTTTTCTCCCTCAACGAAGTAGAATGGAGTCCACTGTTTTTCAAGTTCAAACAGTTTTTTCATGAAATGCACTATTGTGCGACCTATAACCAACGCTTGACCGAATAGAGGAGTGTCGTTGACATACTCTGAATCAGGATTCGGTGAATTGTTTGGAAGCTTGTTGTAAGATTCGTTTATTGAGCGCGTTATGAGCCTTTCAAGTTCAACTTTCTCGTTCATGAGCGAATCCAGCAGCTCGGAAGTGATTTTTATTTCCGGTTTGTCGCCCCGACAACGTTTATACGACAACTCGGCTACACGATGGACTATGGTTCCCAACGTGCTTTCATCCATATAGTCGACGACATCGTCATCAATATAGAGGTCACACACATATTGCAGATAGAATTGCAGGGGACAGTTTATGTAGCAGTTTATCGATGACGGTGACAGGTAACGCTTCTCGTCGCTTAACGCGAGGTATCGGTTGATGCGGCGCATTATGTCAGGTGACTTCTTTATTTCAAGCGGTTTGTTCCGGCCTGTGGCGGGTATGTCGAAAAATGCGTTGCGATGACGCACATTCCCGTCGGGATATAGATAAAGGAGCTGATACAGGTAGCGTGACATTTCGCTGCTGCGGGCTCCGGCTGTGCGTGCGTCATATAACAATGTTACATTTGAGGCCCTCGAAATCATGCGATAGAAATAGTAGGCGTATATGCACTCTTGAAATTCGATGGTAGCCATGCCGTAGCATCGCCTCAAAAGATCGGGAATGAATGACCGTGTATAATGCTTGCGCGGAAATATGCGCTCGTTCATCGACGGAATTATGATGTTGTCGAAGTCAAGTGCACGGGTTTCAAGCACACCCATGATCTGGAGTCCGTTCAACGGTTCTCCGATGAAGTTCACGCTTTCTCCCGAAACGGTTCTTTCAATGAGATGAAAGAATGTGTTCTCCTTCATCGTTATGTCGTATTTTGCGGCAACTCGTGCGAGTTGTTCCACCGATTGCCTGTAACGTGTCAGGAATCCGTGCTCAAGAGCATGTCGCTCCTTGTCATCGCTTGTAAGTTGGAGCGCGTCGTCGATGAATTGGATCAGGGTCAATGTGTAGTCAAACACTTTACCGGCCTCTTTCAGATCATCGACAGGATAAAATATTGTCGACAGTTCGGGAAAAAGCTCTCGCAGGTCCTTTGCCGATACGGTAAACAATCGATTTGTATTCAGATATTCTTTTATTGCTTCACATGTTTTACCGGCTATCGCTGTCAGGAGGGAGTGGGATATGACATCTTTTATATCCTCATGGAAAAAACACCATTCACCTCGTATTTTCTTGGCACGCAGGTGCATCGACACGATGTTGCGCAACAATGCCGCCATGGGTGTAAGTTTTAACGGATATCCCATGGTGATGTTGACCGAGGTGTATACCGGAGGCAGGGAGTGCAGCAGTTCTATAAAAAGCTCCTCCGAAGGCAACACAACGGCGGTGTCGATAGCGTTGGACGGATTTGACACAGTGCCGTCGACAGCCATCTTTTCAAGCATGCGCCCTATGAGTTTTACCTGTCCGACATTCGACGGGACTCCTATAATTTCTACTTTAGGCAGTGTAGTTACAGGTTCTTGGTTAAGGTCGTAGCGTGATGGAAACTTCTTGATGTATTTCTTTATGAAATGTACTGCTGAATTGTTTTCACGTATGAATTCCGGAAAGTTCATGTCCCAGTAGAAATCGGCGATTCCGAGATTGCGTAATCGCTCGAATATTTTCACTTCGGCAATCGACAACACATTGAATCCCACGATGACGACACGGGAGTAGGGGATGTCGTCGCGGGTAAGGCGCTTGAGATTGTCGGCGGCTTCACGATATTGCATCCCTGAATAGCAAAGTCTTCGCTTGGCAAGATTTGTCCGGAAGTTGTCGTAAAGGGGGGCCAGCACCTGCCACAGCTTCATGAAATCGTCACGATTCTTGTGAGGCTCTCCGTCATTTGTGACATGAGTCCAGAATCGCTCGCTTGATCCGAGGGGTAGGTTTTCACCCCAATATTCGTTTATTATCTGCTTTTGTTCATCGGTGAGATAGTCGGAGTTTATCTCTTTGAGATGCTTAACATTGGCAAACAGCTCGTGTGCGTCAACCATGTATTTGTCAACATCGTTGAAATCATTGATGAGCATGTCGCCCCAGAATACGAAACGGTCAAAATCCTCAATCTCATCGGTCAGCCGGTTGTACTCGTTGTAGAGCGTGAAAAGAAGGTCGTAACGTGACGCCTCTATCTTATCGGAAAATTCGGCGATAAAATCACTGATTGTCGTTACTTCAGGCTCAATCATCGGTTGCCCGGCAGGGGTGTGTTCGGCCAGGAATTTGCGAAAGAATGTGCCGCTGCGCTTATTGGGAAATATGAAGCAATAGTCGAGCATTGCGTCACTTTCGCGGGCGCAATACACTTGTGCTATTTTACTCAGGAACGATTGCATTTTTTTGTCGAGGCTCAACGTTTAAGCAGCAGAATCATCTTTATGGCAAGGTCAAACATCACAATTTTGCCGTTGCCGTTTCCTGCAATGTCCTTGGAGGCGTTGTCAAGTTCAGTCACAATGTCTATTACATTGCGCTCGTTGATGAACCGGGCGAAATTCTTGCTGAATGAGGCCTCTTCGCGATTCAGATAGTTGAGCTGCGGAACGTTGAGATTGTAAATGAAATTCTCGCGTATAAGCCGTTGGCAATAGTCCAAGAAACGCAACTCCTGTTCGCGACCGAGCGATGCTACATCGGTGGCCCATGCTTTAAGCTCCTTGACATGACGCTGATAGGATTGGCGCATGAGTTCCATGAACAGTTCAAGGAACCGATGGCTCTCCTTGCTTAGGCTTATGCTGTTGATTGCGGTTATCATGTTGCCCTCAGCATTGTGGGCGAGAGCCATTGCATCGGTTTCATCGATTGAGTAACGCGTTATGAGGCTGTCGGCTATCACATCGTCGGGCAGGCGCTTAAGTTCTATTCGCTGTGTGCGTGAATATATCGTGGGGAGTATCGCTTTGGCATTATTGCTGACCATGATGAAGAGAGTGTCGCCAAACGGCTCCTCGATTTGCTTCAACAGCTTGTTGGATGCATCGACATTGAGTCGTTCGGGCAACCACAGCAGCACTACCTTGTAGCGTGCCCTGTGAGCCGTGAAACTCAACTTGTGGACAAGTTGCTCACTTTCGCTTACGTAGATGGCTGGTTGTGCATTGGGCGAGTCGAGCGACACAAGCCATTGCTGAAAATCCATGTAGGGATTGTCACGCAGGAAGTCACGCCATTCGCTTATATAGTCATCCGAAATTACGGCTCCGCTGCTGTTTTTGCGTTTTACGACAGGAAATACGAAGTGAGTGTCGATGTGGTTGAATGATTGATGTTGCAGGCAAGCGGCACACTTTCCGCAACTGTCACCGTCGATGCGGTTTTCGCAATGTATGTATTGTGCGGCAGCACGTGCAAGCGCAAACTTACCGATTCCCGCAGGGCCTTCAAGGAGCAGTGCGTGAGGTATGCGATTGTTGTCAATCATGTCGCGAAGGCGTTGTTTTGCCGATTCGTGTGACGGTATGTCGCTGAATTTCATCGTCGGTGTGGTTAGGAGAGGTTGGTTAATATATGGAAGCTGCCACGCGTTCCACGCTTCGGGTCGAGTTGAGCGAGTAGAAATGGATGCTCGGAACACCGTGAGCCATCAAGTCGAGGCATTGGGCCTTGCACCATTCAACACCCACCTCCTTGGCATCGTTGTCGTCCTTGCATTTCATAAGTTCCGACACAAGCTGCATGGGCATGTCGACATGGAATATCTTGGGAAGAATGTTTAGCTGCCCTATTGTTGTGATGGGGCGCAGTCCCGGAATTATGGGCACGTTTATTCCGGCTTTGCGACAGCGGTCGACAAAGTCGTAATACTTTGAGTTATCGAAAAACATTTGCGTTACCACATATTCGGCTCCGTTGTCGATCTTCTGTTTCAGATAGGCTATATCCATGTCGAGATTGGGCGACTCGTCATGCTTTTCGGGATAGCCGGCCACGCCGTAACTGAATGTTTCGCCGGTTATGATGTCCATCTTGGTACCGTCGATGAAATAGCCACGGTTGAATTCATTTATCTGAAGCTGCAACTCCGATGCGTGGGAATATCCGTTTTCATTGGGAATGAAGCGGCTTTCATGCTTGGCCTTGTCGCCACGGAGAATCAATATATTGGTTATGCCGAGAAAATTAAGGTCGATCAGGGCATATTCGGTTTCGATTTTGGAAAATCCGCTGCATATAATGTGGGGTACGGCCGGTATGTTGTATTTCTGTTGTATAGCTGCGGCCACAGCCACAGTTCCTGGACGACTTCGCTCGCTGACTTTCTGATAGAGTCCGTCGGGCGTATTTTTATACACCATCTCGCTGCGGTGGGTGGTGATGTTTATAAACAGAGGGTTGAACTCCTTGAGAATGTCGATGTTACGAAACAGTTGTGCTATGCCTTTGCCTTTCAAAGGCGGAAGCACTTCAAAGGAGAATCCCGTCTTTCCATGTGACGCGATTAGTTCGGTAACTTTCATTGATGAATGATTTTATTACAAGCCTAATTTTGATTTTGGCACGGTCGCCTGAAATTCCTTCAGATATTCGGGGGTAGAATAGGCAAGATCGAGGAAGTCGCTGCGCATGAATGCCCTGTCGGCGAGTGCCATCATTGATGATGCGAGAGGCTTGACTCCCTTGACAAAAGAGGCATTGGGGTGGTTGATTACATCACGTGCTTTGTCGCTTCCGTTGCCGAAGAATACCACGGGACCGCGATTTAGATATTCAATGTAGCTGTCATTGTCGAGAATCAACGGACGGGGCGACATGAGTGCTTCAAGAGCGTAGTCGTAGACTGCGGTATAGACTTCCATTCGACGGGCATCGATCATGGGAGCAAACATAACGTTCTCGTCGTAAAATTCACGGAACATGACATCGGCAGTCAACAGCTGCAAAGTGCTTACACCGATAAGAGGCAAATCGAGCGCGTAGGCAAGACCTTTGGCTTCGGAAAGACCGATGCGCAAGCCCGTATAACTGCCCGGGCCGATGCTCACGGCTATTGCTTCGAGCTTTATGTCGTTGAACTTTGCCTGGTCGAGAGCGTCCTTTATAAAACCGCTCAGCATGGTGGCATGATTATGTCCCGACTCATCGTCACGCTGCATGACAACGAGTCCGTTGTAGGTGAGAGCAACCGAACACACATCGGTTGAAGTTTCAATATTTATTATGGCTGCCATTGTCTGAAAGAAAAATTTACTTACAAAGGTACGATTTATTCTGCTAATACGGGGATTATTTGTAAATTTGTGGAAAATATATTAGAGTATGTTATTATCGATGACAGGGTTTGGCAAATCGGTTGTCACAATCCCTAACAAGAAAATCACAGTTGAAATCAAGTCGTTAAACAGCAAGCAGCTGGATATATCAGCGCGAGTTCCGGCTATATTCCGTGAAAAGGAGCTGGAACTGCGCAATCTGATAGCCTCTGTTGTCGAGCGCGGAAAGGTTGATTTTCAGATATATTCGGAATCAATAGGTGCGGAAACCACCGTGTCCTTGAACATTCCTCTCATGGCTGCATACAAGGCTCAGGTGGAAGAGATGGCGCGTCAGCTCGGTATACCTTGGCCCGATGACTGGTATGGCGTGCTTTTGCGTTTCCCTGAAACGGTCAAGAGCGAGCTTCCTGCGGCTTTGACCGACGAGGAGTCGGAGGCGTTGTTCAACGCAACCCGTGAGGCCATCGACGGGCTTATGCAGTTCCGAGCCAAGGAGGGCAAGAAACTTGAAGAGTTCTTTACCAAGAAAATCAGCAACATACGTGAGCTGTTGTCATCGGTCGACCCCTATGAAAAAGAGCGTGTCGTGAAGATACGCGCACGCATTGAGGAGAATCTGGCAAAAATCGATTCCGTGACATTTGACAAGAACCGATTGGAGCAGGAGATGATTTTCTATATCGAGAAGCTTGACATCAACGAAGAGAAACAGCGTCTTGCCCAGCATCTTAATTACTTCATGGAAACGATGGAGCATGGCAACGGTCAAGGAAAGAAACTCGGATTCATCAGCCAGGAGATGGGACGAGAGATAAATACTCTCGGTTCAAAATCCAATCATGCCGAGCTTCAGAAGATCGTCGTGAAGATGAAGGACGAACTTGAACAGATAAAGGAACAGGTACTTAACGTGATGTAATCGATTACGACATGGACGGTAAGATCATAATCGTTTCAGCTCCTTCGGGGTGTGGCAAGTCGACAATCATAAACGCCCTGCTTGAGCGTGGCGACATCGACATGCAGTTCTCAATATCGGCGACGAGCCGACAGCCACGTGAAGGTGAGGTTCACGGCGTTAATTACTATTTCCTAACCGAAGAAGAATTCCGCAATCACATAGCCATGGGGCACTTCGTGGAGTGGGAAGAGGTATATGCCGGCCGATATTATGGAACATTGAAAAGCGAGATCGACCGGATCGTGGCCGGTGGACACAATGTAGTGCTTGACATAGATGTCAAGGGCGCGATGAACGTGAAGTCGATATACGGCGACCGTGCTTTGGCCTTGTTCATCATGCCTCCGTCGATTGAGGAGTTGCGTTGTCGTCTTGAATCACGTGCCACCGATGCTCCCGAAGTCATTGACGAGCGTGTCGCCAAGGCTGCCTATGAACTCTCGTTTGCTACGCGATACGATGCCAGGGTGGTCAACGATGAGCTGTCTAAGGCCGTCAATGAAACTCATGATGTAATAGCAGAATTCCTCGTAAAGTGACTCGTCGGGTTATAGGCATATTGGGAGGTTCGTTCAATCCTGTGCATAACGGGCACCTGATGCTTGCATCGTATATCGCTCAGTTCGGACCTGTCGACGAGGTGTGGTTGAATCTCTCGCCCCAGAATCCCTTTAAGGAACAATCGGAGTTGCTTGACGACCGTCATCGTCTGGCAATGCTCGACAAGGCTGTCAATGGCTCCGTTACGGTTAAGGTGTGTGATGTGGAGTTGTCATTGCCTCAGCCTTCTTACACGATAAACACCATGGAGAAACTCGAATCGATGTATCCCGATTACGATTTCCGTATAATAATAGGCAGCGACAACTGGCCGCGTTTCCCCGAATGGCGCGATAGCGAGGCCCTTATCGAGCGATACGGACTCATCGTATATCCGCGTCGCGATTATCCTTTACCCGACATTGTTCCCGACAACGTGACTGTTGTGGATGCTCCTATGGTGGATATTTCATCAACATTCATAAGAGAATGCATAGCCGAGGGGCGTGACATGAACTTTTTTATGCCCCCGCAGGTATATGAATATATAGAACGAAACAAACTCTACAAAAATGATGGAAAGCAGTACGGTATTGAATAATAATTCTCTTGCCTTCATAGGGCTGTGCAATGAATATTGCCAGACTCTTGAATCGGCCCGTGAAACGGAGTGTGACGATTTTATCGCCGCCATGTTGCGGTTGCTCCCCCGCATCTACATCACGGCAAGCGACCTAAAGATAGATGATTTGGGGCTGGAGGAACCTTATATCGACGGTCGACTTGATGAGGATTATTATGATTCAATAAGACGAAGCATCGAGAATCTTCTCGGACCCGATGACACCTATCTTGAAGTTTTTGAAGAGGATATGAAGTATTCCGACACGCCTATCGCGGCATCGGTTTCGGAAGGTCTTGCCGATATATTCCAAGTACTCTACAATTTCCTTGAGGCGATAAAGGATGTGCCCAATGAATTGATTGATCAGGCATTGATTGCCGTCAAGGATGACTTCCAGTCCTATTGGAGCCGAATACTGTGCAATGTGATGAGAGCGTTGAACCACATTCGCTACAACGCTCTCAACGAACGCGATTAAGAGCCGGTTCGACTATAAATGTTAACGGCAGGGCTCTAATAGTTGATTATTGTCTTTCCGAACGGAGTGAATGCAAGTCCTGCAAGCTTGAAATGCTGGATTCCAAACGGTATGCCTATTATCGTTATGCAAAACAGCAGGCCGAATCCGAGGTGAGTCAATGCAATAGGAATGCCTCCCACAAACCACCATATAACATTCATGAGAAGACTTATGCAGCCGTTGGAAGTAGGCGATGATTCGACTCTGGTTCCGAAAGGAGTAAGTGCCACAAGCGCAAGTTTAAGGGTTTGAAGTCCGAACGGGATGCCGATAATTGTCAGCATCATGGCTACGCTCGACACAATATATTCGATAGCAATCACAAAGCCTCCGAAAACAATCCAGATTATGTTAAGGAACAGATTCATTTTGATAATTTGAAGGTTAAAATTACAATAAGCTATTAAGCCAAAAACACAAATATAGCGAATAAAATTCATGTTGCAAGCGATATCGCGCAATAATTTGCATCACTGTTTTTATGACTTAAAAAGTTTGGAATATTCAACAATATCGCTTATCTTTGTGTTATAAGACAAAGGGCAAGAGAGTCCGAGATTGATTGAAATAAACTTATACCACATCAAAGTAGATTGGGAAACTCATCAATTACAAATGAAATACCGAGACAAGCTTAGCCGACTAATGGCGGGCCCCATCCGCTCCAAGGAGCGGAGGCTAATAACCCAGGCGGATTACAAAGGTTGACGAGCACTCAAATCCTGTCATTCGGAGTTTCATCGCATCCTTTGATGTGGCTTTTATAAAAGTAAGCCGTTCGGGAATATCCCGAGCGGCTTATTTTTATCGGTTATGGCTGTGTCTGATTACTTTGTCACAATCCAGCCTTCCTTGTCAAATGCAAGAGGACGGATGAAGAGTTTTGCTCTTCCGTTCTGATCTTTCTCATAGGCATGGGAGATGAAGTAGGGCTGACCGTCAAATTCATAGGCTGCACAGTGTCCTACTCCGAAGTATGTGTCATCAGGGCCATAAAGATAGGTGCCGCCTCCGAGTTCCATGCGTTTGCCCTCCTTGTCGATATAGGGGCCTTCGATGTTCTTGGAGCGTCCGTAGACGGTCTTGTAGGTCGAATTCTGGCCTCGGCAGCAATAGTCGAAGCTTACAAAGAGGTAGCAATAGTCGCCGTGCTTGAATATGAACGGAGCTTCAATGGCGTTTTCGCCGGCCTCGATCACGTTATTTCCCTCAGTGGTGAAATTTTCGGGATTGTTCATCTCCTCGACAGTGACGGCACGATTGAGTCGTCGTGCTATTGTTACAGGCTTGTTTACCGGAGTGGTAAAGTCGTCTTTTGAAAGCTTTACAAGCTGTATGCCGTCCCAGAATGAGCCGAATGTGAGATAAGGAGTGCCGTTGTCGTCAACTATAAGGTTGGGGTCGATAGCGTTCCAATTATCCAATTTGCGATGTGACGCTATGACCATTCCCTTGTCAACCCACTTGAAGTCGGGCGAAGATGGGTCAAGAGTCTTGTTGACCGCATGTCCGATTGCGCTGCCGTTCTTGCCGAATGTCGAGCAAGAGTAGTAGAGATGCCACTCATTGTTGTGACGGCTTATGTCGGGAGCCCATGTGTGACCATGATAGCCCTTTACAGTGTCGACTGCCCATGCAGGAGCTTCCTTAAACACCGACGGTTCTATTTTCCATTCCTTCATGTCAGCACTCGACATTACTCCGACACCCATTCCGGTTGCGAAGATATAATAACGGCCGTCCTCACCCTTGGCCATTACGGGGTCGTGCACATCGGGATGCGTTGCATCAAATTGTGGACGGCGTGGGGCATTGTCATCAGCTATTGCTTTGTTTTGTGACATGAGAGCACAAGCAATCAGTGCATAATAGATTAATGATTTATTCATGAGTAATTACCGGTATTTGGTTGTGTATTTGGTATTATGCAAATTTAAGAATAAAGGATGAATTGAGCAATAATTGTGCCGAAACAAATAATCCCGGAATTATCCGGGATTATTGTCTTTTACTGTTCAGGGAGTATCTTTACATTTCCTCCTGCATTTATTCGGTAACGTGCCGAAGTGCCTGTCGTGAGGTTTATAACCTTGAATACGTAGTCTTCGATATTCATTTCACTACGCACGCCGTCAAATGCGTTACGTATGGCTTCATCGACTGTGTGATAACCTGAACCTTGATAGGCATCAACCATGCCATTGTCGTCATAGAGCTCTATGCGAATGTCATCTATGGGCCTGATTCTGTTTTCCGTCATATATGTCATGCAGAGTTTATCGACCTGCTCCGGTCGTATTGTCAAGTTTATGACATAACAACGTTCCTGAATGCAAAAAGGTTAAGAGCCGGCTCTTAAGTTTTGTGTTGCAGTTTTTCAGTTGGCCGAGGTGTTCACAACGGGCTGTGCTGCATCGTCGGCACACAGAACGACAAGCAGATTACCGATCATGGCTGCTTTGCGATCATTGTCAAGCTTGACAACCTCTTCCTTCTCAAGACGGTCAAGAGCGAGTTTAACCATAGTGACGGCACCTTCAACAATCTTTTCGCGTGCGGTAATGATTGCCGAAGCCTGCTGGCGTCGAAGCATCACCGCTGCAATTTCGGGTGCGTAGGCAAGATAGTTGATGCGGGCCTCCACAACCTCCATGCCGGCCATGGCAAGGCGCTCATTCAGCTTGTGTTCGAGTTGCTCGTTTATCTCTTCGCCTCCTGAACGGAGTGTCAACAGATGCTCGTTGTCGTTCTCGTCATCATAGGCATATTTTCCGGCTACCTCTCGAAGGGCGGCATCGCTCTGTATTGACACGAATGTCTGGAATGCAAGGTTGTGCATGTTGTTGCCTCTTGATTGTGAATCGAGGTCAAACACTGCCTTATAGGTGTCCTTTATGCGCCACACGAGCACAAGTCCTATCAGAATGGGATTGCCCACTTTGTCATTGACTTTGATAGGCTCTACATCAAGGTTGCGGATGCGCAACGATATCTTGCGCTTGGTCATAAAAGGATTTATCCAATGATAGCCTGTGCGGCGGAATGTTCCCGAGTAGTTGCCGAAGAATATCAGCACGAATGATTCGTTAGGCTCCAGCATTACGTATCCGCATGTCATGATAATCCATAATATACCGAGCACGACCGCTGTTATCACGGCTATTGTCGAGGCTTCGATAATGAGCCATACGATGCCGGCCATTATCAATAGCTGGATGAAAAGCATCAGGAATCCGTTGACAACCGGTCCGCGATATTCAAATTCTTTGTTTGCCATAATTAGAATGTATTAATGATAATTAGGATGTATTAATGATTGTGTAGATTGCAAATATACAATATATTCAAAACAAAATCAAATAAAAAGCACGGTATCGTGAATGATACCGTGCAACTGATTTATATTAATGGAAGCCTTGTGGTGTAAAATTCTAAATGTAGTACTCCTTCAAGACGCTGAACCGGTCGTCGAGCTCGAATATCCACGGGGCACCGGTAGGAATCTCTACTTTCATTATCTCATCAGGCGTCAGGTGCAGCAACATCATTGCAAGTGCCCGCAAACTGTTGCCGTGAGCCGCCACGAGTACGGTGTTGTAAAGATGGAGTTTCGGAGTTATTCGCTCCTCCCAGCATGGATTTACACGTTCGATGGTGTCCTTTAGCGATTCGGTTAGAGGAAGCTCTTCGTAGGCCAGAGTGGAATAACGCTCTTCATTACCGGGATACCTCGGGTCGTCGAGCGTCAGGGGCGGGGGAGGGGTGGCATAGCTCCTGCGCCAGATGTGTACCTGTTCTTCGCCATACTCTTTAGCCGTTTCAGCCTTGTTGAGTCCCTGGAGAGCGCCGTAATGGCGCTCGTTGAGATGCCAGTCCTTGATTACGGGAACCCATGCAAGGTCGAGTTCATCGGCGGCAATCTGCAAGGTGTGGATTGCGCGTTTCAGGTAGGAAGTGAAGAAGAATTGCGGCATTATTCCGGCTTCGCGGAGTTTCTTGCCTGCGTTACGTGCCTCTTCGCGTCCTTTGTCGGTGAGTTCGACATCGGTCCACCCTGTGAATCTGTTCTCCAGATTCCACTGGCTTTGTCCGTGTCTTAGCAGTACGATGCGTTTCATGTCAGGAGCGGTTTATCAGTGAGAACTCTTCTGGCGTGACATGCGCAGCTTGTACATAGGCAGCATGAATATCCATGTGGCGACACAGAATGGAGCTGTCAGTGTGGCAAGTCCCACGGGAGCGAAGAATGCATCCATACCCACCTGTACGAATACGGTGAACACCACGCCGGCGAGAGAGTAGAAGAACGACTTAACATTGGGCTTGTAGAATGTGCATCCGAGTGCGATACCGGTAAGTACGGGCGAGAAGCCGTAAAGACCGTTGATTACACCTGCGTGCTCGGCATTGAATACTATTGCGACAAAGAGTGCCACAGCCGATGACAATGCTGCCCAGAATGCTGCCCAACGGCTGCACAGAGCCAATGCCACGAGGAAGAATATTCCGGTAACCCATGAGTTTACAAGGAATACCTGGGAGATTCCCTTAAGCCAATAGATTACAAGGTCGGCAAATGTATAGGTGAGGTCGGGCGATGTAACGTTGGTGGGAAATTCAGCCACGGCTTCGCCCACGGGAGGCAATTGGCCCATGAGTCGTCCCGACAGCAGGATGAACCATGACACGACGATAAACGGGAACGTGTAGGATGTGGTGTTGAAAGGCGCAAATACATTGTTGAAGCCGCGACGGGCTACAACGGTCATTGCCGAACCGAAAATCAAAGCCATCCATGCCCACACGGTGTTGCCGAGGAATGTAAATACCGCACATCCCACCAGGATGCCGTTGAATCCCCAGAGTCCCTGGTCGCCGTCGCTCTTGGATTCAAAGATGTAGCCCATAGCAGTCGACACCACGAGTCCCACGAGGGCACCCCATGCCACAAGGGGCATGTGTTCACCGTCGGGGCCGTAACATCCCCAGAATATACCCGCCATTATTAACAGTCCTGTCCAGGCGCTACCTTGAAACATCACCTGACCGGCACCTTTAAGTGTGCCTGAAATGTAGGTCATCAGCGTACGCTGCTTGTTTCCCGAAGTTGATTCGTTATTCATAACTATGATTTATTTATCGCCAAGGGAAATCGGGTAGCAAAGGCTTGCCTTTTACGACTTGACGAACTGTTGAACAAAAATTCCTTATTTTGTCTTTGACAGGCCCGGTTTCAAATCCGAGGACCTTGTACAACAGTCCCGCTTCATTTGGTAATCGGGTCAAACCCACCGCCACTTTTCCGTCATCGAGAAATCCGACTTCGGTCTTGTCGTATATCTCTTGAGCCTTTTCTGGCGGTGTCAGTACTATTACATTGGCAAACATGTCATATCGTCCCATTATGCCGAGGTTGCGCAGGTCGTACTCCTTAGGGTCAATTATGAATTTCTCACGAAACAGACGAGTGCCGTCGGGACGCATGGCGTTGCAGGTTACCGACAAGATGTCGTACTTGAACACTTCGTTATCGCGATGTTTGCGTCCACAAGTGAAAATTTCGCTATAGAACATCGTGGCTGAAGGATGGCACACAATGTCGGTATAGGTGATGTAGCGTGCGTTGCTGCATGGGATTGTATGCTCGGGAATGAATTCGAGATAACTGTCTTCCTCTAATGTTATTTTTTGGTAGAGTGCCGAGAAATTATCCTTCATTTCAGCAATTTTGGTCGCTGCTCCTGTTGTGACATGGCCAAAAGAGCCCCGGCGCATCTCGATATCCTGTTCGTAGCGGTCGCCGTCGACATTGGGGCCGCCCGATGATATTATATACACGACCGGCATTTCGGGCATGCCTTCATCGCAATATAGCTCCTGCTGTACGATAAGCGGAGCTATGCGCTCATGGTCGCGTAATATGCTTTTACCCCAAGCGTCGAGCTCGAATCCAAGACGCAGATAACCCACCTTGCCCGGAGCGCCGATAAACATAGCTCGGGTAGGGTTGTTGTAGGGTTGCATCTCTCGCATTGATTCAAGACGCTTTATCTCGGGTGCATTTGCTACATCTTTCATAATTAAGGACGATTTTTAAATTATATCAGGCTTTGTCGTGGTCAAAAAGGGCCATGGCCTTGATGAGCGAAACGAGTTCATCGATGCCTTCGCCTGTCATGCAGTTTGTAAATACGAAAGGCTTGCCTGGACGCATCAGCTTTGAATCATGATCCATTACTTCAAGTGACGCGTGAACGTAGGGTGCCAGGTCGGTCTTGTTTATTACGAGAATGTCGCTTTGTGAGATGCCTGGGCCGTCCTTGCGCGGAATCTTGTCGCCTGCCGCTACATCGATTACATAGATGAAGAAGTCAACCAATGCCGGCGAGAAAGTAAGGGTGAGATTGTCGCCTCCCGATTCGATAAGAACTATATCGGTGTCGGGGAACTTTGCCTCCATCTCCTCAACGGCTGCTATGTTCATCGAGGGATCCTCGCGAACGGCGGTGTGGGGGCATGCTCCGGTTTCTACTCCTATGATGCGATCCTCAAGCAGGACGCCTTTGAGCATTCGACGCACGTGCTTGGCATCCTCAGTGGTTACTATGTCGTTAGTGATAATCAACACCTTGAATCCATCATTGAGGAGATGTGGTGTTATTGCTTCTATAAGTGCGGTTTTACCTGAGCCTACAGGCCCTCCGATACCGATTCGACAAGTACTCATGTAATAAATAGTTTTTGATTTAGTTAATAAGTATGATTATGTAATTATAATGTCGCGTTACATTGTTTAGTTCATGAACATGCGCATGTTGCCTTTCTCATGAAGTGACGCCATGATGTCCATGCCGGGAACGAATGCCCTCATGTCCTCGAAGTCGAGATTGCGCACAACTTCGTAGTCATGTGCAATTTGTGGAGCCATGTTGTAGGCTATCTTTTGTGTGTCGTAGTGTGACACTCTTACGCAACGTAACGAAGCACCGAGAATCATGTTTATGACACCGAATTGCTGCGAGGTGAACATATCCTCCTCCGATATTCCGGCGCAGTGCATGGCGATGGCCTGTGCCACGGGGTAGGTACCGGCCGTGCGTTCATTACGGATATCATCGAGGAAACGCTGCATCGTAGGACAATCCATGATTTGTACAGCGAGTTCTGCAAGTTTTTTGCCCATTCGCAATACCATTTGCCTGGCTTCATCATTCATTTTGCAGAGTATCACCTCCTTGTCGGCAAGCAACAGTCGGTCGTAATCGTCGTTGCTTATGGCACGATAGGCCTGTATTGCCGCGATTCCGTCACTGTAGGCCGATTGGAGCGATGCTGCATGGGCATACTGACTCAGCGTGTCGGCATCATGTACTATCTTCTCGTAAGAGGCTGTTTCAAGCCCGTTGGAGAATGAAAAGTTGCCTACCGGAAATTGCGAGTCGCTCATTTCGAGCAGTCGCATACAAGATATAATTGATGAAGCGCTCATGGTTAAACAAATTGAGTATTGATTAATGGTCGTGATGGTGTTCGTCGTCATGCACATGTGGATGCACATGTGCAGTCCCGTCGGGATGAGTGTGTACATGGGCGTGCATTCCGGGATCACCGTGAACATGAGCGTGACTTTCCTGAGCGGTGCCGCCGAATAGATTGCGTATCTCATGAGGGGCAAGATAGGGAATCACCTCTTTTCCGGCCTGGAACTCGTAGGTCACCTCGGGAATTGCGTGGGTGTCCATGACGCTCTTCATCACTTTCTTGTCGACAGTTAGCGGGATGTAGACTTTGGTGCCCTTTATCACGGCGGGCCAGTGCTGGTTGCCTATGGCGTGACCGAGCTCGATGCAGGTCTGTATTATTTTAAGTTTATCCTCTTTTTCAATTGCCGCAAGGTCGATGACAAACACGGGACTCAATTCGATGCGTGCCACGATTGCCGAGTTGGTGTCGGGGTCATATTCAAGGACATCGCCTTCAATGAGCTGTGTGTTGCGCTTCAACGCCACTGCACATTGTGTGCCTTTGTCGCCTGTAACTATGAATCGGCTTTTCTGGGCTGTCCATTGATCGAGGTCGAGGTATTCGACCGATGCTTTTTCAATCTTTTCGGCAAGATTCTTGTCACCGTGGATGTTGCCTATTACTTCGCTGAATATCTTCATGTCGGGTATAAATAGTTGAGTTATGCGTTGATTAAATCATCACTGCACGCTCAGTGGGGGCGTGCAGTGACTTTTATGAGAAAACAATGTGTTATCTTTAGCTGAACCAATACAATTGAGAGAGTGCAAGCGACGGTGCCGGCGGCACGTAGGCAAGTTCTCCGTCAACATATACATAGAATGTTTCAGGATTAATCTCAATGCGAGGCATGGCGGTGTTACGAATCATGTCGTACTTGGATATCTGGCGTGTTCCATGAACAGGATAGCATATACGTTCAAGACCAAGCTTCTCAGGTACACCTGCATCAATTGAGGCACGTGACATAAGGTTTACGCAAGTAGTCTTCAGTGCCTTGCCGAATGCACCGTACATAGGACGCATGTAAACCGGCTGCGGTGTCGGGAGCGAAGCATTGGGGTCGCCCATCTGTGCCCAGTTGATAAGACCGCCCTTGATGACAAGTTTCGGTTTTGTTCCGAAGAATGCCGGTTCCCAAAGCACGAGGTCGGCCATCTTGCCCTTTGCGATGCTTCCGAGCAGGTCGGAGCAACCGTAGGTGATTGCGGGATTGATGGTGATCTTGGCAAGGTAACGCAGTACACGGAAGTTATCGTTCTCGTCGCTGTCCTCACGAAGCTTTCCGCGGACATCCTTCATGTATGAAGCCATCTGGAAAGTACGCATAAACGATTCTCCTACACGGCCCATTGCCTGAGAGTCGGATGATACCATAGACAATACTCCAAGGTCGTGGAGAATGTTCTCGGCCGACTGGGTTTCGGGTCTTACACGGCTTTCGGCAAATGCCACATCGCTCGGGATATTGGGGTTAAGGTTGTGACATACCATGATCATGTCAAACAACTCGGCCTTTGAGTTGATACCGAAAGGAAGAGTGGGGTTGGTCGATGACGGAAGCACGTTGGCCATCGAAGCCACCTTCAAAAGGTCGGGAGCGTGACCGCCACCGGCACCTTCGGTGTGGTAGGTGTGGATTGTACGGCCGTCCATAGCTGCGATAGAATCCTCTACATAACCCGATTCGTTAAGGGTATCGGTGTGGATTGCTACCTGAACATCAAGTCGGTCGGCTGAATCAAGACATGCACGTATTGCGGCAGGTGTCGAACCCCAGTCCTCGTGGATTTTGTATCCGCAACTTCCTGCATAAATCTGTTCGTCCAAAGTTTCCTTAACCGAGCTGTTGCCCTTGGCAAGACATCCGTAGTTGATAGGAATACCTTCAAATGACTCAAGCATCTTGTACATGTTCCATACACCTGAGGTTATGGTTGTACCGTTGGTACCATCGGTCGGGCCGATACCACCGCCGATAAGTGTAGTGATACCGTTGGACAGACAGTTATAAGCCTGCTGAGGTGAAATGTGGTGTACGTGACCGTCGATACCTGCAGCGGTAAGAATCAGATGCTCGCCTGAGATAGCGTCGGTCGACGGACCTGTAACGAGGTCGGGCGATACACCTTCCATAGTGTCGGGATTACCGGCCTTTCCTATGCCTGCAATCTTGCCGTCCTTAATACCTACATCGGCTTTTACTACACCGAGGATAGGGTCAAGTATCGTAACGTTGGTGATTACCAGGTCAAGGGAGCCTCCCTTAACCGAATAGCGGTTAGCCAAGCCCATGCCGTCGCGCAATGTCTTGCCGCCTCCGTATACGACCTCATCGCCGTATACACGCAAATCCTTTTCAATCTGTACATAGAGGTGAGTGTTGCCGAGTCGGATTTTATCACCTACGGTAGGACCGAAAAGATTGTTATATTCTTGTCGAGAAATAGTTGCCATAGTTTTTAGTCAATTACAGTGATTACTTTTGATATTCCGCATCGGCTTCATCTTCGCTTACGCTCTTGAATCCATATTCATTCATTTTGCGGATGGCATGAATCTTATTGGGATAGAATGTAGGAGTATCCTGACCTCCGGTGTAACCGTTGGCAAGATCGTTGAAGCCCCATACTTTGCGCTTTCCACTGTAGCTTACAAGCTCTACTTCCTTTTCATCACCGGGTTCAAAACGGATTGCGGTAGTAGCCGGAATGTTCAAGTGACATCCATAGGCTTTGGGGCGGTCAAATTCAAGATAACGGTTCACTTCAAAGAAATGGAAGTGCGAGCCAACCTGAACGGGTCGGTCACCGGTGTTGTGTACTGTTACTTTTACAGTGTAGCGGTCGGTGTTATACTCTATAGGGTCCGATGCTAAATCGACTCCACCTACGGGTACATACTGAGAGGGAGTGAATCCGGGTACTTTCTTTTCGTAGATTGGCGGTACACCGTTATAGATAGTAGTCGGAGTGTCACTTGCTTTGGGTGGATTATCCTTGCTGTAACCTTCGGCATTCAACGGAGGATTACCGGGTATTTGCCCGGCAACGTTAGCCTGATTGTTGTTTGTAGCCATGATTTTTGTGTTTTAAAGGGTTAATTACTTGATTGGGTGGTGAATACTAACAAGGCGAGAGCCATCGGTAAACACAGCCTCAACCTGAAGCAAGGAAATCATGTCGGCTACGCCGGGCATGACATCGTCTTTAGTGAGAACATTGGAGGCTTCCACCATCACTTCCTCAACCGTCTTACCGGCACGGGCTTCTTCAAGCGCAGCCGATGTGATGTATGCAACTGCTTCGGGATAATTCAGCTTAAGACCTTTGTTTTTACGGCGCTCAGCAATAATTCCGAGATTGAGCAACATCAATTTGTCAATTTCTTTAGGTGTTAGATGCATAATAGTAGCAAATTAAATATTCATAATAATATAACACGACAAATTAGAAAAAGATTGATTATGGATAAACTTTTTTTATAGAATGAAATAATTGGGTTATCTTTGTCATAAA
The DNA here is from genome assembly GCF_004793735.1 of Muribaculum sp. NM65_B17. Taxonomy (NCBI): domain Bacteria; kingdom Pseudomonadati; phylum Bacteroidota; class Bacteroidia; order Bacteroidales; family Muribaculaceae; genus Muribaculum; species Muribaculum sp. NM65_B17. Next base: position 428,482 of record NZ_SRYY01000001.1, read on the forward strand.
AGATACTTGACAATGAATTATATAGTAAATATTGTATTGATTTTGTGCGTTACATTGGCTTCTTTCTCGACATCGGCTCAGAATTGGGCGTTACCTCATATCTCGGTAGCAAATGTGCGCACCAATCCTTCTCACAGTTCGGAACTGTCGACACAGGTGCTTATGGGTACGCCGTTGCGTGTGCATGACAGGATATCCGATGGCTGGTACTTCGTGGAAATGCCTGACGGATATTGGGGATATGTGATAGACAATTCGCTGACGGTGACCGATGACGAATACATGAAAAAGTGGCGCGACGCTCCGAGGGTAATAGTGGTAAGCGATCGTGAGGTCAAGGCCTACTCGGGCGAGAAAGACAACGTGACGGTAAGTGACCTGGTGCAAGGCGACATTATGGAAGGAAGCATCAAAAACGGAAAGCGGCGTACCGAAGTGACGCTTCCCGACGGGCGTACAGCATGGGTCGACACAAAGGATGTGATGTCGCTTGACAAGTGGAGCCGGCAGAATCCCGATGCATCGCTTGTGGTGTCTACGGCTGCAGCAGTGATGGGAACACCATATCTATGGGGCGGATTGTCGTCAAAGGGAATGGACTGTTCGGGCTTGACTAAGATGTGTTACTATCGCAACGGCTTGATATTGATGCGTGACGCATCGCAACAGGCTTTGACCGGCACCGAGGTTAATGAAAATGACTTAAAGAAGGGCGATTTGCTGTTTTTCGGAAATATGGTCACTCGGCGGGTTAACCATGTGGGTATTTATATAGGTGACGGTATATTCATAGAATCGGCCGGACGCGTGAGATTGAACCGTCTGGATGCGGTGGATAATTTCTTTTTTGCACGCCGAATTTTGGGCGGCGGCGAGTCGAAAGGCATAACCAAGGTGATTAATCATCCTTGGTACTTCAATCAGGAGAATTAGACCCCGTTTCCCAATATTTTAATCGAGGAAAGAGCTGTAGATTGAATCAATTTTAGCTTCAATAACCTCATCAAGGTCAAATTGCATCGGCTCATTCTCAAATTTGGGAGTTGAGGGCTTCTCCGGCTTAACTTTTTTGGCGGGCTTTGAGGATGTTTTGCGTTGTACGTGACCCGATGAATGGTAGGTTGATGTGTAGTATTTCTCTTCAAGTCGGCTTACGATTACGCCGCGGCTTGCTGATGAATGTATAATCTGTCCGTTTCCAACATACAGACCGACATGTGACACACGTGTTTTGTCGCGTCCCGTGCAAAAGAATACGAGGTCGCCGGCATTGAGCTTGCTCTTGTGTATCGACTTGCAGAATTGTTGCTGTTCACGTGACGAGCGGGGAAGCGCTATGCCAAGCGCTTTCATGTAAACCTGCATGGTGAGCCCCGAACAATCGGTGCCGTTATAGTCCTTGCCGCCGTATTTGTAACGCGTCCCGAGCCATGTCAACGCTTCGTCGACAAGAAGCTTCTCGTCGCCGTATAACTCGGGAATTTCAATGCGGGTGTCGGCAGGTCGATTCTTGTCATAGGACGATGTCGAACCCGTCACCGATTTTGATGATTTACATCCGGTGGCAAGCAACACTGTGACTATAGCGAATATATATAATGACCTGCGCATTGTCGTTTTGGAAAATTAAGTTGACTACAACAAAATTAAATATAAAATTCATTTATTACACCATAATTCATATTTTTTAGCTTATGTAAAATGACAGTAAAAGAGGCATCGTTGTCACATGACAGCGATGCCTCGGTATTAACAATGAAAAAATTTTATGCTTTCTTGTAAACGTTTACTTCCGAAGGAGTAAAGTTGTTGATGAATTCGGCGTGCTTTGCAACCTCAGCCTTGGCTATGTTATTGTAAACACGGGCCGAAGCGTCAAACTCTTCGTTGCGGCTTGCATCGAGGATGAGCAGATAGCTCATGATGATGTTGCCTGCCATCTCGACAAGGCGACGGGCCATGAAGTCAAGATATTCCGAATCCTTTGCCGATGTAACTTTCTCAACTGCGGCGGCATATATGTCGGTAAGCTTAACAAGCTCGTCCTTCAACGGCAGATAAGCTTCGGCAATGTTCTCGCTCTCATAAGCGCGTATCTGGTTCAGATAGGTGCCTGTGGTCACGTGGCGTATGGCTGCCACAACCTGGAGCTGTGTAGTACCTTCGTAGATTGAGGTTATGCGTGCGTCACGATAGATGCGCTCGCAAGCGTAGTCCTTCATGAAGCCTGAACCGCCGTGTACCTGTACTGAATCGTAAGCGTTCTGGTTGCAGTATTCGCTGCCCATGCCCTTGGCCATGGGAGTGAAGGCATCGGCAAGACGTGAATACTTCTTCATCTCGGCGCGTTCGTCGGGAGTCAGTGAGCGTTCACGTGCTATGTCCTCGTAGGTCTTGTACATGTCGACAAAACGAGTGGTTTCATAGAGCAGCGAGCGTGATGCATCGAGCTTGGCCTTCATTACTGAAAGCATCTCGTAAACAGCAGGGAACTCGATAATTGCCTTTCCAAACTGACGGCGGTCACGCGCATAGTCGAGAGCTTCACGGTAAGCAGCTTCCGATACACCTACCGACTGAGCTGCGATTCCGAGGCGGGCGCCGTTCATGAGGGCCATCACATACTTGATAAGACCGAGCTTACGTGAACCGCAAAGTTCAGCCTTTGCATTCTTGAAAACGAGCTCGCATGTGGGTGAACCCTTGATACCCATTTTATTTTCGATGCGGCGAACTGTTACGCCTCCGTCATTCTTGTCGTAAATGAACATCGACAATCCGCGACCGTCCTTTGTGCCTTCCTCGCTACGGGCAAGTACAAGAGCTATGTCGCCGTCGCCGTTGGTGATGAATCGCTTCACGCCGTTAAGACGCCAGCAACCGTTCTCTTCATCGGGAGTAGCCTTAAGCATAACGGCCTGAAGGTCGCTACCTGCATCGGGCTCGGTAAGGTCCATCGCCATGGTTTCGCCTGCGCATACTCGGGGAAGATAACGCTTACGCTGGTCCTCATCGGCAAATTCATAAATTGTTTCGGCACAGTCCTGCAGACCCCAGATGTTGACAAATCCGGCGTCGGCGCGGCTCACCATGTCGGCTGCCATGATGTAAGGTACAAGCGAGAAGTTAAGACCGTTGTAGCGGCGGGGCAGTGAGATGCCCATAAGACCTGCCTTTACAAGAGCGTCGAGATTCTTCTGAGTACCTTCGGCATATACAACTCGACCATTTACTACGTGAGGGCCTTCGTGGTCTACGCTTTCAGCGTTGGGTGCTACGATGTCACCGCTTATTTCACCGGCGATTTCAAGGACCTTTTCGTAGGAGTCCATGGCATCGTCATAGTTGAAAGGAGCGTAGTCGTACTTCTCGGCGTCGGTATAGTTACGCTCTTTCAATTCGATAATCTTACGCATCAAAGGATGAGTCAGATGATGCTTAAGACTGGGATTGTCGTTATAAAAATTAGCCATTACTATTGGTTGTTTATTATTTCATGTTATTTAGGCGTCACTACAATGCCGATTACATAGTAGTGCGGTGAATTATCGACTATTTCGCTTGACAATGAACTTATCTCATTTTCTCCGCAGCATCGGAATATCTTGAAATCACCATCCCACCAAAATGAACCAACCCACACGAGTGGAGTGAAATCATTGATACGGATAGAATCCACTTTGAATGGGCGCGCATCATATTCAATCATAATGTCATCGCCCGTTTCGGGATTGTGTACCTTGCGCATTTTAAGGGATAGAGGCATGGTACCAATCTCGGGAATATCCATTAATACGGTTTTGGTGGAATCAGTGACTGAACGCAATCCGATGTTGACTTTTCGACCTAAAGTGTATATACCTTTTTCAGGGACAGCCATCTCTTCGGCCGGAATTGTGGTATCTTTAAATTCGCTTGCCATAGTTCGATTATCTAGAGCATAGGGCATCATGTTGGTCTTGAAATCGGTTTTTCCTGCCTCATATTCGCGAATTTGCAATTGAATGTAATAAGAACTGTCGGCAAGATCGGAAATATCGAAGCTTTCCAAATGGAAACCGGCATTCTCCAGCAGAGGGATGTAATCCTCAAATGAAGTCGTTTTCAAGCGCAATTCACGACCTCCGACAATGGAGGACATGACGCACAGGCAAGCAAATATTGTGATAAGTCGATTCATTGGGTCAAATATTATTTTGAGTTCTTCTTGTAATATTTGATGAGTTTGGGAACTATATCTTCAACATTGCCGGTTATAACGTAGTCGGCGATGGTGTTGATTGGTGCGTTGGGGTCGTTGTTTATCGAGATGATGATAGAGCTTTCCTGCATACCTGCAATGTGCTGAATCTGTCCTGAAATACCGCAGGCTATGTAAAGCTTGGGACGAACGGTAACGCCGGTCTGACCAATCTGACGGTCATGCTCGGCAAATCCGGCATCAACAGCTGCACGTGACGCTCCGACTTCACCGCCGAGAGTGTTGGCCAATTCAAACAGAAGGTCAAATCCCTCCTTGCTTCCCATTCCGTAACCTCCGGCAACAATGATGGGTGAGTTCTTGATGTTGATTTTCGACTTCTCGATGTGACGGTCGATGATTTCAACAACAAAGTCTTCGGGGCTTACATACTTGGATGCGTCAAGATTTATGGCCTCGCCTTTGTAAGCGGGATCCTTGATCTCTTTCTTCATCACGCCTTCGCGCACGGTTGCCATCTGAGGACGGCAGTCGGGATTCACGATGGTTGCAACGATGTTACCGCCGAATGCCGGACGAATCTGGTAGAGAAGGTCGGTGTACTCCTTGCCAGTCTTGGGATCCTTGTGGTCGCCGATTTCAAGAGCTGTACAGTCGGCGGTAAGGCCGCTGTGGAGGCATGAAGATACGCGGGGACCGAGGTCACGGCCTATGCAGGTTGCACCCATAAGGCATATCTGCGGCTTGATTTCCTTGAACAGGTTGATCAGCACGCTTGCATGAGGATTGGAAGTATAGGGATAGAGGCGTGCATCCTCAACCTTATATACAGTGTCGACTCCATAGGGATAGAGCGTTTCTTCGATTTTATCCAACTTGTCGCCAATTACGAGGGCTTCCAACTTGACACCGAGCTTATCGGCAAGTACGCGGCCCTTGGTGAGAAGCTCAAGGCTCACATCGGCCACTTTGCCGTCTTCGTATTCGCAATATACGATTAAGTTATTATTGTCTGTCATGATTGTGTTGATTCTTTAAGTAGATTAGCCTATAGTGTGATTAGCGATAAGTTCCTTTACGAGTTCTTCGATCTGGGCATCGTCATTGTCGAGTGTGCGGCTTTCCTTGGCAGTGAATACTACATTTTCGATAGTCTTTACCTTTGTAGGCGATCCTGCAAGACCTATCTGCTGCGGGTCGGCGTCAACGTAAGCGGCGCTCCACTCCTGAAGGTTTAGATAGGGACGGGCGTCAACTATAGCCTTCATGTCGTCGGAAAGCTTTTCCTTTTCGCTGGGAGAAACGGCATATTTGTATTTCTGAACTCGGCGGGCGTTGCGGGGACGACAATCGGCTGCCGAACCGTTGACTGTAACAACACAGGGCAGGGGAGCCTTGACGGTTTCAACGCCTGATTCAAGACGACGCTTTACAACTACATGACCATCCTTAAGCTCAAGGATTTCCTCGGCATAAGTAACCTGGGGCAAACCGAGTTTCTCGGCTATCTGAGGACCAACCTGTGCGGTGTCACCGTCGATAGCCTGACGGCCTCCGAGGATTATGTCATAATTGCCGAATTTCTTGACAGCCTGAGCGAGAGAATATGAGGTGGCAAGAGTGTCGGCACCGCCAAGGGCACGGTCGGTAAGAACGATACCGGTATCGGCACCGCGGTAAATAGCTTCACGAATGATTTCAGAGGCACGTGGCAGCCCCATTGTAAGCAATGTAATAGTGGACCCCGGATTAGCGTCCTTGAGGCGAAGTGCCTGTTCAAGGGCGTTCAAGTCCTCGGGATTAAAGATGGCAGGGAGAGCCGCACGGTTTATGGTGCCATCTTCCTTCATCGCATCTTTGCCAACATTACGGGTGTCGGGCACCTGCTTTGCGAGCACAATGATGTTTAGACTCATGATTAAAAGATATTAGACAGTTAATATATTATACTTTATATTGATTGCAAAGATAGTGTTTTTTAAGGTCTTAACCAAAAAACGTATTAATCAAAACTGCTTCCGTCGAAACAGTGGGTGCATACGCAGCATTTGGGCAGGCCTATCGACTTCACTATGGTTTCGATGGAGTTGAACTTCAGCGATGTCAATCCAAGTTCCTCGCGAATGCTTTCAACCATCGCCTTGTATTTGGGCGAATCGGTTGTGGCATACTCCTGAAGATCTTTGTCGTGACGACCCTCAAGGCGCTGTATCACGCGTCGGGTGATTAGCTCCATGTCGCTTTTGGATGCCGTAAAGTTAAGAAACTTGCACGGATAGATGAGCGGCGGGCAGCTGATGCGGATGTGAACCTCTTTGGCTCCACAGTCAAACAGGTCCTTCACGTTGTCGCGCAACTGAGTTCCGCGCACTATCGAGTCGTCGCAGAATATGACCTTCTTGTCCTTGAGCAGAGTCTTGTTGGGAATCAGCTTCATCTTGGCCACAAGCTCACGGCGTTCCTGGGTGCTGGGGGTAAAGCTTCGGGGCCATGTAGGGGTATATTTCACGATACCGCGCTGGTAGGGGACTCCTTTGCCCTGGGAGTAGCCCAAAGCCATTCCTATTCCCGAATCGGGCACCGCGCTGACGAAATCGACCTCGGTGTCATCGTTGCGACCCATTTCAAGTCCTGATTCGTAACGCATGAGGTCGACATTCTTGCCTTCATACTCGCATACCGGGTAACCGTAATAGGTCCACAGAAATGCGCATATCTGCATGGTCTTCTCAGCCTCCTTAAGCTTTGTAATGCCATCGGCCTTTACCTCCACAATTTCGGCTGGGCCGAGATTGTAGCACACATCGTAGCCGAGATTGGGGAATGCGCACGTTTCACTTGTAATGGCATGTGCGCCATCCTTCTGTCCCACGATTACGGGTGTGCGTCCGTATTTGTCACGCGCCGCTATGATGCTGTCCTCGGTGAGCAACAGCATTGAACATGAGCCTTTGACACGGGCATATACGTTCTTGATACCTGTGACATAGTCGGTTCCCTCGCTGATTAGCGCGGCTATCATCTCAGTGGGATTGATGATGTCGTAACTGTGTTCACAGAAGTGGTGTCCCTTGGCAAGCAACTCCTTCTCAAGTTCGTTGATGTTGTTGATGCGGCCTACGGTGACGATTGCAAACTTGCCGAGGTGGCAGTTTACAATTATGGGTTGTGCATCGGTGTCACTTATGACACCGATGCCTACATTTCCCCTGAAATCCTTCAGATCGCCTTCAAACTTGGATCTGAAATAGGAATTTTCAATATTGTGGATGGATCGCGTGAACACGCCGCCGTAGCAGGTGGCTATTCCGGCACGTTTGGTGCCCATGTGGGAGTTGTAGTCAACTCCGTAGAACAGCTCGTTTATGCATTCGTCGTGTTTTGCGACTCCGAAAAATCCTCCCATATTATTACGAGATTGATTGTTTTACTTCACTCTTTTTTCAATCCACTTGCGAGCATTGACAAATGCGTCAATCCATGGCGTAACTTCGTCGTTGCGGTGGCTGTCAGGATAGAATCCGCACTGCCAAGGGAATATGGCGCGTTCGAGATGGGGCATCATTGCGAGGTGACGACCGTCGGCCGATGCGATACCTGCTACCGCTCCACGCGAGCCGTTGGGATTGCCGGGATAAGCCGAGTAGTTGTACTTGGCTACAATGTTGTATTTGTCAAGCGATTCGGGCAAGTTGAAGCGTCCTTCGCCGTGAGCAACCCATATACCGAGCTTTGAGCCTGAGAGCGAGCCAAACATCACGGAGTTGTTCTGCGGTATTGTTACGCCGAGGAACTGTGACTCAAACTTATGTGAGATGTTATGCTCCATGACAGTTTTGCGCGAATGCTCGGGATTGATGAGGTTGAGCTCAATCATCAGCTGACATCCGTTGCAGATACCGAGGCTGAGAGTGTCGTCGCGCTTGTAGAAGTTGTCAAGTGCTGCTTTTGCCTTTTCATTCCAGAGGAATCCTCCAGCCCATCCCTTGGCTGAGCCGAGTACATCGGAGTTGGAGAATCCGCCGCAGAATACGATCATGTTGACATCCTCAAGTGTTTCACGACCCGACATGAGATCGGTCATGTGGACATCTTTTACATCAAATCCGGCAAGGTAGAGTGAATAGGCCATTTCACGGTCGCCGTTCACACCCTTTTCACGGATGATTGCTGCGCGTATGCCCGACTTGTTGTTACGACGCAAGGAGAGTCCGCGTGACTGCAGCGAGCCGTTGTAATCCTTGGGAAGACGGTAGCGTATGGGTTGTTTCTTGTAATTTTCAAATCGCATTGCGGCGCACTTCTCACCGCTCTGTACGGCGTCCATCAGGTAGGATGAACGGAACCACACATCACGCAGATAGTCGATGAAGAGCATCTGCTCGTTTCCGTCGTGATTTATGACGAGGGTGCGTTCGCTCTGAGGCTGACCTATGGCGCAGAAGCGAGCTCCGGCTTTTTCAAGTATCGATTCAACCTTGGCGGTCTTTGCATCGGCAACTTGTATTACAAGCGCGGGGTTCTCGGCAAACAGAATCTTGACGAGATCGGTTTCGCCCATCGAGGCGAAGCCTTCGGTCGACATGGCTATACCTCCGTCGACATTGGCAAATGTCATTTCAAGAAGGGTAGTGACAAGACCTCCGGCCGAGATGTCGTGAGCTGCCATGATGGCTTTGTCGTTGACAAGGCTTTGCACGGCGTTGAATGTCTTCACAAACTGTGCTGCGTCGGTAACTGTGGGCGCGTCGCTTCCAAGTCGGTTCAATGACTGGGCGAGTGCCGAACCGCCGAGCTTCAGCGAGTCGCTTGAGAAGTCTATATAATATAATGTGGACTTTTTATTGCGAAGCACGGGTGAAACGGTCTTTTTGACATCGCTGACCTCGCCGGCGGCCGAGATGATTACGGTGCCGGGAGCAAATACTTTGTCGTCGCCGTATTTTTGGGTCATTGAAAGGCTGTCCTTTCCTGTGGGAATGTTTACTCCCAGTGCGCAAGCGAAATCGCTGCAGGCTTCCACTGCACGGTAAAGGGCTGCATCCTCTCCGGGGTTCTTGCACGGCCACATCCAGTTGGCGCTTAACGACAGGCTCTTTATGCCTTCGCTCAACGGAGCCATGACGATGTTGGTCAGTGCTTCGGCAACTGCAACTACCGAACCCTTGGCGGCATCTACCAATGCCACCTGAGGAGCGTGACCTATAGAGGTGGCGATACCGGCCTTGCCTTGATAGTCGAGTGAAACGACGCCGCAGTCGCTCAACGGAAGCTGAATCTCGCCCTGACACTGCTGGCGGGCGATTTTGCCGGTAACCGAACGGTCGACCTTGTTGGTCAACCAGTCCTTGCAGGCTACGCCTTCAAGGCTCAGCACATCGCGTAGATAATCCTCGATGTGGGCTGCATCGTATTCAACATCCTTATAAGTGGTGGTAACGGTTGAGTCCTTCATTACGGTCTTGGGCGAATTGCCGAACATGTCGGCCATTGCCAGGTCGATGGGTTTCACGCCGTCCTTCTGCTCAAACACGAAGCGGTCGTCGCCGGTAGTTTCTCCTACTACATAGAAGGGGGCGCGTTCGCGGTCGGCTATTCGTTTAACGTATTTGATGTCGTCCTGCTTGAGAACCATACCCATGCGTTCCTGACTCTCGTTGCCCACGATTTCCTTGGCCGAAAGAGTCTTGTCGCCAATAGGCAGTGCGCTGATGTCAATCTTGCCGCCGGTAGCTTCAACGAGCTCCGACAAGGCGTTGAGATGACCGCCTGCGCCATGGTCGTGAATCGATATTATGGGGTTGTCGTCGCTTTCGGCAAGTGCGCGGATTACATTGCTGACGCGTTTCTGCATTTCGGGGTTGGCGCGCTGAACGGCATTAAGCTCGATTGAGTTGTCATACTGTCCGGTTTCAACCGACGATACGGCACCGCCGCCCATTCCGATGCGATAGTTGTCGCCGCCCATCACTACAACCTTCTCGTTGGCAACGGGCTCGCCCTTGATTGCATCCTTCTTTGCTGCGAATCCGACACCACCGGCAAGCATTATCACTTTGTCATAGGCATATTTCTTGCCGTTCTCCTCATGCTCGAATGTAAGCAGTGAGCCGCAGATAAGAGGCTGTCCGAACTTGTTTCCGAAGTCCGAAGCTCCGTTTGATGCCTTTATAAGGATGTCGCACGGGGTCTGATAGAGCCATGCGCGGGGATCCATCATCATTTCCCAGCGGTGCTCGGGTGACATGCGGGGATAGGATGTCATGTAAACGGCGGTACCGGCGATGGGAAGGCTTGCCTTACCACCGCCGAGGCGGTCGCGTATCTCACCGCCGGTACCAGTAGCGGCACCGTTGAAGGGCTCGACTGTCGTGGGGAAGTTGTGGGTTTCGGCTTTAAGCGAGATGACTGTGTCGAGAGGCTTTACCTCGAAGAAATCGGGGCGATCGGGATTTACAGGATAAAATTGGTCAACCTTAGGGCCGTCGACAAATGCCACATTATCTTTGTAGGCTGAAACGAGCTTGTTAGGGTTGACCTGCGATGTTTTCTTGATGAGCTTGAATAGTGACAGCGGTTTCTCCTCACCGTCGATTATGAACGTGCCGTTGAATATCTTGTGGCGGCAATGTTCGGAGTTCACCTGTGAGAAACCGAACACTTCGCTGTCGGTAAGGGGGCGTCCGAGCTTTTTGCTCAAGTCGCGAAGATACTGCTCTTCGTCCTTGCTCAATGCGAGGCCTTCGGCTTTATTGTACTCCGAGATGTCGTCTATGTAGACGATGGGGGCCGGAGTTTTTGCAACTGTGAATATCTTGCTGTTCAGTCCGTCGTAGACACGCTGCAGCATTTTGTCAAATCGGGGCTTCTCCTCGGTCGTGCGGTCAAACTCCTCGATTCGGGTTATGCCTTCAATGCCCATGTTCTGGGTAATCTCTACTGCATTTGTACTCCAGGGTGTGATCATTTCACGACGCGGTCCAATGAATCGACCTTTGAGTGATGTACTTGTGAGGGGGGTGGCACCACCGAAAAGCCATGATAGCTTATCGCTTTCATTTTCGTTGAAGCGATGATCGGTTTCAACTGCGATGAAATGATTGGCGCCTTTTTTAAAGAAAACAACCATACTCTTTACCTTACTTATTATTGATTGGTTTATGGGTGCAAATTTAGTAAAAATTTAGATATTACTTCGGCTGTCCATCCTTATTTTTGTTAATAAATCATTATAATGCAGCCGGTGTGTGACTGCTTGCCGGTATAAAGATTAATTTGGCATAAAATTTGCTATAATTGCATGTCGTATCGGTAAAAAAGTTGACTTGAAATTGTTTAATACAATATTAAAAGTTAATTTTGTGGCTGAATTTTAGGCCCCGACTTCACGTATTTTAGCTTAACAAACTGTGCGTGACGGTGTTAACTCCGATTTTGAACTATAAAGAAATTAAATATTAATACAGTCTTATGAACGTATCGATTGAGAAGACCGGCAATGTGAGCGCAATACTCACCGTGTCGATTGAGGAGAATGACTACAAGGAAAAGGTGACCAAGGAACTTAAGGAGATTGGCAAGAAGCACAATATCCCCGGATTCCGTCAGGGTCATGTGCCTTTCGGCGAACTTAACCGCCGTTTTGGAAAGCAGGTTACAAGCGATGTTATCAACAATGAAGTCTACAATGCAGTTGTAGGTTATATCCGCGACAACAAGCTTGCCGTGCTTGGCGAACCGCTTCCCGTGGATGTAGTAGAGCTCGACCTTAAGAACAAGAAGGACTTCACGTTCCAATATGAACTCGCCCTCGTTCCTGAACTCAACATTGAGGCAGGTAAGGACACTACTGTTCCTTATTACACCATCGAAGTTACCGATGAGATGATCAATGAGCAGGACAAGAATTTCCGTGAGCGTTTCGGCGCACAGGTGCCCGGCGAGGAAGTTGAGCCCAACGCACTTGTAAAGGGCTCGATCATGGAGCTTAACGAGGACGGCACTGTAAAGACCGAAGAGGATGCCATCCAGATGCTTAACGGCATCGTAGCTCCTATGTATTTCAAGGATAAGGAGCAGGCCGACAAGTTCATCGGAAAGAAGGTTAACGACAAGGTTGTGTTCAACCCCTGGAAGACTTGCGAAGGCAATGCCGCCGAGCTTTCATCAATGCTCGGAGTTGACAAGGATAAGGCCGCTGACATAAAGGGTGACTTTGAGATGTCAATTTCTGAAATCATAGTCGTTCGTCCCGCCGAACTCAATCAGGAACTCTTTGACAACGTGCTTGGAAAGGACAAGGCAAAGAATGAAGAGGAGTATCGCAACGGTGTCAAGGAGATGATTGCCCGCGAACTCGCACGTAACAGCGAAATGCTTTTCCGCGTTGATGTCGAGAAGGCCATGATGGCAAAGTACGGCGACATGGAACTTCCCGCCGAGGTGCTTAAGAAGTGGCTCGTGCGTCGCAACGAGGGCGTGACCGCCGAGAACGTTGACGCTGAATATGTTAAGATGGAGCCGTCGCTGAAGTGGCAGCTCGTTAAGGAGCGTCTTGCTGACATCTGCCAGGTTAAGATTGAAGAGCAGGATCTCATAAATCACGCCAAGATGATTGCCCGCGCACAATTTGCTCAGTACGGCATGACAAACATGGATGATGACACTTTGACCGATTATGCCCGTCGCATTCTCGCCGACAAGAATTACCGTCCGCGCATCGTTGAAGAAGTTGGCGATGTAAAGTTGTTTGACGCTCTTAAGGATAAGATTACAGTCGACAATAAGACAGTTTCTCTCGACGAGTTCAAGGAAATTGCTACCAAAGAATAATTCGACAGCTTATTCCTGAATGATAACGGGGCGGTGCGACAGCATCGTCCCGATTTTTTTGACAAAAAAAGAAAAACATCACAGATATTTTTTTGCAGTAATCTGATATTTATTTTGTATCTTTGAATAGTAAACTAAAATGTAACGTACTTATATGAACAACGACTTTAGAAATTACGCCGTAAAGCATTTGGGCATGAACGGACTTGCTCTCGACCAATATGTCGCAGCCACAAATGCTTCCAACATCACTTCAAGCTACATTTCACCTACCATCATAGAGGAACGCCAGCTCAATGTGGCACAAATGGATGTCTTCTCACGACTGATGATGGATAGAATCATATTCCTTGGCACCGATGTCAATGACTATACCGCCAATGTCATACAGGCTCAGCTCCTGTACCTCGACTCGGCAGATCCCGGTAAGGATGTGTCGATATACATTAATTCACCCGGTGGTTCGGTGTATGCCGGTCTTGGCATATATGACACCATGCAATACATCTCAAGCGATGTGGCCACTATCTGTACGGGCATTGCCGCCTCGATGGCCGCCGTGCTGCTTGTGGCAGGTACTGCAGGAAAACGATTTGCGCTTCGCCATTCAAGAGTCATGATTCATCAGCCCATGGGTGGTGCTCAGGGCCAGGCATCCGATATCGAGATTACTGCCCGTGAGATTCAAAAATTGAAGAAGGAATTATATACCATAATTTCCGAGCACTCAGGTGTGCCGTTTGAAAAAGTCGAGAAGGATTCCGACCGCGATTATTGGATGACGGCTGAGGAAGCTAAAGATTACGGCATGATTGACAAGGTTCTTGTCAAGGCTAAACATTAACTCTACGGCTCTGTGATATATGGCAAAAAGCACTGACACAGCTAAATGCTCGTTCTGTGGTCGTCCGGCCAACATGACTGAGGCTCTGGTGCCTTCGGTCGACAAGGCCAACACCTATATATGCGCAGAATGTGTATCGGCTATAAGCGGAATGCTCGATGAGTATCACCGTGAGAACAAAGCGGCCTCCAAGGAAGCCACTTCGATGACTGATATACCCAAGCCAAAGGAAATATACGAATTTCTGAATCAATACGTAATAGGCCAGGACGATGCCAAGAAGTATCTTTCGGTGGCCGTCTACAATCACTACAAGCGTCTTTCGCAAAAGCAGGATGACGATGTAGACATTGAGAAGAGCAACATAATCCTTGTTGGGCCTACAGGCACCGGCAAGACATTGCTTGCAAAGACAATCGCCAAGTTGCTAAATGTGCCGTTTACCATAGTCGATGCTACGGTGCTGACACAGGCCGGTTACGTGGGCGAGGATATTGAGAGCCTTCTCACTCGATTGCTGCAAGTCGCTGACTACGATGTGGCTAAGGCTGAAAAGGGTATAGTGTTCATCGATGAGATCGACAAGATAGCCCGTAAGGGCGACAATCCGTCGATTACACGTGATGTGAGCGGCGAGGGTGTGCAGCAGGGCTTGCTTAAGCTACTCGAGGGCTCAATCGTGAATGTACCGCCTCAAGGAGGCCGCAAGCATCCCGAGCAGCGCATGATTCCCGTAAACACCAAGGACATCCTGTTCATTTGCGGAGGTGCATTTGATGGAATCGAACAGAAGATCGCTCACAGGCTCAACACCCATGTGGTAGGATACTCGACCGATCCGGCCCGTCAGCGCATTCAGCGCGATAACTATCTGAAATTTGTAGCGCCACAGGACTTGAAGTCGTTTGGCCTTATACCGGAGATAATAGGGCGATTGCCCATTCTCACCAACCTCGAACCGCTTAACCGCGACGCTTTGCGACGAGTGCTCACCGAGCCTAAGAATGCCATTGTGCGTCAATATGTAAAGTTGTTTGAGATGGACGGCGTGAAGTTGTCGTTCAGTGACGACGCACTCGACCTCATTGTGGACAAAGCCATTGAATATAAGCTTGGAGCTCGTGGATTGCGCTCGATTGTCGAGTCGATCATGATAGACTCCATGTTTGATATTCCAACGGAAAAGCCCGAAACTTTCGAGGTGACGCGTGAATACGCGCTCGAAAAACTTAAGAAAGCCAATTTTGAAATAAATCAATAAAACCGGAAGCTGAAAAGACAAGATAAAGATTGACAGAAACCATCAAAATCTTACAACCATGGCAAAGAATATAGTTCTTACAGAAGAGCTTAAGAAGCACTTCGGATTTGACACCTTCAAAGGTAATCAAGAGGCAATCATTTCCAGCCTCCTTGCGGGAAATGACACCTTTGTCTTGATGCCTACGGGCGGTGGCAAGTCATTATGCTATCAATTGCCATCGTTATTGATGGAGGGTACGGCCATTGTCATTTCGCCGCTCATAGCCTTGATGAAAAATCAAGTCGATGCCATGCGCAATTTCAGTGAGGATGACAATGTGGCCCATTTCCTGAACTCCTCTCTCAATAAAACTGCAATCGATCAAGTCAAGAGCGATATAATAGCAGGGAAGACCAAGCTGCTATATGTGGCACCTGAATCGCTCACCAAAGAAGAAAATATTGAATTCCTTAAAACAGTTCCCATCTCGTTTTATGCCGTTGACGAGGCGCACTGTATTTCGGAGTGGGGTCATGACTTCCGTCCCGAATACAGGCGCATACGCCCGATTATAAACGAGATAAGTCGTCGTCCTGTAATAGCTCTTACTGCGACGGCCACTCCGAAGGTTCAGCATGACATACAGAAGAATCTCGGTATGCAGGATGCCGCCGTGTTCAAGTCGTCGTTCAATCGCACCAACCTGTACTACGAGGTGCGCCCCAAGACGGCCAATGTCGACCGCGACATAATCAAGTTCATCAAGGCCAATCCCGGCAAGAGCGGAATAATCTACTGCCTGAGCCGAAAGAAGGTCGAGGAACTCGCCGAGATTCTGAAGGTAAACAACATCAAGGCTCTTCCTTATCATGCCGGTATGGATGGAGCCACCAGGTCGGCCAATCAGGATGCGTTCCTTCTCGAGGAAGTGGATGTAATCGTTGCCACCATCGCGTTTGGCATGGGTATTGACAAGCCCGATGTGCGATTTGTAATCCACTACGATATCCCCAAGTCGCTCGAAGGTTACTATCAGGAAACCGGTAGGGCCGGAAGAGATGGCGGAGAGGGGCAGTGCATAGCATTCTACATCAACAAGGATCTCTTGAAGATGGAGAAGTTCATGCAGGGAAAGCCTTTGGCTGAACAGGAGATAGGAAAGCAATTGCTTATTGAAACCGCCTCTTATGCCGAATCGTCGATATGTCGTCGAAAATCGTTGTTGCATTATTTCGGAGAAGAGTACAATGAGGACAACTGCGGGAACTGTGATAATTGTTTAAATCCCAAAAAACAAGTGGAAGCTAAAGATGAATTGTGTGCCGTGATTGAAACTGTCGCCGCACTTAAAGAGAAATTCAAGTCCGACCAAGTAATCGACGTTATGCTGGGAAACAATACGGCTACCGTCAAGTCTTACAATCAAGATGACCTGGAAGTATTCGGTTGTCTGCAGGGTAGTGACGCTCGCACTGTTAATACAGTGATACGACAAGCCATAATAGCCGGATACCTTGACCGTGACATCGAGAATTTCGGACTATTGAAAATCACCGCTAAAGGTAAAGCGTATTATAAGAAACCTACTTCGTTCAAGATTGTAGAGGACAATGAATTCAACGAAGAGGAGGAAGAGATGGTTGTGAAGAGCGGAGCCGCTTGTGCGGTCGATCCGGAGTTGTATAACATACTCAAGGATTTGAGAAAAAAGCTGGCCAAGCGACTCGAACTGCCTCCCTACGTGATATTCCAGGATCCGTCGCTGGAAGCCATGGCCACCACCTATCCTATAAGCATCGAAGAGCTGCAGAACATTCCGGGTGTGGGTGCCGGTAAGGCAAAGCGATATGGCGAAGAGTTCATAAAGGTCATAAAGACCCACGTGGAGGAGAATGAAATCGAGCGTCCCGAAGATTTGAGGGTGCGCAGCGTCGCCAACAAGAGCAAGCTTAAAATATCGATAATCCAGGGTATCGACCGTAAGATAGCACTTGATTCGTTGGCCGAGAGCAAGGGCCTTGAATTTGGCGAACTTCTCGACGAGATAGAGGCTATAGTCTACTCGGGAACGAAGATAAGCATCGACTATTTCCTTAACGAGATTATGGACGAAGACCGTCAGCTCGACATATTCGAGTACTTCAAGGAGAGCGAAAGCGACGCTTTGGAGGATGCCATAAACGAACTCGGCTCCGAATATACGGAAGAAGAGATAAGGCTTATGCGAATAAAGTTCCTCTCGGAATTGGGCAATTAATCGCGGCCGAATAAAGCATTGAAGGGCTGTCCTCATTGTGTAGGACGGCCCTTTATTGTAACAATTGCCTGCAAAGGAGCATGTCGCGGGTGAATTTTTTGGCTCATAGTGCCGATTATTAGCATGTTTTGGTGTAACTTTGCGTTACAATGAAGAAAACTATCTTTATAACAGGCCTTGTCGTTGCCGCTATTGCGGTAATGCAGGCAAAGGATCCGGTAATAGCACCGTCCTATGCATGGAAAATGCTTCCCCCGTTGGGATTGAGGGAGCCGTCAACCGTCGACACCACACTCTATAACTACGCGCAGGAGTCGGTGCCGTCGGCTGTGTCGTCGGCTTATGCCACTACCGGCAATCTTGGCGCGGCGGGACAGAACATGATATTCTTTGACCGAGAGCCAATGGGCGAATTCTTCTTCAAGGATGCGCTTTATGCTTGGCTGCCTTCGCTGTCGACCCACAAGTTCTACAATACCCGAATACCTATGACTCTGCTCTCATACAATACGGGCGGAGGCAAGGAGAATGTTCAGGATCGGTTGAAAACGACATTTTCAGGCAACGTGAACAAGAAGGCCCAGATAGGCGCAATGATAGACTACATATACTCGAAGGGTAGTTATGACTATCAGGCCACCAAGGATCTTATCTGGGGATTGTCGGGCTCATACATGGGCGATCGATATGAGATGCAAGCGTTCCTTAACCACTGGAATATGCTTGGTCAGGAGAACGGAGGAATAACCGACGACCTCTATATAACCGACCCGGCACAGCTTCAGGCCGGCCAGAATAAGATTGAGCCTAAGGCTATCCCTACCAATCTTACAGGTGCGTTCAATCGTGTAGTAGGCGCACAGTTCTATGTCAATAATGCCTATAAGGTGGGATTCTGGAAGGAAGAGGAAATCGACGACTCCACTACGGTTGAAACGTTTGTACCCGTGTCGAGCTTTATATGGACGCTCGACTACAAATCGGGCCGTCATACATTCAAAAACAAAGTGGCTTCGGAACGTGACTATTGGGAAAACACTTATCTCAATCTTGACGGAACCGATGACCACACTAAATATTGGTCATTGACCAATACACTTGGTGTGTCGTTGCTTGAGGAGTTCAATAAGTTTGCTAAATTTGGAGCGGCAGCATTTGTAACTCATGAAATACGCAGCTATACTCAGACGACCGATACAATCGACCGATTGCCTTCGCTGCCTGAGGGATTGTCGCCTTACCCCGTAAATAAGGTGCCTGAGAGCGCTAAGCAGAATCTGCTGTGGGTAGGGGGCCAATTGACCAAACAGCATGGCTCGTTGTTGACCTATGAGGCTACGGCTCGTTTCGGCCTTATCGGCGATGTGGTAGGCGATCTCGACATCGACGGCAGTGTGTCGACACGATTCAAATTGCTCGGCGATTCAGTGACGATAACCGGATACGGGCGATTCAGGAATGAAGCGGCGCCATATCTGATGAACCATTACGTGTCAAATCACTTCATCTGGGATAACGATTTCGGTAAAACGCGCAGCTTCAGGGTGGGCGGTCGCCTGTCGATTCCGCACACCGGCACTTTCCTGACGGCTGGTGTTGAAAATATTCAGAATTACATCTACTTCAATAAAAACTGCATGCCTGTGCAGCATGGCGGAAGTGTTCAGATATTCAGTGCCACGCTTAATCAGGATCTTTCATTCGGACCCTTTAACTGGAACAACAAGGTGACTTATCAGACATCGTCGGAGCAGGGCATAATTCCGCTACCCAAGCTGGCGATCTACTCCAATATGTTCCTTTCATTTAAAGTGGCTCGCGTGCTTGATGTGCAGCTCGGTGTCGACTGCGACTATTACACCAAGTACAAGGCTCCCGGTTATCAGCCTGCGACTATGACATTCTATAATCAGGATGAAATCGATTGCGGAGGATATCCGTTTATGAATGCCTATGTCAACATGAAGTTGAGCAAGACACGGTTTTATGTTATGTTCAGCCATTTCAACCAGGGTATGACGAGCAACAACTATTTCTCGATGCCTCACTATCCTCTTAATCCCCGCAAATTCCAGATAGGACTTTCAATAGACTTTGCAAACTGATGGAACCGATTAAACCTGCATCACGCGGACATGTGGTGTTATACCTGATTCTGCTTATCGTGATAGTCGGATTGTTTTATTCGCTTCGCAAATGCAATCGCAGCTATATTTCCGATGAGCTTCGTCCGTCGGGAGGTGACACTCTCGATGTCGCTATTGAGTATTCGCCGATTTCGTTCTATACAATAGATGATACACTTGGCGGATTCAATTACGATCTTATGCGCATGATAGCGGAGCATCACGGTCTTAAGCTGAAGTTTCATCCGGTGGTCACACTTTCCAAGGCTCTGCAATATATAGAAAATGACACCTACGACATATTGGCCGCTGACATCCCTCTCACCGCTGAATTCAAGGAGCGTTACGCTTTCCTTGAACCCGTTTTGCTCGACAAGCAGGTGCTGTTGCAGCTGCGCGACTCATCGGGTAACGCAAGGGTCAAAAATCAGCTTGATTTGGCGGGCGACACGGTGTGGATTGTCGACGGTTCGTCGATAGAGAGTCGCATAATCAATCTGGGGCATGAGATAGGCGACACAATATATGTGGAGCATGAGAAGCTTTACGGTCCCGAGCAGTTATTCCTGATGACGGCTCTTGGCGAAATAAAGCAGGCCGTGATAAATGAGCGTGTGGCTGAAGCCATGGCAAAGGACTATCCCGATGTTGACATATCGACCGACATCTCATTCACCCAATTTCAATCGTGGATAGTGAGCAATAAGCGTCCCGAGATGCGTGACAGCATCGATAAATGGATAAAGGAGATAAAGCTCACTCCCGAATACAAAGAACTCGAAAAACGATATTTGAAATAGTATTTGTCATGTAAGAGCCTTTAATATTTATTGTCGAACCGGCTCTAATATACGCGGGGCGAAGGATTCATTTAGAACACTTAGCCCCGCGTTATTTTATAAGGACAGTAGGTTTATATCATTCCCACTATGTCGTTAATGTCATCTACTCCGTGTCGCTCACAGTAGTCGTTCATGTAGTCGATTATCTTAATCGTCACTGCGGGGTCGATGAAGTTGGCCGTACCTACCTCTATGGCTCGAGCACCTGCAAGCATGAACTCTATCGCGTCGCGACCGTTCATGATGCCTCCAAGGCCCACTACGGGAATTTTGACCGCATGGGCTACTTGCCATACCATACGCACGGCTACGGGGCGTACAGCGGCTCCTGATAGGCCTCCGGTGATGGTTGACAGGTGCGGACGCTGTCGCTCGACATCAATCGACATTCCGAGCAGAGTGTTGATGAGCGATACCGAGTCGGCGCCTTCCGCTTCAACGGCTTTTGCAATGTCGGCGATGGATGTCACGTTGGGCGACAATTTTACTATTACGTTCTTTGGATAGGCGCGTCTTACGGCACGCGTCACCTCGGCGGCTCCCGAGCAGCTGGTGCCGAATGCCATGCCGCCTTGCTTTACATTGGGGCATGATATGTTTACCTCGATGGCGTTGATGGCATCGAGCGGAGCGAGCTTTTCGCAAACGGCTACATAGTCGTCAACGGTGGCTCCGGAAACATTCACGATTACTTCGGAGCCGGCATCCTTTATGCGCGGATAGATATGCTCGATCATGTAATCGACGCCTTTGTTTTGCAGTCCTACCGCATTCAACATTCCCGAGGGGGTTTCAACCATGCGGGGATAGGGATTGCCTTCACGATGATTGAGTGTCGTGCCCTTTATTATGAAGCCTCCAAGTCGGCTTAAATCGATAAAATCGGCAAACTCCTCGCCATAGCCGAATGTTCCCGATGCGGTAAGCACGGGATTTTTCAGCTTGAGTGCTCCTATGTTTACATTCAATCTTGCCATGTCAGACTATTTATATTAAATATGGGACCTTCAGTACATACACATACATTGCCTTTCACTGTGTTCTCGACACAGCACAGGCACGCGCCGAGGCCGCAGGCCATCATGTTTTCCAATGACACCTCACATTCGGCATTTATTGACCGTGCAACTTTTGCAACAGCTTTCATCATCGGAGCCGGACCGCAGCAATATATCATATCCCAATGTTGCGACAGGACGCTGTTGGTGGTGACGAGTCCTTTCTCGCCAAGAGTGCCGTCCTCGGTTGAGATGTTCACTTTTCCGATTGCCTTGAACTCCTCCAGTTCAAGTATGTCGCCGGCCGAACGGGCTCCAAGCAGGAACTCAGGCATGGTTCCATGTTCCTTAAGCCATTTTCCCCAATAGAGCATCGGGGCTACGCCTACGCCTCCACCGGTCAGCAGCACCTTCTTGCCGGGAGCGGGTACGGTGAATGAGTTGCCCAACGGCAATACCAAATTTACAATGTCACCGCTCTCTTTTTCTATAAGAGCAGCTGTGCCGTCGCCGGCTTTGCGAATAAGCAGCCACAGATGGTTCTGCTCGTAATCCACATAATTTATGGAGATGGGGCGTCGCAAATAGGTGGTCTTTGAATTGTCGACAGCCACCTGTACGAATTGTCCCGGCAACATGTCGGGTAGTGTCCCCTGACAAGGACGTAGGATGAGTAGTGAATACAGGTCGTGTAGACGACGATTTTCAACTACCGTAAAATCAAGAATGAATTTCTTCATGTTGTTGTGAAAATGATTTTTGATTATTCGCAAAAATAAGAAAAAAACAGCATACCTTAAAGGCTGCTGTTTGAAAAAGTAGGCTTATGATGATTTATTGCGTCATGATTTAGGCACGAACCATTCAAAACTGTTGTCGTTATAAAACACCATGATGTTGACAATCTTCTTGGTGTTGTCAAAATTCAACGACATTGATGCCTGCGGTGCGGGCTGTACGGTGTCGGCAATGTTGTTTTCCTTGCGAATGGGGCGTTTTATGCTGTTTGCCGATTCCTCAATTTTTTCCGGCATTTGAGGCACTTCACTTTGCATAAAGTCGGAATCCAACGCAAATTCCTCATTATCATTTGATTCAGCGGATTGTGATGCTGAAAACAGGTCGTTTTCATGCTCTGAGATTTCGTTATTTGCATCAGGCACCATGCTCCCTTCGCCAAACATCAACCACAGGACGGATAACGACGGGTAGGCGTCATGAATTTTGCCGATGACTTCATCGCTGACTTTTTTATTGCGCCCATTCAGCAGTTGCGACAGGGATGGACGCGGGATTCCGCATGTATCGGCAAATTGAGAACTGGGAATTCCCAAATAATCCATGAAAATTTTGATGCGTGAAGCTATATCCATTGATGTTTAATTTTGTAATTAGGATGTGCAAATGTAATTAATTAAATTGTAAATTCCAAATTCAATAATGAAAATTGTTGCAATGCATTTGCAAATTGAATTTTGAATACAAAGAGAAGCAGGGTGGGGAAGACGAGAATTTGTTTATGCTTTAACTTTAATATTTATGCGTAGTATATATGGTTATCAATCGATTAGACTATATTATTGATGTTAAAAGTTAAAGTGATTTGCGTCCGTCGCGAGATAGCTAAAGTAACGCTCAACATATTTTTAATAACGTGTATGGTAATTGGTTAATTAGATTAAATATTTAGGAGTGTTAAGTGGTAAAATTGGCTTTTGTTAATAGATTTGAGGTGACAATTTTAAGAATTGAAAACGTTTAGCGACGTAAATTGTCTGTATTCAAATGCAACTTGGATTTATTTGTAAATCGAATCATTATTTGCATTTATGGATTTGCAAACTGAATTTCGCTATTTAAAATTTGCAAACACATAGACATGTGTTCCATTTGTAAATTTGTCGTTGATCAAACCTCTGTTTATATTCTAACACTATGGTTGATTGAATTGCTTATCGATTTAGTAGTTATTAACCCGATAAGTGCCTATAAATAGGATATTTAAAGTTTATTCACCATTGCTCTTAATATTTAAATATATTATGCAAATTATTTTATATGTTTTGCAACATAAATTCTTTGCGATATTTTGGATTTTATGGTAGTTGGTGTGTAATATGGCAATCTGCTATAAACAAAAAGTCGCTGCCGTTAATTTAAACGACAGCGACTCAATATGTTGAGCGCAATTATTGCTGTTTCAATTCGCTTGCTATATAGATTGCGGTAGGAGAATCGCCCCGGGCGATTTCCTCGGGAGTGCCTTCGGCTATTATGCAGCCTCCGTTTTTGCCTCCTTCGGGTCCCATGTCTATAATATGGTCGGCGCATTTCAGTACATCGAGGTTGTGTTCGATGACGAGCACTGTGTTTCCGCGCTCGACAAGCTTGTTGATGACGCCGAGAAGCACGTTTATGTCCTCAAAGTGCAATCCGGTCGTAGGTTCGTCAAGGATGAACAGCGTGTTTCCTGTGTCCCTTTTCGATAGTTCGGTGGCAAGCTTCACACGCTGGTTCTCACCTCCCGACAGTGTGCTTGAAGGTTGTCCGAGCTTGATGTAGCCCAATCCTATCTCCTGAAGAACTTTTATCTTTTTCAGGATGTTTGGCACGCTCTCGAAGAACTCTACGGCCTGGTTTATCGTCATGTCGAGCACATCGGCAATCGATTTGCCCTTGAATCTCACCTCAAGAGTTTCCCTGTTGTAACGCTTTCCTCCGCACACTTCACACGGCACAAGCACATCGGGCAGGAAGTTCATTTCAATCGTCTTGTATCCGTTGCCGTTGCATGCCTCACAGCGTCCTCCTGCGACATTAAACGAGAAGCGTCCGGGCTTGTATCCGCGTATTTTGGCTTCAGGCAGGTTTACGAAAAGATTGCGTATGTCGGCAAACACTCCGGTATATGTGGCCGGATTGGAGCGTGGCGAGCGGCCGAGAGGCGACTGGTCGACTGTCACGATCTTGTCGATATTGTCTATCCCTTCGATTTTCTCGTAGGGCAACGGCTCTTGTTGCGAGCGATAGAAATGATGGCTTAAGATTGGCTGTAACGTGCCGTTTACGAGGCTTGATTTTCCGCTTCCCGACACACCCGCGATGCACACAAACTTGCCAAGCGGCAGCTTCAATGTCACATCCTTTAGATTGTGTCCCGTGCACCCCGACAACGTTATGAACTTGCCGTTGCCCTCGCGTCGCTTTTCGGGAATTGCTATGCATTTGGCGCCGTTAAGGTATTGGGCGGTCAATGTATCGGTTTTAAGCATCTCTGACGGCGTTCCGGCAAATACCACATTACCGCCCTTGCGACCTGCTTTGGGGCCGATATCGACCACGTAATCGGCCTCCAGCATTATCTCCTTGTCATGCTCTACGACTATTATTGAATTATAGGCGTCACGCAGCCTTTTCAGGGAGTTTATAAGTCTTTTGTTGTCGCGTTGGTGGAGGCCTATGCTCGGTTCGTCGAGAATGTACATGACATTTACCAACTCTGATCCAAGTTGTGTGGCAAGCCTTATACGTTGGCTTTCGCCTCCTGACAGGGTCGATGAGTTGCGGTTGAGCGACAGATATTCCAAGCCCACATCAACCAGGAATTTCAGTCGCGTCCTTATCTCCTTGAGTATTTCACGCGCTATCATTGCCTGCTGTGACGACATTCCCTCTTCGGCGGTGAGCATCCATTGATATAGTGCCGATATGTCCATCGCGGCAAGCTCCGCGATGTTTTTGCCGTTGATGAAGAAATGAAGAGCTTCCTTGTTCAACCGCTGACCGTTGCATTCGGGACAAACGCAGCGCGAATAGAATTGTCCGCTCCATTTTTGTGCCTTGGCTGAAGCTTCGTCCGATTGCTGAAGTTCGATATACTTCACCAGTCCCTCATAGGTCTGGAAATAGTTGAATGTGCTTTGGCTGTCGGTCTTTAGCTGCAGGCGTTCATTGGTGCCGTTCAGGATGTCATTCAGCGCCTCTTCGCTCAAGTCCTTTATCGGAGTCTTTATCGTGTAGCCATACTTCTCGCAGATGGCTGAAATCTGCCAGAATATCATCGAATTCTTGTAGGAGCCCAATGCCACTATGCCTCCATCGTGTATCGACAGCTTGTCGTTAGGTATGAGCTTCGAGCGGTCGACGATATTGACATATCCGAGGCCTTTGCATGTAGGACATGCTCCGAGCGGTGAATTGAACGAAAAATTGTGAGGAGCCGGTTCTCGGTAGGATATTCCGCTGACGGGATCCATCAGCAACTGGCTGTAGTAGCCTATTGAATCACCCTCCACATCATAGATCATCAGCTGCTTCCCGCCTTGTTGAAGCGCTTTGTTCACCGAGTCACGCAGTCGCGTCACATCCTTGTGGTTGACCTTCAGCTTGTCGATTACAAGCTCGATGGAGTGATTCTTATAGCGGTCGAGCTTCATGCCGAATGTGATTTCGCGCATTTCGCCGTCGACTCTCACCGTGAGGTAGCCTTTTTTGCGCTGTTGTTCAAACAGCTCCTTGTAGTGGCCCTTTCGATTCTTGACCAGTGGAGCGAGAATGTATATCTTCTTGTCGATATACTTCTCAAGAATCATCGACACGATTTTCTCGTCGGTGTATTTTAGCATCGGTTCTCCCGTTATGTAGCTTCGGGCTTCTCCGGCGCGAGCATACAGAAGACGCAGATAATCGTATATTTCGGTCGTGGTGCCTATTGTGCTTCGCGGATTCCGGTTGATGGTCTTTTGCTCGATTGCGATTACGGGGCTTAGTCCCGATATGTTGTCGACATCGGGTCGCTCAAGCGTTCCGAGCATATTGCGTGCATAGGCTGAGAATGTTTCGATATAGCGACGCTGGCCTTCGGCGAATATAGTGTCAAAAGCCAGCGATGACTTTCCGCTGCCGCTCAATCCAGTAATTACCGTGAGCTTGTTGTGCGGAATGTCTACATCAATGTTTTTCAGATTATGTACTCTTGCACCGAGTACCGAAAGCACTTCTTGATTCTCTTCCATATATTGTTTCGGGTTTTAATAAGTCCGGATTGTAGATTATCACATCAATCTATAACCCAGTTCTTATTGTAGACGCTCTTTTGCTGGGTCGAGCGGTTCAGGTCCTCCTTCAGCGGTATCTTTACCTCATAGGTCTTGCCCGTCTTGTTGGGAAGCGATTTCGCTCTGATCCAGGGATTGTATTCGCGCAGTATCATGTAGTTTATGTCGTGGTCCAGCGCCCACGTCTGCCAGTCTTCCACAGGGACGTTCACGGTTACGGTCTTTGTGCGTATAGGCTGGTAAAGCTGGTCGGATGAAAGCCTGAATCCGTATTTTGCCGGATTCTCCATGATCAGCTTCATCGACAGCAGGCGATAGATGTAACGCGCCGTTTCGTCGACAAGATAGAGGTCGTAGGCGCTTGATACACCTTGTGCCGACAGCTCCTTGGTTATTCGGCCCATGCCGCCGTTGTAGGAGGCTGCTACCGATTCCCAGTTGCCGTATTTGGAATATGCCGACTTCAGGTAACGACATGCCGCTGCTGTGGCTTTTTCGGGATGATAACGCTCGTCGACATACTCGTTGACTTCAAGGCCATATTGCTTGGCTGTGGAGGGAATGAATTGCCACAATCCGGCTGCCTTTGCGCTTGAGTAGGCTCGCGGATTTAGCGTGCTTTCAATGCAGGCCAGATATATCATGTCCTCCGGAACTCCGTTCTTTTTCAGTATGGGCACAAGTTCGGGGAAGTATCTGTTGGCACGCTTCAGCACAAGCAGCGTATTGCCATGGGTGTATATCATTGATGTGAGTTCTCGGTCAAGTCGCTCGTACATGTCGGTTCGGTCAAGGTCGATTGTCTTGTCGGCAAACTTTATCGACGAAGGTATGTCGGGACTCTCTACGCGTGAAAACACCGTTGATGACGACGGTGTGTTATCGGCTCCGTTTATTGCCGTTGTTGAAAGTATTATCAGCGATAACGCCAATATGATCGATTGTAGATTCATAATTTTGTTGTGTTGTTTTCTTCTGATTAAGTTTCTTACTACACTATGCATCATCGAGCCGATGAATCAGTTTCGGGGCTCGATGATGCACAATTTATATGATGAAGTCAAAGATACGAAAAAAATTCGATATCATAAACTAATTTGATGCTGTGGAGGCGACGGCAGGAGCGACTGTAGCTGCTGTAGCGTTGGCGGGCTTTGATGATGTCGTGTTGTCGCCCTGCTGTGTGTTGTCCGAGCTTTTGCGTGTCATGGCGTTGGTTATGTAGACTGTGAATACGGGGAAGAGGATAAGACCTTCGGCCGCCAGTATTACAGCGAGAACCTTGCCGGTGGGCGTTATGGCGTTGATGTTGCATCCTACTGTGGTTACATCCATAAATGCCCACCAAAGCGATGACCAGAATGTAGACACTCCGGGATTAACGTAATGCTCCTCGATGAAAAACATCAGGCTTGCAAAGTAGACCGTAGTGATGAGCAGACCGACATAAGCGGCAAACATACTCGAAATCTTGTCGGTCGACAGCACTCCGAGCACTATTGCAAGTACGTAGGCGGCTCTAATCATGGTTATGAACCTCACAAGATAGAGCATTTCGGGCGACAGCTGTATGTTGTAGTAGGCTATTATATTAAGATAGGGAATGCTGACAATGAAAAACAGTAAATGCTGGCAAATATAGGTCCATTTCTTGGGATATAGAAAGAACTCCACTATGATGTCAAAGATGAAGAACAGGCATATCCAGAATTGCAATTTCAGATACATTTCATTGGCAATGAACGATATGTTGCGGAATGCGTCGTAGGATATCAGCACTATCAAGGCTATTGACATCAACAACACAAGAATGTGAAGAATAAGCAATATTCTCCGCTTAGCACCTCTTTTATGATCCGGTATGGGTTTAGTTACATTATCCATAAAAGTTGAAATTATATCTAATAAAACATAGCATTTAACATTATTGTTTAGCGTCGATGCCCTACAAACCCACATAAAAAAAGTAAGGGGCTCTCACGAGTCCCTTGCTCTTCATTCATCACATTATGCTTAAAAGTGCTATAGTCGGTTTTGCGCTCTCGCGCGTATATGAGAAAAGTACGATTCTTTATTTCTTGGTGTATCGACTGCCGACTACATCCCAGTCGACGATGTCCCAAAGCTTATGCAACGCTTCGGCTCGGCGATTCTGGTAGTCGAGGTAGTAGGCGTGTTCCCATACATCGAATGTAAGAATAGGCGTCAATCCCTGGGTAAGGGGATTAGCCGCATTCGGTCCCTGGGTTATAAAGAGTCGTCCGTCACCATCCTGTGAAAGCCATACCCAACCTGAACCGAACAGGTTTACACCTGCCTCTTCAAACAGTTTCTTGAATTCCTCAAATGACCCGAATTCGCGTACTATTGCTTCTGCGAGGTCACCTTCAGGTTCTCCTCCGCCATCGGGCGAGAATGAGAAGAAGTAGAATATGTGGTTCCAAGCCTGCGATGCATTGTTGAACAGCGGACCCGATGCCTTCTTTATTATGTCCTCAAGCGGCATGTCCTCCCATTCGGTATCGCGGATAAGCTTGTTAAGATTATCAATATATGTTTTCTCGTGTTTACCCCAATGATAGCTTATGGTCTCGCTGCTTATAATGGGAGCGAGTGCATCGGGAGCATAAGGTAGTTTTGGCTGAGAATAAATGTTAGTTTCCATATTTCAATAAGTTTTTATGTATAATAGAAACGCTCCAAACCATAAAAGGTTCAGAGCGTTCCCTGTGAATGAGTTAATGTAATATAATTGTATTATTCGGTCACGAGCGTGTACTTGTTCAGTTCGGCCAACGCTTGATTGTAACGGTATTGCAGATCGAGATAATCCTGACGGGCTTCGAGAAAATAGGCCATCTCTCCGAGATAGTCAAGTATCGAAATCTGCCCTCCGTCAAGGGCCATTTTCAACAGTCGGGCATTGTCGTCGTTACCGAGTGCCTTGCCGTAGGAGTCGAGCTGACGGTGGAGGCTGAGCGCTTTATTGCGATTGCCCATCATCGTGGCGTGCAGCTGTGATGCAACCGACTCCTCCTGATAGGCAAGTGATTGCTGCATAGCCTTTGCCGCTTTCACCTTGTGGCGTGTTGAGAAGAAGGGAAGAGTCATGCCCACTACAAGACCGTTGAACACATCTCCGTCCTCCCAACTGTGGTGATAACCGAGTGTGAATCCGGGTAGCCGGCTCAGCTTTTCGGCCTGTACCATCTGGGCCTGTGACTGTGACATCAGCGAAGAGTAGTTGTTCATCGGGTTGTTTTCGGTGAGCATCATCTCGTAATTGTCGACAGGCAGTATCATGTCATCGGGATATTCATTGAGCTGTTCGATCAATGAGTTGCACTCCTTGCCGCCGTTTTCGCCGACTAATGTCGAGCACAGCATTTCATAATCCGATTCAATCGATGATAAAGAGTTGTTAAGTTTTGCCCTTTCGATTTTAATCTTATTTATATCGAGTATTGTCAACTCTCCACGTTCCTGACCATGGGTGTATTTGTCGATAAGCTCATCCATTATGCCTATGCGGCTTTTGAGCAGAGAGATGTTTTTACGTGCGTTTATGATGTCGATGAAGAGCAATTTAATCTCAAGCTTTTTATCGATATAGTTGCTGCGGTCGAGAAACTCCATGGCTCGCGATGCCGTGGCAATGGCCTTCCCTCGTGCTCTATACACTCCGGGCCAGTCAAATCCTTGGGAAACGTTTATGTCAAATTTGTCACCAACCTCATGCCGTCCCCACTGGTATTCGACCTCCACTTCCGGGTCGGGAAGATTGTTTTCACTTTTCAGGTTCAACAATTCACTTTCGTTGGCATAACGTGACGATGCCACCGCTTGATTATTGGAGAGTACTGAATTCAGCAATTGGTCGAAATTTTGGGCCTGAGCGCTCAATGAGATTGTCAGAATGGTGGTGATTCCGATTAAAGACTTCATTTGGTTATATCGTTATTTTATCATTTAGGATGCAAAGTTAATAATTATTACAACTTTTAAATTTGCGAAGTTGTTCATTTTTTGATTCTGTTATGATAGGTCAGATAGAACACTATCGGAACAATGAATATGTTCAACACGGTTGAAGTCAACAATCCGCCGAGAATCACAATGGCCATAGGCGATTGAATTTCATTGCCGGGTTCTCCGCCACGCAATGCAAGGGGAATTAACGCCAGGGCCGATGTCAGGGCTGTCATTACAATGGGGAGTAGTCGGTCGGTTGAGCCACGGCGTATGCACTCCATGAATCCTTGACCTTCGGCAAGCAAATGATTGTAACGCGATATAAGCAGCATGCCGTTACGTGTGGTGATTCCGAGCAGTGATATGAATCCTATTATCGCAGGAATGTTAAGCTCTCCTGAGGTGCAACACAGGATTATGATGCCGCCAATCATTGCCAGGGGCATATTGATTAATATTATGAGCGACTCTTTCATGTCACGGAATTCCGAGTACAGCAACATGAGAATGATAATCAATGCACCTATTGAGGTGAGGGCAAGAGTGCGTGATGCTTCGGCCTCGCTCTCAAATTGTCCGCCGTAATTGATGTAGTAGTTCTCGGGGAGATTTACCTCCTTGTCGACTGTCTTTATGATGTCGTTTACGGCACCTCGCAGGTCGCGGCCGTCGACATTGGCGGCAATGACAATGCGTCGGCTTACATTCTCGCGATTGATGGTATTGGGACCAGTGGTGGATACGATGTCGGCTACGTAGCTCAACGGTATCTTGCCTTTATTGCTGTCAATCATGAGGTTGGATATGTTTTCCATCGAATTGCGCAAATTGTCGTCGACAATTACCGTCAAGTCGTAGGGAAGGCCGTTTTCATAAACCTGGCTGACAACCTGTCCGGCCAATGCCACATCGATAAATTCCACAAATTTGCTGACAGGAATGCCGTAACGCGCAAGCATTTCACGGCGGGGACGCAAAT
Source organism: Muribaculum sp. NM65_B17 (assembly GCF_004793735.1). Taxonomy (NCBI): domain Bacteria; kingdom Pseudomonadati; phylum Bacteroidota; class Bacteroidia; order Bacteroidales; family Muribaculaceae; genus Muribaculum; species Muribaculum sp. NM65_B17. The sequence continues at coordinate 459,833 of NZ_SRYY01000001.1, forward strand.
CGAGCTGTGGGCGACCTATCTGCTGCTCTATGTTTATGTCTACGATGCCGGGAATCTTCGATATACTTTTCTTGATGTCGGTACCGAGTGAATAGAGCTTCTCAAGGTCATCGCCGAAAACTTTTATGGCAATCTGCGCCTCGGTGCCTGAAAGCATTGCATCGATGCGGTGGGATATGGGCTGGCCTATCTCTATGTTTACTCCGGGAATTTCGCTGAGTTTTGCTCTAAGTTCCCTGACGACCTCTTCGCGGCTTCGCTTGTCGAGCTTGTAGGGAGCCTCGATTTCCGATACGTTGACACCGAGCGAGTGTTCGTCAAGTTCGGCTCGGCCGGTTTTGCGTGCAACGGTTTTTACTTCGGGCACTGACAGTATCATCTCTTCGGCCATTCGTCCTATCTTGTCGCTCTCGTCAAGCGATATTCCGGGAAGTGAGCTTACATTTATGGTAAACGAACCTTCATTGAACGAGGGGAGAAAGCTTCGTCCCAAGGTGAAGAATAGTCCTATCGAGAGGGCGAATAGAGTGCCGGTAACGATTAGAACACCTTTCTTATGGGCAAATGAGAATCCAAGAGCTTTGCTATAGGCGGCTTTTAATTTGCGCGTTGCCCAGGGCTCATTGCTCAATTTTTCCTGTCCCGGATTGTTGAGCAGGTAGCTGCACAATACCGGTGTCAAAGTGAGCGCAACAATTGTAGATGCAATCAGGGCTACGATAAACGAAATGCCGAGAGGAATGAGCATTCGTCCCTCGATGCCTTGAAGGAAGAACAAGGGAAGGAAGCTCGCAATAATTATAAGCGAAGAGTTGAAGATTGGCATGCGCACTTCCTTAGATGCCTCAAATACGACATCAATGGTCTTGCGGCGTTTGTCTTCGGGTAATTTGCGGTTTTCCCTCAGTCGCTTGTACACGTTCTCCACATCCACAATGGCGTCATCAACGAGCGAACCTATTGCAATAGCTATACCTCCAAGGCTCATGGTGTTGATGCTGAAGCCGAGGAAGTGCAGAACCAGCACCGTCACGATAATCGACAGAGGCAATGCAATGAGCGATATAAGCGTGGTGCGCACGTTCATCAGGAAGAAGAACAGAATTACGATGACGAATATTGAGCCTTCAAAAAGTGACTGTTGCAGGTTGCTTATCGAATTGTCGATGAAGTCGCTCTGCTTGAAAATGTCGGTCGATACGTTGACATCGGAGGGCAGGGTGTGACGCATGACGGCGAGCTCGTCCTCAATGCGTTCGGTAAGGGCGATGGTGCCTGTTCCCGGTTGTTTCGTAACGGTAATGAGCACTGCGGGCTTGGTGCGTTCCGACGCCACACCGATACGCGGCAATTTGTTGCCGGTGGCTACTGTGGCTACATCCTCAAGCAGCACGGTGCCTCGTTCATCACTTCGCACTACCGACTTGCCGATAGCGTTGACCGATGAAGTGTTGACATCGCCCTTGATGATGTACTCGTTGCCGTATTCATAGAGAACGCCGCCTCCGGCATTGGCATTTACCTGTGATGCAGCATCAAGTATCTCGGTAAGCGACACGTTGTAGTGACGCATCCGTTCAGGCTCTATCTTAATTTGATACTCCTTTATGTCACCGCCTATGACCGATACTTGCGACACTCCGCCCATGGCGAGCAGTCGTGGACGAATTACGCGGTCGGCAAGGGTGCGCAGGTCACCCATCGATGTAGAGTCGGAGGTAAGGCCGATGATAATTATTTCGCCGAGAATCGACGATTGAGGGCCAAGAACAGGAGTGCTTACTCCCGGAGGAAGTGTTTCGGCCACTGCGGCAAGTTTTTCCGACACAATCTGTCGGGCACGATATATGTCGGTTCCCCAATCAAATTCGACCCAAACTACCGAAAAGCCGGTAGCCGACGAAGAGCGCACACGCCTTACATCGGTGGCTCCGTTTACTGCCGTTTCAACGGGAAATGTCACAAGCTTTTCAACTTCTTCGGGTGCAAATCCCGGCGCCTCCGTCATCACGACAACCGTAGGGGCATTAAGGTCAGGGAATATGTCGACCTCCATGCGCAGAAGCACTGTCGTTCCCGCAAGAAGTAACAATCCGGCCAATATTATCACTATGACGCGATTGCGCAATGACAATTGTATAATCTTGTTCAGCATGACAACAAAGGCGATTAATGGTTATGGGAATGTCCTTCAGGAACTACATTGCTTGTTTCGGCAAGCTTTACAGCTATCGCTCCGGCCACTACAACATCGTCGCCAGGATGCAGTCCGCTGAGAATCTCCACCATCTGACCGTCATTGGCCCCGATGGTGACAAGATGCTTTTGGTAGCCCTCTTCGTCGAGCTTGGTGTAGACGAAATATTTGCCTTGATGTTCGGTAAGTGCGTCGAGGGGAATTGTCAGGACATTGTCGCGTGACTGTCCGAGCAGATAAACCTCGGCGTAAGCACCGGGAATGACACTGCCGTCATTGTCGAAAGAGAAGTAGACGGGCACATATCCGGGTAGTGACACTGAATTTGCCGAACTGCTTGAAATCAGTTTGCCATTTAGTTTTGCAAGCGATACGATGGAGTCATTATAGGTGGTGCGGAAGTTTGCGTCATTGATTTGTGGTATAAGTGAATAGTATTTTTCGGGCAAATCGGCTCGCAAAGTCAGTCGTGAATTGCGTGATATGACGGCTATAGGCTGGCCTGCAGTGACATATTCGCCTTGCTGGACGAGCAATTGGGTTATCGATCCGCTTACAGGTGCTGTTGCCACGCTTCCCGATTTACTGCCCGAATGAGAGGCTCGGGCCTGCTCGTAGGCTTGTTCGGCGGCGTTATAGTCCTTCTGTGATACGATACCTTCCTTATATAACGGGGTTATTCGGTCAAGCTCTTTCTTGGCTGCATTAAGTGCGATGGCGGTAGCTTCATTGGTGTCCCCACCTGAGAATCCTTTAGATGACAATGTAGCTATTGTAGCTCCGGAATTTACGTGGCACCCGGGGGTTATGCCGTGAGCGAGGGTAACAATGCCTGATGACCGGGCCGATATTACGACTTGATCGTCGGGGGCGGGGACAATCTGGCCCGATACCTTGATTACTTCATTGAACATGCCCGATGTCAATTTGGCGGTTTTGACCCCGAAGCGTTCGGCCGTTGAATGTGACAATATTATTTCGTCAGAGTGATTATGATCGTCTTCTACGACTTCCTTAGCCGCGTTTTCATGCTGAGCGGCATGGTCATCGTGTTTACATGATGATAAAAGGGAAAATAACACCACAATTGATATGGTGCAGATATAATTTAGGCTATGCATTTTGTCGATTCTTAATTATATAATATAAAACATTGCAAATTAACGGATTGTAGGCTCGAGTCTACAACCATGCGGCTTTGTCATTATATTATATAATCGGAGGGGCGCGAAGAGGCGTTCCTAATCGGTCGATAGGTTTGTAGGCGAATGCATTGTATGGGGTGTCGATGACGCAAGAAACAAGCGTTACGGCATTCACCGAATCAATTATGTCGCACAACAGTGCACTAAGTGTACATGAGATGCAATCACACACTCCTGTGATGTGCTGTCGCAATGCGTCAGTCGCGCCGAGGTGCATTGCACAGTTTTGTTCACCGTTGCATTTGTGAGGCTTTCGGTGGTCGTGGTTGCACTTAGAGATTAACGACTGGTGGCCTCCAAGCGTAATGTCGGTCGAAGTGGTGAGATTGATGTAGACGCGTCCGTCACAATCGTGGTGATGGAATTGAAGCACGGTCGTCATCGTGACAACCGTTACTACAAGATATGTGATAATGGCGCGTAACATCAAGTATAATTTTGGATTGCGTAAAGTTAATGAATTGTCGCATAATATACAAGAGATTGGCGGGCGTTTTCCATACGGTGTGCGCAATACGTACTGCACATAATCCATATTATGTTAAATAAGAGATATCGAGAAATAGGGATATAGCTAATTGCACTCTTTTTTTAATATGATGTCCCTTTAAAATATTATGCTATGACAATTCTATTCACGTATTAAGATTTGCAGGCGTTACGGCCTCAATGTGATATTACATTACTCAGATAGTTTCACTAATCATGTTTTGCAGCTGCCGCTTCATAAGATACAAAAAAATAGGAGCACCAATCGGATGCTCCTATCAGAATCTATTGAGTCTTTAATTTAAGCGTTATTTTGCGAATGAGCCAGGTAGATTGCGACAATTGTACTGTGACGCCATTATCTCTCCGTATGCTCCTGCCGAACGTAATGCAAGCAAATCGTCACGCTTGGTCAAAGGCAATGTTTCATCCTGTCCGAAACAGTCGGATGACTCACATATCGGGCCTACTACATCATATATATCGGTAACATCAGATTTTGATGTTATATTCTCAATCTTGTGATGCGCTTGATACAGAGCCGGTCGTATGAGGTCGGTCATTCCTGCGTCGACAATTACGAACTTTTTCTTAAGCCCCTCCTTGACATACAGTACACGGGTTATCAATGAGCCGCATTGAGCCACAATTGAGCGTCCGAGTTCAAAATGCAGATGCTGTTCGGGTGATAGCTTAAGATATTTGTTGAATGTGTCGAAATAGTCTTTGAAATCAGGAATGGGATTGCGGTCAGGATCGTCATAATCGATTCCGAGGCCACCGCCTACGTTTATCGATGTGAACACTACCCCTTTCTCGGCAAATTGCTTTACGAGATCGTTTATGCGCTCACACAATATGCGGAAAGGCTCATTGGTCGTTATCTGACTTCCTATGTGGAAATGCAGTCCTGTGAGTTTAACATTGGGCTGTGCATAGCAATACGATATTGCTTTTTCAAGCATCTGCATCGATATGCCGAACTTGTTTTCTTCCAGACCCGTGGTTATGTAGTGATGAGTGTGAGCATCGATGTCGGGATTTACTCGCAGCGCCACGTTGGCATTACATCCCAATCGCGATGCAATCATCTGAATCACTTCAAGCTCAGGAATAGATTCAACATTGAAGCATCCGATGCCCGATTTAAGCGCATACTCGATTTCACGGTCACTCTTCCCTACTCCGGCAAATACGATGTCGGAGGGGTCGAATCCCATGTCCAGAGCAGCTTTAATCTCACCGCCGCTTACGCAGTCAACACCAAGACCTGCCTGCTGGATTACACGCAGTATTTCGGGGTTGGCATTGGCCTTTACCGCATAGTGTACGTGATAATTGGCGTAATGCGCAGCCTCCTTGATTGCCTTGAGTGTTGATTCAAGCAACTTTAGGTCGTAGTAATAGAATGGAGTTTCGATATTCTCAAACTCTTGTATTGGAAAAATCATAGGTGAGTCAATTACAATGAATTCTATTACTTTTTGTTCTTGAATAGGCGGTCGCTCAGCATGTTAAGCGCTTTGACCTTGTCTTCACGACGCACGAGGAACGATATGTTGTAGTTACTTCCTCCGTATGAAATCATACGAACCGGAATGTCCTTCAATGCATCAAGTGCTTCGGCCTCAAATCCGCGGTTCTGCCATTCAAGATCGCCGACAACGCAGATGATCACCATATCCTTGTCGACTGTGACGGTTCCAAACTTCTTGAGGTCGTCGAGTATATTGGTCAGATTGCGTTCGCTGTCGATTGTAACCGAAACACCGACCTCCGAAGTCGCAATCATGTCGATCGGAGTCTGATAAGTTTCAAATATTTCGAATACCTTACGGAGGAAACCGTAAGCGAGAAGCATTCGGCCCGACTTGATTTTGATTGCGGTGATGTTGTCCTTTGCGGCAACCGCCTTTATGATGTGAGCCGACTGTTGATTGTGAATCAGCGTGCCGGGAGCATCAGGCTGCATTGTATTGAGCAGTCTTACCGGTATATTGTTCAGCTTTGCGGGAAGAATGCAAGTGGGATGAAGAATCTTGGCTCCGAAATAGGCAAGCTCGGCAGCTTCCTCAAAGTGCAGCTGGTGAACAGGTTGAGTGCCTTCCACAAAACGAGGATCGTTGTTGTGCATACCGTCGATATCGGTCCATATCTCGATTTCATCGGCATTTATGGCTGCTCCTATCAGCGATGCGGTGTAGTCGCTGCCTCCGCGCTGAAGGTTGTCGATTTCACCGTAAGCATTTCGGCATATATAACCCTGAGTTATATACAGGTCGGCACCCTGATGCTTGTCAAGCTGAGCGGTGAGCTTCTGACGGATGTACTGTGAATCGGGTTCGGCATTCTTGTCGGTGCGCATATATTCAAGGGCGGGAAGAAGAACCGAGTTAACCCCCTGCTCTTTCAAGTATATGTTCATCAACGCAGTAGACATGAGTTCGCCTTGAGCAAGAATCTCCTTTTCTTCAAACAGGGTGAAGATATCCTTGGTGAAGGAGCGAATGTAATTGAAGCAGGCCTTAATCTCGCGAGTGGCCTCCTCCTTGGCTTCGGGAGTTGAATACAGCTCATCGATGGTGCGCATGTATTTAGCTTCCAATGCATTGACAGTTTCTTTGGCTCCGTCGATATTCTTTTTATACAGATAATCGGAAATTTCAACAAGTGTATTGGTAGTGCCCGACATAGCCGAAAGCACTATTATGTTACAGCCACGAGCTGTTACAAGCTTAGCTACTTCCTTGATTCTTTGTGCAGAACCCACGGAGGTTCCACCAAATTTTAATACTTTCATCCTGTTATCAGTTAAATTCAAATAGATTATAATCGTTGCAAAATTACAAAATAATGTGCATATACGCTACATTATTCGCATTCAAGTTTCTCTTCATTACTTGATTCCTCCACGATGTGCTTGTCGGAGCAGCGTAACAAGCGACCCGGGAACTGCTCAAGCCATGCAAAATTGTGGGTCGCCATGATGACGGCGGTACCCTCTTTTGCGATATCATGTAGGTAACGCACTATCTGCTCTCCCGTAGCGGGGTCGAGATTTCCGGTAGGCTCGTCGGCAAGAATCAGTTTGGGCTTGTTGAGCAGGGCACGTGCAATTACGATGCGCTGCTGTTCGCCTCCCGAAAGTTCATGCGGCATCTTGTAGGACTTTGTGAGCATACCCACCTCTTTAAGAACCTCCTCTATGCGGTCGTCCATCTCGGTCTTGTCCTTCCAGCCCGTAGCCTGCAACACAAACATCAGATTGTCGTATACCGTGCGGTCGGTAAGAAGCTGAAAATCCTGAAACACGATGCCTATTTCACGCCTTAGCATCGGTATCTGCTTGCGCTTAAGTGTGGTGAGATCGTATTCAAGCACCTTTGCCTCACCGCTCTCGATGGGAATTTCGGCATACATGGACTTAAGCAGACTGCTCTTTCCGCTTCCCACCTTACCTATTATATAGGTGAACTGTCCGGGCTCTATAGTCAGGTTTACGCTTTTGAGAACTACATGCTCCTTGCGGAGTATCTCAACGTTTTCGTATTTTACAATGCTCATCGTTGTTGTCCTATTTATGGCGTTTGATAAGTTCATCGGCAAGCTCCTCTATGCGGTGGCCTTTGGATGTCAGCAATACAATCAGGTGATATATAAGATCGGAAGCCTCATATATAAGACGGTCATCGGTGCCGTTGGTCGCCTCAATCACCGTTTCCACAGCCTCCTCACCTACTTTCTGCGCCATTCTGTTTACTCCGGACTTGAACAGTGAGGTCGTATATGAGCCTTCGGGCATTTCCTCGTGACGGCGTGATATAAAGTCTTGCAGATAGCGGAAGAATTCAACTCCGAAATCATTGGATGTGCCGAAACAGGTGTCGGTGCCTTTATGACATGTAGGACCTACCGGATGTACCTTTATAAGCAATGTGTCGTGATCGCAATCCTCCTCGATTGATACTACGTTAAGGAAGTGTCCGCTCTCTTCGCCTTTGGTCCACAGGCGACCTTTTGTGCGGCTGAAGAATGTGACCTTGCCGCTCTCCACCGTTTTCAGATAGGCTTCCCCGTTCATGAATCCGAGCATCAACACATTCTTTGTGTTGGCATCCTGTATGATTGCGGGAATCAGTCCCTGCAATTTGCTGTAATCCAATTGTGCCATATTTATTGTCTGATAATTATATTATTCTCTTTCAAATAGGTTTTCAACTGCGCTATGGGCACTTCGTTGAAGTGAAAAATGCTTGCTGCCAATGCGGCATCGGCTTTGCCGATTGTGAATACATCGCGGAAATGCTCGCAATTTCCTGCGCCGCCCGATGCAATTATGGGAATTTCAAGATTGTCGGCAAGTTCGGCAAGGGCCTCGCATGCAAATCCGGTCTTTACACCGTCGTGGTTCATGCTTGTGAAGAGTATCTCTCCTGCTCCACGTTCCTGAGCCTCATGCGCCCATTCAAGCAATCGGCGTGACGTGGGCACTCGACCTCCGTTGAGAAAGCATATCCACTCTCCGTTGTCAAAGCGTGCGTCAATTGCGGTGACACACACCTGCCGGCCAAATCGCGATGCGATGTCGTCGATCAGGTCGGGATTGCGCAATGCGGCCGAGTTTATCGATATTTTGTCGGCTCCCGCGTCAAGCAGGGTTTCCACATCGGCTACGTGGTTGATGCCTCCGCCCACGGTGAACGGTATGCTTACATTCTCGGCGACACGACGCACGAGATCGACAAATGTTTTGCGACCCTCATGCGAGGCCGTTATGTCGAGATAGACCAGTTCGTCGGCTCCGTCTTCGCTATATTTGCGTCCGAGAGCAACCGGGTCGCCGGCATCGCGGAAATTCACGAAATTAACCCCCTTCACGGTTTTACCGTCTTTTACATCGAGGCAAGGTATTATACGTTTTGCAAGCATGTAGGGTTTAATTTAAGTTCATCTTTTCAATTTCCTTCAATGTGATGCGTCCTTCATATATGGCCTTGCCCACAATTACGGCAGGAACCGATATGGTGTCAAGACGCTCGATGTCGGTGATGCCGCTCACCCCACCGCTTGCAATAAGATATATATCGGGAAATGCGGTGAGAATGTTTTTGTACAGCTCGATTGACGGGCCGTTTAACGTTCCGTCGACATTGATGTCGGTCGAGATCACGTAACGTATGCCCTTTTCCACATAGGAACCGATGAACGGCACTATGTCATGTTCCGACTCATCGAGCCAGCCCACTGTAGCTATTTTGCCGTTACGTGCGTCGGCCCCGAGTATTATGTGCTCGTTGCCGTAACGGTTGAGCCAACCGGTGAATATTGCAGGATCCTTTACCGCTATGCTTCCTCCGGTAATCATCGATGCTCCGCTTTCAAACGCTATTTTGGCATCTTCGTCGCTCTTTATTCCACCGCCGAAATCGATAATCATGTCGGTTGACGATGCTATTCGCTCGAGTGTGCGATAATTCACTATGTGCTGTGACCTTGCTCCGTCAAGATCGACGACATGCAGCCGGGTGCATCCGCAGTCGCGGAATCTCAAAGCCATGTCGACAGGATCGTCGGCATACACGCGTGAGCTTTCGTAGTCGCCTTTGGTGAGCCTTACGCATTTGCCATCTATTATGTCTATAGCCGGAATTATCGTCGTCATAGTTCGAGGAAGTTTTTTAGGATGCGTTCACCTATTCCACCGCTCTTTTCGGGATGGAACTGGGTCGAATAGAAATTGTCCTTATGCATGGACGCACTGAACTGATCAATGTATTCGGTCGTGGCTATTGTCGCGTTGTTGACCGGTACGTAGTAACTGTGGACATAATACACATATTCATTCTCCATGTCGGAGGTTATGATTCCGGGATGCGTGACATGAAGTGTGTTCCACCCCATGTGCGGCACCTTCAGTCGCGACATTTCGGGGGCGAACCGCAGCACATCGGCATCGAATATTCCGAGGCAATCGACATCGCCCTCCATGGAGTGACGGCACATCAGCTGCTGACCGATGCAAATTCCGAGCACCGGCTGATGTAGCGACTTTATTAACCGATCAAGATTGTGTTGACGCAGATAGGCCATTGCCGAAGCCGCCTCCCCCACTCCGGGAAAAATCACCTTGTCGGCTTCGGATATCTTTAACGGATCGTCGGTGACAATCGCTTCTACGCCTATACGCTTCAGTGCGCATATCACCGAGAAATTGTTGCCGGCGTTATATTTTATTATAGCGACACCCATACTCAATTGCAATCAGCTGAACACCACTGTCTTATTGTTGTAAGCAAGCACTTTGCGCTGTATGTGCTTCTCGACGGCGCGTGACAATACAATCTTCTCAAGGTCGCGGCCTTTCTTGATAAGGTCGTCGATTGTGTCCTTGTGGGTTATGCGCACAATGTCCTGCTCTATTATGGGGCCTGCATCAAGATCGGCGGTTACATAGTGGCTTGTAGCTCCGATGAGCTTCACGCCTCTCTCGTAGGCCGCATGATAAGGCTTTGCTCCTACGAAAGCAGGGAGGAAAGAGTGATGTATATTGATTATGTGATGGGGATAGCGCTTTATCATCTCGTCCGATAGAATCTGCATATATCGTGCCAGCACTATGAAGTCGATTTCGTAACGTTCAAGCAGTTCAAGCTCGCGGGCCTCCATTTCGGCTTTGTTGTCACGGTTGATCGGGAACACCTCAAAGGGGATGTTGAACTGCTCGGCGACAATCTGCAGATCGGGGTGATTGCTTACAATCACGGGTATGTCGACATCCCACTCTCCGGCGATGTATCGAGCGAGTATGTCATAGAGGCAGTGCGACATCTTGCTTACGAAGATGGCCATGCGCTGACGCTTGTTGGAGAAACTCAGCTTATAAGTCAGCTGGTAACGTTGACCGTAAAGAATCTGGAAATACTCGCTTAGCTTTTCACGCGGAATAATGAAGTTCTCTAAATCCCACTCCACCCTCATGTAGAAGATGCCGTTAAATTTGTCGACATACTGATCGAGGTAAACGATGTTACCTCCGTTAGCATTGATAAACTCGGTTATAACGGCGATAATGCCCGGTTGGTCGGGGCAGTGCATGAGAAGTATCGCGGTATCTTTTTTCTTGCTTTCCACTTTGACAATTTATAAATGATATTAGCTGCAAAGATACACAAAAAGTGGCTATAAGGAAATAAAATGTCGCTGAAATGCCGTTATGCACTGACAAATTACAATAAAACGCACTATGCAAACGGATCGATGGAGCTTAACGGTACATCTTGGCTGCTGTCGATGGCATCAAGTATATTGCGCAACACTGACTGCACGCCTATGGCCACAAGCCGTTTTTCATAAGGATTGATGTCCGATATATTGTAGTTAACGATAAAATCGGCGAGCTCTTTTGCCGCAGTTTGATAACCTTCGCGCAGGAGGCTCAGTACCATGATGAGTGCATCGGGAAGCGATAGGCTCAATCCGCTTATATCACGCACTCTCAACACATATTTTCGATATAACTCCACCACTTCGGCATATCGGCCGCAACGATACAGACTTTCAAGAAGCTGCGTCCAGTCAAACAATGAATCGGTGTTATATAGTCGACACAGCAGAATGTCGGCGCAAGCTTGGTATTGTTCGCGCTGATAGAAAGTGTCGGCCCAAGCCACCCATTCCTGTTCGGTGGACAATGCACCGCTCTTGAAATATCGGTTAATCTCCTCATTGTCGACCTCCCTGTTGCCTATGGTCAGCAGATGGTCGATGGCCTCCTTGTCGCCGGGATGCTCTTTAAGGTAATTGCGTATTATCGCCAAAGCACCCTTGGTGTCGCCGTCAAGGGCGAGCATGGCCGCCAGGGTGTGGTTGGCGAGTGCATTGTCGGGATCTTCCAGGAGGACTTCGCGCATCATTGAGCGTGCCTTTTCGCGGTCCTGATTCATGTCATAGAGAATCTGAGCCTTCGTGACAAGCATATTTGTCGACTTAGGGTCGATGGCAAGCGCATAGTCGATGGCCTGGAGTGCATTGTTGTAGTCGTCATTGTTGACATATTGCTGTGAAAGCATGTGCCAATATACCGAATTGAACGGCTCAAGCATTGTCAGCTCCTCAAGTACTGAAATGCCGAACTCATAGTCGCGCTTTCCATCGGCGACCTGCGAGAGTTCATAAAGGAATGTGTCGGGATACAGGCAACGATTCTTTATCAGCTCTCGGTTCTCCTTCAGCCAATCATAGAGTTCAAGTTCCACGCATGCGTCAACCAACTGTATGATGGTTTCATCGTCAAAGTCGGCAAAAGTGTCTACGATGGAGTTCATCTCCTTTATCGACTCCTCCATGGGAGGATGCTTGACGAGCAACAGCAATATCGCCCAAAGCGCCGTTTCCCCCTTATGGTTAAGAGCAATGTTTACAGCCCCTTCGGTCATCGACAATGTCGTGTACAGGAAGAAGGCCCTGCGCTGAGCCAACTCTTCGCTTTCGGGATATATGCGCGCACCGCTTAGGATGACCTCCATCTGGACATATTCATCGTAGATGTCATTGGCATAATCGTATATTTCGATTAAGTCGTTTTCATCGTAACCCGATGCTATATGGCCCGACACGAGGTCAGCCCTGAATTTCATGTATAATTTCTCGCGGCGGCGTTGCTCTTGATCCATCAAATGTAGATGCGGAGAGAGGTTATTGGAAGTTTTTCAATTACTTCTTCTGAAGCTTTTCCCAAGTGTCCTTGAGCTGCATTGTGCGGTTGAACACAAGCTTTTCGGGAGTTGAGTCCTTATCGGGAGTGAAGTAGCCTATGCGCTGGAACTGGTAGTGATCACCCACCTTTGCATTCTCGGCGATAAACGGCTCAATCTTTACTCCTTCCACTACCCTTAACGAATCGGGATTAAGCATCTCACGGAAATCCTTGTCCTTCTCTTCGGCGGGATTTTCTACCGAGAAGAGTCGGTCATACATCCTGACTGTAGCGTCCTTGGCGTGTGCGGCCGACACCCAATGAAGTGTTCCCTTAACCTTGCGCATGCTGCCGGGCAGGCCGCTGCGGGTATCGGGATCGTAGGTGCAGTATATCTCTTCGATGTTGCCTTCGTCATCTTTCTTGACTCCGGTGCACTTGATGATGTATCCTCCCTTAAGTCTTACTTCACCGTCGGGGGCGAGGCGGAAGAATTTCTTAGGCGGATTTTCCATGAAGTCGTCACGCTCGATGTATATTTCGCGACTGAAGGGCATCTGGTGTGTGCCTGCTTCGGGATCCTCGGGATTGTTTTCCATCTCAAGGATTTCGGTCTGGCCTTCGGGATAGTTGGTTATTACCAGCTTTACGGGATTTATTACCGCCATGACACGTGTAGCCACCTTATTGAGGTCCTCGCGCACGGCATGCTCCAGAAGCGAGATGCTGTTCAAGGCCTCAAATTTGGTGTAACCTATCATGTTGATGAAGTTCTTGATCGACTGAGGAGTGAAGCCGCGACGGCGCATACCCGATATTGTCGGCATTCGGGGATCGTCCCATCCTGCCACAAGGCCCTCCTGTACGAGTTGCAGGAGCTTGCGCTTGCTCATTACCGTATAGGTGAGATTGAGTCGGTTGAACTCTATCTGTCGGGGACAATAGCTCTCGTCGGCCAACTCCTTGACGAAGTATTCATACAACGGACGGTGAGGCACAAACTCAAGGGTGCATATCGAGTGAGTAACCCCCTCAAAGTAGTCGCTCTGACCGTGTGCGAAGTCATACATAGGGTATACCTTCCATTTTGTACCTGTGCGGTGATGGGGATACTTTATTATACGATACATTATAGGGTCACGGAAGTGCATATTGGGCGATGCCATGTCGATTTTGGCACGAAGCACATAGGTGCCTTCCTCAAACTCGCCAGCATTCATGCGCTGGAAAAGGTCGAGATTCTCCTCTATCGGACGATCACGATAAGGACTGTTTACACCGGGTTGTGTCGGCGTACCCTTCTGACGGGCGATTTCCTCCGATGTCTGGTGGTCGACATAGGCCTTGCCCTCTTTTATCATGCGTATGGCCAAATCATACAGCTGGGGGAAATAGTCGCTCGCGTAATACTCGCGGTCGCCCCAGTCAAATCCAAGCCAATGAATGTCCTCTCTTATGGAGTCGACATACTCGACATCCTCCTTTGTTGGGTTGGTATCATCGAAACGCAGATTGCAGGTTCCTCCAAATTTCTCGGCTACACCAAAGTCCATGCATATAGCCTTGGCGTGTCCAATGTGAAGATAGCCGTTGGGTTCCGGTGGAAAACGCGTATTGAGGCGTCCGCCATTCTTACCGGCTGCGAGGTCATCGCTTACTATTTGCTCTACAAAGTTAAGCCCTCCTTTTTCTTCAGTGATTTCTTCAGTGATTTCCGACATAGTTTTTGTGTACTATTGGTTTATTTTAGATACAAAATTAGTGATTATCTTTAAGATTGTATAAATTTTTGAGGCTAAAAAAGCAAAGTTTCCGTAACTTTACCGACAGTAATGTCGTTTTATTGCTATGAGCGAGATAAAACATATTATTCGCAGGATGCAAAGCCGTCTACATAGAGCAAATTTGACATGGAACCGTGCGTTGCGTCACTCCAGGACTGTGATTACAGCAATCTCGGGACTGCTTGAAGTGCTCTCGGTAGTTGCCGCAATCGGATGCCTGCTATGTGCGACATTATATATAGGATTTGAACGCGAGGCTAATGAATTGCGCACGTTACTCGTGTATTTCCGCACATTTCAGTGCATATTTCTCGCCAAAGTGCTTTTCAATCTTATTTTCAATCTAAAAAATACGATTGAAAACACCCGCGTAATCAAGTGGATAGTCGACATTGCACTGCTGTCGACGCTTCTTCCCGCACTATATCCCCGGCCCGCCCATCTTTGGATTCCATGGCTCGAGGATGTCCTTTACAGCAACAAATTCCTGCTTGGCATCCTGGTGGCTTTTGCCATAGTAGAGATAAGCTATTTTGTTATCAGGATAATGGGAAAGCGCACCAACCCGTCGCTGATACTTTCATGCAGCTTCCTGTTTTTCATCTTTTTAGGGTCATTCCTGCTCATGATGCCACGATGCACCTATCACGGCATAGGTTACATCGACTCGCTGTTTGTGTCGACAAGCGCCGTTTGTATCACCGGACTGACTACCATCGATGTAGCATCGACATTTACCCCGTTAGGACTGTTGATTCTCGGACTCCTGATTCAGATAGGCGGATTGGGTGTGATGACTTTCACAAGCTTTTTCGCCCTGTTTTTCAGCGGTAACACATCGGTCTACAGCCAGTTGATGGTTAAGGACATGATCTACAGCAAAACCATCAACGCATTGCTGCCTACGCTGCTGTATATCCTCGGTTTTACCGTGATTGTTGAATTGATAGGAGCATTCTTTATATGGCTCTCAATTCACGATGTGCTTATCATGTCGACCGAAGATCAGATAATATTCTCGATATTTCATGCCGTTTCGGCTTTCTGTAACGCAGGATTCTCCAATCTTCACGGCGGTATGGCAAATCCGGCATTGATGAATTCCAATCAGATGATATACATTGTCATAGGAATAATCGTTATGGCCGGAGGTATAGGCTTCCCGATACTTGTAAATTTCAAGGAGGCGTTTATTGAGTATTTTCGTCGATTGTGGTGCCGCATAAACCATCGAACTAAGATAGGACGCTCGGTCCACATCTGGAATGTAAACACCAAGATTGCGCTCTACACAACATTGATTATATTTGCCGTCAGCACGGTTGTGTTTTTCATTCTCGAACGTAACAACACATTGGTCGGCATGAGTCTTTATGACAGCATAGTCCAGTCGTTTTTCAACTCCACCACTCCGCGAAGTTCGGGTTTTGTGTCGGTAAATCCGGCCAATTTCCTTAATGTAACGCTTGTCATAGTGCTTTTTCTGATGTGGATTGGAGGAGCTTCGCAGTCAACCGCCGGAGGTGTCAAAGTCAATACGTTTGCATTGATACTGTTGAATCTTAAATCGATAATACTCGGCAAGGATCATGTCACGGTATATGACCGCACGATTGCCGTAGGTTCTATAAGAAGAGCCAATGCGGTTGTTGCAATTTCGATAGTGTCCTACACCATCTACAGCGTTATATTGTTGCTGCTTGAGCCACAACTTCCTGCCAAGAGTGTTCTCTTTGAAACTTCTTCGGCGCTGTTCACCGTAGGCTCGTCGCTCGGTATTACATCGGAGCTTGGCATGAGCTCTAAAATAGTGTTGTGCACCGCGATGTTTCTCGGACGCGTGGGTATAATATCGCTTCTGATAGGTGTGACGGGCAATCGTCACGACTACCCGGTGAAATATCCAACTGAAAATATAATAATAAACTGATAAATAATATGCGTTATCTGATAATAGGACTCGGAATATATGGCTCCAATCTTGCCACTGACCTTACCGACATGGGACACGAGGTGATAGGGGCCGACCACAATCCCACTCTTGTCGAACAGGTGAAGGACAAGATTTCAACGGCCTATATAATCGACTCGACCGATGAAGCGGCACTTTCGGTATTACCGTTGAAGACCGTCGACCTCGTGATTGTGGCCATCGGCGAGAACTTTGGCGCAAGTGTAAAGACAGTGGCGCTGTTGCGAAAACTTGGAGTGAAACGCATATATGCACGTGCTGTCGATGACATTCACGAAACTATATTGCAAGGATTTAAAGTTGACCGCATTCTAACTCCGGAACAACGTGCGGCTCGAGAACTCACGCGTGAATTGGAATTAGGTTGCACTGTTGACTCTCTGCGAATCGATGTCGACCATTACGTTATAAAATTCGATGCCCCCGACTTCTTCTATGGAATGAAGTACGAGGACCTGAACTTTGAGGAAGATTATGGTATAAAACTAATATCGGTTTCGCGACCGGCTCCGCGACGCAATATTATCGGTGTGACCAATGAAGTCCCGATGATTGTAGCAAATCTCGATGCCGATTTTCGCATAGAAAAAGGCGATGTGTTCACCATTATGGGCACACAACGCCAATTCCGAGATTTGTTCAATCACATAAAATAATCCTGAGAGCCGGCTCTAAAACTCATAGTCAACGCATGCACGCGACTCCTTGTGTCCGGCAAGGAGTGATGCTGCGGCAACATGGGCGGGATGCTTGGCATACACGGCAACATCGTCCATCGTATCCACTATTGCAGTCAGGACTACATCCCAGTCCTCGGTCGGATTTTCATTTATGCCGACCTCAATTGAGTGAAGCACTTCGATTTTATCGGGCAGAGCCATCAATGCTGCCTTGAAGCTTTCAGCCACTTGGCGACGCTCCTCTTGAGTGCCGTTGAGCTTGAATGTTACTATATGTTTTACCATGTCACTGACAATTTATGTTTATGCGTTATAAAGTCGTTCACGTGCGGCGGCTACTCGCTCGTCGGTGATGTAGTCGTCATAGTCCATTATCTTGTCGATGATGCCGTTAGGCGTAAGCTCGATTATGCGGTTGGCCACGGTCTGGATGAACTCATGGTCATGTGATGCAAAGAGGATGTTGCCTTTGAATGTCTGAAGCGTGTTGTTGAATGCCTGGATTGACTCAAGGTCAAGATGGTTGGTGGGCGAGTCGAGCACGAGAGTGTTGGCGTCACGCATCATCATTCGGGCTATCATGCAGCGCATCTTCTCACCTCCCGAAAGCACCGAAGCTTTCTTAAGCACCTCTTCGCCCGAGAAGAGCATCTTGCCGAGGAATCCCTTAAGATATATCTCGCTTGAATCCTCGCTCCACTGACACAGCCAGTCGACAAGGTTCAGGTCGGTGTTGAAGAACGAAGAGTTGTCGAGAGGCAGATATGCGGTTGTTATCGTCTGACCCCAGTCGTAGCTTCCTTCATCGGGCTTGCGATTGCCGGTTATTATCTCAAACAATGCGGTCATGGCTCGCGGGTCACGGCTCAGGAATGCAACCTTGTCCCACTTCTCGATGGCAAAGTTCACATCCTTAAACAACACCTCTCCGTCGACCGAAGCTGTCAGTCCGTGTACTTCAAGAATTTTGTTGCCCGGCTCGCGCGAAGGCGTGAATATGATGCCCGGATATCGGCGTGACGAAGGCTGAATCTCCTCTACGTTCAGCTTTTCAAGCATCTTCTTACGTGATGTGGTCTGCTTTGATTTGGCTACATTGGCCGAGAATCGCTGTATGAATTCAAGAAGTTCCTTGCGCTTCTCCTCGGCTTTCTTGTTTTGCTGTTGCTGCTGTTTCAATGCAAGCTGCGATGACTCGTACCAGAAACTGTAGTTACCGGCAAATAATGTAACCTTGTTATAGTCGATGTCAAGAGTGTGAGTACATACCGAATCCAGAAAGTGGCGGTCGTGCGACACGACAAGCACCGTATTCTCAAACTTTGACAGATAGTCCTCAAGCCATGCTACCGTTTCAAGGTCAAGGTCGTTGGTGGGCTCGTCGAGAAGCAGGTTGTCGGGATTGCCGAAAAGGGCCTTGGCCAGCAACACACGCACCTTTTCGTTACCGCTCATGTCCTTCATGAGGGTGTAGTGCTTGTCCTCCTTGATTCCGAGTCCGCTGAGCAGTGCGGCGGCATCGCTCTCGGCATTCCAGCCTTCAAGTTCGGCAAACTTCTCCTCAAGCTCGGCGGCGCGAACACCGTCTTCATCCGAGAAATCGGCCTTGGCGTATATGGCGTCTTTCTCTTTGATGATGTCCCACAACACTGTGTGACCTTGAAGCACCGTGTCCATCACAGTGCAGTCGTCAAACTTGAAGTGATCCTGTTCAAGAACCGACATACGCTCTCCCGGACCCTGGGTCACAGTGCCGTGGGTAGGCGACAATTGATCGCTGAGTATGCGCATAAGGGTTGATTTACCGGCTCCGTTGGCTCCGATGATGCCGTAACAGTTGCCCGGTGTG
Organism: Muribaculum sp. NM65_B17; assembly: GCF_004793735.1. Lineage (NCBI taxonomy): Bacteria > Pseudomonadati > Bacteroidota > Bacteroidia > Bacteroidales > Muribaculaceae > Muribaculum > Muribaculum sp. NM65_B17. Next base: position 478,704 of record NZ_SRYY01000001.1, read on the forward strand.
AACTTCAAGTTTACATCCTGGAATAGGACTCTTTTACCGAATTGAATGCCTAAATTATTGACCGCTATCATATATGGATTCTAATATATTTCAAAAATGCGACTGCAAAGTTACTAAAAAATCCCGTAACTCCCATCGGGCAAACACAAAAAGACCGCGAGCGACACCTTTAACGGCATCGCTCGCGTTATGAATCGATTTTCCCTGAGGATTAGAACAAGGGGAATGTGGATGTGCTGTAGACAAACTTGCGCTCAAAGTCGGCCTGCGACATTGTAAACATCATGATTCCCTGAATGAGCCAGAGGATTCCGGGTATACCGCAAGTGATGATGCTGAGCACCAATGCTATTACGCCTGCTGTATTTTTACCGAGATAGAAATATTGGATTCCGAGTGATCCCAGGAATATAGCCAAAAGAGCTGCTACTCCGCGGCTTTTGCCTGAGGGACCGGGAGAGAATACGTCATTGCTCTGAGGAGGACATTGTTGGTTTTGTTCCATAGCTGTTAAATTTATTAAAGTTAAATGATAATGATTACACAAACTTACAAATAATTTTTCATTTAATACAACTATTGATATGTAAAAATCATCGTTTGTCCACATTACCCTCATAATAATTGATGTAGGCACGGTTGACAAGTCTTATGCCGCCGGGAGTGGGATAATCGCCCGAAAAGTACCAATCGCCGGGACATTCGGGCACTGCTTCATGAAGCCCTTCAAGCGATTGATACACTATCGACACCTCAGCCGAAGTGTCGTCGGGAGTAAGCATACTCGCTATCTTAGCCGATATTTCATCGTCGGTGAACGGTGCGTAGATTGCCTTTACGCAATTCTCAAGATGCGCATCATCGACATTCTCCTGTTCAAGACATCGATTGTAAACCTCTTCAAGCCGATTCTCCATGCCGTTTTCCTTAAGTAGCTCCACTACCGCACGAAATGCACAGAATTCACCCATGCGTGACATGTCGATGCCGTAATAGTCGGGATAACGCACCTGGGGAGAGGAGCTCACAATAACTATTTTGCGCGGATGCAGCCTGTCGAGCATCTTGATTATCGATTGCTTAAGAGTGGTGCCCCTCACTATTGAATCGTCAATCACGACAAGTGTGTCTACATTATTCTTTACTATGCCGTAGGTCACATCATATACATGGGCGGCGAGGTCGTTGCGTGACTCTCCCTCGGCGATGAACGTGCGCAGCTTTATATCCTTTATGGCAACTTTTTCGATGCGCAGTTTCTGTGACATTATCTTCTCTATCATGTCACGCGACAACGTGCCTTCGGCGTTACATGCCATAATCCTGTCGGCCTTGTAGCGGTCGAGATGTTTTTCAAGACCTTCGACCATGCCAATAAAGGCAACTTCGGCCGTATTGGGGATGAACGAGAACACGGCGTGGGCGAGATCGTAGTCAAGCTCATGCAATATCTTGCCGACAAGATTGCGGCCCAAAGCCTTGCGTTCCTTGTATATGTCGGCGTCACTTCCTCTTGAGAAATAGATTCGCTCAAATGAACACCGCTCGTTTCGTCCTTCTCCGAGAATGTCGTCAACCCTTACCTTGCCGGCTTTGTTTACTATTATCGCACTTCCCGGAGTGAGCTCGTTTACGGCACGACGCGGGACATTGAACACGGTCTGTATTACCGGACGCTCCGATGCCACTACCACTACCTCGTCGTCATAATAGTAGAAGGCCGGGCGTATGCCGTGAGGATCGCGCAAGGCCCACATGTCACCCGACCCGAGTGTGCCGCATATCACATATCCCCCATCCCATCCCGGAGCGGTGGAAGCAAGTACCGGACGCAGGTCGATGTTATCCTCGATTGCCATGGCACGAGGTATGCCGTCAAGTCCTTTTTCGGTGAATTCATGATAGAGGCGGTTGTTTTCCTTATCGAGGGCATATCCAAGCTGCTCAAGTATTATTACGGTGTCGGAGTATATGCGGGGATGCTGTCCTTTTTCGACCACTGAATTGAATATTTCGTCAACGTTGGTCATGTTGAAGTTGCCGCAAAGCATCAGTGAACGCGAGCACCAGTTGTTGCGACGCAAAAACGGGTGTACATAATTCAATCCGCTTCTTCCTGTGGTTGAATATCGCAGGTGCCCCATGTAGACTTCGCCAATGAACGGAGCGTAGGATTCGACCCATTCATTGGACTGCTCATTGATGTGGACATTGGCCAGCTGACTGTTTATCGACGAGAATATCTCCTGTATCGCTCCCGAACCCAATGCACGTTCACGGAACACATATTCGCTGCCTGCCGGAGAGTACATCTTTATACATCCCACGCCGGCACCCTCCTGTCCGCGGTTATGTTGCTTTTCCATCAGCAGATACAACTTGTTGAGTCCGTAAAGATAGGTGCCGTACTTTTGCTTATAATATTCAAGCGGCTTGAGCAGGCGTATCATTGCCACTCCGCATTCGTGTTTCAAAGGTTCCATTGTGATGTGGTATTTTATTAATTGTAACGGGCCGACTGACAAGCCGACCCGTTGAATTATCCGATTCTATTTTTCAGTGAGATAATTGTGTATTCCTTCAGCAGCTTTTCTGCCTGAAGCGATACATCTTACTACAAGTGATGCGCCGGTAGAGGCGTCGCCGGCGGCGAATACCTTGTCGATGCTGCTTTGCTGCTTGTCATCGACCTTCACATTGCCGCGTGCATCCTTCTCGACCTCCAGCTGTTTCAGTATGCCGTCCTGTACGGGATTGGTGAATCCCATCGCGAGCAATACGAGTTCAGCCTTTATGCGCTCTACGTTTCTGGTGTGAATCAAATTCATGCGTCCGGTGGCTTCATCCTTTTCCCAACGCACCTCTTCGACCTCGACTTCGGTTACCTTGCCGTTCTCTCCTATTATTCGGCGAGTGTCGAGCAACCAACGGCGATTACAGCCCTCGTCGTGCGAACTTGATGTCTTCAACACCACGGGCCAATAGGGCCACGGAGTTGCCGGATTCTCTCCTTCCGGCGGTTTGGGCATTATCTCAATCTGTGTAACCGAAAGAGCACCCTGGCGGTTGGCTGTTCCTACACAGTCGCTGCCGGTGTCGCCACCTCCGATTACGAGCACGTTCTTCCCTTTGGCCGATATGCGGTCGTCACGCGAAATCTCGCGTCCGGCGTTTACTCTGTTCTGCTGTTGCAGAAGCTCGAGTGCGAAGTGTACGCCTTTAAGATCGCGGCCTTCTACCTTCAGGTCACGCGGCACTTCAGCGCCGATTGCTATGCACACGGCATCATAGTCGCTCACGATATCCTCGACTGCTATATCCTTGCCCACTTCTACGCCGGGCTTGAACTCAACGCCCTCTTCGGTCATCAACGCTACGCGACGGTCGATGATGCTCTTGTTGAGCTTGAAATCGGGGATGCCGAATCGCAGCAGTCCGCCTATTGCTTCATTCTTCTCAAACACCGTAACCGAATGTCCTCGGCGATTCAGCTGATTGGCGCATGCAAGTCCTGCAGGCCCCGAACCTATCACGGCAACTCGCTTACCTGTGCGGTGCTTGGGAACGTAGGGCTTTACGTAGCCTTCAAGGAATGCACGCTCTACAATGGCGGCTTCGTTTTCGCGTATGGTGACGGGTTCATGTATCTTGTTAAGCACACAACCCTTCTCGCATAATGCAGGACAAACTCGTCCTGTAAATTCAGGAAAGTCGTCGGTAGCGGTGAGCAATGTATATGCTCCTTTTATATCATTCTTAAACAGTCGGTCCTGCCACTCGGGCTGCTTATTGCCGAGCGGACAGCTCCAGTGACAGAACGGAACGCCGCACTCCATGCAACGTGACGCCTGTAAACGACGGTCCTCGGGGTTCAATGTTTGCTCCACTTCACCGTAATCCCTTATACGGTCGGAAACAGGACGATAGCCGGCTTCCTTGCGGTGGATGGTCAAAAACGCTTTTGGGTTTCCCATATCATATATAGTTTTAAGCGATTTTCATTAATTTATCAGTCACGTTCCACACTTGCAATTTTCTGTTGCAGCTTGGCAAGCTTTTCATCATGAAGCACTTTCTTGTATTCAAAGGGTATTACCTTTATGAACTGCCCCACATATTCGTGCCAGTTGTCGAGCATGCGTCCGGCAAGCTGACTGTGAGTGTGCTTGTAATGATTGCCTATAAGGCGATAGAGCTCGCGATTGTCGGCCATGTCTTCGATCAATGACAACTCAACCATCTCCATGTTGCAGAAATAGTCGAAATCGCCATTGGGATTCCACACGTAGGCAACACCGCCGCTCATACCGGCGGCAAAATTGCGTCCGGTCGAACCGAGCACCACGGTGCGGCCTCCGGTCATGTATTCGCAGCAGTGGTCGCCCACTCCCTCGACTACGGCAATCGCGCCTGAATTACGCACGCAGAATCGCTCGCCTACGCGTCCATTGATGTAAACTTCGCCTGAAGTCGCTCCATACAACAGTGTATTTCCGGCGATTATATTGTCCTGCGGAACAAACGGACTTCCTTTAGGCGGGACGATGACAATCTTGCCTCCCGACAGTCCTTTGCCTACATAGTCGTTAGCGTCACCTTCGAGTCGGAACGATATGCCGTGAGCCAGGAATGCACCGAAACTTTGGCCGGCCGAACCACGGAATGTACACAAGATGGTATTGTCGGGCAATCCATCATTACCATATTTCTTTGCCACTACGCCCGACAGCATTGCGCCTACCGAACGGTCGGTGTTGGCAATCGGGAAATCAAGCTCCACAGGCATTCCCGAATCTATCGCGGGAAATGAGCGGCTTATAAGCTGACGGTCGAGCACATGCGCTATGTCATGCTGCTGCTCCGTGACATTTATTATGGCGTTGGTACGACACTCTGCCGGCATATATAATATGCGTGAGAAGTCGAGATGTGTTGTCTTGTGGGTGGCGTGTTGGGGCTTTACCTCAAGCATATCGGCACGACCTATCACATCATCAAGTTTACGCACGCCTATTTCAGCGAGGGTCTCACGTATTTCCTGAGCAAGGAACTTGAAGAAGTTGATCAGATACTCTGAACGGCCCACAAATCGTTTGCGCAGCTCTTCATTCTGTGTCGCTACTCCCACAGGACAGGTGTTAAGGTGACATTTACGCATCATGACGCATCCGAGCACAATTAGCGCACTTGTCGCAAATCCGTACTCTTCGGCGCCTAACATGGCCATTATCACCACATCACGCGCTGTCTTTAGTTGTCCGTCGGCCTGCAGCTTCACTTGTCCGCGCAGATTGTTGAGCACAAGCGTCTGCTGTGTTTCGGCAAGACCTATCTCAACGGGAAGACCGGCGTAACGTATCGAACTTGCCGGAGAAGCCCCCGTTCCGCCGTCGCTACCGCTTATTGTGATAAGGTCGCTCTTGGCTTTTGCCACACCGGCTGCAATTGTTCCTACACCGCTTTCCGACACGAGCTTCACGCTCACGCGAGCATCGGGATTTACATTCTTCAGGTCGAATATCAGCTGGGCCAGGTCCTCAATTGAATATATATCGTGGTGAGGAGGCGGAGATATAAGCGAGATTCCGGGGATTGAGTGACGCGTCTTGGCTATTATCTTGTCGACCTTGAATCCGGGCAGCTGTCCGCCTTCACCTGGCTTGGCTCCCTGTGCAATCTTAATCTGTATTTCATCGGCATTTACAAGATACTCGGCGGTAACTCCGAAGCGTCCCGAAGCGACCTGCTTTATAGCCGAGCGTGCCGATGTGCCGTCTTCGCGTGTCTTGAAGCGTTCGGCATCCTCGCCTCCCTCACCGGTGTTGCTTCGTGCGCCGATAGCGTTCATTGCTATACCAAGTGCTTCATGGGCCTCACGGCTTATAGAGCCGAACGACATTGCACCTGTCACGAAACGACGCATTATATTCTCTATAGGTTCAACTTCGTCAACCGGTATAGGCTCGCCTTTCTTGAAGTCAAGAAAATCGCGAATGAATATCGGTTCGGGCTTGTTGTCAACCAATGAAGTGAACTCCTTGAACTTCTTGTAACTTCCAAGTCGTGTGGCAAGTTGAAGCGTTGCTATCGATTCGGGATTCCATGCATGGGTCTCTCCATCCTTGCGGAATGAATATTGTCCGAGGTGACGCAAAGGCAGTTCTTCGTCAAAATAAGGGCTGAACGATTCGGCATGTGATTTCAATATGTCACGACTGAGATCGTCCATGTCGATTCCTCCGATTTTGCTCACGGTGTTGCCGAAATATTTGCGTGACATCTCTTCCGACACTCCTACAGCTTCAAATAGTTGTGCGCCCTTATAGCTGGTAAGTGTGGATATGCCCATCTTTGACATGACCTTGAGCAATCCCTTGTCGATTGCCTTGATGTAGTTCTTTACGGCTGTATTGTAGTCAAGCTGTATCTCCTGTCGCTCCACAAGGTCGTTGATTACGGCAAAAGCGAGATAGGGATTTATTGCGCTTGCTCCGTAACCCGACAGCAATGCGAAGTGCATGACCTCTCGTGCATCGGCGGTTTCCACTACAAGAGCTGTCTGCAGACGCTTCTTGCAGTCGATGAGATGATGATGAACGGCCGAGGTGGCGAGCAATGAAGGTATGGGCGCATTGTCGGCGTTTACTCCGCGGTCCGACAGCACAATGTAGTTGCAGCCTTCATCAACGGCGGCTTCAGCCTCCTTACACAGGCGCTCCAATGCCTTCGTTATGCCCTCGGCCCCCTCTTTTACGGGGAATGTCATCGAAAGTTTGCGTGTGTTGAATCCCTTGTATCGGAGATTGCACAATATATCAAGCTCTTGATTTGTTATGATGGGTCGCTTCAGCAGAACCATCTTGCATATTTCGGGATTGGGCTCGAGAAGGTTCATGTCGATTGCTCCGATGTAGCTGTCGAGGCTCATCACGAGCTCCTCACGCAGAGGGTCGATGGGCGGGTTGGTCACTTGAGCGAAATGCTGACGGAAATAGTTGAACAGCAATTGAGGCTCGTTGGACATAACTGCGAGCGGAGTGTCGTTGCCCATTGAATTGACAGGCTCCTTGGCATCAACGACCATTGGCGTGATAATCTTCTCTACTTCCTCGCGATGATAGAAGAATGTGTGCAGAAGTCTTGCAAAATCATTTACTTTGTTTTCAACTTTGCGTCCGCTGCTTATCTTGTCGAGGATGATTCGATTGCGTGACAACCAGTCGCGGTAAGGAAATTCCGATGCAAGTTTCTCCTTGAGTTCGGCATCGTGATATATCTCGCCCTTTTCCATGTCGACCATCAACATTTTTCCCGGACGAAGACGACCCTTCTCCTTAACTTCCGAAGGGTCGAATGCCAACACTCCCATCTCGGAAGCAATTACCATCGTGTCGTTGTTGGTAATCAGATATCGTGCGGGGCGCAGTCCGTTTCGGTCAAGCATTCCGCCGGCGTAGCGTCCGTCGCTGAACAGCAATGTCGCAGGGCCGTCCCACGCTTCCATCATGATTGAATGGTACTCATAGAATGCCTTCAATTCCGACGAAATCGGGTTCTTGTCATTGAACGATTCCGGCACGAGCATGGCAAGAGCATGAGGCAGGCTCATACCCGACATTACGAAAAATTCCAATACGTTGTCGAGTGATGCCGAGTCACTCATGTCGGGCTGGATGACAGGTGTGACATCGGCGCCTCCGAGTGTCTGCGGATGTAGTACACATTCACGTGCCTTCATCCACATTCGGTTGCCCTGTATGGTGTTTATCTCGCCGTTATGTCCGAGCATTCTGAAAGGCTGTGCCAGCGACCATGTAGGGAATGTATTGGTACTGAAACGAGAATGTACCAACGCCATGCCCGTTGTGAAGTGGGGATTCATCAAGTCGGGGAAGTAGTAGCGTAATTGCAAACTTGACAACATTCCCTTGTAGACAATGACACGCGACGACAATGACACGATATAAAATGCATCCTTATCGGGAAGTGTCAACTCCGACACTTTCTTCTCGATGCGTTTACGCAGCACATAAAGTCGAGGCTCTATACTGTCGTTGCTTTTCTCATCGGCAATGAATATCTGCTTTATTGCAGGCTCGGCTTTGCGTGCAACAGGGCCAAGCTGCTCATTATTTGTGGGTACATCACGCACCGCAATAAGAGTGAGTCCAAGTTCAATGGCTTCTCGTTCAATGATGTCGAATATTATCTGTTGTGTGTCATCATCGTGGGGCAGGAATACTAATCCGCATCCATAACGGCCTTTCTCGGGAACGGCAATTCCTTGAAGCAAAATGAACTCATGGGGTATCTGCACCATTATTCCGGCACCGTCACCTGTTTTGGGATCGGCACCTTCGGCACCGCGATGAACCATGTGCTCAAGCACTTGTAACCCTTTTTCTACAAGTTGATGCGATTTTACACCTCTAATATTTACCAACAGCCCCACTCCGCATGCATCGCTTTCATGTCGCGGATCGTAAAGGCCTTGGGCGTATGGCATATCTTTTATCATAACTTTCTAATAAAAACATTGAAAATGCCATGGAGTGCCATGCTACTACTTGATGCCACTTATCAGACATCAATGGCACTCCCGGCTTATTATCCAATAATTGTGTTAACGAATGAAGAGCAATTCACGATATTTGGGCAACGGCCACATCTCGTCATCCACCATAAGCTCAAGCTTATCGATATGGTAGCGTATGACATCCATGCACGGTACAACCGTGTCGTGATATGCTATTGCCTTTTCGCGCTCATTGTCGATGCGGTTGGCAGCCTTGCGGGCGTTGACCATCTTCTTGGTTTCCTCCATGATTGTTGCCATGTGGGCCGACATGCGCTCGATAGTGTCGAGGTCGAGCTGTGCGAGTTTGTCACCCTTTTCATTGGGGAACAGAGTCTTTAGCTTGAATACATTGTCGGTGAGTACCGATTGATAGCGTATCGCAACGGGAATCACATGATTCACGGCAAGATCACCGAGCACACGGGCCTCAATCTGAATCTTCTTGGTGTACATTTCCCATTTCACCTCATTACGAGCCTCAAGCTCTACTTCGGTAAACACGCCGGTGCTCTTAAACATGTCGATTGATGACTTGCTCAGATATGCGTCAAAGATTTTGGGAACGCTTGTTTCACAGTCAAGACCACGGCGGGCAGCCTCTTCCTTCCATTCATCGCTATAACCGTTTCCGTCGAAATGTATGGGCTTGGAGTATTTTATAATCTCCTTTATCTCCGACAGAATCGCATGATTTTTGTCCTGACCGTTGGCAATGCGGGCATCTACATTGGCCTTGAATTCCATGAGCTGCTCGGCTACAGCTGCATTAAGTGCTATCATGGCCGATGCACAGTTGGCTGAAGAGCCTACGGCACGGAACTCGAAGCGATTACCGGTGAAAGCAAACGGCGATGTGCGGTTACGGTCGGTGTTGTCGATTATAATTTCAGGAATCTGGTCGACATTGAGCTTAAGGCCTTTCTTGGCCGAGAGGTTGATGATTTCATCTACATCATCCTTTTCAAGCTTGTCGAGGATTTCGGAGAGCTGTGTACCCATGAATATCGAAATGATGGCAGGAGGTGCCTCGTTGGCTCCAAGACGGTGTCCGTTGGTGGCTGAAGCGATTGATGCCTTCAATACTCCATTATGACGGTACACGGCTGCCATTACATTGGCAATGAAGGTGATGAACTGAAGGTTGGCTTCGGGTGTCTTGCCGGGCGCAAACAATAGTACTCCGGTGTCGGTGCCAAGGCTCCAGTTGTTGTGCTTTCCCGAACCGTTGATGCCTGAGAAGGGCTTTTCGTGAAGCAGGACGCGGAAATTATGACGGCGTGCAACCTCTGCGATAAGCGACATGAGCAACAGATTGTGGTCGTTGGCAAGGTTGGTTTCCTCAAAGATAGGAGCAAGCTCAAACTGGTTGGGCGCTACTTCATTGTGACGGGTCTTTGCCGGAATTCCAAGCTTGTGACACTCGATTTCGAGGTCAAGCATGAAGGCTTCGACGCGCGACGGAATTGCTCCGAAATAGTGATCCTCAAGCTGCTGATTCTTAGCACTCTCATGTCCCATCAATGTGCGGCCTGTCATAACAAGGTCGGGGCGGGCCGAATAGAGAGCCTCGTCAACAAGGAAGTATTCCTGTTCCCATCCGAGATAGGAGTTGACATGCTTAACGTTGGGGTCGAAATACTGTGCGACACCTGTAGCTGCCTTGTCGACTGAATTCAGGGCACGAAGCAACGGAGTCTTGTAGTCGAGCGATTCTCCTGTATACGAAATGAATATTGTAGGAATACACAGAGTCTTGTCAAGAATGAATGCCGGGGATGAGATGTCCCATGCCGAATATCCGCGGGCCTCGAATGTGTTGCGGATACCTCCGTTGGGGAAGCTCGATGCATCGGGTTCCTGCTGAACGAGCAGCTTGCCTGTAAATTGCTCAACTACACCGCCTTTGCCGTCGTGCTCGATGAAAGCGTCATGCTTCTCGGCTGTACCGTCGGTCAACGGATGAAACCAGTGGGTGTAATGACGCGCACCGTTGTCGATAGCCCACTGCTTCATGCCTGCGGCTACACTGTCGGCAACTTCGCGTGATAGCGGCTTCTTGTTGTCGATTGCATCAACAAGTGCGTCATAAGTGCTTTTGGGCAGGTATTCAAACATCTTCTGACGATTGAACACGTACTTCCCATAATACTGTTCCGGGCGTTCTGCCGGAATTTCAACCGGAATAGCTTTACGATCAAAAGCTTCTTCCACTACTTTAAATCTCAACTTTGACATAATATATATAATTTTATATATTGAAATATCATTTTATTTGTTCAGCTTCAATGAACTAAGCCGTTCAACTGCGGCAACAGTGTCCTCGTATCGTCCAAAGGCCGTCAATCGGAAGTAACCCTCGCCCGACGGGCCGAAACCTAAGCCCGGAGTGCCGGCGATACCGCACTTTTCAAGCAGCAAATCGAAAAACTCCCATGACGAAAGGCCGCCGGGAGTCTTCACCCAGATGTAGGGAGCGTTTACCCCGCCCCACACTTCAAGTTCGGCAGCCGACAGGCCGTTTCTCAACAATGAAGCGTTACGCATGTAGTAGGCTATGGTTTCTTTAACCTGATGACGCCCCTTTGTCGAATACAATGCTTCGGCAGCACGCTGCACTATGTAGCTTGCACCGTTGAACTTGGTGCACTGGCGGCGATTCCACAATGCATTCAGCGATACTTCATCGCCGTTTTTCGACAATCCCTTAAGCGCCTTGGGAACTACCGTGTAGCCGCATCGCAATCCTGTGAATCCGGCAGTCTTGGAGAAGCTGCGGAACTCTATAGCCACATCTTTGGCTCCGGGGATTTCATATATGCTGTGAGGAATGTCGGGTTCTGTAATATACGCCTCATAGGCCGAGTCAAATAATATGAGTGCATTGTTGTCCTTTGCATATTCGACCCATTTTTCAAACTGTGAGCGATTAAGAGTTGTGCCGGTGGGATTATTGGGATAGCACAGATATATGGCATCGGGGTTGTCCTTGGGCAATGATGGAATAAATCCGTTCTCGGCCGTACATGGCAGATACTCTATCCTGCTCCAGCGTCCATCAACGAGATGCCCTGCCCTTCCGGCCATGACATTTGTGTCGACATATACGGGATATACGGGATCGGTCACGGCAACTTTGCAGTCGGTGGACAGAATGTCGCCTATGTTGCCCGTGTCGCTTTTCGCACCGTCGCTTATGAATATCTCATCGATGTCTATATCGATGTTTCGTGAGCGATAATCAACATCTACGATTCTCCTGCGCAGGAAGTCATATCCCTGCTCCGGGCCGTAACCGTGAAATGTCACGCGATCAGCCTGGTCGGCAACAGCGTTTTCCATTGCCTGGATGGCTGCCGGACATATAGGCTGCGTTACATCGCCAATGCCCATCTTTATGATTTCGACATCGGGATGCTCGGCCTTGAAGGCATTGATCCGCTTTGCTACATCGGAGAAAAGGTAGCTTGCAGGAAGCTCGCAAAAATTGTCGTTAATTTTAATCATAGGTAAGTGAATCCGTTTTTTCTATTGTTTTTATTTGTCATCAACTTTGTCTTTCGTAGACTCCTTCAAACACCGTGGTTGCGCTTCCTGTCATGTAGATGTGTGAGTCATCGGGATTCCGATATATCTCAAGGTCGCCGCCAAGCAGATGCACCGTCACCCGATCGCCTGTACGGCCTGTAATCGCGGCGGCAACTGCGGTGGCACAGGCACCGGTTCCACAGGCCATTGTTTCGCCACTACCTCTCTCCCACACTCGCATAGTTATTTCGGAGGGTGAATTTATCTGCGCAAATTCGATGTTTGCCCGGTCGGGCCACATTGAGTGAATCTCAAGTTCACGCCCCAATCCGTGTACATCCACATTATCGAGCGAGTCGACAAACACGACTCCGTGGGGATTGCCCATCGAAACGGCTGTCATCTCAATCACTCCGCACGATGTATCGACCGGAGCGTTGACCATCATCTCATTATTATATATAACCGGAATTTCCCTGACAGATGTGACCGGCTCACCCATGTCGACGGTGACCGAGTCTACTTTGCCTTTATTTACGTGCAGGTGCAATGTTTTGATGCCTGCCAATGTTTCAAGAGTTACGACATTCTTGTCGGTCAGTCCGTAATCATATACATATTTACCGACACAGCGACTTCCGTTGCCACACATTTTTGCTTCGGAACCGTCGGCATTGAATATGCGCATTTTAAAATCTGCGACATCCGACGGACAAATAAGGATGATGCCGTCACCGCCAACTCCGGTGTGGCGGTCGCTCATCTCTATCGATAATTCACTTAGACGCTCCGGCGTGACTTCCATACAGTTTATATATATGTAGTCATTGCTGATGCCATGCATCTTTGTGAACTTTATTTGCTTCATCGCTAATAAGAATGATTTTAATTCTTTAATCTTCTTTCACGTTGCAAAGTTAATCAATTTGCAATATAATCCAACTATTTTGTGTGATTTTTCTTTATAAAAGTGTTTTTATTTGGCATATTTCAATGATTTTGCGACTTAAAGTGGCGATTTAACACATCCGGGCCGTATATTGACTACTAAATGCCAACAATAACCTCATTTTGCTTCCATATTTTCACCGGTTAATCTACTTTATTATATGAAAAATAATTATTAACTTTGACGAAGCGTAAAATAATTAATCCAACTCTATTTATTTACAACACGAAATGAAACAATCAATTCAGTCATTGTTGGCAGTGTCAACCCTGTCGACATTACTTGCATCCTGTGGAGGTGATAAGAAAGCTCCCGAAGCTGTAACCAACGACGATGTCATACTCCATGCCTGGTCATGGTCGTTTGACACGATTGCAGCCAATATGAAAAATATTGCCGATGCGGGGTTTGATTATGTGCAGACATCACCTGCCAACACTTGCTATGTGGGCGAAGGCGGCGGTATGGCCCTATACAGCCAGCCCGGCGATTCGGTTACCGGAAAATGGTACTACTACTATCAGCCTATCGACTGGAAGATTGGTAACTATCTTCTCGGCGACCGCGACCAGTTCAAGGCCATGTGCGACAGCGCCGCAAAATATGGCGTAAAGGTGATTGTCGATGTGCTCCCCAACCACACTGCGGTAGACCACACGGCAGTAACCGCCGACCTTGACAGTGCAGTAGGCGGTCATGACAAGCTGTTCCACGCCAACGGACTCAACGATATTATCGATTATAACGACCGTTATCAGTGTACGACAGGAAAGATGGGTGGTCTTCCCGATGTAAACACCGAGAATCCCGACTTCCAGTACTACTACATGAAATATGTCAACGACCTGATCGCTTGCGGCGCACGCGGATTCCGCTATGACACTGCAAAACACATCGGATTGCCGTCGGACCCCCTCGACTCACTTGCCGAGTGTAACAACTTCTGGGACATAGCCACCGGTCGCGAACCCATACGTGACATAACCCTGTCGATGCCCGACAGCCTGTTCATATATGGCGAAGTGCTTCAGGACAAGAACGTAAAGGAGGATGAATATGCCGAATATATGAGCCTTACTGCAAGCGCCTACGGACATGCTCTGCGTAACGCTCTTGTAAATCACAACTATTATGCCGACAGCCTCGCATCGTGGCATCACAAAGCCGACCCCACAAAGCTTGTCACTTGGGTTGAATCGCACGACACCTATGCCAATCAGCATGAATCGGCCGGCATCAGCGATGAGTTGATTCGTGAAGGTTACGTATTTCTCACTGCACGTCAGAACGGCGTTCCCTTGTTCTTCAGCCGCCCGGCCGGAAGCACCCGCGACAACTATTGGGGCAACAATCGTGTAGGAGCTCGCGGAAACGATGAGTTCATGAATCCCGAGGTGGTTGCCGTAAACAAGTTCCGTCACGCAATGCACGGACAGCCCGAATCGATATTCGTGTCAGACAACGGTGCCGTCATCGAAGTGGCTCGTGGCAACAAGGGTGTTGCTCTTATTAATATAGGAGAAGAACAGGCATCGATCGACCTGCCCACCACATTGAAGGACGGTGAATATGTCGACAAGGTGCATGACACTACTTTCAAAGTGAAAGACGGTAAGATTTCAGGTGTTTTAACACCTCTCACATCCTATATAATATATTAAGTTGACAAAATGACATCTCGGAGGGCCGTGAATATGACATTTCACGGCCCTCCGCTTGCATCTGTAAAGCAGAAATTTAATTTTAACTTATTTTAATTAAGTTTCAATTCGCAACATTTTGTCGCGCAAATATAAATGATTACGATTTTTAATTTTGGGGCTATTATTTTTTATAATTATACATGCCATTAAAGTTGCGGAGTGTAATTTTATGTTGTAAAACATATAGCCTTATATGCATTAAGTTTAAAAACAATTTATTACCTTTGCAATGTGATTGAACGAATGATTCAATCACCAATGCGAATCTTCTTAGCTAACTAAGAAATCCGTATCATGAGTAACACGAAATACTTAAAAGGTAATAACAGAATACTTTTTCATACGTAACTTTCCAATAAAGACAGAATAGATATTCAACAAGCAACAAGCGAAAAATAAGGGAGCCGGGAGGCTGTCTTATTTTTTTTTGCTAATTTTGTCATCGTCATGAAGAAAATCGATCGGGAAACAGTACAGCGCATTCTTGACGCCGCCGACATTGTGGAGGTGGTCAGTGACTTCGTGCATCTGAAACGCCGAGGCAGCAGCTATCTCGGGCTTTGTCCGTTCCACAATGAGCGCACTCCGTCGTTCTCGGTGTCCAAATCGAAGAATATATGCAAGTGTTTCAGCTGCGGCAAAGGCGGCAGTCCCGTGAATTTCATCATGGAGCACGAGCAGATGAGCTATTACGAGGCCCTTCGCTATCTTGCACGTAAATACAACATCGAAATCAAGGAGCATGAAATGTCGGATAAAGAGCGCGAAGAGGAATCGGAGCGCGAAAGCATGCTTGCCGTGAATGATTTCGCTTTGAAACATTTTGAGAAAAATCTGCAAGAAACCGACGATGGCCGTGACATAGGATTGTCATATTTCCTTGACCGAGGCATAAACGAAGCATCGATAAAGAAATTCCGACTCGGATATTCGCTTGAGAAGAGCAACGATTTGCTGAATGCGGCAAAATCACGTGGCTATAACGAAAAGTATCTTATTGAAACCGGATTGTGCATAAAGACTGACCAGGGGCGCGTTTACGACCGCTTCAAAGGGCGCGTTATGTTTCCGGTATTCTCCATTTCAGGCAAAGTGATAGCATTCGGCGGCCGAACTTTGAAAAAGGATGTCGCCAAATATGTCAACTCGCCCGAGTCGCTAATCTACAAGAAAAGCTATCAGCTCTACGGACTTTACCAGGCCAAGCAGGCCATTGTAAAGCACGACAAGTGCATTCTTGTCGAAGGATATATGGATGTCATTTCTATGCATCAGTCGGGCATCGAGAATGTCGTCGCATCATCGGGAACATCGTTGACCGACGGTCAGATAAGACTCATCCACCGGTTCACCGACAATGTAACCGTGATATACGACGGTGACGCTGCCGGAATAAAGGCATCGCTGCGCGGTATCGACATGCTTCTTGCCGAAGGGCTCGACATAAAGGTGCTGTTGCTCCCCGATGGCGACGACCCGGACTCATTTGCACAGAAGCACACTTCATCGGAGCTGGAGGAGTATATTGCCGCCAACGAAACTGATTTCCTTCAGTTCAAGACTTCAATATTGCTGAACGGAGTCAAGAACGATCCCATAGCCAAGTCGAGAGTCATCAACGACATCGTGCGCTCAATTGCAGTCATACCCAATCCCATCACCCGCAATGTCTACATAACCGAGTGCAGCCGAATGCTTGAAATCGACGACCGCATTGTGGCGCTGCAGGTCAACAAGCTGTTTATGGAGCGTGTGGGCAAGGATAATCTCAAAAAGCAACAGGAAGCGGCAGCGGAAACCATCAGCGACATCGTGAATGTTGAAGAGCCGGTAAAACCGGTCGAGGCAGCTGCCGAAGTGAAGCGACAGCCATCGCCGGTCGATTCCAATTCACGCTTTCTGCGGGCCTACGAGCAAGGCATACTGCGTTATGTGCTGCGCTACGGAATGTTGGAGCTGTGTGAGGATTACGACGACATAGGCAATCCCATATCGGTAAAAGTCATCGACTACATCAATGAGGAGCTTAAAAATGATGATCTTAAATTCTCAAACCCCGACATCGAGAAAACCTTTGAAGAGGCCATCAAGTGCTCATCGCTGACATGGGAGGAGGACAACCGCAAAAACAATGAAACGCTGCTTAAGGAGCGTGAGAGTTACATTGCGGCCGGCGAGGAGGAGATACGCACAACCGTTACCGACCTGAACAGCATAGCGGTAAGGGAAAAAGAACTTGTGGAGCGCGCCGATCAGCTCTATTTCAAGGGACAGCGTGAGTACGGGATGATGTATATAGAGAAAATCCTCTGTTCGCACCCCGATGACAGCATACGTAATCTGACGCTTGAACTCGTAAGCGACAAGCACACTCTGAGCAAGGTTCACACGAAATATGCAAAGATCGAAACCGACGAAGACCGCCTGCCTGAACTTGTGCCACGGTCCATATACGAATTCAAGGATGCAATACTTGAATGCCGCATCCGCAAACTTCATGACGATATAAAGGCCGCCTACTCCACCCCGTCGCCCGACAAGGAGGTGATACGCGAGCTCATGGAGCGTCACGTGCAGCTTCAACGCCTTCGTGGAGAGTTTGCAAAATTCCTCGGCGAGCGAATAATCAACCCCCGTAAATAGACAAAGCGGCCGAATATGGAAATTTTTCCATATTTACATTAGAAAATGCAATAAATTTTTGCTTAAATTTCAAGCGATTTTGTACCTTTGTCATGTATTACAGCACTATTGCATATAATAGTGATTTATACCTGAAAGCATTTTTCTATAAAACTATAAATTAATACCAAAATCATGGCAGAAAAAAAAGAAAAATTGTTCGACATGTTTCCTGAGTGCTCCTACGACGAGTGGAGAGCCAAGGTCGAAGCTGACTTGAAAGGCGCCGACTTTAACAAGAAATTGGTTTGGAGAACAAATGAAGGCTTTAACGTTCAGCCCGTATACCGTGCCGAGAACATAGCCGACTTTAAGACTACCGATTCCCTTCCGGGTGAATATCCTTACGTTCGCGGAACCCGTACCGACAACGACTGGCTTATCCGTCAGGAGGTTCTTGCCGAAACTCCCAAAGAAGCCAATGAAGTTGCCCGCGACATCATCACTAAGGGTGTTACTTCGCTCGGCTTTAATGTTACACTCGATAATGTAGCTGCTGTTCGTGAGCTTCTCGACGGCATTGATGTGGCAAAATATGAACTTAACTTCAAGTGCTGCCCCCGTCACGCTGTTGAAACCGCAAAGGTAATCGTTGAGTATCTGCGCGAAACAAATAACCTCACCAACTTCCGCGGTTCAATCGACTTCAATCCCATGCGTCGCGCCCTCAAGCACGGCACTGAATTCCCCGGCGACATCAAGGCTATAGCTCTTGAACTTCTCGAGGTGGTAAAGTCAGTTCCCGAAATGCGAGTTCTCGCTGTGGATTCATTCATGTTCTGCAACGCAGGAGCCTACATATACCAGGAACTCGGTTATGCTATGGCTTGGGGTGCCGAGTGGATGACAATGCTCACCGATGCAGGCGTAAAGGCCGACGAAGTCGCTCACCGCATCAAGTTCAACATGGGCATTTCATCAAACTACTTCATGGAGCTCGCAAAATTCCGCGCCGCTCGCATGGTGTGGGCACAGATTGTTGAGCAATATAAGCCCGAATCAAAGCTTTCATGCAAGATGATGGCTCATGCAATAACTTCGCGTTTCAACCAGACTATATATGACGCTCATGTGAACCTTCTCCGTTCACAGACCGAAACCATGTCGGCTGCTCTTGCCGGAGTTGACTCGATCACCACTACTCCGTTTGATGTTCCCTTCAAGACTCCCGATGCATTCTCGGAGCGCATTGCACGCAATCAGCAGTTCCTGCTTAAGGAAGAGTGCCACCTTGACAAGGTAGTTGACCCTGCCGGAGGTTCCTATTATGTTGAAACCCTCACCGTTTCACTTGCTCAGGAAGCCTGGAAACTCTTCATCGACATCGAAGACAAGGGCGGATTCCTCGCTTGCATCAACGACGGCTCAATTCAGAAGACAGTCAACGAAACTTCGGCAAAGCGTCACACCGATGTAGCCCGCCGCAAGGAGATTCTGCTTGGAACCAACCAGTATCCCAATGTAAATGAAACAGCTGCCGGAAAGATTGAGAACACCGGATGCAACTGCGGATGCCACCATGGTGACGCCAACGAGGGCGAAGGCCTCTCGATGAAGCGTGCCGCAAGCGACTTCGAGGCTCTGCGTCTTGCAACCGAGGCTGCCTCAAATCGTCCGAAGGTCTTCATGCTCACTATCGGAAATCTTGCAATGCGTCTTGCACGTGCACAGTTCTCAACCAACTTCTTCGGATGCGCCGGATACGAGATTATCGACAACCTCGGATTCGACACCGTTCAGCAGGGTGTTGACGCTGCTCTTGAAAAGGGTGCCGATGTAATCGTGCTCTGCTCAAGCGATGACGAGTATGCAACACTCGCTCCTGAGGCCTACAAGTACCTCGACGGTCGCGCAATGTTTGTTGTGGCAGGTGCTCCCGCTTGCATGGAAGAGCTTCAGGCACTCGGCATCAACGACTTCATCCACGTTCGCTGCAACGTTCTCGAAACACTTCAATCATTCAACGCCAAACTTCTTAAATAACCTATCGCAATGAGACCCGATTTTAAAACAATAGATATTACAAAGGATGCTTTCGGCGCTCAGCATGGTGCCGTAGCTCACGGTGAAGATTGGCTCACTCCCGAGTTGATTCCCGTAAAACCCATATATACCAAGGATGACCTTCAAGGAATGGAACACCTCAATTTCATGTCAGGTATTCCCCCGTTCCTTCGTGGCCCGTACAGCGCCATGTATCCTCTTCGTCCTTGGACAATCCGTCAGTATGCAGGTTTCTCGACTGCTGCCGAGTCCAACGCTTTCTACCGCCGCAACCTCGCATCGGGACAGAAAGGATTGTCGGTCGCATTTGACCTTGCTACTCACCGCGGTTACGATGCCGACCACGAACGTGTTGTCGGTGATGTCGGCAAAGCAGGTGTTTCAATCTGCTCTCTTGAGGACATGAAGGTGCTCTTCGACGGTATACCCTTGAACAAGATGTCAGTGTCAATGACCATGAACGGTGCAGTGCTTCCCGTGCTTGCATTCTACATCAATGCAGGTCTTGAGCAGGGTGCCAAGCTTGAAGAGATGGCCGGTACTATTCAGAACGACATTCTCAAGGAGTTCATGGTGCGTAACACCTACATCTATCCGCCGGAATTCTCGATGCGAATAATCGCCGACATCTTTGAATACACTTCAAAGAACATGCCCAAGTTCAATTCGATTTCAATCTCCGGTTACCACATGCAGGAAGCAGGTGCAACCTGCGACATCGAGCTCGCCTATACTCTTGCCGACGGTCTTGAGTATCTGCGTGCAGGTGTGAATGCAGGCATGGACATCGACTCATTTGCTCCGCGCTTGTCGTTCTTCTGGGCAATCGGTATGAACTTCTTCATGGAAATCGCCAAAATGCGTGCCGCACGTATGCTTTGGGCCAAGATTGTAAGCCAGTTCAATCCCAAGAATCCCAAGTCACTCGCACTGCGTACTCACTCTCAGACTTCAGGATGGTCGCTCACCGAGCAGGATCCTTTCAACAACGTGGGTCGTACATGTATCGAAGCCATGGGCGCCGCTCTCGGTCACACTCAGTCGCTTCACACCAACGCTCTTGACGAGGCTATCGCACTTCCCACTGACTTCTCGGCACGTATCGCACGTAACACCCAGATTTATATCCAGGAGGAAACCTACGTTACAAAGCAGGTTGACCCGTGGGGCGGTTCCTACTATGTTGAAGCTCTTACCAACGAAATCGCACATCGCGCATGGGAGCATATCCAGGAAATCGAAAAGCTCGGCGGTATGGCCAAGGCTATCGAAACCGGACTTCCCAAGCTCCGCATTGAGGAGGCTTCAGCACGCACTCAGGCCCGCATCGACTCAGGTCGTCAGACTATCGTAGGTATCAACAAGTATCGTCTTGACCACGAGGATCCCATCGATATTCTCGAAATCGACAACACCGAGGTGCGCAAGGAGCAGATCGAGCGTCTTAACGATGTAAAGGCTCACCGTGACGAAGAGGCTGTCAAGAAGGCTCTTGCCGACATTACCGAATGTGTTCGCACCAAGAAGGGCAACCTCCTTGACCTTGCAGTGAAAGCTGCCGGACTCCGTGCTACACTTGGTGAGATTTCAGATGCCTGCGAAGAAGTTGTAGGCCGTTATAAAGCAGTAATCAGAACTATTTCAGGCGTGTACAGCAACGAAACAAAACAAGATCCCGACTTCATCCGCGCACAGCGCATGTGTGAAGAGTTTGCTAAGAAAGAAGGTCGTCAACCTCGTATCATGATTGCCAAGATGGGACAGGACGGACACGACCGCGGTGCAAAGGTTGTAGCTACAGGTTACGCCGACTGCGGATTTGATGTCGACATGGGGCCCTTGTTCCAGACTCCGGCCGAAGCAGCCCGTCAGGCGGTGGAGAACGATGTCCACATTCTCGGTGTATCATCACTTGCAGCAGGTCACAAGACTTTGATTCCTCAGGTTATCGAAGAGCTCAAGAAGCTTGGTCGCGAGGATATCATCGTAACCGCCGGTGGTGTAATCCCCGCTCAGGACTACGACTTCCTTTACAAGGCAGGTGTTGCAGCAATCTTCGGCCCCGGTACACGTATTCCCGTATCGGCCATAAAGATGCTTGAAATCCTCAATGGTGAAGAATAATCGTAAGATATTATAACAATCTTGATTGTGGCGCAACATTTTAACGATGGTGCGCCACTTTTTTATATTTGCTTCCTCCTGTTCCCATTGCATTTGTGCAATTTACTGCAAATACGTAAATTTGCGCATTAATACACGGGAATATGATAGTAAACTCAATCATCCGATATGCGTTGATACTGTTTTGCTTACTGCCTCTTTGGTCATGCGGCGGTAAGGAAAGCCGACTTTTGGAAACTTCAGCACGAATTGTCGATGAAAGGCCCGACAGTGCATATATGCTTCTTAAAAATTTGGATTTCAATAATCTGAAAGATAAGAAACTAAAAGCCGACTATGCACTTACCCGAGCCAAAGCCAATATGTATATGGGAAGGTCACTCGTAACCGACACGCTATTATCGCAGGCGGTCGATTTTTATAAGGCTGTCGGCGATACTGCATCACATATTGAATCAGTTATAGCTCAGGCCAATCATCTTCGTTCGTTGGAGCGTAAAGATGAAGCTTGGGCCTTAATAGATTCGCTCGTGAACGACATGCCTTGCGATATTCAAAGGCAATTGAATCAAGTGCTTCTCGGCTTCTCGTTCTCTGACAAAGATAATGCAAAGGCATTAATGATAATCGACCGTCAGATAAAATTGGCCCACGATGGTAGCGAGCGCCTTAATTTTGAGATAAAGAAAATAACCCCGCTTGTCACGTTGAATAGGAGCAAGGATGCAGTGGCGTTATGTGATTCTCTTTTTGCCCTACCCGACGCACCCGAAGAGGGCTCGAACGACTGGCTGTATATGCGCATAAATTATGCCGCAGCCCTTGGCGAGCATCGTGAAACTTCGCCTCAGGCGGTGGCAATTCTCAAGGATGTACTTGGACGAATGAAGAATGTGCCCTCCGATAAGCTTGTAGAGTTCTATATCCCTATGGTTAATCTTCAGTTGAACTCCGGAAATATTAATGAAGCCACAAAATATACCAATCTTGTCGACAGCCTGGACAGTGATATATTTGACCGTGACCCGGTGGCGGCTTCCTATCTTGAGTTTTTGAAGATTGTGTTGGACTACGAGCATAACGGGGCTCTCTCGCTTAGCCGGCTATCAAATACCGCCCACTCGCTGAGAAAAGTGAGCAACGACCTTGAAGTAAAGCGACAGGAACGTGACGATGCCCTTGAGAATGCTTACGATTTAAGTCGCAGCAACTATGAGCTTACCATCAGGCATCAACATCTATGGTTGTTTATAATCTTAATAATGCTTGTGGGAGTAATCATTGTAACGATAATCTTTTTTGTAGCCCATCGCCGCCGGCAGAAGCTTATAGAGGCCGAGGAACGAATCGAGGCATTGGAACAGCTTGCAATGGCTGCGACAAAACCTTCGCCCGATGATAAGCAGGCACTCCTTAAGAAAACACTGTTGTTGCAGATCGACATAATAAGGGCTTTTGCCGAAGCTCCTACAGCCCATAACCAAGAAGCGCTTAAAAAAATAAGCAACGCCGGCAATTCGGATTCGGAAACCGATGCCTTGGTAAACTGGTCGGAACTCTATCCCGTAATCGACGAGCTTTACGATAAATTCCACGCTAACCTGTTGAACGATTATCCCGGAGTACTATCCGAAAGGGAGATACAGATTCTTTGCCTCCTTCGTGCCGGTTTCTCGACAAAGGAGATCGGTGTATTGATTCAGCAGACCTCAAACTCGGTTTATGTTAGCAAAACATCCATCAGAAAGAAGCTCGGATTACTCCCCAAAGAAGATTTCATAGCGTTTCTGACTACCCGTAAACCCTCTTCAGGGAAGGCTTAAGGCCGCTAAAGGGCGATTTAAGATTTCAAGGATATATAGCCGCTGAATATCAACTGATTACATATCGGATTTAAGAAAATTTTGTCACTGTTTAAGTAGGCATGAAAGCCATGTCTACACTAATTTTGCAGTGTAAAAATTCAAAAACCAAACGATATGAAAAAATCAGTTTTAATTCTAATCGCAATCATCACATGGCTTTCGGCAGCCGCACAAACCGAACGCCGACTTAATGAGGTGACGGTCGTTGCCTCTCGCACGACAACCGATGCCGAAGGCTACACCACCAATCTTCGTGGTTCTG
The DNA here is from genome assembly GCF_004793735.1 of Muribaculum sp. NM65_B17. NCBI lineage: Bacteria > Pseudomonadati > Bacteroidota > Bacteroidia > Bacteroidales > Muribaculaceae > Muribaculum > Muribaculum sp. NM65_B17. Next base: position 502,396 of record NZ_SRYY01000001.1, read on the forward strand.
ATATAACAAAAGGCAAGCCTGCAGTCGATGTCCTCGGCTTTCTCCCAAACATATCACACAAAAACGGCACATTTAAAATCAACGGACTTGCCGCAAGTGAGATATACGTTGACGGCGTGAAACTCTCCGACCTGTCGGAACTTGACAACATTCCCGGCGAAATGATCGACAAGGTACAGGTAAAATACCTTGCCGGAGCCGACCATAATGCATCGCTCAGCGGAGGAAGCATAATGATTACACTCCGTCGTCCTCCTGAGGGAGGCTATTACGGCAGTATCTCGGCAAATGCCGACTGGTACAGAAGTTGCGACTTCGGTAATGCGGGAATAAGCGGTATGATAAACTATCGATATAAGGGATTAAGCGTATATGATAACCTATATGCCGGGAACACAAAATTTGAGGAGAATTCCGCACAGACATTAAGCGGCCCCGACCTTCACACATTCCTGACCGAAACTTCAAAATCTCACGGATTCAATTTCAGAAACCGTCTTAGCCTCACACAGCAGCTTCAATCAGGCGCGCAATTGGGAGGATGTTATCTTATATCCATGTCATCGCCTCGCCCGTCATCCGTGTCTTATGACGGCAACACAATTTCATCGATCAGCAGCCGTGAAAACACATCGTTACAGGAAGGCACACTAATGTTCATGCAACCGCTTGGCTCACGCGGCACTCAATTGCAGCTTACCGCCGACTATCTTAACCGTCACAGCAATGACAACAGTTGCTATTTTCTCGATTCGGAAAAGGCGGCTGCAATAAAGGAAACCACCAATCTGAATCTGTGGAAGTTCAAAGCCGATATCATATATCCGCACAGTCGCTCTCTTATATGGAAGTACGGTGCATCCGCACAGTTTATATCCTCACATTATACTCCTGCCGACATCCTTAAAAACGACAGATTTGAAACGAGCGACATCCCAACCAAAACCTCCGGCTTTACTCCTATTGTATATGCTTCGGCTCAAGGCCGGATTTGGAAGCTTAAATATAGTGCCGGAATGAACTGGCAACTAAACCGCATAGCTTACGAAGACCGTTCAGCCAACCGCAAAAGCACAAACACTCAATGGTCAATGAATCCCACAGTTCAGGTTATGATGCCGTTTGGCCCGGGAATGAACCATGCCTTAATGATGAGCTATAAACGAACATTGAGCGATATCCCCTACACCGCCATATCCTCTGTTATAAACTGGAGTGACGCATATAACTACACCGTAGGGAATCCCGATCTCAAAGCTCAGTCGGCCGACATTGTCATGGCCGGACTGTCGCTACTGCGAAACAAAATCAACATCACCGCTCTTTATGCCGTGTCGCATGACCGTATCTACTGGCAGACATTGCAAAGCGGAGAGAATCCCGATGTATTTTATACGATGCCATTAAACATCAAGAGTCAGGGTGTATGGGGCTTTGGTGCTGAATGGATTGAATCTCCGTCACGGGTGTGGCGTTTCAAACTATCAGGACGCGTAGAGATTAACGATGCTTGACGGAATACATTACAACAAGACTCGCTTAAAGGAATATTTCTACTTCAACAACAACTTCCGATTCGGTCATGGCTGGGGCGGAATGCTTAACGCCAACTTTGAGCCCACGTTCCGCACTCTCGACCACACATATCATGCCGTTTACAACGTAAGCGGACAGATTTACCGAACATTCCTAAATGACAACCTTCAGATTGCATTGGAATTCACTCCGATAGGAAACCGTCGAAAGCTCGACCGATATGCCGTCACAAACAAAGTTTCCTATAAATATACTACTCCGGTACAGTATGTGGGATTCTCGCTTACATGGAATTTCTCAGGAGGCAAAAGCGTAAATGTAGATGTTGTTGACGGCATCCAGGACTACTACGAAACCAAGGACAATAAATGATAATTAATATAATTATGAAGAAAACAGTAATGATTGCATTGGCGATGTCAGCTCTAATTTTTGCGGCATGTCGTCACACCACTGACTCCGATTATGGAGCCGAACAAATGGAATTTGCCAAAGAGCAGGAAGAGTTGGAAGCAGAGCATGAAGAGCTTCGCCGCGAGTATGAAAAGATGAAAGATGAATATCTTCGCGAAAAGGCTGAGTTTCAAAAGGAACGGCAAGCACTTAAGAAAGGCGTGAGAAAAGAAGAACGTAAGGCCAAGACAATAAAGCGTGACTCAACCAAATGTCAATTAAACGAAAATGAAGTTTCGGAATTGACCGATAAAATTAAATCAGCAGGACTGTGGCCAACTGATAAATAGAGTGATGCTCGGTATAGCAAGCGACCTTGACAATTGTCGGGGTTGCTTGTGTTATTAAAAAGATGAATGCTCTTTCACTTTAGGAATATGATTTCGGGGGATTCGGTATCTGACTTGCGGTATAGATTGTGTCTTGTCATGTAGTCGTTCAACAATGCGCTACGTTGTCTTAACGTAGCCGGAGTAGATGCAACGGCGGCAAGTTCATCCTTATCGGGCGATGTGACGGCTTCCGATGATGCTATAATGATTATTCCGGGGAAGAATTCGGTTGATGAAGTTTCGCGCTCAAATGGCTCTATCGACATCTCATTGCCGTCAACCGACAATAGCGCCGTGTAATGTATAACTCCTCGGTCAAGCACCGCATGAGCGAGATAACGCTTCATAATCCCCCCTATTATTTCTTTCCGTTACGGTACTCCTTTACATTACCTCGGAAATAGGTGCTTGGGGAGAATCGCGAACGCACAAGCGATATACTGTCGAGATACACGCTTTCGCCGGGGATGGGGTTCATGGAGATGTTGCCATAGATGTATTTTGCCGTCTTAGCCGAATCGGTGACAAGCTTCAATTCATTCCATCCGTCCTGGTTGACCGATGATACCATGTAATCGCTCGTACCGTCGGTATAGTCGACAGCCATCGTCCAATTGATTGTCGACAAGCGGTTGTTGGCGTAGAAACGCCAGGTATATACATCGCCTTTCTCCCAGTTCTCATCACGCGAAAATGAGAACTTAACGTTGTCAACCGGCTCTCCGTTGAAGAAATGACGATAAGGCACGTCGCTCCATGCATCAACCGAGTCGCCCACGACTGCAAGATGCAAACGCTCGCCGCCCGACGACACATCGGCATTCTTGATGTCCTTTTCAAGCTGTTCGATCACGCCGTCGTAGATCTCTATGTACTTCTCGACATTGTGGCCGTACCACACGAGCGAAGTGTCGACCTGCTCGGCCGTTACGCCGTGTTTGGCATATATTGACTGCTTGACAACCTTGCGCATTGAGTCACTGCTGTAGGCCGATCGGTTAAGGTCGATTACGCTCTCACCCTTGTGTATGTCGACAAGCAGTGATGTCATCTCCTTTGGCCCGATTACATAGTCGGGTGTGCGGTCGCAAGCCTGAAACATGGAGCCTGCTATCGCAGCGATGAACAATGTCTTGAATATTGTGACAAATCGGCGCATGGGCAAGTGACTCAGCGGTTATTTGTTATTACTATCATTCGATTCGGCAATCTCTTCCGACTTGTGAGGCGAAGAGAGATACTTGGAATAGAATATTATCAACACGAGGATACCAACTGTGATGGCGGCATCGGCGATGTTGAATATCGGTTGGAAAAAGAGGAAATGGTCGCCTCCTACAAAAGGCATCCATTCAGGCCAATAGAAGCTGAACAACGGGAAGTAAAGCATATCGACCACCTTGCCGTGGAACAAGGCCGCATATCCGCCTTCGGGAGGAAACATCGTAGCCACCTCGGGGGGATAAGGATTGTTGAATATCAATCCGTAAAACACGGAATCTATAATATTGCCGGCTGCTCCTGCCGTAATCAGCGCGAAACACACTATATAGCCGCTCTTGATGTAGGATTTACCCTTTATGCGGCATATATAGATGATCAGCGCCGCTACAGCGACAATGCGGAACAGGGTGAGAAACAGTTTGCTTCCCACCTCCATTCCGAATGCCATACCGTTGTTTTCTATGAAATATAGATAGAACCAATCGGCTATTTTGTACTCTTCACCAAGATAGAAATGAGTTTTAATCCAAATCTTGAAAATCTGGTCGATTAAAAGTACGCCGATTATAATGATCGTTGCGAGCCAGCCTTTGGACAGCTTCATCAAATTTATTGCTTTTGTGTTGTTTTGTTGTTCTACTTTTTGCTGTTTTGCTGCTTTACATCGATGCTCAATGTTGCATGGGGAACAGCACGAAGCCTCTCCTTGGGAATCAGCTTGCCGGTTGCACGGCATATCCCGTAGGTTTTGTTCTCGATGCGCACGAGTGCAGCCTGAAGATGTTGAATGAACTTCATCTGACGCTGTGCCAATTGTCCGGCCTCCTCTTTTCCCAATGTACTTGCGCCCTCTTCAAGCACCTTGAATGTGGGCGATGTGTCGGCGGTGTCATTGCCGTCATTGTTCATCACGTTTGCTTTCAACAGGTCGTAGTCGCGCTGTGCCTTTTCAAGCTTGGCGAGAATCAACTCCTTGAATTCCTGGAGTTCTTCATCGGTATACCTTGTCTTTTCGCTCATGGTTGTAGTGCTTTTAATTATTTTAGGTTTAGTTGTTCAGTTCTATGAGTACCTTGACTTCGGTTCCGTCAATGTCGAGAACCTCGGCCGCAGCATCATCGGCAAGTTGTGCCACTTCCAGTGAGGTGGCAAGTACTTGCTTGGCTATATAGTCGCCATAGGCCTTGATTGCCTCCTCTGTAGCCGGATCGGGAGCAAACGTGAGCTTGATTTTGTCGACAATGTCATAGTTGCGTCCCTTACGTATGTTCTGGATGCGGTTCACTATGTCACGTGCTATACCCTCGTTGCGCAGTTCGTCGGTGATTGTCACATCGAGAGCGACGGTTATATTGCCGTCGTTGGCTACCTGCCATCCGGGAATGTCTTCCGATATTATTTCAACATCGGCAAGCTCAACCGAAGCCTTGACACCGTCGATGTCAAACTCCATCGAGCCGTTACGTTCCAATGCGGCGATATCGGCCTGTGACATGGAGCTTATGGAGGCGGCAACGCTCTTCATTGCCTTTCCGAATTTCGGGCCGAGCTTCTTGAAGTCGGGTTTAACGCGTTTTACGAGCACACCTTCATCGTTGCCTACATACTTTATGGTCTTTACGTTTACCTCATTGAGTATCAAGTCGGCCATCGACTCTATCATCTCCTTCTGTGCTTCATCGAGCACGGGAATCATCAATGTCGACAGCGGCTGACGCACCTTTATATTGACCTTGCGGCGCAATGAAAGCACCATCGATGTTATCTCCTGGGCCAACTTCATGCGTGCTTCAAGATTCTCGTCGCTTTCTCCTGCCTCGGGGAAGAGTGCCAGATGCACCGATTCGGTCGAGCCTTTGGTGACCGAAGTCAAGTCGGTATAAAGACGGTCGGCAAAGAACGGCGATATGGGAGCCATCAACAAGGCCACGGTTTCAAGACAGGTGTACAGAGTCTGGTAAGCCGACAACTTGTCGACATCCATCTCGCCTCCCCAGAAACGCTTGCGGTTAAGACGCACATACCAGTTGCTGAGATTGTCATTGACAAAGTCGTTTATGGCACGGGCTGCCTTGGTGGGCTCATAGTCGTCGAGAGCTTCGTCAACCTCACGAATGAGCGTGTTGAGCAATGAGAGAATCCAGCGGTCTATCTCGGGACGCTCGGTCAGCGGAACCTGCGGTGCGCTGTTGTCAAATCCGTCGACATTGGCATAGAGTGCAAAGAACGAATAGGTGTTGTAAAGTGTCGCAAAGAGCTTGCGGGCGGTTTCCTTGACACCTTCCGAGTCATATTTCAGGTTATCCCATGGCGATGAGTTTGCTATCATGTACCATCGCAACGGGTCGGATCCGAATTGCTCTATCGCCTCAAACGGATTCACGGCATTGCCGAGTCGCTTTGACATCTTGTTGCCGAAACGGTCGAGTACAAGACCATTGGATATAACAGCCTTATAGGCAACCGAGTCAAACACCATTCCTGCTATTGCATGGAGTGTAAAGAACCATCCGCGTGTCTGGTCAACACCTTCGGCTATGAAATCGGCCGGATAGAGTTCACCCGAATCAAGTCCCTTCTTGTTCTCAAAGGGATAGTGAATCTGGGCATAGGGCATCGCACCCGAATCAAACCACACATCGATCAGGTCAAGTTCGCGGTGCATCGGTTTGCCTGAAGGCGACACAAGCACTATGTCGTCGACATAGGGACGGTGAAGGTCGATTTTCTCGTAATTGGCCTTGGTGTATTCGCCGGGCACAAATCCTTTTTCCTTATAGGGATTGGCCGACATAACGCCAGCGGCTACAGCCTTCTCTATTTCATTGTAAAGTGTTTCAACGCTGTCGATGCATATCTCCTCGGTGCCGTCCTCGCTGCGCCATATGGGCAGAGGTGTGCCCCAATAGCGGCTGCGTGACAGGTTCCAGTCCTGAAGATTTTCAAGCCACTTGCCAAATCGGCCGGTGCCTGTCGACTGCGGTTTCCACTTTATTGTTTCGTTGTTGGCCATCAATGCTTCACGAGCCGATGTTGTGCGTATAAACCAGCTGTCGAGCGGGTAATAGAGCACAGGCTTGTCGGTTCGCCAGCAATGAGGATAGTTGTGTACATGCTTCTCAATCTTGAATGCGGTTCCGGCCTGCTTCATCTCCATACACAGGATTATGTTCAGGTCTTCGCTCTTTGATGCGGTAGCTTCGTCATACTTACCGTCGACATTGAATTTCGGGTCGTAGGCATTCTTCACATAGTCACCTGCATGTTTCTCGTAGGCGGCTACATTGACGCATTTATCCACAAATTCAGGAGCGCACTCATCGATTGTGTAATATTTACCGGTAAGGTCGACCATGGGGCGTGTTTCGCCTCTGCGGTTTATCATAAACAGCGAGGGGATGCCGGCAAGCTTGGCAACCTTGGCGTCATCGGCACCGAAAGTGGGCGCGATGTGTACGATACCCGTACCGTCTTCAGTAGTAACGTAATCGCCGGGGATTACACGGAACGCTTCAGCTTCGAGTTCAACAAACTTGTCCTTGCCCACTGAAAACACCTTTTCGGGATTGGCTGCAGCGTAATCCTGTACAAATCCGGGTGCATTGGCGTCGATGCGCTCAACGGGCTTAACCCAGGGCATAAGCTGCTGATAGTGCATTCCGAGAAGATCGTTGCCTATATATGAACCCACTACACGGTAAGGCACAATCTTGTCGCCGGGCTTGTACTCGTCAAGCGGCATTTCGGCTCCTTCAGCCTTAAAGTAGGCCGAAAGACGCTCCTTGGCAAGAACGGCGCTTATCTTCTCTCCGGTGTAGGGATTGTAGGTCTGTACGCACACATATTCAATCTTCGGGCCAACGCACAGTGCAGTGTTTGACGGAAGTGTCCACGGTGTTGTGGTCCATGCGAGGAAGCAGGGAGTACCCCATTCTGTCATTTCGGGACGCGGATCCTCGATTTTGAAAGCGGCGGTCACCGTAGTGTCCTTTACATCGCGGTAACATCCCGGCTGGTTGAGCTCATGGGTGCTGAGGCCGGTTCCTGCAGCCGGCGAATAGGGCTGTATCGTATAGCCCTTATAGAGGTAACCCTTCTTGTGAAGCTGACTGAGCAACCACCACACCGATTCGATATAACGGTTGTCGTAGGTGATATAGGGGTCATTCATATCGACCCAGTAACCCATGGAGTTGGTAAGATTTTCCCACTCCTTGGTGTACTTCATCACTTCGCGACGACAAGCGGCATTATAGTCATCTACCGAAATCTTCTTTCCGATATCTTCCTTGGTTATTCCGAGTGCTTTCTCCACGCCGAGCTCTACGGGTAGTCCGTGAGTGTCCCATCCGGCCTTTCTCTTAACGTGGAAACCCTTCATCGTCTTATAACGGCAGAAGATGTCCTTTATGGTTCGTGCCATGACATGGTGGATGCCGGGCATACCGTTGGCCGAAGGAGGGCCTTCATAAAAGACAAAAGAGGGACAACCCTCGCGCACCTTCATACTCTGCTCAAACAGATGTTCCTTATTCCATCGGTCGAGCACTTGACGATTGATATCTGAAAGATTGAAACTGTCGTATTCGTTAAATTTCTTTTTCATGTAGTGGACTATTAGTGCTACTTAAAAAATTTTTGCAAAGTTACAATAAATAGCTGCAATGTGAAAGTCATTGACTGTTTTTTTATTATATAAGGTGTTATTTTGGAATTTACAATAAAAAAGGCGCGACATCCTGTTGAATGTCACGCCCCGTAATCATTTATCTTAGCATCACTTGGCATGCTGGTAAAGATAACGCTTTATCGACCGCTTGGGCGTCTTTTCAAACTCTTCGTTATAGAGTTTCACCTTGCGGATCTGTGAATAGGCCGGCAAATCCTTATTGAGAGCCGCTATGTTGTCGTCCATTATCTTGCTGAGCGCATCGGTGTGGATGCCCTGCTTGGTTGCAAGCTCGAGATCGGGATATATCAATGCTGCCAATTGTCCGTCGCTGTCTACTACAAGCGATTCGGCCACATATGGCATATTGTTCAGTTTCTGCTCAATCTCCTCGGGATATATGTTCTGTCCCGACGGGCCGAGAATCATGTTCTTGTTACGACCCCTTATGTATATGAATCCGTCGGAATCCATAGTGCATAGGTCGCCCGTATTCATCCAACCGTCCTTCATCACGGCATCGGTAGCATCTTTGTTCTTGTAATATCCCTTCATTACATTGTCGCCGCGCACCCACAATTCGCCCGGTATATGCGCAGGATCGGGTGAATCGATGCGGCCTTCCATTCGGTCGACAATCTGTCCGCACGAGCCGGGTCGCTGCTTGTCCCATTGAGCATAAGCGACAAGAGGAGCACACTCGGTCATGCCATATCCCACAGTGTAGGGGAAATTGATGCGACGGAGGAATGTTTCCACATCCTTGTTAAGCGCGGCACCGCCAATGATTATCTCCTGTACATTTCCGCCAAATGCGCTCATGAGCTGAGTCTTTATCTTTTCAAGCAGTCGGTCGTCTATTACGGGAATGTGCATCAACAGTTTCATCAACGGCTTGTCGAGCAGCGGGAACACCTTGGTCTTCACTATCTTCTCGATAATCAGCGGAACCGTCACGATCAATTTGGGACGCACCGTGGCAAACGCCTCAAGGATAACCCTCGGCGAGGGCATTCGGGTAAGGAAGTAAACGTGACAACCCTTTACCAGCGGATGCAGCAGCTCCACTATGAGTCCGTACATGTGAGCAAGCGGAAGCATGCACACTATCCCATCGCCGGGATTAAGGAAGGTAAGACCGTCGATTGTAAACTGGATGTTGCTCCACAGGTTGTTGTAGGTCAACATGACGCCCTTTGAGAATCCCATCGAGCCCGAGGTGTAGTTTATCAACGCCAATTCATCCTTCTTCTCCTTGTAGTAGACGACATCATCGGGAGTGAATCGCTCGGGATACCTCTTGCCGAATATCTCGTTGAGATGCTCTCGGGCATTGGTAAGACGCTTGTTTCGCGACATTATAATCGAATAATCGTGAAGTCTTATTACGCCCTCAAGACCGTTCATCGAATCGGGGTCGAGATTCTCCCATATTGCATCATCGGTATAGAAGAGTTTTGCCTCGCTGTGGGTTACAAGGTGATGTATGTTGTCGGCCTTGAATTCATGCAGAATAGGCACGGCCACAGCTCCGTAGGTTATTGCCGAAATGAATGCGACAGCCCACTGTGAAGAGTTCTTGCCACACAAGGCAATCTTGTCGCCTCGTTTCACCCCGGCCTGTTCATACAGGAGATGAAGCTTGGCGACTTTACGCGCTATGTCGCGATATTGAAATGACACTCCGTTGAAATCGGTGAGAGCAAGCTCTTCCCAATTCTTTCGCACGGAGCTTTGCAGATATCCGTTTAATGTTGTTTCCATACAATATATAATTGAATGTAATCATAAATGGTTTTACAAAAATAGCTAAAATTAGCAATCAAAGGAAATAAATCATTAATACCGGAGCAACTAATCAATGTGATTTGCCATATTTTTTCATCAATCGCTCGACAATAATTTCATCCTTTACCTCATAACAATTGCTGCATATAGGCCAACATTGATGCGGCAATTCAGGATGTAGCTCACGAATTGACATATACCTCACCGGAATCTCGACACCTGAGTTTTTATCCGGGAATATTTTACTGTAATCATAGCCGCATATAGCACAAGATGAACCGTATAATTTTCGGATAATATCAGCTCCACTCTCCATTATAAGGTCATTATAGTCGTCAAACGCACACACGCCGGGACGCAATATATCATTACAACCGTCAAGATACTCGGCCCATAATGATTCAAGCACATCGCTATCCTTTTCATCAAGGTATCGTCCCGAATGTCCTCCGGTCCAGTCAAAAGTTGGAATTTTTTCACTTAATTTGTCGGCAGTCAACAATGCGCCACAATCAGGGTCTATAATCATTTCAATTTCGGCATCGGCATAATATGTTCTGCGATTCTTGCCGCTCCAGTCTTTACCCTTATATGCCTCACCATAGAAGTATCCCGACAACACGATACCGTTTTCTTTGGGATTATCACTACCGCAACGCATTAGAAATACACGTTGACCGGACTCCAATTTCTTATACTCCCATACATTCCAGGATATAGTATTGTCGAGGTCCAGATTACTGATGCACTCCTTGAACTCATCTTTGGTGAAGGCTGATATTGCAGGATTCCAAAACAGTATACATGTCATAATGGCTAAAATTTTTTGATTTATGCGAATTTAATAAATATTTTGAATTCATTCGCGACATTATGGGGTGAAATCGGGTTATACGATGCATTATCTTTGTCGAAAAATAGAATTGAGATATGGAAACATCACACAACAAGCGAGGCACCAAGTTTAAATTTGACAAGGAATGGACCGACGCCATTATACGATTACCAAAGCACTATCAGGATGAGTTGTACAATGCAATCGAGGCTTATCAGCGCGATTTGACCGTAATTGATGTAAGCGAAGGTGTGCCCAGAGCCATCTTCATGTTGATAATGCCTACAATACGCCGCCGATATATAGCACGACAAAACGGCCGCATGGCACGCGAACGAAAAAGAGCGGTTAGAAGCTCTGTCATGAAAGAAAAATCGTCAAAAATTCATAATTCTACCTATATTTGCAGTCCCGAGCCGGAAACTGAACCGATTGCGGCAACCCCGCCGCAGATAGCCAAAGACACCAACAAAAAGCGACATCGAAACGCACTGAAAAGGATCAAGCGTCACGCATCACGACGCGACAAATATTTGCCTTCGATTTAACAAATCCATGAACAGGAGTGTTATAGCTATATCAACTCAACATTTTTATTTATGGATAAATTCAATGCCTTGACAACTGTCGATGAAATGTTCATGGACATGGCGGCCGAATTGGCCGAAGTCAATGTCAGCGAAGGAGGAGGGCCTTTCGGTGCAGTGATAGTGCTTGACGGCACTGTCATTGCGACCGGAGTGAATTCCGTGACACGCGACAACGACCCTACAGCCCATGCCGAAGTGAACGCCATACGCAATGCTTGTGCAGCCTTAGGGACATTCAAGCTCGACCAATGCGTTGTGTATAGTTCCTGCGAGCCGTGTCCCATGTGCCTTAGCGCACTCTATTGGGCAGGCGTGAAACGCATATACTACGGAAACACCAAGGAGGATGCCGACCGAATCAACTTTAGTGACAAGTTCATTTACCAGCAGCTCGACAAGCCGCCGGTAGAACGCGCCATACCCTGCATCCATGTCAATAGCAAGCGCGCTATAAAAGCATTTGAGATGTGGGCCGACAAGAATGACAAAATCACCTATTGAACAGGTCGCCCTGCCTGATGCCTTTGGCTTTGAGATAGGAGTTGAGCTTGTGGGAGAACTCGTAGTTTTTCAATCCCCATTGCGGAGAGATCAACAGGGATGCAGGCGACTGACTCGTAAACCGCTCTATTGCTATGGCGGGATTCATCCGTGCAACAATTCGCGAACATAGATCAATATATTCATCGACCGTGTAACCGGGCACAGTGTACAGCCGAGCCTCGAGGTCGCGTGCAAGTTTCGTGCCCTTTATTATCTGAAGCTGATGTAGCTTAACGGTATCGACGGGCAATTGCGACACTGCGTCGATTGTCGACATGATGGTGTCATCGTTCTCCCCGGGAAGTCCTAAGATGAGATGCAGCCCTACCGGTATTCCGGCATCGGCAGTGCGGTTGACGGCATCAACGGTGTCGTTCCATGAGTGGCATCGGTTAATCAGCTTCAATGTTGAATCGCACGACGATTCAGCGCCATACTCCACCATCACAAAGTGACTCTCATTAAGTCGCGACAGGTAGTCAAGCAGTTCATCGGGCATGCAGTCGGGCCGAGTTCCTATTATCAATCCGTCGACATCGGGCTGTGCCAGTGCCTCCTCATAGAGAGCCGAAAGTCGGCTTATTTCAGCAAATGTGTTGGTATAAGCCTGAAAGTAGGCCAGATAGCGCATCGACGGATATTTGCGGTTGAAAAATCGCTTCCCTTTCTCAATCTGTTCAGCTACCGACAGCTGCGGCTTGCAATAGTCGGGATTGAACGTTTGGTTATTGCAGTAGGTACACCCACCCCTGCCCACTGTGCCGTCACGGTTAGGGCATGAGAATCCGGCGTTTATGGAAATTTTCTGCACCTTCCCGTCGAAGTGTTCGGCGAGAAAGTCGGCATAGTCACGATAAGCTTCAGCCATGGGGAGCAATCACAGGCGAGTAGCCTTATTCAGTAGATAGGCGTCGAGCAAAGTCATAGCCGCCATTGCATCGACCACGGGCACGGCGCGTGGCAATACACATGGATCATGGCGACCACGTGCTTTCAGCGTCACGGGATTTCCCGAATCGTCAATCGTCGGCACCTCTTGCAGCAATGTGGCCACAGGCTTGAACGCAACTCTGAAATATATGTCTTCACCATTGGATATTCCGCCTTGTATTCCGCCGGAATTGTTGGTTGTAGTCGACACTTTTCCGTTGGCATCGGAGACAAAACGGTCGATCATATCGCTGCCTCGGTGGCTTACACCGTCAAATCCCATTCCATATTCAAATCCTTTCACGGCATTTATGCCGAGCATGGCTGCTCCAAGCATTGCATGCAGCTTGCCGAACACCGGTTCACCGAGTCCTGCCGGCACACCTTTTATGACGCAGGTGATAATGCCGCCTATGGTGTCGCCTTCGCCCTTTATTTTGCGTATCAGCTCCCGCATACGTGCCGCCATTTCAGCATCGGGACACCTCACGTCGTTGCTGTCGATTGTCGAGAGATCATATTTTGTATAACCGGCGGAGAGCGACAAGTCGCCCACAGTCGATGTATAGGAGTGTATGCTTATGCCGAGTCGCTCAAGAGCCTGCATGGCAAATGCGCCTCCCACCACGCGAGCGATTGTTTCTCTTGCCGACGATCGGCCGCCTCCCCGATGGTCGCGCAACCCGTACTTTGTGGTATAGGTATAGTCGGCGTGCGACGGACGGAATGTGTGGCGCATATTCTCATAATCGCTTGAATGTTGATCGCCGTTCTCGACAATGAATCCGATAGGGGTTCCGGTTGTTTTCCCATCAAACATTCCGCTCAGAATCTTTACACGGTCCTTTTCATCGCGAGCCGTAACGATTGTTGATTGTCCCGGACGGCGGCGGTCGAGCTGATGCTGCACGGCATCAAGGTCGATGTCTATGCCTGCCGGCATTCCGTCGATTATACCGCCCACAGCGGGGCCGTGGGATTCGCCGAACGTAGTCAGGCGATATATGTTGCCAAATGTATTCATAATTATTCAGTCATTGGTGTGGCTATGTCGGCCACCGTTGCCTTAACGTAGCCTATCAGGTCGCCGGGTGATACCTTGAATTGCAGGCCTCTCACCCCTGCGCTTACATAGATGAAGTCGTAATCAAGTGCCGTGGAGTGGAAATATGTAGGAAATGCCTTCTTCATCCCTATGGGCGAGCATCCACCCCTGATGTAACCGGTGAGCGGGAGCAGCTCTTTCATCGGAATCATCTCGGCCTTCTTTGCACCGGCCGTTTTGGCGGCGGCCTTAAGGTCGACCTCCATGTTACCCGGAATCACACACACGAAGTATCCGCACTTGTCGCCGTGAAGCACAAGGGTCTTGAACACCCGGTTTATGTCCTCGCCCAACTCTTCGGCCACATGGTCGGCGGCAAGATTGTTCTCATCGACCCGATAGGGAATCAACTCATAGGCAATCCGGGCCTTGTCAAGCAGCCTTGCTGCATTGGTTTTAGCTATTCCTGACATGATTACTATTTTTTGCAAAAATAATCATTCCGCATCACTTATCCAAAAGCAAGTATGCGACACGCCGTGAAGCTGTCGATTTTATATATGCTTTTTTGCGTGAGTGACGGATTATGAGTAACTTTGTATCGTGGGACGATTAATGGCAATAGATTACGGACGAAAACGTTGCGGCATAGCCGTGACCGATACGTTGCGCATTGTCGCCACGGGACTTACAACGGTGTCGACCCATGAACTCATCGATTGGGTGAAGCGGTATATCGCCTCGGAGCAGGTCGATGAAATAGTTGTGGGAAAACCCACTACCCTGCGAGGTGAGCCATCGGAGTCAATGCGCTACATCACGCCCGGCATAAGCAAGCTGCGCTCGGCGATACCCGAAGAGATTCCAATCGTGTTCTGGGACGAACGATTCACCTCGACAATGGCTCATAGAGCCATGATCGACTCAGGTATGCGCAAAAGCCGTCGACGCGACAAGGCGATTGTCGACGAGATGGCAGCCACGATAATATTGAACGACTACATTCAAAGCAAAACATATAACCAATAATGAAATTACCGATATATCTTTACGGGCACCCGGTGCTTCGCCGTGAATCGGCTGAGATAACGCCCGAATATCCCGAGCTCAAAAAGCTCGTCGCCGACATGTGGGAAACGATGTACGGTTCCGACGGTGTAGGACTTGCCGCCCCCCAGATAGGCCGCAACGACCGCATCGTGGTAATCGATAGCAATGCCGTAGCCGAACACTTCCCCGAATGTGCCGACCGCAAGTTCACATTGATAAATCCTGAGGTGGAGGTGCTCGACGGCGAAACCATAACGCGCGACGAAGGCTGCCTCAGCCTGCCCGACCTGAGTGAGGCCGTGCCTCGCATCGAACACATACGCCTTAAGTGGGTCGATGAAAACTTCGAGCCCCACGAAGAGGAGATAACCGGATTCCTGGCACGTATAGTGCAGCATGAATGTGACCACCTCGAAGGCAAGATGTACATAGACCATATTTCGCCCATACGCAAGCAATTGATCAAGGGTAAACTCAACCGCATAGTGACCGGCAAGACACGCTGCGACTATCCGGTGCGTTACGCCCCCAAGAAATAATTAATCATAACAATCAACCTGTAACGACATGGCTGACGATAAGAAAATTATCTTCTCGATGGTGGGAGTGAGCAAAATCTATCCCCCTCAAAAACAAGTTTTAAAGAACATATATCTGTCATTTTTCTATGGCGCAAAGATAGGAATCATAGGTCTTAACGGTTCCGGTAAGTCATCGCTGCTCAAGATAATCGCCGGCCTCGACAAGAGCTATCAGGGCGAAGTTGTGTTCTCGCCGGGATATTCGGTGGGATACCTTGAACAGGATCCGCAGCTCGACCCCGACAAGACGGTTATCGAGGTTGTTCGCGAAGGCGTTCAGCCCATAATGGACCTGCTTGCCGAATTTGACAAGGTGAATGAGGCATTTGGCGATCCCGATGTGCTCGACGACCCCGACAAGATGGACGCACTCATTGCCCGTCAGTCGGAATTGCAGGACAAGCTTGACGCCGCCGATGCATGGAATATCGACTCGAAGCTTGAGCGCGCAATGGATGCGCTTCAGTGTCCGCCCGACGATCAGGTTATCAAGACCCTTTCGGGAGGTGAGCGTCGTCGTGTGGCTTTGTGTCGCCTATTGTTGCAGCAGCCTGATGTGCTGTTGCTCGACGAGCCTACCAACCACCTCGATGCCGAGTCGATCGACTGGCTCGAGCAGCATCTGCAGCAATATCCCGGTACGGTAATCGCCATCACCCACGACCGTTACTTCCTCGACCATGTTGCAGGATGGATTCTTGAACTTGACCGTGGCGAAGGAATACCCTGGAAGGGCAACTACTCTTCATGGCTCGATCAGAAGACAAAGCGCATGGCCCAGGAGGAGAAGCAGGCCAGCAAGCGTCGCAAGACACTTGAACGCGAACTTGAATGGGTGCGCATGGCTCCCAAGGCACGACAGGCTAAAGGAAAGGCCCGACTAAACTCCTACGACCGATTGCTTAACGAAGACCAGAAGGCACGCGAGGAGCGTCTTGAGATATTTATCCCCAACGGTCCGCGTCTTGGCCAGAAGGTGATCGAGGCCACATCGCTTGCCAAGGCATTCGGAAAGAAGCGCCTGTTCAACGATCTGAGCTTCTCGCTTCCGCCCAACGGCATAGTCGGTGTAATCGGCCCTAACGGCGCCGGCAAGACTACCCTATTCCGCCTTATCATGGGTCAGGAAACACCCGATAACGGAACATTTGATGTGGGCGAAACAGTCAAAATAGCCTATGTCGACCAGACTCACCATGACCTGCTGCCTGAAAAGACGGTCTATGAAGTGATTTCGCAAGGCACCGAAACATTCCGTATGGGAGGCCGCGATGTCAATGCACGAGCCTATCTGTCGAAGTTTAACTTCACGGGAGCCGATCAAGAGAAGAAGATCGGTGTGCTGTCGGGCGGCGAACGCAACCGATTGCATCTTGCCATGGCGTTGAAGGAGGAAGGCAATGTGCTGTTGCTCGACGAGCCTACCAACGACATCGATGTCAACACGCTTCGTGCCCTTGAGGAAGGTCTTGACGACTTTGCCGGATGTGCGGTGGTTGTAAGCCACGACCGCTGGTTCCTCGATAGAATATGCACCCACATTCTGTCGTTTGAAGGCGACGGCAATGTAGTGTTCTACGAAGGCTCCTACTCCGACTATGAAGAGTACAAGAAAGCCCGCAACGGAGGCAAAGAACTGCCCCGCCGCCGCTATCGCAAGCTGATGGAGTAATATCCGCATCAACCAACATAAAAATACGACCGTCGACTTCCCGTCATCGGTCGTATTTTATATCGTTTCATGAGGTTTTTCCAGTGTAGATGTCAATAGTACAATCTACCATCCGCAATCTGAGAACTTTGCGAGTATAAGTAAATGATTTATAGCCGCATTAGTAAATCATTTATTATATTGTACAGCAAAAAAACTTTCTATACTTTTGTGTCAAATTTTAAATTATGGAAAGATTAATCCTTTATGTTAATAGCATTTTTCCATGTGGTATGCCATATTTATCAATAAATGGTTATTCATTTGAATGGATTAGTACACATTGGAATTTGGTGGGAGTATCCGAACCAACAAGTTTGGATATTAGTGAATTTGACCTCTAAAACGAGGTTTAATAAACGAAATAAGGAAATAGCTGGCAAGGTTATTCCCTTTACGGTTTAATCAGTTATTATAAATCAGACAAACTCATTTAAGGTAATGTCGTAATAAGTGAAAATGCTCCAATCAATGCATGAAACTACAGAGATTGGAGCATACTACAATAAATCATATCTTAAAGTACCGGGATTGGGGCATTTGACTATTTAAGTAGCTTACGGTTATAGATCGGGGTTATCCACTGAATAGGGGTAGATGAGTTGCTTTGCCACGCCAAAGAGGAGCATGCCTACCGCTTGCCAGTCAGTATATTCCGGTTTATGATTATATTTTATTTTCAATGCATTAAGTTTAAGCTCATTCGATTCTTTGACGGGCATTGCAGTCAATGTCATGTCGACCATATTGAACCGTATGCGGCCGAAAAGGATTATAGATTGCAAACCGAGATTACAGTCAACATCATCGGCAAACATTGGTATTGAACTATTGTCGCCGCACACAAAAATAGATTGACCGCGTACTTGGCTATTCCCGAGCTTGATAAGCGGATTCTCAAGGTTGAAACCCTCTATCTTAATCCATCCGCCAAGCCCCGCCTGCCGTATAGTATCGGGAACAGAATGTGACAATACATAATCCCTATTACGCTTATAGAACGAAGGCATCAATATGCCGGTGGATGCATCGCCGGTATCAAGATTGAAAAGCAACGGGCGCCCGTCGACACCACCTTTGACCAACAGATTCATCTGGGAAGAAAAACACATATTTGACTGTTCGTCACTACGCACCGCAGCCTCTCGTGGTATTGATATGGAGCGCTTTATAAAATCCACAGTCAAATCCTTAATCGCCAGCATCAGTTCGCTTCCAACTATTAATTCAAGATGTGATACATAATTGTTAGCCTCCCGGTTTCCGGTTGACATGTCGACAACATAAAATGGCACATCGGTCAGCGTGACATTTCCAAGAACGAGCTCCTTTGCAATTGCAAGACGAGCCGACTTTCGCCCTACGCCCATTACGTTTACATCGGATTCCTGATAGGTGAATCCGCACAATCGGGCAATAGAATCATTGACTATGTTTACTCCCGCGCCTGTGTCAAAAGTTGGCTTGACATCATGTCCGTTGACTTGGCATCGCTCAAGTTCGATGGCCAATCCCGGCTTCTCAGTGCGACCTACTTGTATAAGCTTGAACGGGATAACACCTTCGTCGCCATCTATCGACATTGCATAGGGCTGATAAGCCGACAATTCCTTATATTTTGATTCATAGCTATGCATGGTCATGACCGCCGCAGAATCAAGATATTGTAACGCCTGTTCGATAACTTGCGACATCAGCGATGCGGCCTCCTTATTCTTTCCCACCCGGCTTAAATCCATAGCCCACATAACTGAAGAACTGAGATAGTTATTAAGGTCCAGCGACTCATTATAATTATTGAACAGCTCCTCAAACGCCGGGATTGAAACATCGGGGCGGTTAAGACGGTTGCCTATGAGGCAACGTGAAAACACCTCCAAAAACGGATTTATCGAATCCTTAGGTGTGGACCCATATATCGAATCAAGGCCAAACCAATCGGATGCGTTCATGGCATTGGCAATGCGTTCATCCACCGATTGTGAGCTTGCCGATATTGAAGCCGCAAACCCTATTGTCAAGATGATAAGCCATTTATGAAACATCATGCAAGGAGATCGCATTAGAGCGAATACACAAATCTAACATTTTTCATATTCACGACCTAATTTGTTGTTACAAAAACACCTTTCAGTTGATTTATTGCGAGGAAAAGATTAATTTTGAACTCCAATCAAGCTATCACATTATCACATGAATAATAAGAGGAACATAATATTTCGCAGAATAGGATTATCATTGGCTGCACTTGCTGTAGTCGTCACCATATTCACCGTTATTGCCAATGTTGTGGTTGAACGCAGCACACGCGACCGAATATATGACAACATTGATGCCCTGCCCCACAATCGCGTGGCCCTACTGCTCGGAACTTCGCCGCTTAACCGTTACGGCACACCTAACTCCTACTTCACCAATCGCATCAATACCGCAGTAAAGCTGTTCCGTCAAGGGAAGATTGATTACATAATCGTGAGCGGCGACAACCACACACGACAATATGACGAAACAACGGCCATGAAGGACTCACTCATGGCTCACGGCATTCCCGAGGATGCAATAGTGCCTGACTATGCCGGATTCCGCACTCTCGACTCAGTGGTGAGAGCAAAGGAGGTCTTCGGCTGCGATTCATTGACAATAATATCACAGGCCGACCATAATGCGCGTGCCCTATATCTCGCCGAGAAAAGCGGCATCGAGGCAGTGGCAATAGCTGCCCCCCTGCGTGCCGGACGACTGGTGAGAGTGCGACTTGCATTGCGTGAATGGCTCGCCCGTGACAAGATGATGCTTGATCTGCTTGTAGGGAAACGACCGCATTTTCTCGGCGAAAAAATCGAAATTCCACAATCGCCATCAAATCCTTACGCCCCGCTGAAGGAGAAGCTTACCCAATACATAGCCGATAAAAATGCCCGAATCGGAATCGCTGTACTTGTCAATGGCCGATACTCGGTATCGATAAATGGCGATTACGCATTTCCAATGTTGAGCGTTTACAAATTTCCAATCGCCATGGCCGTGGCCGAATATTGCCGAATGCGTGACATCGACTTCTCGGATTCATGCCTCGTTACAGCCGGCGATTTACATCGCGATACTTACAGCCCCATGCTGAAGAAATACGCCGATGTCGACACCGCGTCAATCACATTTGATGAATTGCTGGCCTATGCCCTTCAGCAAAGCGACAACAATGCATCGGACATTTTGCTGAATTGCATAGGCGGAGCCGCTTCGGCCAATGAATACGTATCGGCGACCGGAATAGAAGGCGTTACAATCAAATGGAGCGAGGACGACATGCACATCGATGTGTCGCGATGCTATGAAAATTCAGCCACCCCTGTAGCCATGGCTAAACTGATGTGGACATTTGACTCCCAATATAACGACACACTGTCGAAACGCATAAAGCAACTGATGGAGTCATGCGAAACAGGTCAGGCACGACTGGCCAAGCCTTTGATTGAATCCAATGCGGTAATAGGCCATAAAACGGGAACCGGTTTCATAAATCCCGATGGCAGCCTCATGGCTGTAAACGATGCCGGATACGTGCATCTTCCCGACGGAACACACTACAGCATAGCAGTGTTCATAGCCGACTCATACTACGACATGGAGCATACCGAGGATATAATTGCCGATATTTCGGAAATGACAGCAGAGTTCATAACCAACGCAAATTGATGACTATGACAAATATTCAGGACAATAAACAAGATCCGTTGAAGCTGATATTCAACTATAATAATGTGTTTTACAGCTTTTTCTATGATGACACAAGCAGTTGCATACATCGTTCCCGTGAGTTTGCCATAAATTATGTGCACTCCGGAGAGATGATGTTGGACAATGGTAAAGAAAAGAGACATGTACACAAAGGTGAATGTGTATTCATTCCACGTGACTACAAAATCACCATGTACAAAAAGTCGCATAACGGTGAACGTTATTGCGGGATATTTTTGATGTTTACGCGCAACTTCCTGCGTGACATGTATAATAAATTGGGATATAATACTGCTCCGGCCCAGATCAAGAAAATGGACAATGCTGTCATGATTCTGCCTGAAACTGTGGAACTTGAGTCGCTGTTTGCCTCGATGTCACCCTATCTCAATCCCGACGTCAAGCCAAAGGATGAATTCATGAGCCTAAAATTGCAGGAAGGTCTTATGGCTCTTCTTGCTATCGATGAAGGTTTTGCGCCTTTGATGTTTGACTTCAGCAAACCATGGAAAATGGATATACTCGACTTCATGGAAGAGAACTATACGAGCGACCTAAGCATAGAAGAGATTGCCCATTACACCGGACGAAGCCTTGCAACATTTAAGCGTGATTTTAAGAAAATAAGCGATCTTACTCCCGAAAAATGGCTTATAGCCCGCCGACTTGAAAAAGCATACGAACTCATTAAAGGCGGCCGTAAAAAGGTGGTAGATGTATACGCCGAGGTTGGATTTCGTAATCCGTCACACTTCTCCACTGCATTTAAAAAGCGTTTCGGAATCGCCCCCGCGGCAATTATGCCATAATTGTGACACCATCAGAAATATTATAAAATTCTTAGAATTGCTTGTTTATTCGATGACAAATTGCCATACATTTATTGCGAATCGCTAAATATAAAAGCAAGTGTAGCCATAATTACATATCGTTTTTTGCTCTAAACATCGCTCTAAACACGGGTCGAAAAAACTCTAAACTATTTCTAAACATTTCCGTTCATACTGCACATGGGATGTGTCGTTATGTACGTAAAAAATAGGCGATAACCCCTTTTTCATCAAGGGCTTATCGCCTATCTATCTGATTGTCAGAATATTCCGATTATCCCTCAATTGCAGCCTGCGCCGCAGCTACACGAGCGATAGGAACGCGGTAGGGTGAGCAGCTCACGTAGTTCATGCCAAGCTTAGCACAGAACTTAACTGATGAGGGTTCACCTCCGTGCTCGCCGCAGATACCCACTTTGAGTTCGGGCTTGGTGGCGCGACCCTTCTCAACGCCCATGCGTACGAGCTGGCCAACACCTTCCTGGTCGAGTACTTCAAAGGGATCGGTTTTGATAATGCCGTGCTCCTTGTAGAACTTGAGGAACTTGGGAGCGTCGTCACGAGAGTAACCGAAGGTCATCTGAGTCAAGTCGTTGGTTCCGAATGAGAAGAAGTCAGCAACAGTTGCAATCTGGTCGGCGGTCAAGGCAGCGCGGGGCACCTCAATCATTGTACCTACCTTGTAGGGAACTGATTCGCCTCTTTCCTCAAATACCTTTGCAGCAGTGATGTTGATTACATCGGCCTGGTTCTGGATTTCCTTCAATGTACCAACAAGAGGAATCATGATTTCAGGATGTACATCGATACCGCGAGCCTTCATGTTGAGAGCAGCCTCGATGATGGCGCGGGTCTGCATTTCAGTGATTTCGGGATAGGTGATACCAAGACGGCAACCACGGTGACCGAGCATCGGGTTGAATTCCTCAAGGCTGTCAACCTTAGCCTTAACTTCCTCAAGAGTCAAGCCCATTTCCTGAGCGAGCTCTTTCTGAGTGGCAGTCTGGTGAGGTACAAACTCGTGCAACGGGGGATCGAGAAGACGGATGGTAACTCCGTAGCCGTCCATAGCCTCGAAGATGCCTTCAAAGTCACCGCGCTGCATGGGAAGAAGCTTCTTAAGAGCGTTGCGACGGCCGTCGACATCATTTGAAAGAATCATCTCGCGAACAGCCTTGATGCGGTCGCCTTCAAAGAACATGTGCTCGGTGCGGCAGAGGCCGATACCCTGAGCGCCGAAGTTGCGAGCCTGCTTTGCATCGCGGGGAGTGTCGGCGTTGGTGCGTACGAGTGTCTTGGTATATTTTGCAGCGAGGTTCATGATTGCGCCAAAGTCGCCTCCAAGTTCGGGCTCGGTAGTGGGAACCTGACCGTCATAAACTTCACCTGTAGAACCGTTCAACGAAATCCAGTCGCCTTCCTTGTAAACCTTACCGCCCATCTCAACAGTCTTGGCCTTGTAGTCAACCTTAATTTCACCGGCTCCTGATACACAGCACTTACCCATACCACGGGCAACCACAGCAGCGTGAGAGGTCATACCGCCACGCATTGTGAGGATACCTTGTGCTACAGCCATACCGCGAAGGTCCTCGGGAGAGGTTTCGATACGTACAAGAACGACTTTCTTCTTCTTTTCAGCCCAAGCTTCAGCATCCTCAGCCGAGAATACAACCTGACCAGCAGCAGCACCGGGTGATGCGGGAAGACCCTTGGCAACAACCTTGGCACGCTTGAGGGCAGCCTTGTCGAATACCGGGTGAAGAAGTTCGTCAAGCTTCTGGGGCTCCATGCGCATGAGAGTGGTCTTTTCGTCGATCTGACCGGCACGAAGGAGGTCCATAGCTATCTTAACCATAGCGGCACCTGTGCGCTTACCGTTACGAGTCTGAAGCATCCAGAGTTTACCATCCTGAATGGTGAACTCCATGTCCTGCATATCCTTGTAGTAGTCCTCAAGACGGTTTGCGATAGCGATAAGCTCGGCGGCGCAGTCAGGCATTGACTCTTCAAGTGAAGGATACTTGTTCTTGCGGTCGTCTTCCGAGATACCCTGAAGAGCGGCCCAGCGGCGTGAACCCTCTACAGTAATTTGCTGCGGTGTGCGGATACCGGCAACGACATCCTCGCCCTGAGCATTGATAAGGTATTCACCGTTGAACATATTTTCACCGGTAGCGGCATCGCGGCTGAAAGCAACACCGGTAGCCGAATTGTTACCCATGTTACCGTAAACCATGGCCTGTACATTTACTGCAGTACCCCACTCTTCGGGAATCTGGTTCATGCGGCGATAAAGGATGGCGCGCTCGTTCATCCAGCTGTCGAATACGGCGCAGATACCACCCCAAAGCTGTTCCCATGCGCTGTCGGGGAAGTCCTTTCCGGTGAAGTCCTTAACAGCAACCTTAAACAGCTTTACAAGGTTCTTGAGGTCGTCAACATCAAGCTCGGTGTCAAGCTTAACGCCCTTCTGCTCCTTAACCTTTTCCATGATTTCCTCAAAAGGATCGATGTCGGCCTTGCTCTTGGGCTTCATACCAAGAACAACATCACCATACATCTGGACAAAGCGACGATAGCTGTCCCAAGCAAAACGGGGATTACCGCTCTTTTCAGCAAGTGAAGCTACAGTAGCGTCGTTCATACCAAGATTGAGGACGGTGTCCATCATACCGGGCATTGATGCACGAGCACCCGAGCGAACTGATACGAGCAGGGGATTGGCGGGATCATCGAATTTCTTTCCTGTAAGTGATTCAACGTGGGCAATTGCTGCTTCCACATCCTTTTGAATCAAACGAACGACTGCGTCACGGCCATCCTGAGTGTATTGGTTACATACTTCTGTCGTGATGGTGAATCCCGGAGGAACCGGCATTCCCAAGAGGTTCATTTCAGCGAGGTTAGCGCCTTTACCACCCAGAAGATTTCTCATCTCGGCATTACCTTCGGCTTTACCGTCACCGAATGTGTAAACTCTTTTCATTGGATTTAATTGATGTTAAAATTAAACTTATTTTATTTTTTGGTTATAGTCTAATCGGCATTAGTTATGTTGCAAATTTAGGATAATATAATGAGAAAACGAAACACTTTCGACGAAAAAATACGACAATAGGGCTATTTTTAACGGCAATTTGCTTGTTGTGCATTGTTAAAATAGTATTTAACATACAAAATCGGTCGATACGGTCGGCAATATTCAGTTTGTGCAATCAATGATTTCTCATTCTAACTTATTATTAGTAATTTTGTCGCCAATAATCACTAAAACCGACTGAAATTGTCACGGAAACGCAAAGAGCTCCCGGTATTGGAGCAGATAACCATAGAAGATGTTGCAGCTGAAGGCAACTCGATAGCTCGTGTCGACCAAATGGTGGTATTCATTCCCTACGGTGCCCCCGGCGACATAGTTGATGTCAAGATAGACAAAAAGAAGAAAAGCTACGCCGAAGGTCACATTACAAAGATGCACACCCCCGGCGAGGTGAGAATAGAGCCTCGATGCGAGCATTTCACGCTGTGCGGAGGTTGCCGCTGGCAGCACCTTCCCTACTCTTTTCAACTGAAGTGCAAGCAGAAGCAGGTCAAGGATGCCATCGAAAGAATCGCCAAGGTGGAAGCCCCCGAGATAACTCCGATAATAGGCTCGGACAACATCTGGGAATACCGCAACAAGATGGAGTACACATTTTCCAATAAGAAGTGGCTTACATTTGAGCAGCTTGCTTCGGGCGAAGAATTTCCCGACCGCGATGCCGCCGGATTCCACATCCCCGGAGCCTTTGACAAGGTGCTCGACATCAACACGTGCCACCTTCAGGACGATCTCGGAAATCGGCTGCGCCTTTTCGTGAAGAATTTCGGCAAGGAACACGGTTACACATTCTATGATCTCAGAGCGCAGTGCGGATTGTTGCGCACGCTCATGATAAGAATAGCATCAACCGGTCAGGTGATGGCGGTGATGGTATTCGGTGAAAACGACGCCGAGCGCATCAATATGCTCATGTCGGCTATCAAGGAAGCATTCCCCGAAGTCACCTCGCTGATGTATGTAGTCAACACCAAGGTCAACGACACCATAGGCGACCAGGATGTAATACTCTACAGCGGAATGCCATATATAGAGGAAGAGATGGAAGGCCTGAAATTCAGAGTGGGTCCAAAATCATTCTATCAAACCAATTCACTTCAAGCCTACAAGCTTTACAAGGTTGCGCGTGACTTCGCACAATTGACGGGAAAGGAACTGGTCTACGACCTATACACCGGTACAGGAACCATTGCCAATTTCGTGTCACGTAACGCGGCAAAAGTCATAGGCATCGAGTATGTGCCCGAAGCCATCGAAGATGCGAAAATAAATTCGGAGGTAAACGGAATCGACAACACCCTCTTCTTTGCCGGCGACATGAAGGATGTTCTCACCGACTCATTCATCGAGCAGCACGGACATCCCGATGTCATGATAGTCGATCCCCCACGAGCAGGCATGCACGAGGATGTGGTGAAAGTGATTCTGAATGCCCGTCCACATCGCATCGTCTACGTAAGCTGTAACCCGGCCACTCAGGCACGCGACCTTGCACTGCTCGACTCGGAATATCAAATCGAAGCCATACAGCCGGTAGATATGTTCCCCCACACGGCCCATGTCGAGAATGTAGTTAAACTTACATTGCGAAATTAACACCGTCACGCGCTATGTACTATGTAACCAAACGAATCGAAATATCGGCTTCGCATAGACTGGAATTAAGTTATCCGAGCAAATGCAGCCGGCTTCACGGCCACAATTGGATCATAACGGTTTATTGCCGTGCCGGGGAATTGAACGCCGACGGAATGGTGTGTGACTTTTCGCATATAAAGGAGCTTATTCACGGCTATCTCGACCACGGCAACCTGAATGAGCTGCTTCCGTTCAATCCCACGGCCGAGAACATAGCGCGGTGGATCGTGGACCGCATACCCGAATGTTACAAAGCTCGAGTCCAGGAGTCGGAGGGTAATGAAGCGATATACATTGACGACAACGCCGCCGACGCATGTATCTGATTAACGAGATATTTTACAGCATCCAGGGCGAAGGCGTCAATGCCGGGGTTCCGGCCATATTCCTGCGATTCAGCGGTTGCAATCTGAAGTGCCCATTCTGCGACACATCACATCAAGCGGGAAGCCCGATGTCGCTCGACGACATAATGCACGAAGTGTCGCGCTACGATGCTTCGCTCGTCGTATTGACAGGCGGAGAGCCTTCGCTGTTCATCGACGACGCTATCGTGGAGGCGCTCCATAACGCAGGCAAGACTATCGCAATTGAAACCAACGGCACTCACCCGCTGCCCGCCGGCATCGACCACGTGACATTGTCGCCCAAAGATGATTTCTGTGGCAATGCACAAACGGTAATTGAACATTGCGACGAGCTGAAAATCGTGTATTGCGGCGACAACGATCCGTCGCGTTACAATCACATAGAAGCGTCACATCGTGTACTGCAACCGTGTGACACCGGCGATGACGAACAAAACCGCCGCATAACATCGGAGGCATTGGACTATTGCCTGTCACATCCGCAATGGCGGCTGTCGCTGCAACTACACAAAATACTTAACGTGCGCTGACAGCACTTGCTTCCTATTTCTTGATTCCGAGCATTGAGTTATAGTAACGAGGATCACCCGTCACCTCCTCGCCGATAAAAGGAGGTATATCAAACTCTTCATCAACACTCGTCAATTCAACTTCAGCCACAACCAGCCCGGCATCGGGCGACGAAAATTCATCGACTTCCCACACTTTACCGCTATATGGCACGATGTAACGCTGCTTGTCGATGACCGGCCCGTCGACAAGCCGTTGCAGCATACAACGTGCATCGTCCAACGGAATAGCATACTCCCACTCATCCCTTTCTATGCCGTGATTGCGGCCCTTGACCGTCAAAAACGACTTATCATTGCGTAGGCGCACCCTTACAGTGGCATCGACATTGCGCGACAAATAGCCCTGGACTATGTGGTCGCAGGATGTCGCCATCGATTTATAACTTTGGTTTACAACGAGGAACTTTCGCTCTATTTCTTTGGACATTTCTATATGACGGAAAAAATTTGTAACTTTGCAACCCTTTCAGTGGCATCGGAATGTAGTATGACGAAACCACACGAGGAATACATTACAAAGTTATGCATTTGTTTTGAATAGACATTGATTTGAAAACGGGTTTTAGGTACATTATAACACACTTGATATTATTTACGGCATTTGCCTGCGGAGTGTCGATCAACGCACAAACGACACAGTTGCGCGGTGTCGTAAGGGATTCCGTTACTCACGAGCCGATTCCTTATGTAGCACTGTTCCTTGAAGGCACCGACAACGGAGTGCTTTCGGAGGAAAACGGTACATTCAAGCTGTCGTCACCTCAAAAAGCGACCGAGTTACGAGTATCCGTCATGGGTTATGCCACCAAAACCGTAGAGTTGAAATCATCACAGATACGCAATCTCATAATCGATCTGTCGCCCGACGGAGTTCAGCTTAACGAAATAATAGTCAAGCCCACAAAGGAGAAGTACAGCAAGAAGAACAATCCCGCAGTTGAGTTTCTTGAACGCATACGCGCCACGCGTGACATAAACGATCCCTACCGCAACGACTACTTCAATTACGACAAGTATGAACGCATGACAATAGCGCTCAACGACTTCAATCCATCGGATGATTCATGGATAGGACGCAAATTTGACTTTCTGAAGGATCACATAGACATATCGGAAGTGTCGGGCAAGCCGATACTCAATGTCGCAGTACAGGAAAAGTCGTCATCGGTTCACTATCGTAAGTCGCCTGAAAGCGAACGTGAGTATGTGAAAGGCATAAAGCGCGAGGGAGTCGACCAGATGGCTGATCAGGAGAGTATGCGCCGATTCATGGAGGATGTGTTCAGTGAGATTGACATTTATGACGGAAACGATGTGACATTGTTGCAAAACAGGTTTGTGAGTCCGCTGTCACGGATAGCAACCGACTTTTACAAGTACTATCTTTCCGACACCATAGTGGTTGAAGGCGACTCTTGCATAGTGTTGAGTTTCGTGCCTCACACTCCACAAACATTCGGGTTTCTCGGGAAGCTCTATGTTCCCAAAAACGACTCGACAATGTTCATTAAGAAAATTGACCTGTATCTGCCCCACTCCATAAATGTAAACTTCGTGGATGCAATGTCGGTGTCACAAACCTACGAAAAGGCTCCCGACGGCTCCCGCCTTAAGACAAAGGACGACATGATTGTCGAATTTCGCGTCATGCCGGGTACTCCGAGCTTCTATACGCGCCGTAACACGGTTTACAATAATTTCAGCTTCGACAGGCCGCCGGTAGGTGTCGATGATGTGTTCAGTCACGCCGAGCACGAGGTTGTCGATGCCTCCGCATTTAAGCGCGACGACGATTTCTGGGAAAAGAACCGACTTGTACCGCTCGAAGTGGGTGAAGGAAGCGTGAAATCGCTTGTCGAAAGGCTGCGTAGTGTACCATTGTATTACTGGACCGAGAAGACATTGAAACTGCTCGTTTCAGGGTATGCACCTACGGGCAAGAACAGCAAGTTTGACTACGGTCCTGTAAACACGAGCATCTCCTACAACACTGCCGAGGGAGTGCGTCTGCGAACCGGAGGAATGACAACGGCCAATCTGTCGAAGCGTTGGTTTGGCCGCGGATATGTAGCCTACGGCCTTCGCGACCATAAGTGGAAATACAAAGCCGAACTTGAATACTCGTTCATCGACAAAGAGTATCATTCACGCGAATTTCCCGTAAAGTCATTGCGATTCACCCAGTCCTACGAGCTCGACCAACTGGGACAAAAATATCTGTTTACCAATCAGGACAACCTGTTTCTATCATTCAAGCGCATGGAGGATACGCGCGTAACCTACAGGCGGCTAACCGCGCTGGACTATACGCTTGAATTACGTAACGGATTCTCCCTCGTGGCAGGATTTGCCTACGAGCGCCAAGAGGCCACCAAGTGGATTCCCTTTATCGATGGCGCAGGCAAACACTACGGTCACTACAATGAAGCGGCGTTCAATATAAAGCTGCGATATGCACCCGGCGAGAAGTTCTACCAGGGAAGAACCAACCGCTATCCCATCAACCTTGATGCGCCGGTAATAGAGCTTACCCACACCTATGCGCCGCGCGGGTTCATGGGAAGCATGTTCCCCATCAACCGCACCGAGCTGCGACTGCAAAAACGCATCTGGCTATCGGCATTCGGCTACATCGACGCCGTGGCAAAGGGCGGTCACGTGTGGGAGGCGGCTCCCTATCTGAACCTGTTGCTGCCCAATGCCAATCTCTCCTACACGATTCAGCCCGAAAGCTTCGCATTGATGAATCCATTGGAATTCATCAACGACACCTACGGATTGATCGACATTACCTACTGGGCCAACGGCGCTCTCTTTACTCGCCTGCCGTTATTGAAAAAATCGAAACTAAGGGAGGTGGTGTCGTTTAAAAGCCTTTGGGGGCATCTCAGCAAAAAGAACGATCCTACCTACAACCCTGAACTGTTTCGCTTCCCTGAGGACATAACGGTGACCCGGATGTCGGGACGCCCCTACATGGAAATAAGCGCGGGACTCGACAATATCTTCAGTGTCCTGCGAGTCGACTATGTGTGGCGTCTATCCTATCGCAACACTCCCGGAGCTCCCAACTCAGGCTTGAGAATAGCGATGCATTTTACTTTCTGACAGTATAAGACACACATTGAACATTATCATCTCATATAATGTTATAGTGTTGATAATTTTAATATTAGATAACTATGAAAAAAATTGGGATATTTTACGGTTCTTCAACCGGAGTTACTGCCGATGTAGCACAACGCATAGCAAAAGATCTCGGCGTTGCCGATGCTGATATACATGATGTAGCAAAGTCATCACCCTCGGATGTAGCACAATATGATGTACTCGTTCTCGGTTCCTCGACATGGGGTGCCGGTGACCTTCAGGATGACTGGTATGACTTCATCGACGGCCTTGAAGCTCTAGACCTTAAGGGCAAAGACATTGCAATATTCGGTTGCGGTGATGAATCGATGAGCGACACATTCTGCGGTGCTGTTGGCGAAATCTACAAGCGCCTCCAAGGTACCGGTGCCAAATTCATCGCTCCATTTGATGCAAGCGTCTACACATTTGACGAGTCACCTGCATTTATCGACGGAGTTTACGTGGGATTGCTTCTTGACGAAGTAAATCATCCCGAGCTCAGCGATGAACGCATAAAAGAGTGGACCGACAAGATAAAATCAGAGATTTAGCAAATCAAGGAGGTCATCCTTTGGGATGGATGCGGATGTCCTCATTAAATCACTGAATAACGCGGATGAAACAGGCTATAAAATCGCCGTTTCATCCGCTTAGGTTTTATAATGAAACAGTACGCCCGAAAAGCTTCCCAGCTCTTCGGGCGTACCCCTAATTTAAAATATTGTGTAATTATTTGTTTGTCGGAGCTTGCTGTGGGCGCTGTCCGTCACCACGATGCTGATGGCGTCCATCCTTCTTCATTCGGTCACCTTGACGCATTACCTTGTCACCATGTCGTCCCATCTTACCGGGCATAACCGAGTGACCTTTGCCTTGAGGATTGTTCAATACTATGTTCTCAAGGAATATCACATACTGGTCGGGGCCTACGATAGCCTTCACTTCCTCAAGATAGTTCTTGCGGTCGGCCATTCTCAATGAGTCGTTCTGCCTGCGGTCGCTCTTTTTCTGAGCCTTCGCGTTTTCAGCACGCTGACGCATCTTGGTTGCTCGCTTCTCCTGCAAAGCCTTCAATTGGGCCTGCTGCTCGGCGGTAAGATTCATGCCTGAAAAAAGTGCAGGACACTGTTTGTCACACTTTTTGTCGTTGCACTGAGATGCTTTGCACTCTTTTTTACACTCTTTGGCGGGAGCATTATTTGTTGTCGGATTTTGAGCCACTGCGTTAATCGAGAACATTGACATTGCTATGACAGCAAGACTTAAAATTTTCTTTTTCATAATTTGTTATTGTTTTTAATTCAGATATTTTATAGACAATATCAGCAATGAAAAGTTTATCCGCAATTTTGCTGATTAACAACAATTTAACATATTCTCAATATGTAATTACAAAAATTAACCCCGACTCCTATTTAATAAATAGGGAATCGGGGATTGTCGTGATGGCTTACAAATTCAGTGTTGTCAGCGTATGCGATCGTAGCTTCTAAGGAGCTTTTCGTCAGCCTTCATTCGGGCATAAGCTAAATATGTGAATATTATTGCGACAACCGGACACACAAGCTGCACTTCCCAATTGGTAGCAATGTCAAGAACCGAACTGAGATAAGCCGTGATAGCAGCTGAAAGGAAACAAAAGCAGATGCATATCAATGCTACACATTTCTGCAATTTCAAGTTCCTGTACATAAAAATGTCAACCAACAGCAGCACTGTCACAAGCGCATTAAGGATTGATGTGATATAACCCATCATGCAGCTCACGGGAAGGAAGAAAAATATTCCCATTGCCACTGCCGCAATGAAAAGAAACACCGTTTGCCAACGTTGTATTACCATAATTATAATTGTATTTAATGTTAAAAGATAAACAAATGTACTATACTTTTTGCAAATGACAAAACAGTTGCCATCATTTAATGACAAATATAATTCATGTTGACAATATCATGGCGCATGAATCAGCACATTGCCAGCAAATACAGGTGCATACATAAGCCATCATGGCACTGCGCTGTCAAATTGCAATCAAACGACATCAATACATTAATATTTCAATGAAATGAGGCACGTTTACTTCACATAAGAAATTTAATTGAAAGACACCAAATTTTTCATCAAAAAATAGTGTTTTATTCAAAATTTATTGCTTACATTTGCGATACACAATTACTATTTAATACTTTTAAAGTATGGATATTAACAATATCATGAATGCCCTTGAGGCAAAACACCCCGGAGAGAAGGAATATCTTCAGGCAGTTAAAGAAGTGTTATTATCGGTAGCTGATGTCTACAATCAGCATCCCGAGTTTGAGAAGGCTCGCATAATCGAGCGTATGGTTGAACCCGACAAAATCGTGACTTTCCGTGTAACATGGATTGACGACAAGGGCGAAGTTCAAACCAACATCGGTTATCGCGTACAGTTCAACAACGCCATAGGCCCGTACAAGGGAGGTATACGTTTCCATGCATCAGTCAACCTTTCAATCCTTAAGTTCCTCGGATTTGAGCAAACATTCAAGAATGCACTCACCACTCTTCCGATGGGTGGCGGCAAAGGCGGTTCCGATTTCTCGCCCCGCGGCAAGAGCGATCGCGAAATCATGCGTTTCTGTCAGGCATTCATGCTCGGATTGTGGAAGAATCTCGGTCCCGACCGTGATGTTCCCGCCGGCGACATAGGCGTAGGCGGCCGTGAAGTAGGCTATATGTACGGTATGTACAAGAAGCTCATCAATGAATGTACAGGAACTTTCACCGGAAAGGGTCTTGATTTCGGAGGCTCACGCATTCGTCCCGAAGCTACCGGTTTTGGCGCTATATATTTCGTAAACGACATGCTTGCCCGCAAAGGCGAAACCATCAAGGACAAGAAAGTCGCTATCTCAGGATTCGGAAACGTTGCATGGGGCGCAGCTCTCAAAGCTACCGAACTCGGCGCAAAGGTTGTGACAATATCGGGTCCCGACGGTTACGTATATGATCCCGACGGAATCTCAGGCGATAAAATCGAATATATGCTTGAGTTGCGTGCATCGGGCAACGATGTAGTAGAACCCTACGTTGAAAGATATCCCAATGCAACATTCTTCCCCGGCCGCAAGCCTTGGGAACAGAAGGTTGACATCGCTCTTCCCTGCGCTACACAGAACGAGCTTAACGGCGACGACGCAAAACAGCTTGTCGACAATAACGTAGAACTCGTTGCCGAGGTTTCAAACATGGGTTGTACGCCTGAAGCCATCGACCACTTTATCGAAACCCGCACAATTTATGCTCCCGGCAAGGCTGTAAATGCCGGCGGAGTTGCAACTTCAGGTCTTGAAATGAGCCAGAATGCAATGCACCTCACTTGGAGCGCCGAAGAGGTTGACCAGAAACTCCACGGAATCATGGACGACATTCACGAGCAGTGTGTGAAGTACGGTACACAACCCGACGGTTACATCAACTACATGAAGGGTGCCAACATCGCCGGATTCATGAAGGTTGCCAATGCAATGATGGGTCAAGGCATAATCTGATAATCAATAACCTTTATAACGAAAATACCTCCGCCGATGATTCGACGGAGGTATTCTTTATTTGTTCAATTTGGAAATATCAGCTACTTGTTGAATATATCCTTTATCGCTCCTATTGAGCTCAGCACGCTCGATGCCTCGTAGGGGATGTAGACAGTCTTGTTGTCCTTTCCTGTGGTCATTTCACGCAATGTATCGATATACTTCATTGCAAGCATATAGGTTGCCGGATCGGTGTTGGACGACTTTATCGCCTCGGCAACACGCATGATGGCTTCGGCTTCGGCCTGGGCGGTCAACACCTTTGCACGGGCTTCACCTTCGGCACGAAGGATCTCGGCCTCCTTAACGGCTGTAGCCTGATTGATCTGCGACTGCTTGTCACCTTCCGAAAGGAGGATAACCGAGGTCTTCTGTCCTTCGGCGTTCAGGATTTCGGCACGACGATTTCGCTCAGCCTGCATCTGCTTTTCCATAGCCTCACGCACACTGCGGGGAGGCGTTATGTCCTGCAGCTCTACGCGGTTGACCTTGACACCCCACTTGTTGGTGACATCATCGAGTATCACCTGAAGGCGCGAATTTATGGTGTCGCGCGATGTAAGCGTCTGGTCGAGTTCAAGCTCGCCGATTACGTTACGCAGCGATGTCTGCGTCAACTTTTCAAGTGCGTTGGGCAGATTGTCGATTTCATACACGGCCTTCTTGGCATCTACAATCTGGAAGTAGAGCAACGCATTGATTTCGGTAGTCACATTATCCTTGGTGATTACCTGCTGTGAAGGAAAATCATATACCTGCTCACGAAGGTCGATGGCGGTTGATGAAGTTATGCGCACGATGTTCTGACCGTTGACAGTCGACTCCACCCGGCGTGTGTACACTACCTTCGGCTTGTCGATAAAAGGCCAAATGATATTGAGTCCCGGACTAAGTACGCTGTGGAAACGACCAAGACGCTCCACTACGCGAGTTTCGGATTGTGGGACAATTTTCACGCCGGCCGATACGACAATTATCACTATCAGCACAACAAGTCCCAGAAAAATATAAGTTCCCATTGCTTAGAGTATTAATTGGTTAATTATTTTCGATTTAAATGACAGGCTTAACGGTAAGTATTATACTGTCGTAGCCGGTGACACGCACGCGCGCGCCCAATTCAATGGCATCGCCCGAATTGCTTACAGCCTGCCAGCTGTCACCGTCGACGGTGACGCGCCCTACTCCGCCACCGTCGGGAATCGATTGCGTCACAAACACTTCCCTGCCAATGAGTGCATTCATGTTGCTATTATACTCCTCACGGTGAACGTTATGTTTTTTCCTAAGGTGATTGATCAACGGCGCAAAAAGGATGAATGCCACTATTACACCTGCTGCCAGACCTATAAGTTGCGCTTCAATGCCCAATCCCATAAAATCCAATACCGCAGCAATCACACATCCTACAGCTACACAGAATGTTGCAACAAAGCCGGTTAACAGCTCTATAATCATAAGCACAGCCGCTGCGATAAGGTAAACAATCCACAATGACATAATCTAAAAAATATTTAGAGGTTTATTACTTTTCCAAAAATACAAAATTATGGTTAATAAAACAAATAACATTACCTATCAGGGCTTAAAAGCGGTAAAGAAAAACGGCAGATCGATATAATTAAGAGCCGATTCGACACTAAATACCGATTTGCCGTTATGTCTTGTCTATGACCTTGGATTATTTCATATTTTCGCTGAAGAATTTATCTATCAACGCAAACGGGATGATTTCCTTTTGGTCATAGAGGTCGGTGTGACTTGCTCCGGGGATGACCATAAAGAGCTTATTGTTTTCCTTGCCGGGAGTTACGGTCAGTTTCTTGTAGGCATCACTGCCGAAATATAAAGAGTGAGCTTTCTCGCCATGCAGTATCATCACTGCATTCTCGATCTCTCCGGCACGGCTCATCAGCGGAAAGTTAATCCAAGGTATCGGGGAAGTGGCATTTCGTCCTCCGTTGGAATTGAGCGAACGGGGATGATAGCCTCGTTTGGTCTTGTAGTAGTCATAGTAGTCGCGCAGGAACTTTGGCGCGTCGTCGGGCAATATGTCAGGGACACCGCCACCGAGTTTGGGAGTGCCGTTGAGGTAGTCCCAAACTCGGTGCGCTGTGTGGCCAATTTCTCACGGAGGGCGTTGCGGGCTTCGGCACTGTCTTCGGCGTCAAAATAGCCGTTGGCGTTTACGCGGCTCATATCATACATGGTCGAGGCAAGAGTCGCCTTGATGCGGGGATCGGAAGCGGCAGCGTTGATTGCAATTCCACCCCAGCCGCATATCCCGATGATTCCCACTTTCTCACGATCCACTTCAGGATTCGTCACGAGATAGTCCACTGCCGCACTGAAATCCTCGGTGTTGATGTCAGGCGAGGTCATATAACGGGGTGTGCCGCCGCTTTCGCCTGTAAACGATGGGTCGAAGGCGATGGTAAGGAATCCACGCTCCGCCATTTCCTGCGCGTAGAGTCCGGCAGCCTGTTCCTTTACAGCGCCGAAAGGTCCGCATACGGCTATTGCCGGGAGTTTTCCCGTGGCACCCTTGGGTTTGTACATATCTGCGGCAAGTGTTATACCGTAGCGGTTGACGAATGTCACCTTGCTGTGGTCAATCTTGTCGCTCTTCGGGAATGTCTTATCCCATTCTTTTGTCAGAGTCAAATTTTCCATATTGTTTCGGTTTTCTTTTTGATTGGAGGCGTTCAGACCTGCAATTCCTGTTGTCATGACCAGCAGACCGGCAACCAGCAGATGTTTGAGATTCATATTGTCGAGTTGCTTGTTATTTGATTTTGTTACCAACGGCGTATGCCTCGGCAAGAGCGGGGTGGCCGTTGATTTCTTCGGGAGCATTGACACCTCCGGCGAACACTGTACCGGCAAGATGCGATTTCTCGAAACAGTCAATCCATCCGGTCAGCCCCGTCACGGCACGTTCAGGAGTGGACTGTTCATCTTCGGCGGCACTGGTCAGCATATATATGTCGCGGAATCTGTAGTCCGAAGGATACAGAGGATTGGCCCGGTCAAGAAGTGTCTTCAGCTGTCCGCTCATCTCGTAATAGTAAATCGGGGTTGCGAACGCTATCACATCGGCATCGCGCATTTTGGCTACAATGGTTTGTGAGTCATCTGCTATCACACACTTTTGAGTTTTCTGACAGGCGAGGCATCCGCGACAAAAGCGTATGTCCTTCTCCCGCAGAGAAATCAATTCAACGTTGTTGCCGGCATCAGCGGCTCCGCGAGCAAACTCCTCGGCAAGAGCCTCGGAATTGCTGCCTCGGCGAAGACTTGATGATATTATAAGTACATTCTTCATATATGTGTCTAATAAATAATTTGAGTGCTATTGTTATATCCGGATGCTCATCTGAATGATTTGCGATAGATCTCTGCAGCATCCTCATCAGTGAGTTCGCAGGGATTTGCGGCATAAAGTCCCGGGTTGGTTTCGCGGGCATTGACAGCAAGCTGCATGAACTCGCCCTGTGTGAATCCGTAATCGCTCATCCTAAGATTATCCACACCACAGGCTTTTTGAAGTTCGTAAAGGGCAGTGAGAAAATCCTCCGGCTTGTCGGCATCCTTGATTCCCATTGCTTTAGCCATCTTGATGAAGCGTTCATCGCAGGCGTGCTTCTCGATGAAGAAGCGGTAGAACTCATTAGATATCATGATAAGTCCGGCACCGTGAGGCAATGTAGGATGAAACGCGCTCATTGCATGTTCCATAGAGTGCTCGGCAGTCGTGCTTGTGAGTTGCATGGTGAGTCCGGCAATGGTGCTACCATAGGCAACGCCTGTACGCGCCTCGATGTCGTTGCCATCCTTAACAGCACGGGGTAGATATTTGGCAATGTTCTCTATGGCTGAGAGAGCGATAGGCTCGCTGAGTACATTCAAAAATCGGCTTATCATCACTTCCGTATTGTGGAAGAGAGCATCGAATCCCTGATAAGCCGTATATTTGGCGGGAACAGTCTTCATCAGTTCCGGATCTACTATGGCGAGGACCGGATTGAGCGACGGGCGACCAAACCCGATTTTTTCGTTTGTCTGGAGATTTGATATCACTCCCCAACAATTGATTTCAGAACCGGTGCCGGAAGTAGTTGCAATAGTGACGATTGGCAATCCGGGATTGACCAACGGCAGCCCCTTGCCTGTGCCGCCGTTGACATAATCCCAAAGTTCACCGGGATTCGTTGCCATTGCCGACACTGCTATGGCAGCATCAAGGACTGCACCGCCGCCCAGTGTCACGATGAAATCACAGTTATTTTTACGTGCCACACCTGCCGCTTCCATAACAACCTCCTTGGTGGGATTTTCATGTATGTTTGCGCATACCGCATGCTCTACACCGGCTTTATCAAGTTGAGCGACAGTACGGTCAAACGCCCCGTTTGTATATACTGACTTGCCGTTGGAAATAAGCAAGAGCGCTTTCTTTCCGGGAAGTTTCTGTTTTGACAGTTCGTCAAGTTTTCCACATCCGAACAGAAGTTTTGTCGGAGTGAAAAGGTCAAAATTCATGTTGTCCATATTGTTTATCATATATGTTATTCTTAATACCAGTCATGTTTCTCGCGACGTTCAAGAGCATCGATGCGGCTCATTTCCTCCGGGGTAAGTTCAAAATCAAAGACCGAGATGTTCTCTTCCTGATGGTCTGATGGCCGAGAGTATTGAGTTCACACATTTGTCGCCGTGCAGACTATATGTGCCAAGACCGACAATTGGCATATCATATCCGCTACTCAACGTTATTACCGGAATTTTCACATTTGTCCCTGCTGAAAGATCAAAACTTCCATTTACAAATATTTTTGGTTTTGAAGGTTGTTGCATATCCTGATTACATGCACTTGCAGTCATTGTCATAATTACCGCTATTATAAGATTTAATATTTTCATATAATTATTATTACAATGCAAAATTATAAAAAGAGCCTCTAAACAAAATTGCTGTGAGGCTCAATAATGATTTCTGAAAAGTTCAATTATACGTTTATGCAACATTACTACATTTTGGCATTAAAAGTCCTTCCCGGAAATTCCCGAAAGGAGCAATTGTTTGTATAGCTTGGCTCGCAATAACTTTTTGTCGCTAATCAATGATTGCGTTATAATATGACAAATTTTGTCGGAATAAAAAAGTTTCGTACTTTCGTTGCCTGTATCAAAAATCATACGACATGAAAGGGAAAGCATTATTTATACTGCTCGCCGCTGCAATTGCAGCATCTTGTTCCAACAAAAAAGAATCACAGAATAATGACCCGGTTGATGATGTTAAAGCGCAAACCAATACAGTAGATTTGCGCGGTCAGTGGTATTTGGAAAAATGACCGAAATGGCCTGTGAAAACATGACGACGGAGGACGCTCTTCGCAGGATATTGCCCGATATTGTAGCGGTGGATGTGCAGAATGATTCTGTGACCAGGCTTTGTGGCCGTACACCGGCAGAGTGCATAATGCTTGTCAAGGCTAAGGAGAAGAAATAATATCACGGCAGCATTTTAGACAACAAAAGGCTTTCGATAATTCCGAGAGCCTTTTGTCGTATTGTTTTTCAACAGCGGTGTATTCTTGGTCGCAAAAATCGGTCACCTCATTTCAAGATGGCGGAAGATGCCGATGACTCATGTTTCAGCTCATTGTCACGCTCCACCCTTTTTCCATAGCCGAAAGTATATGTGGCGGTCAAAGCGAATCCCATGTGTTGCGAAGGCGAGTACACCCTTCGTGACATGTCGTAATATTCCGAACGGAGTATTTTTCGATTGGCGCGCCAATCCGACCGCAGAAAGTTTGAAGCAGACACTCTTAAATTCCATGCCCCACTTCCCCACCCGAGTTGCAGCTGATATTGCGATGATGTTTTGCTCTCTATGCCGCTATTCTCGTCGGGATAGTGACTTGGGGTCATGTACCAACCTGTGGTATAGAAATTACCGAAAAAGTAAGAGAGTTGAGCCGTACATGTCAGCTCGTTACGTGTCATCGCAAAAACTCCGGTTGTTCTTCGCATCCATAATCGGGGATTTATTCTTGCCGTCAGTCTGCCGCCAAGTAGCTTTGCTGTGGCATTAATACCCATCATTGTACTCACATAATTGCCATTGTTGGTGTAAAAACGGAGCATTTTCCCATCGGGACCTTCGGGTAGATAATCGGAAACACGCCTATCGGTAATGTAGTAATGGAATCCGCTGAACGCCAGCTGCCATTTATTGGACGGAAGCCAAACCGCCTGCAGCCCCACCTCATGTGAAGGCGAATTTTTCAGTTTAGGATTACCCGAATAGTACATCAACTCATCCTGTTGAAGGACAACCGGGCCGGTCGATGACGCAGTGGGCATTGTTTCGTAGTATTCATAGGATGCAAGTAGTTGGGAATTTTGTGTCGGGGAATAAGTAACCTCGGCATTTATTCTCGGATAGGATGTGTTGAACTTATAATTGCTTATGGAATTTTTCTGCCATGTCCAACCAAGATTAAGGTGAGTGCTCCAGCAGTCTGTGGCAAAATCATAAGAGGCCCCCGCTTGATACCCGTCAATCTTATAGGACTGGCGTGACGACGAATTGCCTTGATAATCTATTTTGCTGTCACGCCATGCTCCCACCGCATAGGCTCGGAGAGTGTGACAATCGTCAATCGACCAATATAGATTGGGATTTACTGTTCCTGAATATGATTTTTCATAAGCGTTATTTGTTATCGATGTTCCCTCGGAACCACAATACAATGAGTTTACCTTATTATTGCCGTATTCAAAGCTCATCCCGATATTAAGCGTTAGGTTTTCCGGAAGCATAAACAGATGCTGACCTCTATACCGGGCACTCATGTTGCGTCGTGAAGATATCGAACGTGTCGTTTCACTTCCCGACCAATCATTGCCATATAAGAGATTGTTGGTTGTTTCAGTTTCAGGCGACGATGCATAGCTGAAACCTATGCGATTGTTAAGTTGAATTTTATCGCTATCATATATGGCTCGGAATGAAATATCATTGGTATTGGTATGACTGTTTTCGGATTTACTGAAATTGTACCTGCTCACATTGGCCGGCCCATCGCCAAGGAGATGGGTAAACCGCATATCCTCAATGCTCTCATCGCCGGCGTTTCTGATTGCATTGTATTGTTCACCGACATAAATGTCATAACTCATGCTCTTATACTTCATCTTGGAGTAGACGGAAGCATCGGTCTTTGTCGCCCCAAAGCTCTGCGTGGCATCCATTTTAGTATAACCGCCCCATTCATATTTCTGCATGATGAAATTTATGACATATCTTTTACCCGAAAACCTTGGATCGGAGGTATTGTCGTAGTATTCAACCCTTTTCACATCATGCGGGTTCAGGCCCGAAATGTCCTCCGACGAAGCTTCTACGTAGTCAATAAAAATTGATACCGGTTGTCCCGAGAGTGTCTTAACGGCATCGGTGACAGGATCGACCGACAATTGCGGGATAGCCATTAAATTAAGCAACGACACTGCATCCTTTGCAGCATTTTTCTCCCTTGCACCGGGAATGTAGGCCGACATCCTGGCTGTCGTATTCTGCATCTGCGCCTCAACAACAACTTCGTTTAGCACTCCTGCATCCAATGAATCGGGCATCTCAGTCGGTTGCTGCGCATAGCCTCCATGCCATACCGACAAAAGTGTTGAAATGATTATTATTCTCTTCATATAACAGTGACTTTTATTTGATGACAAAATTACATACGATGCTGTCTGTCAAGTCTTAGTTGAGCCTCCTTTAGTCTTAGTTAGTCTTAGACCCCATTCCCATTTCAAGAAATTATTTGTAATTTTGTTTATGAAAAAATTCAAGACCATAACAATTGTATGTCTTAGCGCCATTGCCATTATGATAGCGGCAAACGCTTGGTTCATGCACCGACTATATGACACATATAAGCAGCAGTACATAGATAAGGTGGAAAGCTGCGTGCGTCAGGCCGATATAATATCCTGGATCAGCATTGCGCAGTCAACCTATAATGTCGATGACTCAAAGTTGAATCTTATATTGACTTTAACAGGCGATACAACCGAAACCGAATGGTACGATTACCCTGATGTCGATAGAAAAATGGTTGAAGAGCTGATCTCGGCCTTTGCCGCTCAAGGTGAGTATGACCAGCAGATGAAGGGCAAGAACTTCACGATTATAGACAATGTGTTTCGCCGACAACTTGACTATGCCGGTCTTCATCCCGACTATGCGGTTGTTCTGCCTCCCGATTCCACCCTATCTGATGATTCAGGACTTTGGCATATAAAATTCACAATCGACCAAGGCAATACACATCTATATAATGTGTACATATCATCCCTTGGTACAGAGGTTTTGAAACAGATGTCAGGTATTATCGCGACATCAGCTATGATACTAATCCTGATGGGATTCCTGATATGGTATCTGCTTCATTGGGTCGGCAGGTTACGCACTATCGAGCAGATGAAAGACGATTTCACGCATAACATGACGCATGAGTTGAAGACACCTGTAGCCGTGGCATATTCAGCCGCCGATTCCATGCTGCGTTACTACGACCAAAGCGACGAGGCGAGAAACAAGCAGTTCCTTAAGATTATAATGCAGCGGTTGAGTTTCCTGTCGGGAATGATCGAGAACATCCTGTCAATGAGCATGGAACGGTTCAAGACAATGAAGCTCAACATTGAACCGGTTTCAATAAAACCTGTTGTAGAGGATGTTTCGGGCATGATGGGACTGAAAGCCGACAAGCCCGTCGACATAAACATCGATGTTCCCGACAACCTTTCGGTACGGGCTGATTCACTGCATCTTGGCAACATATTGTCAAATCTCATCGACAATGCAATCAAATATTCGGGTGATTCAGTGAACATCAACATAAAAGCCGATGACCGCTCAATAACAATAGCCGACAACGGCATAGGAATTGAGAAGGGAAATTTACCATACATATTCGATAAATTCTATCGCGTGACCTCAGGCGACCGCTATGAGGCGGGAGGTTACGGACTCGGACTTTTTTATGTGAAACAGATTGTCGAATTGCTTGGCTGGAGCATTGATGTGACAAGTAAGCCGGGACAAGGCACAAGATTTACAATAAAATTCAAAAGCGATGAAAAGAGATAAGATTTTGCTTGTTGAGGATGACTCGACACTATCATTCATCATTCAGGATGCGCTGACACGTGAGGGATTTGATGTAGAGTGTGCGCCCAACGGCGAGGCGGGGCTTAAGATGTTTGGCAAATCATCGCCCGATGTTATTGTCGCTGATGTTATGATGCCCAAAATGGACGGTTTTGAGATGGTGCGCCTTATAAGGCTGACTTCACCCGCCGTACCGGTGCTTTTCCTCACCGCCCGCACAGCTCTCGATGATGTTGTAAAAGGCTTTGAACTGGGAGCCAATGACTATATACGCAAACCGTTTCAGATACTTGAACTTGTTGTGCGCATAAAGGCTTTGCTTAAACGCAACCGCCAAGGCGTGGCCGAAGATTCCAATCTTACTCTCTGCGACTG
Source organism: Muribaculum sp. NM65_B17 (assembly GCF_004793735.1). Taxonomy (NCBI): domain Bacteria; kingdom Pseudomonadati; phylum Bacteroidota; class Bacteroidia; order Bacteroidales; family Muribaculaceae; genus Muribaculum; species Muribaculum sp. NM65_B17. The sequence continues at coordinate 546,204 of NZ_SRYY01000001.1, forward strand.
TTCGCTTGACTTTGCATCCCAGCATCTTGCAGTAGGAAATGACACATTTGAGCTATCGCACACCGAGGCCGTGATTATTGATGAGCTGTTTCGTCATCCCAACGAGGTGGTCGAGGCCCGAACGCTGATGTATCGCATTTGGCAGAACGACGATTACAACAATCTCAATCGCCTACACGGCTTTATCTACAAACTCCGCAAATATCTGTCGAAGTCAACCGGGCTTGAACTCCTGAATGTGCGTGGAATCGGCTACAAATTGGCCGTAAATCCGGCATCACTCAACAACGCACCGCCCGCTGATTAAACTTTACAGTTTTTTCAAAGTATGCTGTTTATGGGCACTCTTTCATCGGATTCCGACCGACATATTATGGCTGTATTGTCGCTGTCCCATTCGTGGGGCATTATGCGATATAAGGTATTTATTTGTCGTGCGACACGGTTATGTATCACTTGATAGTAAAGCGAGCCTTCCTTGTTGGCAACGCACGATGACCGGTATTTCAATTTGACTGTTGCCATAGGTTTTGTTTTTAATATTGTATACATATAATATACCTATTATACCGCTACACTATGGCACGTTGTGCCGGGAAGAGATGCACTATATTAACAAGCACTACGTTTGAAATATTTTTTAACATATATGTGCTGCAATATCGCATACCATATCGCTAATTTTGCCGGTGAAAGTCATATCGGCTTTCCGCGTAATCCATAAATACACTCCGTTATGTTTTTCCTCGTTGTTATTATTTGCGTTTTAGGTTGGCTCGGGCCGGCTCTCAAAAATGGTGCTGACATAAATTTGGGCGATATTGATAATCTTCATTGTCATTTGCGCATGCCCCGGCTTCATAACCGCGTTGATCGTCAACTCGGCGATTGTGTTGGGCGTCTTCGGACTTATCTGTGGATAGCCCCCAAAATCAAAAAACGTTTTTAAACAATAATCAGCCATGTCATTCTGGAATTTTCTCGGCGATTTCGCGATATTCAATATGATCTGCAACCTGTTTTCGCGCAAATCGAAATCAAGTACAATCGGCACATATCAACCTCATTATATTATCAATTCGCAATATGAGGCACGTATTCAAGAGCTGGAGGACGAAATCAAGGAGTCGGAAAAACGAATTGCCGAATGTCAAAAAATAATAGATAATAGCCAACCGGCTGATTTAAAAGATTACGACATTTATGAACTGCAAGACTGCATCGATGAGCTTGAAGACCAGCTCGATAACTGTGATGTGGGGTCGAATCGCTACGACCGCATTCAAGACGGAATGGACAGGCTCCAGGACCGGCTTGATGACATGGAGGAGCTTGATGATATAATGGACGACTTTGACGATCTTGACAGTTTCAGAGATGATATATATGACGCGGACTCTTATCGCGATGACTGGTAACCGCCCGATTAACATCCCTCACACCCGCAAGCACACATGCCCGACCGAAACATTTCGCCGATGCACCACACTTCGAGCAAATGAAAACTATTCACCCCCCCCCAAAAAAAAACACTGACTTCCCAACATTTATTGACACACAGAAGGGTCATCTTTCGATGGCCCTTCCGTAATCCGTGAAGCCGTTATGCCCCGACGATGTATGGAAAATAACAGCGAGCAATAAATGCAATAGTTACTCGACTCGCTTATCTATCACGCTTATGCCTCAAACCAAGTCTATTGCCAAATTTAAGTTGAGTGAGGATACACGAGTCCCATATTTGGTACAAAAAATTGCGACTATAATCCTCTATGAGTACAAATTTTTGCGGTTATAACCACCGATTTTACAAAAACTAAGCTTAGAACGGTTCTGCATTCGGAATTGCTCGTATTTTGTTCGATAAAAACGCTGTATTGAATATAATAGTGGATAATTTATTCAGTGCATGTATTGCGAACCATATATTCGGCCAGAACCAAATATAACCGCATTGCCGGAGTTCTATAAAATCCGGTCAACTGTGAATCCGCCAGGCTTTCCGTTTGAATCAGGCAGCTATTTGTCGAGTCGTTCTTTAAGACAGTTAGTATTCAGGCGTAATTGCTTGACGAATGCCTCATTGTTTTGGTACACTCGTACGGATGCTTTGCTGCTGGTTATCCCGAACGTGTTTTCGAGGCGCAGCGTAATATTGTACATGGCATTATTAATTGTCTTGGCTGTCGGGCAACATTCCATATTGGGCAATTTGTATGTGTCAATGAAGCCGCGGTTGAGATTACGCTTAAGTACTTTGACATTTTCATCCCAATAACCTTTTTCCGTCAGGTTGGTGGGACTGATTGTTTCCTCAACGGTGTACTTTCTTTTCCAATTGTCATAATCGGCTTTAAGCGATTGGAATAGGGTTTCGTTTATAATCGTAAAATCGACTGTGAACGGACAGCCAGAATAGATGGCAGCATACTAGAGAATGTTGTAGTTAACTGCAACAACTATGATGAGAGCAGGCTTATAAAGTGCGTAGAAATAGCGTCTATCAGAAGAGAAATTGAAAGTTTGCCAAAATCATACGACACAATATTGAGTCATAGCAATATGTGCCTTAGCAAAGGTCAGATACAACGTATCTTGATTGCAAGAGCCATTTACAAAGATGCGGATATTTATTTATTTGATGAAATCATAAATTGTTTAGGTGAACAAATGGGAAATGACATAATTGAAAAAATAGATTTGTTTTTGAAAGAAAAAACACGAATTTACACCACACACAGGCACCAGATACTTAAGAATTCTGATTATATATACTATTTACAAGATGGTTATGTGTCTGATTTAGGGACATACGAGGAATTGCATAAAAGATCACGCTTATGAATGAACAGATGTTTTACTACAAGGACACATTACTGTCAAGGATGGCCGTTAGGCTATCTTTTATAATGATTGTAATTATATGTGTAATTATCATTTGGGTAGGAATCACATGTGAATGGCCTAGTCCTGTTGAAGGTAGATTCTCTTTGACAAAGGGATGTAGGCCATATAGTATTACTGCTCAGTGTCGGGGTGAAATTTCATATTTAGCTAATGTGAATGATACTGTAAGGGTTGATGAACCTATAGCGTATATGTTAGGCCACGGAGATTATACAACAATTGTAAGATTGAAACACCAACTTGAGGTCTCAGATTCTAATTATATTGTAGAAATCCAGACAAACAAGTTTTATGGTGATTTATCTGTACACATTAAGAATTACATCACGGCAATTAATGAGTATAAAATAGTATCAGAAAGTAAAATAAGCGACTTAAATGTAAGGTCAAATACAGAACAAATTAAGAGCTTGAGAGAAAAACGTTCTAATATTATGGAGTCAATTTATAGGACTGAAGAAGAGTCAGAAATATTGACGAATCAGTCAAAACAAGATTCCTCCTTACTATCACATGGGGCTATCACCAAGTTTGAGGCAGAGAAAAGTAAACTGTTAAGCATTCAAAAACAGACTGAATTATTACAACTAAAGTCAGAACTTACTATTATTGATAAATACATTTCTGAACTCATGAATGATAGTAAAATCATAAAAACGCTTAAATTAGAAGAAATCGCCAAACTCGAAAATACAATAAAGACAACATACTCTGAATTGAAAGAAGCCGTGGCAGAATGGTTTAATCGATATGAATTAAGGACTCCTATATGTGGAATATTAGAAAATCCCTTAAGAATAAATAATCGACAGACTGTAGATGTCGGTACCGAAATCTTCAGAGTATTGCCTATTGGCGATTTAGTTGAAGGAGAAATTTATTTTGATGCTTTAAAATCTTATGGCATAAAAGAAGGAATGAGTGTCAAATTAATATTAGACGATTATGACGAAAATGATTATGGTTTTTTAGTTGGTCAAATAGAGGATATATCATCATCCATTTTTAAGACAAATGAATTATCAGGATACACATGTATCGTTATGGTAGACCTATCAAAACAAAGCACTTTTCACGCACCTCTGGATTTTAAACATGGCATGAATGGAATTGTTAAGTTTAACATTCATCAGAAATCACTTTGGGATAAATTTAGGATATGGTTATTGAGAAAATCTCCTACATAAAAGCATCATATCGGTTTACATAATCACAGTTATAGTAAATATTTTTCTCAACAATCAAGGGAGCTTCCAACTGAATTAGGCATTCTAGTTGAGCAATATTTATATAATATTCCCTTATATTATTTATAATTTCAGTGTTAATTTCGGTTAAATTTTTTATTTGCTCATTGAATTCAGTCAAAGTTATTCTTTGTGCTTCCAATAGTTTTTCTTTCACATCTAAAGAGTGGAGATTAATGGATAAAGATTGACTAAGAAAGCGTGATTGATCATAACAAACATTAATGTTACCAAGCAGTTCGTCCAAGTATATTCGTTCTTTTTTATTCTTCATTTCAAGTTCTTCAATGAAAATATTTTTATTTATCAGCGCCATCCTCATTTTTCGTTTATTTTCCTTCAAATCAGTTAAATTTATTGAATACGAGATAGAAATATTATATGAGGGATTAAGGTTTGCTCTAAATTGGGAAAAATTTTCAAAACTTGTATTAGTACCTATGCCGAAAGTTATTGTTGGTAAATCTATTAGATTAACCTTTGCCTCAGCTAATTGCTGTTCTGTAGCACTCTCAATCAAAGACATATAGCTTGCTTGTATACTATCTAAACGGTGGTGTAAATATTGGTCATTAAACTGATATTCTATAATAGTAGGTTTGTAGAAATTTAGTAGTTCTCCAGGAATATCTTGACAAATAACATTTTTCAACATTCGAATTTTATTGTCGTAATTATTTTGGATTTTTTTCTTAGAAATCCCTATTTCATTAATTCCCAATATCAACGACTCCAAATCCACTAATAAGCATTTGCCAGATTTGTAAAGATTTTCATATTGAACTTTAATAATTTCGTATTTATCTAGTATAGAATCTAATAATTGAATATTCTCTTGATAAATTAGAAGATCGAAATAGCAATCAATAACCTCCTTTTTAATATTTCTGGAAATTTTTTGACCGTTTTGAGTTTATAATTTGAGATTGCTGTTTGCTTTATAAATTTATTGCGTCTAAAGAACGACAGTGGTTGTGAATACGACACTTGGTACAAATTCACTCCAAAGTTTTCATAACTTGAATTCCGATTAATATATCTATAGTAGTTGACAGATTGACTAATAGAAATGTTGCCACCTGTTAATGATAGAGGGATTGAAGTGTTAAACGAAAGTAGCCCCGAGGCATGTTGTACACCTATATTTCTTATAGAGCCATCCGGTTGAGTGACACTATTTATACTTTGATTATATAATGGGGAGAAAGAAATTGAAAAAGATGGTTTTATACTATGCAGAGATGATGCAAGATTAAGTTCATTTATTTGTTGAGTGGAATTTTGAATTTTAATGGCATTTGAATTTAGCAATGCAAGTTGAATGCACTCCTCTATGGAAATAGCATTCTGCGAATGGGGTATATCACCACCGTAGCTTTCTTTAAATATTAGAACTGTAATGGCAATGATAATCCAATTAAATAACTTCATTGTAAGATGAAATATAGTACAATAGGTACAATTGGAATAACAGTATACACAAATAGCAGAAATAAACAGTACAAGAAACTATTGTATTTTAAATTATTTGATAAATCAAATTTTGTTATAATAAGATTGACATACTCCCTTTTTTTTAGTCGCCTTATGATTATTCTAGATACTACATAGTTAAGACCAAGAAGGAGTCCAATCAAAAAGAGCCGTTCATTATAGGAAATAGTTATAATGTTTGAAAGCAATAGCACAATGGTGACTTCGCTCCACAGTGGTGTTGAAATATTAAAAAAAGACAACATTCCGTATTCTTCATCAATAGGAAATATACCCTCTCCATTTTTATTGCTTTTTAAAAAAAGAGAGTATCGAGCGAAAATAAATGGCTTGTATATTTTGTCAATTAAATTCATTTCTACTATTAATAAGTTGAATTACTACTATTTCCATTCATGCATGTACCGACGACCGTAAGGACAATAGATAGTCCTGATAATGTTAGACCAACAGCAGGACAGACCGAAGTATACGCGCCTAGAATACCAGCTGCTGCACCAGCTACAAGAACCCAATCTCCAGGCGTAGCATCTCCATCCGCTATTCCAATTACTGCTGTTGCGCCTCCAACTAAAGCATTTCCTTTAACAAATGCCTTCCCCCATGTATTCAATATACTTTGGTTATTTGCCAGTACCCTAATGAGATCATCTTGCAATCCAGGGGCATTAGCGACTAAAGATGAAACTGAAACGGCTTTATATATGTTGGTTTCCTGAGCTTTTTGTAACCATACGGCCGTATTATTCCTTATAGAATCTTCAACCAAACCAACAGCCTGAAGGCCATTTGCTGTTATTTCAGATTGTGACATGTTTCCATGATCACTTGAAGGACCTCCATGTCCGAAGTCATCTCTATCGTCATATGGATAATCATCATCGTAAGGGTAGTTATCATTCCCAAATAAATCATCCCATTCATCACGAGTATAAATTCCATCGGGGGTGACAATGATTTCAGGAAGCATAATCGAATCTTGCTCCCAATCGCCATAGTCATAAGAGCCCCCCGTTTCATTATTTAATTGAAGTATATTATCATTTACTAAATCTATATCTTTCATCTTACTGATATGTATTAAGTATAATTTATGCAAATTTAGTAAAAAAAATGAAATAGTATTTGACTGAATATGAACAGACTTATGACACCAAGACTGGAGGAAGCCTTCAAGGACTTCCTCCTTTACTTCCAGGACGGCAAGGGCACAAGGATGAAAGATGTAAACAAGGAGTTTCTTCTCGGCTTCATAGACTTCCTTCGCAACGATTATCGCACGCCGCAAGGAAAACCGATTGCCTCATATACCCAGCGTAGCTATTTCGGCATCTTCAACTCCGCACTCAACGCCGCTGTGCAGGCCGATGTCATACCAGACAATCCTGTCAACCGGCTGACACCGCAGGAACGCATCAAGGCACCGGAAAGCAAGAGGGAATACCTGTCAATCGACGAAATCAGGACGCTTATAGCCACGGAGTGTTCACATGAAATTGTCAAGCGCGCCTTCATGTTCTCATGCTACTGCGGTCTGCGCTTGAGCGATGTGTATGCACTCAAATGGAAAGACCTTGTGCGTGACGGTGACATCTGGCGAGTAGGAATCGTCATGAAGAAGACCGCGACACCGAACTATCTACCACTTTCAAAGCAGGCGACGGCATGGATGCCGGAGCGAGGCGAGGCCGCCGACAGCGACAATGTTTTTGCACGGCTGCCTAAAGGACAGTATCTGAACGACCTGATAAAAGCGTGGGCGAAGGAAGCAGGACTGTCTAAACATGTCACGTTCCATACATCGAGGCATACCTTCGCAACCATGCTGCTGACACTCGGCGCAGACCTTTATACAGTATCGAAGCTGCTTGGTCACGCCAATGTGAAAACTACTCAGATTTACGGAAAAATTGTTGACCAGAAGAAAGATGATGCCGTGAGCCGGATTGACAAGGCTTTTGAATAATACAGCAAATCACCTTTTATAGCCATCTGTTCCCGGTTTGTTAGAGAGATAAGATAGCTTGATTTTTCTTCCCTGTGCCTTGTCCGGCATGGGGATTTTTCTTGCCCGGCCATTTCATCTGTAAATCACTGTTACCGTGTGAACGAGTGCCGGAAAAAGGTGCCGATTTTGTGATTTTCATAGATAAGCTTAAAAGACAGTAGCTTATACAGCCATCTTCGGTTGATTTCCATTCCTGTATTATAGCTTTGCAGCCCCAACAAGAAAACAAATAGAAAATAATTTTATAACCAACAGGAATTTTAATGACAAAACCAAGTATGTTGACGCCGACCGAGGCGGCCGAATACCTCGGAATCAAACTCAGCTATCTCTACAAGCTGATGATGCGCCGTGTCATCCCTTACTACAAGCCGGGAGGCAAGCTCTGTTACTTCGACCCCGAAGACCTCGACAAGTGGCAGCGCAGTGTCCGTGTCGCAACGGACGAGGAAATCGAAAGTCAGGCACAGGCCTACATTCTCAAAAACAGTATCAGACCATAACCAAAATTCTTATAAATCATGACAGAAACAACCATTCAGACTGCGGAGCCGGGCATCGAAACGATGTCAGCCCCGAATCGCTCCCGTAAGGAGAAGAAGAACAGAATCATTGACGAGTCAAAGACGATTGAGATAGAGCGCAAACTGTTATCCTCGCTCGGCATACATGAGGCGGACGCACTTGCGGCGTGTATCGCAATCGGTGCGAGCAATCAGGAAGCGGCGGCTGTGAAAGGTTCCGACCGGCACCGTCTCAATCTTTATCTCAACGCCGGAACGAACAGGAAGGAGATGTCCGTGCAGGAACTTTCGGAACACCGTCAGGCGCGGGCCCGTCAGCTTGTCAAATCTGCTATCCGCTATCTCGACAAAGAGGAGATGACGGCAGCGATGTTCACTGTCAGTGAAATCGCACGATGCAGGACTGACATTGACGAGGGCGTGAGGATGATACAGTTCTACAACTCATCAACTTCAGGGAAGTAACAGTTTTAACCTTGAACCGGAGTGTTGCGCGGATGGCGAGAACATACAAGGAATAATTTCAGATTAATTTCATCTGGTATATTATCTTCTATCCGCCAACATTCTGGTCGCACTTACGATGCAAACAAGGACACATGAATAAACTATCCAAGGATACATACAAATTTCAAATACCGTCGCGCTTTGAAATCATTACTTTCAGAATGACAGTCGAGGTGATGAATCTACTTAGCGGCACCACCGAGAACAAACGCGGTGACAAGATTTCCAATATTACGCTCTTTTACGACCTGCTGTCAAGAATGGCTGTAAATGCGAAAGTGTCAGACGACTTCCGCCGCCCTCTGGCATTGCAACCGGGACAGGCGCAGTATTCGGAGCTTCGCCTCGCGGAGCAATGGCAGATGAACCGAACCCGATTGCGCAATCTCCTTGACAGGATGGAACAGGCCGGACTTATCTACACTGACCGTTCACTTGTAGGGTCGGTGATGACATTCCCCTCCGTACTGGGCTGGAGCCGCCCTGACAAGCCTTATATCCGCAACCCCGCCTTTTTCAATGCGGATTGAGCTTCCGGCACCCGATACGGTGAATCTTCCGGGTTGCGGGTTGCCCCATAGTCAGCCCCACGGTTAGCCGTATGTCTTAAGCTGCAGGAAAGCAGGAAACGTGGATTTCGTTGCAAGATATGCCGCTGTATTACATTCCCTGTCGGTTACTGCATACACGGCTCTCTTGCGTTGCCGCACAGGGCAACGGGACGCCGCTCGCAGGCTCGCACCGATGACTTTTACAATAATCAGTTACTTTTATAAGATTCTCATAACCAATTTATAACCTTCAGTGAACAAACCTAATGAAAACGGTGGCGGACGCCGCCGTTCCACCATGTCTTTCCGCGTCAGCAAGTCGTAGAGGGAAAAGATAGAGAAACTTGCCGGGCAGTGCGGTATGAACCGCAGCGAGTACCTGCTTTCACGGGCGTGTGGGTATGAGCTGAAAGCACGCCTGACACCGGCACAGACGGCAGTCCGCGACGAGCTTATTATAGCCCGCAGCGACTATGCCAAATATACCTCGATGCTGAACGCCATGCCGCAGCACGAACGCATGGCGATGTTCCGCAACCAGCCGTGGATGATCGAGGCTTTAGGACGCCTCCGCAGGACTGCGGACCTCATCACCGAAATAATCAACAGATATTTTTCCCCGAACCGCATACCGGGAACATCATCTGAAACGGACAAGGAACAGGAAGCGACATGATAGCATCCATAAGTCACGGAATAAATGACATCAGGTATATTACCGGCGAGTCGAGGCACAAGGAACACCCTGAGCTTATATATCATGTCAAAGATAATCTTCTCCCTTGTGAACTTGACGCGCAAGGCATCTGGGATCTGATGAAAGCCAATGCGTCAATGAAAAAGAATGTCATCCGTATGGAAATCAGTCCGGCGATGGAACATACCAAAAACTTCACCATGCAGGACTGGAAGAAGCTGTGGGACGATTCTGTCAGGGAGTTCGACAGGATAGAATTGACGGATGAAAACGGCAAGGTTTATTCGCATAAAACCAACATTGCGAACAGCATCTACACCGTCTGGCTTCATTATGAATCCGACAGCGGCATACCGCATCTTCACGCCGCAGTGTGCCGGAAAGACCGCTTCGGCAAGACCAACAACGACCACAACATACACATCCGTGCCCAGGATGCGGCTCAGAACGTGGCTCTTCAGCGAGGTTGGATAACGGCGGCAGAAATCCACAGGATGAACGCCGATAAGGTTGCCGATGACCTTACGTAAATTCTGCGTGCCATGCCGTCATGGTCGTGGAATGATTACGCAGCACGGATCCGGACAATAGGTTACACGATTATGATACGTCCCGGCAAGAAAGGCGTTTACGGTTATTCTATCGGAAAAGGTAAAGCCCGATTCAAGGCATCCGAGCTTGGCACAGACCGCAACCTGACGGCTTCGAGGATTGAAAAGACATGGAATAAACTTCACAGTCAGTCCGCAGTTAAGTCGGCTCAGCCTGTTAAGAAATCCGGCACAAAGCCGGTTGCGCCTGTTGTATCAAAGCCTGTTGTATCTCCTGACAAACAAGTTCTGGATTATACCTCTTGGCAAGAAGGAACATCGAGATACGAGCTTACACATGGAGGCATAACTTCGCAGTTCTACATTCCCAATGATGTCATGCAGGTATTCGACGACGAGTTTGACTACCGCGAGATTGTAAATTGGCAGGAGCTTACCGATATGGCGGTTGCATTGTTCGTTGGTCTCACTGCGCTCGACACCGTTTCAACCGGAAGCGGCGGAGGCGGTTCGTCCAACGATGACAACTGGCGAGACCGCAAGGACGAGGAAGAAATTGAACGTGCCCGCAGATGCGCCCGTGCAGCCGCAGCCTGCCTCGGCAAGACCCCGAAATCAGGACGCAGAAGGTAAAAGACACATCAATGACAAATCATATAGCAATTGCACAATACACACATACGCATAACCTAATCAACGCTAGTGTTAGCGGTAAATACCACCAATAATGCCAGCTCGGGATAAGTGATCGCGTTAATAAAAGAAAAGATAGATAATCGCATAACATAAATTTTGTAGTTAGAGTGGAGCGACCTCGCGATGAAGTCATCCCTCACATTTTGCCAGAAATTTCGGCTACCAAAAGGCGGCGATGGTATGCGATGGTGTGCAGTATTCGTTCCGAAATTCAGGTATTTTTAATAATTTTGCAATCTAAAACTTATCAAATTTAAAGAACTACAAGAAAATGACTAAGGCAGAAATAGCAAGTGAAATCGCAAAGGCAACCGGCATCGACAAAGCTGCCGTTGTTACCGTGATTGAACAGTTTATGACTGTAGTGAAAGACAGCCTCGCGCACGGCGAGAACGTATATCTTCGTGGCTTCGGCTCATTCATCGTAAAGACCCGTGCCGAGAAGACAGCCCGCAACATCAGCAAGAACACAACGCTCATCATCCCGGCTCACAATATCCCGGCATTCAAACCTTCCAACACTTTCAAGGAGGAAGTTACTAAATAATGAGAAACATTAACTGCAACGACAACGGGACAGTGCTGAGACTGGATTTTATAGGCGATTCTATCATTGCCCGCTGGGATATCGATGAATATTTTCCAACGTGGCAGGTGAACAACTATGGTGTTTCAGGAGCTGGTATCGACTATATAGAGGGCAATGCCGGTCGTTTCGTCGGCAAGCAGGTGGTGGTGGTAATAGGTACCAATGATATAAACCATATGACCCCGGACCGTATTGAAAAGTATGCTGAACGGTATATGTCGGCTATTGAGGGACTTGGAGCGTCAAAAGTGTATCTGTATTCGTTGCATCCGCGCAATTTCAGCAGCGACCGCAGCGATGTGAATACAGATGTAGCAGACTTCAACGAACGTATCCGAGCCAAAGTATCAGAAGTTACTTCTATAGTTTACCTTGACGTGTACAATGATTTTTTCTACGGAGGCGAGCCCAATCCACGTCTGTATTACGATAGGCTTCATTTGAACCCTTACGGATATGAGATCCTTGTTTCGGCACTGAAAAAACTTTGTGTGTAGATGACTTTTGTTAATGCTTACGGTTGATAATAAATAGGACGACTTCCTTAAAGGAAACCGCCCTATTTATGCAAGAATTTCGGCAGCCACAGGCCGCGAAATGAATTAGGTTCTTTCGTATACCAGGATTTCTGCAAAGAAATCCTTTTAGTCAAAGGTTCATCGATTTAGATGTTTTCATTTTTCATACTTTATCGGGGATCGCCTTCACAGTATTCGCAATTTCCACCATCGGTACAAAGAATGGTGCTTGCTCTGACTGCTAGTAATTCGCCAACTAGGATGTCATTTGTCTCCATACGAATTAGTTTTAATGGTTAAACGTTCATATAATATTGCCTGAATAAGCGATTTGATATAATAGCATTTAGCTCGAAGTTGAGATAGTGTAAGATTATTTTGATCGTATACACAACCTCCAGCGCAATGCCACATGGCAAAACAATTTTTGCATTCTGGTAACTTTTTGTTAAACATAGCAAAAATTTCATTTTTACGGTTGTCGTCTATATTTAACGATTTCCTATCATTAGCAACCTTTCCGTAATACATCTTCTCAAATAATGGATCTTCTTTACTTGACACACGATGACATGCAACTATTTCACCAGTCGGTGTAGTGCAGAATTCGCCTCTACAAAATCGGCTGTTCAACTTGTCTATTGAATTTGTAACAGAATTATATACGTCAACGCCATACTGTAAACCTAATCTTCTAGCTGAAATAAAATTAGACACAAATTCAGTATAAAAATCCGTAGTATTATCTTGTGAATCTGAAACAGGCTCAAAATGTAAATATTTTATTCCGGAGTAGTTATCTACAACAAATTGAACCATTTCTGCCATTTTAGCTACATTGTGAGATGTTATGGTAGAACGAATTCTTATTTTTATATTGTTTTTAATCAACTGGCGGATGTAATTATCTACTACAGTAAAAGTTCCTTTCTGATTAGCAAAACACCTCTGGCTGTTTTGGATTTCAGGTAAAATATCAAACGAAATTCCTAGTTCAACACCGTATTTATTTAGAAATAAAATTTTCTTGTCATCCAGAAGGGTGGCATTTGTTGTTATAACAATTAATACTTTATGATTAATATTTTTTTTAAGATGTATATATTGAATTGCACGTTTTAAGTCTTCCCAAGCTAAAAATGGCTCTCCACCACCTATAAATATAAACTTTTTATTAATGCTTTCAGAGTTTATAGTATAATCTATTACTGCTTCTACGGATTCAACATCCAATAGTCCTACACTTCTAGACTGTTGAGAAAAACAATAACTACACGACAGATTACATTGTTGAGATAATATAATTACTGCACTACTTACATCGCCTATATCACACGTTATAGGGAGTTGAGTTGGAAGTTCATTTATTTGTTTAACATATTTATAAACAACTGAATCGATATCTCGTTGAGTTAGTTTTTCTCCATTAATTATATTTTTAGCAATAGTCACTGCATTCTCATTGCATATAAATGCAATATTCTTAAGAGGAGCATACACAATATGTTCTCTGATATCATTTGACGGAGGAATAATGAAGATAGTGTCTGCTGAACTATTTGTCATATATTATGGTCTATTTTTATTGGCTTTGTGGCACCTCCAATTGATTCGAGCCACTTCACTCAATGTCGCAAATTTATAAATAATATTCGGTCTTGCCAAATTTAAATCTAAATCATTGAGCTAAACCACATAAAATTATTGAATCGTGACGCATTTGTTACATTTATCGTTAGCAAATGATGCGATAGTGACAACCAGGAAGAGTATAAGTCGATTTTATAGTAGCGATAGGAATTCCTTATATAATTCTAGATAGTGTCTACTATCGTCAGTCTGGGGATTGACGGATTGTAGTATTTCGATAGACTCGGTGAATAAACCTTTTGCTTCTGAAAACAAATTTGTATTACCTTGACTTTGTGCCTCATACATTAGATGTTCAGCATACTCGCCTATAAACCATGCAGAGTCTTCGGTACGAATATTGTATTGTCGGACGATATCCAACGCATATTTTATATAATCGGAAGAAGCAGCACCATCGCGTAACAGGTATTCATAAACATCGCAAAGTCGATGAGCTATTCGAATATAAATCTCCTTTGCCTTGTCGCTTAAGAATGTGCCATTTTTGTCCATAATATATGATTCTGACAGATTGAGAAGTCTTTCTTTTTCATCCCAATCTTCAAAGTCTATGAGAGTTGACTTTTCGCTTAGTATCTCAGCTGCCATTTCTCGGATAAATATTGATTTTCTTGATTGATCTATTTTATCAAAAAAGAGTTGACAAGCTTTTAACCTGTCCTCATTAGACGCCCATTCGCTCATCACCACATAATGATACTTTTCGAGCTCTTCAATAGGAAGATTACAATTCGAATTGCTGATGTTTGTGAGATTCATTTGATTCACAAATGCCTTCGTATTATTTTGGGGGTCTAGAAGATCAAATAGCATGTCAAACTCTGGCATCTGTATCTGACGATTCGAAATAAGTTTATCTGTGTTTTCCATGTCAATGTTTAAGAATGTCCTTTGTTTGTCTATATACAATTGTTGTAACTCCTTATTAAGCATTTTGATTTCATCTACTGCTATAGGAGATGTATCAATATCGCATGACTTGAACACCACATTCTGTGATATAGCTTGCATCGTTAAAGGAAACATATCAGATTTGAATTCATCGGCAAGTTCCTTGGGATTAGACTCGTCTTCATCTAAGTCCAATCCGTTAAAACCATACCACTTATTAAAAAATGCTTCAACCTCCGGAATGACATTATCCATTTCTATAATTGCCATGAGAATATTAAGCAATCGGATCCAGCGATACCCGTATGGTAGCGTTTCAAGTGATGATCGTATTCCTCTTAGACGGTGGGCTGCTGAATGAAGTATTTTAGATCTTATTTCTTTTGGGTATAATTCTTCCAACTCTTTTAATTTCGCTTCGCATTGGGAACATAGCGAGTTCGCCTCTGCTTCCTTCCCAAGTCTAAACAATATTTCGGCTTTTGTCAAGTGAAGTTCCAAATTAAAAGTCTGACCTTGAATATCTCCCAAATCACAGCTGTTGTAAGATTCTTCTGCCTTACAGGCATATGTCAGTGCCCTATTATAATCGCCTAACTCAAGTAAAGTCTCTGCGATACTCTGGTTGTGTGACCAATTTGCATAACCAGTGGATTCATTAGTTATAGCAATGCGAACAGCCAGTTCTGGTTTAATCTTTATAATCAAATTAGGCAGATGACTGAGTAAGCCGTGATTAGTAAGTCTATCATTGATCTTAAGTTCGACAAGTTGAAGGTAAGCTTTAGACAGTAGAATGGCTAAAGAATATCCAAAATCGAAGTAACTCTTAAGAATTCCGGTTGCGAGTGATAGCGTATCATATTTATAGATATATGGTCGGGGGTCATTTTTGTCTGAAATAACAAAAAGCTCACCAATATTTTTCCATAAATCCGACAATAATCGAGCAGTCTTCTGATATGAGATTGAATCCTTACTCCACTTTAAATATTCGAATTGCAACAATATTACTTCATCTTTTTGATCGTAATTTTGTGGCTTTAGTTCCCCTAACAAAGAAAAACAGGCTTTTTGATACTTTTCAATGCTGTTGTCATCACTAGACAAACCAATCAAAAGGTTATAAATAGAGACTAGAGTAGTCTGAACGATAAAACTATCAGACCCTTTATGAATGTTTTTGAGAGCATATATCCAAGACTTTGTTTTCGATGCATATTCAAATGTATTATTCACAGCTAATAAGCTTAATTGACGAATAATGATACACAAATCGATATTATTTTTACTCTCGTCTGACGCAATAATTTTGAATAATTGTTCTAAATGTGATGAAAGCTCATTGCTGGATAATGGCTCAATATATGATCGAACAAAGAATAAAGACAAAAGTTGTTCATTACGAACCCTTATTTGTTCTATGGATTTTTCGTCGGTATAATTCTTTGAAGGAACTTTTTCAATAGTATCATTCCCAATGAGGTCATTGATAACATTTAGTATATTATTTACGGCTTTTTGATATTCAGAATCAGATATCGAAATTTGCCAGCTCCTTATGTGCATTTTTGCCTCTTCTTGTAAAAATATACTTAATGCACTCCAAGTAGAATATGCTCTATCCCATTTATATAGTGAATCCTTAACAACAGGTGTAACCGCAGCCTTAATGTTATGATAACGTATGTACGAAAGAACATCGTCCGCAAAAGTTTTAAATTTGCGGAATTCAATAGAATTGCGGCACTGAAGGATAACATTATACCAATGATATGTTATTCGATCATTTTTAGACGCTTGGTCTAATTTGGATAATTTTTCAGATATTTCAGATTGTGCACTTCTTAATTTAGCTTTCTCCTTTTCTTTTGATGTTGAGCTTGTTTGATGAAAACGAGCGTGTATTAGATGGAGCTTATCAAAAGCTGCCGTTCTACACCTTTCATTAAGTTCTCTACTTGCATCTTTCGGTGACTTATTATCTGAAAGATGATAGTCTATTTCATAAGTAAACTCATAATGCCCTATTACTCCTTTCTTCTTTTTTACTATCCCATTGTTTTTAAGAATCTGGAGACCGTCCTTAAATCGCTCCAAATACACTGTTTCAAGAGCCTCATTCTCATCATCCTTTTGTTCAACGATAGCGAAAAGAGGATCTTGTATTAAGCTATGCATAGCTTTAAGCAGCTCGACTCTTGATGCAGAATTATGTTCTAAATCACGAGTTATACACTCCAAAAGGATTTGTGCCGTAATAAAAGGCACCTTATAGTTAGTAATGTGATTACTATAATGTTCGAAGTAGTACTCGACATTTTCAGTCTCTCTTAGAATGCCTAAATTTTTAAAATACTTAATGAAACGATCAACTATTACTTTTGTAATTGACTTATCCCCCATAATTTCCGCATATCTGAAGAATTTGATGAAGGTATAATCTTCTTTTCCATTTGCATTCTTTGGGTTTGCCAAGCGCCTATCAGCTAAATCGCTGTAGTGAATACACCTATCGTAACGAAGGGGCTCAACGATTTCAACAATTCTTTCACGTGAAAAATGTTCTCTCCGTGCATTAAGTTTTTTAAAACGCTCCTTCAGTGGTTCTCTTTTATAAGTAGGAGTATCATTTATTTTACTTTCAAGTTCTGAAATTTGTCTGCGAATGTCAATCTGTTTATTGAATTCTTTTTCGAGTTCAAGAAAGATTGGACAATATTCCTCAGGAATAAACCACCAGGCTTCTTCTCGTGATAAAAGGTTATTATCGTTGGAGTTCATGATTCGATAGAATAATAGGTTTTAGGAAACTTCTGATAAATCCACGACTTCGCGGTAGTCCCGGTCGTAGATGATTTGACTGTGGAGGTTGCGGAAGCTGTCTTGAAAGCCTTCGTTCTGATTGTACTCGTGATAGAGGGAGCCGCCGCTCCGACGTATACGGCAGAACTCCAGAATATCGTCGGCAAAGTTCCATATCTGGCTGACCTTTTGTGCGTAAGAGCTAACCATTGCAGTTATAGTATTTCTTGGTTTGTCATAAGATTCAAAAAAGCGAAAAACCCAACATAGCATCTGAAGCCGACCAAAGCCTATAACGACTAAGCTGGAGTTTTCAAAGGTGCTTCGGCTCTCGCCGTATGTCTTGTTATTTAGATGGTCATATTTTCAGATTTCATTCGTCTTGTATATGCAAAGCTACGAAAAATATCTGGGATATTTACCATCGCTACCGGCATTTACTGATTATTCAAATTGGAATAACGTTTTCAATTTATATGATAGTTGCAGTTCCCTTCGCTATCCTTATAACGGCATTCGAACTTGTAGCTGCAACCGCTCGGAGGGAACCAGCCCCAGCCTCCGGAGTGGTTACGACTCTGCGGGCATGTGTAAGAGCCTTTCTTGCGGCAGTAGTCGCAATTCATGTGGTTGTAGCAGTGAGCAGGACGGCATTTTTTCTTCGCGTATTCCATATTGGTTTGTCTGTTAAAATTTTGCCTACTCTTTAACGGATTTTCGGCAACTCCTATTTATGTTGTTTATTATTCTTGATTTACAGGCCCTCAACCGGGATATACTTTAAAGCAATAGCAGTTAGATTTACCATTGAAACTTCTGCAATTTTATGACGAGCATATCTCTTGACAAATCTGCTTAAAGGATAAATATCCTCGTTCTTGCTTCTGCACATAGTAATGGCATTGTCTTTGATGCGGACTGTCATTGATAAATCTGTCTTATCTATGGCTAAAAGAATGTCAGTTAATTTATTAGACTGATTCAGGCGATACGGATCAGTAACCATCAATATTCGTTCTATGAAGTCACTTACACGTTTATCGGGAATTCTTTGAAGAGTGAAGAATTTGATAACATCTTCGTTTGGCACGATGTCTCCATCTCTATTCATTCTTTCAAGAAGAGCCGCACGATATCCTGACTCAACAATTATATCATGAGTGTATGGCGAAACGTGTATGTAAGCACATTCATTATATGCACAAGGTCGCGGATAAGCAATATGGTCATTGACCACAGTGCGCAGACATTCTGCGAACTCCGCTCTGGTAATGTTTGATGAAAATGGCTGACAATTTGATTTATAATAAAGCCGTTCGATTGTTGGAATAAGCTCGAATCTGGTGAATCCATCGTCCTCAAGCCAGTTCTCTGACAACGTATTTATTGGACCATAGACTGAATTGAAAATCTCACCGTTCTTACTTGAACACTTATCCAAATCAAAATAGCCAACGGTATTGTCGATATTATCAGAGGATATGTTCATAAATTGCCGGTCCTCCATTTGCTGACACGTCTCAATTGTAAAATGACGATATGTGTCAATGTCGTACGGCAAATCAGATGAGTCGGCATTTATCACTGCCTCGTGCATCTGAAGTTCTTCAGATATATAAAACTTTGGATTAAGCAATATCTTATGGACATGCACTCCGTTTAACTGATGCGCGAAGAAACACCCTGAGCCATACGCAATGACTACATCTATATTATGCTTTCGTATCTCGTATTCGAGAGAATTCAGCATCGCATAGGGGTTGAGTTCTTTTTTAGCCTCATAAATCTTACATTTGGACAGCCGCGTCATTAGTTGTAATTTGACCGAGGTGAGTTTTTTAGAAAACAGGTCGTCTACAATCAGTATATTTAAAGGCGGAAGAGTTTGTACAATTGAGTCGAATGTCGTTTTATTGATCTCTGTGGTTATGAGTTCATAGAAATCAGGTATGTACTTATCATCAAAGAATGAGTAGGCCACCGAGAGAGTCGCTTCAACAATTCTCTTGAGTAATGTAAGACCTTGAATCAGGAAGCGGATTGCTTCATCACGAGTTGCGTAATTAAAGGATTTCTTCAAACATAGACAAGGTGAATTATCTTCCGAAAGTGCGCTGAAAGAAACGGTATCAACATTAGTATTCAGTTCATTAGTCAGATATATCAACCCTTCATTTGTGACATTTATAAATCTGTCTTTGAAAGTATCCTCATCTATACACAAGGATAATCTCATTTCGGAACATACGACATCTAATACTACGTCCCCAAGAAATTCCGACATTTTGAACGTAATGGTTCCATCGTACCAAGCCTTAACACTTGATATGTTATATGGAAGACTTGAAATAAGTAGCTCTATGTTATCGAATAGATTCATCGGTAATAATTGTTACTGGTAAATCGCAAAATTACGACATCATTCTTTAATTTAACACTTCGTTAAGTTTATATATTAACGAAGTATTAGTTATGCCC
This sequence comes from Muribaculum sp. NM65_B17, assembly GCF_004793735.1. Taxonomy (NCBI): domain Bacteria; kingdom Pseudomonadati; phylum Bacteroidota; class Bacteroidia; order Bacteroidales; family Muribaculaceae; genus Muribaculum; species Muribaculum sp. NM65_B17. The sequence continues at coordinate 566,320 of NZ_SRYY01000001.1, forward strand.
GAACCGCGTTATTAGATTCCGGGACTCCGGTTGTCGAGCAACTGACAATCGAAACTACCAATATTGATAGTATCAACATGAATTGTAACTGTTTCATCGTATTATCGTTTTATTTGATTGATGCCACAAAGATATTTTATTGAGATGATTTAGAATTGGTGAAAATATTTTAGCCCAAATTTTTATCCTCACTCAGATTCTACATGTGCTTCCTAAGTAAGATTAAAATACGTCGAGACCTCCTCCAACGATATAAATATGGATTTTGTAGAATCTATGCCAACATCAATGCGTCTTGGATCTTGTGTCTCGCATTGGCCATGACAATGACCATGAAGATGAAATACTCCGTGATGCATTCCAGCCCATTCGGCTAATGGGTAATGGCATAATACAAATTCCATATCCGATTGAAGAAATGGATATATCTCTTTTTTGAAATTAACGACCATGATTAGTTCTACCTTCTCAAAGTAATTGGATAGACCTTTAAGTGATGAGTCGTGATTACCGGGACATAAATATTTATGTCCGTTAAGGTGTTCTAAAATTTTTCTATTTTCACTGGCTGATCTGAGCGAAAAATCACCAAGTATATACACCTTGTCATGCTTTGAAACTGTAGAGTTCCAAAGTTCAATAAGTTTGTTATCATGAGCTTCAATATTTCCCATCTGGGCAAATGGGCGCCATTGATATAATTCCAATATTCTGCGGTGCCCAAGATGTAAATCAGAAGTAACATATACGTTCGACATATATATGATTTAATGGTAATAGATTGATATTCGATAATTATTTTTGAGCTGTGGGTTATTGACATACCCCCATAATACCTCGCAATCATGACAAATACCGGATACTCCTTCAGATATCAAATTTAATATCTCAGATAATTTGTAATCTGGATTTATACATGGAGACTTTTGAATCTGAATGACGAATGTTGTTATTCCAGCGGAGATAAAATCCATCTGGTTGAATAACTCCTTTACGACACGAATGTCAGCATCAGCATAAAACTCTACATATTTGAAAGAGATCACATTATTGTACTGCAATAACATAGTCTCTATGTCCCTAAAATCAAACGGTAGCCGACCATGACCAGATACCATTGATATTACAGAATCTATAATCACAGTTAATTCCGCGACATTATTCCAGATAATATATGGAAGTCCTTCAATCGGTTTCTGACTCAGAATCAGAATCCCATGAACGTGCTCACGAAAAGTCCTAAGATATTCATAAGTGTTATGGATGATACTGCCATCATCAATTATAATATAAAATCCGCTATTCATCCAATCGCCTAAATCAAATGACATGATGCCGTTACTGAATTTCGCCAGCTTGAAATCTAATTGAATATCCGGTAAATTTTCAGATAACTCTTCAGGGCATACAACTTGAATAAATTCGTTCTTATATTCGTCAAAATTTTCTTCATCAAATGTGACTGAAGAATGGCTTTCAATACAGAAGTATTGGCTTGGGACTTTAGATACAAGCCAAGTATGACCGATTGGATTATAGAAATGATACCCGTCATGTATCATTTCAACCGTATTTATACATACTACCAATGGATCCCCATGACGTTGTCCAACTTCAATGGCTCTTTGCTTATCATCGGAGAGGTGAACAAAGTTGCGCGACCTAGGAAGAAGTCCTGAATCTAATATGTCTACTGAGGCATTAGTATATGTTCCATGATATAATTGCACAGGAGGAATTTTACACATCAACCCTAAATCTACAGGGACAGAGTGCCCATAAAGTGCGCGAATGAGCGTTTGATCATCATTAAACTCGAATCTCATCTTCTCATCGTTTAATACAATATTCACTAATTCCTTATAAGAAAACTCTTTCTCAGAGATTAAATAGTCAACAGAAATCCATCCCCCATGCTTAATAGGAGCTTTTTTATCATGACGCAGGATATATGCCAAGATCCTACTACGGCGGTTATCATTACTTGTTTTCATCGTCTATCTCACTTTTTATAGAAGTATCTAAATCTGACTTATTGGCATCATCATTATTGTCATCATCCTCAATCTTGTTTATAAGATTAGAGACGCGAATTTTGCACAGCCCCATTATGAAAGGAAGGCATAACAAAACAGCAGGGACCAATGATGCAGCTGTGCTGTGGTATGGAGTGTATATACCAAATGCTTTAATTATCTCTTGACGTCCAATCAGGGTATTAAACCACCATAGTCCGCCAAAAAGGAAAATACACAACACAAAATAAAGTGTCAAATAATCGTCAGCATCCTTGAAATCTTTGTCTGAAATAACACGAGACACTGCAGAAATAAATATGCCACACGGAATAATAAGACTACAGATAATCGGTGTGCTGTACTCCCAGAGCAGCAAATACAAATAAACAATGATGTATATACCTATCCATGAAAGAACTATTTCTCCGATATTTAATGCCATCACTTTAATATTGAGCTCTCCATTTACCATATTCACAAGCAATTCTGAAATAACCTGTGTGCCCATTATTATTGACATTACTATGAGTAAATATAGCGCATCATACAAAAGGGCATCTTCAGGTAAAAAGAAAATATGGTTATAGATGTTACCGAAAGTACCAGTCGCATAAAATACAATTACAGTAGACATCGAAACGAAATCCTGCACTAAACTCTTCCTAAAGAAGAGTATCATCGCAAAAAGAAGCGAATTAATTGTTACCCAGAAAAATAGTTCAGTGCCCATGTTGTATAGTATAATTATTATAGATTTATTACAATAGCCGAGATGTTGTCATGACTGCCAAATTCAAGAGCCCTCTTCACCAATTCTTCTGCCGCTCTCTTTGCATCGGGGGTATGGACAAGAATTGAATGAATCTCGGAAGAAGACACGACATCGTATACACCATCCGAACACATAAGAATTCGTTTGTATTTTGTTAATTCAAATGAGTCTGCAAACAAATAATCACTGAAATAATTCAGCGGTTGAGAACCAATGCATTTATCAATGCGATTACGTTTGGGATGGTGCATAGCCTCGTTTTCCGAGATAAGTCCTTCATCGAAAAGCCTGCCTACAAACGAGTGGTCTTTAGTTAGTTTGGACAATTCGGCACCATCATTACACAGTGCATATATTCTTGTGTCTCCTACATGGCAGATATGTATAACATTATCTTTTGGTGATATTACACATGCTGATACTACAGTTGCCATGTTTTCATATCGAGGATTCTTCTGTAATTCAATAACATCATTATTCGCAGTGGTCACGGCCATGCGAAGATCTTCAAGACCGATGTTTTTCATGTGGGCAAGATACTCAGCGATGCCCTTACATGTTACCATCGAAGCGACTTCTCCAGCGTTTTCACCACCTACACCATCGGCTATAATAGCGAGGACATCTGATCCATTTGAAATCGACTCTACGCGACAATAATCCTCATTATTGTCGCGCAATCCTTGTTCAGAAATGGGAAAGTATTCTATATTTTTCATAATTCCAATGTGAATGCTTCTAATTTAGTTTTTGAAATTGCATCGTAAAGCGAATCAACAAATTCTTGTTGTTCATCGCTTAAGACATCGTAATGGAAAGCATTACGATACTCCTCTCTCGACGGATTAGGATTACTTAAATCGCCAAACATTCCGTATTCCTGTTCGATAAGAAAAATGTTTACATGGGACTCTGTCAAAACATTTACAATCAAATCTCCTGCTAAGGACACGAATTCTTCTAGCGATAAATCAGAAATTTTTTTGTCAACGTCTGTTCCTTTATATCGATAAGAAAGTTCCGGTTTATCTTCATTATCATTGGACAACCACCATTCACAATCATTAGAAGACACAATCAAAAAGAACATTAAATGCTTTGCATACAGGTCTTGCTCTATTTCATGTGTAGTATTGTAATCTATAAAAGATAGGTACTTGAACAATGTTCTTGTTAATGTGAAATTTGTGAACCCGGAAATTTCGCCGCCACTCCTTTTAAGTGTTTCAATGAACTCTTTGCCGGCTTCTTCGGATTCTACATCAGCGAGAAGTCTTTTTAATGTAAGTATGGAGTCCGGCTCATTCTCGAAACAGGAATTACTTGATTCCTCATATTGATCTTGATTGTTATCGTATAGTTCATTTACGGTAATAGCACTTCCTTCTATCATCTTCCTTTCCAAAAAAGAATAGTTAGGAAGCATCACAGGATTAAAACCGCTAAATGAAGTTGTACTATGCACTAACACTGCGACATGAGGATATATTATCTGAGGGATCTCAATAGTTAACAAACTCTTTAATTCAGAATCTTCCATAAGTTCGCGTGTCTCAACTATTGCACCATAAACTACAGAAATTACAAAAAGAGGGTTCCCGTCTTCAAGTACAACCGAGCATTGTAACTTTAAATTTACACAAAAAATACCCATGTTTACTTCTGTCTTTGATTCTACGTCTATCTGAGTAGACAGTGTTGATTTCCCTTCATAATTCATAAAGAATGACTCCGGAGCAGCCGGACTATTAAAATCCAGATGCTTAACATACTCTTGTAGAATAGTATATTTGGGCTTAGAATCCATTTTTAGAGCGTTTTTAAATGTTGTTCAACGTATACTTCATCGACATCGATAGTTCGACAAAACTTACTCATCACCGGCAGTTTAAAGTACAAGTCGTTCAGACATGACGATAAAACTTTATGCACTCCGCGGAAGCCTTCTCCGTTCCCGGCAGCTTTTCTGCATATAAGTCGCAAAGCCGCTTCTGTAAACCGAAGTTTGGCATTATACAGATTGCTGGTATATGATATCAGTCGCGCCAATATCGAGTTTTTTGACTCGGTAAGAATCCTGTACATATCCTCCTCGTCGAGAGAATTAATTGTAATAATATGTCCGATGCGGCCGGTTAAATCCTTCAGAAAACCCCATTGTTGCAGATCTTCGGAATTTATCTGCGAATAAATATTTTGATGCATTTCAGGACTTAGAGAAGTGTTAAAAGAAAAACCAACTTTGGAATTTATATTCAGTCGTTGCTTAATCATCTCTTCTATCCCCGAAAATGCTCCTGATAGTACAATGAGCATATTCGTAACAGGAAGTTCTATAAATGTTTGCTCGCCATTTTTCCCCAATCCGTTATTCAGCCGAATATTATTTCCCGGATCGGTGAGATTCATAAGGAAACGCATGACGTCATACCCCATATCGTCAGTTTCTTTGCCACAACCTGTATGGGTTATTTTGTCTATTTCGTCTATGAAAATGATTGCATTCTCAACTTCAGTCCGGCCATATTTGCGAACCTTTTCAGCAAGGACATCTTCAAATGATGCACCCTTCCATCCGGTAGGCGTACATTCAGATGTGTTCATCGTGATAAATAGATCGTCACAAATTTCGGAAAACGAATTTAGTGTTTCGGTCTTTCCGCAACCTGTCGGTCCACACAGAAGAACAGTTTTGGCTGTGGGACAACCGAATCCATATTTCTTCATCGCATAATGCTGAAAGAAGGGGACCGAAAGTCTTTCTATGGCAGAGTCATGTCCTTTAATAATCGTTTTTACGTGTGAAGCCATTTCTTCAGGAGAAGTAAACTGAGGAGCTCCAAAAATATCAAGATAGGTTACCTGATAATGTTCGGTTATATAATCGAAATCATCTTCCTTAATCTTTCCAAAGGTTTTAGCCCATTCTTCGCCTCTGTTTTTCATCCGTTTTTGCCAATTTTTGTCAGGAGACTTAGTTTTTAGCGATTGCAGATGAGGGGCTGTAAAATCCTTTATTTTGGCATACGTGGTATTGCCTGTTGCAAGGGCATTGACAATACGTTGAACATGAGATATAGGTATATCTGCTAGAAATAATCTGGACAATGCATCAATTACCTCATTCTGGGGTATTGATAATTTCGTGTTTATGCCAAGAAATTTCATTTTAAAGAAACGGATAAATTATGAAAAACAGTTCAGGTTTTAAATCTTAGGAGGTAGCTGAATTGCCCCTCCTAAGATAAAAAGATTACGAGCAATCGCCTTACTGGTAAAGTTTATCAGTGTGACCTCCAAAGAGTTCGCCATCTTCGTGAATTTGCTGGAAAGACTTCACATCACCGCGGTCATAGCAGGCGGTATAAGTGTCATCCGATTCTTTCACGATTTCGACGCTACCGCTGTAAGCAGGATTGTCGTAAGTCTCGTGGCTCTCTTTTAGAGCCTGGGCATTTTCTTCTGTCATACCCTTGATCTCGAATTTGTCGTCGTAGTAACCCATAGTTGTACGTTTTATTTGTTCTGCCATCTATTATAGGCTTCAGGCATGGCCTTGTTTATAGAAGAGAGGAGAATGATGCAACTTAGCGGGTGTGCTGATCACAGCAGGATGAGACGTATTCGCGCTCATGCTGATAATCATCCCATGCGCCGGATGCTGAAGATGAAGAACTGCTCGATGAGGTGTCATCGGAGGAGCCGTAGGTGATTTCGGGATCATCGTAGAAGTCACGGCTAGTGTCTTCAATTGAGTAATCTTCTGTACGTGAGAACCAAGACATAGTGTTGATTTTTAAGAGTGAATATTATGTTTGTTGTTTCTGATGCAAAGATATAGATGATTATTGATCCAAAAGTGGAGAATTTTTTTTCTCCGTTTTTTCACCATAGGGAGATACACAATCCAGTTTGTAAGTTTCGATTTCTCTCCTTATGGTAGCTACACGATGTTGATCATATAATGTTGCTACGGTCATTAACGACTGATTGTATCCGCTTTTAATAATTCCAACCAGCCAACGTTTGTCGGTGAGTGAATTCGATCTAATGAACGCTTCCAAAATGGCAAGTTGATCTTGCCACTCTGAATATCTGAATCGTTTCCTTAGTTGATTTCGATACTTTTTGCGGTAACCGCTATTCGGAGCTTCGAAGCCCGCGATTAAAGTTGATATTGATAAATTGATATTAAGCATGATTATTAAATTTTCATGCTGCAAAATTAGCGCATAAAACACTATATGTCAACTTGTTAATGTCGCAATAAAAAAGTACGACACTAAAAAAGGTTGACTCTGTCGAGCCAACCTCAATAATGAGCATTTAACAATACGTTGATAACTTAGTTATTTCATTATGGATAAATCATTTGAGATTTTCACTTTCCATTCTGAGAATAATTCGTCTCCGATTGCGTCATGAATCTCATCTAAATATATTAGAGCTTCTTGTATTTTTGCGTGTGATAAGGACACATTACCATTATAATAGTAAGCAATAGCCAGATTATCTAATTCTTTTAGCATCTCAAATGTGAACTGAACGTAATCAATAGCCGTAAAGAACTCCTTGTATTCTCTGATTATCTCTTCGCAACAGCATATCGCCTCTTTATATTGTTGTGCGCTTACAAATAATCCAGCAAGATTATTAAGTATCTCTATACGGCGCTTTCTAGCCTCGAAATTGATACCTAAATCAAATTTTTCGCATATCTTCTGAGCATCCCTTAGAATACTTATGGCTTTAGTAATATCTCCACGGCATTCATAAACGTCTGCTAAACGTTGCAAACCATAGGTTTTTGCTAAAGCATATCGTTTATACGATCTATTACATAACTCATCATAGATTTCTATGGCATCATATGTGAATGACATAGCATCCTCCGTCGATTCGATTTTCAGCAACCCATTCGCGTAGGATATATTAAGTATTGCCTGTAGCAGTAGATTCTCGTTCGTGGGGTATTTCTTTGAGAGCAACATCCCCTTCCATATAGGAAGCTCAAGAGACAACAAAGCAAGATCGTCACCTTTTTCATAATTAAAAAAAGCGATGTTGTGCTGTAATGCCAAGCTATGATATTCAATCTTAGCATCATATGTGTATGATTCTTTATTCAATTCAGTTTCTATATAATATCTGGCTTTTTCTAAAGCCAAATCTGCCTTATCGTACTCATATGATTTCATGCAAATTGATGCCAGAGTGTTATAAGACATCGATAGGATATAGTTTGGCTCCTCCGGCAAGAATTTTGCGCACCGCTCTATTAATTCAATGGATTGCTTTATATGAGCATAAGCATCCGAAAGATGATACCACTCACCATATAAATTACCGAGATTATTATGGAGTATCAGTCGGTCAGCCGCAGTCGTCAAATCATTCTCATCATAAAACGTAAAGCACTCCTTAAATGATTTTTCGGCGTTTCCGTAATTTGAAATTGCTACACAATATCTCCCATAGGAAAACAATGCATCAGGCAAATCCAGACTATTCATGCTCCGCAAGTAATATATAACCGATTCGAAGATCTCCTCATTCTCGCCGAATAACTCATCACTTGACAGTCCGTTACTGATCTTATCTAAATCTTTTGCGGCATTACCCAATTGTTTCTCAATAACATTGATGCAATCATAGACTAACTTATCCGAGTAAGATTTTGATTCAAGGTCTACAATGGATTCTCTTGCTTCAAAAAATTCGACATACCTTCTCATTAGGCAAGCTATCTTTATCGGCTCATTAAGCAATAAAGCATATTCAAGAGTCTTAATGAATTTACCTTCTTCAAGAGCTTGAATAGGATCTTTATTAATATCAATCTCTTTGATTGCACTAATAATGCGATTTTTTAAGCTTTGCGAATATCGTTCCTGAAAACTGAACGCATTTCTAATATTCTCAATGTTAGGCTCGTTTGGGAGATTATATCTTCTGTCAATATGTTCCATTAACGTAGTGTCGGCATCTTCGTTAATTGCAGGTACATATAACTTCATTAAGTCAAAGTTGGGATCAACATATTGATAATACGTTATTCGCTCACTTGGCTTATGCTTTTTATCAGTCTTTATAAGAATTACATCTTCAAACTTTATGCCGGACTTCTCAAGTTGTTTTTTTATATATTTTCTGGTATTCTCAAGTCGGTTATTTAATTCATCAAATTTATATTTCTTTCCCCTAATAACATCGTTTTTCAATTCGTTAATGAGTTCTTCTCTAGTATATGTTCCCTTTTTATATCGAGGGTCATTTATGATATATACTCCTTCAGAATCATTAAACTCACTTTTACTAGTTATCATAAGAAGACCAATTAGTAAGTCGAATTTATCCACAGGATTACCACCCTTTAGTTTTGACGCTAAAAAGGCCACATCTTCAAACGTTCTCTTGTGCTCTAACTTCATCTTTGTGAATAATATTATGTAATATCAAAAACAGATATTTCAAAGTGCAAATTTACTAAATGTATTTCTATTAGATTCATTTCAGGATGATAAATAGCATTTAAAAGCGTGAAACACAATGGAAACACAATGGTGCGGAGGTCTTTGCAGAGCACGGTGTCTGCCTAATTGGACGCCTCGGCAGTATGAGCCTCCCGCTTGAATTTGAAGACGGTAGCCTAAATACGGCCAATGCTTCGGCTTATGGAGCGTTTCAAATATTTTGATTATCAGGGCTGCCCGTTCAAAGAGCGACAAATCCATGAGGCTCCGGTTCTTTCTCTGCCACGCTCCAAAAGCGATGCGCGATGATGCGACGAAAACCAGCGAAGTGACCGTGCCGGGAACTATCGCTATTAGGAATATCAGGATTCTTATCATCGGATAATCGGGGTTACATGGTTTGCAATCATTCCGATGATTCCGTGAGTCTATCCGCCGTCATCGCCGCTTTTGCCATTAAACTCGAAGGTATGCTCCTACCGTGTCGAGCCAAAGTTGTTCTCGATCACGACCAAGAATTTGTGGTCTTCGGAGAAACGAGCGGTGTAGTTGAGGCGGAAGGTCTTGCTTTCGAGCAAAACGCGGTCGTTGTTGACGGTAATATCATCTATATTTTGTAAAGTTAGCATTAAACCCGGACACTCACTCACACTCACGAGCTTTAATTGTGCCAATAAGAAAGATTCTTTATTGGTTAAAGAGTGAATTTCCCCAAAATTCATTAAGCATACAAATAAAATTCTTATCTGTTTTCTATTTGTTTCTTATAATTCCATATTCTAAATATATAAATCTGTATATTAGATGGTTATTCAGCATTACTTGGGTAATAGCCTAATATACCTTCATGCGAAGGTGGGCGGCTTTCTGTGCGGAAAGAGGATCCGGCGCAAGCGCAACTATGAACCGATTTTAATCAACCTAACCAATTCCACCAAACTGTTTACATTCTCTACCTGGTGTAATCCATAAAAATTGATTGGAGTATAATGCCGAGAACAAGGCTGTCATGCGAGAAGCGGAAGAAATCAGGCGCAGACTGATTGAGGAACTGACAGCCGGAGAGAGTGGCATCGAGATTGATGCGGCAATGCAGGACATTCCTCTTGCAAAGGTAATCAAGGATTATCATGCTCTGATATTGGGCCGAGGAGATTATCTCCCCCTTTCGTCACAGGCGATGCGGTAGATGCCGGAGCGAGGCGATGCCGGGGATGATGACAGGGTTTTCAGCCTCCCCACCACAAGCCGCGTCAGCATCATACTCGGCAACTGGGCTAAAGCCGCAGAGGTAAAGAAAGAGATCACTTTTCACGTGAGCCGCCACACCTTCAGCACCCTGATGCCTACTCTCGATGTTGACCTATACACGACAAGCAAACTCTTAGGACACAAGAACATTGCCACAACGCAAATCTACGCAAAAATCATCGACCAGAAAAAAGACGATGCCGTCAACCGCGTAGACGAAATCTTTAAGTGATAAACGGATTATCTTATGTTAGGTAAAAGGCATTTATTTAAAATCAACAGGTTGCAGCCCATAGATTGTTGACAAATGCGATACAGAAAGGAGAGGAAACGCAATGAAAAGAGTCTGTAAAAGAGCGTTTCCTCTCCGGCAGAAAAAAAAGATTTCTTTGATGTATGAAAAAACTGTTTATGATATTTTTAGGAAAATACCTCGTTAAGCTCATGTATCTTACGCCACTGGTCTTCGCTGCTAAGTCCGCGAAATGCGTAGCTCGACAGCTTGAAGCCGGTGCGTGGGCTGATTTCAAGACTTGACTGAGCGATATGCTTTGATGCTTTCAGAATTACTCCTGTGATAGAAGCCGTATCATCAGGGAACGGGGAATGGGCGTCAATCAGACCGAGAACTACCTTCTTCTTATCGGGTATATGGCGAAGCACCTCCAGTGAGTAGTCGTTGCCGATATCAAACGGAAGGAAGAATTTATCGATTTTGATAGACGACAACGCCTTCGGCATTATGTTGTCGGGATAATCTATGACCTCCCATTCCGGCACAACGGTATCTCCGCCCGAAAGATAGACTGCGGTTTCCATTCCATCCGGAAGACCTTCCAGCGAGGCGTTGATGACTGTCAGAATCTGCCTGTGCAGCTCCATCAGGTCAACGCCTCCCTGAAGAAGGCGCTTGGTATAATTGTCGTCGCACATAAGACCACAGGCTGTATCGTCTAGCAGAATCGAGTCGCATGCGAGTTCATGCAGCCGCAACGATGTCCGGCGGTATGCTTCGGCTATGTCATCAATAAGCAGCTCGACCGAAGGATAGACCATCTCAGGGTGCCCTTCTGTAAGATTGTATATCTCAAGCAGAAGATTGGCCGGAGAAGGTAAGGTCTGACGGCATTTTGCCCTTCCTTTCACTGTGTCGCGGAGGAATATGAAATCTGCAAAGAAAGTATGTGCGGGATTGTATGAGATGCGGCCTGAGATTCTGAGACAGTCGGTCGCGGCCTCCACAGGCTGGTATATGCGTCCGGAATCCACGCGCTCACAGGTGATTCCTTCAAGTCCGAACCAGAAATCATTAGCCCAGTGCTTGCGCCGGATTTCTCCGGAGGTTATGTAATGAAGGCCGCATTCTATCTGTCTTTCCACAATATCACGGACAGCGTTGTTTTCAATTGCATCCAATTCCTGACGACTGATTTGCTTCGAGTCATATTTCAGACGCGCGCCCATAAGGTCCTCATTCGGAAGAAAACTTCCGATAACTTCTATTTCCATATTTCGTAATCTTTAGAATACTCCGTTTACACCGCAAAAAATAAGTACCATATAGCCGAGCAAAAGCCCGACAACGCCCATAATCAGTCCGGTCTTTACCATATATTTCTGCTTTATGAATCCGGTGGCGTCTGCCAGTGCGTTGGGCGGAGTGGAAATCGGGAGTACCATTGCCACGGACGAACATATGGCGACACCGATCAGAAGTGTTGACACCCCGCCGAATGCGGCGAGCTGTTCGGTCATAGTGCTACCAGCAATCGCAAGAATGGGAATGAAAAGCGCGGCTGTTGCTGTATGGCTGATAAAGTTGGCCATAAGATAGCAGAGCAATCCGGAGCCGATGATGACAGCCAGCGGAGACCATGAAGCAAACGGCACAGCCTCTATCAGATGGGCTGCAAGACCCGACTCCTTCATGGCCACTCCGAGGGCGAAAGCTCCGGCGATCATCCATAGTATGCTCCACGAAAGCTGTTCGAGGTCGCGTTTGGTTATCACACCGGCCATACAGAGGACGGCAACCGGAAGCATAGCCACTACATTGGCGTTCACGCCGGTCACGGAGTCTGTTAGCCAAAGCAGAATGGTGATTCCGAATGTGACATACACAAGAATATCCTTCCAGTCCGATTCGTGATCCGATTCTATTTTCAGATGTATTTCTTTCTGTTTGAAGGGGAAAAGGTGTTTGAGTACAAACCATGCTATAAAGAGAAGCACCATTGTGAGCGGCACCATCACCATCATCCACTGTCCGAAACCGATGCCCATATCCATGCCGTCGGGGTCGTTGAGAAACTTCAGGGCGATGGCATTGGGCGGTGTTCCTATCGGAGTGCCCATGCCGCCGATATTGGCTCCGACAGGAATGGCAAGCGCAAGTCCTATCTTGCCTTTGCCATCAGGAGGCAATGCGCTCAGCACAGGTGCGAGAAATGTCAGCATCATCGCAGCCGTGGCCGTGTTGCTGATAAACATGGAGAAAACGGCGGTGACAAGAATGAAGCCGAGCAGCACGTTTTCAGATTTGGTTCCGAAAGGCATCAGCATGACTTTTGCCAATTTTACGTCCAGCCCAGACTTAGTGGCGGCTATCGCTATTATGAAGCCTCCGATGAAAAGCATGATTGTCGGGTCGGCGAAGCAATGCAGCAGATCAGTGTTGCTGACAAGATTGCTGAATTTTTCGCCGTCGGCACCGGTCTGGAAAAACCATAGCGCACTGTTGGATGCGCAGAAAAGAAGCAGGACAACCACCACAAGAGATGTCGTCCAAGCCGGTACTGCATCGAACAACCACATGAGTGCGGCGAATACAAAAATTGCCAGCACGCGATGCTCGACAGTGGTTAATCCGGGAAGACCATAAACAGACGACGGGGCAACCCAGAGAAACAATGGAATTGTGATTGCGAGCAAGAGTTTGAGAGCTTTTATGCCTATTGGATTGCGGTTGTTGCGATGCTCTCTTTTCCATTGATGGTATTCCTCCACCAAATGGAAGCCGTGAAACATTGTAAACATGATATTCGATAGGTCTGAAAGGTTATTTACGATGCTTCATGTAACGCGGATGTACACCTGTGAGATAGAAACCGCTCACAAGGTCAATCTCACAGTCCTCACAAATCGGACCGCCGTAATTGAACAGGATGTACGACAACTGCTTGTTGTCGAGTCTGGAGTTTTTCAGCCAATTCTGAACATCAGGAAATTCAAATTGAAATTCCTTTTCGCACCTCGGACATTTCATAACGCAATGAGCTGTTAAGGTGGAAAAGATCTGATAAGGACGTTTTGGCAAACCTGAATGACAATGCACAATAAATCGGCCCCGACTTCACGTCGCGGCCAATGGAGCAGTCTGAATCCGTAAAACCCATGTCATCTGACACTGCTCTTATAGGTGTCATGCTGTAGCCAAATCTCTTCATCTCAAAATCTAATCCACGAGATTATTGAAAATGTTAACTCGCATGGCAGGTCTCCTGACTTGTTCCCCTTCCGGACGGTCTTCCCGACCGCCTTGGCGGTCAGTGACACTGATGTCGTGTCCGGCAGGTTCAATGGAACTTACAGTAGCGGGTCTGTTCAGGTCTTTCACCTGATTCCCTTTTAATCGCCAAGGCTGTGAACCCCCGGCGAACCAATGCGACTGCAAAATTAATAAACAAATCCGAATTAATGAAATTTTTCCTTAATTTTATTCGAAAGATTCCAATCTTCAGGAGTGTACCCCATACGAAGCCGATGCACTTCGTGTCATGCTGGGAATAGCCTCAGGAAAAATGACAATGGAGACAATGCCTCAGCATGACCACACCAATGTCAACCGCTATCTCAACTTCGGATGCGACAAGGAGTGCACCGGAACCGACAGTGTACGGGCACATCGACAGACGCGGGCACTGGAGCTTATGAAATCCGTGTCGCGCTATGTCGGCAAGGATGAGATAATCGACATCACCACCGCGCTGCTTACAATCTCTTCAGATTCAAAAGCTATCGAGACCGTTATCAGCAATCTTCCGAAAAGAGAGCATCACGACAGTAATTCCAATACAGGACAGACGACAGTAAACGCTCCGACAGGGAAATAGACAATATCATATCCGACATTCTTTCCCTGCCCTTCATTGTGTTTTATAACAATGACAGATGACTTCGGCAATACAATACGACAGGATAAAGGGCATGGGTGCCGGGAAGATTTGAAAATTATTGCAAGCTGTGATTATATCATGGGGGAACAAGGACAAGGAATCTTTTTGGCCTCCCGATTATAATCCCGACAACGGCAGTCAAATCCGGGAATGACCACATAATAAAAACATCGTATGACAATCAGGAACATGGAACATAAAAACACCTATCCCTTTTCATCCGTCAGCTTCCGGCTGCCAGCTGAAGCCGTCGAATGGCTGTCGGAAACAACCACCGATAACGACGGCAACGAAATCCGGAACATGGCAATCTTCGGCGGTCTGCTGAAAGACATGAGAACCACACCCGGATATGATGCCGGATACCGCAGACCGCTCAACCTCCAGCCGGGACAAGCGCAGTTCTCGGAAATCAGCCTCGCCGACAAATGGAATCTCGGACGGAAGAAGACGCACAATATTCTCGCGAGGATGGAGGCCGCAGGGCTGGTCAGAATATTCAACTCCCGTATCGGGTCGGCCCTTTCATTCACCTGCATATCAGGCTGGGAAAACCCGGACGGAGAGGTTATAGCCAACGGATTCTTCGCAGATTGAGAGCCACGCCGGATGTGCCATGAACCACCGTGATTACATGCAGGGAGACCTTAGTTTCTGATTTGGTGTTACCCTCGCTCCGCTCTGTTGCCCCAAAACGCCTCGCCGCTCCCTGCGGTCACGGTCATGGCCGCTCGCAGGCTTGCACCCAGACAATCAGTTTTACAAATCACAGAATACCACTTATATGGGCAAAACAAAGAGAAAGACTCTGCCGCCGGAGGCTGTGCGCTCATGCACCGTCACCACGAAGATGACAGCCGCAGAGCGTCGGAAGATACGCGAAATAGCCGCCAGATACAATTTGACACCGAGCGACTACATGCGGCACAGGGCACTTGGATATGAGCCGCCATCGGCACTTACAGCCGAGGAATCGGCGATGCTCCGCAACCTTGACGGATGCCGCGTCGATATACTCAATTTCGCCAACGCCCTTGCCGGAGAGAGTGGCATCGAGATTGATGCGGCAATGCAGGACATTCATCTTGCAAAGGTAATCAAGGATTATCATGCTCTGATATTGGGCCGAGGAGATTATCTCCCCCTTTCGTCACAGGCGATGCGGTAGATGCCGGAGCGAGGCGATGCCGGGGATGATGACAGGGTTTTCAGCCTCCCCACCACAAGCCGCGTCAGCATCATACTCGGCAACTGGGCTAAAGCCGCAGAGGTAAAGAAAGAGATCACTTTTCACGTGAGCCGCCACACCTTC
>NZ_SRYY01000020.1:0-16202 GCF_004793735.1 Muribaculum sp. NM65_B17
AGGCTGATGCCTCTGCACGTTGAGTAGCACTCAAAAATTATTTAGGACAATATTGGAATATAGGACTATTTTTAGGAATAAAATTTTGTAAAAGCTTTCGGATTTGTGTATTTTCGCATTGTAATCTTGAATTCATTATGCTCAGATTGTTAATCCTGGCTATTGTCGTCCTACAGTGTACATCGGTTTATGCGCAGCCTTTAAGGGAGGTGAGGGGTGTATGGCTCACGACAAACGGTGGTATGGACTGGCCGGCAGGCCGATATGATGAATCATCGCAGAAAAAGTTGCTTGTCGAGATGCTTGACCGTCTTGCCGAAGCCAATTTCAATATGGTTTTATTTCAGGTTCAGGCCAATGGTGATGTAGCGTGGAACTCTTCGTTGCAGCCGGCCATGGAGTCGCTGACCGGTAACGGGTCGCGCAGCCTCTCCTACGATGTGTGCCGCTTTGTGATAGATGAGTGTCACAAGCGTTCGATGGAATGTCACGCATGGGTTGTGCCGTTCCGCATAGGCTCGTCACGTAACGCCGCACGTTATGCATCTAATAAAGTAAAGCATCCTTTGAAGTCACACCGCGACCTGTGTGTGCTCTATTCGGGCGGCTACTATCTCGACCCCGGGTTGCCTGAAGCACGAAAGTATCTCTTGAAGCTGTATAAGGAGTTGATTGAAAAATATGACTTCGACGGAATCAATCTCGACTATACGCGTTATCCCGGTGATAAATTCAATGATGCGTCATCGTTCAAGGCCTACAATCCCGGCAAGTTGTCGCGCGACGACTGGCGGCGGGCCAATATAAATGAGTTTGTCGCTCAGCTGCATGATATGGCCAAGAAGGTGCGTCCGGGCATAAGGGTAGGGTCGGCACCCATAGGCACATATAAAAATGTAGACAAGTATAAGAACGCGACATCATATTTCAGCTATCAGCAGGATCCTTGTCAGTGGATAGAGTCGGGACATCATGATTTCATTATCCCACAGATGTACTGGAATGAGGATTTCGGATTTACGCCTAATATGGTCACATGGGTCAACAACAGCTGCAAGCATCCCGTAGTAGTGGGGCTTGCTCCCTATAAGCTCGTTGACTCTAAGTGGGATGTGGATGTGATAATCGACCAGATTGAGAAGACGCGTCGCACCGACGGAGTGGCCGGTGTGTGCTTTTTCAGGGCTGAGCATCTGCTTGGAAACAATCCCAAGATAAAGCGACTCTACGATGCATTGCGTAAGGATGTGTTCAATCGTCCGGCTCATCTGCCGCAGTTTGGAAGCAATAAGGCTCCGTCGCCACGCAATGTCAAGGCCGAATATTCCAATGGCGGTTATGTAATCACTTGGGATGCTCCTCGCAATTGCGATGTAAGATACTATTCGGTCTATCTCACCGACGACAAGGGTGTGAGGATAGATCAAGCCCCCGACGATATAGTAGGATTCAAGGTAAAGGGCAACAGTTTCAACTATCGTTCGTCAAAGAAAGGGCTGAAGTTTGCCGTAACGGCATTTGACCGTGACTATTCCGAGAGTGACCCCGTTTACGTAAATCGCGGCAAGGAGAAGAGCAAGAAGCATAAATCGAAATCCGATAGCGACAATAGTGATGAAAGAGTATATGTTGATTATGATTTTTTATAGGAGAATAGCCGATGGTGATATCTGACCGATGGGAGTTTATATGTCTTGATGCCGAGTTTGC
This sequence comes from Muribaculum sp. NM65_B17, assembly GCF_004793735.1. Taxonomy (NCBI): domain Bacteria; kingdom Pseudomonadati; phylum Bacteroidota; class Bacteroidia; order Bacteroidales; family Muribaculaceae; genus Muribaculum; species Muribaculum sp. NM65_B17. Next base: position 1,711 of record NZ_SRYY01000020.1, read on the forward strand.
CGATTCTCGCAACAATGAAATTCTGGAATTGTCGATATATGATATTTCAGGCGAGGAGATATATCATCAATATTTCAAGCCGATTAAGACCCGCAAATGGAATAATACCGAGAAGATTCATCATATAACCCCCGCGATGGTCAAGGATAAGCCTACATTCAAGGAGTGTGCCCGCGATATCCAGTCGATTATAGACCGTGTGGGCTATATAATAGGTTTCGCTACCGAGAATGATATAAAGCATCTTAAAGGGTCGGGGATAAGGCACTTCACCAAGAAGCATGTCGTCAACATCAGGGAGTGGTATTGGCTGTGTCTTGGACGCGACAAGGGTTATGACATGCTTAACGGGCCGGGATTGACAGTGTGTGCCGGTGACCTCGGCATTTATTTCCCTGATGATGACGCACACTCGGCATCCAATGACGCAAAGGTGACGCTTGACTGTTTTGTGGAGCTGGCCCGCAGGTTTGAGGATAAATACATGTCGGGTAGCGATAACTATGTCACGGATATAGTTGCCGAATTCAAGAGGGTCTATTCGGAGGCGCAAGCTGAGTATCACCGACTCAATGCAAGAGGCCGCATATTTCTGCTAAAGAGTGACGGCGGAGGCTATAGGCTGAAACGGCTGAAGATTGACGAGAGTCCTGACGCCGATGTGGTGGAATCGATAACTGTCGATGATCGGTTCCGTGCCGAATATGAGCTTCGCCGCAGATTTTTGCACCGACTGTTGCCCGATTCATCGGCTTATGAGTTGAATAAGCGTGATTTGGCTTATTTCCGCTCCTATTCCAATAAGTATGTGCCATTGCGGGCCAAGCACTATAAACGGTTACTCCAGATGCTTGTTAAAAACTGATTCCTGTTAATTCAAAATTGTGATTGAACATAAAAAAGGATGGAAAAATTTGGTGAACGGCTCACGATTGAGTAACTTTGATAAAAATTAAAAATCGTATTCAATAATGGAAATAGCAGGAAAAATCATACTTGCCTTACCTGAACAGTCGGGAGTCTCAAAGGCCGGTAATGCGTGGAAAAAGCGCGAATATGTTCTTGAAACACAAGAAACTTATCCCAAGAAGGTGCACTTTGACCTTTTTGGCGACCGTGCCGACCAATATCCCCTGAATGTAGGTGACGAAATTGTGTTGAGCTTCGATATAAACAGCCGTGAGTTCAACGGCCGCTGGTACACCTCGGTTAGCGGTTGGAAAGTAGAGAAGGCAGGTGCGCAGGCCGCTCCCGCCGCTGCTCCCGTGCAGGACTTCCCCGGTGCGGTTCCTCCGCCTCCCGTGCCCGATCTCGGCAGTGATGCTACCGACGACCTTCCTTTCTAAAGGCTGACAGGTATAACGAAAAAGCGATGGAGCGTTTCATTTATTTGAGATGCTCCATCGCCTTTTTATAAAGTAGTGTTGTTGTCGTGAATCAATCCTCGTCTATGGGGCATAAAACGAAGCGATTTGTTTATTGCTCATGCAAATGATATTAAATGCTTTGTTATTCAATAGGTTAGGGAACTATCTGAAAAATGAAGCGATATTTCCAAGCGGTTTCCCTTTTACATGATTCTTACATCAGCTTTACAAAATGGGGCTATTGGGGGGAGAAAACACCTTGGTTTCTTTACATCACCTACGCAATTTGTGTATAAATGGGCTTGGATGGCACTTTGTTGGCGTGTGCGTGCCTTTTTGATCCAAATAGGAGGTCTTTTGAAGTGGAGGCGATCTATGGTATATTGATCGCATTTTTTTGTCCTAGTTTCTAAAATTTTTTTCTCAAAAATATTCCAAATAATCACTATTTGGAATATTTTGGCTATTTTTGTTGCTGGAATGAGCAAGGTTATACATGTACATCTTATATGCCCGATAGTGGGCGAAAAACAGCGGGACTGGTACTTCGCCAGTATCTCTGCGGTGTATTCTGTCTTGACACCGGAACAGGTAGGAGCGTCCAAGAGCTATCTGCTCCATGCCGGGCTGTCGGATAATGGCACAGTGATAACTAAAAGGGCTATAATTAAGCAGTCTACGCTTATTAGGGGCAGTAGGACGGCCTGAATGATTAATGATAAAATAACGCCATTATAACAACTTTCGTGCGTTATTCATTTCAATGCTGTGGGGAGCGATTTTCGCTCCCCTTTTTTGTGTCTTTTTTATTAGGGGATAGGTTAGGGGATAGCATTAGGGGATAGTGGTTTCAAAAGTTAGGGGATAGGTTAGGGGATAGTTTTCCCATTTTTTTAAGGTTTGTATTTCATAGGATAATAACACGTATTACTATTATAACCTCGAAATATCGCAAAATTATTATAGGAAAATCCCCCAATTGTTTTAGTGTGTTTGAGTGTTGTAAATAGTTGTATTATAGTTTATTGTGCTTGTTTTTGCCTTAAAAAGCCCATAAACTTGCGTGTGTGCGTTAAAAAGAGGCTATCATGCGTATTTGCGTGTAAACCGCGTGGTGTTATTCAATATGGATTACTCCTACAATGCGCGCCATGCCGGTTATCTCATCTTTTGGTATGTCAAAAGGTGGGTACTCTTTATTATCGGATACAGCGGTTAGGCAGTCTTTATCAGTCCCCGGCATTATGCGCTTTACAAGCATTCCCCGGTCAATTGTGGCAATCAAGTGGCATTTGTTCCATTCAATGTATCGGGAATGATTGATTATTGAGCAGGCTATTATGTCACCGGGATAGAATTTTGGTATCATAGAGTCCCCTGTAACCTCAATCATGAAGTCTACAGCAAGGTATCGGAACTTAGGGATGATATAGTAGGCTACAACATCGCATTCCTTTATTGAAAAATGTGCATTAGCGAAGCCTCCGACAGCTCTTTCTGAAACTAAGGGGATTGCACCGGGAGCCTTTTTCGTAGTTTCGGTAAGAGCTTCAAAATGGGTTTCTGAACCGCTTCGGGTAGAAATAAGCTTTTCTCTGTTTGTAGAGGCAATGGGCTTTAAACATTCTTTAAGCATATCTCCTTCGCCTGTTATGAGCCAGTCTGCTGAGATGTTTTCGCAATTTGAGTATATTGTTTCAATATCAAAAGTATTTCGACTAATCCAAGTGCTTAATCCTTGTGCCGAAATTCCTAACTTCTTTGCAAACTGCGACTTATTACCTCCGCAGTAGTGATTGATAAGGGCATTTAATATGTCTGCTTTCGTCATAATGTGCTAAATAATTCTCGTTATGAGAAAATAATCCACATTTTGTTTTGTGGATATTCTCAAAATGTTTATCTTTGCGGTGTGGTTAAAATGTTACCACCGCGCCAAAGATACAAAAAAGGCGCGAGATTAGCGAATTTTAAAACTATTGAATATGCAAACGACAGACGAAATAAAAGAATGGCAGACGCAAAGTGTGAAGCACAAGGTTGCCGGAGTCCTGATGATGGACGGTGTTTCATTCCGCTACGATGAGGAGAACGGTATAACGTTCACGGTCCCGGAATCCTATGTGGAAAAGCTGAAATATCGACTTGTCACGGTTTTTGGCTGTTCTGTAAAACCGATTATAAACGAAATAAATAAATAACCATGAATGAGGCAAAGACAAACCAAGAGGAGGTTCTTAAAATCTTCAAATCTGAGTATGAGGGTATTTTACGCCGTTACGAGCGTGACGTGGAGAGGTATGCCCTCAAGATGAACGAGAACTACGAACAGTTTTTCTGTTGGCACGGAGGGACAATGTATAAGATCCAAATAAACCTCAAGGCCATACGTGAACTCCGGCATCTGACAAGCTGGGATAGCACAGACAAAATAAAGATGGCACTGGAAAACCATATCAGGAATATAGAACTGACCTTGATTGAAGGCAGCCAGTATCCGACAAGTACAAACCTTCTCCACAATGTGGCGGACATTCTCGGGAGGGAAGCCAAACAGCGGCTCAGGGAGGACCTCCAGAGGCTGCTTTATACGATAACTTATAAATGATGGAATATGAAAGCAATAAAAGTGGAAGTTCCGGAGCATGAGTGGGACAAGGTAGGCCCTTTCGTGGAGTATATAAACGATGATGACGTTGTGGCATACCAGACAAGTCGTACGGAATTTATTGTGGTGGCACAAGGCGAATGCTCGATGGCACGTGTGGATGCCCTGATTGCCGAGAGACTTGATGACGAAACGCTGATTACCCATATCAGGAAATAAGAGGGTTAGGCCCAAGAGAGGGCGATCCTGTGGCATGGAGCCACGAAAGCCGAAAGGCACAAACATTTGAACCTCCGGTGTCGCCAAATACGCCGGAGGAACCGGGCGGCAGGTTTAGAAGGCTGAAACACTGCGGAGGTGCACCTATGCAGAGAGGCGGGTTCGACTCCCGTGCCGTCCACCAATAATCAATATTTAAAATAACGACTATGGCGAAGAACTACATTAAACCGGACCCGGACAAACAACTGAACAGGCGTTTGCGGGCGGCGTTGGGGTCGATACTCCATACACAAACAGCGGTCAAGGCCGCGCTGGATCAAGCCGAAGGGTTCATGACCGAAGAGGAACTGGCAAACTCGTGTGCATACTGCTCCCTCTGCAGCTATGACGCACAGTGTGAAGAAATATTCATGACTCTTTGCCGGGAATTAGGCAACCAACCTCAGCAACAATAAAACATATCGGATATGAAGAAGCAGATTTTGACAGACAACGAAACCAAGACTTTCCTCATGAAAGCATTTGGGTGTTCCCGTCAGCAAGTGTGGAGGGCCCTCAATTTCGAGCGCAACAGCGACAAGGCGCAACGTATCCGTCGACTGGCCCTGCAGCGCGGTGGCAAACTGACAGAGGGTTATACGCCTGAATGTGAGACGACCCATCAGACGGCAGACCGCACCATGACTCAGACGTTCGGTCACCGCGTGAAGATAGTTGCCGATTTCGGCAGCAGTGAGGTTGTGGTTATGGTTGACGGCGTAAAGAAGAACAGTTACAAGAAACTGAGTATACCCGAATTCATGCAGCTTCAGAACGAGGTTGAACAAATGGCGGCGGCGCTCTAATCATTAAAAATAATGGAGTACTACGGTAAAATAGCCTGTATATCGTTCCATGACCTGACGCGGGAGCCCGATCCTATAATGTCGGTCCCTAATTATAAATGGCATAAAAGAGAGGGCAAAATTAACGTGGTGCGAGAAGGTAGAGGTTTAGGCAGCTATGCTCTCGTGGAGATAGCGACAATGCCGCAAAGGTTTCAAGATAAAATAAAAGAAAAATACGGAGATATGAATTCAGAGATACTCAGAATGTGGTTCGCAAGCCACTTCCATATCGATGCGAAGGCACGCGGGTTCTATACCCGGTTCCGTTTCGAGGACGGCAGCGCGTTACCCCCGGAGCATATAAACGAATATACCGTGAACGCCTCGGCGATACAGGCGGTTGTCGATGTGATGGCAGACACGGTTATTATGCGCCGTGCCATGAAGGGCGGTCCGGTCAACTGGAACGAGCTTGCGGGTGCCATCAACTATTACCGAGAGGAATTCGGCCACACGCTGCCCGTCAGCGTCAACCGTTTCAAGAGGAGGGTCAACGAGTTCAAGGCTCAGGGCTACGAAAGCCTTATCAGCCGCAAGTTCCGTAACCAGAACAGGCGCAAGGTCACTTACAGCATTGCCGACCTTATACGCGGCCTCGGAGCCATGACGGAGCATCCCTACGATACGGTGGTAGCCGAGATGTACAACCGGTTCGTGACCGGCGACCTCGAGGTGTATGATCCTGAAACGGGCGAGGTCTTCAACCCGGATGACTTCACTGACAAGTCCGGCAACCCAGTGGTGCTGAGCAAGGGCACCATAGCCAACTACCTCAAGCAGCCCAAGACAAGGGCACTGCTGGCACAGGTCCATCAGACGCAATGGGATTTCAACAACTCGCAGCGTCCCTACCATCTGCGCCGGAGTCCGAACTATGCCTTCAGCAAAATCTCGGCGGATGACCGTGACCTTCCACGCCCGATGCACGACGGGAGCTACGTGCACGCCTATTACGTGAGCGATGTCGCAAGCGGTGCTGTGGTAGGGTATGCCTACAACCGCAAGAAGGACAAAGACCTGTTCCTCGACTGTATGCGCAACATGTTCCAGACCTTGGACCGCAACGGATGGTACATGCCGGCACAGATAGAGGTCGAGCACCATCTGGTAAACAAGTTCACCGACGGGCTCATGCAGGCCGGCGTGGTGTTCCCCCTTATCAGGTGGTGTAACCCGGGCAACTCGAGGGAGAAGCGTCAGGAGCATGTCAACCGGGCGAAGAAGTACGGTGTGGAGAAGCGCAGCCAGCAGAACATCGGCCGATGGTATGCTGCCCTCGAAGCCAACCGTCCGAAAGTTGAGAAGGTGTATGACGAACTAAACAACACCTACAGGGTGCCGACCTACGGCTACGAGCAGCTGGTGGCCGATGACATAGCCGCCATAAACGAATACAACTCCCAGATGCACCCCAACCAGAAGAAGTTCCCGGGCATGACCCGCTGGGATGTGCTTTGCCGGTGCCAGAACCCGGATCTTGCACCGTGGGATAAGGCGGTGCTGTACCGCTTTATCGGCGAGCACACCGAAACGAGCATCAAGCAGAACGCCTACCTGACGGTGCAATACAACCAGTACCGGCTGTCGAGTCCGGAGATCATCTCCAAGCTCGAGCCCCGTAACTATAAGGTTGACGCCTACTGGCTGCCCGATGCGGACGGCAATATCGGTGAGGTGTATGTCTACCAGAACGGGCGGCTTATCGACACCTGCCGGATGGTTGCCCGGTATAACGAGGCGACGGCCGAACAGACCGACGCTGACCGTGAGGCATACACGGAGCAGGCCAAGTATGTGGCGCAGTTCGACTCGATGGTGAGGAAAAACAAGATCCACCGGCTCGGGGTCACCCGGCAGGAGGTTGTCACTGCCATCAGGGAGGCAGAGGCGGTACCGGTTGAGATTACAGTCCCGGAAGCGGACACGGACTATTCGGAATACATGAATGTGGCGGGTGTGCAGGCTGACGCGGTAAACAGGATTTGAATAATATTAAAACAGCATTGAAATGAGTAAGATCCACCTGTGTGAAAGTTGTAAACATTGCACTCATTCACCAAATTTATTTCAGCCATATTATTGGTGTTCGTGGTATGGGAAAGAAGTAAAGGCACCTATTAAAAAATGTGATAAAAGAACTTGTTAAACAGCATTGAAATGGAGATAACAAACGAAATCAAGAAACGGATATCCGGAGCCATAGCAGCGGACCGTGAGAACTATCCGAGCGACAACCGCCATGCCACGGCATTGGGGATTGCGCCAAGTGTTTATAACGCCATAAAGAAGGGCAATTATGACCGTCAGGTGAGCGATGCCAACTGGATAGGCATTGCCCGGCGCTTAGGGGTCCAGCTCCGTACAGAGATGGAATGGACGGCGGCCATGACACCGACATACGCCTTCATCAGCAAGCAGCTTGAGGTGTGCCAGCAGAGCGGGCTCAGCGCCATTATGTGCGACATGCCCAATATCGGCAAGACGTTCACGGCAAGGGCGTATGTGAAGCAGCACCGCCATGCGGTTTATATAGACTGCTCGCAGGTCAAGACCAAACTCAAGCTCATACGCCAGATTGCAAAAGAGTTCGGTGTCGGCTCCTACGGCCGTTACAGTGACGTTTACGAGGATCTTGTGGCCTACCTGCGCACCATCGACACCCCTCTGGTAATCCTTGACGAGGCCGGTGATCTGCAGTACGAGGCTTTCCTTGAGCTGAAAGCCTTATGGAACGCCACCGAACGCTGCTGCGGGTGGTACATGATGGGTGCCGACGGGCTGCAGGAGAAGATAACCCGTGCCATAGAAGGCAAGAAAGTGGGCTATACCGAGATGTTCAGCCGTTATGGGGATACATACAGCAAGGTCACCCCGGACGACGCGAAGGAGCGTGAGAAGTTCATGAAGGCGCAGGCCGCCATCGTCGCCAAGGTGAACGCCCCGTCGGATGCGGATATAAACCGCATAGTGAACGCCTCCAAAGGCGGCCTTCGCCGGGTATATACCGAAATAGAAAAAATGAGGAGGGCAGGGGTATGATGACGGTAATAGAGAAGCAATATATGGATGCGGTGATTGCCATGAACCGGCGATTACAGAGTAGTCAGCCTGACTGGGAACAGCGCAGGTATGAGATTGCCAAGGACGCGATGTGTGCCATATTGGGCAATCCCGCGATAGTTGATAAAGTGACGGAGGAGGGGGAACCGGCATGGGGCGCCCCGGTTGCCATCGCCAAAACCGCGGTGACTCTTGCCGGTCTGCTTGTCAAGGAACTTGAAAAACAAAAGAGCGATGACTAAGATAACACTTGAGGACCGGGGACAGGATTTCCTTTGGCTCGTGGTAGGCAGCGCGTGCCGTGTAATTGATGCCGGGCCGTATCAAGGCCATATATGGCGTGGGGCTTATATCCCGTTGCCGGAGGTGAGGGTAGGAGAGCGGTGCCCGATCCATCACCCGCCGCATATAAACTTCGGCTATCTGAAATACCGGGTGGAGAGAATAGACAAAGAGTGCAAAGAGGAAAAACTAATAGAAGATGAAACTTAAAAGAGCATACAGCCCGGGTGAGATCCTGAGCATGAAAATCCCGAGCTATGAATTCACCGGGCAGTGGCAGGCGGCCATCGGCAACCCGGCAAAGAGCGGCACGTGGATAATATGGGGAGCCAGCGGTAACGGCAAGACGTCGTTCGTGATGCAGCTTGCCAAATATCTCTGCGGCTTCGGCAAGGTTATCTATGACAGTCTGGAGGAGGGAACGAGCCTGTCATTCCAGAAGTCCCTCAAGCGTCACGGCATGGAAGATACACGCAAGCGCCTCATGGTTCTTGACCGGGAGCCGATGGACCAGCTCAGCGAGCGCCTGAGCCGTAAGAAGAGCGCGCCGATCGTGATAATAGACTCCTTCCAGTACAGCGGCCTGAGCTATCAGGCATACTGCGAAATGAAGGAGCACCATTCCAACAAGCTTCTCATATTCATCAGCCATGCCGAAGGAATGAAACCCGAGGGTCGCCCGGCTAAGAAAGTTGAATATGACGCGGATGTGAAAATATTTGTCAGCTGCTTCAAGGCCATGTGCAAAAGCCGTTTTCTGGATCACCCGGGCGAACCGATCACCGTATGGGAGGAGGGAGCCGCAAAAGCATTACTCGATGAAGGACAGAAGAGCGATGAGGCGCAAGAACCTCCTTTATAAACTTCGCAAGAAGGGTATCAGGTGTGACACCAGATCCCGGTGCATCGAATACCCCTACGGCAAAGATCCGAGGCGGGTTCCTCAAATACGGCGTCTGATGCAAGAGTATAATTTTAACATTCAATTCGTGATAATATGAGCAAGAAAAAGACCATTATCAATCTGACTCCTCCCGGACGCATACACAAGGAGGGATTTGTCAGCAAAGGGCATGTGTGCGGCTATTGCCACGGCAAAGGGTGGTTTCACGGTGATCTGCATACAGATGAGACCGTGCCGTGCCCCGACTGCGGCGGTAGCGGTGAAGTAATGGCAATAGTGAGTATCGATTGGAAACCATCTAATAAAGTAAAAAATGAAGAAAAGTGATTTTATCATGCTATACCCTGATGTAGCGGAACAGGAAGTTGAGTTCAAGTATGTAATGCCTCGCAAGGAGGTTGAGGGCACGTTGCTCGCCATGTGCCGTTCTTTGGGAACGGGCTTGCTTGCCTATCAAAGTGCCGGCAAGCAGGCCATAGCATTCACGAGTGTGAAATTCCATCAGTTCAAGGAACGGATGGTGAAAGGTGCAGCCATGGTCGATCTGAACGGAGATAGGCATGAGGTTGTCAGCGACAGCCCGTTTATGTGCGGTGGAGAATTCTGTGTGCGTACCTTGCATGACGGGAAGGAAGTTGTTTGTCCATGTACATTTTTTAATCCCTCTAAATGAATGGGCGTACCGGATCAACACAACAATCTCCGTGAGATACTGCGTAAGAAGCGCAGCTCCGTTCTCCACCAGATGCAACTGCTCGATGTTGACACGGCAGACTGGGGCAAAGTCGATGCCCTGTGTATGGACAGCCGGATAGCCGGTAAACGGTTCTGCCGGCTTGACTGTGACGAACTGGACGCGCTGCTCAAGAAGCTGCGCGCCATAAGACGAAAACAAACAACCCTAAAAAAATAAGTGACATGAGAAAGGAAACCAGAGAAGCCATCGGCAGCCTGAAAACCCAAATGCTAGAGGCAGCCGCCACCCTCACGAGCGAGGAGCGCGAGGAATTCTACAACGAGGTCAACGAATGGACCTACGAGCAATATGAAGACGCTTTGCTCTGTCAGGAGGCGGAGATGCAAAGTTACGAAGAGGAGGACTGAAGCATGGACAGAAAAAGCCAAGACAAAGTGTTGAAAGCCGGATTTATAATTATCCGCAAAGATGATTACCCGACTCCCCGTATAAAGGCACGCCATGTTGCAGGTACCGATTATAGGACTTTCGAGAAGTACAATACCAAAGCGGAGCGAGACCGAGCTTTTGCAAGACTTCTTACAGACGATAAAGTAATCAGTGACTAACCAGTTAAAATAAACAAAATGACAGAAAACATCAAAGAAACCCTAAAAGGTATGTCAGCGGCCGACCGCAAGGCGCTGCTTGAGGAACTCAGAGCCGAGGAACGGCAGGCCACCCGTGACCGCCGCGAGGCATACGAGTCCATACGCGCACAGTTCATGCACGAGGTAAAGGGCCATCTACTGCCTCTGGTGGAGAATGTCCGTGAGTTCCGCGACTGGATCGAGCGGGAGGCCGAGGGATTCTACGCCATCATGCGTGAGTACGGACAGTTGCGCAAGGAGGACCAGTCGAGTTTCACCATCGTTGACGGTGACATGAAGATCGAGGTGCGCAGCAACAAGGTCAAGACCTTTGACGAACGTGCCGACATGGCGGCCGAGCGTCTTATGGAATACCTGAAGGCATACGTGGCCGGAAGCGAGAAGGGGTATGACGATCCCATGTACCAGTTGGCGATGACCCTGCTCGAGCGCAACCGTCAGGGTGACCTCGACTACAAGAACATCAGCAAGCTTTATGAGATGGAGGACCGTTTCGACGAGGAATACAAATCCATTATGAGCCTTTTCCGCGAGAGCCATACGGTCACCAAGACCGCCACGAACTTCTACTTCTCGCAGCGTGACAAGAACGGCGTATGGCGGCGGATAGAGCCGAGCTTCTGCCGGCTGTAGTGTAATATTGGCAACCCCTTAACCATAAAGCACCGTAGATTAAATATTTACGGTGCTTTTTGGCTCTAAATAGCGTCAAATTCACTATTTTTGCATTATAATTATCACATGGCAAAGGGACGGGATAAAGAACTGATAAAGCTCCGTGACGAGGCTTTGTGCCGTCGTTACTATTACTGGACCGAGAGGCAGCGGCTGCGCTTTGATGACGCACTGAAAATCCTCTCGGAACGTGAGTTCTTTATCTCCGAGGAGCGTATAATGGCTATAATCCGGCGCATGATCCGAACCGGGAACGCTGAAAATATACCACCGCTCCCCAAGGTCAAGAAACCGCGTCTTACCAACGACCAGTTATCATTGTTTCCCGAGTTATAGGGACTGCCCCGAATTGTCGTTGATGGTGAATGCGTATGTCGTCTCGAACACCTTGACATATCCCGGCAGGGCATAATCCCGGCTCTTGACACGTACAAGGGGAGTGGCGCACCGGGCACTCTTGAACCGTTGCAGCGTCTTGTATAGTTTCAGGTCCATTTGCCGTCTATCCTTAATCTTGTCATAAGTTCCGGACTCAAAGGAAGTGTCATCATAGCAGTCCACCGCAAGGCGTACCGTGATGAGCGCGGCTCCCTTCTGGTTGCCGAGTCCCTGATCGCGCCAGTCCGCATCGATATTGCCAATCAGTACGCACGGGAATGTGACGGGGTATTGGTCCTCCTCCGCAGACATTTCGAGCTGGCCGTAGTCCTCGTCGATGAGGGACAGTTCCGGCATGCCTCCGGCGATGCGCTCCATAATGTTGGTAAAAATTTCTTCCATGATTTTATGAGTTTAAAATTTTACGAATTTCATTCTCAGTCCGGGCGGCTATGCTGTCCGACAGTTCGGCACTCTCTCCCAGAAACTGGCGTTGCGGGATCTTGACCTTGAGCTTTGGCCTCTTCGTCAGCGCGAGTCTTTTCCAGAATTGTGCCTGTGTATTCTCCGGCTGCTTACCGGAACCGCCTTTTTGGCGTTTCTTTTGCCCTGTACCGGCTTTTTTCGTCTGTCCTGAGGATTTATAGAACATCGCCCATGCGAAGCGTCTCATGCGGTCTGTAACGGTCGGGTTTGCAATGCCGCCCCAATTATGCAGCGGGGCATAGCGCGCATCGTTGGCGACGCGCACCCGGTAATCCCCCGGCATATATTTTATGGAGCTGAAAAGGTGGTTGCGTCCGGACAGCAGGGTTCCGTAATTTGATGCGGCCGCTGGATTGCCTGATGACAGCCTTCTTGCCGGCTTCCACGGATGCAGACCTCCGTTCACAAAGCCGCCCTTGCGGAAATTGTCCTGAAAATGGTCTTTAGCCATACGTCCGGCGATCACCGGCATATTCCGGCGCATAAGGGTGTCAAGCTCACCGCGTTTGGCTTTGACCAGCCTTGCGAAATCTTTTATATCCATAATGTTGTTGCAATAAAAAAATAATGTTACTTTTGTGGATTATAAACTGCATATTACAATGAACATCCCGTCACAGGTAATGAAGGCCGCCTCCGAGCTCCGGGCGATGTACGGTGAGCATGTGGAGTATCTTGGAGAATTCCAAGGTGCGCAGGTCTATTATTACCATTATCCGGATGATATTACAGCCGGAGTTTGCCCGGTATATCTGTATGACGGCACTACTGTGGACGAGGTTACGGGAGATATAGCCATGAACATACTGGACTCACTTATCGAAGATGCCGATGAATTCGGTATTGAATAACTTGTTGTCTATACGCATAATCCCACGGCAGCCGTGATTGGTGGCAGCCCCATTCTCCGCAAGATACTTAAGGTCCTTGAACTCATATCCCGAACCTTCGGAATTGTCAGCCTGAGGCTCTATATATTTCAGTGAGCCGTCTTTGAAACGCTGTATGATTGTGGCGTGGCCGCCCCCTCTTTTCCAGCCTATTGAAAGCTCATACACTCCCTCCTCCTTGCAGACTTCATCAAAGAACTCAAGATAACGCTTGGGGGTCATTATTTTATATTTTTTGTCGACCATCCAGTCATTGGTGCTTGTATGCCTTGCTGGGGTGCCATCTAAGTTGCGCCATACTTTCCAACAGTTGTATCCTTGGCTTAGATGTTCGAGTTTGGAACCCTTGGTGTTCGCCTTTGCAGTGACATTGAACCCTCTTAGACGTAATGAATATGCCGGAGCGCATGTCTGGCAGTTTATACCGAACGGCCGGTGTCTGGTTTCGTCATACTTTTTGTTCAGTCGATAGGTCTTACCGTATTTGTCTTGATATATCCCCTTGGGATCGAGGATGTATTTAGGCACATAATTCGGGTTTGCGGACTGTTTGTCCGCGTCCTCCACCGTCATAGGCTTGCCCTTTGTTATGCCAAGGGCCTTTTCAATCTCGAGGTTGTCGCGGGCTATGGCGGTTCTTTCCTCGTCGGTGAAATATTCCGGCATCTCCCTCATCATCTCCTCCAGCCGTTTCAACAACCTGTCAACCGCTTTCTTTGCACCGGCATGAGCCTCCGTCTTATACGGGTGGGTGTCGGAAAACAGCTTTGCGTCCTTGCCCGGATTATTCTCCAGCCCCTTTTGCTGTGTTGATGACGGGCCGGTTCCTGTGGGAACCGGTGTCACGGGCTCGTCGGTTGATGACAGCGTGCATTTGCAGTTCCAACGGTCGCCCGGTCTGTGATGGCTCCAGAAATCATCATCGATGGGTCGCACCATGCCCCAGAACACGCGATGGTCCTCACCCGGTGTGATGGAGGTTGACGGGCACCATTTGAGATTAGGAAGTATATCCTTTTCCCTTGTGAACTGGCGCCAGTCGGCAGCCTGATGCGCGCGTATGACCGCGGTGTCGTATTCGGTCCTGAGCCAAGTCCGGCACTGGTGGGTTGCGATAGGCATAACCTCGTTCAACCATTGTTCAAACGGCTTCAGATTGCCGTTCGAGTCCAATAAAAGACGTGCCATGTCATTCTGTGCCCGGTGTACCTTGAAAGCCGAGAACACGGCGTTATTCCGGTGCAGGGCTTCTATAAAGTCAGCGTCAGGATCGGAGGGCGGCACATTGCCGAAGGCTTTTCCAACCGCCTTATCCATTGTCGCCCATACCTCAATATTGTCCTAAATAATTTTTGAGTGCTACTCAACGTGCAGAGGCATCAGCCT
>NZ_SRYY01000021.1:0-14960 GCF_004793735.1 Muribaculum sp. NM65_B17
CGGTCAAGTTCCTCGATAGCTTCTGCCTGAGCAATTACTTTCCTGAGGACTTCACACACGTTATCTTCCAAGGTTGCCCCAAGACGGTGCAGTTGATTGAGATGGTGCTCCAAAGCCTCATGAGCATTGGCGACACTAACCTCATTCTGCTGCAATATACTCTTGAGTTCTTCTACTCTATCTTCGGCCATTTATATTGCTATATTTATTTAATGTTTTATTTTTATATTGTTTTATTGTTGCAAAGTTAGTGATTAATTTCGTACTGCCCAAATTTTTTCCACAATAATTCTTTGACTACCACCTCATTTCTTTCTCATAACCGACCATAGCTTAACACTAAGCTATTTGGCTTAGAATTCTTCATACACTTTTTTTTTAGAAAAAAAAATTTTTTTTTCTTTTTTTTATGATTATATTTGGTGGAGTTCCTAAAATCAATTAACTTTGCATCGTAGGAGTTCTCATCACAAACCACTGACTTTGTATTGAATGCTTCACATTAACCAGATTAATAACCCTTTAACACGAACATGATGAATCAGAAAACAAACAGAATTGCAGCATTCATCGAAAACCTCCCGATGGATGCAACAATCGGGAACTGCGAGTCAGCACTTCTCTCAACAAACATGGAGTTCATCGGAGGAGACAATGGTGGAGACTGCATCAATGAGCTCTACGACCAATGCAACAAAGCTAAGAATGGAGGTAGCTGCGAAAATTACAATAGTGCTTGCTCCAAATCAACAAATCGTGGTGGTTGTCTCAACACTACATTGAAAAGACTTCAGAAGAGCACTGATACTGGATTAGTAGCACTTATTCCGTAGTCTTTGAATAGGAATTTTTTCCTTTCTTGTGTTTGCACAAACGTGTATTTACTCATCTTTTAACGTAGAGACATCTACGCCTGCGTAGATGTCTCTACGTATATTAATATGAAACTGAGCGTATTTAACTCGATTCTAATTATTAACGGCAAACACACGCTGTTATACAATTCCTTTTCTGGAAAGTTTGTTGTGGTTCGTAATCAGTTATTAAATTTTTCAGATTTATTAACTGATAGATTCTCGTGTAATTTCCCTTACTTACACAAGCAATTGTTAGATGCCGGAATCATCATAAATACCGATATTGATGAAGTAGCCTTACTTAAGGAACGCATTAATGATGCTGACAACAATAAGAACGAGTATATTCTTCATATTAATCCTACACTTGATTGCAACTTTAGATGTTGGTATTGTTATGAAAACCACATACCTAATTCGAAGATGAGTCCAGAAGTTTTAAATTCAACTCTGGCATATATACATTCAATATTGAAAAGACCATCTATCAAATCCTTTGAACTTGGATTTTTTGGAGGGGAACCTCTTTTCTATTTTAATAATACCGCTAAAGAGATTATATCATATACTCATTCTTTATGCACAACACATGGTGTCTCATTACACATACACTTCACATCGAATGGAGCGTTACTAACTAATCAGATTATTCAGTTTCTTAAGCAATATTCCTGCGGTTTTCAAATCACACTTGATGGAGGGAAAACCTACCATGATAAAACTCGTTTTTTCAAAAACGGGAGTGGCAGCTATGACCTTATTGTTAAAAATATATTCAGCCTAGCTTCATCAAAAATAGACGTTATTGTTAGGGTTAATTATACTAGTGAGAACATTGACAGTATTAACTCTATATTTAAATCATTTAAAGACGTTACTGACGATATTAAAAAATATTTAAGATTTGACTTTCAGCGAGTTTGGCAAGATAGAATAACTCGTACTGATGAAACCGAGACAAAAATTAAATTAATTCGCAAACTATTTATTGACAGCGGATTCGTCGTACTTTCTAATTATATTCCACATGATGTGCGAAACTCTTGCTATGGAGATAAAATCAATCACGTTTTAGTAAACTATAATGGAGACGTGTTTGGATGCACTGCTCGAGATTTTACCTCTGATAATCGTATTGGCAAATTGGATTGTTCCGGCAATCTACAGTTAGACCCAGTAGTTGTTCACCACCGGAACACTGCAAAATACTCTAAACCTATATGTTTAAACTGTAGGATTGCACCAATATGTGGTGGTGGATGTAAACAACGAGCATTAGAATCCCGTCTTTCTGAGGAATGTACATTCAACTATTCAGATGAGGATATAGATAGCATAATCCTAGACATCTTTGAATACTCGTTTAATCTCAAAGCCCAATAAATTATTCGCATGAAATGGTCTATTATCATATTTTCTATTTTAGTAATGTTCTGTTGCAAATTTGCAGCAGCAGATGATTCCATTCCATCTAAACAATTGAAAGAAGTCATTGTTTTGGGTGACAATCAATGGATTGAGAAAGGCGTTATGAATTTCATACCATCAAAAAACGCAAAAAAACTTTCTAACAGTCCTGCATCACTTATTAAATCTATGCATCTCCCCTTTATAAAAGAGAAAGACGGGCTTATTGTTAGTTTATCTGGAGAAGTTATTCCTATTTTTATAAATGGAGAAAAAGCTGATGATATCGATCTCGCTACTTTTTGGCCAAATGAAGTAAAGAGAGTCCAATATATCGAGCACCCATCTGATCCTAATTTTGAAGGAGCAAATATCGCAATTAATTTCATCATGCCTAAATACTCTGTTGGTGGTGTGAGCCGTATTAATCTGTACCAAAAAATCCCTAACAATGGCTATTATACAGCATCTTCAAAATTAGTTTATAAAAAGATGACCTATGGATTTTTGCTCTCTGGCAATTATTACCGTGATCATCGTTCAAAAATGACTGGAGAAACCACTTATAGCGATTTGTTTTACAACGACACCAAATATGAGTTTATTTCTAGAGAAGAGGAAAATAATAGTTTCAATAGAGAAGATGGTTTAAGATGTGCATTTAACGCAAAGTATGCAACTGAAAGATCCCGTATAACACATACAATATCCTTTTCTTGGAATAGAAATCCCGGCAGCGGTTCTAATAGCACTGATATATGGAATCCAAACTTATTCGGATTCTCAAACAGCATATCTACCTCTAAATCCAAAAGTTTATCACCTCAAGTTATGGGGAATTATTACTTTAGACTTGCTGATAAATGGCATTTTTCTGGGATATGGAAATATTCTTATGCCAGAAATAGATCTAATACAATTAATCAACTAGGATTAAATGTCCCTATTCTCAATAGTACCGTTGAAGATGTAAATAACTTTAAGGTAACCATCTTACCGTCTTATTTGCTGTCAAATAAATGGTTATTTCAATTTAAATTCGACTACAATATAGATTGGTTTTCAACTCTTTACAAAGGTTCAGCCAATACAACACAAGACCAAGCCAGACAATCAATACTGTCTGTAATTAAACTCAATTGGAATCCTAATGATCATATGTCTGTATCAATAGACCCTGGTTTTGCTGCATCTTTTTGGAAAGTAGGAAATATTAAAGAACATTCTATTTATCCAACTATTAGCTCCTCTATTAATTGGAATCCGATGAGAAAATTCTCCATTAATGGAGCTTTACAATTCTATATGCGTCCCACCTCTGCCAGTGAATCCAATCCAGTTTTAGTACAAAATTCTGAATTACTTTGGGCTCTAGGTAATCCATATCTTAAGAATCTCACATCTTGGGATACATATATACATGCTACATATCTACCCAAAAATTGGCTAACATTATCATTCGGCCTTGGATATGTTAAAACTTATAACAATATCATCACAACATATTCACCAGCCCCCAAAGAGTTGGGAGGATTAGTAAAAGAAACGATTAATGCAAAACCCTCTGATAATATCAGAGCTAATATTGAATTAAGAGGGACTTTTTTTAATGACAACTTTTCTATTGGGGTTTCTCCTCAATGGTATTACACCTATGTGCGAGGATTATATCATACTAAATTCAATTATATTACTCTTTCTGGAAGTGCTGATTATACTATAGGTAACTTCAGAATCGAATTATCATATGAAGGTCCATATAAAGATGTGAGCGTATCCGGAATGGAAAAATCCTGGAAACAGGATAATTGGAACTTCGCTGTTATTTATGGGAATAATAACTTATATTTAGATTTGAAAATAGAAGACATTTTCAATAATCATCGAAAGAGTTGGGTTCAATATAATTCTCCCAATCTGAATTATCACTATAACTACCTTGAAACAGGACGAGCTATTTCCATAAATCTCACATATACATTTGGATATGGTAAAAAGGTTGATAATCGTATAGATATAACAGGACCAGAGTCAGTTAAAACCAGTGTTTATCGGTAACATAATTACAATATGTTTAAGTGCTTCCGACAAATAGAACACTCTGATTGCGGTTTAACATGTATCCGTATGATTGCAAAACATTACGGAACAAATATACCGTTAAGATATCTTCATAATATATCTGATCTCAATAGACTCGGAATGTCTATTAAAGACATAACATCTTGCTGTAACAAAATTGGGCTAGAGTCAGCAGCTGTTCGCATTTCACCAGAACATATTACAGATATGCCTTTACCTGCTATATTATTTTGGCAGCAACGCCACTTTGTTGTGTTGTACAAAATTAATTCTAAGAAAAAAAAATACTATATTGCAGACCCTGCCCAAGGAAAATTGACATATTCTAATGATGATTTTATTAAATACTGGATTCCAAATGGGGAACATACAGGATTAGCTATATTAGCTGAACCTAATGAAGAATTCAATAATTTATCATATAAAAAAGAAAATAGCCTTAAAGATTTCTTCAAGTATCTATTCCAATTTTTCAAAGTTCATAAGGTTAAATTTTTATTAGCATTATTAATAACTATAGTCATAATGGCTACAGACTTTGCTGTTCCCATTCTTCTAAAAAAGACTATTGATGATGGTATTGGACTAAAAGATGTAAGTCTAATTGTTGCTCTTTTGCTTTGTCAATTAGCTATTACGATTGGAGGATTAGTTGCGTCAAGTAGCATGGACTTGATACTAACCAAAACAGGTTTGGGAGTACATCTAGATATGGTAAATACCTTCCTTGAACGACTTGCAAAATTTCCATTATCCTTTTTTGACAAAAAGGTAAGTTCTGATTTTGTTCAAAAAATAAGTGATCAATCTAGAATTAAAGATTTCTTATTGACATTCCCAAATTCAATATTAATAATGATTCTAACAATTATTGTCTTCTCCACATTATTATTTCATTATAGTGTTATCATTTTTTTTATTTTTATATTAATGTCGTTATTCGAAATCGTTTGGAACACTTTATTTCTAAATAAGCGAAAGACATTAGATTATGCTTATTTTACTAATTCATCAGAAAATAGAAACCATGCCTACGAGTTAACTAATGGTATGGCGGATTTAAAAGTAAATAATGCAGAGTATTCAAGAATAGGTAAATGGAAGGAAACCCAAACGGCCATTAATAAAATATCTATGAAATCAGCATGGGTGAATACTATCCAAGGGGGAGGGCATACTACAATCACTCGTATTAAAGACCTACTTGTAACTGGTATTGGAGCCACAATGGTCATATATGGAGATCTAACAATTGGAGCCTTGATGACATTAGGTTACATTACTGGACGATTATCACAACCTTTTACCACTCTTGGAACTTCTATTAGTTCTCTTCAAGATGCTTTGCTTTCTTATCAAAGAATTGATGATGTTATACATGATGATTCCGAATTTAGAGGTTCAAAAACATTTTCTGAAGCTTCAATAGAATTCAAAAATGTGTATTTTAAATATGCTGGATCAAGCTCTCCTTTTGTCATAAAGGATTTTAATCTTACGATTGAAAAAGGAAAAGTTACAGCTTTGGTCGGAGAAAGCGGATGTGGAAAATCTACTTTGATTAAACTTATGCTTGGTTTTTATATTCCGCAAAAAGGGACTCTAACATTAAGTGGTTATAATGTACGCGATATAGATAACCAGAATTGGCTAAGACATTGTGGAGTTGTTATGCAAGAAGCTAAAATATTCACAGGTACTATATTAGAAAATATTTCTCTTTCTGAAGATAAACCTAATATAGAAAAAGCCTTGCATTTATTAGATACTGTAGGACTAATGACATTTATAAATTCATTGCCCATGGGTATTCATACAAAAGTTGGAGTTTCAGGGATTGAAATGAGCGGAGGACAAAAACAAAGGCTTATGATTGCACGAGCATTATACAAAGATCCAGACCTATTATTTTTAGATGAAGCGACCTCTTCTTTAGATGCAAACAACGAATCATCTATAGTTTCAAATATCAATTCTATAAAAAATGGTAAGACCATAGTTATTGCAGCACATAGACTTAGTACCGTTAAAAATGCAGACAAAATAGTTTTTATTAAAGACGGTTGCATTGCAGAAGTAGGAAGTCATGACGAATTGATTGCACTAAAAGGCAATTATTGGCAACTAGTTAGAAATCAATTACAACTGTCAGTATAGTTCAACTATTTTGTTTTACATCAGTTCTAAATCGGCCGTTTTTGAGACTGCCCGGCAAACTATCTTCAGATAGAAATATACCTGCTGGATACCATTTCATAAGCCATCTCAAAATCATCAACTCAAAACATGGCAAATATCCTGAGTTTTGAGATTGAATACCGAAAGTGAAACCGAATTATAGCCCAAAGTGGGATAATTGACCTACTTTTGGCTATAATTCGGTTTTATCAGTATTGAGAACATCATCTGAAATCCGATATTTGGCTATAAGTGGGTCAAAATACCCACTTATAGCCAAATATCGGCATCTCGCCGTAATAAATCTGTCCCCAATTTACCACCAACCTTTGAATATACCACCTCGAAAGTAGTATAACACCATTCTACGCGACGACATTTAGCTACAACCCGATAAAAATACACACTTATAGCTAAATGTCGGTTATTTTTAGTACCTTTGCAAAAAACTTTAGCCATGATAATAGGACGTAAAGAAGAAATAGAGCAACTCAATCGAGCACATGATTCTGAAAATTCGGAATTTGTCGCTGTGTATGGCCGTCGCCGTGTAGGAAAAACCTACTTGGTAAGGCAAACATTCTGCGAAAGATTTACTTTTCAATACACTGGAGCATTAAATGTATCTAACCAAGATCAGCTTGAAGAATTTTACAATAGTCTCCTCTCACAAGGTTTACCCGACGATTCTTCAGCCCCCAAAACATGGTTTCAGGCTTTCCATCTTCTCGAGGCCTTAATTGAATCCTCTCCACATAAGAGAAAGATTATTTTCTTAGATGAACTACCGTGGATGGACTCTCCCAACTCCAAGTTTGTTCCGGCTTTTGAACATTTTTGGAATGGATGGGCTTCTGCCAGAAATGATATACTTCTTATTATTTGCGGAAGTGCGACCTCATGGATTATAAATAAGATTTTCCGAAACAAGGGAGGTCTGTATAATCGTGTAACATATAGACTTAAAATACAACAATTCTCATTGGCTGAATGTGAAGAACTTGCACAATATCAAGGCCTACCACCAAACCGGAATATGATCTTGGAGGGCTATATGGTCATGGGAGGAGTTCCATATTATTGGTCAAAGCTTGATCCAGCCAAAAGCATGGCGCAGAATATTAATACCCTATTCCTGGAAGAGAATGGGGTTCTTAGAGATGAATTTAACTTCATCTATGCTTCCATATTTAATAAGCCGGAAAAGTATTTGAAAGTTGTAGAAGCCCTCTCCGGCAAAAAATCCGGACTTACACGTGATGAAATCTCAAAAAAAGGGAAGCTGGATAATAATGGGCAACTTAGCGGCATATTAGAAGACCTTATAGAATGTGGCTTTATTCGGAAATATTGTCACACTGACAAAAAAATAAGAGATGCAATTTATCAGCTTGTCGATTGCTATACCTTGTTCTATTATCAATTTGTCAGGAATGCCTACAATGTAGATGATGAATACTGGACCAAGTTATTACGAACTCCCACCTACAATACTTGGTGTGGATTAGCTTTTGAACGTGTCTGCCTTCTCCATTCAAGACAGATTAAGGCTGCACTTGGCATATCTGGAATAATGGCTAATATATTCTCATGGCACGTCAAAGGAAATGATGTTCACCCCGGCGTTCAGATTGACTTACTCATTGACCGTTCAGACAACGTCATAAATATCTGTGAGATGAAATATGCGCCAAACGGATATTCCATGACTGCGGCCGCACTTGAAAGTATCAATAAAAAAGTGATCGTGCTGCAACATTATGTTCATGCTCGAAAATTCATCTCCCCTGTATTGATCACTTCAAATGGCATTATCAGGAATAAGTACTCAGATGATATAAGACAGTCTGTAACCGCAGAACAATTATTTCTTCCATGATTATAGGCTACGCAAGAGTATCGACCACCGTGCAGAACCTCGATGGTCAGACAGATCTGCTCACTCAAGCCGGATGTGAGCGGATATACAGTGAGAAGATATCCGGAGTTAAAAAGGAGCGTCCCCAACTTGACAGGATGATGGACTCTCTCCGTTCCGGAGACACCGTGATAATAACGGAACTTACCCGGCTGGGGCGTTCCGTCAAGGAATTGCTCTCAATCATCGAGAGAATACATGAAGCCGGAGCGTCGATAAAATCACTGAGAGAGACATGGCTCGACACCACCACACCACAGGGTAATCTGCTGCTCACAATCTTTGCCGGACTCTCACAGTTTGAGAGAGACCTCACACGGCAGCGCACAAGGCAGGGACTTGAAGCTGCGAGGGCAAGAGGTCGTAAGGGAGGCAGACCAAAGTCTGATGAAAGCAAAGTATCTACCGCTCTGAAGATGTACGACTCAAAGCTGCACTCGATAGATGAGATAACCAAAGCAACCGGAATTAGCCGGGCAACCCTTTACAGAGCCATCGACAAACGCAAGAAAACAACATGATTCAGCTTGCTGTCCGGCATCGGCTCCAGTCATGGAAGCGCACCTGTCCTTGACTGGTGCGTATTAGGCTACGCACCTACGGTTTATACGGCGAGCCGACTGTAAGGACGCATTATCCCTACATTCGCCTTCCCCTGCTTTTCTTCGGAGGGTCCTGAGTCTGTCCGGTGTCCGGCTTTTGTGTCTGCTGCTTCCTTTTCTCTTCCTCCTGACGCTGCTTTATTCCAAGTGCAGCCTTCACCTTTGCCCAGATATCCCGGAAGAAATCGGAGATACGCTTACCGCACATAGAGATGAACGAGTCTTCCCCATGTCCTTCAATCCTCACGGAGATATTATCGGCATATTCCTCCGGAATCCTCTTTCCTGTCGCCGGATCCATAAACGGATATTTCTTCCATGTCAAGGTCTGACCCGAAAGAATGGCATCCTGATAATCCGGATCTTTAATCTCAATCGACACAAGTTCCCTTATCAACCGGGCTTCAAGAGGATGTCTGCGCTCAAGTGCGGTCTGTGTGCCGGACACGGTTTCCTTCAGATGTTGCAGTTCCCGTTCCGCCTTCTCTCTTCCGGCTTTCTCATGCCGTGTGGCAGCGGCTTCTCTCTCCAGTGCGGTGGCGTTGCCGGACACGAGCAACTTCAGCTCCGCATTCTCCTTTGCAAGCCTCTCCACCTCTTTCTTGGCAAGGAAACTTATCGAGGCGTTGTTTATCCTATCCAATGCCTCCTTCTCAACCTTGACAACCTCTTTCTCCCTGCTGTCCGCCGCCTGAAGAAGACGGTCAGCGGATTCTATGCGACCCTCGGCATATTCTCCGGCTTCAGTGTAAGTGTCGAGCCTGTCCTGCGCCTTCACTATCAACGGAAGAAGTTTGTCGAGCTGCTGCTGTTGCCGTGCTATCTCATTTTTCTTTTCAGTGAGTTCACTCCTGGTCTTGTTCAGTTCCTTTTCCTGCTCCCGGATCTGACTGTCCTTTTTAAGAATCTCCCGGTTCTTCTCCTTTACCAAGTCCTCCTGTCCGGCGAGTTCCTTGAGTAACTCGTCCAGCCGCCCGCGTTGCAGCTCGTATTGCTCCTTATAATACTGGGCAAGATCCTTATGCTTGGCAGGGCTTCCCTCCTCGCCTCTCTCCAGCCCGAAAGGAGCCATCGCAATGGCATACTCGGTATGCCGCCTTTTCAGATCCCACTGGGTCATGACATCATCGGCACACAGCCGTAAGGTCTCCACTGTCGCCTTTTTCTTGTAGCGGCGTTTCTTCTTCGGGACTTCCTCACCATTCTTCTCCGCTTTCTCCTTATCCTTGGCGGCTCTCTTTTTTGTAGTCCTCTGCTTCTTGCTCTCTCCGGACACAACAGGAACAAGAGACACATGAAGGTGCGGAGTCTCCTCGTCCATGTGCAGAACCGCACTCACGATGTTCTCCTTGCCATGTTCTTTCTGAGCCCACTTGATCGACTCCCGGCACCACTCCATCAGCCTGCCCTGCTCGATGATCTCAGCCATACCCTCGACCGATGCGCTCATGCGGATCTCGATGCAGCATATCTGACCTTTCCGGATCTTGCGCTCGTATTCATTGCCGTCGGCATCCTTCTGATGACGGACAGCATCAAGCCTTTTCTCGATGGCTGCGCTGCGGCCAATCTCCCGGGCTTCCTTTATAAACTCCTTATTATGTCTGGTAAGGTCTCTGCGCTTGATGTTGTACGGCACATGCTCCGTTCCGTCCGCCTTCTTCCTCTCGATATGGGTGGAGTAGGACACCGGTGGACCGTAGCATTTCTCATAATGGCAGACTGTATAGTGGCTCATATATTTTCAATGGAAGGTGGACGGAAACGGCCGGGAAGGGATGCAAGGGGAACGGCGGCCGCAGAGCTGTTCCCTTTGCCGGAGAGTGCAGAGAGAGGGTCACTCTCTGCCCGGGGGTGACGGGGGCTGGAAGCCCTTGTCCGAGGGTCCGGGAAGGGTCATCCCGGCGGTGGGGTTCAAAGGGGAGAGGACACTCCCCTTGTGGGGGTTGTAGGGGGCGAAGCCACATGCCTTAATAGGGTTAAATATAGCATCCCAACGGAGTGGATGCGGTGGCTTCGCCAATATTTTGCCCTATTAAGCTATGGCAAATTTGAAAAATTTGCTCTCGCGCAAGCGATGGAACCGCCTGAAACAACTGACCTCCGGAGGATACCTGTGCTATTCCTCGACCTTGCCGTATCCCATTTTGACACGGTTACTCACAAGCAAATACCCACTGAAAAAGCGGTCGAGTATGTTGTTGATTGTAGATGTGATCGTAGCGTGAGGGACACCACTTCCGGCATTCATATCCTTGATCATCTTCACGAACTTCGGGGCGATTGGAACCTGCGGGAACTTCATCGAGGAAGATCGGTACACCATAGGGGAAATATATCCCTCTATGAAATCAGCTTCTGTTGTTTCCAAAACAGTTCCGCGCTTTGACAGCACAAACAGGGCCTCTGCCTCACTTGCCAGCTTCGGGACTTCAGGGGGTGAAAGCAGACTTAAATTCAGAGTATTCTCCATAGCATATCGAGTTCTCTCAGAGAATCTGCCATCCTTGTCCATTTCTATCTCAATGACCTTTCTTGGATCTTTCTCGAAAGATTTTCTGACTTCTAAAAAATCTCCCTTTTCTTCTTCTGTTTCATCCATTGATAAAGCATTTGTTATTTGATTTGAAAATTCATATTTCTGAAAATTATTTTACCTGAACATTCTGGCGTAAATATTTTCCTTACAAATAACATTCTTACTATGGTTATGGTTCTTGAAGAGAACTATGAAACGGACTCGCAAGCCCAATAATAAAACAATATATATTGTTTTATTTATTTATTGTTTTATTATTTTAGTGGTTCAGGCACGGTAGAATCCCACCACCGGGTAACAGTCGGTCTGGAGAGTCCTGTCTCCCGGGCACACAAAGATTTGTTCTTGCTGTCCGGATTCTTCTCTCGCCAATCTTTTATAATAGCCGCATGACTACTCTTATCAGCACTTATCTTTATTCCTTTCTTACGTCCATTACCTTCATACCAATTTGTCTTACCTTTTGCCAATGCCTGTACATCCCTACTTGCACGCGCAATCATCAAATGAAGTGGTTGCTTACGTCCCTTTCTGATATTTCTCTCTATGCGTATTCCAGTAGTCGTTTCAATAACACGAATAGGCCACTTGTTATATTCCTCGTCATAGGCTCTCATGGCATCGTTAACATCATCTTCCGTAAAGGGATTATCCACCGTCTCAGTCTTACGGTCAAAAGCCGAAACCAAGGATAAAGCATCAGCGAGGACTTCCTCACGAGGAACACCGCATTTGACAGCATAGACAACCAATGTGAGAATGCACCAGTACCGATGATGCACTTCCACTTGCTGACCGTCTTTAAGGATATTCAACCACCAATCATACAGACCACGGTTGAGTTGCCATTTCTTGCCCACTCTCCTGCGTCCAATTACTCTGGAGGCATACCACTCCGGCCATCGTTCCTGCGCCTCTTTTAGCGTCACACGAGACGGATTATGAGGTGTCTTGTCTGTCAACTGTCCGAGTTCTTCATCTGTCAAGCTGAAAGCACGCCCTAAAAAGCTGTTCAATTCCTCCGGCGTGTGCATGGGCGCGGAACGGTTCCAAAATGCCCGGATAGGTTTGCCGAACTTTGTCTTGGTGCCCGGCACACGGAAGCCCTGCACCACACTCTGAACCTGCGCCCTCTCCGCACCAAGTTTTGACACGAGCCACACAATCTTGGTCAATCCTCGTTTCATCTTATTCAACGCATCAAGGCGAGTGGCGAACATTTCAATCGGACGCTTCAACAAGTAATACACATGAATCCCATGTCCGGAATTGACTATGATATTGGCAACAGGATAAACCCCCGTTGTCATACCACGCAACAACATCCGGACTTCGTGCATACTCACACCGTCAAGATCTATCGCAAAGGCATAAAGAAACCGAGCGTTCCTATAAGAGTTGGTACGCCCTACGTAAGTCACCGGGGACAATATCGCAAAGTCCCGCCCACTAAGGAAACTCAGACTCTCGCCATCATCCTTCAGCAACAACCTATGTCTGTTCTTCTTTCCATCCTTGTAGAAGACCACAGGATTATATCTCCACATACGATAACCACTATAGTCTATCTTCTCTGACTGTGCATCATCTGAATTGGAGGACTCTGACCTCAAAGCCTTGTTCCGAATCTTCTGCTTCAACCACAACTTGTATTCATAACTCTGTACTTCCTCAAAAGGAATAATCCCCTCACCCTGTTCAAAGGCTTTCCTCTCAAACAACAACTCGACAAACTCATCAAGATAAAGCTCTGACAATTCATAATGCTCCCCACACTGAAGATAATCGGATTTACGCTCAAACTCCTGCTCCAACACATCCACAGAAACACGGTTCATCCTACCATGATAATCCGACCAAGCCTGAAGAAACTCCCGGTACTCATCCGCAGAAAGAGTATCGAAATCAAAATTATTCAAGTCAGCCTTACTAAAATCTATACTCATAATCTAAAATTTTGAACAGAGGGGCACTCGTTCCTCGTGCCCCATTAGGGGGGCGTATATTATCAATATGTTTTTCTTTTACACTTTGCAAAAATAGTCATTCCTTTCGACATACACAAATCAACTCCTTTTTCAGACCGAGAAGATACATGAATTTAATTGGAGCGACCGCATTTGTGGCCGCTCCAATTAACAACAATATAAATTGTTTTATTTATTTAATTATATATTGAAATATTTTTATATTGTCATTTTACCCTTTGAGAAACATACTCCTTCAATGCTGCCGTTATGATCTCCTTTTGAGTTGTGCGCTCAACCACGGCAAGCATCTTTATTTCCTGGGCAAGAGAGTCCGGAAGTTTGAATGTCACACATATCTCCGGTTCTCCGGAGTTGGCAGACGGTCTTCCCGGTCTGCGCTTATCGGATTGTCCCGGTATTTCAGGTGCCACTTCTTTTGGCATTTCGACAGGAGCAACAGCCGAATTAGTAGATACTGATTCAGCCTCCTTGCTCAAGCCTGTCACTGTACCAAGCAATCCTGATGTCAATGTCTTTTTTGCCATACTTTTTATATTGTTTATTTTATATATTGTTATACTTATTTATTTTTATATTGTTTGATTGTCTATTTCTTTTGCGAGTGCTCTATAATCCTCCGCAACGGTTGACCCCGGAGCATAGTCCAAAACACTTTGACGATAGGTTGGAGCTTCTGCCGCCGACACACAAGTTCTTACATAGGTCTTGTAGATCTTATCTCCATACTTTTCACGAATAGCCTCGATAACCGCATTATCAAGTTTGCGTCGATTGTACTTGGCGATTATGATGCCAGAAACATGCAGTCCCTTGTTGATGCTTTGGGCGATGTCTCCTATCATTTCATCGAGCATCACCAATCCTCGGAGAGGGAGAGTTTCCGCACAGATTGATATGATCACACTGTCAGCGGCAGTGAGAGCATTGATTGTCACCAAACCAAGAGCGGGGGGTGTATCTATAATTATATAGTCATACCCAGCCTTCAGTTCATCAAGGATATTCTTCAGGATCTGTTCCCGGGCAATCTTATTACTGAACACCATATCTGCTCCGGCAAGATCTATGTGGGATGGTATCAAATCAAGGTTCTCTGATATGTTCATGATTGGTGCCGGAGCGCCTTTCATTGCATCATAGATTGAAGCCTCTATCTTGCTTTCATCAGTGAAACTGCTTGTAAGGTTCGCTTGTGGATCTACATCCACCAACAATACCCGACGGCCCATTTTTGCCAAGGCTGCGGCTATATTTACACAACTCGTTGTTTTAGCCACACCACCCTTGTGGTTGGCTATCGCTATTATTTTCGCCATGTCCAATTTGTTATTCGGTCAAGTTCCTCGATAGCTTCTGCCTGAGCAATTACTTTCCTGAGGACTTCAC
>NZ_SRYY01000022.1:0-12824 GCF_004793735.1 Muribaculum sp. NM65_B17
GAGCGTCCCGGCCTCCGCCGGATGACCGCTTTCTCAAAAGCGAGTGCAAAGTTACGCCCTTTGTCCGTAACCGCCAAATTTTTTCACCACTTTTTTCAACCAAAATCCCAAACAAATCCACAACCACCTGTGAATCAACACCTGCAGAACACAAAAAAAAATCAAGGTCGCCATCCAACGACAACGACCTTAAAAAAACGGTATATAAAGTACTATTACATGACTCCGCGCTCACGAAGGCGAAGCTGCCAAGCCCATGCCGAACGCATCGTGTCCTCAATCGGAGTTTCAGCTTTCCAGCCAAGAACTTCATTTGCATAGGCGGGATTAGCCCACACCTGCTCAATGTCACCGGCACGACGGGGAGCAATCTTATAAGGAACCTTTACGCCCGTAGCACTCTCAAAAGCATTGATAAGCTCCATAACCGACAGACCGTTGCCGGTTCCGAGGTTGAATATCTCAATCTTTTCGGGGCTCTTGTCCTCAAGCATACGCTCTACAGCGATGACATGAGCACGCGCAAGGTCTACAACATCGATGAAGTCACGGATGCAATAACCGTCGCGCGTATTATAGTCATTGCCGAATACGCTAAGCTCCTTGCGCACGCCAATGGCGGTCTGAGTCAAATAAGGGATGAGATTCTGGGGAACTCCGTTAGGCAATTCGCCGATTTCGGCGCTCGGATGAGCTCCAACCGGATTGAAGTAACGAAGGATGATGCTCTTGAAAGGAGCTCCGGCGTTGATTACATCGGTTATAATCTCCTCCGAAATCTGCTTTGTGTTGCCGTAAGGCGAAGTGGCCTTCTTGATGGGAGCGGCTTCGGTCACGGGATTAACATCAGGCTCGCCGTACACTGTACATGACGAAGAGAATACGATGCCCTTTACGCCACGCTCACCCATGAGGTCGAGCAGATTCATGAGCGTGTTAAGATTGTTGCGATAGTAGAGAATAGGCTTCTGCATGGATTCGCCCACGGCCTTGCTTGCAGCAAAATTGATTATTCCCTTGATTCCGGGATATTTGTCAAACAAAGCTGTGAGAGCGACCATATCGGTACAATCTGCCTCTACAAACTCAGGGCGGATGCCGGTAATACGCTCAATCCCGTCAAGGACCTCCTTGTTGGAGTTTGACAGATTATCCACTATAACTACAGGATAGCCCGCTTTCTGGAGCTCAACCACGGTGTGCGAACCAATGTATCCGGTTCCACCCGTAACCAAAATCATATCCTTCTTCATGACTGTGATAGGTATATTATAAAATTGTATAAGTTAATGTCTACATGGTTTATTATTTGGATTGATGCAAAATTAAGAAAATTTCTTATTCACACCAACATTTATCACCCTCATTATACATTGGCGACAATCAAATTCCAACTCAAGGCAGGAGCCGCCGTTACGCAGCGTCAACGGAGAAGGCATTCGCGCCTCACCGTTGTCACGCAGGCAGCATCCGAGTTCCCTGCGCAGACAATAACGCGTAGTCATGACAACGCGATGACCGGGCTTTGACTTACCCACCTCCAACGCCTGCTCGCCCAACTTTGCGCCGTGCTGCTCATAGAAGTCACGCGCCTTGTCGTTGGCCACATTATCATGATAGGAGAGCACTCCGTTGCCGGGGAACTTCGCATCAGGAATCTCATCGCGCCTTCGATCGGCCACGTATCGAATTCGATTGGCCGAATCGAGCATCGAAACCGCACGACGGCGCAGCTCGGCCAATTTTGACACAGGGACAAACAGATTGCCGAGCGAGTCGTCAAGCTCTTTCAATACATATATAGTACCGCCCAACTTTCCGAGGGCATTGCGACGCGCCGCATCCTGGGGAGTATTGGCGGGCTGCATCTCATCCATGTCGAGCGTCACAGCGACACCGTTGCCCCTCTCGTCGTCCACCTTCAGCACTATGCCGCGTGACGAGCGGTTCAACGCCATCGTCACCCCGATACTGCGTGTGGCACTGTCACGGGAAAGCATATCGTCAAATGCCTTGTCGCTGTTGCGATACAGCACTGTGCCGGGTGCGACATCCACTTTCGATGCCGGAAACAACCTATCGCCCTCGGCCCGGTTAAGACGGAACCCCACAAAGCAGTTGCGCGAGTCAAAATACCCCAGTCCGTCACCATTGCTCAACACGCAGTCAAGCGATGCAATCAGACATCCGGGTTTAACCGCCTTGACAACACCAACACGCTCTCCCTGTGACTTAGGCGTATATATTGATGCAATCGACAGCCGGGAATCGGCTCCGTCGATGAAGTAACGCGTGAATCCTCGGTTAAAGCTCTTGTCAAGCTGAGGGGCAAAAGAGTGACGCACCTCGCCAACGGAACTTCTGACATATTTCCCGCCCGATGAGGCAATCACCTCGTTAAGCTTTCTATGATAATGGGCCACTACATTTTTCACGTAGGACGCATCCTTCAGCCTACCCTCTATCTTGAACGATGAAACGCCCGCATCAAGCATACTCTCGATTCGGTCGCTCAGATTAAGGTCACGCAGCGAAAGCAGATGCTGTCCTCGGCGACGACAATTTCCGGCTCCGTCATACAGGTCAAAAGGCAAACGACATATCTGGGCGCACTCTCCCCTGTTGGCGCTGCGTCCTTTAAGCGAATAGCTCGCCTGACAGTCGCCGCTGTAGCTCACACAAAGAGCCCCGTGCACAAACGACTCCAACGGCACATCGACAGCCTCATGAACCGCACGTATTTCATCGAGCGACATCTCGCGAGGCAGCACAATCTGGGAAAATCCCACATCCTGCAGGAACCGGGCCTTTTCAGGAGTGCGGGTGTCGCACTGCGTACTGGCATGCAAAGCAATCGGGGGTAAATCGAGCCTCAGCACGGACATGTCCTGCACAATCACGGCATCAACACCTATACGATATAGATCCTTGATAAGGTTCTCCACGCGATGAAGCTCATCATTATATATAATAGTGTTGACCGTCACGTAGACCTTGGCAAGGAAAGAGTGGGCAAAGTCGACCACTTTAGCTATATCCTCAACCGAATTGCCGGCAGCCGCACGAGCCCCGAATGCATCGGCGCCAATGTACACCGCATCGGCTCCATGCTTTATCGCCTCAATAGCTATATCGGAATTACGGGCCGGTGCAAGAAGCTCTATCTTGCGCAATGGCTTATAAGTCGTCATCTGGATTCAATGTTTTGCCCACAAAGATACAAATAAGCTGAGAGCAAAAAGCAAAATTTATTTTGTTTTTGCCACGCGTGAACAGTCAGGGCTTCCGTAAAGGCATAAAAAAATTACCCGTCATCACGACGAATAATCTTTTTACCTTAAATCTAATACCATGAAAAACTGTTGCAAAGATATGCATTTTTCTATTATAGATAACATATCATATACATAAAATATACGCCTCATTAACACAAATTAACCATATATTCATTAAAGTGGATATGAATCAAATGCATAAAGTACGGTCGACAAATAACGCTCGCCCGTATCGGGCAGCAACACAACAATCGTTTTTCCGCTGTACTCGGGCTTTTTAGCAAGCTTAAGCGCGGCACTGAAAGCGGCACCTGACGAGATGCCCACCAACAATCCCTCACGCTGCGCCAAAATGCGCGAGCCGCGTATCGCATCGTCATCCGACACCGCCATTACACGGTCAACCACTTCGGCATAATAATTCTCGGGGATGAATCCGGCTCCGATTCCTTGAATCTTATGCGGCCCCGGCTTACCGCCCTCAAGCACAGGCGAACCCTCAGGCTCGACGGCCAACACCTCGATTTCACGGTTATGCTTTTTAAGACCTCGTCCGGTTCCGCTTACGGTTCCACCCGTACCTACGGCAGAAACAAACACATCCACCTTGCCATCGGTGTCACGCCAAATCTCCTCGGCGGTAGTATTCTCGTGAGAAGCAGGATTGGCCTTATTGTCAAACTGTTGCAATATAACCGAACCGGGATTCTCATTCTTCAGCTCCATCGCCTTACGTATTGTACCCGACATGCCCTCGGCTCCGGGAGTCAACACGATGGACGCGCCCAATGCTTTGAGCAGGTTGCGTCGCTCGACGCTCATCGTGTCGGGCATCGTCAGCACCAGCTTGTATCCCTTCAGCGAAGCAACCCAGGCAAGTCCTATTCCGGTATTTCCGCTTGTAGGTTCTATAATCAACGCCCCGGGAGTCAGCACACCCCTCTTCTCGGCATCCTCGATCATGTAGTAAGCGGCACGGTCCTTAACGCTGCCACCGGGATTGAACGACTCCACCTTAACGAGCAGACGCGCCTTCAACGCCTCCTCGCGCTCGATGTTGCTCACCTCAAGCAAAGGGGTGTTACCTATCAATTCAATAAGACTTTTGTAGATTCTTTCCATATAGAATATTTAAGTTAAATAAAGATGAATAGATTATTTATGCAAACTAATATGATTTTTCACTAATAAACAAATCCAAAAGCGAAAAATTGCGACCGCCGGCAGATGTTTTATGCCAAAATACTTTTTTATTGCGTTATTTCTTTTAACTTTGTAGTCATTATATACCTAAATAATACATTGTAATCCATGAATGTAGTTGACCGATTTTTGCAATACGTAAAGTTTGACACTCAAAGTGACGAACTTACCAACCTTTGGCCCTCGACTCCGGGGCAGATGATATTCGCCCAACATCTTGAGAAGGAACTTCAGGCAATGGGACTCAAGGAGATATCACTGGACGAAAACGGATACCTTATGGCATCCCTTCCGGCCAACACCGACAAGCCCATTCCCACAATAGGTTTCATCGCACACCTTGACACATCGCCCGACATGTCGGGACATCATGTGACACCCCGCATTGTCACGCAATACAAGGGCGGCAACATAGTTCTTAACGAAGAGAAAAACATCGTGTTGTCACCGCGCGAATTTCCCGAGCTCGACCATTACGTTGGTCAGGACCTCATCGTGACCGACGGCAACACGCTGCTCGGAGCTGATGACAAAGCGGGCATCGCCGAAATCATAACTGCGGTAGATTACCTCATAAAGCATCCCGAAATAAAACACGGAAAGATAAGGATTGCCTTCAATCCCGATGAAGAGATAGGACAAGGCGCCCACAAATTCGATGTCGAGCAGTTTGGCGCCAAATGGGCCTACACCATGGACGGCGGAGAAATCGGCGAACTTGAATATGAGAACTTCAATGCCGCACAGGCCAAGATAACCTTCACAGGCCGCAACGTGCATCCCGGATATGCCAAGCACAAGATGATAAACTCAATCCGCATCGCCAACCAGTTCATGGCCATGCTGCCTCGCTGGGAAACTCCCGAGCACACTGAAGGCTACGAAGGATTCTATCACCTTACATCAATCGAAGGCAACGTGGAGCAGACTACGATTACCTACATCATCCGCGACCACGACCGCGACCGCTTTGAACGCCGCAAAAAGGAGCTTGAGCACCTCGTGAGAAAGGTAAACAACGAGTTCCCCAACAGCACCGCAATCGAAATCAAGGACCAGTACTACAACATGCGCGAAAAAATCGAGCCGGTGAAATTTATCATCGACATCGCCGAAGAGGCCATGCGCAATGTTGATGTAACGCCCCACGTTGTGCCCATACGCGGAGGCACCGACGGAGCCCAGCTGTCGTTCAAGGGTCTGCCCTGCCCCAACATATTCGCAGGCGGCCTGAACTTCCACGGACGCTATGAATACATACCCGTCAAATCGATGGAGAAGGCCACCGATGTCATTGTTGAAATAGCTCGTCTTGTAGCTCAGCGATAAGCTAATGCACGTGTCAACCGACACCCGCCCTACCCTTATAATCATCACCGGACCTACAGGCTCCGGTAAAACCGATTTATCCATAAAGCTGGCGCAAACCCTGAAATGCGACATCATTTCAGCCGATTCGCGCCAGCTTTATCGCGATATTCCCATAGGCACCGCAGCTCCTACACCCGAGCAGCTTGCTGCGGCACGCCACCACTTCATAGGCACCCTCGCCCTTGACGACTACTACAGCGCGGCACGTTACGAAAGCGATGTGATGGAGCTCCTACCGAAGGTGTGGAACGACGACAACATCGCCATAATGTGCGGAGGCTCGATGATGTATATCGATGCCGTGACACGCGGCATCGACCAACTGCCCACCATAAGCGACGACATCCGCCGCCATGCAATGCAACTCTACGAAAGCCAAGGAATAGAAGGAGTTAGAGCCACGTTACGCAACCTCGACCCCGAATATCTGCGCACAGCCGACCCAGCCAACCATCGCCGACTCGTTCATGCCGTGGAAATTTGCCTTGAAGCAGGTGTCCCTTACTCCTCCCTTCGTACAGGCGAAGCCAAGCAGCGGCCGTTCAGCATCATCAAGATGATGATCGATTACGACCGTCCTACGCTCTTTGACCGCATAAACCGTCGCGTCGACAACATGATCGCGGAGGGGCTCATCGAAGAGGCCCGGAGCGTATATCACCTGAAGCACCTTAACTCGCTTAACACAGTAGGCTACAAAGAGTTGTTTGCATTTTTCGACGGCACGATGACCCTTGATGTTGCAGTGCCACGCATCGCCAAGAACACGAGGGTATACGCAAAGAAACAACTCACATGGCTGCAACGCGACCCCGACCTGATAAAACTGAATCCCGAAAGCGCATATAAACAGGCTTTGGAGCTTATAACTTCAAAATTGAAATTGGATATATAGTCATTGTCATGAATCACAACCGTCACATCACACTTCTAATCATCGCCGTCCTCCTCTCTACAGCATCGGCACTCTCCCGCAACCTCACCCTGCACTACGACAAAGCGGCCGAATTTTTTGAGGAAGCACTTGTCATAGGCAACGGGACATTGGGAGCTACGATATACGGAGGCACATCATCCGACCAAATATCCCTCAACGACATAACCCTGTGGAGCGGTGAGCCTGAAAACGGCGTTACAACGCCCGACGCCTATAAAGCGTTGCCCGAAATACGCTCGCTGCTCGACAGCGCAAAATATCGCGAAGCCGACATGGCCAACCGCAAGATTCAGGGACACTACAGCCAAAACTATCAGCCACTCGGCCGATTGCTGATTCAATATGACAACACGAAGGGCATCTCGGGCTATAAGCGTACTCTCGACCTTAACGAAGCGGTCGCCGCTACCCGATACACACGCGACGGCTACAGTTTCAGCACCGAATACCTGGCATCGGCCCCCGACTCGGTGATAGCCCTAAAGATTACCACCGATAATCCCGACGGCATAAAGGCGCGCCTCTATTTTGACTCCCTGCTGCCCCATTCAACTCGGGCACACGGAAATGTCATAGAAGCTGAAGGATATGCCGCCTACCAATCCTATCCCAACTATTACGACGGGCTTAAGGACTCCGACAAGCATCTCTATGACCCGGCCCGAGGCATACACTTCCTCACCGTCATAAAAGCCATAACGCCCGACGGCAAAGGCGTGACCGCCTATCCTACCGGCGACATCAAAATCGACGGGTCTCGCGAAGTCACGATACTGATTACCAATGCTACAAGCTTCAACGGCTTCGACAAAGACCCGGTCAAGGAAGGTCGCGACTACAAAGCGATTGCCAATCGACGCATGGAGCTCGCATCAAAAAAGAGTTACGAAGATATGCGCTCGGCTCACATTGCCGACTATCGCCATTTCTTCGACCGCGTGAACCTCGACCTTGGAGCCACCGATCCACAGATTGCCGCACTCCCCACCGATGTTCAGCTTCGCCGATACACCGAACTCAACGAGCGCAATCCCGAACTCGAAGCGCTCTATTTCCAGTTTGGCCGTTATCTGCTCATATCATGTTCTCGCACACCCGGCGTGCCGGCCAATCTGCAAGGGCTGTGGAACGAGAAGCTGCTTCCTCCGTGGAGCAGCAACTACACAAGCAACATCAATCTACAGGAAAACTACTGGGGTGCCGAAGTCACCAATCTGAGCGAAATGCACGACCCCTTGTTAGGATTCATTGAAAATCTCAGCAAAACCGGCAAGACAACCGCAAGCAACTACTACGGAGTGAAT
The DNA here is from genome assembly GCF_004793735.1 of Muribaculum sp. NM65_B17. Classification (NCBI taxonomy): domain Bacteria; kingdom Pseudomonadati; phylum Bacteroidota; class Bacteroidia; order Bacteroidales; family Muribaculaceae; genus Muribaculum; species Muribaculum sp. NM65_B17. The sequence continues at coordinate 8,091 of NZ_SRYY01000022.1, forward strand.
AGGGGGTGGTGTCTTGGACACAACACCGACATCTGGGCCATGACCTGCCCTGTGGGACTAAACGGCGGCGACCCGTCATGGGCTTCATGGAACATGGGCGGCGCATGGGTGGCAACACACATCTGGGAGCGCTACCAGTTCACCAAGGACAAGGAGTTTCTCATGCGTAACTATCCGCTGCTCAAAGGTGCCGCTGAATTCTGCATGGAGTGGCTTATTGAAAAGGACGGCAAGCTGATGACTTCGCCCGGAACCTCTCCCGAAAACAAGTTCATGACACCCGACGGATATGCCGGAGCTACATCCTGCGGCAACACTTCCGACATTGCAATGACCCGCGAGTGCCTGCTCGACGCATTGTCAGCAACACGCGAGCTTGGCATCGACAAGAAATTCGCATCGCAACTGTCGGCCACCCTTTCGCGCCTTCAGCCCTACAAGATAGGACACAACGGCAACCTTCAGGAATGGTATAACGACTGGCCCGACCAGGATCCGCGACACCGTCATCAGTCCCATCTGTTCGGGCTATATCCCGGTCATCACCTGTCGGTCGACGACACTCCCGAACTGGCTGCGGCTGCAGCTCGTACACTTGAAATAAAAGGTGATGAAACAACCGGATGGAGCACCGGTTGGCGTGTCAACCTCTACGCAAGGCTCCGCGACAGCAAAAACGCCTATCACATTTACCGCAAACTGCTTAACTACATATCGCCCGACAACTATCGGGGCAAGGACGCGCGCCGTGGAGGCGGCACCTACCCCAATCTGCTCGACGCTCACTCTCCGTTCCAGATCGACGGCAACTTCGGAGGCAGCGCCGGTGTGGCCGAGATGCTGATCCAGTCAACACCCGAGAGCATAACATTGCTTCCGGCAATACCCGACGACTGGAGCGAGGGTGAAGTAAAAGGATTGTGCGCCCGTGGCGGATTCACGGTCGACTTCGCGTGGAAGGACGGCAAAGTAAAGTCGGCCACAGTCACTTCACGTTCCGGCGGCTCGACAAAGCTGCACTATAACGGAACTACCAGGAAACTACGCTTGAAGCCAGGACAATCCGTCGACATTCACCTTATGTAGTGGGGCATCTTCTCAGGTATCTCCATCGATATTTCAACAAGGCCGGCGACTGAGCCGTTATCGCGCCATGCCGTTTGATATATCATCTTCCTTACGCCCTTCTTGTCGATCGTATAGCAATTGACACCTCCCGTTGCCAGCAGCTCCTTTATTATGGCAACCGAACGCTCATTGTGACATTCCAGCAGATTGCGGCCTATCAAGTCGCCATGCGCCGCAAATGTGGCACGAGCCTTATCGTTCATGTATATTATATTGCAATCGGCATCACACACCGTCACAGCGCAATTCATCGCCTTGGCCCAGTCGGGCAATATTTTCTCACTATTTTCCATTGAAAATGCATTATTTATCAACAATTGACAAATATAGCGAGAATATTCGATGAAAAAGCAACCGATTATTCCATTTTTAATAAGTAATGTCTATATTTGCGTCATTATGGATAATTCAGATTCAATAAAACACCCTTCCGTAACGCCCGAAGAAGCCGTGAAGGAAGCCCGTCATGTAACATGGGTGGGATTTTGGTGCAACGCCGCGCTTGGCACGGCCAAAGTCATCGCAGGCATCGTGGGGCGGTCGGGAGCACTTGTGGCCGATGGTATTCACTCGTTTTCCGACTTCATCACCGATGTGATAGTTTTGGTAATGGTAGGCATTGCGCGTCGACGACCCAACGCACGCTATCAATACGGACACGGCAAATACGAAACATTCGCTACGATGCTCATTGCTGTCGCCTTGATTATAGTAGGTATAGGCATATTCATCGACGGGATAAAGCATGTAATACTCGCCCTGCGAGGCCAAGAGCTCGCAAGGCCGGGATGGATTGCTCTCGCTATATGCTTCGCCTCGATAGTGGTAAAGGAGTGGTTGTTTCGCTACACTCGACGCGTAGGAGTAAGAATCCAGTCAGGGGCCGTCATTGCAAACGCCTGGCATCACAGGTCCGATGCATTTTCTTCAGTAGCTACCCTTGTCGGAGTGGCAGGAGCGATGTTTCTTGGCGAGAACGGACGAATACTCGATCCTATTGCGGCAATGATTGTGGCCGTATTCATAATAATCGTAGGCATAAAAATGGCAATTCCGGCAATAAACGAACTGCTTGAAGTGTCTTTGCCCGAAAAGATGGAAGACCAGATACGACACATAATCGCCGAATCGGAAGGCGTAAGAACCTATCACCATCTACGCACCCGTCGCAACGGATCCAAAATCATAATCGAAGTGCATCTTAAAGTAAACCCCGATATAACAGTGAAACAAGGCCACTCAATAGCAACTGAAGTTGAAAACAAGCTCAAAAACGATTTCGGCAACGATTCCACCATAATAACCACCCACATTGAACCCTACCGAGGAGAAGAGCTCCTCCGCGACGGCTCCTGCGGAGCCTAACCCCGCCACCATAACCTCACGCACAAGCGCATACCCGCGTCCGCAAATCCCCTCCGCTCTCCACATTTATTGGGCGAAATTCGCGGATTATTCGTATATTCGCGGAAGCTATGAAGCATTTGTTACACATATTCATCACCGTCGTGTGCATCGCCGTCGTCGCCGGGTGTGCCGACAACTCGCGTCTGCGCGACGACATCGACCGCGCCGGACGGCTCGCCGACACCTGCCCCGACAGCGCAATCGCGCTCCTCGACTCACTGTCACCCGCCATCAATCAAGCCGACAAGGCAACGCGGATGCGTTACGACCTGATGCTTATAAAGTCACGCGACAAGGCCTACATCGAGCACCGCAACGACTCGATGATAGCCCCCGTGGTCGAGTACTTCACCGGCCACTCCGACCCCGATCTCACACCGCTTGCCCTATATTACGCCGGACGAGTCTACAGCGACCTCGGCGACGCTCCCCGCGCCCTCGACTACTACCAGAAAGCAGTCAACTCCCTCATTTCAAACGATAATGACAGATTAAGAACGTACATATATACCCAAATCGGTGATTTATATTATAGACAAGGTCTTTTTGAATATGCGCTTAACGCTAATAAAAAATCATTGGATTTATCCTATGCGCTAAACGACACATTGTTTATAATTGATGGATTGAAAGAGATAGCTCACACTTACATTAACATGAATCATGAAGATAGCGCATTAATCTGTTATAAGAAAGCATATGAGTTATCACAAAGTATCAATGAAGAGGAATTATCTGGATGTCTACTCTCACAATATGCATATCTTGAAAACTCATTGGGCAATAAAGAGGTAGCCGATTCTCTAATAGAGAAAGCTCTTATGTATGATTATAAAACCGAGAATTTAAAAAGTGTATTATATGCTATAACATCCAAAATTTATATGCAACGGGGCAAATCACAACAAGCATTGCCATATCTATTATGGTTATGTGATAACGGCTCTATATATGCAAAAAGGAATGCTTATAGAAATATTACACTGTATCACATACAAAAAATGCAATGGCATGATGCTTTAAAATACAATAACAAAGCGTTCGATGCGGTTGATTCAATTAGAAAGATAGAGGGTGCTGAAGCTGTAGCTCGTGTAAAGGCAAATTATGACTATTCACTATATAAAATAGAAAACAGCGACTTAAAAGTCAATAATGCGCGCAAAAACAAGATTATAATAATATTGTCAGCTATATCTATATTGATTATGCTCTTTATATTCTTTTGGTGGAAATCAATAAAATTGAAATCACAACACCAAATAGAATTACTTAATAATATGAAATTCTTACATGAGAGCGAAACTGAGAATATTCTCAATGAAAAATTGAAAGTAACGGAAGAATTGCATGCGAAAATAACAAATCTGCTTTTAGAAAACCATTCATATAATGGAAAGTAAATTCATTGACCGACTACATTACCGAATTAGAAAACACATTAAATCAAACCACGGCACAACTGGAAGATTTGACAAGTTCCAAACAAATTTCCGACAATAAATTAATGTCAAGCGAGATTGTTGGGAAGATAAAAAGAAATATTTCGGATAATAATTTCAATCTATCATATAATGAGTGGAAAGCTCTTGAAAAATCCATAATTTCCAATTGTCCTGATTTTTATAAAAAACTGCATCCCGACAGATTCATGAGGGCATTGGAATGGAGAGTGACAATGCTCATAAAGATAGGCATTAGCCCGTCCAACATCAGCAAAATGGTTAATCGCTCAAAAGAAACCGTAACATCTATTAGATCTAGACTATATGCAAAAGTATTCAAAATTGAGAAAGCGTCAGCCCGAGATTGGGACTCATTTATCCGCTCATTATAAATGTATTAATACGTTTTTTGCGCACTTTTTGCGCACTAAAGAATAACATTTTTTGAAAATGCGCACTTTTTGCGCACTAAAAATCTTGGATAGAATAAAGCCTCATTTTATATTTGTGATATAATTTTTAACACTTTATAAAATGAAAACTAGATTTATATCATTAATTATTGCTGCTATATGTTCAATGAATATAATGCTATTAGGAGAAGATATTATTCCTGTATGCACTGAAAATGACCATCCAGATAATAAAAACCTTCCCAAAAGAATGCCGTCAAAACATTCTCCTTATGTCACCATCGATGACAATGATGTGTTACGCGTATATGGCGAATACAGTGATAATGTAACTGTAGTTG
>NZ_SRYY01000023.1:0-7381 GCF_004793735.1 Muribaculum sp. NM65_B17
CCCGCCACGCCGATGGTACTGCGAAAGTGGGAGAGTAGGTAACCGCCCCCTTCACAATCAGGCCGACTGCACATCGCAGCCGGCCTGATTCTTTTTATTACCATGCCACTACTCCTGTTTTTATCAGCAAACAGATTGCCATAAATAAGAAAAGCAACCAAGTTGGTTGCTTTTTTATAGATGTTCCCCGTTGTTGGGGTTAGCGTTATTCTTTTTCGCTAAGCTCGAAAGCTTTTCTTACATCATTTCGGGCATCGTCCTTACGGTAACGCAGCTTGTTAAGATAACCGCGATAAAGATAGAGCTCTCCGTTGTCGGGATCAAGTTCAAGGCCTGCAGCTATATCGGCCGATGCTTCGTTTAACTTTTGAGTCATGAGATAACACACTGCGCGTGCGCTGTACAGGTCGGCTGAAGGTTTCTTCTTTATAAGCTCGCTGTAGTAGGGAATCGCTTTCTCCCACTGCTCGGTTGCAGTGTATAGAGCTCCGTAAGCGGTGTTGGCCTCATCGCTGCCCGGTGACATGCGGTTCAATGCGTCACAGTCATTCTGTGCGGTTGCATAGTCACCATATCGCAGTGACATCACCGCATGCATGTAACGCGGTTCTATAAGCGTGGTGTCAAGTGCTATTATTTTGGAATAGTCGTTATAGGCCAATGAGTCACGGCCGAGGGCGAGATACACTTCCGCTCTGTTTTTCAGCACTGTCACCGATATTGGTGCGCGCTTGTGAGCGTCACTTAGTGTGGCTATGGCTGCACTGTCCTGTCCGAGATAGAATTGAACGAGTCCGAGATTGGACATCAGCAGGATGTTTGACGGATTCTCGGGATCGAGTGCCATAGCATCCTTCAGACTCTTTTCAGCTTCCAGCCATTTACCTTCCGATATGGCTTTGTCGGCATCTCCCATAAGGTCGAAATATGTGTCGGATAGAGCTGTTACAGGCACCGATACCATTGTGGCCGACAGCAATGTGGCTATGATTGATTTGCGCATATTATTGAGGTTTGACCTGCAAATATACGGCTATTTTTGTTTATAGATGGCTATTGTTTACATATTTAGTCATTTTTTAGAATTGCTAATAAAAAGAATTAGTAACTTTGTATATTATGAAATTGAAATTGCTATTATCATTAATCATTTCCTTTTGTTTGGTTTCTTGTAGTGATGATGACGGTCCCGAAGTGAAGAAAGAGAGCAGTCGCACTCTTCTTGTCTACATGGTTTCGGATAACAGTCTTTATTCTTTTGGAGAGAGTGATTTAAAGGAGATGCTGACTGCCGCACGTAACGGCGGCTTGAAAAATGACGGACGACTTCTGGTTTACTATGCTTCGGGCGTGACTCCTGAATTGCGCGAGATAACTCCCGACGGCATTGTCACGCTTAAAACCTACGATGATGTGACATCGTCGGTAACGGTGTCGACTATGCGTCGTGTCATGGCCGATATGCACCAACTTGCTCCGGCCAATGATTACGCTCTTGTCATGTGGAGCCATTCGAGCGGATGGCTTAAGCCTTCGGTGTCGGCTCCGCAGAATCGTTCATGGGGCGTTGAAAACAGTACCGGAGGTGCCGAGATGTCGATTCCCGAACTTGCCGATGCTTTGCGAGGCGAGCATTTCAGCTTCATGTACTTTGACTGCTGTTACATGGGCAATATCGAAACCCTCTATGAGCTGCGTGGAATCACCGACTATGTAGTAGCGTCACCTACCGAGATTCCGAGTGACGGAATGCCCTATAATCTTAATGTAGGATGCTTCTTTGAGCTTGTGCCTGATTTGAAGGGTGCGGCACGTAACACTTTCGATTATTATGATGTCCAAAGCGGAAAATACCGCAGCTGTACGATTTCGGTGTATGACATGTCCAAAATTGACCGTGTTGCCAAGGCTACGCGCAACATAATGCTTGAAAATCTCATTTTGCCCGCTGATTATACCCCGCAGGGCTACGGTGTGGGTAATAAATTCCGTGACAAATACTACGACTTGGGTTATTACGCGCTTTCACTCACCGATAATGCATCGCTTCAAAGCGAATTTCAGTCGGCCATGGATGATTTTGTAATCTATAAAGAGGCCACCGATTACATGTGGGATTCATTAAAGCTTGAACATTGCAGCGGAGTGTCGAGTTATATAGTCAAAGCGGATGACGAGGGAATCTCAAAGGCCGACAATTATGGCTATTTTGATTTGGAATGGAGTGACGATGTTGTCATTCCGGCTTTCTCGGCTCACTCGCTAATGTAACATTGTTGAACGCAAAGTGACTGTATGATCGTAAATTTTGAAGATATGATGGCCGGTGGAATGGCTGCCGGCAATGGAGTTGCACCTGCTCCTGCCGATTCGATTTCCGGATTTGACAAAGGCATGAAGACGCTTGAAAGCATGTCGCTTGATGACCTAATCAATCGGCTCGTAAGCGGGCTGGTTGATTTTGCCATACATCTGGCTATCGCCATACTCGTATTCTATGTAGGAAAGTTTATAATCACCAAGATTTATAACATAACATCGTCGGTGTTTATAAGGCGACGGATTGACCGATCGCTCGCCACGTTTGTACTGAGCCTCATACGCATAGTGCTCTACTTCATTCTCGTGATAACGGTGGTAGGCATCCTCGGCATCGAAACGAGTTCGTTCCTCGCGCTGTTTGCGTCGGCCGGTGTTGCAGTCGGTTTGGCTTTAAGCGGAACGTTGCAGAATTTTGCTGGAGGAGTGCTGATATTGCTCCTCAAGCCCTATAAAATCGGTGATTATATCGAGGCGCAGGGATATTCGGGAATCGTCAAGGAGATTCAGATATTCAGCACGATAATCAACACGCCCGACAATAAGCAGATAATCATACCAAACGGTGGGTTGTCGACGAGCTCAATCAACAACTACTCCAAGGAGGAGTATCGTCGTGTCGATTGGTCGGTGTCGATAGCTTACGGTGACGATGTAGATGTGGCAAAGGCTGCGATTCTCGATATGCTCAGAAGCGATGACCGCATTGTGGTGAAATATGTCGAAGACGACCGAAAGATGCGTGCTGATCGTAAGGAGCTTGAAGAAACATCCGACAATGATGACGCGGAACCGGAGGCAGCTGTCGAGCCGGTTGAGAAGAAAAGCTGGATCAAGCGGGTTTTCAACAGCCGGAAGAAAGTGACCGTCATCTCCGACAGAATCGAAGCCGAGCATGCCAAGACTCTTGAGATGCTGCCCAAGGCCGACCGCTCGCCGTTTGTCGCACTTGGAGTATTGAACTCAAGCAGCATCGACATAACGGTGCGCGCCTGGACACGCTCCGAATTCTATTGGGGTGTTTTCTATGAGATGAACGAGCGCTTCTATAAGGAACTTCCTGAAAAGGGCCTCCACTTCCCATTCCCTCAAATGGATGTGCATCTCAACCATATAAATAGTTAGAATTTGAAAATATAAATTAATATAAAACAATGTCGATATAGCCATTTTTTAAAAAGAAATGGCTATATTTGCGTTATATCCCCAAGTCGGTTTTCGTGCCTCTCCTCATGCTCACGATGAACGGCCGGCTTCATTATATTATGCTCTCTCTTCTTGCAGCCGTTGTTTACAGCGGCCTCTTCTACGCCAAAAATAAATAACAACATAAATGATAAGTAAATGGAATTACTTACCCCTTACTACAGAAGAACAAAAATTAGAGACGGAATTGGCGTCGCGTTACGCCAACTGTCCTCCTATTAGCGAGCTTTTGGTTCAGCGTGGCATATCGTCGGTGGAAGAGGCTGAGCGTTTCTTTCATCCGTCGTTGAAAAATATGCACGATCCGTTCCTTATGCCCGATATGGATAAAGCTGTAAACAGGCTTAACAGAGCCATGGGGTCAAAGGAGAAGATTCTGGTGTTTGGCGACTATGATGTCGATGGCACAACATCGGTGGCATTGGTCTATAAATACCTTCAGAATTTCTACTCCAACATTGAGTATTACATACCCACTCGTTACGATGAAGGGTATGGAATTTCAATCAGGACTATTGACGAGGCCGCCGCTTCGGGGGTCAAGCTCATTATAATCCTTGATTGTGGAATAAAGGCGATAGAAGAAATTAAGTATGCGCGTGAACTCGGTATCGATTTCATAATATGCGACCATCACGTGCCCGACGAGGAGCTGCCTCCTGCTGTGGCTATACTGAATCCCAAACTTGAGGGGAGCACCTATCCGTGTCCCCATCTGTCGGGTTGCGGTGTGGGCTACAAGTTCATGCAGGCGTTTTCGATGAGCAACGGCATCAAGTCCAATGAGCTTGAGGGCATGCTCGACCTTGTCGCAGTAAGCATTGCCGCCGACATAGTGCCCATGGTGGGCGAGAATCGTATAATGGCCTATTGGGGATTGAAGCGCCTCAGCTCAAATCCTAACGTGGGATTGCGTGCGATAATAAAGATATGTCAGCTCAACAACCGTGAAATCACCATCAGCGATGTAATCTTCAAGATTGGTCCGCGCATCAATGCATCGGGTCGCATGCAGAGCGGTCGCGAGGCCGTGGAACTGCTTGTGTCGCGTGACTTCGCCGAGGCCTATCAGAAGGCTAAGAACATCGACCAGTATAATAAGGATCGCAAGGAACTTGACAAGCGCATAACCGAGGAGGCCAATGCCATAATCGAGAGTCACGACACATTGCTGAATGACAAAAAATCGATAGTCATCTACAATAAGGACTGGCATAAGGGTATAATAGGAATCGTTGCGTCGCGACTTACCGAGCTTTACTACAAGCCTTCGGTTGTGCTGACGCTCTCCAACGGTCTTGCCACCGGTTCTTCGCGCTCGGTTCAGGGATTTGATGTGTACAGCGCCATCGAAGCGTCACGTGACCTTCTTGAGAACTTTGGCGGACACACTTATGCCGTGGGACTGTCGATGAAAGAGGAGAACATCCCGGAATTCCGACGCCGCTTCGAGGAGTATGTCGCACAGAACATATTGCCTTCGCAGCTGACTCCTCAGCTCGATATCGACGCTTACCTTACGTTTGCCGAGATAACGCCCGAATTTCTGGGATTGCTGCGTAAGTTCAATCCATTCGGCCCCGGCAATCAGAAACCGGTGTTCTGCTCTCGCGGTGTACTCGATTTCGGAACAAGCAAGCTCGTAGGAAAGCATCTTGAGCACATCAAGCTTGAGCTTGTCGACAATACATCGGGAAAGGTTATGAACGGCATAGCGTTCAATATGGGCAAATACTTTGAACATATCCATGCTCGCAAACCGTTTGACATCTGCTATACTATAGAGGAGAACAAGCATCAGAATTCCTCTAACTCGATTCAGCTTCAAGTAAAGGAGATAAGGGTAGTCACCGAGTGAAGCGGGCTCTCATCCATGACATCCTCAAGCGATATTGGGGTTACGACTCTTTCCGTCCAAGGCAGGAGGAGATAATCATGTCGGTCCTTGACGGGCGTGACACTCTCGGACTGCTGCCTACCGGAGGGGGAAAGTCGCTTACTTTTCAAGTGCCGGCAATGGTGTTCGAGGGAATAACCGTTGTCGTCACGCCCCTTATCTCGTTAATGAAGGATCAGGTCGACAACCTAAGGGCGGCGGGCATTCGAGCCGTGTGTCTGCACTCGGGACTGTCACGTGCCGAGCACCGGCTTGCTCTTGACCGATGCCGTCTTGGCAAAGCCAAATTGATGTATGTTTCGCCTGAAAAGCTGCAGTCGGCTACATTCATCGACCAGTTGCGTTCGATGGATGTCAGCTTCCTTGTTGTCGACGAGGCTCATTGTATATCGCAATGGGGCTATGATTTCCGCCCATCCTATCTGAAGATAAGTCTTATACGTGAGCTGTTCCCCGACATACCGGTTCTTGCGCTCACGGCATCGGCTACACCTGTAGTGGTCGACGACATAATGGACAAGCTCGGCTTCAAGGAGCGCAATGTCTACGCCCGCAGCTTTTCGCGTGACAATCTCTCCTACATTGTACGCAATGACTTTGACAAGGAGCGACGGCTGATCAGTGTGCTGACCAATACAGCGGGAAGCGCCATTGTGTATGTGAGGTCACGCCGTCGCACAAGGGAGATTGCCGACATGCTTGTGCGTAACGGCATATCGGCCGACTACTATCATGCAGGACTTGATGCTACCGAAAAGAATGAGAAGCAGAACAGCTGGAAGACTGACGGCGTACGCGTTATGGTCGCCACAAATGCTTTCGGAATGGGCATCGACAAGCCCGATGTAAGAACCGTGGTTCATTACGACATTCCATCGTCACTTGAGGAGTACTATCAGGAGGCGGGTCGAGCCGGACGTGACGGAAAAGAGTCCTTTGCTGTTCTGCTTGTGTCACGTGCCGACAAAGGCAGGCTTACAAGGATGCTTTCCGAAATGTTTCCTCCTAAGGATTTCATACGCAGAGTGTATGAACTGGCGGGAAATTTCGTCAATGTAGCGGTGGGCGACGGTTATAATTCGGTGTACGAGTTCAATTTCGCACTGTTCCTGAAAACCTACGATTTGCCCCCGCTTGCCACACGAAGTGCCATGCGGTTGCTTACACAGGCCCAGTACTTTGAATTTGTCGAGGAGGTGACGATGCAATCGCGCGTTATGATAACGGCCAATAAAAGCGAGTTGTACTCCGTTAAGCTCGATGAAGCGGGTGAGCGCGTGTTCAATATGTTGTTGCGTAGTTACACGGGCTTGTTTGCCGACTTTGTCTACATAAACGAATCGGTTATCGCCCGGCGTGCTGATGTCGACGAACAGAAAGTATATGAAACGATGCTTCAGCTTTCGCGCATGCACATATTGCAGTATGTGCCTCGCAAGAGCACTCCTTATTTATATTACACTACATCACGCGAGTTGCCAAAGTATATCGATATGCCCCGAAGCGTCTATGAGGAGCAGTACAAGCGCCTTAAGGAGCGCATTGAGGCGATGAAGCGTTTCTCGTTTGGTGACGATGATTGTCGAGTCAACGTTATGTTGCGTTACTTCGGCGAGAAGCCCGAGGAGCCATGTGGCAAGTGTGATGTGTGCCGCACCCGTAAACGTAATCGCTTGACAAAGGGTGACAGGCAGTCAATCAGGGATTCCATCATATATATGGTAGGTAACGCTCCTCGTACTCTCGACTACATTGTAGCTGAGTCGCGATATTCCGAAGAGGATGTAATCGAGGCCGTTAGATCGTTGTTGTCATCGCACATTCTGTCGATTGACGACAATGACATGATTTCATTGACCCGCAAATTCTGAATTGTCGAATAACCGAAAAAATGGTCATAAAACCAATATTGTCCTAAATAATTTTTGAGTGCTACTCAACGTGCAGAGGCATCAGCCT
>NZ_SRYY01000024.1:0-6533 GCF_004793735.1 Muribaculum sp. NM65_B17
GCTCAGGGGAGCAGACGCTGCAGCAGGGTTGTGCCGTCGGGAGAATAGGGAATGATGGCGGCGGCGATGATGATCAGTGTCATCACGGCTACGACTATGAGCGTGCCGTAGCGCACGGCTGCGGGCGGCCGCGTACCTATGATGTGACGCACCTTGTCGGAGCGCAGCTCTATGCGGTCGTGAGTGTCGGCCCGGTGTAGGTCCTGGTCGTTTTCCATATCAGTTCCCGAGTTCGAGTTGGTTTTTAACAAGGTTATAGTAGTGTCCGCGGGCCGCTATCAGCGAGTCATGGTTGCCCGACTCTACAATTCGCCCTGCATCGAGCACGATTATGTTGTCGGCGTCACGCACCGTCGACAGTCGATGGGCCACTACCACCACCGTGCGACCACGGTAGAACCGTGACAGGTTGCTCACGATTTCCCGCTCGTTGCGCGCGTCGAGCGAGTTGGTGGCCTAGTCGAGAAATATGTAGTCGGGGTTGCGGTACACGGCACGGGCAATGAGTATGCGCTGTTTCTGCCCCTGGCTCAGGCCCACCCCGTCGCGTCCTATCTTGGTGTTGTATTTCAGCGGCAGCGACATGATGTAGTCATGGATGCATGCCGTTCGGGCGGCCTCCTCGAGCCGGGCCTCGTCGATGTCGCCGTCGCTCACCGCTATGTTGCGCGCTATCGATTCCGAGAATATGACACCGTCCTGCATCACCACTCCGCATCGCCTGCGCCACCATGTCATGCTGTAGCGGTTGATGTCGGCACCGGCTATGTCTATGCTCCCGCGATTGACCCGGTAATAGCCGAGCATCAGTTTAATCAGCGTGGTCTTTCCGCTGCCCGACGCTCCAACTATGGCCGTCACTTGTCCCTGCGGCACCGTGAAGGTTATGTTGTCGAGGGTGTTCTTCAGCGCATGGAGGTCATACCTGAAGTCGATGTCGTTCAACGTTATCGAACGATTCTTGTCGTCGGCATAACGGGTGAGCAGCTCTCCGTCGTCCTCCTCGTTGCGCCGGCCGTGTATCTCGTTGATGCGTTCAAGCGATATCTTCACATCCTGAAGCGAGTAGATGAAGCTCATGATTTGTGCCACGGGCGAGTTGAGCTGTCCGATGACATATTGCACGGCGAGCATGGCTCCGAGAGTCATGTCACCGTTGATTACGGCAGTGGCGGCAAACACCGTTATGACGATGTTCTTGACCTCGTTGATGAATATAGAGCCGGCTTCCTGGGTCTGCTGAAGGCTCAGCGAGCGCATCTGCACCTCAAAGAGGTCGGCCTGCGCATCCTCCCATTCCCAGCGTCGTCGTCGCTCGCAGTCCTGCAGCTTTATCTCCTGCATGGTGGTGATGAACTGGTAGGTGCGGTTCTGGTTCACGGCCTGACACTCAAACAGCTCATAATCGATCACCTTGCGTCGACGCAGGAATGCCGATATCCACAGGGCATAACATAGGCTGCCGATGACAAACACCATGAAAATCAATTGACTGTAGACAAACAGCACGACTCCAAACACAACGAAGCTCAGCATCGTAAACATTACGCCGAGAGTCTGCCCGGTAAGAAATGACTGCACGCGCGAGTGGTCGCTCATGCGTTGCAGCAGATCGCCCATAAGCTTTGTGTCGAAAAACGACATAGGCAGCTTGAGCAGCTTGATGAAGAAGTCGCTCACAAGCGAGATGTTGATGCGCATCGAGATGTGGAGCAGGAGCCAGCGGCGTATGAAGTCGGTGGCGGTGCGTCCGGTCACTATCATGAGTTCGCCGAGCAGGATGAGCCATATAAGGCCTATGTCGGCATCGTGGATGCCACGGTCGACAATGGCCTGTGTGAGAAACGGCATGGCAAGCTGCAGCACGCATCCGAGCAGAAGCCCGAGGAATATCTGGGCGAAGTAACCCCGATACTGCTTTATGTAGCCGACGAGAAACCTGAACGAGCGACGCTCACCCGCCTGTTCCGATTCAGCGTCCGATTGCCCGAAGCGGGGTCCGGGCTGAAGTAGCAGGGCTATGCCCCGGTCCTCGTCGCCGCTTCGTGTGCTTGCCCATCGCCGCATGAACTCATCACGGCTGTAGGTTAGCAGCCCCTTGCCCGGGTCGGCTATGTGATAACGGCCCCGGCGGTCGATGCGGTAGAGCACCACGAAGTGGTTTTGGTTCCAATGCAAGATGGCCGGCAGTGGCGACTGCGACAGCTCATACGGGGAGAGGCGCACCGAGGCGGTTTCAAATCCGAGTTCCGAAGCCGCTTGCGACATACCGCGCAGCGACACTCCTTCGGCAGTGGCGTGGCATAGCTCTTCAATCTGCGACAACGTACAGGCCCATCCGTAGTGGCGGCATACCATGGTGAGGCATGCCACGCCACATTGCATCGAGTCGCGCTGTTTTATCCAGGGAAACCGCCTGAATCGCCGTCCGATTGATTGAAAGTCCATCGCCGTATATCTAATTGGTGACTAAAGGTTTATCAGTAGGTTATGTTGACGCCGGAGTCGATACCATAGCAAAGCTTGTTTAGAATACATGCCTATGTATCATTTCTTTAAACTTGGGCGGGTTAATCCTGCTTGGCGGTGTTTGAGTCGATCAGTCCTGAGTCATTGTCGCTGTTGTTTAGCGATTTCTTGGCCTGCTTTCGAGCCTTTCCCTTAGAGAAGAAGTATGTCAGGTTTATGGCGACAAGATTCTTCATCCCCTTCCAGCTTGTCGACTCCGTGGCCGAGAAGCCTGCACCGCGGTAACGCACGTAGTCGTTCTGAGAGGCATATCGCCACTCCACCCCGGCCGATAACGCCCCCTTTTTCCATGACACCGAAGCGTAGTACTGCCAGCCGCTGCGGGTGACCATGTCGCCGTTAAATGACTTGTCGGGCGAGTTGATGGATGCGATGAACTGCAAGCGGCGATAGGCCATCGACACCATGGCACCTATGCGGTGATAGTTGTGCCGTATGGTTGAGCTTGGCGTTGAGTATCCGTCGTGGAAGTACTGGTAGTAGCTTTGCAGTACCATCCAGTTGCATGGCGAGTAGTTGACTATCATCGTGCCGTTGAGCTCGTTGCGCGCATTTATCCTCATAGGCATCATGACGATGTTGTCGCCTTCCGACAGCAGGTACGGCACGTTGGGATGATGTGAGTATAGGTACTCGATTGACGGCGATAGCGACAACCGCCCGTCGGATGTAGAGTACTGTGGCTTAAATGTCAGCGAGAATGTCCTGTAGGGCTTCAGGGCGGGATTTCCCGTAGCGATGAAGCGTGAGTCGATGTTGACCCGGTTTTCGGCAAGGTCGCCGGTAGTGGGTCGCGTTCCCTTAAGCTTGGCGATGAGGCGTGTAGAGAATGTGCGCGTAAACCGATAGAAGAGTGTGAGCGACGAATAGGGTATCACGTTGACGAAGCTCTGGCCCGATACGGGGTGCTGTGCAACCGCATTGGCACCGAGCGACGCGTAGTAGCTCAGTCGCTTATAGCGTCCGGTGTAGGCGATGTAGGCGTAGTGCTGGCGCATGTTGAGATAGGATTCGGGGCCGCCGTTGTAGGACTGGCGCAGCTCCTTGTAGTTGAAGTAGGCGCCTGTGTTGAGCTCGCCTTTCCACAGCGGCGTGGTGTAGTCGGCCTGTGCTATTATCGAATAGTAGCGGTTGTCGATGTTGTTGAGTATATCGTAGTCCATCGACGAGTATTGCTCCGGCATCTTGAGCCACAGCCGGTTGTGGGATTCCGATGAGGAGAATGTGTTTACCACATTCACCGCAAGGGAGCGTTTGCCGGCAAAGTCATGCCTGAAGTAGAGGTCGGCGCTCCAGCGGTCGTCGTCGCTGCGCAGGTCATGGTCCCTGAGTCCTGACAAGTCGCGTGCATTGTCGGTGTAAAGAGTCGACTGCTTGTTCCTTATGTGTCCCGGACGGTTGCCGTAGCGCACATTGGCGTTGAACAGGTTGGCTCCCTGGTAGCGCTGATATATGAGCTGTCCGTATTGGTAATGTCCCGAATATTGTCCGTCGCGGCTTCGGTAGGATGACAGTGCCGACCGGTAGTCGTAGTCGGCATTGGTGCTTCGGTCGACATTGCGGTAGTCGATGAAGTAGTTGGCCGTGAGCATATTGAGCGAGTCGGCATAGGTAAGGCTTGCCTGATCGGTGCCGTAACCGGTGGTCACTGCGTTAAGGGCGTTTATGTAGGCGCTGTAGAGGCGGTCCTTGCTGCGGCGTATCGTCACGTCGATAACCGGGCCTGAGGCCATCATCTGGTATTTGGCCGGCGGCTCATGGTAGTAGGTCACCTTCTTTATGTCGTTACCCTGATAGGTGCGCAGTGTGGCTGCGTCGGACGGCATGCCGTTGATGAATATCGCCACGCTCCTCATGTCGGCCGTTTGCAGTGAAGTAGCGCTTATGGCGGTCGAGAACTGGGGCAGGCTTGAGATTGCATCAAGTGCGTTGGTGCCGAATTCGCGTTGTTTTTTCGTAAGGATTATCTCGTCGCGGTTGCCTACCGACTGCACAAACTCAGCCTGTACGGTCACCTCCTTCAGCGATATTGTGGTGTCATTTTTCTCGCGATTGTCGCTTAGGGCGTAGTCGGGAACCGAGATGAAGAGCAGGCACAGCAGGGCTTTTATAATCATGGCAGTCTTCATGTGCGCGTTATTTGCAATGTTCAATGAAATCTATTAAAGAAGTTTCGATATTTGAATCTTGAGCATCCATTTTGCAATAATTACGTTTTTTTGCATGGTCACGAGGACAAATTCCCATACATACGGGTAAATACTTGCAATTTAGACATTTGGGATTCTCATAGCTTTTTTCTTGATACAATTTGTCAAAATTGTTTTTCCATTCAATTTTTCCGTCTTCCTGTAGCTGTCCGGGAGGATTGCTTTCATATAAATCATTGCAAGCAGTGCATTTTACAACACCGCCATTATAATTTATAGCATTGTAATACTCCCTATTAGCATAACAGGGCACGAAATTGTCAACGATTTCCATTCGTGCTGCATTATATCCATAATCATTGAATTCATCAAGAATTGAAATAGTTGACAATTGGAAATTTTTGTCAACACTTTCCTGCCATACTTTTTTAGGTGTTATGGTCAATTGTTTTCTGTTTTCCGGCGAGATGTATTCATTGATTTGACTTACAATTTTGTTAGTTAATGTTTTATGCGTATAATTTATGCGTAGGACAATATTCATATCCTTTAACGCCGACAATATTTTGTCGATGTTGCCCAATGTATGTACAAATGCTGAATCGCAGCCGTTTTGGAATTTTACTTTGTCATGGTTCCCTTTATCCCCGTCCAAAGTTATCTGAAATCCGGAAAATTTCAACCGTTTTAAATCTTTGATTTTATCAGAGGATAGAAAATATCCGTTTGTGGTTGCTGAATTTAGAAATGGAATTTTAGCTTTATCACATTTTTCTATTGCGTATTCGCTAATTGGAGCTATCACTTGTTTAAAGTACATGAATGGCTCTCCTCCAAACCATTCTATGTGGAGAGATGTGATATTTCGCTCATCAATCATGTAATCAATGTGTTTCTTTACTCGAGTTATAGTTTCCTGCGACATCATTGACGGAATGTGATTCTGTATACAGTACCAGCATTTGTAATTGCAATTAAGAGTCGGTAAAATTACTAAAAAATAGTCTTTTGACTGTATCGTTTCAAGATTCCTTTTTCGTATCACCTCGATTTCATCAACGTTATCCTCAATTATAAATTCATTGTCGACCAATTTTTGATAAAAGGATGGTGCCGATTCTTTTAATATTTCAGGATTGCAAATTAAAGGTTTTATCTTATCTCCCAATTCTATAGGGAGAGTAAAGAATTTATGCGATACCCCGTTATACCAATAGCTTTTTGAGTCTTTAGATAGGATATAGTTATAATGACTTGGTTTCATAATTGTATGGTTTTAAAGGGAGCAATATAAAATATTGCCCCCAAATAGTAAAATTAAGGTTCTTCTACCTTGCCTCCTCCGGCTTCAAATCCGTCCTCGTTTTCATCGACAGGACAAGCGCATCCCGCTTTGCGATTGACACATTGCATGTCCAATTCGCAAGCACATCCTACTACTGAATTGGAGCATTGATACTGTAAAGTTAAGCCTGAACGACCTCCTTTAACCTCCAATGCTTCTAACTCTGAGAGTTCTTGAAATGAAAATATACTCTTAAGCATAGTTGTTACTAATTATTAAATGCTTCCTATTAAAGTAATTCGGCATCCACGACATTTTTTACCCTGTTATGTTCAGTATATAACGTGCGCATATTATATCTATTTTACAAAATTTCCTATATAGGTCGTTTCATCGATGTTAAGGTATAGAGTATAGTTTATGCCTTTAGTCAATCCTGTTACTGTAAACTCTTGGCATTGATTATTGGTGCTTGACGGATACCCGCTCCACACCATGTTGTTATTTTTAAAAACAACTACAGTTACATTATCACTGTATTCGCCATATACGCGTAACACATCATTGTC
>NZ_SRYY01000025.1:0-3322 GCF_004793735.1 Muribaculum sp. NM65_B17
AGGAAGAGGACATTGACATGCTGGAAGCGATTCTGAGAATTCAGAATCAAGATACGAGTGAAACAAATGACGAAATCAAAGCATTAGGTATGCATATACGATGCGACAGATTGAGTAGGCGAAAAGAAAAAAACTCTAAGGAAAGGAGACAAGGGCACATGAAGGATGCCTTGGCTCTCGGAGGCGAAGAAGGACGTGATAAGCTGCGATAAGCCGCGGGGAGGGGCAAATGCCCTTTGATCCGCGGATTTCCGAATGGGGCAACCCGCCGGAAGGGATTCCGGCACCCGGCTCATGGCCGGGGGCGAACCCGGGGAACTGAAACATCTCAATACCCGGAGGAAGAGAAAATAACAATGATTCCGCAAGTAGTGGCGAGCGAACGCGGAGGAGCCCAAACCCGGGCCGTCGAGGCGGCGCCGGGGGTTGTAGGACCGCCCGTCAAGGACGCGCGAACGCTAGGGGGACCGGCTGGAAAGCCGGGCCGTAGAGGGTGACAGCCCCGTACCCGAAAGCGTGAGCGCGACAAGGGCGGCACCTGAGTAGCGCGGGACACGAGAAATCCTGCGTGAATCCGCGAGGACCATCTCGCAAGGCTAAACACTACCGAGAGACCGATAGCGAACCAGTACCGTGAGGGAAAGGTGAAAAGAACCTCGAACAGAGGAGTGAAACAGACCCTGAAATCATGTGCCTACAAGCGGTCGGAGCCACGCAATGTGGTGACGGCGTGCCTTTTGCATAATGAACCTACGAGTCACCGTCGCCGGCGAGGCTAAGTGCGATTACGCACGGAGCCGAAGCGAAAGCGAGTCTTAACAGGGCGCTGAGTCGGCGGAGGTGGACGCGAAACCAAGTGATCTACCCTCGGGCAGGTTGAAGGATGGGTAACACCATCTGGAGGACCGAACCGGTAAGCGTTGAAAAGCTTTCGGATGACCTGAGGGTAGGAGTGAAAGGCCAATCAAACTTGGAGATAGCTCGTACTCCCCGAAATGCATTTAGGTGCAGCCTCGGGACATGTACCGCGGAGGTAGAGCGACTGATAGGATGCGAGGGCTTCACCGCCTATCAAGTCCTGACAAACTCCGAATGCCGCGGCACGAATCCCGGGAGTGAGGGCGCGGGTGCTAAGGTCCGCGTCCGAGAGAGGAACAACTCAGACCACCGGCCAAGGCCCCCAAATGCGGGCTAAGTTGAAGACCATAACGAGGTGGGATTGCCTTGACAGCTAGGATGTTGGCTTGGAAGCAGCCATTCATTTAAAGAGTGCGTAACAGCTCACTAGTCGAGTGATCCCGCGTGGATAATAATCGGGCATAAGCCCGCTGCCGAAGCCGTGGAATGTTGCTTAGAGCAACATTGGTAGGGGAGCATTCCGTAGGCCCTAGAAGGTGCGTCGCAAGGCGTGCTGGAGGCATCGGAAAAGCAAATGTAGGTATAAGTAACGACAAGGGAGGCGAGAAACCTCCCCGCCGAAAGACCAAGGGTTCCTGAACAACGCTAATCGGTTCAGGCACAGTCGGGACCTAAGGGGCAGCCGAACGGCGGACCCGATGGACAGCCGGTCAACATTCCGGCACCCCGGCGCGGAGCGATGCGGCGACGGAGAAGTGACACACCCGCGCACTGACGGAATAGTGCGTTGAACCGCGTAGCTATAGGCGGCGTAGTAAAGTACGCGCCGCCTGGTGAAACGGGATAGTACCGCGAGCCCCCGGGCAAGCGGATAGCGGTGGTAACCATGCTCCCGAGAAAACCCGCTAAGCAATCCGTGACGGGCCCGTACCGCAAACCGACACAGGTGGTCGGGTAGAACATACTTAGGCGCTCGAGTGAATCATGGTTAAGGAACTAGGCAAATTGACCCCGTAACTTCGGGATAAGGGGTCCCCTCCCCCGGGAGGGGCGCAGAGAATAGGTCCAGGCAACTGTTTAACAAAAACACAGGGCCATGCAAAGTTTAAAGACGAAGAATATGGCCTGACACCTGCCCGGTGCCGGAAGGTTAAGAGGAGACGTCATCGCAAGAGAAGCGTTGAATTGAAGCCCCGGTAAACGGCGGCCGTAACTATAACGGTCCTAAGGTAGCGAAATTCCTTGTCGGGTAAGTTCCGACCTGCACGAATGGTGTAATGATCCGGACACTGTCTCAACCATGAGCTCGGTGAAATTGTAGTATCGGTGAAGATGCCGATTACCCGCAGCGGGACGAAAAGACCCCGTGAACCTTTACTGCAGCTTAGCACTGTGACCGGGTGTGCGATGTGTAGGATAGTCAGGAGGCAGCGAATCGGGGACGCCAGTCCCCGTGGAGCCGACGTTGAAATACTGACCTTCGCACATTTGGTCTCTAACTCGACAATCGAGGACACTGCTTGGTGGGTAGTTTGACTGGGGTGGTCGCCTCCAAAAGAGTAACGGAGGCTTCTAAAGGTACCCTCAGGCCGATTGGTAACCGGCCGCAGAGTGTAATGGCACAAGGGTGCTTGACTGGGAGACTCACAAGTCGCACAGGTAGGAAACTAGAGCATAGTGATCCGGTGGTTCCGCATGGAAGGGCCATCGCTCAAAGGATAAAAGGTACTCCGGGGATAACAGGCTGATCCCTCCCAAGAGCTCATATCGACGGAGTGGTTTGGCACCTCGATGTCGGCTCGTCACATCCCGGGGCTGGAGAAGGTCCCAAGGGTTAGGCTGTTCGCCTATTAAAGTGGCACGCGAGCTGGGTTCAGAACGTCGTGAGACAGTTCGGTCTCTATCTGCTGTGGGCGCAGGAAATTTGCGGGGCTCCGACACTAGTACGAGAGGACCGTGTTGGACAGACCTCCGGTTTACCGGTTGTACCGCCAGGTGCACCGCCGGGTATCCGCGTCTGGTCAGGATAAGTGCTGAAAGCATCTAAGCACGAAGCCCTCCCCAAGATAAGATTTCCACACAGGGCCGTCAAAGACGATGACGTAGATAGGTTGCAGGTGCAGGGGCGGCAACGTCCATAGCCGAGCAATACTAATCGCCCGAACCCTTTCCGGGACGCAAGTCCCCCGTGCTCAATGCAAAGGTTCCGCAGGCCACGCCGCCGCGGGACGGTCGCAGTGCACATTCCGAGGCTTCGATTGAGTCGAAGACCCGTATCAGCTTCCAGGAAGTCCGCTTCCTCCACCACACCGGTCGCCTAAGAGCGGCGACGACAGGAAAAAGAGAAAAACTAAGGTGGTGACAGCGCGGGGGTTCCACCTCTTCCCATTCCGAACAGAGAAGTTAAACCCCGCCACGCCGATGGTACTGCGAAAGTGGGAGAGTAGGTAACCGCCCCCTTCAC
>NZ_SRYY01000026.1:0-1862 GCF_004793735.1 Muribaculum sp. NM65_B17
TCATTCCCTATTCTCCCGACGGCACAACCCTGCTGCAGCGTCTGCTCCCCTGAGCCATAGCAGCTTATCTCTAAGAATATGAGTTTAGGATGGCATTAAGGCTGCACAAACAGCCATTTTTTACGCTATCATGGATTTGTCAGGGGCAAAACATTACCTGCCGCCATGTGTCGGCAAATCGAATCAATCGGTCGGCGTATAACCTCCACGTGTGGAACATTCGCTAAGATAGGATGTGGTTGTAGAGGTCGTAATCCTCGGTCAGGAAACAGCAGAAGACAATCTCACCATCATAAGGATGCGACTTCACGGTGTCGACCGCTATCGCCGCGGCTCTTTCCTGCGGAAAATGATAGACCCCGGTGCTGATGCACGGAAACGCAATGCTGTGCAACCCATTCTCCATCGCCAGGTCAAGGGCCGTATTATAGCACGATGCCAACAATTCGTCCTCATGTCGCTTACCGCCGCCCCACACCGGCCCCACTGTGTGGATAACCTTCTTGCAGGGAAGACGATAGGCATCGGTGATTTTGCTTTGTCCGGTTGCGCAACCATTTAATGTGCGACATTCAGCCAACAGTTCGGGGCCGGCAGCACGGTGGATTGCGCCGTCGACACCTCCGCCTCCGAGCAATGACCTGTTGGCGGCGTTCACTATCGCATCAACCGCCAATGCGGTTATATCGCCTTTTATGACTTTAATCTCCTTCATATCGTGCATCACAGTTTTTCGTAAAATTACAACATCTTCCCCACAGCACAAAATATAATCCCCACCCATCCCCCACAACCGGCGCATTAACGGCTGAAATGTTGGTACAAATTTTATATTGGGAAGATGGTTGAAGCCCAGTTGGGAAGCTCTTCGACATAGCGTTTAGCAAGCTCGCCGTCGCTCAGACGGAACAGAAGCCGGGCCTCTGCATCCTCGATTGAGTTGTCATAGACATATAATCGGTCAACTATTGCAGATATTATTTTACAGTTGGCAATGGACTTGTCGTAACGGGATATGATTTTTGGAATTGGCACATCGTGACCACCATCCAATACACGTTGAGCAACACGCTTTGCATTGATAGTCGGGGATTCAGTAGAAACAAAAAACAGGCGGATGAAGAATCCCGCTTCTTTCGCTCTAAGAATATAATCGACCTTATCAGTAGCCGACATCACGGTTTCAAATATATGACTCTTGCGTTCAGCAAGACACCTTTCACGCCATTCATTGCAATAGTTGGCGGCTTTCAGAACAGACTCCTGATTATTCCAGTCGCCAAACACATCGCGAGCCACATTGTCGGGATTGATATACTCAGAATCCTCCAACCATTCGTGATGAAGGATTTTTGAAGTCACGGAAGTTTTGCCCGACCCATTAGGGCCGGCAATCACAATCAGCACAGGGCGATGATTACTTGCTGCCATTCTTTATTCTATTTATGGCATCGCCCCATTTTTCTTGAGCCGCCCGAGTAGCAGACTCGATACCGGCAGCCACACGCTCGGCAGCCCGGCGAGTACTTTCGCGTGCATCCTCGGCGACCTCACGCATAATCTGAGCCATGCGCTCGTCGCCAGGCTCTTCCATCGATGTGAGTCGATAACTGTTCATCTGCTCTTCCGACATAATCTATAATCTTTTCTTATTCAACGCCAACCTTTATATAAAGCTCACACATAGTCCGATAGCGAATGTCCGCCATAGGTCGGTTTGCGGAGCCAAAGGCAATTGAGCCTATCGCAAATTTACGAAAAAAGTCTGAACTGCCGCTGTTTTGAGATATAAAAGTCACTCTTCCTGCAATATTGTCCTAAACGTTTTGGGCAAAAATAAAAATAGGAAGTAGTTACTAAGG
>NZ_SRYY01000027.1:0-1568 GCF_004793735.1 Muribaculum sp. NM65_B17
AAAAATAAGAAAAAAGATACAAACAACGAAGAGTTTGATCCTGGCTCAGGATGAACGCTAGCGACAGGCCTAACACATGCAAGTCGAGGGGCATCGGGGCGAGGAGCAATCCTTGCCGCCGGCGACCGGCGCACGGGTGAGTAACGCGTATGCGACCTGCCCGTTGCAGGGGGATAATCGGGAGAAATCCCGTCTAATACCGCGTAATGCCGCGGGGCTGCATGGCCCTGCGGCCAAAGGGAGCGATTCCGGCAACGGATGGGCATGCGTGACATTAGCTAGTTGGCGGGGCAACGGCCCACCAAGGCGACGATGTCTAGGGGTTCTGAGAGGAAGGTCCCCCACACTGGTACTGAGACACGGACCAGACTCCTACGGGAGGCAGCAGTGAGGAATATTGGTCAATGGGCGCGAGCCTGAACCAGCCAAGTCGCGTGAGGGATGACGGCCCTACGGGTTGTAAACCTCTTTTGTCGGGGAGCAAATTCCGCCACGTGTGGCGGAGTCGAGAGTACCCGAAGAAAAAGCATCGGCTAACTCCGTGCCAGCAGCCGCGGTAATACGGAGGATGCGAGCGTTATCCGGATTTATTGGGTTTAAAGGGTGCGTAGGCGGACTGTCAAGTCAGCGGTAAAATACGGGGGCTCAACCTCCGCCCGCCGTTGAAACTGACGGTCTTGAGTGGGCGAGAAGTATGCGGAATGCGTGGTGTAGCGGTGAAATGCATAGATATCACGCAGAACTCCGATTGCGAAGGCAGCATACCGGCGCCCGACTGACGCTGAAGCACGAAAGCGTGGGTATCGAACAGGATTAGATACCCTGGTAGTCCACGCAGTAAACGATGAATACTAGCTGTCCGGGGCGAATGAGCCCTGGGTGGCACAGCGAAAGCGTTAAGTATTCCACCTGGGGAGTACGCCGGCAACGGTGAAACTCAAAGGAATTGACGGGGGCCCGCACAAGCGGAGGAACATGTGGTTTAATTCGATGATACGCGAGGAACCTTACCCGGGCTCAAACGACACAGGAACGTACCTGAAAGGGTTCGGCTCTACGGAGCCTGTGTCGAGGTGCTGCATGGTTGTCGTCAGCTCGTGCCGTGAGGTGTCGGCTTAAGTGCCATAACGAGCGCAACCCCCATCGACAGTTGCTAACAGGTCAGGCTGAGGACTCTGTCGAGACTGCCGGCGCAAGCTGCGAGGAAGGCGGGGATGACGTCAAATCAGCACGGCCCTTACGTCCGGGGCGACACACGTGTTACAATGGCAGGTACAGCGGGAAGCCACCTGGCGACAGGGAGCGGAACCCGAAAGCCTGTCTCAGTTCGGATTGGAGTCTGCAACCCGACTCCATGAAGCTGGATTCGCTAGTAATCGCGCATCAGCCACGGCGCGGTGAATACGTTCCCGGGCCTTGTACACACCGCCCGTCAAGCCATGGAAGCCGGGGGTGCCTGAAGTGCGCTGCCGCGAGGAGCGCCCTAGGGTAAAACCGGTGACTGGGGCTAAGTCGTAACAAGGTAGCCGTACCGGAAGGTGCGGCTGGAACACCTCCTTTCTGGAGCG
>NZ_SRYY01000028.1:0-1337 GCF_004793735.1 Muribaculum sp. NM65_B17
CAATATTGTCCTAAATAATTTTTGAGTGCTACTCAACGTGCAGAGGCATCAGCCTTTGCAAAAATGACATCAGAGTAATCCCCCTAAGGCAAAAACGGCTCTTCGGGAGGCGGTGTGAAGGGTTCGTCAAGCCATTTGTTGAGGTCGATTTTGGTAAAGGTGTTAAGTCGCAGAGAGACAACAAGATTAGCCATTGCCCACTTGTACTTGGCGATGTGTTTCAGCCATGTCAGGATGAGCATGGTTATCAGTGCAGTCCAGATCTGGATTTCCACGGCGTTGCGTGTGGTGCCGATGAAGCTCTTTATGCGCAGAAGCTGCTTTAGATTGCGGAAGAAAATCTCAATATTCCATCTTGCCTTGTAGATTGCGGCTATCGTGGAGGCGGCAAGAGTGAAGTTGTTTGTCAAAAGTTCCACCACGAAACCATGTTCTTCGTTCCATACGGCAATTCTGCGGAGTTTCTTTGGATATTTCTTTTTCGCGACTGGAAGTTCCAGTTCAATTTCCTCATCAATAAGCACGTCCTGCGCCCGCTTTTCAGGCAATAGACGCTCACGGACGGTCTTATACCTGATGTTGTCCTTGTGCCGGACCACAAAGAACACATTGTTGCTGTCCCAATGGCTGAGCAGGCTGTAATCACAGTAGCCACGGTCGGCAACTACAATTGAATACGGATTTACAGGAATGTCGTAGGCCGCCTTGTTGTCAGAGCCTTTCCCGTCTGTAATGTTCACGAATTCAGGCAACAGACAGTCATAATCAAGAAGCGTGTGCATCTTCACAGCGCCTTTTGTCGTGGTATAATGCGCCCAGTCGTAGACAGACAGCGTAAGCGATATGAGCGTCGAATCCAACAGCCGCAACGGCATCTTGAAACGAAATTTGCCATGAATCCACCCCGCCTGCTGTCCGAAATGCTGATAGAGGCGGTAGAAGATGTCTCGGAATACCGAACAGTCGCGATGGGCGTTCTGATATGCCACTGTCGATTTTGATGGCGCACGGCTTATACCGAGATGGTTGAGGTTGCCTGTGGCGGATTTCAGCCCGTTGGATATGTCCCGCACGGAGTCGCAGTTGGAAAACTGACAGAAGACCATGCTGATTAGCTGACTCCACGTGTCATAACCCTTGTTGTGCTTGTCTGTTTGGGCCTCGCGGATTATTTTTCTGATTGTTTGACGGGGTAACTGGGCGATTGTTTGTGCGAAAAGTGTTATATTTGCCATAGGAAGTAGTTGAGTTGGTCGCTCACTACTAAGGTAGTCATTTTTTGCCTTAGTAACTACTTCCTATTTTTATTTTTGCCCAAAACGTTTAGGACAATATTG
>NZ_SRYY01000029.1:0-1097 GCF_004793735.1 Muribaculum sp. NM65_B17
CGCGAGGGTTGCCCTCCCATCAAGCCGGACACGCGCATAGAGGATTTTGACCTGTTCGTGAAATGGCTCGCCGACAAGGGTATCTCCGTCATAAGCATCGACCTCCACCATGACGAGGGTCATGCCGACCCTCTGACCGATGATCTGCTGCCGAACCATCACGCCCACATCATTGTCGATTGGATGAACCACGAGACAGGAAAGAGCGTCAAACTCGATGCCAACGACTGTAAGGAAATGCAGACAGTGCTTGCCGAAAGTCTCGGCATGGAACGCGGCACTCCCAAAGAGGACTCCGGCATAGAGGGGCTGAGTGCCATAGAGTACAAGGAGCGGAAAGCGCGAGAGAACAACCAACGGCTCACGGCTGAGAACGCCGTGCTTGAAAGCCGTAACGAGCAACTTGAATTGCAGGCGATGGCTGCTGAGAAGTCTATCGAAGAACTTGAACAACAGCGCAAGGAGAAGAAAAAGGCTCTTGACGAGGAGAGCGGCAGCGCACTCATGAGCGGTGTGGCAAATCTTTTCGGCAAAGGTAAATATGCGGAGATTGAGAAAGAGAACGCACGGCTGACAGCCGAGAACAAGGATATGCAGTTTGCCGTAGCTAAGATGGAGGCACAGGTGGCTAAAATCCCGATGATGGTGCAGAGGCAGGTGCGTCAGACCATCGAGGACAAGACCGAGGAACATCTGACCGAAATCCGGGAGTTGAACGCATCGCACAGCCGTGAATTATCTTCCCTCCAAGTCAAGTTGCAGAACCTCTCCGCCCGATACCGAGAGCTGGAGAGTAACAACCGCCATATCATAGACAATCTGAAGCGTGAGAAAGACACGCTGCTTGCTCAGATGGAGGCGATGTTGCGGTTGCTCGGCGAGAAACTTGAAAAGGCTGTCCGCGCCCTCATTCAGTTCGCAAGGGTTTTAGCATACAAGACTTTCACACGCGAGCATAAGGAGGCGATTGTGTCATGGCTCGCACTCGATCGTGATGACCCGAAATCAAACGCCCATTTTGTCAAGGTGTTCGCCCGACCGTTTCTGACCGACAAGGAATTTGACAAAGGCTGCAAGGAACTCGACCGCCTCACTTC
>NZ_SRYY01000002.1:0-520438 GCF_004793735.1 Muribaculum sp. NM65_B17
CCTTAGTAACTACTTCCTATTTTTATTTTTGCCCAAAACGTTTAGGACAATATTGCAAAGATATAGCAAAACGTTACATCAATATTCCGATTTTTTTAAAAACACTTGGCGTGACTTGCATATTTCTCGTTTTTTTGCATACCTTTGCGAGTGCGAAAGTGCATAGTTGAATATTTAATTGAGAAATATAAAAAACGGAAATTATGGCAAACAATTTTAAGCCGGAAACCCTGTGTGTGCAGGCCGGTTGGTCCCCTACCAAGGGAGAGCCGAGAGTGCTCCCGATTTATCAGAGTACTACGTTTAAATATGATACGAGCGAGCAGATGGCCCGTCTGTTTGACCTTGAGGACACGGGTTTCTTTTACACCCGTCTTCAGAATCCCACCAATGAGGCCGTTGCCGCAAAGATTGCCGCGCTTGAAGGCGGAGTGGGCGCGATGCTCACCTCCAGTGGACAGGCCGCCAACTTCTATGCACTGTTCAACATCTGTCAGGCAGGCGACCACTTCGTGTGCTCGTCGGCCATCTACGGCGGCACGTTCAACCTGTTTGGCGTGACAATGAAGAAGCTTGGAATCGATGTGACATTCGTCAGTCCCGACGCAAGCGAGGAGGAGATTATAGCCGCTTTCCGTCCCAACACCAAGGCGCTCTTTGGCGAAACGATATCCAACCCCTCGCTCGAGGTGCTTGACATCGAAAAGTTTGCCCGCATAGCCCACAGTCAGGGTGTGCCCCTGATTGTCGACAACACATTCCCCACGCCCATAAATTGTCGCCCGTTTGAATGGGGTGCCGACATCGTTGTCCACTCGACCACCAAATATATGGACGGTCACGCAACGAGCGTGGGCGGCGTCATCGTCGACAGCGGAAACTTTGACTGGGAGGCCCATGCCGAGAAATATCCCGGACTTTGCACCCCCGATGACTCATACCACGGCCTCACCTACACAAAGGCTTTCGGCAAGATGGCCTACATGGTCAAGGCCACTGCGCAACTCATGCGTGACCTCGGAAGCATCCAGTCGCCGCAGAACGCATTTCTGTTGAATCTCGGTCTTGAAACGTTGCACTTGCGCATGCCCCGTCACTGTTCCAATGCTCAGGCAGTGGCCGAATATCTCTCGGGCAACGACAAGGTGGCCTGGGTCAACTATTGCGGACTGCCCGGCAACAAGTATCACGACCTTGCGATGAAGTATATGCCCAACGGCTCCTGCGGCGTAGTGTCGTTTGGACTCAAGGGCGGCCGTGACGTGGCTATAAGGTTTATGGACAACCTTAAGCTCGCCGCTATCGTGACGCACGTGGCCGATGCGCGCACTTGTGTGCTGCATCCTGCAAGTCACACCCATCGTCAGCTTTCCGACGAGCAGCTCCTGGAAGCGGGAGTGCGCCCCGACCTTATCCGTTTTTCGGTGGGAATCGAGAATGTCGACGACATCATCGCCGACATCAGGCAGGCTCTCGAAGCGTGACGCTTGCTGTTAAGTAGAAAACATTAATAAATATGACGCAGGGTTTCTCGATTGAGGGGTGCCTTCCATTGTTATGTGCATTAAAATCACTAACTTTGCGCTTTGATTTAATATAATAGGACAAAAACGTGGAACCCAAATATATTTTTGTCACCGGCGGCGTGGTTTCTTCCCTTGGTAAGGGAATTATTTCGTCGTCGCTTGCCTGCTTGCTGAAAGCAAGAGGCTTCAGGGTTACGATTCAGAAGTTTGACCCGTACATCAATATCGACCCGGGTACATTGAATCCCTACGAGCACGGCGAGTGTTACGTGACTGTCGACGGTCACGAGGCCGACCTTGACCTCGGACATTACGAGCGATTCACCAACGTTCCCACCACTCGCGCCAACAATGTCACCACAGGACGCATATACCAGAGCGTGATCGACAAGGAGCGTCGCGGCGACTATCTCGGCAAGACCGTCCAGATAATTCCCCACATTACCGATGAAATAAAGCGTAACGTAAAATTGCTCGGAAACACCGGTAATTTCGATTTCATAATAACCGAAATCGGAGGTACGGTGGGTGACATCGAGTCGCTTCCCTTCCTTGAAAGCGTGCGTCAGCTGCGCTGGGAGCTCGGTCAGGACTCGCTTTGCATCCACTTGACCTATGTACCCTACATCCGTGCCGCCAAGGAGCTGAAGACAAAGCCCACGCAGCACTCGGTGAAGCAGTTGCAGGAGGTGGGTATACAGCCCGATATCCTCGTGCTGCGTACCGAGAAGGAGATTCCCGCCGACATGCGCCGCAAGATAGCGCAGTTCTGCAACGTGTCGCCCGACGCGGTAATTCAGTCGGTCGACATGCCCACAATCTACGAGGTGCCCCTGCGCATGCATGAGCAGCACCTCGATGAGATTGTGCTTCGCAAGACCGGGGTGCCTGTCGAGGGTGAGCCCCACATGGAGCCTTGGCTCAACTTCCTCCGCAAGCTCGACAATGCCGAGGAGGAGGTGACGATAGGTCTTGTGGGCAAGTATGTCGAGCTTCAGGATGCCTACAAGTCGATCAACGAGTCGCTCTTTCAGGCCGCTACCTATAACGACCACAAGCTCAAGCTCGTGTATATCCACTCCGAGAAGCTCAATGCCGGCAATGTCGATGAGCTGCTGTCGCCGCTCGACGGCGTAATCATTGCGCCGGGATTCGGCCAGCGAGGCATCGAGGGCAAGTTTGTAGCCCTGAAGTGGTGTCGCGAGCACGATGTTCCCACATTCGGCATCTGCCTTGGCATGCAGTGCATGGTCATCGAGTTTGCCCGTGATGTGCTTGGACTGCGTGAGGCCAATTCTACCGAGATGAATCCCACCACCCCCGACAATGTAATCGACCTCATGGAGGATCAGAAGACGGTTGTCGACAAGGGTGGCACAATGCGACTCGGAGCCTACGACTGTCGTCTGCAACCCGGTTCGCGAGCCGCCAAGGCTTACGGATGCACCGATGTGAAGGAGCGTCATCGTCATCGTTTTGAATTCAACAATGAATACCGCGAGCGTTTCGAGGCCGCCGGCATGCGGTGTGTGGGCGAAAACCCTGCCACCCGCCTTGTCGAGGTCGTGGAGCTGCCCGACCACCGTTGGTTTATCGGTACGCAGTATCACCCTGAATACTCTTCGACGGTACTCAATCCCAACCCTCTCTTCCTCGACTTCATTAAAGCTGCAATCGCATATAAACACGAAAAGAAATAATGGATAAGAACACAATGTACGGATTGCTCCTGATGGGAGCTGTCATCCTTGGCTTCATGTGGCTCAACCAGCCCGACCCCAAGCCCGACAGTATTGCTCCCGCCGAGCAGATAACCTCAGAACAGGCCGAGGCGATGGCCGATGCACAGCTCGCTTCATCGCTCGACACGCTCACTCCGGCCGAAACTTCGATGCTGGCCGCCGCCGTTCACCAGTACGGAACTCCCGACTCGGTGTCAGGCCGCGTAACGATGCAAAATTCAAAGGTGGATCTTGTATCCGACGGATACCTGTTGACCGGCTCGGTCAATGTCGACGGAAAGAGTGTAGACATTGCCGACCTCTCCAATCCTGCTGCCGCAGGGCTTTCACCCGTCATCGCCTCAAAGGCTGTGAAGTTGCTTAAGACTACAACCCGTGAGCTTACCCAGTATCAGGGATTTGCGCGTTACCTGCAGGGTGACAGTTCGACTGTGCGTCTTGAAAATGAATACATCGCGCTCGACCTCTCCAACAAGGGCGGCATAATATCGCGTGCCGAGCTGAAGGACTACAAGTCCTATAAGGGCGGCAATGTCGTGGTGTTTGAGGGCGACGACAACGGTTACTCATTTATCCTCAACTCGGCCGACCGTGAGTTTGACACCCGCAACTTCTTCTTTGAGCCGGTTCAGGAGAGCGACACTACGGTGTTGATGACGCTCAATCTCGGAAGCGGCGCATCGTTTGGAATGCGTTACACCCTTCTCCCCGAAAGTTACGTGGTGAGAATGGAGGTTGTGCAGAACGGCATGCAGTCGGTTATTCCGTCAAGTGTGGCGACTATGGACTTCCTTTGGCATCAGAAGATGATAAGGCAAGAGGAAGGCCGCATGTTTGAGGAGCGTAACTCGGGATTGTATTACATGTATGCCGGAGGCGGTGTCGAAAACCTCAGCGAGTCGTCAAATGACGATGAGGAGGTCAACGAGCGCATCAAGTGGATAGGATTCAAGAATCAGTTCTTCTCGATGGCGTTTATAGCTCGAGGCACGTTCAATAACGCCAATCTCACATCAAAGATACTATCAAAGAGCCAGCCCGGCTACCTGAAGGAACTTGAGGCCGTTTCGTCGGTCGACTACAACGCTTCCAACCCCATGCCGGCGCAGTTTGACATTCTCATCGGCCCCAACCTCTATCCCATGTTGTCGGGACTTGATGACAAGCTGAACGACGGCGAGGATCTTCACTTGACACGACTTATTCCTCTCGGATGGACTCTCTTCCGCTGGATCAACACCTGGATTGTGATTCCCGTATTTGACATCCTTGGCAAGTGGTTTACCAACTATGGTGTCATCATCCTGTTGCTCACAATCTTCATCAAGATCATCATCTTCCCCTTCACCTATAAGAGCTACATGTCGCAGGCCAAGATGCGCTTGCTCGCTCCCGAGATAAAGGAAATCAATGAAAAGTATCCCGGTCAGGAGAATGCCATGACCCGTCAGCAAAAGACGATGGAACTTTACTCGCGTGCCGGTGCCAATCCCATGGCGGGCTGTCTGCCCATGTTGCTGCAGATGCCGGTGCTTATCGCCATGTTCACCTTCTTCCCCTCGTGTATCGAGCTGCGTGGCGAGCCCTTCCTTTGGGTTAAGGACCTGTCGGCTCCCGACGCCATCATCACCTGGAGCGGCAACATTCCCTTGGTCACCGAGTACTTCGGCAACCATCTGTCGCTGTTCTGTCTTCTCATGACCGTGACCAACATCATCTACACTAAGGTCACGATGCAGAATCAGCCTTCGGGAGCGTCGATGCCCGGCATGAAGTGGATGATGTATCTGATGCCTTTGATGTTCCTCGTCTTCTTCAACAACTATGCCGCAGGTCTTTCCTACTACTACTTCCTGTCGCTGTTGATCACAATCGTGCAGACCTATGTGTTCCGTCACGTTGTAAATGAGGAGAAGATGCGTGCCAAGATGCAGGAAGCTTCCAAGAAGCCCCGCAAAAAGTCGGGTTTCATGGCCCGTCTTGAAGAGGCCCAGCGTCAGCAGCAGGCTATGCTACGCGAGCAGGAGAAGCGTAAAAAGGGTGCCAACCGCCGATAAAGCGGCTCGCCGATATGATTTAAATCAATTGATTAGCTATGAATAATTTCGTGTTCTGGAGCCCGACCAAGTTCGTTTTCGGGCGTGACACCGAAAGCCGCACCGGAGCCTTGGCTCGTGAGTTTGGCGGCCGCAAGGTGCTGCTTGTCTACGGTGGCGGCTCGGTTGTGCGCAGCGGTTTGCTCGACCGGGTTAAGGCATCGCTTTCAGCGAGCGGTATCGAATGGGAGGAGATGGGCGGAATTCAGCCCAACCCCACCGACGACCGCGTCTATGAGGGGATTGAACTGGTGCGCTCGCGGAACATCGATATGCTCATTGCCGTGGGTGGTGGTTCGGTCATCGACACAGCCAAGGGCATCGCATGCGGAGTTCCCTACGAAGGCGACTTCTGGGACTTCTATTGCGGCAAAAAGATAGTGGAGAAGGCTCTCCCTGTGGGAGTCGTGCTCACCATCCCGGCTGCCGGAAGTGAAGGCTCGGGCAACTCGGTCATCACCAAGCGTGACGGACTCATAAAGCTCAGCCTGCGCACCGAAAGCGCCCTTCGCCCCAAGTTTGCGGTGATGAATCCCGAACTCACCTTCACGTTGCCTCCCTATCAGACCGCATGCGGCATCGTCGACATGATGGTCCACATCATGGAGCGTTATTTCACCAATACCCCTGATGTCGAGATTACCGACCGCGTGGCCGAGGGTGTGCTCACCGCGATAATGGAGGAGGCTCCCAAAGTGATGTGCGACCCCGAGAACTATGAGGCGCGTGCCAACATCATGTGGAGCGGCACTCTCGCCCATAACGGAGTGTGCGGCACAGGCCGTGCCGAGGATTGGTCGTCACACTTTATCGAACATGAGATAAGCGCTATATACAACGTTGCCCACGGAGCCGGACTTGCCGTCGTGGTTCCCGCATGGATGCAGTATGTGGCCGGTGTCAATCCCGTCAAGGTGGCGCAGTTTGCCCGCCGAGTCATGGGTGTCGTGTCGCAGGGCGATGACAGGTCGGTAGCAGCCGAAGGCATCAAGCGTCTTAAGGATTTCTTCATGAGCATAGGTATGCCCGTTACATTCAAGGAGCTCGGCATCGACAATCCCGACATCGAGCGACTTGTTGCAAAGCTTCACGAGCACAAGGGTGAACGCATCGGCGGTTATGTCAAGCTTTCGGCCGATGACACCATAAAGATATATGAGATGATGCAGTGACGCTCAGGTCACGGCACATATACGACTTTTTAGGAGAGCCTGAATGTGTACTTCAATGACGGAGTGCATCCCAGGCTCTCCTTGAATTTACTTAGACCTTCATTTACTCCGTCACCACTGTCGACAGGCCCGAAGTCGAGCATCCTCGCTCCCTTGGCCTTGTAGTGACGCATCATGTGGAGCGCGAGAAGATTCATGGCTCCCGGATGACGGTGTTCGGGCAGGTCGCCCCAGTTGATGAGCTGCACTATTCCCGGGGCTGTGTGGTGCAGCTGGGCGGCTGCTATGTCGATTCCGTCAAGAGTCACTATGAAGAAGTCGCTGCCGGCCACCGGTGCGGTCGCCATGAAGTCGTGCAGCGACATTCGCAGCTCCCTCCCTTTTGCGTTATGATTGGCAAGTATCAGGTTGTAGTTGCGCGTTATTTCACTCTCGATTGCGGGTTGCCTGGTGATTGTATAGTGTGACATCAACGCTCGCCCTATGCTCCACCGCGATTTGGGCGACATCAGCTCGACAGGGTCGAGGTGACGCGTAAGGTCGGCCGCGTAGTTGAGGTGGGGCGTTATCTCGATGCCGGGTGTCGACATTAACGAGTAGGCGCATTTTATGGCGGCGTTGTCGCCGTAACATTCGGGGGGCAGTGTCACGACAAGCGATCGTTCCTGCGATTTAGTGAATGTGCAAAGCGTCTTGACTGCGTTGTCGATGCATCGGAACGACTGACGGCGGTTGACCGTCAATCCGCCGAACGGGGCCGACCACGGTGACATGATGGCTCCGTCACGCTCGCCAGCAATCATGCCGCAGCGCAACCTCCCTCCGTCATATAACGCAAGGTATAGCACATCGTCACACTTGCCGCGGTTCAGCTCTGAAAATTGGACTGAATTGTAGATGTGTCCCGGATGTGGGAATGCACGACGGTAGCTGTCGGAATCGAGTCGTTGTATATGCATCGTTGGGCTTTTGTCGTCACAATATTACGAAAAATAGTTCATATCCGCAATCTCCCGACATTGAATAAGCAATATTGAGCGTTGAGTAACGTTGGATTTATGTAGACGCTTACACTATGATAAATCGTTTTCTCAACATATTTCTTATAATTGTGCTTCTTGCCGTTGCGAGCGGTTGCATCGAGGATGGATTCACCGATGATTCGTCGGCCCGTCCCGAGTTTTCGGTCGACACCCTCAATCTTGGACTCACATTCACTGGCGAGCTCACACCCGTCCACAGTTTCAGGGTTTACAATCGTCACGACCGCAATCTGCTCATAAGCCGCATTGCGCTGCGTGACGGCAGTGACGCCTATCGGCTGAATGTCGACGGCGTTGCCGGCAAGGAGTTTACCGATGTAGCCATAAGGCCGCACGACTCCATCTACGTGTTTGTCGACGCACAGTTTCCTCCTGTGGGGCGCGACGGCAAGCTCACCGTTAAGTCGCTCCTCGACTTCGAGGTCAACGGCGGTCGCTCCACGGTGGTGTTGAGTGCCGAGTGCATCGACGTGACTGTCGTTCAGGCTTCGGTGTTGTCGGCCGACGCCCTTTGGTCGGGAGCTTATCATGTAATGGGTGATGTGACGGTTGCTTCAGGCGTGACATTGAATCTCGCCGAGGGCTCGACGCTCTACTTCCACGACAAGGCATCGCTTAATGTCGAGGGTGCCGTTGTAGCCGATGGAACTCCCGAAAAGCCGGTTGTGATGTGTGGCGACCGCAACGGAACGATGGTGGGCCGCATCCCCTACGACATTGTGCCTGGGCAATGGGGCGGTGTCACTTTCGCAGGCCCCGGGAGCCGGTTGTCGCACACTGTTGTGCGCAACACCTCATCGGGCATTGCCGTGACGGGCGGTGAGCTCTCAATGCTTAATTGCGTCGTGCGCAACTCGCGCGAAAGCGTCATCTCCGTTACCGATGCCGAGGTCAAGGCTGTGGGATGTGAATTTGCCGACGCACCCGAAGGGGTTGTGACGCTCGACGGCCGCGCCCGATTGACAATGAATCACTGCACTGTCGCCAACAGCTACCTGTTTGCTCCCGTGACGGGCGCTCTGCTTGAGCTGAAAGATGACGGAGTGTCATGCCACATAACCAACTCCATCGTCTACGGCAACGGCCCGATGATGAACACTAAATCGCCCGCCTCGGGTGATGTCACGCTACGGTGTTGTCTTGTGGGAACTGACGGCAGCGACGATGACACGTTCATCGACATGCTATGGAACTCCGATCCCATGTTCATTACCGACACCGACCGTTATATATTCGACTATCGCGTCGGTCCCGGTTCTCCTGCTTTGGGAGCCGCCGACGCGTCACTTACCTTGCCCGAGGCCGTGCGTGATTTCTACGGCCGTGAGCGAGGCTCGACACCCGATCTCGGTGCCTACGAGCATTGATATGGAATCATTAATATGCTATGATTCCATATCGTTAGAGTGTTACATACCGGCGTATGATTTTACTGTAGGGCTTTCAACATCGACTCCAAATTCACGGGCACGGGCCATGATAGCGCGTGCAAGCTTCGGCTTCAGGTCATCGGGACAATAACGGAAATAGGCTTCGGCAGCGCGCACATGTGCTGCATCGGGCATTGGGTATTCACGCCTTTCAGGAAGTCCGAACACCTCATCGGGCAGTTCTTTCTTCTCTTCATAACTTAATCGGTCGGTCATAATAATATTGATATTAATAGGTTACTTCTATCTTAAAATAACATATACGGGAAAGCATCGGTGTGCCTCCCAATCTATTATTATGCTTTATTAACAGTATCAGTTTCCGTCGGCGCTTATTGCGGCAAGTAACGCCGCAAGTAATAGATATATTTTCATGGGGAGATTATATTAGTTAAGATTTTTTGTGATTTGAAAATTGCAAGACGAAAAAAATACATATCTTTGTACTTGGTGAATGTGGCGATACGGGTTGTAATTTGTAATCAGGTGTCCCGAATTATTGCATTTATGGCTGGTCGCCGATTTTTAAACCGCTAAATATTCATGGACTCACATTATGATTAAAAAAATTGTATTGTTGATAGGAATGTGTCTGTTGTCGCTTCAGCTATTCGCGCTTGAAGGCAAACGGCTGCTTATCCTTAATTCCTATAATGAAGGTGCGCCGTGGGCGCAGGAAATCATAAATCCTATAATGCGTGAGGTGTCCAACTGCGACGGCTTTCAGGCCGTGGAGGTGGTGCATCTCAACAGCACCCTGATTCATAACGACAAGGACTTCGACAATATGTCGCGAGGCATATTCGACCGTTTTGTCGACCGTAAGCCCGACTACCTGGTGCTTGTGGGCGACTTTGCGTTCACGCTGCGCGACAGCATAGTCGAGCGATGGGGCGATGTGCCCATGCTGCTTGTGGTTCAGTCGGAGCAGTACGGAATGCGTGACTACTATTACACCTACATCGATGAAAATGAGGCGATGAATCCCGACAAGCTCTATCCGCTTGAGTCGATTCACGACGACTACAACTTCTCGATAGTGGTGACCCCCAATCTCTACAAGGAAACGGTCGACATGATGGCCTACATGTTCCCCGACATGAACAAGCTTGTCTTTGTGGCCGATGCGCTCTACCAGAACAGGCAACTGAATCAACAGCTGCGTGAATATCTCTCGAGAGAGTACCCCGACATGGACTATGAATGGCTCGTGGCCAACGAGGAGAACAGCCGCGCCCTGCAGCAGTATCTTAACAATACCGACCACAACATAGGAATGTTGTTGTCGACATGGTTCTTTGAGCGAATGACGGTGCACGGACATCCGCAGCTGATTGCCGGAGAGGCGAGGATGATATCGGGTGCCCACCGACCGGTGTTCGGACTGCGTGCCGCCTATCTAAACTACGGAATAACGGGCGGATATTTCCCGTCGCCCGACGAGATGCAGAAGAAGATTCATGCCGGACTGCTTGACCTTATATCGGACAAGGACATGAGAAAGGTGCCGTTCAGGAAGGTGGCCGACTCCTATCCGATTGTCAACTACAACCACCTGATGCGTGACGGCATTCCCGAAAGCTCGTGTCAGCCCGGCACCGTGTTCATGAACCGCCCCAAGAGCGCATGGGAGCTATATCACACCTACATAATCGCCGGCGGAATCGTGCTGCTGGCTATTATGGCCGTGATTGTGGCGAGAGTTATGTTTCAGAACCGCAGGATTGCGATGTTACGCGCCCACGAGCGACTGCTCAACAACATGCCGGTGGGATTTTCGCAGGCAAAGGTGGTGCGAGGCAATGACGGCAATGTCGTCGACATCGAATATCACGGCGGTAACGCTATGTTCAGGGAGTTGCTGAAGAGGAACGCTTTGCCGGGGAAGCCCGACAAACTCTTTGACGCCGATTTCATCGCCAAGATTGTGGAGCGGCTTCTGCACCGCCGCCGGTCAGTGCGCTTTTCCTACAATTTCCCGTACACCGATGTCACCTACGAGTTCCTGATAAGCATAGGCAACGAGGTCAACAAAGTGGTGGAGGATGTAAACGTGTTTGCCGTCGACATAACCGAAAAGTGTAATGCCGAGCGTGATTTGCAGGAATTTGCCCACAAGCTCGATGTGACGATGAACGTAGCCCACATAATACCTTGGCGCTGGGACATACACAAGCACAAAATCATGTGCGAGGCCATGAGAATGCTTCGCCGAAGCCACTACAACGTTACGGCCATGGCCGAGGATGTGAGAGTGATAAACGAGGAGGATTATCTGAGCTGCATACATCCCGACGACATGGAGCGCGTGTGCGATGTATATCGCCGCTTTGTCGAGGGCCGGCTGGAGTATATCAAGATGGAGTATCGATTTATACGCAGGAAGCCGAAGTGTGACATGGTTGAGTGGATTGAGGTGTGTGCCGCCGTGACCGAACGCGACGACAACGGAATGCCCACAGTACTGATAGGGTCGATGCTGCTGATTACCGAGCGCAAACGCCAGGAGGAGATGCTGATTGCGGCGCGTGAAAGGGCTGCCGAGGCCGACAAGCTGAAGATGGCCTTCCTCGCCAACATGAGCCACGAGATACGCACCCCGCTGAACGCCATTGTGGGATTCTCCAACCTGCTCGCCAAGACTGTCGATGCCGACAAGAAGCAGCGGTTTATCAACATCATAAACAAGAACAACCAGATGCTGCTAAAACTGATCGGCGATGTGCTTGATATGGCCAAGGTTGAGTCCAACACCCTCGACTTCAACTTCCGTCCCACCGACCTGAATCATCTGATACAGGAGGTCGACAGCACAATGCGTATCAAGCTCAGCAACGATGTGATGCTGAACTATGTGCTCGGAGCTCCCGACTGCATAATCGACACCGACCCCGACCGCCTTAACCAGGTGCTGATGAATTTGCTTAACAATGCGGCAAAGTTCACCACCAAGGGCAGCATAACATTCGGATATGAGCTGCGTGACGATGAGATATATTTCTATGTGCGTGACACCGGAATAGGAATTCCCGATCAGGATGCCGAGCGGCTCTTCTCGCGCTTCACCAAACTCAACAACTTCATCCCCGGCACCGGACTCGGACTGTCGATAAGCAAGAGTATCGTCGAGATGCTCGGAGGCAGCATAGGGGTGAAGTCGGCCGGACATAACCGAGGCTCGATTTTCTGGTTCACGATTCCCAATAAGCAGGTTTCGGCTATGTCGGAAATAAATGAGATCTATTTTAGAGAAGTAAATTAGCAACCAAAACGTATATAAAGCACAATACAATTATGTCATTTGAATTTGATTCAAAGCCGGCTAAAGTGGAGGTCGATGTGAACGAGTTCATAATGTCGATTGCCGGCGCGGCGGCCAAGAGGGTGCCTTCGCGCACAATTCTGAATCACGTGCTCGGAGCCGTGAGGTGTAAAGTCAACACCGACCCCGAGCTGCTGTCGCAGGTCATGTTAAATCTTCTCGACAATGCCTGCAAGTTTACTTCGCGCGGCAGCATAACTTTCGGCTACGAGATGCTGCCTGATGCGGTGTGCATCTTTGTAAGGGATACCGGCGCGGGAATATCGACGGAAAGGCAGATGACGCTGTTTGACCCGACCGACGGCAACAGACACGGGCTTGCCCTCTGCAAGGATATCGTCGAGTCGCTGCACGGGGAAATAGGAGTGGAGTCGGACGGAGAGGGAAAAGGCTCGCAATTCTGGTTCACTCTGCCGGTCGAGGCCGCTGAAGAGGCCGATGAGGCTGAGCAGCGTGATGTCACGCCTGTGGCCGTTTTCGAGAAGCCGCGTGACGCAAGCAGGCCCACGATCCTTGTCGCCGAGGATAACGACAGCAACTACTTCCTTGTGTCGTCGATACTCGAGGATGAGTACAATCTCATCCATGCACATAACGGCAATGAGGCCGTAGAGCTCTTTGCCGAATACAATCCGCATCTTGTGCTGATGGATATAAGCATGCCTGATATGGACGGATATGAAGCTACATCCATTATACGGTGCAGCAACACCGATGTGCCGATAATCGCCGTAACGGCCTATGCATTCCAGGCCGACCGCCTGCGGATAATGGATAGCGGCTTCAACGGATACATTTCCAAGCCCATTGACGCCGACCACCTCATGACGGAGATCGCCCGCCTTCTGAACAACGGCCGGTAGAGGCCGGCTGGCCCGTGGGGCTGTGCGGCGGGTATAAAGAATGAGG
Organism: Muribaculum sp. NM65_B17; assembly: GCF_004793735.1. Taxonomy (NCBI): domain Bacteria; kingdom Pseudomonadati; phylum Bacteroidota; class Bacteroidia; order Bacteroidales; family Muribaculaceae; genus Muribaculum; species Muribaculum sp. NM65_B17. The sequence continues at coordinate 13,241 of NZ_SRYY01000002.1, forward strand.
GCGTCAGAATTGATTCTGACGCCCTCGCTTGCTTATTGTCGGGGTGACTAGACTCGAACTAGCGACCTCACGCCCCCCAGACGCGTACTCTAACCAACTGAGCTACACCCCGATTTCTGAAAAGCGATGCAAAGATACTCACTATTTTTTTACGATGCAAGAAAACCGCCGCAAATCTGCCTAATTTTACTTATTTTAACAGTTGAAAACTCTCCGTGACGCTTAGACCCCGTACCTTAACGTTAACAAATATTGGGCCGCGAGGTCTTAATCGCGGGTGTAAAAAAGATTTGTATATAACGCGTTTTTTTTGTAATTTTGTTTGCCCTTTTAGGGCGTTTGACTACGCATTCAGCGTTTGCGTAAAATATTGTAATTCAAGAAATAAAATCTACAATAATAAATTTATGTCAGAACAAAGAGAAGAGTACGGTGCAAGTAGCATCCAGGTCCTTGAAGGTCTTGAGGCTGTGCGTAAGCGCCCGGCGATGTACATCGGAGATATCAGCGTTAAGGGTCTGCATCATTTGGTGTACGAGGTCGTGGACAACTCAATTGACGAGGCTCTTGCCGGTTATGCAACACACATTGACGTCACAATCAACGAAGATAATTCAATAACGGTTATCGATAACGGTCGAGGCATACCCGTCGACATGCACGAGAAGGAGCACAAGAGCGCTCTTGAAGTCGTGCTCACCGTGCTTCATGCGGGAGGTAAGTTTGACAAAGGTTCCTATAAGGTTTCGGGCGGTCTGCATGGCGTGGGCGTGAGCTGCGTTAACGCACTCTCCACCTATCTGCGCGCCGAGGTGCATCGCGACGGAAAGGCATACATGCAGGAGTATTCATGCGGAAAGCCCATCACCGATCTGAAGATAATCGGCGACAGCACCCACACCGGTACAAGCATAACGTTCAAGCCCGACGACAGCATATTCACCGTTACGGTCTACGACTACAACACCCTGGCCAATCGTCTTCGCGACCTGGCCTTCCTTAACGCCGGCATCACGCTGACTCTTACCGACAAGCGTCAGGTCGACGAAAACGGCGAGTACAAGAAGGAGCTATTCTACAGCGAAACCGGTCTTGAGGAGTTTGTGCAGTACATCGATTCGAGCAAGGAGTCGTTGATAAACGATGTCATACACCTCACAACCGAGCGTCAGGGCATCCCCGTAGAGGTGGCATTGACCTACAACACCACCTACAACGAGAATGTATATTCATTTGTCAACAACATCAACACCATAGAGGGCGGTACCCACCTGACCGGATTCCGTCGCGGACTCACTTCGACACTCAAGAAGTATGCCGAGGACAGCAAGATGCTCGACAAGGTTAAAATCGACATTTCGAGCGATGACTTCCGTGAAGGACTTACGGCCGTAGTGTCGGTAAAGGTGATGGAGCCTCAGTTTGAGGGCCAGACCAAGACCAAGCTCGGCAACAACGAGGTGATAGGAGCCGTGCAGACTGCCGTGAGCGATGCTTTGCGCACCTATCTCGAAGAGCATCCCCGTCAGGCCAAGCTGATTGTCGACAAGGTGATACTTGCCGCCACCGCCCGTCACGCCGCCTATAACGCACGAAAGAATGTGCAGCGCAAGTCGCCGCTTTGTGGCGGAGGCCTTCCCGGTAAACTCGCCGACTGCTCGTCGCGCACAGCTGAGGATTGCGAACTTTTCATCGTCGAGGGAGATTCGGCAGGCGGTACAGCCAAGCAGGGCCGCGACCGCACCTATCAGGCCATTTTGCCCTTGCGCGGTAAGATCCTGAATGTCGAGAAGGCTATGGACCACAAGATATTCGACAACAAGGAAATCACCAGCCTGTTCCGCGCAATGCGTGTGACTATAGGCACCGAGGAGGATTCCAAGGCGGTGAACCTTGAAAAGCTTGCCTACCACAAGATTATAATCATGACCGATGCCGATGTCGACGGAAGCCACATCGCCACACTGCTCATGACATTCTTCTTCCGCCGCATGCGTCCCGTTATAGAGAACGGCTACCTTTATCTTGCAACACCGCCGTTGTACAAGTGTACACGAGGCAAGGTCGAGGAGTATTGCTGGACCGATCAGCAGGTGCAGGCGTTTATTGCTACCAACGGTGACAAGACCAAGGTGATGCGCTATAAGGGACTTGGTGAGATGAGCGCACAGGAGCTGCGTGACACTACCATGGCCCGCGAGCACCGACTGCTGAAGCAGGTTACGATAAACGACGCTGCTGAAGCCGACCGCATTTTCTCGATGCTGATGGGCGAGGATGTTCCGCCGCGTCGCGATTTCATCGAGGAGAACGCCAACTATGCCAACATTGACGCATAGTAGAGCGTTACTTATTGTAAATACTGACATTGGACACTAACTAAAATTCATTTGTATATGGCTACAGCACCAAAGCATACCCGGCGCAAGGTTACGCGTGAATTATACGCGATGATTGATGATTTTATCGACAATCAGGGTAACAAGACATTCAATTACAAGCAGGTGTCGCATGCTATCGGGGCTGATACCCCACAGGCACAGAAAGCTGTAGCCATGCGCCTTGCCGAGATGGAGTTTGATGGTGAGCTGATTGAGGTGACTCCCGGTAAATACAAGGCTCCCAACCGGGGCAATGTGGCTACCGGAGTATTCACCCGACGCAGCAACGGCAAGAACACCGTGATTCTCGACGGTGACGATGAGGGAATATTCGTTGCCGAGCGCAATTCGATGCACGCCCTCAACGGCGACAAGGTGAAGGTTCTCGTGGCCGCCCGACGCAAAGGTGTTGAGCCCGAGTGCAAGGTGCTCGAAATTATCGAGAAGAACGATCAGGTGTTTATTGGCGCACTCACTGTCGAGCGTCACTACGGCACATTGTCGACCGACTCAAAGTTCCTGGCAACCGACATCTTCATTCCGCGCGGAAAGCTGAAAGGCGGCAAGACCGGCGACAAGGCCATCGTGCGCATAACCGACTGGCCCGACGATGCAAAGAATCCTCACGGCGAGGTGGTTGACATCCTTGGCCGCAACGGCGAGAACAACGCCGAGATGCATGCCATATTGGCCGAATTCGGACTCCCTTACCACTATCCCGAGCAGGTGGAGCGTGCCGCCGAGAAAATCGATGCCGGCATAACCCCGGCCGAGATTGCCCGCCGAGTCGACATGCGCGATGTGACCACATTCACCATCGACCCGCGAGACGCAAAGGACTTTGACGACGCGCTTTCGCTGCGCCGACTGCCCAACGGAAACTGGGAGGCCGGAGTGCACATTGCCGATGTGACGCATTACGTGCGTCCCGAGAGCGCACTCGACAAGGAGGCTCAGAAACGCGCCACCTCGGTCTATCTTGTCGACCGCGTGGTGCCCATGCTTCCCGAACACCTCAGTAACGGAATATGCTCGCTGCGCCCCGACGAGGAGAAGCTCACCTTCTCATGCGTCTTTGAGATGGACGGTGACGCAAATGTGATCAAGAGCTCGATTTGCCGCACGGTAATCAAGTCAAACCGCCGATTCACTTATGAGGAGGCTCAGGAGATAATCGAAACTGGCACAGGCGACTATGCCGAGGAGATACTCGAACTTGACAAGCTCGCCAAGATTCTGCGCCGCCGCCGTTATGAAAACGGCTCGGTGGAATTTGACCGCGAGGAGGTGCGATTTGACATTGACGAAAACGGCCATCCGGTCGATGTGTTCTTCAAAGTGTCGAAAGACTCCAACAAGCTTATCGAGGAGTTCATGCTGCTTGCCAACCGCACTGTGGCCCAGCGCATCGGCCAGCCCAAGGATAAGAAGAAGCCCAAGGCATTTGTCTACCGCGTGCATGACAAACCCGACGACATGAAGCTTGTCGACCTTGCCGCAATAGCCCGCAACTTCGGATACAAGATAAAGACCTCGGGCACTGCCAAGGAGATCAACAAGTCGATCAACAAGATGCTTGTCGACATAAAGGGCAAGGGTGAGGAGAATCTGCTTTCGGTTCTTGCCATCCGCTCCATGGCGAAGGCCGTCTACTCGACCGACAACATAGGCCACTACGGACTTGGATTTGACTACTACACCCACTTCACATCACCCATACGCCGCTATCCCGACATGATGGTTCACCGCCTGTTGGAGAAGTATCTTGACGGAGGACGCAGTGTCAATCAGCCCAAGCTTGAAGAGCAGTGCAAGCATTCAAGCGACATGGAGCAGCTTGCCGCCAACGCCGAGCGTGCTTCGATAAAGTATAAGCAGGTCGAATATCTTGCCGACCGACTCGGCGAGATGTACGACGGCGTCATTTCGGGCGTTACCGAGTGGGGACTCTATGTCGAGCTGAACGAAAACAAGTGTGAGGGCCTTGTCCCCATTCGTGACCTGGCCGATGACTACTACGACTTTGACGAGCGCAACTACTGCCTTGTGGGCCGACGCACCAAGACCCGTTATCGCCTTGGCGATGAGGTGAAAGTGCAGGTGGCGCGTGCCAATGTGGAGCGCAAGATGGTCGACTTCGCGCTTATCGACGACAAGGGTCGCCCTGCTGCCGATGACAATGCCGGAAACGATGTGACGGCAAAGGAGGCATTGGGCAACAGCGACAAGCTCAAGAAGGGCCCGCGCCGCGCCAAGCAGCAACGCACCCGTCGCCGCTGATCGGGCCGCGCCCGGGAGTTGACGCTTCACGCCTGTCATTATAAATTGGATTCACTATTAAATTTATACAACTATGAGATTTCTGATAGCCGTAATGTCGATTATGATGTTTGTGTTTGCAGCATGTGCCAACGGAGGCCATGCGACAAATGCAGTCAAGGCCGAATCCTCGCCGGTGTCGACGGCTCCGGCTGTCGAGGAGCTGCCTCTGCCTTCGGTGCCCTCCACGTTGACGGCTCCCGAGGAGCGTGCCGCCTATATAGTGTCGTATTTTTGGGACGCTATGGATTTCGGCGACACGATACGCAGCCACAATCAGGATTTCATGGAGCAGAACTTTGCCAACTACATCAGCCTGTTCCCTTATACCGACAACGCCGTGCTGGCAACCTGTGTCAGCGACCTGCTGCTAAAGGCCCAAGCCGATGAGGGGGCTTACAATCTGCTTGCCGACATTGCCGACAAGTACCTCTACGATCCCGAGTCGCCTATGCTCAATGAGGAGTATTACATCCTGTTCCTCGATGCGATAACCGGTTCCGACTACATGGACAAGACGCGCCGTTCAAAGTATGCCTATCAGCTTGAGGATGCTTCCAAAAACCGTCAGGGACACAAGGCCACCGATTTTGAGTTTGTCGACAGCAAGGGCCGCAGGTCGACGCTGTATGCCGCCGCCGACGGTCACAGTTACAGGCTTGTGATTTTTTACGACCCCGAGTGCGAGCATTGTGAGGAAACGATTGAGTTCCTGAAAGGAAATCAGTCGTTGAAAAATGCCGTTGCCGACGGAAAGATGAAGGTGATCGCCGTGTATGCCGATGGCGACGAATCGGTTTGGGAGGGTGCGAAGGGCTCTCTGCCGGCCGAGTGGGTCAACTCCTATTCACCCGACGGAGCCATTGAGGGCGAGGAGCTCTACGTGTTGAGAGCCATGCCTACGCTCTATGTCATCGCTCCCGACAACACCGTTGCGCTGAAGGATCCGTCGGACCGCATGGTTGTCCAATTCATCGAGGAGGCATTAAAGTAGGCGCAGAGAAACAATTACCTGCCGCCGTTGTTTATAATTTGACATTAAGTCGTTGCACGGCAATAAAATGCGTGAGCATTGCCGTTATGTGGCTTAAAAATGTTAAATTTGCATTTTAAAATTATTAATATGGGAAGACTTGTAGCTATCGTAGGACGCCCCAATGTGGGTAAATCAACCCTTTTCAACCGCCTTACACAGACTCGTACCGCGATTGTAAACGACACCGCCGGTACCACGCGTGACCGGCAGTATGGCAAGGTCGACTGGTGCGGTAAGGAATTTTCAATTGTCGACACCGGCGGATGGGTGGTCAACTCCGACGATATCTTTGAAAGCGAGATAAACAAGCAGGTACACCTTGCAATCGAGGAGGCCGATGTAATATTGTTTGTCGTGGACGCCATGAACGGCGTTACCGACCTTGACGACCATGTGGCCGAAATATTGCGACGCTCTAAGAAGCCGGTGATACTTGTTGCCAACAAGGTCGATTCCAACGATTGGCTCTACAACGTGCCTGAGTTCTATTCGCTCGGGCTTGGAGAACCCTATCCCGTGTCGGCTTCCAACGGCTCGGGCACAGGCGACTTGCTCGACGAGGTGGTGAAGGATCTTCCCGAAGAGGACGACACCGAGGAGCAGCTTGAGCGCATACCGCGTTTTGCCATTGTTGGCCGTCCCAACGCCGGAAAGTCGTCGATAATCAATTCGTTCATCGGCGAGGACCGCAATATAGTGACCGATATCGCCGGCACGACCCGCGATTCGATATATACGCGATACAACAAGTTCGGCTTCGACTTCTATCTTGTCGACACCGCCGGAATACGCAAGAAAACCAAGGTAAACGAGGACATCGAGTACTACTCGGTTATCCGCTCGATACGCGCCATCGAGGCATCGGATGTGTGCATCCTCATGATTGATGCCACGCGAGGCATCGAAAGTCAGGATGTGAGCATCTTCTCGCTGATTCAGCGCAACAAGAAGGGTCTGGTGGTGTGTGTCAACAAGTGGGACCTCGTCGAGGACAAGTCGCAGAAGGCAATCGACTTCTTCGCCAATTCCATAAGGCAGCGCTTCGCCCCGTTCACCGATTTCCCGATAATATTCGGTTCGGCCCTGACCAAGCAGCGCATATACAAGGTGATTGAAACCGCGGTCGATGTCTACAAGAACCGCGAGCGCGTCATCCCCACCTCGCAGCTCAATGTCTACATGCAGGAGGTTATAGGTGCTTATCCTCCGCCGGCCAATAAGGGAAAATATATCAAAATCAAGTATGTTACAATGCTGAAGGAGTCGATGATTCCCACAGTTGTATTCTTCTGCAATCTTCCGCAGTGGGTCAAGGATCCCTATCGACGCTATCTTGAGAATAAGATAAGGGAGAAGTGGGACTTCAGCGGTACGCCCATAAATATATTCATGCGCGAGAAATAGCATGACATGCACCTTGACATAACGCGTTTACTGTAATTTAAGAGAACTGAACAATGAAGACATTTGAAGAATTGGGCGTACGTGACGACTTGCGCAAAGCCATCGAGGAGCTCGGATTTGAGAATCCGATGCCGGTGCAGGAGAAGGTGATTCCCCACTTGCTGAATGAGGATGGTGATGTAGTTGCGCTTGCGCAGACCGGAACGGGAAAAACCGCGGCTTTCGGGCTGCCGGTGCTGCAGCGCATCGACATATCGCTCAATGTACCCCAGGCGCTGATTATAGCTCCCACACGCGAGCTGTGCCTGCAGATAGGAAGTGACCTGGCCGACTTTTCCAAATACATTCCCCGCCTTGAGGTGCTTCCCGTCTACGGAGGTTCAAGCATTGAAAGCCAGATACGCAGTCTTAAGCGAGGAGTGCAGGTGATAGTGGCTACACCGGGCCGACTCATCGACCTCATAAACCGTGGCGTGGTGAAGCTCGACGATGTACACACCGTGATTCTTGACGAGGCCGACGAGATGCTCAACATGGGCTTTGTCGACGACATAAACGACATCCTGAGCCATGTGCCCGAGAATCGCAAGATGCTCCTCTTCTCGGCTACAATGCCGCAGGAGATTGCCAAAATCGCCGCCAAGTACATGCACAACCCCCAGGAGTTTGTGATAGGCACCAAGAACGAAGGTGCCGAGAACGTAAAGCATGTCTACTACATGGTGAATGCCCGCGACAAATATCTCGCGCTTAAACGCATAGCCGACGACAATCCCAATATATACGGAATCATATTCTGCCGCACCCGCAAGGAAACCCAGGAGGTGGCCGACTGGCTGATTCAGGACGGATATAACGCCGACTCGCTGCACGGTGAATTGTCGCAGACCCAGCGTGATGTGGTGATGAAGAAATTCCGCGACCATGTGCTGAGGCTCCTTGTTGCCACTGATGTTGCGGCGCGCGGCCTTGATGTGAGCAACCTCACTCATGTCATAAACTACGGCCTGCCCGACGACATAGCCACCTACACCCATCGTTCGGGCCGTACGGGCCGAGCCGGCAAGACGGGTGTGTCAATCGCCATCATCCACTCTCGCGAGCGCAACAAGTTGCGTGAGATTGAGAAGCGCATCGGAAAGACTTTTGAGCGCAAGGAAGTGCCCACACCGGCCCACATCATCGAGAAGCAGCTTTACAATCTTGCCGACAGGCTTGAGCGCGTGAAGGTTGACGATGATGAAATTGCAAAATATCTGCCCGGAGTGAGCCGTAAGCTCGGATGGCTGTCGCAGGAGGACTTGCTTAAGCGCGTAGTTTCGCTGGAGTTCAACCGCCTTCTTGAATATTACAAGGATGCTCCCGCAATTGACTTTATCGATGAAAAACCGTCGAAGAAGGAGCGCAAGGAGCTGTCAAAGCCCCGCACCGCCGAAGAGAAGGATCGCCGCACGGCCGACCGTGGCATGGCCCGAATATATGTCAACGCCGGAAAGAGCGACGGATTCTATGCCGGAAATCTCATCGACATACTCAACCATTCGGTGCCGGGACCGCGTATCGATGTGGGTCGAATCGACCTGATGCCCGGTTACTCGCTGTTTGATGTCAAGAAGAATGATGCCCGCAGGGTGGTCGAGGCTTTGAACCACATCGACTTTGTGGGTCATAAGCTCTATGCCGAGATTGCCGATCCCGAAAAGGACTATTCGCGTGCAGCCACTCGTCGCAAGCGTGAGGCGGCATCGGCAGGTGCAGGCAAGCAGGCCAACGGCAACTTTGACAAGTTCATAAATAAGAAGGGGCGAAAAGGCTCGCACAAGAAATAATAATCTCTCACTCATTGATTATGAATATCTTAAAGCAACTTTTTATAGGCGTGGTCGCCATGATTGCGGTAACGCCTTCGGCAATGGCTCAGCTTAAGTCGGTCGACGCTTTCACCAATGCGCCCATGTCGGTGTTCCCGTTACTTGACAAGAACGCACGCCTCGACATGGTCGACTACTTCAACAGCGGTTCGTCGACGGCCACTCAGAACTCATTGCAGGGCCGCTCGCGTGTTACCGAGCTGACCGACAACGACATAAAGATAGCCATGACCGATGCGTCGAGCTATCAGCTGTCGATTCTTCCCGATAAGAGCAACGGTGGTTGTATAGCGCTTATTTCAACTGTCGCTACTCCGGCTCCCGACAGCCGCATAACATTCTACTCTCCATCGTGGCAGCAATATGACACCAAGTCGAGGTTTGAAGCCCCTTCGATGACCGACTGGCTCACCGATGCCGGCCGCAAGACTCCCGACGAGGTTACCAATATGGTGCCGTTCATGCTGGCATCCTATACTTACGACCCGGCAACCTCGACGCTTACGCTGACCAATAATCTTAAGCAATTCCTCTCGGAGGACATATATTCGATGGTGGCTCCGCTGCTTCGCGAGCAGCTCGTCTACAAGTGGAACGGAAGCCGCATGGTTAAGCAGAAGTGAGCAAGTCGCGGCAAGTGGAAGCGTTGACCCTGTATCAGCTTAATCGGCGCATAGCCGAACTCGTCACCAATTCATCGACTCAGAATGTGTGGGTCACTGCCGAATTGAGCGATGTCGCCGTGCGCGGAGGGCACTGTTACATGGAGCTGCTGCAGAAGGACCCCGACACGGGTGCTACTGTGGCAAAGGCCCGTGCAGCCATCTGGGCCAACGTGTTTTCGCGATTGCGCTCCGACTTCTATATTGCCACCGGTCAGGATTTCGCCACCGGGCTTAAGGTCATGGTGAGGGCGTCGGTGTCGATGCATCCGGTGTACGGGATGTCGCTGGTCATCAATGCCGTAAATCCTGAGTACACCATGGGCGATCTTTTGCGCCGCCGCAAGGAGATGCTTGCCCGGCTGAAGGCCGAGGGAATCCTCGACATGAACCGCAGCCTATGCTGGAATGAGCCCCCGCTGCGCATTGCGATCGTGTCGGCCGAGGGTGCTGCCGGTTATGGCGATTTCATGAACCAGCTCAATGGCAATCAGCTTGGCCTTCGCTTCACGACCCGGTTGTTCCCGGCCATAATGCAGGGCGAGCGCACGGCTCAGAGCGTCATTGCCGCCCTTGGCCTTATCGCTGTCGAGCAGGAGCAATGGGACGGCGTGGTGATAATTCGCGGCGGTGGTGCCACAAGCGACTTGATGGGATTTGAGAACTATGACCTTGCTGCGGCTGTGGCTCAGTTTCCGCTTCCTGTGATTGTGGGAATTGGCCATGAGCGCGATGTGACGATACTGGACTATGTGGCCAATATACGCGTTAAGACCCCCACGGCTGCGGCCGAGTGGCTTATCGAGCAGGGTGCCATGGCGCTTGACCGCCTTGACCGCCTCGGCAACGACATAGTGCATGCCGTCAGGGAGCGTCTGGCAGGATGTAAGATTCAGCTCGGACAGATGGAGGGCGCCATTCCTTCGGTTGCCCGTGGAATGCTTGAGCGTTCCCACAATAAGATGGCGCGTTACGCGATGGCGTTGCAGTCGGTGGCGTCGAAGCGCATCATCCCGCAGCTGTCGCGTCTTGAGGCTTTGGAGTCGACACTCAAGCTGACGACGGCCAATGCCATAGAGCGTCGGTCGACCCGACTTGACTCGATGAACCGACTTCTCGACGCGCTGTCGCCTATGTCGACACTAAAACGAGGCTATTCAATAACGCGCTTCAACGGTCATGCCGTGACAAATGAAGCCGACATCCCGGCGGGGGCAAGGCTTGAAACGACACTGGCTGAGGGAGTGATGGTTTCAATAAAACAATAACGCAATACGACGATGTCAAATACACCTGAATTCATCCCCGTAAAGGAACTTAGCTATAACAAGGCTGTGAGTGAGCTTGAGGATATACTGCGACAGATGCAAAGCGATGCGCTCGACATAGACCTCTTGGCCGCCTACACACGCCGAGCCACGGAGCTGCTGGCTGAATGCCGCAGCCGACTTACAGCTACCGACAAGGAGCTGCAGTCGATTCTATCCAATGACAAATGACGCACCCTCCCGCTCGCGTGACGGCGCGCTCCGGCGTTGCATGTGATGTTATCGGTTGCCCAATAGATAATAATTCATAATTATTTCGCTATTGCGTCACGTGGATTGTGGCGGCTGCAAAATTTGTTGTAATTTTGTAGTCGTTAAACTCACCGAGTGCTTGCTACCTCGTAAAAAACAAGAATCATGAATCAATCAGTTCCCCGATTTACATTGCCTTTTCTGGTGCTCACTGTGCTATTCTGTGTGTGCCTTATAGTTTCCAACCTGATAGAGATAAAGACTGTCGACATCGGATTTGCCACAATCACGGCCGGCATGGTTGTCTTTCCGTTGAGTTATATCATCAATGACTGCATAGTCGAGGTGTACGGTTTCCGCAAGGCGCGCACCGTCATCTGGCTTGGATTTGCCATGAATCTTCTTGTCACGCTGTTTCTGCAGTTTGCCATATTGCTTCCCGGAGCCGATTCGTGGCAGTCGCAGGACGCTATGGAGGCGGTCTACGGCACCGTTCCCCGCATACTCGGGGCCTCGTTTGTCGCCTTCCTCTGTGGATCGATGGTCAATGCGTTGGTGATGAGCAAGATGAAAGTAGCTTCGGGAGGCCGTCACTTTTCACTGCGAGCCATCGTCAGCACTCTTTGGGGCGAAGGCACCGACTCGATAATATTTTTCCCGCTCGCATTTGGCGGTATTTTGCCTTGGAGGGAAATCGTGTCGCTTATCGTGGCTCAGGCGTTGTTGAAGACCGCCTATGAGATTGTTATATTGCCCGTAACGCTGAAGGTGGTGAAAAAGCTTAAGAGCATCGAGTCGACCGACACCTACGACCGTGGCATATCCTACTCGTGGTGGTGATCGATTACGGGAGTTTTTGCTAAATCAGCCCGTTGCCGGCTTTGATAATGTCAACGAGAATTGGCTTCAATCCGCCCACGAAGCACTCGACGGCTATCACCATAAGTATGAGTCCCATGAGTCGCATCATCACGTTGTTGCCGGTTTCGCCGAGAATGGGCACCAGCTTCGTGGAAGCCCGCAGGATGATGTAGGTCAATATGTAGATAAATGCGATGCTTGCCACGAGCGTTATCTTCATCGGCATGGTGTTGGCGTTTTCCATCAGCATGATGCCGTTGGCAATGGCACCTGGGCCGCAAAGCATGGGAATCGACAGTGGGGTTATGGATATGTCGTTGGCATAAACCTTCACCTCTTCATCCTTCAGCTTGGTGTTGGAGTATTGCGCCTGGAGCATGTCAAATCCTATCTTGAGTATAATGAATCCGGCTGCGATGCGGAATCCGTTGGTCGATATGCCGAAGAGTGTGAATAGTATTTGTCCGCAGAATGTGAAGCATATCAGTATTATAAATGATATTAGTGTTGCGCGTTTTACTATGCGGTTGCGCTGATCGTTGTCGAGGCCTTTGGTCATCGACAGGAACACCGGCATCGTGCCAAGAGGATTGGTAAGAGTGAAAAACGATGTCAGGCAGATGAATGCAAATGGAAGTAGACTGTCCATATACGATGTGATAAATTAGGTTTACAAAATTAATATTAATTTGGGAGCCGTCACAATGTTATAATGCAATCTTTTTCATTTTTTTGTATAACCGGACATCGTATTATGTTGTTGATCCGCCGCCGGGGCCGTTTTTAGCACGATTTTTCGCAAAATGCATAAAATTTTTCTCCAAAATTTGGCGGTTATAAAAAAACTGCTTACCTTTGCATCGCAATTGAGAAATACATGACTCCGTAGCTCAGTTGGTAGAGCAAATGACTCTTAATCATTGGGTCGAGAGTTCGAGCCTCTCCGGGGTCACAGATGGGTCTATCAGACCGAAGCAAATCTCTGAAAATCGCTGGTTTTCAGAGATTTTTCTTTTTGCCCCAACCACCAATCGGCGCAAAATATTGAAACTGCCGGTGTGCAAAAAGGGTACACCTCAATTTGTATCGCGAATTGTACCCTCGCAAGGCTGTATTTCGTTATTTTTCAATATGTTGCAACAAATAAGATTGATTATGGTTGTACCCTCAGACCTTGCAGCAGGGGTGCAGAAGTAATGCAATCAAGGTGGCGGTTAAGGAGGTCACAGATGCCGAAAAACCTTTCGTTGATTGCCCTATAAGAACTTTTTAGCAGGCGACGGCTATTAAAAAGTGTTAAGAAAGGGTACAAAACGAGGGTACATTTTCCTCAATCCGGCGAAAACCGCTGAAATTGTACCCCCACTACCCAGACATTTCATTTGTCCTTCGGATTTACAGATTGTAAAACCGAGAAAAATTTTGTATCTTTAGTATTAACCATTAAAGCCACAAGAGACAAATGAAGTTATCCAACGAAAGCTACTTCTCGCTCAACTTCATAGCGAGGAAGGCGCGAATGAACAAGGAGGGAGAAATGCCCATAGCCCTCCGCATCACGATGAATGGGCAACGTGCGGAGGTTTACACCAACCGCTACATCGCTCCCAACAACTGGGACTCAGCCAAAGGCCAGTCAAAAGGCAAGACCAAGAAGGACTTGGAGCTTAACCGCTACCTCGACACCATCCGCACCAAAATCTGCGAGATTCACAACCAGCTCGTCATGCGCGATGAGATGGTGAATCCCGACACTCTGAAAAAGGCATTTCTCGGCAAGCTCCAGAAGCCGATGATGCTCTGCGAGGCGTTCCGCGAGGTCAACAAGAAAGTCAAGGACAAGAACGAGCGCGGCGACATCTGCGAGGGTACGCGCCTCCGCTGGGAGCGATGCGTGAAGTATCTGGAGGAGTTCCTAATTGACAATCAGAATGTGAAAGACATTCCGATAAAGAAGCTCACCTCCGGTATGGTGGACGATTTCGAGCATTTCCTCCGCATTAAGAAAGGATGTGCCAACAACGCTGCCGTCCGCTATATCCGCTATCTTAAAAGCGTGATACGAACCGGCATCGCCAACAAGTGGATTGAGGACGACCCTTTCCTCGGAAAGAAGTATGTCCGCACAAAACCCAAGCGCGAGAAACTGACCGAGGCAGAGCTCCAGCGCATCATCGAGCTTGACCTGAGCAATCTTTCCCGCCTCGACCTCGTGCGCGACACATTCGTGTTCTGCTGCTTCACCGGACTGGCTTTCGCCGATGTGTCAACACTGAAACGTGAACACATCGTCACCGATGACAAGGGCGAGATGTGGATACGCAAGACCCGCGAAAAAACAGACGAGTTGAGTGTGATACCTATGCTTGAAATCCCCCGTCAACTCATGGAGAAATATAAGGGGCATCCGCGAGTGGTGGAAAAAGATGGTGTAATCCCGGTAATCTCCAACCAGCGCATGAACTCATATCTTGATGAGATAGCAAGCAAAGCGGAAATCACCAAGCACCTGACAACTCACATCGCCCGTCATACCTTCGCCACAATGTCGCTCAACAATCATGTGCCTATCGAAACAGTATCGAAGATGCTCGGACACCGTGATATTACCACGACCCAAATTTATGCTACGATGCTGGAACAAACGGTGTCAGCTGACATGGGTCACATGAGAGATAAGTTCGATGGTCTGAAAGTCAACATCAAACCACTTCCGGAACAACCGACCACTTTTGAGCGTCCACCTCAGCCTAAGCGCGGACGACCCAAAAAGTCAAAGTAAACGAACCAATACCCTAAAATATAAAGGCGACAATCGAGTTTTAACCTCGGCTGTCGCCTTTCTTGTCGTTAATCGTAGTATGGTGGGTGATAATTCTCGTCAAGCATCTGCTGTATCTCATGCTCCGGATACAGGCATTTGCCACATATCATATAATATGAGAGAATGCCTTTGTCACGGTAGTTCTGCACTGTCCGCCTTGTTACCCGGAGGCGTTCAGCTACCTCCTTATCATCAAGGAAACAGACTCCGGCAAGAACCGGGTGGTGGCTGTCACGGATTATGCCGACGGCTTCAAATGCTTTTTGGGTCTGAGAACGGGCTGCGAGAATACGCATATCCGATTTTGTCACAATTTCATTCCTCATACGCATCCAAATTTGTGTGAATACCGTTCTGCTCCATGAAGCGTATGACTTCGGTGACAGGGTACCTGACGCTGCCGTCATCAATCCTGTAATATCCAATCCTGCCGCTATTTCGCAGCGATTGAAGCGTAGTCTTGCCAATTCTGAGATAATCGCAGACTTCATCAGAAGTCATCAAGTCCGCTGCTTCCTTTCGGCGCAAGCGATTAGCCAGAACGAGAACCATGTTGCAGAGAAGTTCATGCTCGTCGAGGATACAGTCGAGGGTATCCTTCTCAATTAGTAATACTTCCATAAAGTTTGTGGATAAAGTGGTGGGTGGATGACAGTTAAAAAGGCAGCGGGTATCCCTCCCGCTGCCTCACCACTAAATCCACAATCAAAATAAAATTATGACTGCGATTCAGTGGCAAAGTTAACGATTTCTATCCGATTTTCAGCTATGTAGAGCCGATTATTTTTCGGTAGAAATGGCTTTGGGAGCTATCTGGAGGGTGATTTCCGTGTCTATCATCTCCACCATGTGCTGGAGCGTGTTGCAGAAACCGTCCATTACCGACTTTCCGGTCTGGTCGCCTTCGTATAGGTCGTTGGCCTCGAACTGCCATGTGAGGAGCGCGGCTCCGAACTCCTTGCCGACAAGTTCATCGAACACGTATTGACCTTCTGGCGTGAGGGCAATCTCCTTGCCCTCGATGCAGACCAGCCCCTTGCTGATGAGAGAGCTGAAGACGCTGCCGTAGTCGTTGGTTGATTTTGTGAAAGGCACATTGGTGTGCATCATTTCGTCAACATACTCAACCTTTGATGTGAGGCTGCACATCACATCGGTGAATACGGCTGACATTCCCGGCATATCGCAGGGATAGACGGCGGCATCGCCGATTTTGACGGTTGTGTTGAATGTTCCCGGCTCAGTCACTTCGTATGCTTCGCCGGTCAGTTCCCACTGGCGGTAGAAAACATTGTCGCCGACTGAAAACTCCACGGTAGCGTATTTGTGTGTCGGCTGCTGCTCCACAACCGCCTTCATGCGGTTGAAGATAAGACGATAGAGCTGCACCTCGCTTGTCGTCATGCCGGCCTCCGCTTTGCGGAGCGTGATGATGGCGTGGTTGTTGAGCGTTGCCCTGTTGTCACCCCACGGGTACCCGGCGGTTTCACCGAAAACGGTTTCAAGGTGGCCGCGCAGTATCTCAGGAAGATGTGGGCATGATGCCAGCGGCGATGAGATATACCCTTTCTCATACAAACGTTGCGCCACCTTTGCAGTCTTTGACGGGGCAAAACCGAGGTTGTTATAAGCGTCCATCTGGAGAGTGAGAAGCGTATGGAAACGGAGGTTGTATGCGGTGGTCTCTGTCACGGTCATTGTCGCCGGGATTTCATCGCCGAGATTGAGAGCCTTCAGAACTTGCTCCGCCTCTTTCTCATCTTCCCAAACGGTTTGCGACTCCAGTTCGCTATGACCGTTCACGTTGATGCGGATTGAGTAGCCGGACTCATCGGGGCTATCAATGCCGCAGGCGATATTGCCGATATGTTCCAACGCGACTGCCTCCTGACGGGTGAGTTTGGCGTAAGGCAGTCCGATATGGGTGAATGCCTGACCGATATTGTACTCAAAGAGCATATCCATACCCTTCGACACGAGTCCCGTCTGGGCGAGGCGGTAGAGGTGTCGGCCACTCTCACGGTAGTGGAACGCTCCACGGATTGCGCCGTAGCTGAGACGTGTTAGCCACATGCGGCTTGTGGGGCAACCCACGCGGAAGTGGCGGCAGATGTTGAAGAAACGCGCCTGAGCGTCTGCACCGCCGTTTGAAGCGAACACCACTTCCTCGGCTTCACGGAACAATGGTTTGAGTTCTCGCTCCAGATCCTTCATTGTGACTGCCATCTTGAACTTCTCCGGAATGAAAGGATAGCGGTCCTCAGCCATCTCGCAGAGAGGTGTCTGGCGGATGAATTTTTCAGGTACGGTGGCGACGGTCAGTGTGTTCGAGGCGAATATGCCGGGATTTATTTCGAGGTTGGCACCCATTGCGAGGGCCACGGTGTTGGTTGTGCGATTGTTTTCGCAGATAATTAAAATCATAATTTAGTTTGGATTTGTGCTAAGATGATAATCATAGCTGGATTTGTGGTGATTTATTGAAAGGCACGGGGACGGCGGGTGCTATCCCCTTGCCTTGGGGATACTGTTCAGTTTGAATCGCAGTCGGCTTTGACTGTGGAATAAGTATCAGTGGTGGCGGCAGCGCGTCAGACTTTCGGACCCTTTGGTTTACGTTGCTGCCTTTGCTGACTGTCGTCTTTGGGTGCAGTCTGTCCGCGCTGGAGAGGCTCTTTCATGTTCTTTGTGGCCTCGTTGGTCTTGCCCTGATTGTTAACGGCATACTGCGTCTTGCTTTCTTCCGCAACACCTACAACCTTGTCTTGGTCGGGATACACCCGTGTGGTTTCGGGCTTGCGAAGCTCAGGATTGTACTGGAAATATATGGTGCAGTCATTGCCGAATCTGTCTTTGCCCTCTCCGACAAGCACTTTCTTTCCGGCGAGATAATCCGCCTGCTGCTGTTCGTTGAGAGGCAGCTTGCACCAGTGTTCAAGACGCTTGATTGAACCATCGGCTGTGTGCCATGTGTCCTTGACCTGCTCCTGATTTTTGTTCTCCTGTGTCTGCTCCTGACGGTATTTATCAGAATTGACAAACACGATGTCGCGCTTCGATGCGCTGTATTGCAGGTCGGCGGTGAATTTCGCGCCGTTGGGGAGTTCCACATGCTGCTCCCTTATCAAGCCTCCGTTTTTGAGTATTCCGATGGCTCTCATGTCAAGGTCGATGTTTGCAACTTTGGGCTTGATATATATCTTATCTACCGGAAGTGCCTCAATCTCGTTGGTGAGCTTGTCGATGCTCACGAGGCATTTGACCTTTTCCCCGGTCTTGGGGTCGGTAAGCTCGACAGGCTTTCCGAGGTTGCCGGTCTGACGGAGTTCCGCCTTGTCCTCCTTTGTGAATGAATACCCCTTGAAATCTTGGTCGAGTCGCGGCTCGTTGCGGACGAAGTGTGGCACGAGTGAATATGAGCCGTCGGGGTTGGTGCGGAACGAGAGCTTGGCTTCAAGCGAATATTTCTCGTCGCCGAACTGGGGCGTTACTGTGAATAACTGCGGCGACTTGTGGTTATATACCATCTGGTTGAGTGCCCCTGATTTTTCGAGGTCGTCGCGCGTGATGCCCCACTGTTTCTCTATTTTAGCCCAGTCAATGCGGTCAGGGTCAATGGGTGTCGTCTTGACTGCCGTTGACTTTTCCGGCTCCTGCGTGGGCGCTTCTTCCTCTTTCTGTTCAACCGTCTCTTTGGGAGTGTCAACCTCCACCTTGTACGGTTTCAGCATCTCGGCATTTTCCTCCGGCTTCTGAATGAGGTCGACCATTGCCGTGGCGATTGCTCCATAACGGTCGGCGGGCAGTCGGAAGAAGCTGAACATCGTGGGGTTCTTTGCCTGCCGCATGAAATTTGACATGAACGCTTCGAGGGGGTTCTGCCCTTTGCTGAACTTGATGAGTTCGCTGAATGGTGTTGACTTTACGTCTGCCATCCGTGGAGTGCCGTCAGGATTCTGCCCTACGACAACTCCCACCTGCCCGCTCTCATTATTGCGGGCCACCAGCAATTCCTGCTGTTCTGTGGTCTGGTCCATAATTTAATTTAGTTGGGGATTTTGTGGTGGTTTTGGCGGTTGAGCTGCCGGCTTTGGGTTTACGCTTCAAGGTTCTGTATTCTGGATGGGAAGAACTTATGAAGGTCTGTTCAAGGAAACTGTCGAGGTCGCGCTGAAGAACAAACTTGATGTTGCCTTCAATACTCTCGTAAACCTCAATCTTTCCTGCGTCGCGGTATCGGCGGATAGTCCTCTCGCTGACATTAAGCCCGGTGATGATGTCTTCAAGAAGGATTATCGGTTCACTGTGAAAGAAAAGTCTCGGTTTGTTTCCTGTGGGATATTGGCAGGGACTACGGGCGCGTTCTTCGATGAGAGAAACGTATGCCTGCACTGCGGTCTGGAAATCCGCTGTTTCTTCTGCGGTCTGTTCCATCTGCTTACTCGGCGGTTGACGGGGTGGATAGTTCCATCATCGGAGCGAGGAGCTTTGCAGCAATCATCAGGAACATTGAGCCGTAGAGCCATGCTGTTGCTTCGGGAGGAGCTTCCGCCAGTGATGAGCGGAGAGACTTAGGGTAGCCGCTGGATTTGCGGCTGTTGAACGTCTTGCGGTTTTTACGGGTGGGCTTCCTGTTGAAGCCGGGAGTGTTCGGTGGAGTTGTTGCTTCCATTCGGTTATGTGTTTTGTGTTAAACTTATCGAGGATTGCGCCTCGTTTGACAATATAACTGAATGGATTGCCTTTGGGATTATTTTACGATTGTTAAATTTGTAATCTATTGAAATTACGCCGGATATGATAAATAAAATTTCATTTGTTAAAATATAACGATTTGCCGGATTATAGTGGTGATTGTAGAAAGGTAAAGGTTTTTGGTTATTTTTCAGAGGTAATGTTAAGAGCAAAAAATAGCGTATAGAAACCTACGCTAACCATTGTCGGCTCTGCAATGCCTTGGACGATAGCTTGAGTGACTATACGCTATGCGACAAGCATAGCATAATCCTCACGCCAAGTTCGTCCTTTGTTAATTTTGCAGATTTACAATGGAACTTCTGCGGAAATTATGTTATCCTATATTGTTGAATGCGCCCGACTCTACGGGTGCTATCTTTGCTATTTACGTTGCAAAGGTACTAATTTTTAGCGAGGTAATCAAGACTGGATTTCACCGTTGCTGTCAATCCCGTACTTTTTGCGAAGGCTAATCAGCGTTTTCTCGGTGATATTTAGCAGTTTTGAGGCTTGCTTCCAGCTGCCACCTCTGTGGAAAGCTTCGATAATTTGGTCACGCTCCCTTTGAGGATTACGTAAACTCAGGTCATAAGTCACCGAAGTGTCGGAAAGGTTGAAAGTGATGTCTGCCTCAGTGATTGTATCGGTCTTGGCGTGGAAGGCGGCGAAAAGGACGATGTCCTTCAATTCGCGCACGTTGCCGAGCCACGGATAGAGTTTAAGTGCCTTTATTGCCGATGCGTCGAGCCGCTTACGCTCCTTGCCTGTCTTGGCGGCATAGGACTTCAAGAAGAAGTCGGCTATTACAGGAATATCCTCCGTTGTTTCTTTCAGCGACGGCACTGCGATGTCGGATTGTCGGAGCATATAGAACAGGTTTGCCCTGAATGACTTGTTGGCAACCATGCCCAACAACTCCGGCTCTGCGGTGCAGATGACGCGAACATCGGGGTGTTCCGTTTCAAGGATATGCAGCAACACCGATTGTTTTTCAAACGACAACAGATGCACATTCTTGATAATCATAGTGCCGCCTGCCGCCTTTGCGAAATAGCTCTTGATGCGGTCGTAAATCTCACTACGGTCTGATGCCGGGTCGTGCCTGCCGATAAATGCCGCACTGCCGGCCTCTACTATGGTGAGCGGTTTCTGCTCCCGTGAGCTGCGGAGATAGATTTGCCGTGCGATCTGTTCCTTGCCTGTGCCGCACTCGCCGAACACGATGGCATTTGCATTGGTGACGGCTATGGCTGACACCTTTTCCTCAACCGCTTTCCATGCCTCGCTTACGCGCGGGATTAGTTGATTGCCAAGCGTAAGAACAACGTGTTCCGGTCTGGCATACTTGCCGACGGTTTCCACAAGCTGCTTGTCAATGGCCGGACGTTGGATAATCGCCACCGCGCCACTGTCGCCCATGACTTCAATCAGCTCCATCGGGCTAAGGTTTTCCACTATGGCTATGACCGGGAACTTGTATCCCTCGGCATTGAGCCAGTTGATTAACTCTCTTGCAGTACCGTCGGACAAACGCATTGCCGTGACGATAACCGCGCCGGGTGGCAGCTTTGCCACCTCTACTTTCCCGGCTTCGATGCTATCGGTAACGACAGGCTCATAACCGGCTCGTGTCAACAAACCGTGCATAATTCGCCCGTCAGATGCAGACGCATCTACAATTAAAACTTTGTTCATAAATTGATATTTAGGTTGGGAATTTATAATCATTAGAAAAGGCGAGTTGCCCCGCCTTTTATGTTGTAATGATTGTATTGGCTTTATCATTTACCACCACCTAATGCGTGATATAGCGTGATAATGCTTTGAATGCGGTCATAGCGTGATTGAAGTGCGGTGAGTTCAGCATCAAGCAATGACTGTTGGGCGGTGAGCACTTCGAGGTATGTCATAGGACTGTGGCGCATAAGCAGTTCGGTCTTGCGCACCGCCTCTTTTAATGTCTCCACCCGACTGTCAGTAGTCGTTATCTGATTATCAGCTACTTGTAAGGCGGCTAGCGCGTCATTGACTTCTCTCCCGGCGTCAAGCAACGATTGACGGAACAGGAGCTTCGCCTCCTCCTGTTGCGCTTCGGCAATCCGTAGGTTGGCAATGTTCGCGCCACGGTTGAACAGCGGTTGTGTAAGCGAACCAATGGCGTTCAGTAGCCATTGGCCGGGGTTGGCTACAATACCGCCCCCATTGTTGGTCCAGCCTATTGTTCCCGATAGACTTATGCTCGGATAAAAGGCGGCACGGGCCACGTTGGTGGCATAGAATGCCTGTGCGAGATTTCGTTCCGCTTGTCTCACATCGGGACGGTTGGCGAGTAATTGCAATGGCACACCTGTGACAAGCGACTCAGGAAAGACTGCATCGACAAGCCTTCCGCGTCTGATCTCAGGATAATCCGATATGCCAATGAGCGCGTACAGCGAGTTTTCGGTTTGATTTATGCTTTTTTGCAGTGCCAACAGAGAGGATTCCAGAGAAAGCACATTCGCCTGTGCCTGAAGTACAGCGGCATCATTACTCTTTCCCGCTTTTTTCAAAGCCTCCATTGTCCTGACAGTCTTGCGCCATGTTTCCAATGTGCGGATATTCACACCGAGTTGAGCGTCAAGCATCGACAATGTGTAATAGCTGTTGGCAACCGTGGCGATCAGCTGGCTCTGTACAGCCTGACGATATGCCTCGCTGCTTTCCAACGCAGCCACCGCTCCTCGCTTGGCATTGGTCATCTTGCCGAAAATGTCAAGCTCCCAACTGGCATTGGCGCCTATATTGTATGTCTTCGAGGTTGAGCCGTCAAACCGTGCAACTCCACCTTCGGCATTCAGTCCGACAGAGGGGAGATAAGACAGACGTGCGTTAAACAATGCTGCCTCCGCCTCCTTCACTTTCAAGCGTGCAACCGAAAGGTCGGTATTGTTAACCAGTGCTGTATCAATAAGGGCCTGAAGCTCCGGCTCAGTGAACAGTTCACGCCACGACAGAGAGGCCAATGTGGTTGTGTCGGGAGTATCAATATCACGATAGCTTTCGGGAACGGATATTTCCGGCCGCTCATATTTTTTATAGACACCGCAGCTGCTCACGATGGCGGCCATAAGTGCCGGTATGATGATTTTTTTCATTTTATCTTTTCTGATTTTGTTCGTGGGAAAAATCGCTCCTGAAGATGCTGGAACACGATGAACAGAGCCGGGACAAGGAACAGCAGGGCGAGTGTGCCGAATATCATGCCGCCTATCACACCGGTAGCGAGAGAGCGGCTGCCGTTTGCACCCACGCCATGTGCGAGCATCAAAGGCACGAGACCTGCCACCATAGCAAGCACGGTCATCAGGATAGGGCGCAGACGCACCTTCGCCGCACTGTAGGCTGCCTTTGTGAGCGACATCCCCTCCTTCCGCCGTTTCCCGGCAAACTCTGTAAGCAGAATGGCAGTCTTTGCCAAAAGTCCGATGATCATGATGAGGCCTGTCTGCATGTAGATATTGTTTTCCAGCCCGAAGAAATAGGCGAATGCGAAACTGCCCATCAATCCGCACGGCACCGAAAGCAGAACAGCGAACGGCACGAACACACTCTCATACAGGGCACAAAGAATCAGATATATCAGAACCAGACAGAGAGCGAAAATCATTGTGGCATTGTTGCCCGACTTGCTCTCCTCACGCGAGAGACCTCCGAATTCATACGAGTAATTGCCCGGAAGCACCTCCCCGGCGGTCTCGGCAATGGCATTCAGAGCCTGACCGGAACTGTAGCCCGAAGCAGGGGAGCCGCTTATGGAAATCGCGTTGAACAGATTGAACCGTGTAAGGTCGGAAGGACCGTTGGACTTGGTCAGTTTCACAAACTGGCTCAGCGGAGCCATGCTGCCGTCGGAAGCACGGACATACATGTGATTTAGCGATTCGGGATTTATGCGGTATTCAGCGGGTGCCTGCATCGTTACATGATAGAGCTTTGAAAAGCGGTTGAAATCCGACACATACGACCCGGTATAATAGCCGGAAAGCGTTGAAAGCACCTCTGCCGGAGCCACACCGATGCGCTCACATTGGGCAGCGTCAATGTCAACCCAATATTGCGGATAGTCTGTTGCAAAGGCCGAATACACCTCGCCAATCTCAGGACGCTTGGAGAGAGCCGCAACAAATTTGTCGGCCTCGGCCTTGAACGCCGACACATCGCCGCTGGACCGGTCTTGAAGATAAAGCTCGAAACCGTTGCCCATGCCGTAGCCTGCAATCATCGGAGGTGACATCGCAAACAGAGTGGCATCAGGTATGTCGGCAGTCCCTTCATAAATTTTGCCGATTACGTCGCTCACCGACTGCCCCGGCTCCTTACGCTCATTCCAGTCTGCAAGGCTGAGGAAGTACATTGACTGGGAAGGACCGGAGCCTGTAAAGGAGAATCCGGCCACGGCTCCGGAATAGTTAATCTCAGGTATTGAGTCAAGCCGCCGGGTCACTTTATCCATTATAGCTCCGTTGCGTGCCATAGAGGTGCCGGGCTTCGTGTTCATGCTTATCATCACAGTGCCGGTGTCCTCATCCGGTATCAAACCGGTCTTGGTAAGGTTCATGAACAATACAAGAAGCGCCACAGACACCGCAATTGTGCTCCACATAATCCACCTGCGGCGGATTATCATCATTACTCCTGCGACATATCGTCGGCTCATACGGTCAAACACAGCGTTGAATGCACGGCGGAAGCGGGCGGCAAAGTTGTTTTTCTGGTTGCCGTTTTCGTCAATGTAAGGTTTCAGCAACAGGGCGCACAACGCCGGGGAAAGTGTAAAAGCGTTGATTGCCGATATACCGACAGCGACAGCCATAGTGATACCGAATTGTGAATAGAACGCCCCGGATGTGCCGCCCATCATCGCCACGGGTATAAATACTGCCATGAATATGATGGTGGATGTCAGGATTGCCGACGACACTCCTTTCATGGCATCATCGGCGGCGAGCACAGGCGACTGGTAGCCTTCGTCGAACTTGGCCTGCACCGCCTCAACCACCACTATGGCATCATCGACAACCGTACCTATCGCCAGCACAAGTGCAAAGAGGGTGAGCAGGTTGATTGAAAAACCAATCAACGACATCACGGCAAAGGTGCCGATGATGGATACAAATATTGAGATTGTGGGGATAAGGGTTGACTTTATATCCTGAAGGAACACATAAACCACAATCACAACCAACAGGATTGCCTCCAACAGAGTGCGGGCCACCGATTTTATAGAGGCATACAGAAACTTGTTGGAGTCGGTAAGCACTACAAACTCCGCTCCACGTGGCAGGTCGCGCCCTATCTCATCAAGCACCTCATGGATTTCATTGATGGTGCTCGATGCGTTTGAACCGCCTTTCTGATTTATCATCACCATTGCCGCCGGGTGACCGTTGACTTCCGAAGAATAGTTGTAATATTCATCTCCAAGTTCGATTGTGGCCACATCCTTGAGCCGTAGCACGTCGCCTCCGGGGAGCGACTTGATCACAAGTTCGCCAAACTCTTCGGGTGTGCTCAGACGACCACGGTATTTCATGGTGTATTCACTGGCCCCGTCATAGTTCTGACCGAACGAGCCGGTGGCGGCCTCTATGTTCTGACGGGCAAGCACCGCCGATATGTCATCGGGAATGAGTCCGTACTGAGCCATCACATCCGGTTTTATCCAGATGCGCATGCTGTAGTTTGAGCCGAAAAGCTGGACTTTACCGACACCGCCTATTCGTTTGAGGCGCGGCTCCACATTGATTTTGATGTAGTTGTTCAGGAAAGTCTGGTCAAAACGGTCGTCAGGAGCATACAGCGCAAAGGTCAGCAACTCGGCGTTCTGCTGTTTCTCGGTGGTGACACCTATTTTCGTGGCTTCGGCAGGAAGTTGGCTCAAGGCTCCGTTGACGCGGTTCTGGACGTTCACGGCAGCCATGTCAGCGTTTGCCCCCTGTTTGAAATAAATATTGATTGACGCATCGCCAGTATTTGATGCCGTCGAAGTCATGTAGGTCATATCCTCCACACCGTTTATCGCCTCTTCGAGAGGTATGATGACGGCCTTTTGCACTGTTTCGGCATTGGCACCGGGATACGATGCCCACACGTTGATTGTCGGAGGCGCGATGTCGGGATATTGTTCCACCGGCAACGAAAATATGCCGATGATACCCATAAGAACAATCACTACTGAAATAACGCCTGAGAGTACAGGGCGGTCAATGAAATATCTCAGATTCATAAGTTCATTTCTTTATCTTGACCGACATTCCATCCTTGACGAGTCCCACGCCCTCGCTTATAATCACGTCGCCGGCCATCAGACCGTCGGTAACTACATAGGTCTTGCCGTCGTTTACCGAGCGCACTTTTATATATGTGGCTTCGGCCTTACCCTCGTGGACACGATATACAATAATCTTGTCCTGCAATTCGTATGTCACCGATTGCGGAATGACAATTGCATCTTTCTCAACATGCGGGATTATGACATTACCGACACCCCCGCTCCAGAGTATCCCGTCCTTGTTCGGGAAAGTGCTCTTTATTGAGAGCGTTCCTGTCTGCGGATTTATCACACCGCTTATCGACACCACGCTGCCGGGCGTGGCGTAGATGCTTCCGTCATTAAGCTGGAGTTGTATTTCGGGCATCCCCTCAATCATCTTAGCCGGAGTGCCGTATTGACCCATCAGAGACCGCATCTGGTTTTCGGTCATGGAGAAATAGACGTGCATATTTGTGTTGTCCGATACCGTTGTCAACGGTTGTGTGATTGTCGGCCCTACGAGTGCTCCGACTTTGAACGGCAATGTGCCCACAACTCCTGCAGCCGGACTTTTAACCTCGGTGTAGGATAATGAATTGCGTGCATCAACCTCGCCGGCTTTCGCCTGTTCGAGCGCGGCATTGGCGGCTGTCAAGGTATTCTTTGCAGTCTGCAGGTCATAATCCGAAATAACCTCTTCCTTGAACAATTCTTTTTTGCTCTCATAATCCAGCCTCGCTGTCTCTACCTGAGCCTGCGCCGCATGGACATTGGCGGTTGCCGTGCGCAAAGCCGCCTGATATGGTACTTGGTCAATTATGAACATTGGCTGTCCTTTGGCAACATGCTGCCCTTCCTTGACAAGCACACGCGAGATTGTACCCGATACCTGCGGATAAATCTCGATGTCCTGCTGACCTTGTATGGAGGCTGAATAACTCTCGTTTACTGTCATTGATGACGGAGAGATGGTGATTGCCGGGAATTCGGGAACGGTCTCTCCGGATTCGTCACCATTGTTCTTGCACGAAGTTAGAGCGACAGCACCTATGGTGGTCACTCCGATTAAAATTTTTTTTATCATATGGAAACTCATTATTTCGATGACGGGAGTGGTTGTTCAACTTTCAGTGTCACTTGTTCGGCTCTGTTCGCAGGGTTTAACATGACACTGCAAGATGATGTGACGCAGCACAACAGGAGCAGTATCAATATCAATATTATGGGGCATCCGCGCCGTATGTGAATATTCATAAATCTATTGTCCATTTTGATGTCGCTATTTTTTCGCAGTGCAAAATTATTGAGAATACCCATGCGTTATTGAAATATGTGGTCGAACCGTACAAATCGGCACTTGAACCGTCGTTTTCTGCACTTGAATCGTCTTTGGCTGACTGGTGACGGTTCGATGGCGGTTTTGGCCGTTTCACCCCCCGATTTTGACGCTTCGACAACTTTTATAACCTGATGCGATTGGGAATTCCCTAACTTTGCAGCAGTAAACTGAAATCACAATGACTACAATATTTACAAAAAAATCGATAATGCAGTGGTGTCGGCTAACACTGCTGATTTTCCTTTGCTACAATCTCCTGTGGATTCCTGTGATGGCGGAGGAAGAAAATTTCACGTGGACTCAGACCGTCAACAGCATTATATTGGATTTGGTGGCATGCGCGATAATTTCTTTTATAAATTGTATGGTTCTGGCCGTTCTACGACGCCGATTGGAGATAACTGAATGGACTAATAAGAGAATCACAGTCACAATAACAGGAATAGTGCTTTTCAACATGGCTGTATGTTTCCCCTTATCAGTGGTTAAATGGTGGCTCTACGACCGGATATTTCATAATTGTCCTTGGGATCTCGGAGAGAATTGGCTTGACAACTACGTTATGTCGTCGGTAATCTCAATCATCATCGTCAGTCACATGCTTATATGGGTAAATTCCGCTCTACGTAAGAAAGAAAAATTCCTCGCGGGTATGAAAATCAAGTCGCTTAAAAACCAGATAAATCCGCATTTTCTTTTCAACAATCTCAATGCCGGAATCTCACTGATAGATTATGCCCCGGATAAGGCAGTCGATTTTTTCACCTCCATGTCGAGGGTTTACCGTACAGTCCTTGACCATTCTATGGAAGCGATCCATCCCCTTCAGGATGAAATAAGGGATTTGGATCATTATCTGAATCTCCTGCGTATTCGTTTTGGCAATGCAATAAAGATAGACTATTGGCTGAATGACAAGGAAAGACAGATGATGATACTGTGTGGCTCTCTGCAAATAATATTTGAGAACATAGTCAAGCACAATCGTTTTTCCGTTGAAGAACCTATGTCAGTATCCATTCTGACAAAGGGAGATTCCCTTGTTGTAGTGAATGATTACCGGCCTCTAACCGACAATCCCGCCTCACATGGCATAGGTCAGTCCGCCCTCATCCACCGGTATGAGGATTTCGGCAAGACCAACATATCCTTCCGTCAGGAAGATGACAAATACATTTCCGAACTCCCCCTATTCCACGCAAAATGAAGATACTTGTCATTGAAGATGAACAGCCGAATTTTTTGAGGCTTAAGAAACTGCTCTCCGAGATAGACCCTAAATGTACCATAGATGGGCCGCTCGTTTCTCAAACCGCCGTAAGGGAATATTTCCTCCAAGGCTATGCCCCCGACATTGTGATTTCAGATATCCGGTTGAGCGATGGGCTTGTATTTGACGCATTCGATGAAATGAACGTCAACACACGCATCATATTCACAACCGCTTATTCTGAATACGCAGTCAAGGCGTTCAATTACAACAGCATCCATTATCTTCTCAAGCCGATAGTCAGGGAGGAGCTTGCAGCGGCTATCGATAAAGCCTTGAGGCAGAATCCCGAAAGGCTGTCGGATATACTGCCTCTTGCCGGACAACCCGTGCGCAAACGATTTCTTGTTCCTTGGCGTGACGGATTTGAAATTGTGAAAGTTGAAGACGTCGCATATCTCTCGCATGATTGCGGCACACTGCGGCTGTTTCTCAACAGCGGTGCCAGTTTCCCGCTTGAAATGACCATTGACGATTGCGAGAGTCAACTGCCACCGGAAATGTTCTTCCGTGCCAACCGTCAATATATTGTCAATATAAATTCCATAAGAAAGCTCGTTTCCTTTTGGGACAGAAAAATCAAAGTGGTCTTGACCGATTTCCCGGAAGTTGAGATACTCGTCAGCCGTGACAAGTCAAAGACGCTCCGGCAGTGGCTTGACCAATAAAAGTTAAGGTATATGGACAATCAGCAATTCAGACTGGAGATACTCTCAGCTTCCGACAAGGATATATTCATGGCAGAAGCACAGGCCGCGTTTCAGAAAGGTTTTGAGGACTATTATGGCAAAACTGATGATTTCGTTCTTCCTCTCAGCGATATTGTAAGTTCGTTCGATTGCAAAGGTTCGATAGCATATAAGGCAATACTAGACGGAGAAATGATGGGAGGAGCCATAATAGTGATTAAGCCGGAGTCCGCTTACGGGCATCTGGATCTCCTGTATGTAAAAACCGAAACACAAAGCAGAGGAGTCGGTAAGCGGATATGGCAGGAGATAGAGAGGCTCCATCCTGAAATCAAGGTTTGGGAAACCTGCACACCATATTTTGACAAACGAAACATTCATTTCTATGTTAATGTATGCGGATTCCACATTGTTGAATTTTTCAATTCACACCATTCCGAACCGGAGATGCCGGATAATTTTATCGGGGATGGCGGTGAAGGTATGTTCCGTTTCAGAAAAGAGTTGTGAAGAACACAAGCAACAAACAAATGGGATGATATTTGAGTAGGACTTTTTTATCTTTCCGGTATCTTATCAAAAAAGGCAATCATAATGAAATATATTCTATCCGTAATAATCTCCCTGACTTCTGTTTTTGCTCATGCCCAAACAGAAGCCGAAATTTATGGAAGAGAAACGAAAGGACATGACAGCATTCCTGTCAATCTGGATATTTCATACAAGGCGATGCCATCCTATTATTCATCTGAAAATCCTGCTTTTAAATACGTTTTTCCAAAACTATCATCATCTTTTTTTGCACGCAGAGAAACATCAGATTTGAAACTACCAATATGGACATTAACGCCGGGTCAGTCTAATGTTTTAGAGTGGAAAACGGGAAGTATTGTTGCATCCGGATTTAGTTCCATATATCCGGGACTGATGAAAATAGACAGCGGAAGCATCGGGATTCATCAACAAATTGGGAATCTGTCTTTCTGTGTTGGAGGAATAGCCAACAAATACGGCTATTTCAGAGGAATACACACTCAATATGGTCTTAATGGGAGCCTGACATATCATTTTTCGCCACAATTATCTTTCACTGGTTTCGGCACTTATTATTGGGGTAAACCTCCGGTAATGTCCAACGGACTGCCAATGCCTCCAGCAATGATTGGGTTTTATGGAGTGTCGCGTTTCGGAGGTTACTTTGATTATGAAGCTTCCGAACATTTTGGTGTGAAAATGGGAGGTCAGATGATTCAACAAGTCGGCACGGAACACTATGAATTTGAGCCAATCGCAACTCCATATTTGAAACTTGGCAATGGAACAAGAAAAATCAAAATAGAATTACCCGTAGGACAGATCCTATATAATGCTTTGAAAAAGTGACAATAATGACAGTACGGGAATTTGAGACATATTTCAGACGACTGTATTTGCCATTAGGCATGTACGCACTCCGTATCGTTGATAATGCCGACGATGCGGAGGATATTGTGGAGGATTCATTCATGAAGGCTTGGCAAAGTATTTCTTCCGGCACCGAGATTGCGAATTTCAATTCATATATTTACCGATGCGTGAGAAATGAATGTGTGAGTTTCCTTCGAAGAAAAAAGGAATTTGAAAACATTGATACAATCCCGGAGGTGTGCGAGGAAATCATTGACACCTCTTTCAGAGACGCAAGAATATGGAAAGCGATAGATGAACTTCCGGATAAATGCCGCGAAATATTCTTGATGAGCAAGCGTGACGGACTTTCAAACGCAGAAATTGCCGAGGAAATGAAAATTTCCATTAAAACCGTCAAGAATCAGATGACCAAGGCGTTTGCCCGGCTACGAGAATCTCTGTCAACCGGTCACAAACCATTCTTTCTACCTTTTTTATAAAAAATTTTTCGCGGATAGGACCTATCCATAATGGGCGCGTCATATAAGTGAGTGGGGACAAAAACCGGCTCACTTATATGAACAACCATTATGAAAGAAGAAGTATCCTACATAGCAAAGCGTTACCGCAAAGGCAAGTTCTCCGTTGACAAGGGTTGGAAACGGTTGAATATTAAACCAGCCTTCAAATGGAGCGGTCTCAAAATTGCGGCTGCCATTGCCTCTGTCGTTGTCTTATCAGCGACTGCGGCTGTCATATATCATCAGTACGACCTTAATACCTCACCTGACAATCAAGACAAGGAGGTAGTCAAATCTGTAGAACCGTTGAAGGTGGTCAAAGTCATCGACTTTGAAAACACGCCGCTTCCAACCGTTATTTCCAAGATAAAAGAGGTATATGGCGTAGAGGTCGTGAATGTTCCGGATAATGCGTCCGACTACAACCTTTCACTGCACTATGAGGGCAACGCCATTGACCTTGTGGCTACAATCAACGATATTCTTGAAACTCAAATGACAGTCAAGTAATGAAGCGTCTTATATCTTTGCTTATAGGCATTGTTTGTTGTGCTTCGGTAGTGACGGCACAGAATGTCACCATACGCGCAGTAAATCAGCCTGCCTCAACGGTATTCCGGTCTATTGTTGAACAGACAGGCAAAAACTTCGTGTATTCTTCGGAATTACTGAAAGATGTGAAAGTTACTGTTACAGCCAAGAATAAGCCTTTGAAATATGTGCTTGCCGAAATGTTTTCAGGAACATCCATTGAATATAAGATTAATGGTAACAATATTGTCCTGAAGCGTAAAAAGAAAATGGAAAAACCTAAAAAAGTCACGTCCACTACAGTTATTATCCCCACAATCAAAATGGAGGAACCTACAATAAAATCGACCATGCTCGACGAGGTGGTGGTCTTATCGCGTCTTGAAGCACCGCAAGTTGAGACCTCTGAAATAGGCGCGAAAAAGGTTACGGCTGATGAAGTGAGGAATACACCTGTCCTTTTAGGTGAGGCTGATGTTATAAAGGCTTTGCACACCCAGCCGGGTGTTACTGAGGGAACGGAGGGAATGGCAGGAATGTATGTGCATGGAGGTAATGCTGATGAAAACCTGTATATGCTCGACAATGTGCCTTTATATCAGGTTAATCACTTTGCCGGACTTTTTTCAGCATTCAACACTGACATAATCAGATATATCGACTTTTTCAAGTCCTCGATGCCAGCCAAGTATGACGGTAGACTCTCGTCATTTATGGATGTGCGTCTGCAAAATGGCAACCGCGAGGGACATCATGGCTCGGCACGCCTCGGACTCACATCCGGCGCTTTCAATATTTCCGGACCGATAGGTAAGAAAACGACCTACCTTGTCGGATTACGCCGTTCATGGTTTGATGTGCTTTCAATTCCATTTGTGGCTATTGCCAATTCTCAAAATGAGGATGAGAAACTACGCTTCAACTATTATTTCATGGATTTTAATGCCCGTGTTCAACACCGTTTCTCACCAAAGGCAACCGCCTTTGTAAGCCTTTATTTCGGTGACGACAAACTTAAAACGGGTACTGACGAAAAAGGAATGGACCAAAGTGATTCTTGGGGTTCTTTTGAAAATGACAGATTCGACATGCATTGGGGCAATCTCCTAGTCCATACAGGACTTAATTATCGCTTCAACCACAATCTTTCGTCGGAGTTCACTGCTGCCTATACTCGTTTTTTCTCAGGAATGAAACATGATCTCCACAACATTGACAGGATGCCCGGAGGCACCACTGAATCAAGATCCATTCTAAACACTGACAACAACATCAACGATTGGATATTTAGGGGCGATTTTGACTGGCGTCCGAATGACAACAACCGAGTTCGTTTCGGTGCGGGCTATACACGCCATTCTTTCCTCCCGGCACGTACCACGCGCGAATATAAGGCCGGAAATACACATACTTTTTCCCGGGACTCAACTTGGGCAAACGGAGCTAATGAAGTCAACGCATACATAGAGGATGACTGGAAAATCAATGACAAGTTTCGGATGAATGCCGGTTTTCACGGCTCCCTGTTCAATATCAGTGGTAAGACTAAATACGGATGGTCGCCAAGATTGTCATTCAGTTACCGACCTGCGCAAAATTGGGCTGTAAAATTTGCTTACGCCCGAACAACCCAGTACGTTCATCAGCTCAACCAGAGTTATCTTGCACTCCCTACTGACCAATGGATACCTATAAGTGGAAAGTTTAAGCCGGAGACGGCTGACAAGATTTCTCTTGGCGGTTATTGGCAATCCTCAGACAAGACTTATGCCATATCAGTGGAAGGTTACTACAAGTGGATGGATAATCTTGTCGAATATAAAGATGAATATTATCTGCGTCCACCTCTCGATTTATGGAACGCACAGCTTTGCAGTGGTAAAGGTACTGCGAAAGGTATTGATTTCAAAATTGAGAAGGTGTTTGGAAAAGTGACAGGTCATGTATCCTATTCACTGGCTTGGGCAGACCGTACTTTCGCCGACAAAAACGGAGGACGCACATTCCCCGCAAAATTTGATAACCGCCATACTATAAATGTAATGTTGAATTGGAAAATCAATGACAAGGTTCAGCTCAATGCGTCATGGGTCGGACATTCAGGCAACCGTTTCACTCTGCTCAATCAAGTGTGGGATGCCCCTGATTTTGATACTGCCGATTGGTCCGGCGGTGGAGAGTCTCCATTGCGTACAGGCATCAATAGTTATCAGTTGCCGTTCTACCATAGACTTGATTTAAGCTGTACCGTAAAAAATAAGAGAGGCTATTGGACTTTCGGACTTTATAACGCATATTGCCACATGAACACGGTGGCAGTGAAACGTGGAACCCGTGATATTACAGTGTCGAAACCCGGCGAACACTATATCACCAGTGAACCGGTGTTCAAACGTGTCAAACTTCTTCCTGTCATACCCTCATTTTCATATACATGGCTATTCTAAGAAAAATATATCCCTTCCTGATTTTACCGTTTCTCACAGGGTGCGAAGAAGTGTTTACACCCGACATGCCACATACTCCGGTATTGTGTGTAAACTCTTTAATAACAACTGGAGAACCGGTTGAAGCAGTTGTGTCCAAATCACGGCTTTATACCGACACATCCGATAAAACTGAAGTCAAGGATGCCGATTTGAGGATTTATGCCAACGGAGTGTTGCAGCTTGACTCGTATATTCCCAAAGAAGGTGACAATATAAGAATTGTTGCCGAGAGTCCTACTCTTGGTCGGGGTGAAGCAGACCTTTCCATGCCGATGTCCATAAAAGCACCCACCGCAACGTGGGAAACATACGATGTGAGTTGTTGGAAATCGGATAATGATGTAGTCTCCGTACAGTTCAAACTAAAGGTTGCTCTAAGGATAGAAGATCCCGATGGAGAAAACTATTATAAATTCTCATTCAACAGTGGTACTCAAACGAATGAAAATTCGGACAATCTTGATGCAAGCGGTAATTATGGATTTGAGATAAACTCTTTGGTCTATAAGATGGAGCCTATTTTCAGCGAACATATAGGCATTTTTGAGTCCATAATGGGTGGAGATGCGGATGGTTTCACATTCTTCTCTGACCGCCAGTTTTCCGGTAAAAGCTATACTCTTAATCTTCAGTTTGACAACTGCTGGTTCCGCTATCCAACAGGTGAAATACCTGAGTGTAAGGTCAATCTTATCATAAACTCAGTATCACCGTCATACTATAATTGGGCAAATTATGTATGGCAGCGTGACAATGGCACGCTCTCAGACCTCAGCGACTATGGGTTGGGAGATCCAATATGGGGATACAGTAATGTGTCTTCCGGAGCGGGCGTTGTGGCGGCTCAATCGAAATCAGTCTGTATGATTGATTTAACAGACTTCATTCTGAAAACAATAAACGAAACAATCAAATAGAAGCATACAATGAAAAAATCGAAAACAATCGGAATAATCTCTCTCATCATGATGTCTGTCCTTGTGTTCGCATCATGTGATAAAAATGGCTACGAGCCAATCCAAACATCTACTGACGCATGTCAGATAATAGTCCAATGTATTGACGGCAGTGGAAATAACCTTCTTGACAACAAGAAATTTGTTGACGGAATATCCATAGAAGGCAACGCGTCACACTCAAAAATCAAGTATGATGTAAGAAATGCAAGCGGTGGAAAATCATTATTCTTCACAGCAGAACTCCCGGATCAAGATGACATGAGGTGGTCAAAAGACAGGAAAGAAGCAAATGGTATATCTAAAATGACCATGAAATTCAACAAGCACAAGGTTGAACTGAAATGTCATATAAAATATATCGCCAACCGTCCTCCGGCAGTCTCTGGCGGCAAGGCCACACTTGAAGAGGTGTCTTGCAATAACCAGACATTCAAACGCTCAGGTAGTAGTGTGACTATTACATTACGTATGGATAAAAACGGAAAACTGATATAAACCTATAAATACAAATTTCAAAATGGACAAAATTAAATTCCTTATTGTCGCAATTATTGCGGCAATCTCATTCTCCTCATGCAGCGAGGATGAACCGGCAAAGATGCTTTGGGAGGTATCTGCCACCCCGGCAGAGAACGTAAAGGCTGTTTTTGATCCGAGTTTCTACCACCAGATTCAGATTACCGCAGATGGTGAGGGTGGCGAAGTTACCCTCAAATGCACCAACTACAAATCCCTCAATCTGGTTGGTGCTAAAAACAGTAACGGGGAATATGTTGATGCAGATTGCCACTTTTCGGCAAAAGTCACAGAGCCAGGAGTTGTCAAGATAATTCTTGACAAAATGCCGGAGGGCTTCAAAGAAACAAAATCATTCCTTCAAATAGACGGAACTGAGGGTAAGGACTCCAATTCAACAACCGTAGATATTACCCGTAAACCATAAGAACACTCCGTTTGGGTTGCAACGGAAAGTTCTCAATAACCAAACATATATAAATCAATGAAAAAGTTATTAAGCTATCTAACCATCACGATGATGGCTTTCGTTATTGCTTCGTGTAGCAATAACGATGAACCGCTATTTAATGCGGTCAGCGAAACCTCAGATTTTGAGGTTATCACATTGAGCGATTCTCCTGCTACCCGCTCAACTGGAGAATACTCAGCAAGTCAAATTCTTAAATTCAAAGACCAAGCTGCTTTCGACAGAACTCTTGCAAAGGTAAAAGAGATGGACGATTCCTCGAAGCGTACTTTCTTTAATGAAATAGGCTTTGAAGGGGCATATATGCTCTTGGATAAAGCTGATGAAGAATTGGACTATGCTTTCGATCTTGCGGAAACCGTGGATTCTATCGCGGGCATCAAAATCATTCGTGATTGTGTCGCCAAATATGATGGTATCCTTAAATTCAGCGATACTGACTTATATGATGTCACTCCTTGCCTGCCATTTAAGGACGAGAAGGCAGAACTACTCGGAAACAATGAGGGTAAAATAATGATTGGCAATCAACTTGTTGCACCTCAAGCTGCCCCGGGTCCAGTATATAATGGTGGGTTTATAAAATATAAAGCTGAAGTGAAGGTAAAAAATGGTAAATACACAAGTTACTTCAGACTTGGTCGTATCGGACAGAATATGGCTTTTGAGCTTGAAACATATCGTAGAATTGTCGGAATCAAAAAATCTGACAAAAAATGCTGTTACGATGGTGATTTGGAAATTTCGGGTAATGGTAAGTTCGAGAAAGCGCGAATCCACAACGGTAAAGGCGCATGGAAACTTTATTCACTGGCAAGCGTATACTCGCCTCGTGTAAATATGAAAATGACAAATTTTTCATCAACAAGGAACTCTAACAATAAGGTTTCAAAAACTATAACAAATATCCTTGTACAGTAAGTAGTATAACCGCAATTTCAGACATAAATAGCAACGAGGAGTCAACACCATAAGGTATTGACTCCTCTCTCCTTTATAATCTACGACCTACATTGTGAATTTCATTACTTGCATATTTTGAAATGGTAGTCATAGGAATATAACTTTTTTCGCAATTACCTATTGGCTCTGCCACCATTGACTTTTTATCATCGGTTGATTGGGATTGAGGCGATGGATTGGCCTCAACGACTTTGCCGGGCTGTTGGGTATCAGGTTTGACTTCCTCGCCGTCTTTCTCATCATGTTTAGGTGCTAATTCAGCGGCAATCTTTCGGTCGAGGGCTGCGAGGTCTGATTTGAGTTGTTTCAGTTCGTCCTCCTTGCCCCATTGCTTGGCTACAATGCTTTCTAGGATTGGAACATCGGCTTTGAGTTTGGCGGTGCGTTCCTCGTGCTGAGCGATAATGCCGGGGATGCGTTCAAGGGCGTTTACGAAGTTCATACAGGCGGCGTGGGTGTCGCTCATGGCGATAAAGCCGTTGTTGTACTTGTATTTATAGTTGCCCTCGACAACGAAACGGTTTTGCACCCCCTCACGACCGTCAACGAGTGTCCGCTCACTGATTATTGAGATTGGAAAGCCATAAACCTCGCCGATACGCTGATACTGACCGTGGGTGTCCGTGCGCTGTGCCAGACCTTGCAGGTGTACGCCCATGTTCTTCTCATCGGAGAGATTGCAGGTGTCAATCTTCAGATTATTGAGAGGGTTGCCGTCTTTATCTCGCTGCACAACTTTGTCGTAACGCTCCCAGTCAGCTTTCAGGCGCTCGATTGCCGCCTCGTTGTTGGCTATGTCGTGGGTGATGGTCTGGAGCCTGAACTCTGCATCGCCACGACCCTTGTTGAATGATTTGCGCTCACTCTCCAACGCCGCTATGCGCTTTTCAAGTTTCGCCTTGTCGAGAAGGTCAGTATTGCCTGAGAGGATAGCCATGTATTCCGAATAGTTCATGCCTGATTTCTCGTCCATAGCACCCTCATCAATAGTACGCGCTCCCAATGCTCCGCGTTTAAGCTGTGAAATGAATGTCGCCTTGCATTGAAGCAGATTAAACTTATATGAGTCCAGCGATTTCTCAACGGCATATATATGTACATCAACATTGTTCTCCGCATAAATCTTAGCTATCTCATTACCCGCTCTCTCCCCGCGTCCGTTGCGCTGGTCAAGGTCGCTCGGACGCCACGGTGCATCAGCATGATGTATTGCCACACAGCGCTTCTGGGCATTGACACCAGTCCCCAACATGGATGTTGAGCCGAAAAGCACACGTACATCTCCGTCATTCATGGCTTTGATGACTGCCTGCCTCGCTCTGTCGGTCTTGCACTCCTGAATGAACCGGATTTCATGCGGAGGTATGCCGTAGTCCTCAATCAGTTTGCGCTTGACTTCTGAATAGAAATTCCATTCCCCCGGTTTGTATGTGCCGAGGTCACTGAATACAAACTGGCTTCCTCTCTGAGTGTTGTACCGTTGGTAATATTCAGCGATTACCCTCGCGCAATGCGAAGCCTTGTTATTTGGATTATCTCCATAAGCCGGGTCAATCATGCGCATATCCAGTGCCATCTTCCGGGCATAGTCAGTAGCTATGAGCATCTTCGCCTTCTCCTCCGTTTCCGACAACGGCGCACGGCCTAAAATCGTTGCATCACCGGTTTTTGCGAACTCCATCAGTTTTTGAATAAACTCCTCCTGCTGTGGAGTAGGCGGAATGTTGTGGAATATCTCATGTTTTTTAGGACGGTCAACGCCAACATCCTCGGCGGTACGGTAGTCGGTTATCTCATTGTAGAATGCCGCCAGTTCCGGGACTTTTATGAAGTAACGGAAACGCTCCTTTGCGACTATACTGTTTGTCACATTGAACTCATAGTCGGTGGTCTTCTTAGCGAAGATTGCCGCCCATGCGTCGAAACACCTTATATCCTGCCTTTCAAGTGCTTTCGGACGAAGATACTTGAACAACAGGTACAACTCTGTCAATGAGTTGGAGATTGTCGTGCCGCTGAGGAAAGTAGCACCCAAATCCTTGCCCGTCCGTTCCTGAATGGTACGGATTGCATAGAGGAGATTTAGCGCACGTTGGGAGCCTTCCGGGTTCCCCAGACCTGCCACGCGGTCATGGCGGGTGTTGAACATCAGATTCTTGAACTGGTGGCTCTCATCAACAAAGATATGGTCGATGCCCATCTGCTTGAAGTCAACCATCTGGTCCTTGTGCTGCTCCATTTCGTATTGGATTGTTGCGAGTTTTGCCGAAAGATTCTCCTTGCGCTTGATAAGCCCTTTGAGCATACCGCGCGAAACGTCCTTGCCCTGCTGCCTGACCACCTCAAGATTTTCCTCCACGGTGTCAAGCTCCGCCTGAAGTATCTCCAGCTGAATCTCCGGCGACTGTGGTATCTTGCCGAACTGGTCATGGCTCATTATAACGCAGTCATAGTCATTGTTGCGGATATTGTTGAAGAATGCCACACGGTTCTCAGCCGAAAAACTCTTGGCGTCGGCAAAGAGGATACGTGCGTTGGGGTATGCCGTCTTATATGTCATGGCAATCTCGGCTACGTTGGCTTTCAGTCCGATAATCATCGGCTTGTGAGCTAATCCTAATCGCTTCATCTCATGCGCCGCAATGCACATTATCAGCGTCTTGCCACACCCCACCTCGAAATCGCAAATACCCCCTCCGTTCTGGTTCAGCATCCACACGCAATCCTTCTGCGACTGGTATATGGAGTTTATTCCGTAGCGGTCTCCCAGCAGTTTCATATTGAGGTCGGGGAATGTCTGGTGGCTTCCGTCATACTTGGGGCGCACGAAGCAGTTGAACTTGCGGTTGTACAGATCCACAAGCCGCTCCTTGAACTCCGGGCTTTGGGCCTCCAGCCATTCGGAGAAGCCGTTGCGTATCTCGTCAATCTTGGTGTTGGCGAGCTGTATCGCCTCGGCGTCGGGCACTTTTATGTCGTTGCCGTTGTCGTCCTTGCCGATTGACTTCTTTATGTCCGGCACAGTGTTGTGCAGGGCGTGTTTTAGCAGATGCAGTCCATCGTATGTGCGGTATTGTCCTCTCACACAGTATTCCTCCCATATCTTCATATTCTTGTGGCGGCTTTCGCAGGAATACTCGTCCATCGAGGGTGAATACACTATTTTCACATCGGTGGCATACAGGTTGCTCATGTAGGCGGAGTATATGCCGGTGGGTATCCAGCGTTCACCGAAGTTGAAATCAAGCTCATCAAAGGTGATGCGGCGGGGTGTCGCCTCCTCCAACGCCTTCAATGACTCCTTCGACAAGTCAATGAACGGCTCAATACCGTCAAAGCCGGGGAAATCCTTGATACGTTCTTCCTCGCGGTCTATCCATGCTTTGACTTCCTCGGCTTTCTGTACCACATTACCGGCTATGAATCGGTCGGCAATCTCATAATTGCTCACGAGGGGATTATAATATATGTGTCCGGTAAGGCTCTCCACCAATTTGTCCTCCTCCATGTCGACAAGGCCGCCCATGTATTCCAGATTCACCACGCCGTATTTGTTGAGCGACGCTGATAACGCCTCCATAGGGGTATCGACAGATGTAACCTCGTCAACGGCGAAGGCTACCGGGTGGTCGAAGATGTCAGCCTTGACAAACTGACCGTTCTCACCGCGCTCCAAAGCCAGTGCGTCACGGCCGTTGGCGTCCAAAAGGATGAACTTGACGTTCCGTTTCTCGTTGAGATTGCCGTATTTGCCAACGAACTCATCATAATACTGGTTGAGGTGTTCGCGCATATCAGCATTTTCCTCATGCGTCTCAGCCTCGTAGTGATAAAGCTGCTGGTAGGTCTCCGATAAGGTAACATATAGTATGGCTCGTTTCTCCTGTTCCGGTTTGAGAGCAAGCGGCGTGAATGTAGCTCCATTTTTACGAACCTCCGAAAGAAATCCAATCTGCCCCTTGTCAACAACCATGCTGCCGTTATGGTGAAAATACTGTATATCCTCGGAGAATGAACGGGGCGACATATCACGCTCGACTGGGGGTGATGTCGCAGCCTTAGCCACTCTTGGCTGAGGAATAAAATTGCCTTCGGTCTTTTCGATGATTGTACCGTTCTCGGTGATTATTCCCTGCTTGGCTGCTTCCGCCGCCTGTCGCTCAGCTTCCATTTCCGCCATTTGGCGATGGGCGATGCTCATCATCGTTTCATAAAAGCCGTTGATTGGTGGATTGTCCTCCCAGTTCAGAGAACCGTAAAATTCCAGCTCCTTTTCAGAAAGCGGACGGAATTTCTTGGCGGTAGCATCTGAAATTTCTATTTTCGGTGTGGGCTTCGGCTTTTCCTTCTGCACCTTTGGCTGACGGGGCTGACGCTTGGGCTTTTCGATTGGCTCCAGTTCACCGAAAAGATTGTAGGTAAACAGTCGCGGGTCGGGATTATCATTATAATCGGGTCCACCGTCGGTTCCAATCTCCTTAGATGGTTCAGGTGGTGGCGTAGGTGTCGGTTTAGGCTCAACCACTGGCGGTGGAGTGATAATCTCCGTCGGCTTTATTTCCTCTTTATTTCGCAGTTTCGGGTCTTCAAGCTGCTCACAGATAGCAACACGCTGCCCGGCTCTTACCAATTTAGGCAGATAGGTGTCGAGGGCGTGGTGTGGAAATCCGGCAAGCTCTATACTCCCGGCGTTGCCGTTGCGCCGGCGCGTAAGGGTAATACCCAAAATCTCGGAAGCCTTGACTGCATCAACACCCATCATCTCATAGAAATCGCCCACACGGAACAGCAATATCGCGTCCGGGTGTTTCTTCTTCATTTCCTTGTACTGCTGCATAAGGTGAGTTTCAGTGACACGCTTAGGCTTTTCTACTCTGTTTTCAGTGCGAGGCTTGACGGTTTCTGGCGCAGGTGGTTCCGGAGTTGGCGGCGTGATACCTTTATTGTTATACAACTCCAAGTTGAGCCGCAGTTTCAGCGTCTCGCCGAGTGCATTGCGCAGGTCATGGGCGATGCCCTCGACACCGCCGTC
Source organism: Muribaculum sp. NM65_B17 (assembly GCF_004793735.1). Lineage (NCBI taxonomy): Bacteria > Pseudomonadati > Bacteroidota > Bacteroidia > Bacteroidales > Muribaculaceae > Muribaculum > Muribaculum sp. NM65_B17. The sequence continues at coordinate 55,318 of NZ_SRYY01000002.1, forward strand.
ATGCTTGTAGATGACAGCCGGTTTGCCGAACTGGTCAGTGCCGACTTTCGCCTCCGTACAGATTACATTCTGCGGGAACGCCGCGAAATATTTGTTGTTCGGCACTTTCGTGTCGCGGTCAACAATCGACTGAATGAAAAATTCCTCGTCTGCCGACAAAGCTTTCTTGCCCGTATGCTTCTGCAACAGGATAAGGTCAGACCCCGTATCCGTTCCGGCATTGTCGGAAAAAGTGTTGTTTGGCAGACGCAATGCGCCCACAAGGTCGGCACGACGCATCAGCTCCATTCTGACAAAGGGGGAGGCGGCATTCATCACCCCCTGCGAGGTTATGAACGCCACAATGCCACCCTCACGCACTGAATCCAGAGCCTTAAGGAAGAAATAGTTGTGGATCGCCTTTGTTGACTGGCGGTAAGCAATTTCTTTTGAAGTAGCATACTTTGGATCAGCCACGGCAAAATCCCCGAAAGGAATATTGGAGGCAGCCACATCAAAATACCCTTCAAAATCAGGGTCAATCTTTTCAAAGCCGCTTATCTCGGTGGTAATTGACGGATGCAACGCCGACAAAATTTTGCCCGTGAGCAAATCCTTCTCAAAAGCCATAGCCTCCGCACTGGGATATAGACCATTTCTGAGGAACGAGTCTATAAACGCACCCTGCCCGGCGGACGGCTCCAGAAATCGCCGTATCTCCACACCACCTGATTTCAACGAGTCTGCAAGCGCATCAATGACAGGCTGAGGTGTATAGAACGCCGTCAGCACCGACGCTTTGAGCGAGTCCATATAGGCCGTAAATTCCTTGTCATTCTTGGAATAGTCGTGGATAAGGCGGCGCAATTCGATTGTCGGCGCAAACAACTCAATATCAGATTTGCTCCACTTGGCAGCGTCAGCAAGCTCATTTGCATCATTTAGAATACATTTAAGCCCACCGAATCCGGCATACCTGCGTAGTATCTCCAGTTCAAGGGTATTTTCCGCATAGCGGTGTTCAACATCAATGCGCAAGGCTAACCTAATGGCATTGATGTTGTCGCGCATGGTCTGTAACTTATTGTAGGCCATAGTCGGTAAGGTAGATTACGATTTTGCCTACGATGTCATTCTCCATGACGGAGAGGTCGAGCGGGTCTAAGCCGATAGCCATACGGTCAAAACCGTCAAAGAGGTCGGGAATATCGGTCATTACCTGATTTGTCCAGTATTCCACCGCCTCGGTACAGTCGAGGTCAATAGTGTCGCCGAAATTCTCAAGGATAAGCTCGGAAACGATGTTATACTCCGACTCTCCTATGTTGGTGAAAAGCACCCTGATAGCCTCCTCCTCGGCTGCCGTGACAGATGCACCGTTGCGTCGGGCATCTTCAAAGGCTCCAAGGGCCGCGATTGAGTTGGATTGTAACTGTGGATGGTCGGTATCGACCTCGTACTTGTTGATACGAAGGAATTGCAACAGGTAAAAATAGTAGTAGTTGAAGTCGTTTAGACTTCGGTCAGTTTCTAACATGATTGTGGATAAATTTAGTGGTGATTATTTTGGCATGAATAGATGGCGCAGGGTCGGGTCTGCCATGATGCGGGCTTTCTCATCTTCGATGAGCCGGATAATGTCAGCCTTTACTTTCTCGTAGTTGCGCTGAATAACCTCTTTCATATGTGTCTTGTCGGGAGTATCATCGTTGAAATCGGTCAACTGCGGTATCGGCTTATAGCGTTTCATCTCGGCGTTGACTTTCTTGCTGTCAATCACAATCTCGGCATGAAAAATCTTCTGGTCGATACGCTCGTCAATATTGTCGCAGACCGCGCCGACAAACATACCCTGAGTGAGAGTGGAAATCTTGCTCGGCGGTATGAGCGAATCCATCTGCGTGTTGATAGAGTGACTGATGTCCTGACGGTTGATTGAGATTGACTGCCGTTTCTGCAACACCTTTCCGAAACGCTCTGATAGTGTTTTTGCGGTTTCGCCCACGACCTGCCCGGAGAAGATGTTGCCGACGGTGTTCATCACAACAGCCGCCTCTTTGTCGCCATAGTCACGCTTCAACTGTGAGAAATCCTGAAAGCCGAGACACACGGCAACCTTGTTGCTTCGTGCCGTGGCAATGAGCTGATCCAAGCCCTTAAAATATATGGTCGGCAATTCATCTATCAGTACACCAGACTTTTGCATCCCTTTCTTGTTTATGATTTTCACAATTCGGGAATTGTATAGTCCAAGTGCCGCGCCGTAGATGTTCTGGCGGTCTGGATTATTGCCCACGCAGAGGATTTTCGGCTCTTTCGGATTGTTGATGTCGAGCGTGAAATCATCGCCGGTCATTACCCAATAGAGCTGCGGTGAAATCATGCGCGACAGCGGGATTTTCGCCGATGCAATCTGACCCATCAACTGCTCTGCCGCGCCTCCCTGCCATGCGTCCATAAACGGAGAAAGGTAGTTTTCAAGTTCCGGGTAACTGGTGAGGATGGGAAACAAATCCTCATATCGGCGGTTGAGCAACTCTATTGCGTGTGGGAAAGTGCAGTAGATGCCATCCTTGTAGAGCTTGAGAAAATAGATGATTGCAGCGAACAGCACAATCGGAGACTCCACAAAGAAATCACCCTGTTTTTGCACCCAATTTCGGTTCAAGTTCATCATTATGGTATAGCTGCTCTCATAAGCGTCGGCTATGTCCGTCATGAAGTCCGGGTGAATTGGGTTGCAGCGGTGGCTGCGCTCAGGATCATCGAAATTTATCACATAGAATTTCGGCTTGATTTTGCCGTAACCATCACGGTGCATCAACAGATGATTGTATGCAATCGTCGATAAATCAGGGTACTTGAAATCATAAATGTATGCCGCAAAGCCCTTCTCTATCTGCTGTTTAATGAACGAATTGATGACTGCATACGATTTGCCGGAACCGGGTGTGCCGAGTACGATTGTGGCTCGAAACGGGTTTACAACATTTATCCATCCCCGGCGCAGTTTCTTCTCGCAGTAGAATTTTGTGGGAAGATTGACCGAATACTCGTTTGTCAACAGTCGTGTCTCCTGCATGAAACTCTCGTTCTCGTCGTTGAAACGGTCGTCCATCATATTGTTCTTCAGACGGCGGCTAATCCATATTCCACCCATCAGCAAGCACACATATCCGCTCACAGTAGTAATAATATAGGTGTATCTCCAGCCGATAGCCGGCATCCACCAGTTGAGAAGAAACAGCAATATGCCAATGGTTACAGCAATGCCGATATGAAGCCATGTTATCTTCTCGTTCTTCACGCCCTTTGTGCCGAAGCACGAGAGGGCGAGGAGCATAAGGGCGAAAAGTTTGGCGTTGAATGTTGTGCTGAAAAGTCCGCATGTGCGGTTGAAGTTGACGCAGATTTTATGGACTGTATTGTAGAACCAACCGCTATCGACGGTTTCCAAACGGGTAAACCAGTAGAGATTGGCAACCACAAGGACGATGCTCACCGCCCTCATGAAATCCATAATCTTCGCCAACGCTCTGAGGTCATCCTCCTGTTGGCTCATAATAAAATGTATTTGGGGTTAAAATTTCGGGCGATGCCCTTTCTTTTTCTTACGCTGCATACGGCGTCGGAATTCTTCCTCGTCGGGATTGAACGACTGCCCCGGCTGGAACAGGTCAAGGCCGGGCAATGTGAAGTCAAAATCTCCGCTGTCGCTGTGGATAGGTTGACTTTGTGTTGGAGCTGGTGCAGTTCCGGCCGATGATGTCGATTGACTTTGAGGTGTATCTTCTGTGGCAGGAATAACCGGAATAATCGGTGCTTGTTCTGTTGTCTGCTGTTGCTGACTGAACCGTGCGTTGAGTGCGTTTGCCGAAAACTCTTTGCCGAGGCGGGAGCCGTTCAAGGCTGTCATCGTGTCGTGGTCAACGAATGTCACGCCGTAGATGCGTCCTTCATCGGTGTAGCGGAAAACAACATCTATGTTGCGCTCCTTGAGCTTGGCAACGAAATCATCTTTGCCGGAGGCTTGGTTGAGAACATCTGCAACTTTACGTTTTGTCGGTGCAACATCTATCTTCTCTTTGGCTCTCTCGAAACGTCCATCTATCGCGGTGCGGCTTGCAAACTTACCGAGTCGTGACGCTTTGAGAGGATTGGCGATTGTATTGCCGTTATCATCGGTGGCGAAATAGACAAGACCGTGATACTCGCGCCCGTTGACACGTCCGTCGGCTGTGTCACATCTCACGTTGTAAAGTCCAAGAATGGCGTTATACTCGCCCATAGTCTGGAACTTGTAGCGCATACCAACCATCTTGACCGTATTGGCAACCTGTCGCTTGATGTCGCCATTCGGATCAATCTTGGTTATCGGAGTATCGGGAGAAATTTTCTCACGCTGCGCCTTGTGAAGATGATACTTTTCCTCCAGTTCGGTCGTGATTTTCTTACTGCGCCGGTAGAGAAAATCCTGATTGAGCCGCTTGCCATCCTCGTTGACATTGACCGTAACGATATGGATATGGTGGCGGTCTATGTCCTCATGTTTATAGATAACATAAGGTTGTTCACCAAAGCCGAGTTTATCAAGATACTCGCGGGCGAGTATCTCAAAGTCTTGGTCGGACAGTTTATCATCAGGATGCGGGTTCAGGGAGATATGAAGAACGGGCTTCTTAGTCTTGCCCATCTTCGGCATGAACAGACGGAAGTTCTCAGCCATCTGCCCGATGTCGGCTTTGCCGTCAACCGGAATGATGATTTTGTTCGAGCCTAAGATGCGTCCGTTCTCCTTGTTCACCTTTTCTCCGTTGTAGCAGAGAGCACCGTAGAGCGATGAGCCTATTGAGATTTTTGCGACCATCGTTCGTCGAATTTTTCCGATAAAGACTTCACCTCCCCCGTCATTTTCACGAGGTCGATTGTCGCTTTCTCCAACTTGTAGAGAAGTGTCATGGCTTTCTTTTCGGTGAAATTCTCCCTGAGAGTTTTCACAACGAGGTCGTAATTGACACCAATCATACGGTACTGGGCGAAGAACTCGGAGAGCTTGGCGCAGTAAACCGACAGATTTTTGTCTGTTATCAGTACCTTGAATGGCTTGCCGAAGATAAGCTGTTTGATGAACGTGGCCTTGACGGTCATATCGGCTCTCTCCATCATTCGGGTAAGCTCATCCCATTCGGCATTGTTGAACCGTACTTTGACGCAGTGGTCGCATCGGTCGATCAGTGGCGGTCGTCCGCCTTTGGTGAAATTAGTCATAAAAAAGTGGATTATGTGTGGTGAGTGCATCGCGGAGCCTGAGCCAACGGCAGTTTCATCGAGGGATATTCGACTTTGGAGAAATATCCTGCATAGCAAGGTTGTTTTGGTGGGACGCCGGTTCCCCAAAACCTTTTCGGACCCCGAAAAGACACCTTGCTATGTTCATGTGAACATTCTCCATACTATGAAACAAGTGGTTATGCGGTTAATGATGCCCGGTTATCATTAAAAGATGTACGATAGTCGTACTAACTTCTCCATTCATGGCGGCAACTGGCTTGCTGCTCCGTTCTGCTTACCTAAATTTACAAAAAATCCGTCGCAATTCCTAACGATGAAAGAAAAAATCAGGAATACTATACTGAAAAATTGATGCTCCAGTGCAGGTCGGGAGCGATGTGCCGAGCGACTCGAAAATTTTTTTGTTAAAAATTAAGCCAAGTTTTTGCGGCATATCCCGGCAAATCCGGACATAGGCGGACAATCCTCTAAATTCCAGCAATCTCGCTCTTTTGGCGACTTGACAAATCGCTGAATATTTTGTTTCTTTGTGTAGAGGTTGGTTCGCAGGATAGCCTTCACGAAAGTCAATTTCCTTCCTATATTATGCACTGTCCGCCTGAACTGCTGTCACGCTTCCCGGCCTCGCGTGAATATTCCAAGCCATACGGCAACAAAGCTGCCTATCGGTCTGACAAACGCCCTTCCGAACAATCTAATTGATTGATTGTGTATAGAGATTTGTTCCTGAACGGCTATGTTACGACCTTTATATATAGCGAAGTTGCCCCGTGGTAAAGAATATTTCCACCCATCTACCTACCTATGGCTATATGGCCCTATGGCTACATAGCCGGGAGAGTACCACCACTATTTATCCACAATTAAACCCGTTTTCAAATGACTGACAAAATCCCAACCCCAAGCACAGATTAGCTGCCGAGTTCCCTGTACGGGAGAAAGCCCGGTTTCCCGTGTCAGGATATACGCTGACGGCCACCGCTGTGTAACCACCACTTCATCCAACAATCCAAAGTTTTTTATGACAGACCCTAAATTTGTCGCTTTCTCCACCCAGAAAGGTGGAGCAGGCAAAACGACTCTGACCGTTCTCGCGGCGAGTTACCTCTACTATCAGAAAGGGCTGAAGATCCTTGTAGTGGACTGCGACTATCCGCAGTACAGCATCGAGGAAATGAGGCAGCGTGACAAAGACCTCATCGAGTGCAGCCCCCGTTTCAAAAAATTGTTTTCCGACAATCTCAGGCAGACAAAGCTCACGCCGTACCCGCTGTTGACCGCCAAGCCGGAAGAAGCTATGCAGAAGGTACGCGACATAATCGAAGCCGGCAATGAGATCGACATCGTTTTCTTCGACCTGCCCGGCACGGTCAATAACCGTGGAGTTGTCAACATCCTCAACTGTATGGATACGGTCATCGTACCCATCGCCGCCGACAAGGTGATACTTGAAAGCTCCCTCGCCTTCGCCCTGAAAATTCAGGAGTGGCTCACTTCAGGCCGCACGCAGGTCAAGGAGATGTATATGCTCTGGAACCTCGTCGATGCCCGCGAGAAAACCGACCTCTACGACCAGTATGAGGCGATTTTCGAGGAATACGGTTTGCAGACGATGCAGACCAAAATCCCGGACACCAAGAAATACCGCCGCGAGGGGTCAAAGACACTCGACCGCGCCGTGTTCCGCTCCACGGTCATGCCGCCCGACAAGACACTGCTCAAAGGAACGCGCCTGCCCGAACTTACCGACGAACTGCTCGGCATACTCAAGCTCTGATGTCTATGGGAAAGGTATATGAGTCCGACATCGACCCCGATGAGTTCATCAGGTCATTCCGCGAGGAGTCCTCCTCACTGTCAACGCTGAAAAAGCCTGCCGAGCAACCTGAGGAAAATCCGGCTTTGCCGCAACCTGAGTCACAATCCAAGCCACAACCCGTCAAGGAAATTCCATCCTCGGAGTCTGACCGTGAGAAGGAATACATGGACAGGTTCGTAAGAAACATGGCATATATGGCTCCCGAAGAAAAATTCACGCCCACCGAGATTGACCCCGATTTCATCTGGAAAATCCGCAAGATACTTTTCTGCCGACAGAAAGGGCGTGTGTGCTCCGTCAAGGCTTACATCAACAATGTGCTGGCCGCTCACTTCGATGAGTACGCCGATATTATCAACCCCAAACTTTAACGCATGACTAAATCCCGGTCAATCGTCACCATTGCGGTGACAGCACCATCGGAAGTTGAACTGAGGGCTTCCGAAGCACGCGACAGATATGTGTCGCAATTCCTCAGTCCCCATGAGGTAAGGTCGAACACAAAGGCATACCTCTATCCTGAAGTCCACGCGGTGTTGAGCCGTATGGTGAAAGCCCTCGGCAAGAGCGGAGTGTCAATAGGCTCATACGCCTCCGAGATACTGCTCGACCATTTCGCCCACCACCGGTCGGTAATGCAGAGCGTTTTCGATAACGGTAAAGAGCCGCTGTTCTGATGGAGATGGTTCTTATAATCGCGTTGCTTGTCAGCAATGTGTGGCTTATAAGGAAAGTCCTCAATAAGCCGGATGCGCCGACACCGGAAAAACCGCAGGATGCAGAAACGCCGCCCGCTCCTGAGCAGGAAAATCCTGCCGACATCGTGGGCACGAGTACGTTTGACATCCGCGAGTTTACCGACTCTGTGCGCGAGGCTGCAAAGGAAGCCGCCGTGGAAGCCGCGAAAGAGGCGATACCGCTTATCGTCAAGGAACTCGGCACACCTGCCGATGCCGGATTGCCAGATGAGAGTGCGGAGGAACATCCGCGACAGGTACAGTCTGAAAATCTTGACAAGGTTTTCTCCAATCTCTCGGCGAGTGAACTTACAGGCGAAACTCCCGCTCCGGCTGAGCCAAATGCCGACGGCATAGACTTCGAGGATATGCAGAAGACTATGGAGGTCATCAAAGACAAGCCTCATACGCCCGAAGATGAGCAGACCGCCAAGAGGGTACTTGCAGAACTTGAAGGCACTGAACTTATCGAGTATGTCAAACTTGACCCCGTTGTGCGGAAACGCATCCTTATGATTGAGTGCCGACTGCCTGAAGTGGAGGAAGCCGAAACTACATCGGCCACTCCAGTCGCAGAAACACCTACCAATCCTCCCCGCAGAATTGTATTCCATGCCGACATCGACACCACCGACATCGACGCTATTGACTTCAATATCCTGCACTGACCACCACTATTATCCACAAATCCATCCAAATTTTTATGACTAAATTCTTCAGAACTCTCTACAACCGCATCGTGGCGTGGATGAACCAGCCCCACCTCCGCCGTCCTATTGCCGCGATGCTTCTACTCACCGCCGCAATCCAGATGTGGGCCGCCGGCAACGGCATGGCGGGTATCAACGAGGCTACCTCTATGGTGACATCCTATTTCGACCCGGCGACAAAACTTGTCTATGCCATCGGCGCGGTGGTCGGACTTATCGGCGGCGTGAAGGTCTATTCAAAATTCAGTTCCGGCGATCCCGACACCAACAAGACCGCCGCCTCGTGGTTTGGCGCGTGCATCTTCCTGATTGTCGCCGCCACAATCCTCCGCTCGTTCTTCCTCTAAGTCTATGGAGTTCACAATCAACAAGGGCATAGGCCGGACAGTGGAATACAAGGGTCTGAAAGCGCAGTACCTTTTCATCTTCGCCGGAGGTCTTATCGCTGACTTCGTGCTGTTTGTGGTGATGTATATGTGCGGCATCCCCCAATGGTTCTGCATCTCCTTTGGAGTGGTGTCTGCCTCGGTGCTGGTCTGGTACACATTCCATCTCAACGGCAAATACGGTCAGTACGGGCTGATGAAACTCACATCAGTCAACTATCGCCCCCGATACATCATCAACCGTATCCGTATCACCCGACTGATTAAACACAAAAGGAAATGATAAATACACTTAAAGCAACAACCCTCGAAAGCAAATTGCCGTTGCTTGCAGTTGAACACGGTTGCATCATCTCAAAGGACGCGGATATTACCGTGGCCTTTGAGGTGAGCCTCCCGGAACTGTTCACTGTCACCAGTCAAGAATATGAGGCGATGCACTCGGCTTGGTGCAAGGCAATCAAGGTGCTGCCGCATTTCTCCGTGGTGCATAAACAGGACTGGTTTGTCAGTGAGAATTACAAACCTGAGCTTCAGAAAGACGATTTGAGTTTTCTCGACCGCTCATTTGAACGCCATTTCAATGAACGTCCGTATCTGGCTCACAAATGCTACCTGTTCCTGACAAAGACAACAAAGGAGCGTATGCGCCAGCAGAGCAATTTCTCAACCCTCTGCCGCGGTCGTATCACTCCGAAGGAGCTGAACCACGAGATGGTTGTCAAGTTCATGGAGTCAGTTGAACAGTTCGAGCGCATTATCAACGACACCGGCTATATCAAGCTGCGCCGATTGACCGATGATGAGATTGTCGGCACTGAAACTACCTCCGGCATTATCGAAAGATATATGTCGCTCTCAATGGGCGAAGTGAATTGTCTGGAGGACATAGACCTGTCGGCAAAGGAGATGCGTATCGGTGACAAGATGCTCTGTCTGCATACCCTCTCTGACACGGAGGACTTGCCCGGCAAGGTCAGTACAGATAACCGCTATGAGCGTCTATCCACCGATAGGTCGGATTGTCGCCTGTCATTCGCCTCTCCCGTTGGGTTGCTTCTGCCCTGCAATCACATCTATAATCAGTATGTGCTGATTGACGACCACGATGAAAACCTTGCACGATTTGAGAAAACGGCTCGTAACATGAACTCCCTGTCAAAGTACAGCCGCTCAAATTCCATCAATAAGGAGTGGATTGACCGCTATCTCAATGAGGCACATTCCTACAGCCTGACATCGGTGCGCTGCCACTGCAACATCATGGCGTGGAGCGATGATGCCGAGGAACTGCGCCGGATAAAGAATGATGTTGGCGGACAGCTCGCCACAATGGGCTGTATGCCACGCCACAATACCATCGACTGCCCGACACTGTTCTGGGCGGCGATGCCCGGCAATGAGGCTGATTTCCCAGCCGAGGAAAGTTTCTATACCTTCATCGAGCCTGCGGTGTGCTTCTTCACCGCCGAAACCAACTACCGCAGTAGCCTTTCCCCCTTCGGTATCAAAATGGTTGACCGCCTTACGGGTAAGCCTATCCACTTGGATATAAGCGACGAGCCGATGAAGCGAGGCATAACCACCAACCGAAACAAGTTCATATTGGGCCCGTCAGGTAGCGGAAAGTCGTTTTTCACCAACCACCTTGTGCGCCAGTATTATGAACAGAACGCCCATGTGCTGCTGATTGATACCGGCAATTCTTACGAAGGGTTATGCAACCTTATCCACAACCGTACCCACGGCGAGGACGGTGTGTATTACACATATACGGAGGATAACCCTATCTCTTTCAATCCGTTCTATACCGATGATGGGGTCTTCGATGTGGAGAAGAAAGACAGCATCAAGACGCTGCTTTTGACCCTCTGGAAATCGGAAGATGACCGTGTGACAAAGACTGAAAGCGGTGAATTAGGCTCGGCACTCTCAATGTTCATCGACAAGATGAAGTCTGACCGAAATATCGTGCCATGTTTCAACTCATTCTATGAGTTCATGCGTGACGAGTACCGCGATGAAATGGCGAACCGTCCAATCCCGATTTACAAACAGGATTTCGACATCGACAATTTCCTGACGACCCTTCGCCAGTATTACCACGGCGGACGCTTTGACTTCCTGCTCAACTCAAAGGAGAACATCGACCTGCTCAACAAGCGTTTTGTGGTATTCGAGATTGACGCCGTGAAGGATAACAAGGAATTGTTCCCCATTGTGACAATCATCATAATGGAAGCCTTCATAAACAAGATGCGCCGCTTGAAAGGTGTCCGCAAGATGCTAATCTGCGAGGAAGCGTGGAAAGCGTTGTCAACGGCTAACATGGCTGAGTATATGCGCTATATGTTCAAGACCGTCCGCAAATATTTCGGCGAGGCAGTGGTTGTTACACAGGAGGTTGACGACATAATTTCGTCACCGATTGTCAAGGAAACAATCATCAACAACTCCGACTGTAAGATACTGCTCGACCAGCGTAAGTACATGAACCGCTTCGACCAGATACAGGAGTTGCTCGGCTTGACCGATAAGGAAAAGGCGCAGATACTCAGTATCAACATGGCGAACAACCCGAACCGACTTTACAAAGAGGTATGGATCGGACTGGGCGGAACACAATCAGCCGTCTATGCCACCGAGGTATCGCCGGAGGAATATCTCTGCTACACCACTGAGGAAACGGAGAAGATTCAGGTACTCAACCGCGCCGCCCAACTTGGCGGCAACATAGAAGCCGCCATCAAACAGTTAGCCAATGAAAGAAGGGAGAAATAATGTATGAAAGTAATATCCGTGTTAGCCAAAATCGTGGCAGGTATCTTCGCTTTATCCGTGGCCCTCCTGACGGCATTGATTGCGATAGTCGTGAGCATGGCTCACAAGATACGATAACTCAATTTTAATCAATTCAGAATGAAGCAACTCAAATTTCTTATCCCCGTAATTGCCTTGTGCCTGATGCTCGGCACAGGCAGGGCTTCCGCCCAATGGACGGTAATAGACCCGTCCAACATCGCGCAGAGCATCGTAAACAACTCCAAATCACTTGTGCAGGAGTCGCAGACGGCCACGCACATGGTCAAAAATTTTCAGGAAACCGTGAAAATTTACCAGCAGGCGAAGAAATATTACGACGCTCTCCAGTCTGTCAACAACCTCGTCCGCGATGCCCGAAAGGTGCAGCAGACAATACTGATGCTCGGCAATATCTCCGGTTATTATGTCAACAATTTCCAGAAGATGCTCACTGACCCCAATTTCACATCTGCGGAACTGTCGGCCATCGCCTCCGGTTACACAAGGATACTCGAAGATGCCAACGGTGTGCTTAGCGACTTGAAGCAGGTAGTGAACATCACTACACTCTCCATGACCGACAAGGATCGTATGGATGTGGTAGATGATTGCTACAAGGAGATGAAGCGGTTGAAGAACCTCACGGCATACTACACCAATAAGAATATCAGCGTGTCATATCTCCGCGCCAAGAAGAAAGCGGATACAGAGCGTGTGGTGGCTCTCTATGGCGACGGCTCTGAAAAATATTGGTGATGCCTATGCTCTGCGCGATAGATTTTTCAAATCTCCACTCCATACTCCGGTCGCTCTACGATGAGATGATGCCGCTGTGCGAGGATATGGCGGGAGTGGCGCAAGCCATAGCCGGATTGGGTGCGCTGTTCTATGTCGCCTACCGTATCTGGAGGTCGCTTGCAGCCGCCGAACCGATTGATGTGTTCCCGTTGCTCCGACCATTCGTGATTGGTTTCTGCATCATGTTTTTCCCGACTGTTGTCCTCGGCACTATCAACAATGTCATGTCGCCGATTGTGCAGGGTACAGCCACAATGTTGGAGGGTCAGACCCTCGATATGAAGAAGTACCGTGAGGAGAAAGACCGCTTGGAATATGAGGCGATGATGAACGACCCTTCCACCGCCTATCTCGTTGACGATGCAGAGTTTGACAGGCAGATTGACGAATTGGGTGTGACGGAGATCGGCACAGCCGCCGGAATGTATATCGAGCGCGGAATGTACAAGGTGAAGAAGGCTATACAAAATTTCTTCCGTGAACTATTGGAGATGCTGTTTCAGGCAGCATCCCTGACAATTGACACGATAAGGACTTTTTTCCTAATTGTCCTCGCCATTCTCGGCCCGATTGCCTTTGCCCTCTCCGTGTGGGATGGTTTCCAGTCAACCCTTACGCAATGGATCTGCCGATACATACAGACATATCTTTGGCTACCGGTCGCAGACCTGTTTTCTACCATACTCGCCAAGATACAGGTGTTGATGCTCCAGAACGACATTTCAGAGTTGACCAACAACCCGAATGTGGACTTAGATGGCTCAAACACAGCTTATACCGTGTTTATGATAATCGGCATTATCGGATACTTCACAATCCCGACGGTAGCGGGCTGGATTATCCAAGCCGGAGGTGCAGGAAACTATAACCGTGCTGTCAACAACACCGCCATGCAGGTAGGTTCGGGAGCTGCGAGTGTCGGAGGTGCGGTAGCCGGTAATGTGGCAGGTCGTGCCGGTAAACTGCTCAAATAATTTTCAAACCATATTCTAACGACATTCAAATGGAGTTCAAATCACTCAGAAACATCGAGACATCTTTCCGTCAGATACGTCTGTTCGGAATAATCTTCGTGGCGATGTGCGCTGTGGTGGTGTCGGTGGCCCTTGTATCGGCATTCAATTTTGCCGAAAAGCAACGGGAGAAAATCTATGTCCTTGACAATGGCAAATCTTTGATGCTTGCCTTGTCGCAGGACATGGAGCAAAACCGCCCCGCCGAAGCACGCGAGCATGTGCGCCGCTTCCATGAACTGTTCTTCAACCTTTCGCCTGACAAGTCGGCAATCGAGCACAACATCAACCGTGCGCTGATACTCAGCGACAGATCAGCTTACAACTATTACACCGATTTCTCGGAGAAAGGTTACTACAATCGTATAATCGCGGGGAATATCAATCAGGTGGTGCAGGTTGACAGTGTTGTATGCAATTTCAACAGCTATCCATATTCAGCTACCACCTATGCCCGTCAGATGATAATCCGTGAGAGCAACGTGACCGAAAGGTCGCTTGTCACGAAGTGCCGCCTCTCAAACGTGTCGCGCTCCGACGACAATCCCAACGGCTTCATCATCGAGGGTTTCACAATCATTGAGAACAAGGATCTAATCACAACCAAACGATGAATTTATTTTCCAAATCACGCGCCGCGAGAGACGCCATATATAATATGGTGTGGCGCAACCCAAAGGGCAGACTCTCGGCAAAGCTGCGGAAAAGGTGCGACAAGCTTCCGCATAACCAACGGCTGACGGTAATAGCGGTGATGCTCACAGCCTTTGTACTGATAGCGTTCTTCGTATTCGGTCACGCCTGTTACCGCATAGGCCTCGGCCACTCCCGGCAATCCCTTGAAGTGGAGCATATCCGCTCACTTGAACTGCCTACCCTCGAAAATGATGTCCAAACCGTAATCCCAACCGCCTATGACGATGCAGGAATGGAAAGCGAAGATTAACTCAATCTTCCAGCCTAAAAATCAGGCTGAGCGGCAGAAGATGATGAAATATGTAATCGTCATGCCGGCGGCTATTCTATGCGGAATTGTCATCGTATGGCTACTGTATTCAAGCATCAAAAATGATGATGCCAAAGCCGGAAACGCTTTCAATACTGAAATTCCTGACGGTGAGAACACCGGAATGAAGTCGAAAGCGGAGGAATATGCCGCTGCGGAGGTAGCCAAAGAACGGGAGCAACGGCAGGCAACCATTGCCACCCTCGACACTCTTGCCGCCACAACACCCGACACTGTAACCCAACCCTCCGCTATTGAAACATCAGCGCAGGCATATCAGGAGGTACAGGCTTCACTCAACGACTTCTATATCCCGGAAACCGACCAATCGGCGGATATGGTAGCATTGCAGGAGCGAATTGATGAACTGGAGGCGCAGAATGCCTTAGCCCAGCAGCAGACACAGCAACCCAATGAACTGGAATTGATGGAACGCTCATATCAGCTTGCCGCCCTATATATGGGCAATGGAAATGCTGGTAATGTTCAGGCATCACCTCCGATAGATGAAAAAGGTAAACGGAATGTACAGCCGGTGGCGCAGGTAAACCACAATGTCGTTTCTTCGCTCGGATCATCTTCCAACCGCTCGTTCAATACCTCGGTCGGCACAAAATCAGCCACGGCAAAGAATACAATCGCCGCTGTTGTCGCCGGAAACCAGAGTGTGATTGACGGCGAAAGTGTGAAGCTCCGTACCACTGAACCGATGTGGATTGGCAACCGCCTTATTCCTCGCAATACCACAATCACCGGGTCTGCCCGTGTGCAGGGAGAGCGCCTTGAAATTGAGATAACCTCAATCGAATGTGAGGGGTCAATCTACGAAGTGGAGTTGCAAGTTTACGACTCCGACGGACAGGAAGGTATAAACATTCCTCAGTCAATGGAGAGTGACGCACTGCATGAAATCGGGGCCAATATGGGCAGCACAATGGGCAGTTCAATCAACATCTCCACCAATACCGGGGCGCAGATAGCGTCAGATGTCGGTCGTGGACTTATCAACGGAGTGTCGCAGTATCTCACCAAGAAGATGCGAACCGTCAAAGTTCACCTCAAAGCCGGATACCGTGTGATGCTCCACCAACCGGTGGATTTATAATTTACTCACCACTTTATCCACAATTCAATGAATTTCAAACTGTTTTTATTTACTCTCGTTGCCATTCTCGGTATGGCAACCCCGGCATTCGCCAAAAACACCAAAGTTAACGTGTCTTCCGACACTGAAACCACCGAAGTAACCGAACACGACCTTAACGTGTACGGAGCAAACTACACCGACGGAGACAAATTTGACGGTCTGACCCGCAAAGTAGGTTTCGACCGAATGATACCGCCTCATGCGCTGGAGGTGTGTTTCGAGAAAACGACGCACATCATCTTTCCCTCGGAGGTGGTCTATGTTGACCTCGGCAATGAGAACCTTGTTGCGGGTCTCGCAGATGGCGCGAAAAACGTGCTGCGTGTCAAATCGGCTTTCAAGTCGTTCAAGCAGGAAACCAATCTCTCGGTGATTACCGAAGATGGCAGCTACTATTCATTTAACGTGAAATTTGCTAAAGAACCGTTGTTGCTCAACATTGAGATGACCGTTTTTCTCCATGACGGCGAGGCGGTCAACCGCCCGAATAACGCCCAAGAGATATACTTGGAGCGTCTTGGTCAGGAGTCGCCGATGCTTGTGAAGCTGATTATGAAATCTATCCACAAGCAGAACAAGCGCGAAATCAAGCACATAGGCAGTAAACGCTTCGGGGTGCAGTTTCTCCTGAAATCTATTTACACAAACAACGGACTTCTCTATTTTCACACCGAGCTGAAGAACACATCAAATATCGCTTTCGATATTGATTATATCTCGTTCAAGATTGTCGATAAGAAGGTTATCAAACGTACTGCCATGCAGGAGCAGGTCTTGGAGCCCCTTCGCGCCCAGAATTATGTGACGGTGGTACACGGCAAGCAGTCTGAGCGCACGGTGTTCGCACTGGAGAAATTCACCATCCCCGACGACAAGCAGCTTGTTATCGAGGTCGCCGAAAAGGAGGGCGGCCGCCATCAGTCCTTTGTGGTGGAGAACGAGGATATTGTGAGAGCCAACGTAATCGACGAACTTTCAATCCAGTAAACCAATGAGAAAAGCGATAATGATTTTCGCTGCCATGCTTGCCCTTTTCACGGGGCAGGCAATGGCCCAGCGATGCCTCCCCGGAATGTCGGCAGTGGAGGTAAAGGCAAATATGGCAGACGGTTTCTATACAGGTAACTCTCGCAACTGTGGCTATTCTTTCGGAGTGTTTTACTCCGTATTCAAGGGCAACGCCAACACTTGGAGTTTCGGCGGCGAGTATCTCCAGACTTACAAACCATACGGCGAGAAAGGGCGTATCCCCGTCGCGGAGTTCACTGGTGAGGTCGGTTACAATCTCCACCTGTTGAGCGACTACTCGCAGACTTTCCACCTTTACGGCGGTATGTCAGCCCTCGGAGGATACGAAACGGTCAACTGGGGTAAGTCGGTACTGCCCGACGGTTCAACTCTCCACAATGGCGATGCCTTTATATATGGTGGCGCACTCACAGTTCAGGCTGACTTTTATCTATCGGATAAAATCGCACTGACAGCCAATGTGAAAGAGCGGTTTATTTTCGGCAACTCAACGGGACATTTCCATACACAATATGGTGTCGGCGTAAAGTTTATAATCGAATAAGCGTATGGCAGTGATAATGAATTTTGACCCTCGTAAAGTCAAACTCACTGACTTTATGAAAGCTCTCGGTCAGGAGCATCCGGTAGCAGCCGACGGCAACCTGCGCATCTACAATGCGCCTTACGACAATGAGCGTAAGCCGACATTGGTAATCAACCTCGAAACAAACCTGTGGCGTGATACTGAAAGCGGTGCATACGGCGGCATTTATGATCTTGCATACGAATTGACCGGAAGTTGCAACCGCTCGGAACTGAATATGTATATCGCCACGGAAATGTCGAAGTTTCAGAAAATATCCATGCGGCAAGAGCCGGATATTGTTGAGAAACGCAAACGAAAGATGCGTCTATGAACATCGACGCTATCAGACAAATCCCGCTGGTGGATTTTCTCAACCATCTCGGCTATCAGCCCACCGGACGCGACAGCAAAGGATTATGGTTTTATGCCCCATACCGCAATGAGCGTAAACCGTCGTTTCATGTCAACCCAAGCAAAAACCTATGGTTTGATTTTGGCATGGGAGCGGGAGGTGACATCTTCACGCTTGCCGGAGAAATGTCCGGTGAAACGGACTTTTTGAGGCAAGCCAATTTCATCGCGGTGAAGATGCAGCTCCCGGTCGAAAAACCATACAAGCCTGTGCCATTCAAGGAAGAGCCTACTTTTGAGGATGTGGAAATCTCACGTCTGGAATCCCCTGTGTTGCTGAACTATCTCGCCGACCGTGGCATACCGCGCGACATTGCACAACGCTATTGCGTACAGGTTGACTATACGCTTCATGGCAAACGGTATTATGCCATCGGTTTTGAGAACAATGCACACGGATACGCATTGCGCAACTCTTTTTTCAAAGGAGCTTTTCCTCCCCAGCATATATCTCATATCAGCAACGGCAACCTGCGATGCAACGTTTTTGAAGGCTTTATTGACTTTCTTTCAGCGGAAAAGCTCGGCTATAATGACGGCAACGACATAATAGTGCTAAACTCTGTATCCAATCTCAATAAAACCATTCAACCGCTCTCCGATTACTCCGTAATCAGCTGTTACCTTGACAATGATGTGGCCGGTCGTGCGGCACTCGCCAAACTTCAGCGCGAGTTCGGCGACAAGGTAATGGATAAATCCTCACTCTATCCCAATCACAAGGATCTAAATGATTTTCTTGTGTCAATCACCACCAAACCCACAATTAAATCCAAGTTCAAATTATGATTTCAAATCTGATTTCCCGTATCGGCGCAATCCGCGTCACTCCAGCTCGATTTTTCGGATTTTGGGCAGCACTCTTTGCCCTCGTGTTCACTCTCTCGTCATGCAATGACGACCTCGATGTCCAGCAATCCTACCCGTTTACCGTGGAGGTAATGCCTTACGCCGAAAAGATTGTCAAAGGGCAGACCGTGGAGCTGCGCTTTGAAATTAAGACTGAAGGCAACTACACCAACACCCTCTATACAATCCGCTATTTCCAGTATGACGGCGATGGAACGCTCAAACTCGTGGATGGCCCGGTGCTGGTAAACAATGACCGTGTGCTGCTCGAAAGCAAAACCTTCCGCCTGAACTACACCGCAAAATCAGACGGCGCACATAAATTTCTCGTGGTCTGCGAAGATAATTTCGGCTCGACTCCGTGGGAACAGACCTTTGAGTTCAACGGTAAGGACTCCGGCGATGACAACGGCGGCGGTTTGATTGTCAAGCCCATAAATCCCGGTATCATAACACCCGTGGGCCAATGAAAAAACTGATGATGCTGTTCGTGGCGTTGCTGACCCTTGCGGCAGCAACGCCCGCTGCTCACGCCAAACGTAGCATAATGGAGTTACCGCTATTTGAGCGTGCGGTGTTGATAATCAAAAAGTTTGAAACTCTCCATAAGCCGAAGCACTGGCCGACAATCGGTTTCGGACATGTGGTACAACGTGGTGAGCCATACCGAAAAGGCATTCAACTCACCGAAAGACAGGCCGACGCACTCCTGCGAAAAGACCTCCGGAAATTCGTTTCACTCTACAAGCACATGGGAGAACGTAACGCAATCCTGCTCGGTACACTCGCCTACAATATTGGTCCAGGCGCAGTCAACAAATCCAGCGTGTATCGCAAACTGAAGAATGGCAACCGGGATATCTATAAGGAATATACTGCTCATTGCCACTACAAAGGGAAATTCCACAAACAATTATATATTCGTCGTAAAACGGAAATAGTATTACTTTTCTTATAATACTCTAATACAATTAAATAAGTTGTGCCTATTTTATTCCTTTCTATATTGGAATTTGGTGGCACAACTTATTATATTGAGTATAAAATGGTTCCATCGCTTAATATGAATTTTATTGTTCCCGTATCAACTATCTCAGTAAGTATCTCAGCGAATATTTTACTCCCCAAAAATATCCATGCCGAAAAATCTTCAAACATTAAATAATCTTCTGGGCGGAGATATGAATTTGCACGAAAAGCTGTTGTATAATGCTCTGTGAGTGATAAAAACCGATAATGTGCGTATAGTTGGTTTACATAGTAAAATATTTCAGCCGGATGCTTTTTTAGACATGAGGCCATTGATGCTGTATCTATTTTTTTGTTTTTATTCTTAGAGTAAAATTCTTTTGGAGAATCAGGATTGACATATTTAACAAATGTAGCATACATTTTATCCAAATCTATATTTGTTGTGTCTTGTGTATCCACTTTCTCATAAAACTCTTTTTTCTCTTTAACCCATATTTCAAATGTTCTTGCAGCCTCTAAATTACGTTTCCATAATTCTTCTTCAAGTTCCTTTTCTGCTGACGCCACGAGATAAATTGCCTCTACTATATCAGCAAACATGGCACGAAGTATTAAACGATACGCAACAACCGTATGCTCGGATATTTTTATATTTAAGAGAACATTTATATTGGTCTGAATTCTTTTTAATATATCTCGTCCGATTATGAGTTTATTGTCGTTTGGAGTCAAACGTAGTTTTTCATCAATCTTATTGCCGATTTTTGCAATTAAATTGAATGTATCGTGATAATGCGATTCTATTTTAGAAATTATTTCACGAATATTAAGTGGCAATTCCTTTTTCATAATTCAAATTTACGCATAATTAGGAAATTAAGCACTCTGATAGTACAAAAAAATGCCCAAACGCCGCCTGTTGGCGGCCGAAATTTTCAGCAAAATGAGCGAGTAACTCTATATCGCATAGGGTTACTCGCTCTGTCATTACGACTATTGGCTAATTATTTCTTCTTGTAGAGCCATTCATCACGCTTGCGTCTGCACTCTGCGAGTGTCGGAGCAACGCAGGAAAACAGCTCGTTATCGGTATCCCGAAAATCGTACATCACACGGCTTATTCGTTTGCCACGGTGTGCCGAGTGGAAAGTCTCGTATTGTTCAGTGCCGGGGGCAGTGGTCGTGCTTACCCCGTTGGCGGTCATTCTCGTTGCCATATTCATTGCTTTTTTTAGAATTTCACAATCATTCTCCGTTGTTCAAAAATCTTGGTCGGGTCGCTGAATTTGCGTTGCTTCACCCAAAAGTGGTGGCTGCCGTAACCATATACAAAATACTCGTTGAGGTCGGTTTTCTCTGCACAGTCGGCTACTGTAGCTCTCTGCTCCGTTTCATTGCGTGTGAGCAATATCCGGTTGATTAGTTCCAGCACAACGGCTCTTATCTTGTCATCAATGTCAAATATCACATTTTCAAATATCACGTTCATATCGGTGGGATTTATGACCTGCGCCATTGTTGACGCAGGTCGGATTAAACTTATGCAGCCATTCTCTTTCGCTTTCTGATTAGCTTGGTATTAGCCTTGATAATCTCTGAAATGCGGTCGGTGTACTTGCATACTCCGTTGGCGAAGGCTCTGCATTGTAGGATTGAAAAGTCTTTCAGCGAGATTTCAATGGTGGCGATTGTCTTGTTGCCTATCTTGGCAATGAACACCAGAGAGTCCTTTTTCAGATAATATTCCGATGAGCCAACGCAGATATGCTGGCGCTTGCCTTCCTCGTAATACTCGGCTACGGAGTTGAGGGTGTGGACAGTGATTTCTCCGTCTGTCATCACAAGTCCGAGATACCTCCCTTTGAGTTTTGCGAACTCGGCTTCATCGGCTTCCGCTCTCTTGCGGTCGGCTTCCCTCTGTTCCTTGATGCGCTGACGCTCCACCTTTGCCACATATTCATCGTGTGCCGCTTTGAGGTCTTGCGGAGCCACCAACTTGGGGTTATGGAGGTCTTTGCCCATACGCTCCAACATCTTGATGTAGTCAAACCACATCTTGCCGTCGCTGACCTTGTATCCTGCACGCCGTGCCACCTTTATGGTGTTCCAATATTTGTCAACCTCGGAGGGGTGGGCGCAAAGGTATCGGAGCAACTCAATCTCTCCGGCTTTCATCAGAGTTTCAGCCTTCGGATTGGTGAGCAACTGCTGAAAGAGGGTTACGGGGTGAATGTCGTGGGTGCGCCCTTCAAAGCCGTTTCTGCGGATAGTATCGGTTGACTTGATGCGTGGGTACACATATTCATCGGATATGCGTTGGAACGCCTCGTGTTCCTGCCTTATCTCCAAAGGAGAGCCAAATGCGAAGGAGTCCATATACCAACCCATAGTGCGTTTTATCCCTACAAGTGTCCTGCCACCTTTTACATCAATCCAATACTGCCCGATTTCAAGATAGGCTGGGTTGACTGCCATTCCCTTGCGGAATTCGGCGATGAGAAGAAACATCCTCACAACCTGATAGTCGCCGACTGCGGTTATCACGTTGAAATACGCTTTGGTATGGTACACCCTTTGCGTGGTGGTCTCAACCTTCACCTTTATTCCGCAGTGGGGGCAGGTTGCCATACCCTCGTCTGCCGTCCATTCGTGTCCGCACGACATACATACCGCTTTGCCATTCTTCAGACGATAGGCGTAATGGTCGATTGTGTTGTTGAACGCCCATTTCTTTTGAGGGGTTGTGAGGGGGCGGAGCTGACCGCTCAATGCGATTATCTCTTTCTGTTTTTTTGTCTTGGGTTTCATAGCCGTGTGTTTTAGAGGTCAAAAAGACTTGGTTGGACATTCATTTCTGCTCCGGCTTTGGGAGCGGAATGTGTTGCCTTCGCTTGTGGCTTAGGCTGGTTTTGTCTGCGGAGTTCTCGGAGCTGTTCCTCCTTGTACTGCTCCATAGCCTGCTCCTTGAGATTGGCTTTATCCTCGGCGGAGAGTTCCGGCTTGCCGACAACGATATTGCAGTTGACATTACCGCAGTCCTCAATCTCGTTCTCGTCAAAGTAATGCACCAACAGGTTCATCACGGTGGTGTCGTCAACCACGCATAGACCGCTCTTTTGGATTTGTGAGCATAGGTAGTTGACCGCTCCCTCCATAGACTTTGAGGGGTTTGCCATTTTGATTGCGAACATCGGCTCTGCGATGCAACGCTCCTGCAACATCTGCTGCATCACGTGGATTGCAGTGTCGTTTGATTTAAGTGTCTGTGCCATAGTCGTAAATGTTTTTAGAGTGTCATTAACCAATAGATTATCGCTGTCATCGTCAGTATGGAGATTAGCCACCCCACACCTCGGAATATCGGCTGTACAATCGCCCATACCATCAGACCGACAATAGCACCAATGATAACCACAATCACCTTTGCAACCTTTTTTAATGCGGTATGAGCTGGTGAAGGAGTGAAGCTCGATTTTTTAATATGTCTGTCATTCAGTGTCATAAGGCGATATTTTTTTAATGCGTATAATCGCAGTTTGAAGTTTGTTCGCTCGATGAACTCTCCGCGTGACGGAAAACAAAGGGGTGTTCGCCTCACGGCTTATAAAAATACGAGCTGACAACGGGAAGTCTGGAGATTTTTTCAGCCGAAAGGCAAAGAATACCCCGTTCCGGCACGTTCATCGCCACGAGCGAACATACTTTGAACTCCGCTTATAATCAGCATGAAAGTAGAGCCAGCGCAGCCCCGCAGGGTGACACTGAGTGACAGACATACGAAAATGGTATCCCTGCCAACGAGGTGGAGGTACAACGACCAATGAAAGTAATACAATGAAGCGAGCGTGAAGAACACGGGTTGCCGATTTCAGTCGTGCGAGGTACAGCGACGTCTCCGGCGCATCATCACACGGCGTTGAGGCTACCGGTGTTTAACCCGCTTTCTCTCTATGGAGTGCGGTCAATGGGTGTCAGGCGTAGCCCGTCACCTTTTGACGGCACTCAACCGACACAACCAAGCGTTGCACCTCCACCTCGTTTCGCCAGAGAGAAAAATAAAACTATTGAACACTTAGTTTATTCAAATGTTTCTCAAATAAGAAACTTTTATTATATTTGCACCATGAATACTAATTTCAAGAAAATAGGAGAGTTGCTGTATCTGCGACGTAAAAGCAAGGGTCTTACCCAAGATGAGGTAGGAGCCATGATTGGTGTGCAGAAAGCGATGGTGTCGAAGGTCGAAAACGGATTGTGCGTGAACTTCAACACAATCAGTCGTATTGCAGATGCTCTTGAGGTTGAGCCTGTTGTTGAACTGAAACCAATAAAAAAAGCTGATAAGAATGTCATAGATTATATAATGACAGCCATAATCGAGTTTTCAAAAAGACACCGCCTGACAATCCGTGAGGCCAGCAATTACCTTAATCGCTTCAAGGGCATTGCTTTCCTGACTGAATTTTATGATGTGGAACATACATTGTCGTTTAATGACTGTGTTGACGACCTTACTGTCGTCTGCCAAAATAACGGAGGGGCTATCAAATGATACTGTATCACGGCTCAAACATGGCGATAGACAGGATTGACCTCGGAAAGTGTCGTCCTTACAAGGATTTCGGAAAAGGATTCTATCTTACCGACATTCGGCATCAGGCTGAAAGGATGGCTGCAAGAACAGTAAAAATGTTCAAGGGAGAACCCACATTGACAGCCTTTGAGTTTGATTTGGAGAATGCTGTCACAGTAGGGTTGAAGATAAAAACATTCAAATCGCCTGACGAGGAGTGGGCGAGGTTTGTGATGTCCAACCGCGATATAAATGTTCCTCAACCATGCCACGACTATGATATAGTCATTGGACCGGTTGCAGATGATACGATTGCTCGTCTGCTCCGTATGTTTTCGGAAAATTTCATCTCAGAGGAACAGCTTGTAAAGGAACTTACATTCTCACAAGTAACATCACAATACTTTTTCCATACGGAGGCAGCGATCAATATGCTGAAAAAATTATGAAGGACAGGAACGCACGTTATTTATTTGAGGGCATATCAGCCGATGTTGTCCGCTATCTTGTGGAACGGGACGGAATGGAATTGACGGAGGCTATCTCGACTTTCCACAATTCAGAGACATTTTCCAAACTGGAGGACTTTTCCACAGGATTGTATATCGAAAGTCCGGCATATGTCTATGACCTGCTGCTGTCGGAAATGAAGAATGGCCGTCTTGTGCCATAACTGATATTTACCCGTTAAAAATTTGAACTTTGCAGACAAGCTACATTTATGCTCCCGAATTTATCGGCTCACAAGAATGACCCGATAAATGGCTCTGAAAAGTTGATTTATAATCGCATCATTTCTTCTCCGGGAATAAGTACGCTTGCTCTGTAATGTGTATGTCGTCGGAGCTTAGGTGGAGAGGTGGCAGATGATGACAAATTTTAACATCGGAAAATGCCGTAAATCAGACTATTATTGCTAACTTAGCGTTGTAGATATACGAAGAACATTGAAATGTCCGGGTGTGCAAAAAGGGAACAGCCGCGATTTTCAGAAATTCTAAAGTATTGATAGACAAGATACTTAACCCCATGCGAGGTAAACCTCTCCGGGGTCACAAAGCAGTCAGCACATCGCTGACTGCTTTTTTATTGCCCAAGCCCCATCCCACCGCATTTTTCTGAAAATTCATGTACTTGAATTTTGAATTATGCCCCCAATATATTATCTTTGTATTATAATACCAATGAACTTACATTCACGGTGGCTAATAGCCGCTGACTATTATTTAAATAATTCATAATTGTAAGTTTTTTGGTTAATTAGGAGGCTGTGTCGTAATAAGATTTACGGTGCAGCTTTTCTTTTTAAGCTTTTAGGTTTCAATTATGAGCTAATTGGACTAATTGCAAAAAAGTATGCAGAAATAATGTACCACTTTTTGAGTGGTATATTGCCATGGCAGTGGTATAACTGTTGCCATTCTATTTTATTTACACCACTTTTGGGCGCATGGAGGTGTAGGGCTGTGGAGGATGCGGAGTGGGTTAGGGCTTTTTCTTGGGGGTGTATTTGGATTTGACGAGGGTGTAGGCTCTTTGGACGAGGGCGTAGATCTCGGGGTCGGGGATGTCGCCGTTGAGGTTGAGCTGTATCCAGTGTCGAAGGCTCTGATTGAGAGGGTTGCTCACCGATAAGTGTCGGTTGCGTATTTCCGCTATCTCTTCGGGTGTTGACTTGACAGTCACCGATGTGAAATCGTCCATATCCACGAAGCAGAACATGTGGTCGAGGACATAGAATACAAGGATGGAGTCGTAGCGCCGGGCAAATTTGCCGAAAGGTGTTTTTTCGGTAACACCGTCCATCGACAGGCAATATTCACGGAATTCTTCGATGTTCATAGTTTCGGGTTATTGTATAACGGCAGTCTTTATCTTGTCGGTTAATTAAATATAAATTGATTTTGGTATATAAAAGCGGCGTTTTCGTCACATTCAGTGGGCTTTCGACTGTATCAAGCTGGGATTGACGCGCTTTATAGTTGCAAAATTAATAAAATATCGGATATCGCGGATGCAGTGCGGCGTTTTCCCGCGCTTGTGGGATTGTAGGATAATTTGTAACTTTGCACCCGCTATGACACAAAGGACTAAAAATATACGCAATATGAATAAGCACGCCGAGTCACGGATGTGCCGTATAGTCTTTGTGCATTGGTTCAGCGGATTCATCTAAATCAAGGAATGTTTCTTGTCAAGGGCGCTGGCTTCTTGACAATGCCTTGACGGCCTATGCCATAGACTGTCGGGGGCTGAGGCTGCCGGAATGTTGGCCACCACGGCTTTGCTTGCCAACATAATCAGGGAGCTGGCGGCATTGGTGTTCTGCTCCTTCTTTTCGAGGAGCGGTCGAGGCGTATCGGCCATATCTCTTGCCGGAATAAACTCGATGGATGTGTGTCTTCCGTCCATATTGTCCGACCGTAGCCGCAATAATCTTATGCCGTTGGCTATAATCCATGGAATTATTCTTGAAATATCGGTTCCGGTGCTCATCTCGATATTCTGTTAAGATTCAAGCAGTCGTGTTGAAATGATTTTTTTGCGTTAAAAATGCGCTTCGCGACATTATGGGGTGAAATCGGGCGCTTCGGCGCATTATCTTTGCCGAAAAAGATAATACCATGGAAAACGCCGAAACGCCCAAGAAGAAGAGAGTTTACAAGTTGAAGTTTGATCAGTTGTGGGTCGATGCCATCAATCAGATACCGGTGTGCTATCACAGCGAGATATACTACTGGCTTGACTATTATCAGAATCATAATCACAGCGATTTGATAGGCACTATCAAGGACGACCTTGTGCGCTCGTTGTTCATGCTCATCTATCCCACGATCAGGCGTCGCCGCCTCGCCCGCGAGCGTCAGCGCCGTTACTGTGCGCGCAAGAAAGCCGCCCGCCTTGCCGCCGAAGCTTCTACACAGACTTCTGCCGCTTCTAAGCCTTCCTCTCCTGCCATGCAGACTGAACGTGCAGCGCAAGATGGTCATGCCTCTTCTGTCAAGCCCGATTGTCGTCGTGAGGGTTACCGATCGACACAGCCGTGCGCGCAAGAGCCGCATCCACAGGTGACGCGCGGCAATGACGACCCTCAGCTTGAGGAGCGTATCAGGCGTTTATTGGAGTTTTGCGACAGGATATGTCCTCCCGATTCCTGCTACTATGTAGAGGCCGATGCGTCCATAAACAGTGGCTGACCTGCGTTGCGCTTGTGTCGACGGGTAATTGTAATGCCAAAATAATCATAAAAAGCTCATCTCTGCATTAGTTTTTTTGCGATAGAGTTGCATAATTAAAAAAAAGAACGTAATTTTGCATCGCAATTTACGGGAAGCCGTAAATATCCTACTAAATAATTGCTTCAATAGCTCAGTCGGTTAGAGCATCTGACTGTTAATCAGAGGGTCGTTGGTTCGAGTCCATCTTGAAGCGCAATTCCGATTCCCGGTGAAAAAGGTCGTCCGATTTTCGGGCGACCTTTTTATTTGTATCCATTCCGCGGGTGCCCCTCGTTGTTAAGCAGCTAACGCAGCTTTTGCGCTGACGCGGGGATTTGCCGGTGGAGGGTATGGATGATGTGGGTGCGGGTTTGGGATGTGGTGAATTGGCGGTTGATTTTGTGGGTGATTCAAAATAATTATTTAACTTCACGGATTAATCTTAAAATGACCATTATGAAACATGTGCTATTGAAGTGTTTTGCGCCATTGGGCGTTATGGCGATGGCGGCGTGTGCCGCCGAGGCACCGAGCGAAGGTGAGTATAAGCCGCGAGTGGTGATATTGACCGATATCGCCCCCGTGGAAACCGAACCCGACGATATGGAGTCGATGGTGAGGCTGCTTTCACATGCCGACCTTTATGAGATTGAGGCGATAATAACCGCATCGGGGTGGAACAGCAGCGGCCGCGAGTATCCTGAGGAGTGGGGCCAATATCTTCAGACGGTGATCGATGCCTACGAGAAGGATCTGCCCAATCTTATGAAGCGTTCCGAGCAGTCGGAGTTCAAGCCGCTTGCCGAGGAGGCCGACAAGCAGATGATAGGTTACTGGCCGAGCGCCGATTACCTGCGCAGCCGTGTGTTCAGCGGCAGCAAGTATCTTGGAGTGTCGCATATAGGAGCCTATAACGTTTCGCCGGGAAGCGACTACATACTTTCGCTTGCGCGTGAGGATGATGAGCGCCCACTGTGGGTTCTCGTGTGGGGCGGCGGCAACACCGTGGCCCAGTCACTGTGGCAGGCACGCAACAGCGACGACAAGGAGCTGCTCGGCGATGTGCTTGACAAAATCCGGATATACACTATCACCGACCAGGATGTCGACTGGATCAAGAGGGCGCAGCACGACCTCAGCTCCCATCAGTGGATGAGGGAGGAGTTTGGCGACAGCCTCTTCTTTATATGGGACGAGAGCGCATGGCTGTCGCAGAATGAGATAGGCGCAGCCCACTGGCCCGAATATGAGCAACACATCCAGGGCAAGGGCAACATGGGCGCTGTTTATCCCCGTTACCGCTGGGGAGTCGAGGGCGACACTCCGTCGTTTCTCTACGTGATGCCCACG
Organism: Muribaculum sp. NM65_B17; assembly: GCF_004793735.1. Taxonomy (NCBI): domain Bacteria; kingdom Pseudomonadati; phylum Bacteroidota; class Bacteroidia; order Bacteroidales; family Muribaculaceae; genus Muribaculum; species Muribaculum sp. NM65_B17. The sequence continues at coordinate 83,977 of NZ_SRYY01000002.1, forward strand.
GGACTTAACGATCCCGAGAATCCTTCGGATATAAGCTGGGGCGGATATTTCAAGAGCGGTATGACGGCCGACAGCGTTACTTCCTGCTACACCAACATCTCGCCCGAGGTAAAGGCTGTGTCACGTAAATATGAGGAGCTTTTCTATCCGGCCGTGTTCAACAACTTTGCCGCCCGAATGGCCTGGGCTCACGAGGGGAAGGGCAATCGCAATCCGGTGGCCGTGGTCAACGGCAAGAAGGGGCTTGCGCCAATCGTGGTCAATGCACGCGGCGGTGAGTCGATAACTCTCGATGCGTCGCAGTCGACCGATCCCGACGGCGACAACATAAATGTCAATTGGAGCCTGTTGCCCGAAGCCGGCAACGCCGATGTGGAGGGTGTGGTGATTGCCGACCCCGACAGCCCGAAGACCGAGCTTACATTGCCCGCGCTCGACAAGGGCAGCCGGGTGAATGTGCTGTGCACGGTAACCGACAACGGCACTCCCGTGCTGACATCCTATCGACGGGTGATAATCGACATCGAGTAGCGGACGGCCGAATCAGCCGGGTTGTAATGGAAACGGGGAGGTGCACCTGGCGGTGCATCTCCCCGAAGTTTATTCTTAAGCTATGTATGCTGTTTTATTAGTCGATAAGCTGATCGGCCTTGTAACCGCCCATCTCACGGATGGCGTTCTTAAGCATTACATATTGCTCGAAGAGGTTGTTTACGGGTATTTCGTTCTTTGTATAGTCGTGCATCGGGCTCTTGAGGAAGAAGCTCAGGAATGACTGGATGCCGTAGCGTCCGCAACGTGCTGCGAGGTCGCTCAACAGAACGAGGTCAAGACACAAGGGAGCAGCAAGGATTGAGTCGCGGCAGAGGAAGTTGATCTTGATCTGCATCGGATAGCCCATCCAGCCGAAGATGTCGATGTTGTCCCATCCTTCCTTGTTGTCGTTGCGCGGAGGATAGTAGTTGATACGTACCTTGTGGTAGTAGTCGGTGTAGAGGTCAGGCTGCTTTTCAGCAACGAGGATTGACTCGAGAGTTGAGAGCTTGCTCACCTCCTTGGTGCGGAAGTTGGCGGGTTCGTCGAGTACAAGACCGTCGCGGTTACCGAGGATGTTGGTTGAGAACCATCCTGCGAGGCCGAGGCAGCGTACACCGATGATGGGGGCGAAACCTGACTTAACGAGGGTCTGGCCGGTCTTGAAGTCCTTACCTGCGATAGGCATCTTGGTCTTCTCGGCGAGCTCCCACATGGCGGGGATGTCGACTGTAGTGTTGGGGGCGCCCATGATGAAGGGAGCACCTTCGGTAAGTGCTGCATAAGCGTAGCACATAGAGGGGGCGATGTTCTCGCGGTCGTCGGCCTTCATAGCGGCTTCGAGATCGGCGAGTGTATAGTGTACCTTCTCGTTTACGGGAACATAAACCTCGGTAGAAGCAGCCCAAAGCACAACTACGCGTGCGCAGCCGTTGGCTTCCTTGAAGTCGCGGATATCCTTCTTAAGTTCCTGAACCATGTCCCAGCGGGTCTTGCAGTCCTTGACGTTGTCACCGTCAAGACGCTTTGCATAGTTGTGGTCGAAAGCGGCCTTCATGGGCTTGATCTTCTCGAGCTCGTCCTTAACGGGGAGGATGTCCTTCTCCTTGAGAACTTCGGCGTTCATAGCCGATTCAAATGCGTTGGCGGGATATACGTCCCAAGCTCCGAACACGATGTCGTTGAGGTCGGTGATGGGAACAATCTGGTTGTATTTGAGGTATTTCTTGTCGGCACCTTCTCCAACACGCATTACATCATATTGTGTCATTGAGCCAACAGGCTTGGCAAGACCCTTGCGAGTCATCAATACACCTGTCATAAAAGTTGAGGATACTGCTCCAAGTCCTACTACGAGAACGCCAAGCTTGCCTTCGGCTTTCTTTACTTCAATCTGATTCATGATTGTGAGGTTAAATTTTACGGTTTAAGTATTTAAATTGTTGTTTTAGTCACTTGCATAATGAAAATTACGCGCTCATCCGATGCCGTTAGCAGCGAAAAAGCGCGTAAAAGTAATCCTTATTTTTCAAATGTAAAAATATTTTTCAGCTAACTTTCCTTATTTTTCGTAAAGAATGGTTAAATATAAGGCTGTTATGTTAACGTAGTAAAATTTACGTTCACATCTCGAGTGACAATGTTAATGGACTATAACGCTGCATCGAGCACATCGGCCAACTTTTTGATGATTGAGGGGTGCATCACGGCATCTTCGTCGGCGGTCCAGCCTTTTCCTTTAAGCCAGGCCACCTTGCAGCCGATGCTTTCGGCGGGCACGATGTCCTTTTTATAGGAGTCGCCCACTACGAGCACCTCTTCGGGCTTCAGGTGCAGAGCCTCGACTCCGAGGCCGAATATGCGCGGGTCGGGCTTGCGCACGCCCACAACGGCGCTTTCTATTATATCCTTGAAATAGTGGCGCAGGTTGAAGTCGCGCAACACGCTCTCGACATTGCCGTAGAAGTTGCTCACAAGTACCATGGGATACTTCTCGTAGAGTGCCTCAAGCGTGGGGCGTGCCTCCTCGATGCATTGGCGCGCCTGATCGTAGCAGTACTTTGCAATGTCGGGTGCAAGAGTGTCGACGGCCTCGCGCTTGACGGCTCCGTTGTCGGCGAGATGTGTCAGCTCGATTTTCATTTTCTTGAGCAGCAACACGTAGAAGTTGTCGTCGGGCATTATGTGACGAACTTTGGCAAGTTCACGCTCGGCATACACGTAAGCCTCACGGAATGTGTCCTTGTCGATTTCCACTCCCGATGCCCGGTATCCGTCCCAGATTATTTCGCTCCAGTGGGTGCCGCGGCTGTCGATTGTGCCGCCGTAGTCAAATATTATACCTTTAATATTTTCCATCCTCAAGCTCTTTAGTGAATGTCTTGCAAATGTTTTCGTGGCGTATCACCATTCCGGCCAGCAATATGTTGAGCACCGTCAGTTCAAAGGCGAAGTAGAGCCAAGGCATCTGCAGGAAGAGCGATGCAAACAGGGCTATCGTGCGCCAGTTGAACGACAGGATGTTGGTGTACTTCATCAGGGGCAGGCTCTTGGCGCGGAATGCGTCGCGGAATGACTGCGGGATGCGTCCGTCGGGGAACCGGCGCTTAAGCTCGGCGCGTAGCGCCTGCATGCGCGGGGTCCATGCCTCCTGGTTGATGGTGTAGTTGGTGTAGAAGGTCAATGTGAGCTTCTTCCAGAAGTTGTGTTTCCACGACAGCTCGGCGAGCTTGCTCTTCAGGTCGGCGGCCGATTCAAGTTCACTGCCGTCCTCGCCCTTGAGGAAGTAGAGGTGGAACTGGCGGTAGTAGTCGGCCATTGCAGCCTGCTTGGCATGGCATATTCCCGTCACTACGGCGGTAACCCATATCACCCAGTGGTGCTGTGAAAAGAACTCCGATGTGACATTGGTGCGGAGGCATATAGCCACGTATATCGTAGCAAACCAGAAGTCGCCCGACAGTCCGTCGAGTATTCGTCCTATGCGTGAATATTGCTTGGTCATTCGGGCCAGCTGTCCGTCGGCCGAGTCAAATGAGTTGGCCCATATCAGCAGCAACATTCCTATTATGTTCAACCACAGGTCGTTGAAGTAGAACATCACTCCGGCGCCGATGCCGAGGAATATCGATGCTATGGTTATGGCGTTGGGCGTTACGCCGAGCTTCTTGGCGAGGCAGGCCCACATGTAGCCTATCGGGCGATAGAACGCGAGGTCGATGTGCTCCTCGGTGTCCATCGACTTGAGGCTGTCGCGATAGCTTGATGTGGACGGTTGTGCGTTATTTATCTGTTGCTCCATAGCCGTTATTTGCGTTTTTTGATTTCGTTGAGGATGCACTTGGCTATATGGGGCGCCGCTTCCTGACGGCAGGGCGCGAAGCTTGGCCAGTCGTTGAAGTCGATGATGCGAATGTCGCCTTCGGGGCTTATTATGCAGTCGCCGCCGTAGACCTTCACATCAAGAACCTCGCTCGCGTTCTGGCAGATGGCACGCAGCTTCTCCTTGTCAAATTCAAGTCCCTGCGACTTGCCGTTGATGGCTTCGTGGCCGTATTTGGAGTGGCCGAGGTCGAAGGGGTAGAACCAGAAGAAGAACGGAGTGCCCTGAACGCCGTAGAACTTTATGAGGTCGCCCACGAGGTGACGGTTGATGACGGCGCGCTTGATGCCGCGCAGGAAGTACTCCTGTAGCACCTCCTGAGCCTCTTCGGGGTGACGCACGTAGCTCACATCCTCCTTGTGCATGGCGTGGAAGTCGCCGCGCTTGATCCAGCACTGTGTGAATCCGGCCTTCTTGAGGGTTGCGGTTACGCCTTCGTCGGTGTTTACGATGAGGCTTTCGGGGTAGGGGATGTTGGAGCCTACGAGTATTCGTGTCATGCGCTCGCGGGTGCAGTTCTCGATTCCGAATCCCGAGTTGATCACCAGGGCTCCTTTCTGCTCGAGTTCCTGAAGCTTGTGTATCGACTTCATTTCGCGGCACATGTTGACGATGACCGGTTCGGTCACTTCGTCGGCAATGAACTGCTCTTCGCTGTATATGTTCACTATGCATCCGCGTTTGCGCAGATGGTCGGCAGCTGCATTGAATATGGCAGCGTCGTTGCCGATGTGGTTTGGCGAGTAGGCACCGGCACGCATGATGCCGGCAATCGTTATTTCAGCCATTTTAATAATATGTTACAATGATTGATTCGAGTTGCTTGTTGGCGTGGGCTTATGCGTTCCCTTCGGCGATGAATCGCTCGGCAGTGGCAATGTCGCCGGCATGGTCGACATCGACTATCTTGCTGAAGGGATAGGCCTTAAGTCGCAGCCCGCCCTCCACGAGTGCGCGCTGGTAGTTGCGCATGCGGCTCACTCCGCGCTTCATGCAGTCGTCGAGAATGTCGAGCGCGGGGGCTGTGAGGCCGTATATTCCGCCTGAGATGTACTTCACTCCGTCCCATGGGTTGTCGCGGAACGCCGTTATGAACATGTCGTTGTCGACATCGATGTAGAGCGGCTTCTCGTCGTCGATAAACGATGTAACGGCCATGTATCCGTCGGCGCTGTCGTCATGCTCGAAGGCGTTGACATATTGGCGGAAGTCCTTTTCGTGGAATATGGTGTCGACTGTCGTCAGCACGAATTTTCCTATGGCGGGGAACTTGCGGCTCACTTCCCAGAAGGAGTGCATCGAACTGGGTGTCGACTTCACGGTGAGGTAGAGCGGCACGGGCAGGGTGAGGCTTTCGATGTATCGGCGCACCTCGGTCATCTGCTCGTTGACGATAATCGACAGCGACTCGGCGTTGCAGTCGAGCATTATGTCGATGAGTCGTTTTATCATGGGGGTGCCGTTGAGCTCTACGAGCGGCTTCGGGCGCTCTACACCCTCCTGAGCGAGGCGGCTGCCTTCGCCGGCGGCTATTATGGCGTAGTTCATTTTATCTTGTTTTGTGGGTTGATTAGTCGTTTTCGCTGTCGTCCTTGGTGAGGTCAAGCACAACGTTGTCCTTGCTCTTGTCGAAGTACTGCTTGCGCAGCGGATTGCGGTAGGCGCGGTCGTAGCGCAGGCGGTTGCGGTAGATGTCGATGGCCATGTATATTGCGCTGCGCATCGACTCGGCCGATGCCATGTCCTTGCCGGCAATGTCAAATCCAGTCCCGTGGTCGGGCGAGGTGCGCACGTAGGGAAGGCCGGCGGTGTAGTTTACGCCCTGATCCATGGCGAGCGCCTTGAACGGTGTGAGTCCCTGGTCGTGGTACATGGCAAGGATGCCGTCAAACTTCTCGTAGGCTTCCGAGCCGAAGAATCCGTCGGAAGCGTAGGGCCCGAAGGCGAGTATCTTCTCGTCGCCGGCCTCTTCGATTGCCGGTATTATTACATCACGCTCCTCGGTGCCGAGCAGTCCGTTCTCGCCGGCATGGGGATTTAGCGAGAGCACCGCTATGCGGGGGCAGTCGATGGCGAAGTCACGCTGCAGCGAGCGGTTGAATATGCGCAGCTTCTCGAGTATCGCCTCCTTGGTTATGGCCGATGGCACCTTGGCCAGCGGCATGTGGGCTGTCACGAGGGCCACGCGGATGTCGTCGGAGCAAAGCACCATGAGGCTCTTGTCGCCGTCGCCTATCGAGGCTTCGAGGTATTCGGTGTGGCCGGGGAAGGTGAATGTTTCGCTCTGTATCGTGTCCTTGTTGATGGGCGCAGTCACGAGCACATCGATGCTTCCCGAGCGGAGGTCGGCTACGGCACTCTCAAGCGACGCGAAAGCGGCCTGTCCGGCTGTCTTTGATGCCACTCCGGGTTCAATCTTGGTGTCCTCGGGCACAACGTTTATTATGTTTACATCGCCGTCGCGCGCATCGTCGGCCGACGGAACCTGAACCAGGTTTACGGGGGCTATGTCGAGCCCTTTGCGGTAATATGCGGCTATCTTTGCCGAACCGTAAATTACGGGGGTGCAAAGTTCCACAAAGCGTGGATCGTCGAGGGCCTTGAGTATCACCTCGTAGCCAATTCCGTTTATATCGCCTTGGGTTATTCCCACTTTTATCTTTCGGTTGTCCTTCATTGTTGTAGTTTATAGTTGTAGAGTCGTAGAGTGGCCCGTAGGCGCACATTTACTCAAAATAACGCGCTAAGTTACGAATAATCCCCCACATAACCGCGTTACATCGGCAAAAATGTGGAAATCGCAATCCATGTTTCGTTGCCGATTTGTGGGGATGTGGAGTAATGCTTAACTTTGCCGAATAAAACAATGTGGATGTTTATGAAGATAAGAGAAGTGCGCACCGACGACGCAAAGGAAATTGCCGAGATATACAATCACTATGTAAGGACTTCGACCGTGACTTTCGATACGGTCATAGCCACCGAGGAGATGACGCGCAACCGCATCGAGGCAATCGCTTCGCGCTATCCCTACTATGTGTGCGAGGACGAGGGGCGTGTGGTGGGCTATGCCTACGCTCATGAGTGGAAAGGACGCGGAGCCTATCACAACACCCTTGAGGCATCGGCCTACGTGCTCGACGGAATGACCGGGCGCGGCATCGGCCGCAAGCTGATGGAGTGTCTTATCGACGACTGCCGCAAGCGCGGATTCCATGCCCTGATAGCGTGCATCACCACCGGCAACGAGGCGAGTGAGCGCATGGTTAAGTCCTTTGGCTTCTACGAGGCGTCGCATTTCCGCGAAGTGGGATATAAGTTCGGACAATTCCTCGACGACAGCGACTACGAGCTTCTGCTGTGACATATATTTGTGGCTACGATGAGCTGTGACGCAAACAATGGACGGCCCGGCTGCGTTACATCATAGTAACCAAGATTTTCAGGATGATGAAACGAATTGTTATCATGGGGGCCTCGTCGGGGATAGGCCTCCGCACAGCCGAGATATTTGCTTTAACCGGATGGCATGTGGGCGTGGCTGCACGCAATGAGGGCCCGTTGAGGGCTTTGAAGGAGATGTTTCCCACTCAGGTAGAGTATGAGGTTATCGATGTAACCCGAAGTGACGCTCCCCACAAGCTGACTGAACTTATAAGGCGGCTTGGAGGCATGGATGTCTACTTCCATGTGGCCGGCATATTCAGCGAGAATCCCAGCCTTGATCTTGACAAGGAGGTGGCCGTGACCGAAACCAACACAACGGGCTTCGTGAGGATGGTCGACACCGCCTATCACTACTTCTGCCTCACGAGAATCAAGGGCACCATCGCCGCCGTGACATCGGTAGCCGGAGTAAAGGGCATAGGGCGGATGGCCGCCTACTCGGCATCGAAGCGTTTCCAATGGAACTATCTTGAGGCGCTTGAACAGCTCTCCAACAACAAGCGCGCCGGAATATCATTTGTCGACATACGCCCGGGATGGGTGCGCACCCCGCTTCTCGACAAGGAGCGCAAATATCCGGTGAGCATGTCGCTCGACCATGTTGCTCCGCTCGTTGTCGATGCGATAGAGCGCAAGATACGCATAGCCGTCGTCGACTGGCGGTGGGCCATAGGGGTGTTCTTCTGGCGTTTGATTCCGGGATGCCTCTGGGTGAAGATGCCCGTAAAGGTGTCGAGGGCGGTTAAGCGCATACCCCGACCCGCTAAATGATGTAACGGTCGATACAATAAGCCGCGACCTGCATTCGTTTACATTTTGTAATGAGTGCGGGTCGCGTCATATTGTCACGTTTCGTTGTCGTCCTCATCCTGATAGCCGGGGTGGGATGTCACGCTTGTGCGCAGCGCAACAACCGCGTGATGAACCGTCCCTATACCGACCTGAGGCCGTGGCATCTCGGATTCAGTGTGGGGCTGCACACCCAGGATCTCCAGCTGACGCATAACGGATATGTCACGCCCGACGGCGAGTCATGGTTTGTCGAGCAGCCCGACTTCTCGCCGGGATTCTGCGTGGGCGGACTTGTAGATTTCCGGCTCAACGAGTGGTTCAGCCTCAGGGTGTCGCCGGGCATCTATTTCGGCAACCGTAGCCTGGTGATGCGCGACCACGAGAGCGGAGCAGTTGAGCGTCAGGACATCAAGAGCAATCAGGTGGTGCTGCCTGTCGACTTTAAGTATGCGTCGTTGCGCTACCGCAACGTGCGTCCCTATCTTGTGGGCGGCGTAATGGGCGCATTTGATGTGTCGAAGCGACATGCCCGCGACCTGTTGCAACTCAATAGTGCCGATGTTCTTGTGTCGTTGGGGCTGGGGTGTGACATCTATCTCCCATATTTCAAGTTGTGTCCCGAGCTGAAGTTCTGTTTCGGGCTTACCGACATGCTGCGTCACGACCGTCCCGATCTTGCCGACGACCCTGACCGTTACAAGTTCACGCAGTCGCTTGCCAAGGCGGCTACGCGCATGGTTGTACTAACCTTTTACTTTGAGTGACGCATGGCAAGGATTAACCGCATATTGTCGCTGATTGCCGTTACGGTCGCATCGCTTGCCGTCACCGTCGACGCGCAGGTCGACATGATGATGACCAATTATGTCGAAGCACTCAACTACTACAATGCCGCCGCCATAGGCACGAGCGACTATCTGCGCGTGAGAGTCGGCGGCCGTTGGGACCGTATAGGCGCCGACCCGGCTCCCAAGTCGTTTATGCTCACAGGCGACATGCCTCTTCCCCTCCTCGGCAACAAGCTTGCGGCGGGAGTGGTGGCGCAGCGTGAAAGCATAGGGCTTTACCGCAACATCACCGCCGGACTTCAGTGCGGCTACAAGATAACGACCGGACGAAGCTCGAGTGTCACGCTTGCGGTTCAGGCCGGCATCATCGACAACGAGTTCCGATGGTCGGAGAGGGAGCTCCCCGAAAGTGACGCTGCAAGCGACGAGGCCGGTGACATCCCGATTGAAGACCAACGACATTCGGCTGTGGATCTGTCGCTTGGAGCGTTCTATAACTCGCGTCACTTTTGGGCGGGAGTGTCGGTGACGCATCTCAACCGGTCGCAGGTCACTCTCGATGTCGACGGCGACGGTGACAACGCCGTCGCGTTTAATGCCGGACGCAAGTTTTATTTGATGGTCGGCGGCAATATTCCCATAAAAAACACGTTATTTGAGATACAGCCGTCAATGCTTCTGAGAGCCGACCGCGACCGCGTGACGGGCCAGCTGACGGCCCGCGTGCGTTACAATCGCTTCCTGTGGGCCGGTGTGGCGTGGCGTCACGACGATGCCGTGGCACTGCTGCTCGGAGCCGAGTTCAGCAACATCTTCATCGGCTACAGTTACGACCGTGTCGTGGCCGATGTGTCACGCCGGGGGCGAGGCAGCCACGAGGTGTGGGGCGGCTACAAGGTAAAGCTTGACTTCGGGCCGCGCAACCGATACGGGCATAAAAGCATACGCATAATGTAATCATCACAATATGAAAGGAGTATCGACAAGATTATCAATCATTATAATGGCCTCGGCCATGGCGGTGTCATGTGCCGTGGGAGGGCATGGAAACTCCGGCGGCGAGGTTACCGGCGTGGGCGGCGTGTCGTGGAGCGAACCTACGCCCTACGGCATGGTGCTTGTCGACCGAGGGTCGATAATGGCAGGTCCGGCCGAAGCCGACAGCGCATGGAACCTGCGAGCCGACGCCCGCGGAGTGTCGGTCGACGGATTCTGGATGGATGAAACCGAAATCACCAATGCCAAGTACAAGCAGTTTGTCTACTGGGTGCGTGACTCCATAATCCGCGAGCGACTTGCCGACCCGGCCTATGGCGGCAACGACGAGTTTCGCATCGAGGAGGACCGTGACGGCAATCCCGTGGGGCCCTATCTCAACTGGAGCAAGCCCATTCCGTGGCGTAACGCCGACGAGGACGAGCAGCGTGCCATCGAGAGCATGTACCGCGTGAATCCGGTGACGGGTGTGCATGAGCTTGATCCCGAGCAGCTCACCTACCGTTACGAGGTGTACAACTACACCGAGGCGGCCAAGCGAAAGAACCGCCTGAACCCGGCACGGCGCGAATACAACACCGACAAGCCGGTGCCCACGCGCGACCCGGTGATATCGAAGGACACGGCCTACATAAACGACGACGGCGAGATTGTGCGCGAAACCATAACCCGTGCATTGACCGGCGAATACGACTTCGTGAACACCTATATAGTAAATGTCTACCCCGACACCACCGCGTGGATCAACGACTTCGACAACTCGTTTAACGAGCCCTACGTGCGACTCTACTTCTCCCACGGCGGTTACAGCGACTATCCCGTGGTGGGCGTGAGCTGGGAGCAGGCTATGGCATTCAGCAACTGGCGCACCGACTTCCTGCGCAAGTCGCTCGGCAAGGAGGGCATCCACATCGAGCCTTACCGACTGCCCACCGAGGCCGAGTGGGAGTATGCGGCCCGAGCCGGAAAGAGTGAAAACAAATATCCCTGGGACGGTGACCTGCCGATGAGCGAGGACAAGGGGTGCTTCTATGCCAACTTCAAGCCCGGCGAAGGCAACTACACGCGCGACGGCCACATAATAACCTCCAAGGTGGGAACCTACGCGCCCAACGACTTCGGCCTATACGACATGGCCGGAAACGTGAGCGAGTGGACCTCTACCGCCTACAATGAGAGCGTGAGCCGCCTCACGAGCGATGTAAATCCTGAATACCGATATGACGCCGCCGTGGACGACCCCTACCGCATGAAGCGCAAGATAGTGCGCGGCGGCTCGTGGAAGGATGTGCAGCACAACGTGCGCAGCGACCTGCGCATGTGGGAGTACCAGAACGAGCAGCGCAGCTACATAGGATTCCGTAACGTGCGCACACGCATCGGATTTGCCAAGGGGCGCAACAAATAACCGTCAATAGACAACTGTGACAATGGGAAAAATCAAGAGATACCGTAACCGCGTAGAGCGTTTTCTGTCAAGCGACCGCGGACAGAGCTTTTTCAATTTCGCCTATTCGATAGGCGCCGCCATCGTAATATGGGGTGCGCTTTTCAAGATTCTCGACCTGCCCGGCGGCGACCTTCTTCTCACCGTGGGCATGGGCACCGAGGTGATAATGTTCATCCTGACGGCTTTCGACCGTCCGCCGCGTGAATACCGGTGGGAGGATGTGTTTCCCGTGCTCGATTCGCATCGTGACGCCGACCGCCCGGTCATGACCGGAGCATCGGGTCTTGCCGTGGCTCCGGCGGCACCCCGCCAGGCATCGGGCGATGTTAATGACCATGTGGCACGCATAGCCGAGGCCGCCGACGCACTCGCCGGGGTGTCGGCCACGCTCATGGAGCAGTATAAGGCGGCGGGAAGCGACAGCGAGGAGATAAGCCGCGTGTCGGCCGACTACCTTGAGCAGATGCGCAGCCTCACCCGCAATATCGCCGGGCTCAACGCCATCTACGAGCTGCAACTGAAGAATGCCGGGTCGCAGCTTGAAACGATCGACCGCGTCAACCGTGGCATGAACGATGTGCGTGACATGTATGAACATTCGTCGGAGATGACCCGCCGCTACCGCGAGGAGGCCGAGAAGATGACCGAGCACATGCAGCAGCTCAACGCGATATACGAAAAGATGCTTACGGCCATGACCGCCAATCCGTTGTCGGCCGTGTCGTCCAACCGATAAAGACTTACGATGGGAAGTAACAATACACGCAATCTGTCGCCGCGTCAGAAGATGATAAACCTGATGTATATCGTCCTGACGGCCATGCTTGCCTTGAGCGTGTCGAGCGATGTGCTCGACGGCTTCGGTCAGGTCGATGAGGGGTTGTCGCGCTCCAATGCGAATGTGGAGTCGCGCAACGCCGTGCTTCTCGACCGGCTTGAGGCTGTAGCGTCGCAGAATCCCGAGAAGGGAGGAGCATGGCGCGACAAGGCTGTGGAGATTCACTCGATGACCGGCAGCTTATATGCGCTCATCGACACGCTGAAACTCGCCATTGCGGTGGAGGCCGACGGAGAGGATGCCGACCCGGGCAATCTGCGTCACCCCGAAAACCGCGAGGCCTCGTCGGTGGTGATGGTGACGGCGCCTGATGCCCGCGGCAAAGAGCTGCGCAAGGCCATCGAGCGTTATCGCGAGCAGGTGACGGCGCTTGTGCCCGACTCGGTGAAGCGCGACAACCTGCAACGTGCACTGTCGACCGACCCCATGCTGCGTGACGGCGCACTCGCCAAGCGACCCTGGGAGGAGGCCCTGTTCCTGTCGAAACCGGCCGTGGCTTCGGTGACCATGCTCACCAAGCTGCAGAACGACCTGCTCTATGCCGAGGGTGAGGTGCTTGTCGCACTGCTCGCCAATGTCGATGCCGGTGATGTGAGGGTCAACGAGCTGAGAGCCTTTGTGATACCGTCGTCGCGCAACGTGATGCGCGGAGCGAGCTACCGGGCCGACATTGTGCTTGCCGCAGTCGACACGACACAGCGCCCGAGGGTCTATATCGACGGTCGCCGCCTCGACAACGACCGCGGAGTGCTTGAAATCGACGCTTCGGCCACAGGAGCGTTCAGCTACTCGGGCTACATCGAGCTGCCGCACCACGACGGCACTGTTACGCGTCACGACTTTGAGTCGTCCTACAATGTAATCGAGCCCGGCGCTACGGTGTCGGCCAAGATGATGAATGTGCTGTATGCCGGAATCGACAATCCGCTTGGAATCTCGGTGCCCGGAGTGCCTCAGTCGTCGGTGAGCGCAACGATGACCAACGGCTCCCTCTCTCGCCGCGGCGACGAATGGATTGCGCGTCCCGACCGCATAGGCGAACAAGCGGTGGTGACGGTGACCGCCGACATCGACGGTAGCCGCCGACAGGTGGCCTCGACCGGCTTCATGGTGCGCCGTCTGCCCGACCCCGCGCCCTATATCACAATCACCGATCAGGCGGGCAACAAGGTGCGCTATCGCGGCTCCAAGCCCATTGCCAAGTCGCAGCTCATGCAGGCTCAGGGAGTTGAGGCGGCAATCGACGACAATCTGCTCGATGTCAATTACCGGGTTCTTGGTTTTGAAACGCTCTTTTTCGACTCGATGGGGAATGCGATGCCCGAACTGTCGGACGGCCCCCGGTTCTCGTCGCGACAGCGCGAGGCGTTCAAGCGCTTATCGCGCGGTAAGCGATTCTTCATCTCGCGTGTACGCGCCGTAGGTCCCGACGGCGTGGAGCGTGACATCTCGCCCATGGAAGTTATTGTAAATTAGAATAATCAGGAGAAAATAAATTATGAATGTCATGACTTCGATATATCGCTATGCGCTGGCACTGAGCATGGTCGCTGCCGCCGGTGCTTTGTCGGCTCAGAATGCATCGACCTCCTCGGGCGTGAGGCGCGTAGGGGGCGACGACAAGAGCCCCGCCGCGCAGGCACAGGTAAGCGACCGCATGCAGATGCGACAGGCCGCCGACTCACGCGTGCCCGACGATGACGCGCAGTGGATGAAGGTGGTGTATCGTTCGCTCGACCTCGCCAAGGTGCCTAATGCGTCGCTCTACTATCCGCAGGAGGTGGTCGACGGACAGGAGAACCTGTTCCGCATCATCATGAACCGCTTTGCGTCGGGCGAGCTTACGGCCTACGAGTATCTCGACGGGCGTGAGATGTTTACCGAGCAGTATCGGGTCAACCCTGTCGATGTGCTTGAGCGTTTCCACGTGCCCTACACCGATGCTGGAAGCGGAGCGCGTCGCCGTTATGTGGTCGAAGAGAGCGATGTGCCCTGCAACGAGGTGCTGAGCTACTACATAATAGAGCGATGGGAGCTCGACCGCTCCACGACGCGCATGACAACGACGGTGCAGGCGTTGTGTCCGGTGCTTCACCGCGCCGGCGACTTCGGCGGCGAGGATGTGCGCTATCCCATGTTCTGGGTCAAGATGGATGACCTGCGCCCCTATCTGCTGTCGACAACGACATTTGTCGACGACGACAACAATGCGTCGCGTTACACCTACGACGACTTCTTCGCCCTGTCGCTCTACGACGGCGAAATCTACAAAACGCGCAATCTGCGCAACCTGTCGATGATGCAGATGTATCCCGACCCCGACGACCGCCGTCGCGCCCAGGACAGCATCCAGCACCGGCTTGAAACGTTTGACGACATGATGTGGGTGCCCACTCGCGAGGAGGTGCAGGCACGTGGCGGCGGAGAGTCGGCCGATTCGGCTGCGGTGGGCGAGTACCGCAAGGAGGCCAAGCCGGCGTCACATTCGCGCAAACCGGCCAAGGTGAAGGCTCCCAAGAAGCCCAAGTCGTCGGCCGACAGCGGAGCGAAGCGTTCGGTGCGCCGCCGCCGTTGAAAAATACCTTAATATGCGCTTGTAACCGGGAGGGAAGCATTAAAAAAATGTAATACGGAAAAATTTCTTTATTTAATTGTCACCGTTATCAAAAAAGTGACTATCTTTGTAGGCGATTTAGAGTACATAGCCCATAACTAAGTATATACATCTAATAAACTCAATTAAATAAAGTCTACAAAATGAGCAAAATTGATTTAACTCAGTACGGTATCACCGGTACCACAGAGATTGTACACAATCCCACCTATGAGCAGCTCTTTAAGGAAGAAACCTGCCCTACGCTTGAGGGCTTTGAAAAGGGCGTAGTTACTGAACTCGGCGCCGTTAACGTAATGACAGGCGTCTATACCGGACGTTCACCCAAGGATAAGTTCATCGTTCTTGACGACAATTCAAAGGACAATGTATGGTGGACAACCGAGGAATATCCCAACGACAACAAGCCTGTTACCGAAAAGACTTGGGATGCCGTTAAGGAAATCGCTATCAAGGAACTTTCAAATAAGAAACTTTACGTAGTTGACCGCTTCTGCGGTGCCAACAAGGACACCCGCATGGCAGTGCGCTTCATCATGGAAGTTGCATGGCAGGCTCACTTCGTAACCAACATGTTTATAGCTCCTTCAGAAGAGGAACTCGCTAACTTCAAGCCCGACTTCGTTGTTTACAACGCATCAAAGGCTAAGGTTGAAAACTACAAGGAACTCGGCCTCAACTCCGAAACCGCAGTTGTGTTCAACATCACTTCTCGCGAGCAGGTTATCATCAACACCTGGTACGGCGGTGAAATGAAGAAGGGTATGTTCTCGATGATGAACTACTTCCTTCCTCTCGAAGGCATCGCTTCAATGCACTGCTCGGCCAACACCGACAAGAACGGCGAGAACACAGCTATCTTCTTCGGCCTCTCGGGAACAGGTAAGACCACCCTTTCAACCGACCCCAAGCGTCTGCTTATCGGTGACGACGAGCACGGATGGGACGACAACGGTGTCTTCAACTTCGAGGGCGGCTGCTACGCCAAGGTTATCAACCTCGACAAGGAGAGCGAGCCCGACATCTACAACGCCATCACTCGTGACGCTCTTCTTGAGAACGTTACCGTTGACGCTGAAGGCAAGATCGACTTCAAGGACAAGAGCGTAACCGAGAACACTCGTGTATCTTATCCTATCAACCACATCAAGAGCATCGTTGAGCCCGTTTCGGCCGGCCCCGCTGCCAAGAATGTAATCTTCCTCTCGGCTGATGCATTCGGTGTGCTTCCTCCCGTTTCAATCCTTACTCCCGAGCAGACTAAGTACTACTTCCTCTCAGGCTTCACTGCAAAGCTTGCAGGTACTGAGCGCGGTATCACCGAGCCTACTCCTACTTTCTCGGCTTGCTTCGGCCAGGCATTCCTTGAATTGCATCCCACCAAGTATGCTGAAGAACTCGTTAAGCGCATGCAGAAGAGCGGCGCCAAGGCTTACCTCGTAAACACCGGCTGGAACGGTTCAGGCAAGCGTATCTCTATCCGTGATACCCGCGGTATAATCGACGCTATCCTTGACGGTGCTATCCTTAAGGCTCCCACCAAGCAGCTCCCCATCTTCGACTTCGAGATTCCTACCGAACTCCCCGGTGTAGATCCCAAGATCCTCGATCCTCGCGACACCTACGCCAACCCCGAAGAGTGGAACGTTAAGGCTAAGGACCTTGCCGAGCGCTTCATCAAGAACTTCAAGAAGTACACCAACAATCCTGCCGGTAAGGAACTCGTTGCCGCAGGTCCTCACGTTGGCTAATTCACGCAAGTAGTGACTGACTAACTTTCACGACTATAAAATTTTTCCTTAGAAGGTGGACGCTTAAGCGCCCACCTTCTATTTTTTTGCTGCCATCCGCTACTGGGGATGCTATTTTGTGGGTATGTCGTGAATGATGCGCGGGCCTGACGTTATTGAGCTGCTATGCAGCTTTTGCGCTGACGTGGTGATACCACCATCAGGAGAGGGTAGTTATCGCGAGGATTGTTTGTCGTTGAGGTAGGCGGCGTTTACATGGTAGACGAGGATGGTGACGAGGACGACAAAGATTATTGCAAACAGCCCGGCGCAGCCTCGCAGGAGCAGCAGCACGGTGGTTGATGTGCCGACCAACCCGAAGGCATTTATCAAAAGTAGTATTATGGCGATGGCGATTGATGCGATTGCAGCATATTTCAATCGCAAATTGGGCTTTTCGTTATAATACTTTTCAAGCTCTCTGCGATGTGCTTCCTTTTTTTCAAAATAGTTGGCCATATCGAATAAATTGAGGTAATGTGATTTGCAAATATACTTATTTTTCCCGTTTATCACCTAATTTTTATTAGGCTGTGCAAACGTAAAATGGACGAGGCTGTTGCCGGCCTAGTCCATTTTATTACCAATAATATCAGACTGTTACTTTTGGATGAATGTGTTCATGGAATGAGGATTCAGTGTGACATTCAGATATTTCTTGTTGAGTTTCACGCTTACACTGCAGGGCTTGTCGCTGAAGTTTCCGGCCACTACGACATATTTGTTGTCGGGAGTCAAGGCTATGAGTATAGGCGTTTTCTCATCCCCCGATGCTTTGGTTGTGAGTATCTTGGCTCCATTGCCTATGAAACTGCTGTAATGGCGGTAAGAGTAGTACTCGGGTGCATATTCAAATGTGCGGTTGGCCGAGTTTACCCTAATCAATGCATTCTGACGCCATCCCCATGCGCTTTCTCCTTGGTCGCATAATATAAGGTTCCAGTTGTTGTATTCCGAGCAACCGTTGCCAAGATAGTGATTTATCAGGTGGAATGTGTGCTCGGCTGCGGGCCAGTCGAAGCTTCCCCAGCCACATTCGCTCTCGCTCGACACGTAAGTGTAGTCAGGATATTCCTTACGTATACGCGGCAAAATTTGACCGCCTTCCCATTGGAAGCCTACGCCCTTGATGTTGGAGGTCATTCGCGGATCTTCGAGCAACCCTTTCACGTGGTCATAACGGTTGGTGTTGAACGTGCCGAGATAGAGGTCGACTTCGGGATGCTTGTCGCGCAGGGTGGGAGCGAGATACTCCATGTTAAAGCGCAGTATGCCTTCGGAAGTCCAGGGACATCCGGGGTAGGGGGTATAGCTGTAGGCTTCGTTCTGGTACATTATCATGCCGATGTTTATGTCCTGCTCGGCATAAAGATCGATGAACCGGCAGAACATGTCGGCGTAGCACTGAAGGTAACGCGGGCTTTGAATCATGTAGTCCTGCACTGCCAGACGGCGGGGAAACAGATTCTTGTCGGGATTGACCTGCTCATTGTCGGAGCGGTCGTCGTCACAGTACAACAGACGGTCAAGCTTGGGGGCCATGTCGCTGAACTTGCTGCTTTGCACCGCATAGTGGTTGTTGATTTTCATCCATGCCGGAGGGCTCCAGGGCGACATCCAGAATGTCATGTCGGGATTGTACTTCTGAGCGGCGCGGATATAGGGGATGATAGTGAGCTTGTCCCTTTCGATGTTGAAATATTTCAGATCAAAGTCGCCTTGAACATCGCTGCATGAGAACCATGACAGAGCATAGTCGTTGGCGTTCATCGATATTCGGCCCATGTTCAGCTTAAGCTGTCCGTCGGGAGAAAACGCGTTGTGAAGAATCTCATCCTGCTCGTTGCGCGACAGCATGCACAGCGCTTTCCAGTCCTGCTCGTTGAATGTCGTGCCCCATTTCTTGAATGTCACTATGGGGCTTTCGACATCGGCATCTATCGCGTCGGCGACAGGCGAGGCTGATATTTTAACGTTACCCTCTTTATGCCAGCGCAATGAGTCGGTGGTCATGATGTGCTCAAATGTCTGCGCACCGGCTGCAAAGGCAGTGATTGCGGGCAGTATCAATGCAAATAAGTACTTGTTCATTATTGAGATTAATAGTGTTTTGACATTAAGGATAGTGAATGAAGCGCCTTGATGCGGCAGGCGTCAAGGCGCTCCCTTCTTAACCTAAAAAATCAATTATTTTACTGAAAAAAGTATTTATGTCGTTGCTTAAATGCTGGGATATCCGGGATTCTGCTTCAAGTTGGGATTGGTGTTGAGCGTTGTGCGCGACAGAGGCAGCCACATTGTGTGGTCGTCGGCATCGGGCTCCTTGTCCCACCAGCGTCCGGTGTTGTAGACTCCGAATCGACATAGGGTCTGGCGGCGCAAACCTTCGGCAAGGAACTCGCGGCCCCATTCATCGAGCAGTTCCTGCTTGGTAAGCACGCTTCCATCTTCGGGATAGAGGCTTGGCGAACCTTCGGGATAGTTGCGCTTTCTCACTGTGTTGAGCAGTCGTTCGGCCTCGGCCTTGTTGCCTTGGTTGAAGCGTATCTCGGCGAGGTAATATATTACCTCGGGAAGTCGCAGCATGGCGTAGTCCGATTCAATCTTGTTGGGGTCGTCTGACGGGTAGAAGGGGTATTTAATCACGCACCATCCTGAATTCTGGTCGCCGGTGGTCATCTTTGACTCGGTTGTCACGGCACCGTTTGACGGATTAGGCGACGGGCTTGAGGGGTCGGTGTCACGGAACACACCCACCTGATCACGGATGTAGAGTTCATAGGCACCGTTGTCCGATGTCACGTTCTTGATTTCTCCGTTTTCCTCGTAGGGCAGGTATCCGTAAAGGAACAGGCCTTCACGCTTGCTGTTTCCGAGATTCTTATATTTCTTCAGACGCACATCGTCGGGATAGTTCATGAATTTGCGCACTGGCTTGCCAAGATCAAATGTGTACTCATTTCCGTCAAGGTCGAGTCCCGGTTGAAGCGCATACTTGGGATTGCAGTTTCCCCAGTCGGTGAATCCGAAATATTTGGGCGACAGGAAGGGTGCCACCTGCCAGAACATCTCGGTACCGTAGACCCAGTGCATGCCGCCGAATGACGACGGGAATCCGTAAAGCACTTCATTGGAGTTGACATTGTCCCAGTCAAATGGAGCATCCCATCGTGAGTCGGGCTCATAGAATCCATAGTCGCCTCTTAGAATGGCTTCGCAATATTCGGCAGCCTTGTCCTCCATGTTTTCGCCTATCCACCAACTTGCATTCATGTAAAGGCGGGCAAGCAGAGCGGCGCATGCGCCCTTGGTCCACAAGCCCTGGTTTGTGCCGTTTCCGTTGGTTCCCTCCTTGACATTCAATTTGGGGAGCGCTTCGAGCAACTCGGTTTCAAGGAATGTGAATGTTTCCTTGGGTGTGGATTGTGCGGGAAGTTCCGACACGGGGTAGTCGGTAACGACGGGGATGTTGTGGAAGAGATCAAAGATTGTCATATACATCCAGGCGCGCAACACGCGGCTTTGGGCAATGAAATCATCAATCTCCTGCTTGTTCACGCCGAGTTGTTCGCCGTCGATGCGGCTTAGGTCGGATATACTTGAGTTACAAAGTCCGATGCCACGATAAGTGTCATCCCATGTACTGCGTATAAACCAGTCGTCGATAGTCCATGTGTGGTAGTGATAGCGACAGAATTCGCCGCCGTTATACCAGTGCTCTTCGCGTTGCACTGTCATGTAGTGGTCGGCCGAAAGCTCACCAAACCAATAGAGCCCCTGGGTGTTGAGCCAGTAGGCGTGACCAAACGGGCGCAGAAATCCTTGTATGACATTCTCCCTCGTCTTGTAAAATCCTTCCTGCGGGATGATGTCGTAGGTCTTTTCATCAAGGTCGGTACAGCCGACCGATGCAAGCAACACTGTAGTTGCGATTATATTTCGTAGTTTAAGCGTTTTCATGCTGATGTGGGTTGTTAAAATTAAAAGTCGATTTGCACTCCGAAAAGATATTGACGCGATGATGGGTAGTAACCTGTCTTGCTGTAGGGAATACCAGGCTGCAGGCCGTTGACACAATAAGAGTCGGGGTCAAGTCCGCGGTTGTAGCTGCGTATTGTGAAGAGGTTGCGTCCGGTCATGTAGAAGCGTATGCGGCTTATGTACTTGTTTATGTTCCATGTGTAGCCAAGTGTGGCCACATCAAGCTTTACGAAATCGCCGTCATGCACGAAGTAGCTGCTGTGTACGTTCTTGCCTTCGGTGACATGGGCATTTTCGGCGTAGGCCGATTTCAGTACATTGGTGCCGGGAGCCGCTCCCATCACGCCGTAGTAGAGGTCCTGTGCGTCATAAATCTGGTATCCGAATGCTCCGCGGAAATAGAGCGTGAGGTCGAAGTTGCGATAACGGAAGCTGTTGGTGAGCGATGCGGTGAACTTGGGAAGACCGTTGCCTACGACACACTTGTCATTGTCGTTGCCCTGTGCCACGGGTATTTTCTCGCCGTCCTTGTTATATATAAGCCAATTGCCGTTGTCGTCGACTCCCGCATAGCGGAATGTGTAGAAATTACCCACACGTTCGCCCTCTTCGATGCGCTGTACTGATCCGGGATTGCCGGGATAGGTGGGGAATCCGTCCATCCAATAGAACTTTTGTCCTTCGTACATCTGATTGGAGAACGACACGAACTTGTTGTCGGATGTCGAACCGATGAAACCGAGAGTATAGTCGAAATCCTTTGAACTTACGGCATTCCAGCGTAAGTCAATCTCCACGCCGGTGTTTTTCATCGTTCCCACGTTGACATAGGAGTTGGCGATTACATTCGGTGGAACGGGTACGCTGTAGGAGCCCAGAAGGTCGCTCTGCTTGCGGTTGTAGTAGTTGATCGAACCTTCAAGTGAGTAATTGAACAGGCTGAAGTCGATGCCCACATTCCAGTTTTTTCCCTTTTCCCACTTCAGGTCGACATTGGGGTTGGTGTTTATACCCCAGCCCTGGATGTAGCTGCCTTTGTAAAGGATCAGGTCATAGGATGCCATAGTGGCGAGCGACTGGTAGCTTGCGAAGTCCTGGTTGCCGGTTTCGCCGTAGTCGCCTCTTATCTTCAGGTCATTGATCCAGGTTATGTCACGCATGAAACGCTCTTGGCTTATGCGCCATCCGGCCGACACGGCGGGGAAGTTACCCCACTTGTTGTTGGCTCCGAACTTCGATGAACCTTCATGACGGAGCGATGCTGTGAGGAAGTAACGGTCGAGGAAGCTGTAGGATAGGCGACCGAAGAAGGCTATCAGTTTTGAGTCGTTTCGGTAGGAGCCCATTCCCTTGCGTCCTGCTGTAGCGCCCATGTAGGCACCGGCTCCGAGATTGTCGGCTCCGAGCAGGTCAGAGGCGAAGTCCTTGTTTTCGCCGCTCAGGCCATCGTTTACGAAATACTGATAGGAGTATCCGGCCATTAGGGTGGCATTGTGCTTGTCGTTACGGAAGCCGTAGTTTACGAGCCATTCAAGTGACTCCTGCTTGTTTTTGTCGTAGGAGCGCTTGGCTTCTCCGTCAAATCCTGACTCTTCGGCTACTGTCGATGTCGACGGACGATACCATGAATAGTCATTCTGTATAATCTGCTGTGCAAGGGTTATCTGTGTGCTCAGTGAATGACGATCGTCCTTGCATAGTGCCGGGAACAGATTGAGCTTGAACGTTCCGTCCCAGTTCAGGAAGGTGCGTTCGCCCTCGTTTTGCTCAATATTGAGTCGTTCAACCGGGTTGTTTGTTGCATAAGCCGTGATGTAGGTATATTTTCCGGGGTTATTGCTGTCCATCACCGGAATGGTGGGATTTATCATGATAGCCTCGCGGAATGCGTCATAGTCTGAGTTTTTGTATTTTACATTTCGCGGAGCCATATTCAGCGTTATTTTATAGAGGTCGTCTTTGCCGGTGTGGTTGAGTGTCATGCGCGCTCCGAGCTGACGCTTGTTGGCACGCAGGTCGATACCGTCGGTGTCCTTGTAGTCGACTGTCGCACGGTAATTGGTGCGTGATGTGCCTCCTGAAATGGATAGGGTGTGGCTGTGTGACACACCGGTCTTTGTAATCTCCTTGAACCAGTCGGTATTTGCACCGTAGTCGTCACCTCGGTCATATTTGCGGAATTCGTCGGCCGACAGAACTTCCAGCTCATGCAGTGGCGAAGTGATGTTGATGAATCCTGAATAGGTGGTGTGTACGCCGCCGTCACTTGCTCCTTTCTTGGTAGTAATCACCACTACGCCGTTGGAGCCTCGTGTACCGTATATTGCCGAGGCGGCTCCATCCTTGAGCACATCTATCGACTCGATGTCGTTTTCGTTGATGTTGTCAAGGCTACCGCCGGGGACTCCGTCGATAACCACCAGCGGTCCGAGTCCGGCATTGCGTGATGTTACGCCGCGTACCTGCATGCTTACTCCCGAATTGGGGTCGGAAGCGGTTGAGTTCTCTACCGAAAGTCCGGGAACTTTACCTTGAATCTGCATGGCCGGATTTCCGTTGCCTATTTGCAGCATATCCTTGCTCGACACGTGCGACACGGCACTTGTCAGCTCCTTCTTGGATATTGAGCCGTAACCTATCACAACAACTTCGTCAAGGCTGGTCGAGTTGGCCTTGAGCGTGATGTTGAGGTCGGTTTTTCCGTTTAATTTGATTTCCTTAGTTTCACATCCCACATAGCTGATTGTCAATGTGGCATTGGAAGGAACATCCTTCATGGTGAAATGTCCGTCAAAATCGGTAGACACTCCGATTGCCGAACCTTTGACGATTACACTTGCACCGATTACCGGCTCATCGTCCTCAAAAACGACAGTACCAGTTACAGTAACTTTTTCATTGACTACATTGCTTGCCGGAGCCTGCGCGTAGGCCTCAAATCCACACCAGGGACTGATGGGTATTGTAGCAAGCAATAGTGATAAATAAATTGATTTTGTCTTCATGTATAAATAATTTATAGGAAAATAGGTTAATGTGACATGGTTGCGGCATCAAATCCGTCATCATGGTTGATGATTGCTTTGATGCCGCAAAGTTATGTCATGTAGACCTCTCCCTATGTTCATACATGCTCCATAAATGTGTACTTATCGGCTTTAACACTTTCGCAAGTGTAAATATCGACCATTTTATGGTGTCATATTGACCGCAGGTGTGTCTTTGATGTGGCTATGTTGCTTATGTACAAGGTGTTATGCTCCGGTTGATTTATACTCTCCGGGAGTGACGCCAAATTCGCTCTTGAAGCATTTGCTGAAGTAACGCGCATCGCTGAATCCTACCATGAAGGCAAGCTCACTAACCCTTATGTCGGGATGCCGGGTGAGAATGTGACATGCGTTGCGAAGGCGTATTGTGCGAATGAAGTGTGACGGACTCATGTTGGTAAGTTCCTTCAGTTTCCGGAATAGATGTGTCTGTGACATTCCTACCTCACGGGCAAATGTTGGGATGTCAAACTCGGTCTTGTCGATATTTCGTTCAACAACCTCAGTGGCGAGATTGAGAAATTGCATGTCGGCCGACTGGAAGTCACACTTCTTCATGTTTATCACCAATTGTCCGTCATTGTCATGCAGCATTTGGCGGTGGGAGTTAAGCTGAGTTGCGATGCATGCCTTGAGCATTGCGGGGTCGAAGGGCTTAGGCAGATATACATCGACGCCGGCTTCGTAACACTCAGTGCGGTCCTCATTCTGTCGTCTGGCTGAGAGTACGACGATTGGCCGTAGCGAGGTGCGGCTGTCGTTACGTAGCCGGCGTATCATTTCCAGTCCGTCGATTCCAGGCATCGTGAGGTCGGTTATGATGAGGTCGGGGCTGTCGTTGAAGGCCATTTCGAGCCCCGACATTCCATCAGAGGCCGTTATTACCTCGTAATTCCGTTCAAGCACCTGTTGCATGAGGAGCAGCAGATCCTCATTGTCCTCGATTACAAGAATCTTGGCTTTGGATTCGGGATCGGGTGTCGTTTCTTCGGGCTCATTGATGTCATTGTCGTCATCATCATCATCGACAACAGAGTCGTTAATGTCGGCCTCGTGCGTGTCGTCGGCTTTTACATCCATCACGCTTATTTCATCGTCGCTGAAGGCTTCGGCGGTGATGGGTATTGTAATAGTGAAGCATGTTCCTTTTCCCTCCTCGCTTTCCACCGTTATGGTGCCGTGGCTTAGCTCCACAAGGTCGCGTGTAAGCGACAGCCCTATTCCGGTCCCTTGAGTGTTTTGTTCGCGGTAATCACCGTCATAGAATCGCTTGAAGAGGTTGGCTTGCTTGGATTTCGGAATGCCTCGGCCGGTATCCGATACCTTTATGATAAATTGCCGCAGGTCGTGAGTCAATGTTCCGTCAACGGTGATGACGCCGTTTTCATCGGAATATTTTGAGGCGTTGGATATGAGATTATAGAGTATCTTGTCGAGTTTGTCGGGATCGAAATATCCCATTACCGGTTGTTGGGGCATATTGACTTCCATTTTCATGGATTTTCTTAATGTGAGCGGTCTTACAGCCTCTACCGTATTGGTGACAAATCGACTTATGTCGCCGTAGTTGACTCGGAGTTTTATGTTGTCGGTTTCGACTTTGCGGAATTCGAGAATCTGCTGAAGCAGTCTTACGAGTTTCGACACATTTATGTCGGCTGTGCGGCACAGGGCCTTCTCGTCGCAGTGTCCGTTGCGGAGTTCGCTGATTGCTGCCGATATTACAGTGAGCGGGGTTAACAGCTCGTGGGTGACATTGGTGAAAAAGCGCAGCTTTGTGCGGTTTATCTCCTCGAGATTCTCTTTCTCCTTCTGCATGAGCTGAATCCAGGCCTTTACGCGTTCGCGTTTGCGCACGATTCTGATGAACATGATGACTAATGCAGCTGCCAGTAGCACGTAGAGGCATATTGCCGGCCACGACAGATACCATGGGGGAAGGATGCGTATTCTGATGCTGTGTTCATCGGTGCTCCACTGACCGTTTTCATTGCCCGCGCGCAATCGGAAAGTGTAGGTGCCCGGTGACAGATTGGTATAGGTAGCCGACAGGCGGTCGTTGGGCGACGGTTGCCATTCGTCATCGTATCCTTCGAGTTTATACTTGAATGGTATGCGTTTGGGATTCCTGTAGTTGTAGGCGTTGAATCCTATGCTGAAATTGCTAAGTTCATGCGGTATTGTGATGTCACGGCTGTACTCGGGAAGCTGATCGCCGCTGATTGACTCCCTCTCTTCAGGTGACAGCTCTTCAAACGGGCGATTGTTGAAGTGCATTCCCGTGAATCCGAATCGTATAGAGTTACACGGCAGAGTATCGTTATAGGCCGATTCGATGTCGATGATTTCAAAATTGTTGTAGGTGGGGAGATAGAGCAGCGAGTCGGTTGGAGTGCCGTTGTATATGAAGTAGTCGCTTTTCAGTCCGTCATAGACTGTGTAGAATTTTCGTTCGGCGGGCTTCTCGGTATTTATATGGTATAGTCCCCTGTTGGTGGCTATCCACAACATGCCGTGTCGATCCTCATGTATGAAAGCGACCTGAAGATTGCTGTGCCGAGGTACGTAGTCGGTCAATGTGTACTCCCCGTTTTCGGCGTTATATGTCCATAGTCCTTCATCTTCCGTTCCTATATAGAGCAAGCCTTTTCGGCGTGACGGAGCTATGCTCAATATAACCGGCTGGAATCCCTTTTCGGCAGTGACTCGTGAATTGCTTACAGTTGCGTCGGCGGTAAGGGGTCGACTTGTGTCGATTGAGAAAATTCCGTCGTTTAGGGTGGCAACATATACGTTGTCACCATTTTCGCATATTCCCATTACATCACCTTTGTCGGAAAATGTAAATGTCTGTCGGTCGGGAGTAATAGCGCAGAATCCTGTTGTAGTTCCTACCCAGATGTTGTCTTTGCTGTCGGCTTTAAGTCGCATTATATTGTTGCCGGGGAATGTCTTTGATTCCGACGGCCGGATGTGCGTTACGGCTCCGGTGGTTATGTCACGACATATTATGTCATTCCAACAACCGTAATATATGTTGCCTTTACTGTCCTCGGTCATGGTGAAAATTGTAGGCATTCCGGCTCTCGGATAGTCGAATATTGAAGAAGGAGTATCCCAATGTCGGCTTCCTTTTGTGTTATATGCAACAGGGTAGTTGAGGCCGCCTGACCACAGGGTGCCTTGTCTATCCTCATATACCGACACGGTATTGCCTAATCCGGCCGGTAGCTTTGGCCGCAGTGAGTCGCAGTAGTCGAAGCGTCTCGGTGCCGTGTCCATGAAATAGACACCCGAATTGCTTGTCGCCGCCCAGATTATTCCGGAGTCGTCGGCCCAAAATTTTGATACTACAGTGGCGTTTATATCGTTATGTGCTTCCACCGGGTTGAAGCTGTCGATGTCAAATGACAATATGCCGCCATCGGTGCCTATCCACATTTGCCGGTTGTTGACCGATTCAATCATGTCGCACACCGGAAGCTTGCCGTCGAGCACCTCGGGAGCCATACGTTCAAGCGAGCTCTTGGACGATGTGTAAGGCTCGTTCATGCGGTAAAGTCCCGATGACTGGGTGCCGGCATATAGTCGGTCATGTGAATCCTGATAGATGCACTTTATCGTACTCAGATGGGAAGAACCGGGGTATTGGTAGGTCTTGCGCTCATGGGGCGAATAACGTAATATGCCGTTATTGTCGGTCCCTATCCATATTTGACCGATGCGGTCCTGATAGATGGCCGATATTCCCGACCGATTGAATCCTCCGTCATCGGGCAGTGCATGATATTCCGATGTCACGGGGTCATATATGATAATATTATTGTTGCATACGATGAGAAGCTCTCCTGAGTCGAGCCGCGATATTGACTTATAAAATTCGACGCCTTCAAGCATTATGGGCTCAAACTTGTTGCGGTGCTTGTCATATACGCCGAAAGTCAAGGCTGTGACAAAATATATCTTTCCGTCACCTGAGGAGCATAATGACAGCACATCGTTGTACATTTTGGGCGTAGTATGGGCTGATAGCGGCAGGTGGGCTTTGGCCCGGGTGCCGTCGTAGGATATGATGCCGTAGCGAGTCGGAAGCCAAATGATGCCGTCATCGTCCATGTCGATACTATAAACCTGATTGCTTAGCAGTCCGTTGTCAATAGTCAGCTTTCTCCATTCCCTGATTGATGCTGATGAGATTATTGGACTTAAAGATGCAATGATGCATAGCAATGATACTCTTATCAATTGTGACATAGTTTTATCGTGGTATGAGGTTGAATGGTTAAATCATTGGTAGTGAAGGGCTTCTGGAATTTGTTGCCGGTAGAGATTAGAGGATGGTGTCGAGGGTGGTGGGGATGTTGTTCTGCTTTTTGACTAGGACTGTCGAGGGGCGGTCGGTGTTCCATTCGACTATCTTTCCGTCGGGGCCTACGAGAATGTAGGTGGGGTAGCCGATGGTGCTGTAGATGGGCGCCGACTCATTGTGCATGATTACGGTGTTGATGTCGTTGAGGTTGTGGCGCTTGATCATGTTTTTCCATCGACGATTGTCGGGATTGCCGCAGCACACTGTCACTATCTGAAGATTGTCGGCCTTGTCGCCGAGCGCTTTCTTGAATTCATCCATTTGTCGGAACTCTTCAAGGCAGGGGCCGCATCCGGTCGACCACATGTCGAGCAGCACCGGCTTGCCCTTGAAGCTGTCGAGCGACAATTCACGACCGTCGGCGTCGATAAGCTTCATGGGCGGCAGGTCGCTTCCCGTGCTTGTGAGCTTGTAGTTTTCGACGGCTTCCGACAACAGGCTCCTGAGCCACGGGGTGGTTATGCCCTCGATTGTCTTGTCGGCAAACGGACGGATTTTTTCATAGGGGTCAAATACCATGCTGTTGCACAGCTGATAGGCGTTGACAACATCGGCAGTGAGCGAGTCGGGCGAAATGCCTCTTGATGCCCGGATTATGTTGTAGTAGTCATCATTGGATAACAGGGAGTCATTGTAGACATTTAAAGTAGCATTGAAGGTTATGTGTCGTGATGCAAAATCGCGTGTATTGGGATACTTCATATCGTCGCCGGTGATGCATTTATAGGGCTCTGATGATTTCAGAGCTGCCTGACCTGCGGTGATGCGTGGCAGCAAGTCGGGGCGTCCGGCGATAAAACCGACGACGCCGAAGTAAGCGTCATGTACAAAGTAGTTGTGATTGGCCAACGTTCCTGACGAAGCCTCGAAATCATCTATCAGCTTGTTGTAGTCGTTGATGTAGTCGTTTATGCTGTCGATGAGCGCCGATTTGGCCGAATCGGTTAATGCGTAGTAGGATGCGACATTAATGTCGAGAAACCGCTTGCGCATGTTTTTGTGGCATAGCAGCGCAAATTCAAGGTCACGGTCGAAGTCCTTGTCGTTGCTTGAAAGAGTGAGCTTGCCGTTATTACAGTTTACTGTCACCGTTTTATCGGGCATCAAAGGTATTGACACGGCATCGTTGTTGACATACAAGTAGGCTTCCTGCAGGGGGCCTTCGATGTCGATCGTGCTTTGGAAATTGCCGTCGTTGTCGATGGCAATCTCCTTGGAATAGTTGTCAAGGTATCCGGTTACGGCCATTTCAAACAGATTGCCGAATGAGGGGTCGACATTTCCGTTTATTACGAAACTTCCTTTTTCGCCTAATGAGGAGATGTTGTCGCTGGCATGCAATCCCAAGGCCGCCGTGAGCATAAGCAATGATGCGATAATGTGATTGGTGTTCATAAATCAGCTGATGTAAAAACAGATATAAATTCCGATACGCAAAAGTAGCAAAAATTATCCAATGTCGATTATTTGCAACAAGGTTTTATGAATTGGTGAAAATCAGGGAGGCTGTGTCGAAAGTGCGGCACAGCCTCCCATGGAAATATGAAGAATGAAGGGTTTAAATCGAACCTTTCGGGATGTCGTCGGACGACTGTGCGGGCACATCGTCCACACCCTTGAAGAATTTGCTCAGCACCTTCTCCTGGAACGTTTGCATCATGTCCCAGAAATTGGGGACAAAGAGGGTTCCGAGGATTGCATTGAGCAGCATTCCGAACACTACGGCCGTTCCAAGCGAAACGCGGCTTTCGGCTCCCGCACCCTTGGCAAACATCATGGGCATTACGCCTAAGATGAAGGCTATCGCTGTCATCATGATGGGGCGGAAACGTATCACGCCGGCATCGAGCGCGGCCTGCTTTATCGTCACTCCTCCCTTGCGGAAATAGGTGGCATACTCCACGATGAGGATTGCGTTCTTGGCCGAGAGGCCGAGCAACAGTATAAGTCCTATCTGAGTGTAGATGCTTATGCTCTGGCTCATGAACATACATCCGAGCACGGTTCCCAGGATGGCTATAGGCATCGACAGCACTACCGCTATAGGGTCGGTCCAGCTCTCATACTGGGCTGCGAGCACGAGCAGTGTAAGGATGATGGCAAAGAGGAACACGGCCGTCACCGTGGTGCCCGACTGGGTTTCCTGATAGGCCTCGCCCGTCCATGCGTAGGAGTAGTTGTTGCCGAGAGTCTTCTTGACAAGCTGCTCCATGGCCTTGATGCCGTCGCTTGAACTGACGCCGTGGGCGACATTGGCGGTTATCGCCGCTGTGGCATACATGTTGTAGCGCGAAGCCGTGGGCTGTCCCATCACCGACTCTATAGTCGTGAACGAGGCAAAGGGCACCATCTCGCCGCCTGAGTTGCGCACGCTCAGCTTCATCACATCCTCGATGTTGCCTCGGGCGCTGTCGTCGCCTTTAAGCGTCACCTGATATACGCGACCAAACTCCACAAAGTCGTTGACATAGCTGCCGCCCATGTAGTAGGCGAGCGTCGAGAATACATCGCTCATCGTGAGCCCCTGAAGCTTTACGCGGTCGCGGTCGATGTTGAGGCGGTACTGCGGCACCTCGCCCTGATACATCGTAGTGATGGAGCTGATGCGCGGCTCATCCTTGGCCGCTTCCTGGATGCTTGCTATGGCCTTCATCATCTCGGCTGCACCGAGGTTGTTTATGTCGAGAAGCTGCATCTCAAGACCCGACGACATTCCCAGTCCAGGAATCGTGGGCGGATTTACCGAGAACACTATCGCCTCCTGATAGCTGTCGGCGATGTTGCGCACGCTGTCGATTATCGCAAACACGCTTTGGCTCTTGGACTTGCGTTCCTTCCACGGCTTCAGCACAACTACGAGCGAGCCCATGTTGGAAGACGCGCCACCGCCGAGGAACGAGAATCCCGATATCGACATGACATCCGACACCTCGGGCAGCCGACGGCGTATCTCGTCGGAGAGGCTGTTGACCACCTTCTCGGTGCGTTCGAGCGATGCTCCCTGCGGCAGCTGGATCGACGACATGAAGTAGCCCTGGTCCTCCTGCGGAATGTAGGATGTAGGCCATTTAAGGAATGCGATAATACCTATAACAGCTACGATGACAAATGCAAGTATGGCGAGCTTGGCGTGATTGAGCGCATGGCCCACCACTCGCTTGTAGAATGCCTCGACGGCGTTATATGCCTTGTTGAATACCTTGTAGATGACATTTTTGGTGTTCTTGTTGCGGGGCGTGAGGAAGAGGGCGCAAAGAGCCGGGGTGAGCGTGAGCGCGTTGAATCCCGAAAATGCCGTAGACACGGCTATCGTGAGCGCGAATTGCTTGTAGAGCTGTCCCGTGATTCCGCTGACGAAAGCCGTAGGGATGAATACCGAGAGCAGCACGAGCACCTCGCCGATTACCGGCCCGGTCAGCTCGTTCATCGCCTTCTCGGCCGACTGTCGCCTTGAAAGCTTGCCTTCATCGACAAGTCGCGAGCAGTCCTCGACCACGACTATCGCATCGTCGACCACAATCGCAATTGCGAGCACGAGGCCGAAGAGCGTAAGAGTGTTTATGGTGAATCCCATGAGCTTCATGACCGCGAATGTGGCGATGAGCGACACCGGAATGGTGAGCATGGGTATTATCACCGCGCGCCAGTTTTGCAGGAATATGAGAATTACAATCATCACGATGAGTGTCGTTTCGACGAATGTCACCGCAACCTCCTCGATTGAAGCAGTTACAAACTGTGATGTGTCCTCGACTACCGAGTATTTCACACCCGGCGGAAAGTATTGGCTGAGCCTGTCGAGCTCCTTCTTGGCGGCCTTCGACACATCGAGCGCGTTGGCTCCGGGGAGCTGCTTGATTCCGAGCAGTGCGGCTTCCTTGCCCGAAACAAGCGTCGTGGCCGCGTAGCTGATGCTTCCGAGGTCGACACGTGCCACATCGCGCAGACGCAGCAGTCCGTCACCGTCGGAGCGGATTATTATGTTGCCGAACTCCTCGGGACTCTGGAGTCGGCCCTGGGAAACGAGCGTGAATTGGAATGCATCGGCTCCGGTCGTGGGAGCTGCGCCCACATCGCCGGCCGACACCTCCATGTTCTGTGACTGGATTGCCGAAAGCACATCGCCCGGGGTGAGTCCGCGGGCACGCATCAGTTCGGGGTCGAGCCACACACGCATGCTGTAGTTGCCTCCGCCGAAAGCCTGAACGCCACCCACGCCCTTGACGCGCGAGAGCTCGTTGACAAGGTTGATGTTGGCGTAGTTGGTGAGGTAGAGAGCGTCATACTTACCGGTGCTGTCGCCTTCGAGGGCGCAGAAAAGCACGATGTTGGTCGACTCCTTGTTGACCGTTATGCCCTGCTGCTTCACCGCTGCCGGCAGTGTAGGCTCGGCCTGGTTCAGTCGGTTCTGCACGTCGATAGCGGCCTGGTCGATGTCGGTACCCTGCTCAAATGTCACGGTTAGCGAGTAGCTGCCGTCGGAACCGGAGTTGGAGCTCATGTAGAGCATGTTTTCCACTCCGTTAATCTGTTCCTCGATAGGAACGCCGATTGTGCGAGCCACGGTTTCGGCATTGGCTCCCGGATAGGAGGCCATCACGCTTACCGTGGGAGGCGTGATGTCGGGGTACTGCGCCACCGGGAGCGATGACACAGTGAGCAATCCCGCCAGCACCATTAGTACGGCAAGCACCGTGGCGAAAATCGGCCGGTCTATGAAAAATTTTGAAAACATGGCGGTTGAGGCATTATGTTTACTTTATCACCGGGTTGACCGGCATACCGTTGCGCACCTTCAGCAAGGCCGATGTCACGTAGCGCGACTGTGGCGTGATGCCTTCGGTTACCACTCGCAGGGTGTCGTTGTAGAGGTCGCCGACCTTTATAGGCGTATATACCACCTTGTCGGAGTCGTTGACCACATAGAGATATTTGCCGAGCTGATCGGTGCCTATCGAAGCGTCCCTCACGAGTATGGCCTTGGGGTCGGTGTCGTAGGGCAGGTGTACCGTCACATACATTCCGTCGCGGAGTTCGCCGTAGGGATTGTCGACCTGAGCCTTCAGCTCGAGCGTACCGGTGCTCTTGTCGATTGTGGGAGCTGTGTAGAAAAGGTCGGCGGTATAGGAGTGGGGAAGCGTGTCGGTGAATGTAAGCGGCACGTGCCTATACACCTCTTCGTCGGCTGTGTCGCGTGAGTTGAGCATGCGCTGATACTGAGTGTCCTCAATCTGGAATATTATCACGACCTTTGAGTCATCGTATATCTGTGCAAGTGTGAAAGGAGATCCTTCCCCGCTTATGAAGGATCCGGGGTCGACTGTCGATGTGGTTATGTGTCCTGTTATCGGGGCTCTTACGGTGCAGTAGCCGAGATTGGTCTGAGCCGTGCTCAATGATGCCTGTGCCTGCTTGATAGCCGCTTCGGCCTGCTCCATCGAACTTTGGGCGTGTATCACATCCATCTGCGACACGGCATCGCTTTCGAGCGCCTTCTTCATGGCCGCGTACTGATTGGAAGCGTATTCATATTCGCTCTTTGCCGTTTGCAGTGCGGCTGATGCCTGCTGCACGGCATCGCGGTATTTCGTAGGTTCGATTGTGAATAGCACTTGTCCTTTTTTTACGAGCGAACCGCTGTCGTAGGTTCTCGTAAGCAGTGTCCCGTTGACGCGGCCCACTACCGCGGCCGAAGTGTTGGCCGATATGTAACCGGGATAGGTCTTGTAGATTGTTATTGAGTCGGTTACGGGCATTGCCACTTCGACGGACATTTCACCGCCTTCCTGATGAGCCGGGCTTTTGTGGTTGCATGCGGCGAGAGTAATCATTGCCAGTCCCGGCAATGTTAAGCGCAGGAGAGTCGATTGTTTCATTGCTATAGGGTGTTTGTTTTTTTATAATTCAAAGTTGTGTTATGTCCCATCCTCCGCCAAGCGCCTGATAGAGGGCCACGAGCGATGTGAGTGCCTTGCCTTGTGCCGCCACGAGCGAGTTCTGGTTTTCGAGCAGGCTCATCTGTGCGTCGACCACGTTGCTGAAGGCCGAGAGGTCGCTCTTGTAGAGGTCGACCGACAGCTCGAGCGACTTGCGGCTCTGCTCGATCACCTTTTTCAGCATCTCGATGTTGTCGAGAGTGGCAAGATAGGTCGACATGGCGTTGTCGACCTCCTCGACGGCGGTCATCACGGTGAGATTGTAGTTGTCCATCTCGATTTCCATCGAGGCACGTGCCGAGGCCATGTTGTAGTTGCGCGCGAGTCCGTCGAATATCGTCCACGACAGTGTGGGGGCTATAGCGTAGGTGAAGCTGTCGTCCTTGAACATGTCGCCTATCCGGTGGGCCGAAGTGCCTATCGAGCCGTTGAGCGTGAGTGTGGGCAGAAACTCCTTCTTGGCGATTCCGAGCTGGGCCGCCGATGCGGCGAGCTGATACTCGGCCTCGACTATGTCGGGGCGTCGACGCAGCAGCTCCATGGGTATTCCGGCGGTGACGATGTGGTGGTAGGAGGGCATGGGGGCGGTTGCCGACAGCCGTTCATACAAGGCTTCGGGGTATTCGCCGAGCAGCAGTGCGAGAGCGTTGATGGCGGTGTGAATCGACGACTTGAGCTGCGGAAGCGTAGCCTGGGTCGAGTAGAACACAATGCGGGCCTGTGTCACATCGAGCATGGAGCAGAGTCCCGCTTCATGCCGCGCCTCGGTCATCTTCAATATCTTTTCCTGCGAGGCTATGTGCTCCTGAGCCACGAGCAGTTCGGCCTGCCACATTCGCAGCGTTATGTAGGTCTTGGCTATGTTGCTGCACAGTGAGGTCATCACGGCGGCATGTTCGGCTCGGGTGGCGTTGTAGGATGCTTTGGCCCCCTTGGCTTTCGTGGCTATTCGTCCGAATATGTCTATCTCCCAGCTCATGTCGATGCCGAGCGAGAAGTAGTCGACCGTGCTTGCGCGTGTCATCACGCTTCCGAGCGCACCCGAGTTGCGTGACTTGGTCCAGCCTCCGCTCAGATTGAATGTCGGGAAGTAGCCGGCACGTATCGAGTTGAGCGCCTGACGTGCCACCTCGATGCGCCTGGCAGCCATGAGTATGTTGTAGTTATTGTTTTCGCCTGCCGTGATGAGCGAGTCGAGCACGGGATCCTCAAAGTAGCTCCACCATCGGTCGTCGGACGGTAACTCCTGACTGAAGTTCTCGTTATAAGTCCACTGCTTGGGAAGTGAATCATTAAGTACCCTGAGCGGCTTGAAGTCATCGGCATTCATCGCCGACGGTGCAAGCAACAGGCCTGTAATCAGGTAAAATGAAATCGATTTGATACGCATATTCGGAAAGACTCAGATGTTATACCGAGTGTCTTCGATTAGTTGGGAGGCACTCTTAGTAATAACTTTCGGTGTGTGCAATCCGTTTACGTATCTACATTAGATTTAAGTTATTTTAAGTCAATGGCTGTGTCAATGTAGTTCGATGGAGGTTATTACATCGGCTCCAACAGCCTCGTTGAGCAGCTGCACAAGCCGGCTGCGGTGATACGACAGCTCGTTTTTCAGCGAGGCCGAGCTGATGTAAACGTGCATCACGCCACGGTCGACATAGCGGCGTGTGGTGTATCGGTTGATGCCGGGACCCACGACCTCCTGCCACAGATAGGCGGCGCGTTGTTCGCGGAATCGGGTTTCAAGCCCGTCGTTGCGCAACGCCTCGTTTATGATGTCGTTGAGTAGCTTGGGGTCAGTGCGTTTCATGGTTGTTCAGCGGTTCAACGGTTCCGTGACTTACGAGCCACAACTTGTAGTCGCCCGTGGTGCGTGACATTATGTCGTCGAGATGGGTGCGGTTGGTGTCGGTTATGAATATCTGTCCGAAGTCGCTTTGCGTCACAAGTTCCATTATTCGCTCCACCCTTGTTGCATCGAGCTTGTCGAAAATGTCGTCGAGCAGCAGCAGCGGCATCATTCCGCACGAGCTTCTCAGAAATTCATATTGCGCGAGGCGCAGTGCAAGCGAGTAGGTTTTGCATTGTCCTTGCGAGCCGGCGCGTCGCATGGGCATGTCGTCGATGAGCATCTCGATGTCGTCGCGGTGAGGCCCCACCGAGGTGTGTCCCACGATTTCGTCATGACGGCGTGCGCTGTCGAGGAGCGATGTCATTGAGGCCCCCGGCGATGAGAGCGTGCTTATGTATCGGAGCGTCACGTTCTCGCCCTCGCCGGCAATGGCGTGGTAGAAGGTGTTGAATATCTCGGTCAGGGTTTCGACCCATCGTGAACGTGCGTTGTGCAGGTAGGTTGCGGCCATGTCCATCTGCAGCTCGACGGCCATGTAAAGATTGTGGTCGACCGAGTGGTCGCGCAACAGGCGGTTGCGCTGCTCGAGTGCGCGGTTGTAGCGGAGCAGGTTGTCGAGATATACAGGGTCGCTCTGTGAAATCACCATGTCCATGAGTCGACGGCGTTCGTCGCCGGCACCTCTTATGAGGTCGATGTCGATAGGAGCCGCTATCACGAGCGGAAAAGCTCCTATGTGACTTGAGAGCCGGTCATACTCTTTGCCTCCGCGTTTCAGCGACTTGCGCTTGCCTCGCGACATACCCAGAACAAGCTCCTCTTCGGCTCCCCGGCGCAGATAGTTGCCTTTGAGTATGGCAAAATCCTCGCCTCGCCGCATGACCATGGAGTCGGTCATTCCGGTGAAGCTCTTGCAGAAGCTGAGGTAGTATACGGCGTCGAGCAGGTTGCTCTTGCCCATGCCGTTGTTGCCGAGGAAGCAGTTGACTTTGGGTGAAAACTCCAGCCGTGCTTCTTCGAAATTCTTGAAATTGGTGATTGAAAGATGTCTTAATATCATAGTCAGTACAAACTTACACAAAAATCCCCGAAATCTTGCGATTCGGGGATTGTAAAATTTTGCTGACTTGGAGTTTTGCGGTGGTTGTGAGGCTGTTATTTCTCGGCCCAGGGCATCCATTTCATGTAGTCGACCTCGCTGAACATGTCGGCGCGGGTGATGTTGGTGTCGATTTCGGGCTTGTCGAGCAGGAATCGGTCGACAAATGCCTCAACCTCGGGATATTGGCTCTCGGGAAGCTGGCAGTGACCGTGGTTGCCCTCGATCGAGAATCCCATGCGCTCCTCGATGCCGAATGTGCGCCACACTTCGCGGGCGGCACGGCTTGACACATAGTTTGACTCGTCGGCGAGCCACTCGAAATCGGTGTTGCCAAGCACGAGCAGGGCTCGGGGTGCTATGAGCGCAGCCACCTGGTGGTGGTCGATGGGAAGTCGCGACACATTCTCTTCGGCAAACTGTGCCATGCTTTCAAGGAACCATGAGTAGTTGGTGCGTCCGAGTGTTTCCACGTTGCCGAGAGTTTCCGACACTCTCCAGGCGTCGACTCCGCCGCCTCCGGGCTCCTGTGCTATTGTGAGGGCTATGCGTTCGTCAAGCGCTCCTGAGAATAGCGCCATCTTTCCGGCAAACGAGCATCCGGTTATGCCGAGGTGCTTCAAGTCGATGCGCGATTGCTCGCCCACGATTTCAAGTCCGTCGATAATTCGGCTCACACCCCAGGGCCATGCGCTGTAGGCTCCTATTTGTATCATGTCGGGGTATATGCGGTTGATGGGCTCGGTGCCGCGTTTCTGGGTGTGCGACATCACCTGCGTGAAGTTGAATGCTATGCCGGCAATGTTGCGGCTCTCGAATATCTGCGGAGGCAGCGATCCGTAGGGGAATCCTACGCCTATCATGGCGGGGAACGGCCCGTCGCCTTCGGGATATTTTATAGTGGCCGAGAGGTTGAGGGTTTCGCCTCCGTTGTGCACTGTCACGCGCAGGGTGTCATTGTCCATGAAAGCCTCGATGCTGTCGCGGCTCACTACCGGCTTTTCGCCTATTTCGTAGTGGTAGAGCTGCTGAATTATTTCGGAGCGGTGGCGCGCCCAGTCATCGAATCGGGTTGAGCGTCCGCTTCCGTCGGCCCATGCAAACGGGTCGGGCAGGGTGGCTATTTCGGGAAGCTGCTGCAGTCCCGGCATCTCGATTACGGGATAGTTGTCGGCTGTGTTCTCGCGGTCGTAGACTGTCGGTATTTCCTTGGGTTGGCATGACGCGAGCATAATCGCAATCAGCGGCAGGGAGAGGGTTGATAATTTCATCGGCTTAAAATTAGGGTAATTTAAAATTAGGTTAATTAAATTATGACTTCGATTAGTAAAAAAGGTTTAACGGGCACTTGTGTAAAAGTTGCGAGGCAGGGTTGTGTCGCGAAGTTCTTTCACCGGTGATAAAATAGTGGTGATGAAGGGTATTATTGATGAATCGCGGTGAAATCAGATGCGTGAAATCTAGGCGGTTAATCATATTTAGTTAGAATGATTCTAAATAATGGGTGAATTTCATCATTTTTGGGTATTTAGCGGATTAGAGGGTGAAACTAATTTTGCATAAACAAAAATTAACCAAAAATGAGTATTTACATAGTGCGAAATTCACTCTTGGCCCTGATTGTTGCAGCAGGTTGCGCATCGGGTTATGCGCAGGATTCAACCGCAGTCGACAGTTACGACAAGTTCCGCTTCGGCGGTTACGGTGAGATTGTGGCATCGTTCAAGGATTATGGTATAAACCGCTTTCAGAAGGATGGCGCGACACGCGAAAACCGCAATACGATATCGATTCCGCGATTTGTCCTTGCGCTTGACTATAAATTCAATTCCAAGTGGGTGCTCGGTGCTGAAATCGAGTTTGAATCGGGCGGCACCGGCTCGGCTTATGAAATTGAGAACACCGAAAACGGCGAGTATGAAACCGAGATAGAGAAGGGCGGCGAGGTGGCTCTTGAGCAGTTTCACATAACGCGCGTCATATCCCGCGGGCTGAATGTGCGTGTAGGGCATCAGATAGTGCCTGTGGGGCTCACCAATGCCCACCATGAGCCTATCAACTTCTTCGGCACCGTGCGCCCCGAGGGTGAAACCACACTCCTGCCCTCGACATGGCATGAAACAGGGTTGTCGCTGTTTGGCTCGTTGGGGCGTGGCTACGGCCTGCTGGACTATGAGGTTATGGCTGTGGCCGGACTTAATGCCAACGGCTTTGACCGCAATGAGTGGATCGCCGGCGGTAAGCAGGGGTTCTTTGAAAACGACAATTTTACATCGCCGGGCTATGTCGTGCGCATTGATTACCGAGGTGTGCCCGGATTGCGCACCGGAGTGTCGGCCTATTACTGCCGAAACACTGGAGCCAACTCCGACAAGTCGCAGACCTATAAGAGCTACGGGCGTATTCCGCTCACGCTGGTGTCGTGGGATGCACAGTACCGCAACCTCTATGTCACGGCACGGGCCAACGTGCTTTACGGCCATCTAGGAAACAGTGCGGCCGTCAACGATGTCAACGGTAAGCTATCCAACGCATCGCCTTATAGCCGACTCACGCCTGTAGCCAAGAATGTACTTGCCTACAGTGCCGAAGTCGGAGTCAATTTAGCCATTGTTTCGGGCATCAGGCAGTGTCCTGTCATCTATCCTTTCGTGCAGTATGAGTATTACAATCCCCAGCAGAGGGTGGAGCAGCCCCGCACCCCCGACAAGCGTCTTGAAGTGAGCAAGTGGAGTGCCGGATTAAACTGGTTTGCATTGCCGGGCCTCGTCGTGAAGGCCGACTATACGACACGCCAGATAGGGACTTCGCGTGTGTTTGGTCGCGGAGAGTATAACAGCGAGAATGAATTTTCAATCGGAATCGCCTACATTGGGTGGTTCATAAGCCGATAGTAACGACAATAATCAATAACAAAAATCAATAACCCAAGATGAAGAGAACATCAATCACAACGGCCTTTGCCGTAGCCCTGACACTGGGCCTTGCATCATGCGGAAGCGACAATCAGCCCGACAATCCCGGCGATGACACAGTCAATGCCAAGGATATAGACTACACTTCGGCCAACTCAAAGAGCTGGCACAACTACATGATCAATGTAGCCCTCCTGCTTAGCGATGACGCTCAAAGCCTTTGCGACGCATGGACGGTGAGCTATAATGGGGGCGAACCTTTTGCGACGACATTCAAGAATCACTCCAAAGGAGCCTATCAGAGCGCGTTGAATTGCCTGGAGCAGATTGTCGACGGTTGTGCCGACATAGCCAATGAGGTGGGTACCGCTAAAATCGGCGACCCTTACAATCTCTACATGGCCGGACGCACCGAGGAGGCGTTATATGCCGTGGAGTCGTGGTACAGCTGGCACTCGCGTGACGACTACACCAACAATATCCGCTCAATACGCAACTCCTACTACGGCTCGCTTGACGGAACGGTGAACACGCACTCGATGTCGGCGCTCATAGCCGAGGCCGATCCCGACCTCGATGCACGCTTGAAGGCCGCGATACAAAAGGCGGCCGACGACATACAGGCCATACCTCAGCCCTTCCGCAATCACATAAACAGCTCTGAGGCCAATGTCGCGATGGAGTCATGTGCCTCACTCGAAGCGTTACTTAGCAACGACCTGAAGCGTGCGCTTAACTCCATGTCGGGCAATGACGAGATGCTCGACGCAATCGTGGAGAGTTATGTCGACGAGGTGGTTGTGCCTACCTACCGTAACCTTGTGTCATGTAACAATGCATTGCGCGACGCAGTGAATCGACTTGCCCGCAATCCTTCGGATGCCGCATTTGAATCGGCTTGCGATGCATGGCTTGAAGCGCGTGAGCCGTGGGAGAAGAGCGAGGCCTTCCTATTCGGCCCCGTGGACCAACTCGGCCTTGACCCCAACATGGACAGCTGGCCTCTCGACCAGAATGCAATAGTGCAGAACCTGAACACCGGCAGCTTCGACGACCTTGACTGGAGCGACGGCGACAGTGACGATGTGATAGAGGCAGCTCAGAACCTGCGCGGATTTCACACTCTTGAGTTTCTGCTCTTCAAGGACGGACAACCGCGCCGAATCAAGGAGTGACACCTGATATGAACCGACTGTTTATAATAAAGAGTATATCGGCACTCGTCGTTGCGCTGGCCGTCATGTCGTGTGACGACGAGGGGCTCGATGTGCTCGACATCGAGGTTCCCGAAGGCTATGCTCTCTCGGCTGGCACCTCTACCATATTCATGAACTCGTCAAAAGCCTACGACAGCGAGGCCGAGTGGGTGACCGGAGCATTGGCGAGCCGCTTCACGCGAGGCGACAGGCTCTACGACGACATGCGCACGAGCAGCAACGACTACGGAGGCGGCCTTGGCCCTGTCTATGCCGGATATTCGTGCGGAAGCTGCCATGGCAATGCCGGACGCACCAAGCCGGCACTGTGGAGCGACGGCGGTTCGGGCCCTTACGGATTCTCGGCGATGCTCGTCTATGTCACGCGCAAAAACGGAGCGTTTTTCAAGGATTACGGGCGCGTGATTCACGATCAGGCAATATACGGAGTCAGTGCCGAGGGCAAGCTGAAGGTTGAGTGGCGTTACGAATCGGGAAGTTTTCCCGACGGTGAAACCTATGAACTCGCCTGTCCCTCCTACACGATTACCGACTGGTATGCCGACGAGATAGACCCTGACGACCTGTTTTGCACGGTGCGCATTCCACTGCGTCACGTGGGGATGGGACAGATTATGTCGCTCGATCCCGTCGAGATAGAGGCGCTTGCCTCGCGCAGCAACTATCCCGAATACGGCATAAGCGGCCGATGCAACTACGTGACCGAGCGAGGGGTGTTGTCGTTGGGCGTGTCGGGCAATAAGGCCCAGCACGCCGATCTCACGGTGGAGCTGGGATTTTCAAGCGACATGGGTGTCACCAACAGCCGATACCCCGAAGAGATATGTGAAGGGCAGATTCAGATTAACCAAGGGTCGATGATGGGACTACTATATGACAAACTTGACGTGTCGACCGAGGATATGGAGAATGTCGACCTCTACATGCAGTCGCTCGGAGTGCCGGCCAGGCGCAATGTCAATGATCCCGAGGTGAAGATGGGGGAGCGCATGTTCTATGAGGCCAAGTGTCATTTGTGTCACG
The DNA here is from genome assembly GCF_004793735.1 of Muribaculum sp. NM65_B17. Classification (NCBI taxonomy): domain Bacteria; kingdom Pseudomonadati; phylum Bacteroidota; class Bacteroidia; order Bacteroidales; family Muribaculaceae; genus Muribaculum; species Muribaculum sp. NM65_B17. The sequence continues at coordinate 126,053 of NZ_SRYY01000002.1, forward strand.
TGACTACGCTGCACACGAGGCCGCGCGGGTCGGTGCTGCTCAACGGAACACAGCTGCCGTGGCTCGGCAACCAGACGATACATCCCTATTCCGACTTCCTGCTTCACGACATGGGTTCGGAGATAATGGGAGTGGGACTTAATGACAACTATGTGTCGGGCCTTGCCCGTGGCAATGAGTGGCGCACAACCCCGTTGTGGGGAATCGGGCTTCAGGAGAAGGTGAACGGTCACACCTGCTTCCTGCACGACGGCCGTGCGCGCAACTTCGTCGAGGCAATAATGTGGCACGGCGGTGAAGGCGAAGCGTCACGTAATCTTTTCAAGGCGATGACTAAAGAGCGGCGCGACGCGCTTGTGAAGTTTCTGGAATCGCTTTAGATGTCACTGACAATCAATTAAAATGCAAGTATATGAAAAAGATTTTTGCGATAATGTCGATTATGCTGATGCTGCACGCGACGGCATCGGCGCAATATGACGCCGATACTGAAAACGGGGTCGTGTCACTTGCTGGTCGCGACGGCTTTACATGGAGCAGCAACAGCGGCGACTTTGTGTTCAAGCCCTATCTGCTTGTGCAGACCTCGGCCAATTACAACTACTATGACGACGAGGGGCTTGATGCCGCCTACAATCAGGACAATGTGGCCAACAGCGGATTTGCAATACCCTATGCCGTACTCGGATTTACCGGCAAGGCTTTCGGGATAGTCACCTACAACCTGTCGATAAATGCAGCGGCAAGCGGGGGCAACCTGCTTCAACAGGCATGGGCCGATGTGAAGCTTCGCGATGAGGTGGCGGTGCGTGTGGGTAAATTCAAGACCCCCTTTTCACATGCGATTCTCACGACTCTGGGCGAAACGCTGATGCCTTCGCTGCCGTCATCGCTCACTACACCGGTCATAATGCCACATTCGCTGAACGCGGTAGCTCCTAAGATCGGTACGGGATTTGATCTCGGAGTCGAGGTTCACGGCATGATACGCGACCGATGGGGCTATCAAGCCGGAATATTCAACGGCACGGGGGCGGCCGTCAACGGCGCCACCAAGACATTCAGCGACGACTGGCACATACCGTCGCTGCTCTATGCCTGCCGCTTCACATTTCAGCCCAAAGGCGTGATGCCTGCGACACAGGGCAATCCGCGTCAGCTCAATCTCGACAGGATGCTCATAGGCGTGTCGGCGTCGCTCAATGTCGAGAGTGAAAACGAAAGCACCAACGATTTTCGTGCAGGAGCCGAGTTTGCCTGGCTTAAAGGGCGAATGTATATCGGTGCCGAACTTTACTACATGCGTGTGGGATTCACCAAGCGACAGAAGATTCATGACTCCTACAGCTACACGGGAGGTTACATCCAAGGAGGTTACTTCATCACCGACAGGCTGCAGGGTGCGTTGCGTTACGACCTCATGGACCGTAACGGACTCGACCGCGGGGGCTTGCTGAACATGCCTGCGGCGGGGATAAATTACTTTTTCAAGGGGTGCAATCTGAAGCTGCAGGCCATGTATCAGTACATGGGTCGTGTGGGTCATGACAGCCAGCTCGACCGTGACAATGACAACCTGGGACTGGCCATGCACTCAGGTACAGTGATGATTCAATATACATTCTGATGATGAATCGAGCTATTTTTACTATTTTTGTAACTGTAGTCGGATTTTTGATGTTTTTGGCATCATGTGATGACGGACCGGTTTACGGCAGCGCCGAGCTGAAGCCCGAAAACGGACTCGTGCTTAAGCTTACCGGAGAGCTTTCGGGAACCGGCCGGTGGAACGCGGGAGGCTACAGCCTTGTCGTGGCCGGGTTTGACGACAGCGATTACGCCGTTATCACAAAATCGGTGCCTCAGTCGGTCGACGGAGCCGCTGTAACGGTGGTTATGTCGGGCATAGGTGAGAGCGTTACATCGCTTGAACTGTGTGTCATCAATCGTCTTCGCCGCCGGGTGGTGACATTTGCCTCGGTGTCGACAATCTCGGGCGATGACACGGTGAGATTGCCGGTAGGACGCATGGATGTCAGTGTCTACAGCGCATTGCAGGCCGGGGTGTTTGACGCCTCGTGTGTACAGTGTCACGGTGGCAGCAACCATGCAGCGGCCGGGCTCTACCTCACCGGCGACCGCAGCCGCGAGTCGCTTGTCGACATCCCTTCGACTGTTGTCGGGGATGCCGTGCGTGTATTACCAGGCAATGCCGATGAAAGCATCCTCTACGGGGTTGTGTCAACCGACATGACTCGCGGATGGAGCTTCGATCACTCGGCTTTGCTCGATGTAACATCGGTCGAATTCATTAAAAACTGGATTAACAATGGAGCAGAATAACATAACAAAATACAGTCACGTTACAATAGACAATAACAACGCAATGGAGTATAGTCATGTCACACTCGGCAGCGGAAGCATTGATGTGACGCTTGCCGCATTCAAGCCTGCGGAGGGCGTTGCCGAGTATCACGCCATGTTACGATGCCTGATTCCGGGCACAACTTTCAGCGAGCAGCTTGACGGCGTGCTTCAGGCCTGCGCCGAGCTGTCGGCTACGCTCGGCCGTGATGTTCGTCCGGTGTTCAAGCGTTACTTCCTGAGCGATGCCGCCAATCAGGCGGCTGAGATACCTGTCGAGAGCGAATGTGCCGTTTCGGTAATCGAGCAGTCGCCCCTCGACGGGACAAAGATTGCACTTTGGGTGTACTTCCAGGATGATGTGACGGTGAGAAACCTGTATAACGGACTTTTTGAGGTGACGCACGGTGATTACCGTCACTTCTGGCAGGGAAACGCCTATGCGCCCGACCTTCAGTCGGAGGTGGCCACACGCGCATTGCTGTGTGATTACGCACTGAGGCTTGAGGACGAGGGCTGCACACTGGCCCGCAACTGCATGCGCACGTGGTTTTTTGTCCAGAATGTCGATGTGAACTATTCGGGTGTCGTGAAGGGGCGCAATGAGGTGTTTGCGACCAACGGCCTCACCCGCGACACACACTTCATAGCAAGCACCGGAATATGCGGACGACATGCCGACCCACGTGTGGCGGTGACGATGGACACTTATGCCGTCGACGGGTTGCGTGACGGTCAGCACGGCTATCTCTACGCTCCCGACTACCTCAATCCCACCTATGAATACGGTGTGTCGTTTGAACGTGGCGCCTACATCGACTACGGCGACCGCCGCCATGTGCTCATTTCGGGTACGGCCAGCATCAACAATGAGGGCAAAATCATGTATCCGGGCGACATAAGGCGTCAGACAATGAGAATGTGGGACAATGTTCACGCTCTTCTTGACGAGGCCGGGTGCTCGTGGGACAATGTGGGCCACATCATCGTCTATCTTCGCGACCTGTCGGACTATGCCGTGGTCAATTCAATGTTCCGTGAACGTTTCCCCGACATTCCGCATGTGATAGTCCTTGCTCCGGTGTGCCGTCCCGGCTGGCTTGTCGAGATGGAGTGTATGGCAGTCAAGCCATGTCACAATGAGAGTTATGCGCGTTTTTAAGCGTGTCGCAATAACGGTCTACATCGTTACGACGGCTGTGTTGGCCGTAACCACATTCATGTCGCCGTCGGTCTACTCGTCGGTGTGGTTTGTCACGTTGCTTGCATTATGGGGCGTTACGCTCGTCGCGGGCATGGTGATGACCGGCATGTGGCACCGGTTGCCGTCGTTTCTGTTGCACTCGTCGTTTGTGTTGATGCTTGCGGGCGGACTGGTGACCTACGTTTCAGGCGAGAAGGGTTACGTGACAATGTCGCCGGGCGATGAGGTATCGTCGTTTAATCTTGAATCGGGAGGAGTGTCGCAGTTGCCTGTGACATTGCGGCTCGACAGCTTCCATGTGGAATATTATCCCGGCGGCGTGGCTCCGAAGGATTATGTCAGCTTCATCCGTGTCGACGGCGAGCCTTGCCGCATATCGATGAACAATATACTTGAACGTGACGGTTATCGTTTCTACCAGTCGTCCTACGATGGACGGGGCGGCACACTGCTTGCTGTGAACCACGATCCGTGGGGCACGGGCATAAGCTATGCCGGATACCTGTTGCTGGCCGTGGGGGGCTTGATGCTGATGTTGTGGCATAAGGGGCGGTTCATGACATTGTTGCGCGGATTGAGCGTTGTCGCGATGCTGTTGTTGTGCGGCAATGCGGCCGATGCCTCCTCGATAAAGGGAATTACCCGCGAGCAGGGCGATTCGCTTGCGTCACGGCAAGTCATCTACAACGGCAGGGTGGCCCCGTTTAACACTCTTGCGCGTGACTTCGTGACGAAGTTGTCGGGCAGCGCATCCTACAGGGGGCTGTCGGCCGAGCAGGTCGTAGCTTCATGGATGTTGTATCCCGAAGAGTGGCAACACCAGCCCATAATATCGATAGAGAGCGACGAGTTGTGTCGCAGGCTCGGCATCGAGGGCGGCATGGCGCGAATGACCGACCTCTTTGACAACGATGGTCGCTACAGGCTGGAGGCGATGTATAAAGGTACCGACCGCGGACTTGACCGTGACATACTTGAAGTGGACGAAAAGGTGGGACTGGTGCTGATGCTAACCTCCGATGAGCTGATAGTGCCGCGTGGCGATGATGTGGCCCCGTTGTCACGAGCCAAGGTTGCGGTGGAGATTGCGTATAACCGCTTGCCGCTTGAACGGATTTTCTTCATGTTCACGCTGTCGATGGCCGTGATTGCTTTTTTAGCATTTGCCATGAAGTGGCGTTGTCGCAGGCTGCTTGTCGCGGCACTCTATGTTTCGTTGTCGCTTCAGGCGTTGAATTATGCCATGCGATGGTATGTGTCGGGCTCGATTCCGCTTGCCGACGGTTACGAAACCATGCAGTTCCTGTCGTTGGCAGTTCTTGTGCTGACCTGTGTTATTTACCGGCGAAATGAGTTTGCATTGCCGTCGGGCATGCTGCTTGCCGGTTTTGCCGGACTTGTGGCGTGGCTCGGCGAGTCGAATCCGACGATAACGCCGCTGTTGCCTGTGCTGTCGTCGCCTTGGCTGAGCCTGCACGTGACATTGGTGATGATAGCCTATGCGCTGCTTTCGTTCACGATGCTCAACGGCATTGTGGCTCTCACGATGAAGCGTGAGCGTGAGCGGCTTATGGCGATGAGTACGGTGCTGCTCTATCCGGGAGTGGTGTTGCTCGGCATCGGAATATTCGCCGGTGCGGTGTGGGCCAATGTGTCATGGGGGCGATATTGGGGATGGGATCCGAAGGAAACATGGGCATTGATTACATTCATGGTCTATGCGGTGCCGCTTCACACATCTATTGCGAGATTACGCACTCCGCTCAACTTCCACATCTACCTGATTCTGGCATTCCTGACCGTGATAATGACCTACTTCGGCGTCAACCTCCTGCCCTCGCTGCACGCGTATTGAGCTGACTGCGACTACCCCAACGAAGTTACGCGTTGGCTCAGCGGTGAACACAACTTTACCATCTCAACCATTGCCATGCTCTCTACATTCTTTGGCGAATCGATAATTACAGTGTAATCTCACTATAGACCGGGCGAGGGTTCGGGACTTGTGGATTAAAGGAAAAAGCCCTTCGGAGAGAAGGGCTTTTTCGTGGATAAACAAATAACATGCAACTAAACAGTTGTTTAGAAGTTGTAGCCGAGGGTGAATGTCCATGCTTTGTTGTGACCGTCGGGGTGTTTCTCGGTTTGGGGCAGCTCGCGCAAAACGTTGCGGCAGCTGAAGTGGTAGTGCGCACCGATGTAGTAGTGCTGCATGACGAGAACACCGAGTCCCATCTTCAGTCCCCAGTCGTAGGTCTGCACCATTCCTTTGTCGCCGAAGCAGTCGCTCTTGAAGTCGCGACCTATTACCTGCGGAGCTGTAGGCTCGGTGTCGGATGTGCCGTAGACGGTGTATTTGTTGGCTCCGCCGAATCCCCACGCGAAGTAGGGACCGAAGTCGATCTGTACCTGAGCGAGCTCGGCCACACCCAGTCGCAGTGATGCGAGGATGGGTATTCTGATGTAATTGCCGGTAAGCTGGCCGTCGATAGCTTTCAGCACATTGTCGGAATTGACAAGATAGTGATAGGTGCTTTTGCGGGTGTCCAAGAATATTCCCGGTTGTATTGTGAAAAAGTTTCGCAGATTTATGTCGACAACCATTCCGGCCGAGAAACCGCCTTTCCATTGGTTGTGGTTCCACTTGATGTCCTGAAATGCGTCATCATAGTTGGTGGTGAGGTTGGAGGTGTTGAAGCCCGCTCTCACACCTACCTGAAACAACTTGGCGGGTACACCGTAGTCGATGAGGGTCTGAGCCTGCGATGATACTGATATTCCTATAAGCAGAAGCGCTGCAAATAGACGGGAAATGGTTTTAGTCATAATATTGGAAGTATAATTTAATAATTGATAGTGTAAAATTACTTAATAAGATTGAATAATACAATATCACAAGACAATAAATATACAAATAGACAAACAATACGGATAACATGGATAATGTGTAGAAATTTGACATATAAATTGATTTTCCTCAGCTGAAAGATTGACAATTGAGCAATTAGAGTTATTTTTGCAAAAAGTTATCACAAATCATAATCATTATTATGAAATCAATCATCAATTACATTCTCGCGATTGTAATGCTGTCGATGACGGCGTTTTCAATCCATGCAGCGAAGTATGAGTACAGAACCGTACCCAACGACCCGCTGAAAGCCAAACTCTACACACTTCCCAACGGTCTTAAGGTCTACATGACCGTAAACAAGGATCAGCCGCGTATACAGACGTATATAGCAGTGCGCGTGGGTGGAAAGAACGACCCCGCCGAAACCACCGGACTTGCCCACTATTTCGAGCATCTGATGTTTAAGGGTACTCAGAATTTCGGAACATCGGATTACAAGGCCGAGAAGCCTCTTCTCGATGAGATAGAGCGACTCTTTGAGGTTTACCGCAAGACTACCGACGAGGCCGAACGTGCCGCACTCTATCACCGCATCGACAGCGTGAGCTATGAGGCGTCCAAGATCGCCATTCCCAATGAATATGACAAGCTTATGGCTGCCATCGGTGCATCGGGAACCAACGCATTCACCTCCTACGATGTCACCTGTTACACCGAGGACATTCCCTCGAATCAAATCGAGAACTGGGCGCGCATCCAGGCCGACCGCTTCGAGCATCCGGTGCTGCGCGGATTCCACACAGAGCTTGAAACAATCTATGAGGAGAAGAACCGCTCCCTTACCAGTGACTCGCGCAAGGCTTACGAGAAGATGCTCGCGCTGCTGTTTCCCAACCATCCCTATGGAACTCAGACAGTGCTCGGCACACAGGAGCATCTTAAAAATCCGTCGATCACCAATGTCAAGAACTATCACTCGCAGTGGTATGTGCCCAACAACATGGCAATATGCGTGAGCGGTGATTTTGATCCCGACAACATGATCGACATCATCACCAAGTACTTCGGCAACCTGAAGCCCAATCCCAATCTGCCTGTGTTGAAGTTCAAGGAGGAGGCTCCCATAAAGGCTCCCATAAAGGCCGAGGTCATGGGCAACGAATCGGAAATGCTGTTTATCGGATGGCCTTTCCCCGGTTCAGGAAGCCGTGAGGTTGAGGTGCTCGACATTCTCAGCTCCATCCTGAGCAATCAGGGTGATGCCGGCTTGATCGACATTGACATAAACCAGCAGCACAAGGCACTTGCCGCCGGTGCGGGAATGTACAACATGGCCGACCGCACCGCATTCATGCTCATCGGCGCTCCCAAGGAGGGACAGACACTTGACGAGGTGCGCGACCTGCTCCTCGCCGAAATCGACAAGCTGCGCAAGGGCGAATTTGACGAGAGCCTTATCGAAGCTACGATCAACAACTACAAGCGCAATGTACAGAGCAGCATCGAGAGCAATGAAAATCGTGTGAGCATGTTCCTCGACTCATTTGTCAACGGTACGGACTGGGCCGACGATGTAGCATCGATCGACCGTCAGTCAAAGCTTACCAAGAAGGATATCGTGGACTTTGCCAACAAGTATCTCGGCGACAACAACTATGCCATCGTCTATAAGCTTCAGGGCAAGGACACCACCGAGCTCAAGATGTCGAAGCCCGCACTCACTCCCATCGTGATGAACCGTGAGATGTCGAGCGACTTCCTCAAGGAAATCCAGTCGAGCAATGTGAAGCCCATCGAGCCCGTGTTCCTTGACTACAACAAGGATCTCACTATCTTCAATACAAAGAAGAGCAACATCCCGGTGCTTTACAAGAAGAATGAAACCAACGGATTGTTTGAGCTCACCTATGTGTTTGACATGGGTAACCGTCATAACCGACTGTTAGGCACTGCCGCTCAGTATCTCGACCTGCTCGGCACCAAGGACATGACCGCCGAACAGATAAAGAATGAGCTTTACCGACTCGGATGCACGTTCTTTATAAGTCCCGGCACCGACCGCCTCTATGTGCGCATCAACGGACTTAGCGAGAACATGCCTCAGGCCGTGGCTCTTGTCGAGAAGCTGATGAACGAGGCTGTTGTCGATAAGGAGGCATATAACGGACTCGTGAACCGCCTGTTGAAGTCACGCGATAACAACAAGAGCAGCGAAAGCGCCAACCAACGTGCTTTGCAGTCCTACATGATTTATGGTGATGCCGCCAAGAAGCTCAATCTTACCAACGATGAACTCCGCAACCTCGACCCTGCCAAGCTCACCGAGGCTATACGCGACCTCAATTCCTACAAGCACCGCATAATCTACTACGGCCCCTACAGCGAAACCGAACTTACATCGCTCGTAGACCGCGAACACAAGACTCCGGCCGCATTGAAGGATATTCCCAATGTTCCCCGTCTTAAGATGAGAGAAACAACCGAGCCGGTAATCTACGTGGCTCCTTACGACTCCAAGCAGCTGAAGATGATGCAGTACTCCAACAACGGCGAGAAGTATAATCCGTCGATTGAGCCTGTGGTGACCCTCTACAACGAGTATTTCGGAGGCAGCATGAACTCGATAGTGTTCCAGGAGATGCGCGAGAGCCGCAGTCTTGCTTACTCGGCAGGCGCTTACATGTCGTCGCCCTCTTATCTCGACCAGCCTTACGTTTATATAACCTCTATAGGCACGCAGAACGACAAGCTCTTCGACGCTATAAACGCATTTGATGAGATTATCAACAATATGCCGCAGAGTGCGCCCGCATTCTCGCTTGCCAAGGAGGGTCTTGACGCCCGCCTGCGCACCGAACGCGAAATCAAGGACATGGTGGCATGGTCCTACATAAACGCTCAGGACCTTGGCGAAACAACCGATGTGCGTCGCCGCATATTTGAGGCTCTTCCCTCACTCACGCTTGAGAATCTCACCGATTACCAGAAGTCGGATATCGCAGGACGCACCTATAATTACTGCATCCTTGCCAATATCGACGACATCGATCTTGACGCTCTTGGAAAGCTGGGCAAGGTGGTTGTGCTGACAACCGATGATATATTCGGTTATTGATATATCTACAGCCCACTGAAATAATAAGCGGAATATCGTCGCCGGGTTTCCTGTGTATCGGGAATCCGGCGATTCCTTTTTTTGTCGTGCGTGACCGACGGTTGCCGGGAGGGCTGAGCCGATACTGAATTATTGTGGAGAAATGTTTGTAAAGTTTAAATTGTTGGGTTAATTTTGCACTTCAAAATTGGGAATTTTAATCAACAGTTAATCTGTATCTCTATGCCAAAGTTATCACGCAACATCTGGTTGTCGTCCAAGGACTATGTGTTTATAGTCTTGGGTTTGTGCATCTATGCATTCGGTTTCACTGCTTTTGTTCTCCCCGAAAAGGTAGTTATCGGCGGTCTTGTCGGAGTGGGTTCACTCGTATATTTCCTAACCGATATCCCTGTGGCCATCACCTCCTATGCCTGCAACCTGTTGTTGCTTGCAATCGCCTACAGGATTGTGGGGCGTCAGTTTGTGGTGCGCACAGTGTTCGGCGCCACGGTGCTGAACCTCCTTATAGGTATAATGCAGCCGCTTTTCCCCGAGCCGCTCATAGCCCAGCAAACGTTTATGAACATCATCATAGGCGGTGTCCTTTGCGGAGTGGGCATCGGTCTGGCATTTACCCATAACGGCAGTACGGGCGGCACCGACATCGTGGCCGCGATGGTGTCGAAGCGCAGCAACGTGTCGATAGGCCGCATGATGATATATTGCGATTTCTTGATCATATCGTCGAGCTTCTTCCTTTTCTATCAGATCGACAAGGTGGTCTACGGTCTTGTAGTTACGTTCCTTGCATCGTTCATGACCGACCAGGTGATAAACACCAACCGTCAGGCTGTCCAGTTCACCATCATATCGCGTTATTGGGAGGAAATAGCCACTGCAATCAATAATGAGGCCCGTCGAGGCTGCACCGTGCTCTCGGGAATGGGCTGGTACACCAAGCATGAGGTTAAGATGCTCATCGTCATGTGTCGCAAGATTGAATCGGTCACCATATTCCGCATAGTCAAGTCGATCGACAAGGACGCATTCATCACCCAGGCCAATGTCAACGGAGTCTACGGTCAGGGATTTGACATGGTAAAGCTCAAGATGAAGCCGAGCAAGAACCATGACGGACTCCAAGAGCCGGCTCATGCAGTGCCTCATGATGCGATAAAACAAGAATAATAGAAGAAAAAAGTGTAAATGTGACATTTATTAGCGAAAAATAGCTATCTTTGCAGCCTGCATTTTGGTAAGAAGTGCCATTTAGGCAGAAGTCAGTCACAAAACGCTTACTTACACATAGACTATGAAGCTATTACAAGCTAAACTGGACAAGTATCAGGAACCGCAGAAGGCTAAGGCTGCGGGCATTTATCCTTATTTTAGAGAAATATCGAGCGAACAGGATCCCGAGGTTATAATAAATGGCCGCAAGGTGCTGATGTTTGGCTCCAATTGCTACAGTGGACTCGTGAATCATCCCAAGATTAAAGAGGCTGCCATTGAGGCAATTAAGAAGTACGGCACGGGATGTGCCGGTTCGCCGTTCTTGAACGGTACGCTTGACATCCACAAGGAGTTGGAGGCAAAGCTTGCTGAATACGTTGGAAAGGAAGACGCAATGATTTATTCAACCGGATTCGGAGTTAATCTCGGAGTCGTTTCCACATTGACAGGCCGTGAGGATTACATCCTTTGGGATGAGCAGGACCACGCTTCCATCATCGAGGGCCGTCGATTGTCGTTCTCTCAGTCGTTGAAGTACAAGCACAACGACATGGAGTCGCTTGAAAACCAGTTGAAGAAGTGCGATCCTTCAAAGGTAAAGCTTATAGTCACCGACGGCGTTTTCTCGATGGAGGGCGATGTAGCCAACCTTCCTGAAATAGTGCGTCTTGCCAAGAAGTATGATGCAAGCGTGATGGTCGACGAGGCTCACGGTATCGGAGTGTTCGGTCGCGGAGGTCGCGGAACATGCGATCATTTCGGAGTTTCCAAGGATGTGGATCTCATCATGGGAACATTCAGCAAGTCGTTTGCATCGCTTGGCGGATTCATCGCCTGCGACAAGTCGATTACCAATTACCTGCGTCACCATTCACGTTCCTATATATTCACAGCCAGCATAACTCCCGCATCGACTGCCGCTGCTATGGCAGCACTTGAAATCATGCAGCAGGAGCCTCAGCTTCAGGAGCAACTCTGGGCGCTCACACACTATGCGCTCGAAGGATTCCGCAATATGGGCTGCGAGATAGGCAACACCTCGACCCCCATCATTCCGCTCTTCATCCGCGACAACTACAAGACATTTGCCATCACCCGCGACCTTCTCGAGGAGGGCATATTTGTCAACCCCGTGGTTTCGCCGGCAGTGGCTCCCCAGGATACGCTGATACGCTTCAGCCTCATGGCCACTCACACCAAGGATCAGGTTACTACCGCCCTTGAAAAGATTCAGAAGGTGTTCAAGAAGCACGGTATATTGAAATAGTATATCCAACACTACAGATTATATGTCGACATGGCCGTCTATCGCTGACGGCCATGTATTTTTTTGTGCGCGAGAAAAAAATCGTGCCGTCACATGAAAAAAATTAAGTAAAACACTTGCATGTTTCAAATAATAATTATAACTTTGTAATGATTACAAAACAGTATTGACTGCAATGAAAATGATGACGACGGCACAACTGAGCGATTATCTGAAGGCCAAGGGGGTAAGACCTTCGGCCCAGCGCATCGCCATATTGCGCTATCTCATGGAGAATCCGGTTCACCCAACGGCCGAGAAGATACATGAGGCTCTGGTGCATGACATGCCGTCATTGTCATTGACCACTGTCTACAACACTCTGAACTGCCTTGTGGCAGCCGATTGCGGAGTGACGATGCTGACTCCCGACTCGCGTAACGCTCACTTTGACTTCATCGAGCATCCCCATGCCCACTCCTATTGCCGCTCATGCGGAGCTATAATGGACATGGAGCTTGGCGGTGTGGCACCGGGCAATGATTGCTGCTGCGGCTTCCATGTAGAGCACGTTGATGTGTGTTATCGCGGACTTTGCAGCGACTGTTATTCAAAACTGAATTGAGATTAATATTTTATTCGTATAATTATTTAATAACCAAAAGAAAATGAAAAAGAAATTTATTTGTACCGTGTGCGGTTATGTTCATGAAGGTAATGAAGCTCCTGAAAAGTGCCCCCAGTGCGGCGCTCCCCGCAGCAAGTTCAAGGAACTCGACGAAACCGCTCTTCTCCAGTTTGTAACCGAGCATGAAATCGGTGCAGCCAAGGGTTCGGACGACGAGATGATCAAGGACCTTACCGCTCACTTCAACGGCGAGTGCACCGAGGTGGGTATGTATCTTGCAATGTCGCGTCAGGCCGACCGTGAGGGTTATCCCGAAGTAGCCGAGGCTTTCAAGCGTTATGCTTTTGAGGAAGCCGAGCATGCTGCAAAGTTTGCCGAACTTCTCGGTGAGATGGTATGGGATACCAAGACCAACCTTGAAAAGCGTATGGCTGCCGAGGCAGGTGCCAATGCCGACAAGATGCGTATCGCAAAGCGTGCCAAGGAACTCGGTCACGATGCAATCCATGACACCGTTCATGAAATGGCTAAGGACGAGGCTCGTCACGGTCAGGGCTTTGAAGGTCTTTACAACCGATTCTTCAAGAAGTAATCAAATCCTGTTTATAAAAAACGCTGTGAAGCTCGCCGTCAGTTCGGTGAGCTTCACTTGTATATGTTCATGTCCCATCGGGTTAAAAATGCTTATATGGTTAACTTTTAGGACTCCAATGTGTTATATCGTCTGAATAGAATAATGAAAACATTTAATTTCAAAGTTATGAAAAACAAGCTATTTTTGATGATGTTGGCATTGTGTGGAGTGTTCATGCTGTCGTCGTGCAGCGATGATGACGATGACAATGATGTTGCAGCCTCCAAAGTTCCTCAGGCTTATGTAGAGGCATTGGCTGCCAAGTTTCCTGAAGCTGCAAATGTGGAATGGGAAAACAAGGGCGCATATCTTGTAGCCGATTTCACAAAGGATTTCCGTGACTATGAAGTGTGGTTTGATTCATCGGCAAAGTGGAGTATGACAAATATCGATTGTGGAAAGGACCTGTTCTTCATTCCCGGCGAGGTGTCGAAGGCTTTTGCCGAGAGCGAGTATGGAACATGGACTATCGACGGCATCGAGAGTTACGAAAGAGCCAACGACAGCTTCTATGTAATAGAGGTGGAAAAGGTCGGAAACAGCGACACTGACATCTACTACAGGCCCAACGGCGAGCTTATAAAGGCTGTGGTGAGCGACAATGCTGAAATAACCCCGGTCACCGTATTGTAGCCACGATTGCGAATGCCGATGCATAGAGCAGTATAAGCATCGCAGTCATTCCAAGCAAAGGATTAAGCGACTTGCCCGTAACCCGGGTGAGTCGCTTCCATAATATGAGGTGAAGCACGATGTACACGTAGGCAATGGCGTGCATGTTGGTGAAGGCTTTCCACATCAGCGCTACGGCTATCAATCCGTTGAGCAGATATAGAGTGGCCATGAACGGGCGTCCCATCTTGACGGCGAGCGTGAGCTTGCCCACGGCACGGTCGTCGTCGATGTCGCGGTAATTGTTTACGATGAGCACATTGGCGATCATGAGGCCCAGTGCCACCGATCCGGCAAGAACTTCGGCGGTGAATGTGCCCGATTGAACGTAGTAGGTGAGATTGACCGGAATTATGCCGAAGTAGAACACTACCGCCACTTCGCCCCATCCGTGACGCGACAGCGGGTAGGGGCCGGTTGAGTAGGCCATTACGCCCAGGGCAATCAGTATGCCTGCGGGCAGCATCCACCATCCGCCCCAATATATTAGCGAGCACCCTACGGCGCAAGCCAGCGCGAGAGTGGCAAATGTGGCTGTTTTCATCGCGCGTGGCGTTATGTCGCCTTCGGTCACTCCTCGCCGTGGCCCGTCACGGCCCGCGCGGTCGAGTCCGTCACGGTAGTCATAGTATTCGTTGGCGAAGTTTGACGCTATCTGCGCAAGTACGGCAAAAATCAGGCACAACGCCGCAGGCAGCGGCTTGAAGTTTCCGTCGAGTTGATTGTATCCTATTGCAAGCACCACTCCGGCTACCGACACGGGAAGCGTGCGCAGCCTCATGGCTTCAATCCAGCACTTAATCATCATTGATGGCACTTATGTCGGGTCGCGGAGCCGAGGCCTCGGTTTCATCGATTCCGAAGCAGTGCACTATGGCGTGTCTTATACATTCGGCGTCGCGTCCGTTCTCTTTTAATATTTTTATTATATCGTTAATGTAACTGTCCTTGTTGTTGAGTCCGCACAGTGCGGCGACATTCGATCCGGGGAGCATCGACTTCTGGTTGTAGACGCGAAGCACCGACTGATAGTCGCCGGATAGGACATAACGGTGAAATTCCTTGCAGAAATTCTCGTACATGGCTCGCGGATTAATCTCGTTGACCAGATTGACCATGTGTTCCTCAAGCTTGTTGATGTTGGGGAAGCGGCCGTCGATGCGATACTCCATGATTCGTTTTACACGATGACGGGTGTGTAGCAGGGCCTGCTGGCGTATGTCGTGCTTGAACTGTCCGAGAATTGATTTCTTGACATGCTCAAACACCCGGTTCTCGTTGCGGTGGTGACGGCGAGCCACAGTGCGAATCACCCCTTCGAGCATCAATATGTTTTCGATTTCGGCCACATCGGGGACGAAAATCTTTTTGTCACGCAGATACTTCACCTCCTGGGCGTCGCGGCGGTCGCGGTCGACTATTCCGTGACTGTCGAGGTGGTGGAATGTGTTCAGGTCGTTGAACGTGCGTGTCGCCTCGATGACCTTGTTGCAGCTGCCGAGCGACTTTACCGTATAGTCGGTGAACACCAGCGGATATAGCTTTGCGTCGATGGAGTGGGTAGCGTCACCTTCGATGAAGAGCACCGGCTTGCGTGTGCCAACCAGCGTGGCATAGAGGTCTTCGCTTATTGAGGAGTTGGGAGGCAGAACGGCGTAGTCCCATGTCTGTTTTGCTGCGTCATATCCTCTCACCCATACGATTGCGTTGTCACGCCGTGCCGACAGGAATTCCACATCGTGGGTGGTGTAGACAAATGTGCAGTCGGGGCGCATCGACTCGACTTTGTCCCAGATGAATCCTGTGATTGATGGGTGCAGGAACATTCCCGGGCTGTCGACAAATACGACGGCCTTCCCGGGGGCGTACTGTAACGCTCCGAAGTAATATAGCACGGCTTTTTCACCATCGGAAAGTTTCAGGGAAGAGTAGGCTTCGGTGGAGTCGTTGTTACGGCTGAAAAGCAGCTTGCCGCCTTCACGCAACACTTTGTTTTCGGGGAATACCTCCTGCCATGCCTTTATCACTCGGTCGAGATGGCTCTCGGGCAGAGGTACGGGTTTGCCGTCGGAGTTTGTGACTTTGTGAGCGATCAGGTTCAGCACCTCGTCGTAAAGCATCAGGGTAGTTAGCCGTTCAAACTGGGTGGCGTTGTCGCTTCTGATGAACGATGACTGTGATGTGGCCTCCACATAACGCGAATCGATCGAGCCGGGGAGATTGTCGGGCGCGTCACAACGATAGAGTGCCTTCAAGGCCGAAAGCCTGAAGACCGGGGAGTCGAGCTCGGAGATGAAGCGCTCGGTGAAGCGCGTTTTTCCGGCTCCGTTGGCTCCGATAACGATGATTCGCCTGTTGTCGGCGACGATGGTGTCGCGTGACCCGTCAAGCCGTGGAGGAAGTTGTAGTTTCATGACGCTATAGGTGAAGAGTTATAACGTAAAGTTAGTAAAAACTTTTGTAACTCCACCTATGCTTTCGGGTTCTCGATTGACAGATTGTACTTTTTGAGCAACATTACGGGATGATATGACAATTTGGCCTTGCGCAGCCCCTCGTCGCCTACATCCTCTTCGCGGTTTATGTAATCGATGCCGTGGCGGGCCGTCATGTCGGCTGCAAACAGCTTGTTGATCGTTTCACCCGCACCCGGTATGGTGTGATTCATCTTCTCGATGTGTACATAGAGCGTGTCGCCTATTATCTCGCCTATGGTGAATGCCACGATGCCGTGCCGGTGGGTCGATAACACAGCGCCCTCAAAGGGAAACCGCTGATAGTTGTCGAGAACGTTGAACACCTGTTCGCGTTCGGCGTCGGCGAGCTCCTGCGAGGCATCGGGCTGCAGTGTGGTGTGGTGGTAGAACTCCTTTACAGCCTCGATGTTGTCGATGGTGAGCGGGCGGTAGTCGTAGTCGGGATTGTCGGCGATGAACCGGTTCACGTGATTGCGCTTTTTGCTGTATTTGTTACCCTGAAGGGTCGCGAGGTCGGCTGCGTTGTATAGGTAGTCGGCCCAGTCGGTCAACTCCTCTATGCGGCACGGACCAAGACAGTAGAAGTCCGACAGCCGGTCCTCGGGTACGGCCGAAAATTGAACGGGCAGGTTGTGGTGACGGCAGTAGTCGATAACAAGCGATATTGCGTCACGCAGCGCCATGTCGCCTATCGGCATCGAGAATGCGGGAACGGCTGTGTCGTTCTCCGACACGCCTTTTATGAAAAGTGTGTTGTCGACTATGTCGTATTGGTAGTGGAAATAGTCGCTCCACATCAGCAATCCTGCTATTGTGTAGTCACAGGTGCGGCTTTCGGCCTTCCGGAGAATCTCCCTTAATGCCGGAACTGCGTCGATTGTGACGGGTCGGAACGATAGTTTTGTAAGAGTATCCATAAGTTTGATATCCACATAAATTGTCAAGCATCCGGTGCGACAGTTACATGACTCTTCATCCCTCTTCTTTGTCTGCTGTCGCACCGGGATAAAAGAATAATGCTTACAGGCCCGCGATTGTTTAATGACCAACTGTTAAGAAGTCCATCGGAGCCTGTGAGTAGTGAAGAGCTAAAGGAAAGGCGACCTCACGCGTCGGGGGTCGCCTTTATCTTAGCTGTATACATCAGGGGACTGCGATTAGCGGCGATTTCATCCGCTTACGATGAAGTGGGATTGATATCCCGGTCGAGTTCCCTTTCTTGTCTATATAACACATTGTGAATGACTGATGTTTGATTCACAATAGTTAAAAGAGCTTAGAAAGAGATACAAAAAAAGGGTAAGCTTACTACATCGCACCGCTACAACCCGGTACCGTTGCTCCGGTCAAGGCCTGGCGGAGTTCCCGGGGAGCTGGTCGTGTAGGACTTACCCGGGCACAAAGGTACGACTTTTTTCCGTAACGACAACTATCCGGCGTTATTTTTTCATCGGTTGACATTGTGAAATAGGGTTAATGGATTGAAAGCGTTACATGGAGTGATTGTGGCAATAAGTGACGATGATTTGCGTTTTAATGATAGCAACGTTTATGTCGGAGCGCATATACATAGTATTGAGGATCGTGCTTGCCGCGGTGTCGCTTTTGTCGGCGCCGGCGGTAAGGGCTTTTGCGCCCGATAGTTACGCCCGACATTCGGTGCTGTCACATGGCCGTTGGGTCAAGTTGAAAGTTATGTCGGAGGGCATGTATCGCATAGGCCTTGACGACCTTGAGCGATGGGGATTCCACGATGTGACGCGCGTGAGCGTCTACGGCTACGGTGCCGAACCTGTAGGTGACGCACTTTTGGAGTCGGATTACATCGACGACCTTCCGCAGGCTCCGTGTGAGATTACATCCCGCGGCCTTGTGTTTTATGCGCGGGGAGCCGAGGGACTTACGGTGTCGAATGAGCGTTATGTCATGCACAAGAACGGCTACACCGATGCCGCCTATTACTTCCTTGGAGAATCGGAACCCGCTGAGCCCGGCAGGACGGGGATTCCCGGAGCTGTCAACGGTGTCACTTCGTTTACCGAGGTGTTGTCGCATGAAATCGACTTGGTGTCGCCCGGTGCCACGGGACATGAAATGCTCGGAGAGGACTTCCGGTTTCAACGGAGTGCCGAATTTGTATTTGACCTTGCCGGAAAGTCGGGTGACAATGTGTGGGCGGGTTGTCGGTTTGCAGTGAAAAATGTGAAGGGAGCTTCGACATTGGCATTAAGCGTCAACGGGTCGGGATTGTCGCCCGTCACCTCGATTGCCGCGAGTCCCAATGACAGTCACCAGCACTACCGCATAGCCGAAATGTCGCATGATATAACCGTTGACGGCGATGTGCTGACGCTCGGCCTCGACTTCTCGACCAAAGGTCAGGCGGCACTGGCGCGCCTCGACCGTATAACGGTCAACTATAACCGCCGGCTGGCGATGACCGACGGTGTGCTGACATTCAGTCACTCGTCACCATCGTTGATTGTTGAGGGCATGCGTGACGATACGCGTATATGGGATGTGACCGATGCTCGGCGGTTCATGAAAGTTGACGCGGCGGTGTCGGAAGGAGCGGCCAAGTGGACAGCCACAAGCAGGGGCTTGAGGCGATATGTGGCATGGAATCCCGATGCCGACATGAAGTCGCCTGTCCTTGTCGGCGAGGTATATAACAGCGACCTCCATGCAATGACGGTGCCCGATATGGTAATCTTTACTCCTAAGCGTTGGTTGGGTTATGCCGAATCGCTTGCCGCCCTGCACCGTAACTCGTCAGACAACCTTGATGTGGCTGTGGTGGCCGCCGAGGATGTCTATAATGAGTTTGCCTCGGGGGCTCCTGACTTCAATGCCTTCAGGCGTATGCTGAAGATGCTGTGGGACCGCGGGGGAGGCAGTGCCGCCACTCCGAGCAAGCTGAAGTATGCGCTCATGTTGGGGCGCGGACATCATGACCACCGTCGCATAACGGCTTCAGCCCAGGCTGCTGGCTATCCTATACTTCCGCAATGGCAGAGTGTCGACGGGTCGTCGGACAACACTTCTTACACAACCGAGGACTATCTCGCATTTCTGCTCGACGGGTCGGGTGTGAATCCGGGAAGTGACTATCACTGTATAGCCGTAGGGCGCATTCCCGTCACATCGGACATGGAGGCGCGCATGGCGGTTGATAAGATTTCAACTTACATCAACGGCGACAATGACGAGAGCGATTGGAAGATAAACATGGTAATGACTGCCGATGACGGTGACAACGGAGAGCATGCCGAGCAGATGGAGCGGATATATAATCAATTAATGTCGACTGACGACGGCGGCCGTGAGATGCTCTATCACAAGGTGTATGTGGATGCGTCGCCGCTTGTCGACAAAGTAGCCGTGGAAGCTCACGACAGGATGATGAGGCTGCTTGGCAGGGGGGCTTGCTGGTGGTGGTTTGTAGGTCACGCCACAACCTACTCCTGGACGGGTGAGGGGCTGCTTACAGCCGATGACATACGTGACATGAACCTGCGCCGCCAGCCGCTGCTTTTTGCTGCTACGTGTGACTTTCTTCGATGGGATGCCGACGGACAGTCGGGTGCCGAACTGCTGTTTATGAAGCCCGGAGGAATAATAGGGGCGGTGGCCGCCACCCGTCCTGTCTACATGACCTATAACCGTGACCTGACGATTGCCACGGCGAGGATGATGACGCGACGCGATGAGTCGGGCGAGTTGCTTCCCGTAGGTGAGGTCATGCGCCGTGCCAAGAACGAGCTCACCTCACCGAGCGATGTAAACAAACTGCGTTACGTGCTGCTCGGCGACCCGGCGTTACGCCCTGCCGGCGCCTCTTTCAAGGCGGTGCTCGACTCTATTGCGGGGCAGGTCGTGCATCCCGATTCGCAGGTGACGGTGAAGGGGCGTCAGCAGCTCGTTATGAAAGGACGCATCACCGATAGCCGAGGGCGCATTGCGTCATCGTTTAACGGAGTTGTCAATTCAACCATATATGACGCTGAATACAGCACCACCACCGAGGGCCGAAACGATGGGAAGAAGGTGATTTTCGAGCAGCAGGGCGACCGGTTGTGGACGGAGCGTGACACTGTTGTAAACGGAGAGTTCAGCATAAACGTGACCATGCCGGGTGAAATATCGTCAAATTTCCGTCATGCGGCATTGAGCATGACGGCCTTGTCGGTCGACGGCCGCGATGCTTCGGGGGTGAACCGTGACTTCTATGTCTACGGTTATGACGAAACGGCGGTTGCCGATGAGGAGCCCCCGGTAATTGAGGCGTTTGGACTGAATGGCGAAGATTTTGTCGACGGACAGACAGTCAACGAGTCGCCCATGGTCATTGCGCGTGTCACCGACAATGTGGGCATCAACATATCCAATGCCGGAATAGGTCACCAGATGTCGCTGATGCTTGACGGCAGCAAGGCATGCCCCGATGTTCCACACTATTATATTCCGGGAAGTGACGGCGGTCGCAGCGGAACGATAGCCTATCCGCTGTCGGGACTGTTGCCGGGTCGTCACACTCTCAGGCTGCGGGTGTGGGACACCTCCAACAATATGGCCGAGGCGACTGTTTCGTTCAGGGTGGTCAAGGGGCTTGCTCCCGACATCGTTGAGCTGTACACCGATGCCAATCCGGCAGTGGATATGGTCAAGTTCTACATACGCCACAATCGACCCGATGCGATGTTACAAGTGAAGCTGACGGTATATGACCTGTCGGGACGCATTGTGTGGAGCACACGCCAGAACGGGCGCAGCGACATGTTTGTCACAGCTCCTATCGTTTGGAATCTATCGGATAACGGCGGCGGACGCGTTTCCCACGGCCTTTACATTTATAAGGTTGCAATCAGTGCCGACGGCGGCAGCGAAACTTCGGCAACACGAAAGCTCGCCGTCGCTCCCCGTTGACATAGCATGACTAATTTAAGTATTAAAGAAAAAATGCGTACCTTTGCGCATCCAAAACTATAACAATGTCATGAAGAGCATAAAAGAACTTTATAGAATAGGTACCGGACCGTCGAGCAGCCACACGATGGGGCCGCGTTATGCCGCTCAACAGTTTGCCGCCCGCAATCCGGGGACATCGTCATATCGTGTCACGCTTTACGGCAGTCTTGCGGCTACCGGAAAGGGCCACATGACCGACCGTGCCATAATCGACACATTAAGTCCTACCGCACCGGTTGAGATAGTGTGGCAGCCACAGATATTCCTGCCTTTCCATCCCAACGGAATGCTTTTTGAAGCCCTTGACAGCGAAGGTAACGTTACTTCCAATTGGACGGTGTTCAGTGTGGGAGGCGGACAGCTTGCCGAAGAGGGAGAACCTCTTACAGCGAGCGATGATGTGTATCACATGAACACCCTTACCGAGATTCTCAACTGGTGTCAGCGCACCGGCCGTTCCTACTGGGAATATGTAGAGGAGTGCGAAGGCCCTGAGATATGGGATTATCTTGCCAAGGTGTGGGACACCATGTGCAAGAGTGTCGAGCGGGGCCTCGACCGCGAAGGTGTGCTGCCCGGCCCGCTGCATCTTCCGCGACGCGCAGCCACCTACTATGTGCGCGCATCGGGTTATAAATCCAATCTTCAGTCACGCGGACTGGTGTTCTCCTACGCCCTTGCGGTGTCGGAGGAGAACGCTTCGGGAGGAGAGATCGTGACGGCACCAACCTGCGGATCGTGCGGAGTAGTGCCGGCAGTGCTCTATCACCTTAAAAAGAGCCGTGACTTCTCGGAGGCGCGTATATACCGTGCGCTTGCTACAGCCGGACTTATAGGCAACATCGTGAAGCACAATGCGTCGATAGCCGGTGCCGAGGTGGGCTGTCAAGGCGAAGTGGGCGTGGCATGCGCCATGGCGGCCGCAGCAGCCAATCAGCTGTTTGGCGGCAGCCCCGCCCAAATAGAGTATGCGGCCGAGATGGGTCTTGAGCATCATCTCGGTATGACATGCGACCCCGTGTGCGGCCTTGTCCAGATTCCGTGCATCGAACGTAACGCCTATGCAGCCGCACGTGCTCTTGACGCAAACCTCTATTCGGCATTTACCGACGGCGGCCACCGGGTGTCATTTGACCGCGTGGTCGAGGTGATGAAGCAAACCGGCCATGACCTGCCTTCGATATATAAGGAAACAGGCGAAGGAGGTCTTGCCCGTGACTACGAAATAACGGAATAAGCATCGCATATAGATTAAATGACGATATTTTCTCCGCCCCGGTCATAATCAAAACCGGGGCGGAGCTTGTTATAATAGTTACTAATAATGACTGTTATGAGAATATCGGATAGGGATAAGCGAATATTAAGGACTTCACTCTATGTGTTAGTGTTGCTGTTGTCGCTGGCTTTGATTGTGTATATATCGATAGACACGTTCACCAACGTAAACTTCCTTGAAAACAGGAATTACATGAGATTTCAGCTACTGGTGTGTGTCGTGTTCATGATTGACTTCTTTGTGGAGCTTGCCCTTGCCGACGACAAGTGGAAATATGTGCGCCGACACTGGTTTTTCTTCCTGCTGTCGATACCCTATCTTAACATAATAGAGATATTCAATATAAGCTTCTCGCATCAGGAGCTATATTTTATAAGATTCATCCCTCTTGCACGAGGAGCGTTGGCATTGTCGATAGTGATAGGCTATATGACGACCAACCGCATCTCCTCGCTGTTGATGTCATATATCGTAATATTGTTGTCGGTAATATATTTCGCCAGCCTTATATTCCTTGAGAAGGAGCAACCGGTCAACAACATGGTGCCCAATTACGGAGCGGCGCTGTGGTGGGCGTGCATGGACGCTACGACCATAGGAAGCAACATATATCCCGTTACGGTGGTGGGAAAGATACTCGCCGTAATACTCGCCGGCATGGGCATGATGATGTTCCCGCTATTCACGGTCTATGTCACCAACATGGTGCAGCGTTACAACAAGAAGCACTTCCCGAAGATATTCCAGTCGGAATTTGACGACCGTCACATAGAACCGGGATCGGAGTAGCCGTTATATGGTTTCAAGCGACAACACGTTGTTGAGCAGGGCTACGGCTTCCTCGACAGTAGGCACATCGGCTATCGCAAAACTGCGACGGCCGTTTTTTTCGCGTATGCGACAGCGTCGCGGATTGGCTTGCAGGAAGTTGAGCAGTCGGCCAAACATGGGCGACTGATAGTAGGCCTTGTTGTTGTCGTCGACAAAGTAGATGTACATAGAGCCCTGTTTCAGCACCACTTTCTCGATACCGAGCCTTCGGGCCAGGTAACGCAGACGCGGGATGCGCAACAGTTCGGCTGTTTCCTTGGGAATCTTGCCGAAGCGGTCCTCAAGATGAAGCTTGAATTGCTGAAGGTCGAGTTCGCGCTCTATGCCGTCGAGCTCCTTGTAGAGGCTTATGCGTTCGCTCTCCTGAGGCACATATTCGGGCGGAAGCAGCAGCTCCATGTCGCTTTCGATCACGCAGTCGGCCACAAACTCCTGTCCGTCGCTCGAGTCATCGGGTGTGAGAGTGTCGGAGAACTCCTCGTTTTTAAGTTCAAGTACGGCCTCCTTCAATATGCGCTGGTAGGTTTCGTAACCGAGGTCGGCAATGAATCCCGACTGTTCGGCTCCGAGAAGGTTTCCGGCACCCCTTATGTCGAGGTCCTGCATGGCGATGTGGATGCCGCTGCCAAGTTCGCTGAAACTCTCGATTGCCTGCAACCGTCGACGCGCAACGGGATTAAGCGGGATGTGGGGCGGCACAAGAAGATAGCAGAAAGCCTTGCGGGAGCTGCGGCCCACTCGTCCGCGAAGCTGATGCAGTTCGCTCAGTCCGAAGTTCTGTGCGTTGTTGATGACGATTGTGTTGACATTGGGCATGTCGATACCCGACTCGATTATCGTAGTGGCGAGGAGCACATCGTAGTCGTGGTTGGCGAAGTCGATTATGGCTTTCTCAAGTTTCTCGGGCGGCATCTGTCCGTGGGCTACGATTGTGCGTGCGTCGGGTACGAGCCGGTTTATCATGGCCTCCAGTTCATAAAGTCCCTCGATGCGGTGGTTGACGATAAACACCTGTCCGTTGCGCGACATCTCGAAGTTGACGGCTTCAAGCATTATGTCGTCGTTTATGGCGTTGACCGAGGTGAGTATGGGATAACGGTTGGCCGGGGGAGTGGTTATGGCCGACAGGTCGCGGGCTCCCATCAGCGAGAACTGCAGGGTGCGCGGAATGGGGGTGGCCGACATGGTGAGTGTGTCGACATTGACTTTCATCTGCTTCAGCTTCTCCTTTACGGCGACACCGAATTTCTGCTCCTCGTCGACGATAAGCAGTCCGAGGTCCTTGAATTTGATGTCTTTCCCGATAAGCTTGTGAGTGCCTATGAGAATGTCGATTTTGCCTTCGGCAAGGTCGGCCTTTATCTGTTTCACCTCCTTTGCGCTTCGAGCTCGCGACAGGTAGTCGACACGCACGGGAAACTCTTTCAATCGATTCTTGAATGTGTTGAAGTGCTGATAGGCGAGCACCGTTGTGGGAACGAGAACGGCTGTCTGCTTGTTGTCGGTCGCGGCCTTGAAGGCGGCGCGTATTGCAATTTCCGTTTTGCCGAATCCCACATCGCCGCATATAAGGCGGTCCATCGGTCGCGCCGACTCCATGTCGTTTTTAACCGCCTGTGTGGCCGTCAGCTGGTCGGGGGTATCCTCATATATAAATGATGCTTCAAGCTCCTGCTGGAGATAGCTGTCGGGGGAGTAGGCAAATCCTTTTTCGTCCTTTCGCGCAGCATAGAGCTTGATAAGGTCGCGGGCAATGTCCTTCAGCTTGCTCTTGGTGCGCTCCTTCATCTTGCCCCATGCGCCCGAACCGAGTCGGTTGATGCGCGGTTCCACGCCCTCTTTGCCACGGTACTTGGCGAGCTTGTGCAGTGAGTGGATGCTTACCAGGAGAATGTCGTTGTTGAGGTAGACGAGTTTTATCATCTCCTGCATGCGACCGTTCACTTCGGTGCGTATGAGTCCGCCGAAACGGCCCACGCCGTGGTCGACATGGACCACATAGTCGCCGACCTCTATCTGACCAAGCTCCTTGAGCGACAGTGCAAGTTTTCCCGAGCGGGAGCGGTCGCTCTTCAGATTGTACTTGTGGAATCGGTCAAATATCTGATGGTCGGTGAATATACAGGCCTTGGTCACGTGGTCGACAAATCCTTCATGGATTGTAGAGATGACGGGGGTGAACTTTATGTCGTCGCCCCGGTCCTCAAATATGGCGCGCAGTCGCTCTATCTGCTTCTCGGAGTCGCTGAGAATGTAGACGGTGTAACCGTCGCCTATGAACTTCAGCAGTGAATCGCTGATGAGGTCGAAATTCTTGTGGTAGATGCCCTGCGGCGTACAGCCGAAATCGATTGCAGCCGAAGCGTCGGCATCGGCGTTGGCTGCCGCCGAGAATCGAATCTGACGCATGCTCTTGAGCGACTCGGCAAACCGGTCGGGCTCGACTACATGCTTGAGAGCGTCCTTGTCGCCTTCGTCGGCTATCAGGGCGCTGTCGCTGAATGTTTCAGTTGAAATGGCCTCGATGCGCTGCAAGGTGTAGTCGGCATCGCGCACCCACAGCAGTGTGTCGGCGGGAATGTAGTCGAGAAGCGACTCGCCTTTGCCCTGCTGTGAAACATTGGATGTGATCGAGATGCGGTCGTGCTTTGACTCCGAGAGCTGTGTTTCGATGTTGAATGTGCGTATCGACTCGATTTCGTCGCCGAAAAAGTCGATGCGGAAAGGCTCTTCGCAACTGTAGCCGTAGATGTCGAGAATGGAGCCGCGAACTGCGAAATGGCCGGGGTCGTACACATAGTCGACCTCCTGAAACCCATTTTCACGTAACCACTTCTCGGTTTCGGCGAGGTCGACAGTAGAACCTACGGCGAGCTGCAGGGTGTGAGCCTCGATGGTGTCGCGGGTCGCCACATGCTCGGCAAGTGCCTCGGGATAGGTGACGACATAGCGCAGCGAAGGGTCGTCAAACCAGTGGTTGAGCACTTCGGTGCGCATAATCTGTGATGGCGGGTCGACTTGTCCGTATTTTATCGATCTCTTGTAGCCCGATGGAAACATGAGCACCGCGCTCTCGCCAAGCACGCGTGACAGGTCGTGATAGAGGTAGCCGGCATCATCGAGCGAATCGCCTATAACAAGCATCGGCCTCCCCCGGGAGGGGAGGGCCGACATTAACATTGGTGCCGATGACCCGGCAAGTCCATACAGGGAGATGCGGCGGCAAGAGTTGTCATTTACGGCACTCTCGACCGCTTCACGCCGGCCGGGAGTGAGAATCTTTTCACATAACTGCTTCAGGTCCATCTGCTATGAATTCTTCTTTGTAGCAGGAGAGAGTATGGCGTTGTAACGAGCTTTGTCATTAAGGATTACTTCGGCTGAGTCGATTGTGACATCGCGCTTGAGGGTTTCGATCACCTGTCCCT
Source organism: Muribaculum sp. NM65_B17 (assembly GCF_004793735.1). NCBI lineage: Bacteria > Pseudomonadati > Bacteroidota > Bacteroidia > Bacteroidales > Muribaculaceae > Muribaculum > Muribaculum sp. NM65_B17. The sequence continues at coordinate 152,968 of NZ_SRYY01000002.1, forward strand.
TCTGGTAGTAGTAGCGCTTTACTATTTCGCCTGCCAGAATGCCTTCGATGTCCTCGCGGTTGTTGTCGAGGTCGTGGCTGAGGTTGTGCTTCAGCAAGCCTTCGAGTACGGCAAACTCAGCCTTGGTGGAGTCGTTCATGTAGCCTTCGATTTCGGCTGTCGACTTCAGCGCGGCAAGCATCGACTCGCACACCTTGTCGTAGTTGAACTTGTCGGGGTCGATAAACGACTTGAAGTCATTGAAAATCGAGTCGGTGATGACAAAGTCCTCGGCAGCGGCGATTTCAGGATGTTCGGCGGCAAACTTTGTGGCGTAATTGAACGCCCAGTTGTCGCTGACAATGTTGTAGGTCAATCGGTTGACTTCGCCGTAGTCGATTTTTACATCGGGGGTTATGCCTCCGCCGTCGCGCACTTCACGGCCGTGGATGGTGGTGAATACATTGGTGAGCGAGTCGGGAATACGTGCCACCGAGCCGTCGGGATTGCGATGGCTGTAGTCGATGGCCTGGATGAGGCGTCCGCTGGGGATGTAATATTTGGCGATGGTGACTTTGAGCATTCCGTCGTAGGGCAGAGGGCGGGTTGTCTGCACAAGACCTTTGCCATAGGAGCGTGCTCCCATGATTACGGCGCGATCGAGATCCTGTAGGGCACCGGCTGTTATTTCAGAGCTGGAAGCCGAACCTCCGTCGATGAGTACGGCCAGCGGAATTTCGGTGTCGACAGGAGCCGATGTGGTCTTGTACACCTTTTCGTTAAGAAGGCCTTTGCCACGGGTGCGCAGCACTTCGGTGTTCTTGGGGACAAAGAGGCCCACAATCTTTACTGCCGCTTCGAGCAAACCTCCGCGGTTGCCGCGCAGATCGAGCACTATCGACTTCACATTAGGATTTTTCTTGAGCTCCACAAGTGCGTCCTTAACTTCGCTTGCCGCCTTGTCGGTAAACGATGTGAGGTAGATGTAGCCGATGTTGTCCTTAAGCACTCCGTAGTAGGGCACTGCCGGCAACTGAATCTTGCGGCGAGTGATGTCGAAAGTCTTTATCGAGTCGGTGACATAGGGTCGCTTCACGGTTACCTGAAGTTTTGTCCCGGGCTGTCCCTTGAGCTTCTCGCTGACTTGCGAGCTGTGCCATCCTGTAACCGAGTCATTGTCGATTTTTACAATGAGGTCGCCGGGCTTCAATCCCGCTTCCTGAGCAGGACTTCCTTCGTAGGGCTCGGAGATGAACACTCCCTTACCGGGCATCTCCACAATCATTGAGCCTATTCCGGCGTATTCGCCCGAAGTCATCATGGCCAAATCCTCCTGATCGCTTGCTCCGTAGTACTCGGTATAGGGGTCGATGTCGTTAAGCATTGCTGCAATGGCGATGTTAATCGACTTTTCGGCATCGATGGAGTCTACGTAGTTGGTCTGCAACTCCTTGTATAAGGCGTTGAAAATGTCAAGATTACGAGCTATTTCTCCCTTATTGCTCCGTGTCGCCGCGATAGTTGACATTGCGACAATCACGATGGTAGCCACGACTGCAAGGCGGCTCAACAGTGAATTACGACGATTCTTCATTGTTATCTTTCAAAAATTAAGTTGCTAAGTTACTTAATAATTATAACAATCAAGTCTTAATTTTGTCAAAAAAATCTTCAAGAATTATCGCATAATATAAATGATGATTTTGGTAGGGTGTATTCAAATGCGGGTTTCGGCGGCGAATTTTGCCGGTTGAAGTGCGTCAAAATTGCAGTATCTCCTGTTGAAGCAGGTCGAGGAATCGGGCGGCATGGGCACCGTCCATCTGTGTGTGATGAAACTGGAACGACAGGGTGAGGGTGGTTTTGAAAAGGCTTCGGCGGTATTTGCCCCAGATTATAAATGGATTGTTGAAGATGCCGCTGTGCATTCCAACAGCACCGTCAATGTCGTATTGCACAAGTGCCGAGGTGCCTATGACCATGCTGTCGGTGAGGTCGTGGTTGAGGCATGACTCGGCTACCTGTCGGGTAAGACGCAGATATTCGATGTTGAATTGTGGCAGGTTGTCGGAAAATGGGATGTCACACGAACTTACTTCACCCTCGCGGTTGGTGACGATTGTGTTGACTGCTATGTTGTCGTAGCTGAATAGCTTGTCGCCTACGGGCAGCATGTAGAATTCCTTGACCCGGCTTGCCGCCTTGCCTATGCACCAGCACATGAGCATGTTGAATTTAAGCCCTTTTTTGCGGCTATATTTTACGAGCGGCGACACATTCAGCGTTTTGAACAGTGTCACCATGGGCATTGGCGCTTTCATCCAGGCGTGGAACGCGTAGGCGCGGGTTGTTTCATCGGGATTTACCTCTTTCATGTTTCTGTTGTTTTATTGAAAAGTTACTTAGTCGGTTTTTCAGTATTAAACTAAAAGGGAACATTGATGAGGATGATACGCCAGAGTCGGGTACACGTGTGCCCGTGAGGAAGTGTTATAAGGTGGAAAATGCAGCCGGCCTTTAGCGGGTCGGCTGCATTTATTTTGAGTTGCGGAGTGAGGGGGATTCGAACCCCCGATACGCTTTTGGCGTATACACGCTTTCCAGGCGTGCCTCTTCAACCACTCGAGCATCACTCCTTGGTTGAAACCGGTGCAAAGGTAATGATTTATTTTTGATTTGGCATAATAAGTCGAAGTAAATTCATGATGCGACGGCAATAAATCGACTTGATTAATTGAATAAAAAAGTTTAACTTTGTATTTCGTAGACGGAGCGCGATGGCGTTTTTCCGTACTCGAATACAAGACTATGACCGACGACAAGCGAATAAATCAAATGAGAGAGCAGCTTCCTGAGCCAACGCTCAGGCGTCTGCCGTGGTATCTTGCCTACGTGAGGCTGTTGCTTGACGCAGGGGTGGAGTATGTGTCGTCAACACAGATCGCCAAGGAGATAAATGTCGATGCGTCGATGATAGCCAAGGACTTGTCATTCCTTAATATAAAGGGCAAAACACGCATAGGCTATGAGGTGGCTTCGCTTGAGCATGAGTTGCAGGACTTTCTCGGATTCAAGGTGGGGCATAACGCTGTAATGATAGGCGTTGGCAGCCTTGGAGGCGCCCTGATACATGATTCGGGATTGGCTAACTATGGATTGAGGATAGTCGCTGGATTTGACATCCGTCATGATGTCGTGGGCACCACGCTGTGCGGAATCCCCATATATGATATATCGGAACTCGACCAACGGCTCGCCACGTTGAATGCCGAAATAGGCGTGATAGCCGTGCCTATCGATCACGCTCAGGAGGTGAGCGACCTGCTTGTCAAGGCCGGCATCAAGGCATTGTGGAATTTTACGCCGTTCCGCATTACGGCTCCTCAGGATGTGGTGATACAGAATACTTCGATTTATGCCCAGCTGGCGGTGATGTATAACCGCATGGGAAAGCAAATGTAGATTATCACGATGAAAGTGCTTGTTTATGGACGGACTCCGGATGCGCCTTTGTCAAGAAACCAGCGGGTGGACCTGATGCCCGATTCGGCAATAATAAAGGATGGCAAGCCGTTTTTTGTACCCCCGTTTTCGGAACGATGGAATTACAGGGTGGGAATCGTGGCAAGGATATGCCGTCTTGGCAAAAACATAGGACGAAAGTTTGCGCCGCGCTATGTCGACGGTGTAGGAATATGCCTGCTTACCGAGCCGGTTGATGCCATGGAGCATGCTGCGGCACATAACGCTTTGCTGCAGGCCTACGAAGGCGCAGTGATACTTGGCGATATCAGCCGAAGCGACTTCGGCGTGGCAAAGGTGGACGAGATCGAGCTTACCCTTGGTGACGAGATTGAGAGGATATATGACATAGTGGCTGATGCAAGCCGCTATTGTACAATGAAGATAGGCGACTTGATAGTGTCGTCGTCGATTGCCGGCGGCACTCTTGAAATCGGCCAAGAACTCATCGGAACCATTGACGACATCCCCGCCTTAACCGTGAGGGTAAGGTGAATATTGCCGGGAGTAATTCTTGATGCTGTGAATAACAAAAAATACCATAGAAGCACGAATAAAAATCGGTAAAGGTTTTAAAAAATAAAGCAGGGTTGGATATTTGTCTTTATCCATGTATTTATATAAATTTGCAATGTTGAGCCTCGGCTCAGCAGACAAATGGAAAGGTAATACAAAAGGATTTTAGGGAGTCTTTATGATACCTAAGAGTATAATATGATAAAGTTATAATTATTAAATATTATAGTATATGGATATCCTAAATTTATATGCTAAATGGCTATGGGATAGCGGGATTACGGCTACATCGAAGTCAAACAGTTGCTATGTTTCAAGACTAAAGAAGGCGATTGAGGTATATGATAACTCAAACGGTGCTTTTTCACCTCTAATAAATAGAATCCCGGAAATACTTTCTGATAAGGATTCTGAATCGATTATTGGAGCTATTGCATTGAAAATGACAAATCTTGTTGAAAATGAATATAAAGCAGAAAAAATCGGCAAGGGGTATCGTAATGACATTTTCACCGCGATAAACCAATTTGAGTTATGGTTGAGGGATGGAATAAATAATGGTGATTTCAAAGGGAATCAAAGTCATGTCAATATAGAGTCAGACAAAGTCAAGTTGAAAGCAGAATTAAAACACACTAAAGAATTTGATATCGACACTTTTAGGGCTCGCATTAAGAATAGACTAAATTCTAATAGGAGTAAGTGGCCTATAAGAAAATTCCCTCAAAATTTGAAATGGAGAGAGCAAATTGCTGATGAATTGCTTGTATTGACCGAATGTGGAATACACAAACTTCATGATTTAACCGCTATACGAATAAATGATGGAATACTTGAAGTTAAACCTAAAATTTATCAGAGCGACGATATAATCAAAGATAGGTTCATACGAGTATATAGTTATAGGGCAGATGGTTCAATAGCAGATTTCCGAGTTGATGAAAACAGTCTTGATCCCATGAGCCTGATATCTATAGAACATTCCCCTGCAATTTCTCTGATTTTGAAGAATGGTGATTTCCATGAGTTGGAAAATCTTGATAATGGTAGACCTTACGATGAGAAGAAATTGGCTGCAGAAATCAGTAATGTGATTAAATTATCTACATGCATGCTTATGGAACATTCTGAGAATATAAAAAAGAATGATAAGTGGTAAATGCATGATTATCAATAGTTATTTGTGGCTATAATCTGAGATAATATAATCTCGGTCATGTCGTCAAGGTCTTAATTTATTAAGTCGTCCGGAAGCGTTAACTTTGCGGAAAAACAGAATAATATATGTCAAGACCAAGGAAATATCCGTTGTGGCCCGGTCCGGGCGAAAAGGAAGTGCCATACGACACAGCGCATTTCATAATGTGGTGTGTCGATGGTGAAGGCATGACCCAAAGGTCTGCGGAAATGTATGTGCATCATATCCGGAAGGCTTTTGAGATAATATGTAACGAAGACTATAGGATATTCGAAGTTTTAGCACAAGCATTCAAAAGATATGGTCCATATCAAAAGCCTTGTCTTGAAAGACTTGAAGTGGCATCAGGGCTTCTTGATGATATAATTGAGATTATGGCTCAGTTAGACCCCAACGAGTTTTTTAAGATTAACGGGCTGGACTATCAACCAAAACGCTTAGGGAATGGATAAGTGCATTTTCAGCCTACCACCGTTATTATGAGTACCGAATAGACAAGGTGAGAGTAGAGCTCGGCCTGCCGTCCAAATCTCCTGATAGCCGGAAAGACAGAGAGATACCGCTAAAAGAGGATTTCTCAACATACCTGAGAGAAGAGTGCCGGTATTCGTCGGCATCTGTATGGTCACACGTTACCTATTTAAATAAACTCAAATATTTCTTCTTCGATTTCGCTTTGGAGGAAGATGTATTTGCAGTTATTGTTGAAGATGATGGCGATTGGGAATCCAGTTTGTCTATATTCAAGGAGTTGGAAGAGTTAATAGATATCGAGGTTAGAATGGTCGAGAAGGATATTCCTGACAGAAATTCAATTGGATTAACAGTCTCAGATTTGAAACGTGGAAAAAATGCCTTATGTAAATATCGCGATTTCATAAAATATCGAATCAAGAATAACTCAATGGTTCAACACAAATGCAAGCCTGACTAACAAAAATGACCGCATAACTACACCCTGCGGCTGCCTCGGTCGCAGGGTATATTTTAACTCATGACAAAGATATGATGAAACATGGCAAATATTCATTTGATGGAGATGAAACCTTATGGGAGCATCTGGCAAAAGCTGGTATTTCCAAACCGAGCATAACAAAACATAATGTCAATGATTACTATACGACTGCCTTAAATAAAACTATAGCTGATTATGAACCATTTGAATGTAGATTTTCTTTTGGCACTTACTTAATCAAGGGTAATCCGGACGAAATCATTAGGATTATCCGTAATCATGCAGTTCTCGACATAAGCGAACGTGATATGATTGATATTCTTTCTCCGGTTGCAGTCAATTATGTGTCTTCGTATTACCATGAAAGCGGAGATTATGAAAATCGGATGTATTCTGCGATTGTAGTTATGGAAGATTTCTTGAGTGACTATGTAGATTCGTATAACAGTATCCTTGTTTATCTATGGAGTCCTAAAGAAAAATGTGTAACCTCTGAAGAAATTAAAGAGTTAGTCGCCTTTATTGAGAAATTTCCCAATACAGTCAATGTCATGTTTGGGGTTGGAATAGACGATTCTTTATCCGACAACATAAAAATGACATTAATCGCATCAAGCAAGTAAGGCTGTGTTAGGAGCGATAGCTGGCGATATAATAGCCTCATTCTTTGAGCATAGCCGATTGAAGTTTTACGACTTCGACTTGTTTTATCCTCAGAGCAAGTTTACCGATGATACGGTGATGACTTCAATCAACTTCTTGATTTGATGTCAGATGATTGAGCTTATTTGTAAGGATATCAAATTATTTGTGAAATACCATAATATGAATTGCGAATAGCTCAAGGTGCTGTATCAATATTTGATACAGCCGAAGTGTATTTTTGCCAAAAACGAATAAACTATGCAGTTAGCACAGGAACAAGAAGCCGCATTGCAAATGATGCTTTCGGGAGCCAATGTGTTTCTCACCGGCGAGGCCGGAACAGGAAAATCTACGATTGTAAAGGAGTTTAGCCGTAGAAGTTCCAAAAATTGCATATTCCTTGCACCGACAGGGATTGCGGCTCTCAATATAGGAGGATCTACTATTCATAGTTTTTTACGCCTTGCTCCCGGACCGATGTCGGAGGACTCTATTGAAACAATTGGCAATAAGAAGCAGCGGGAATTGATAAGAAGTGTCGAGGTGGTAATTATCGATGAAATATCAATGGTACGCAGCGACTTATTCTGGGCGGTGGATTATCGACTGAGGCAAGTGTCGCAAGGTCGAAATAAGAAACTGCCATTTGGTGGCAAGCAGGTGATTTTGGTAGGTGATTTTTATCAGCTTCCCCCCGTCATTAAGTCAGAGGAAGAAGAGTGTTTTATAAAAAACACTTTTGGGGGAGAATTTTCCTTCCAAACCGACATTTGGCAACGAGGCGAGTTCAAATGTTTCTGTTTGAAGACTGTCCATAGACAAAGTCATGATGACTTGTTTCTATCGATACTGAATCATATTCGTCACAATGACCTTGAAACACGAGATCTCGTAGACCCTGAAACAAAGTGCTTGTTGACTGTTAGAGAGATTCTGAACAAGTATGCCGATATTAGGCGGCCGCTTGATGTGCCCCCGGTTTGTTTGTGTACAACTAATCGAGAGGCCAATATACTCAATGCGCTTGCCAATGAGAAATCGGATGGGGAAGGCCGCACATTCACTGCTGTTATAAAGGGCATTTTCTTAGCTAAAGACTATCCTACTCCGGCAAAACTGGAACTAAAGACCGGCACACGTGTCATGACGCTTATAAATCATCGTACACCCTCAGGCACACTTGAATTTGTAAATGGTGATGTGGGTGAAGTATTGGGTTATGTGACGCTTGCCGGAACCGAGGCCGTCAGAATAAAACTTGATAATGGCAAGACGGTAAACATCTCTCCCAATGAGTGGAAGAACTATCAGTATGTTTTGACGACCGATCCCAAAACCGGCAAGGAAAAGGTGTCTCAAAAGGAGGTGGGCTCCTATATACAGCTGCCGTTAAAGCTGGCTTATGCCATAACGATTCATAAGTCGCAGGGCATGAGCGTGAACTCCACACTGATAAAACTTGGCAATGGGTGTTTTGCGCATGGTCAGCTCTATACTGCTTTGTCACGTTGCCGTAGTTTAAAGAATCTTAGAATTGACCGCAATATATGTGCAGAGGATATAATTATTAATTCTGCGGAGGTAGATTTCTATAGTTCCATAGAGAACCCCGAGCCGCAGAAAGAAACAATCAGGATGGATATTCCGGCGCAGTATCAGGATGCTGTGCAAGAATTGCTACGAAAACTGATGGCTGAGAAACAATCTGGCAAAAAGGTGAACCTCGTCAAGCAGGAGAGCAACAAAGTTACGAATCATCCTGATCTCGACCGCTTGGTCATAGTCTATAAAAATCAAACAAGCAATGAAAAGGGAGAAGGAATTACTGAAAAGAAAAATGGCGTTGGATTCAACAAACATGATGCCCCTATATTGACATCGATAGCCGAAAATTATATAGAGTGTGGATTTGTATATAATGATGACTTTGCAATAGCGTCAAGATTAATTCAAAAATATCATGCTCAATGGGAAGTGTGAACAGGATGTTTCATATTCAGCTCCTGGGGTTGGTAACTAATATTTTCTCGGCATTATGGAATATATAAATATTCATGGTCGCATAGTCTATCCGATAACCTCTAAGGAAGGGCAAAGGTGCTATTACGAACATCTCGATCGCTGGCATGTCTGCTATCAAAATGCCAACCGGCTGATTGTTCCGACTAAAGATGACGCCTTAGAGTATATGCGCTTGCAGGAGATGGGGAATAAACTCTATTGCTGTACTGATAAGGAATCGCGCAAAATTTTGCGCCAATTGAGGGTGTATAATTCTCAGTATGATTGGCGACCTCGAAAATCAGGTGACGAAACTTTCGTCGGGTTGATTTCGCCGACAGGTGAACAACTGTTACCTGACAGTTTCGCTGATGTATTTACTCAATTTGATGCTATAAACTGTAAGCCGAGTTTCGTGCCTGTTTATGACGGTGAGGCATGGGCGTTGGTTTCGTTATCTGATCCGAATATTATGATGACCGATTTCCAATACAACGCCATCATTCCGGAACGAAGGGTGCGGCAATTGTTTTTCGTTCAGGACAAAAACACAATGAAGTGGGGCGCACTCTCGGTCAGATATCCCTTTCTACATGTAAAACCTTATAAGGATTGCTTGCCCTTGCTTGAAACTCTTATGCCGACTATCGCTGATGAAATCTATGAAGATGAACTTATGACCGAAGACGAACCGACTCTGTTTTTCATGACGCAAAGAGATGGAAAGATTGGAATATTGACTGCCTTCGGTTATTCAGACATTATTTATGATTCATACGAAGTAGATAACGCTAAATGCTCATTTCGATTAATCAAGGATGTCCGCAAGAGGGCACATCGATCCGATTATTGGCATCCTAACGGCAAGGGTTGGTTGAAACATCGTAGACTTAGAAAAAAATAAACAATAAAAATGCAGTTATGACATTTGATGAATTTAAAGCGTTGGCGCTCAATTCTCCACGGCGCGGTGAAGAAATCATTTTTGAGGTTATTGAATATGATGTCAAGGATTTGCCGGGGCGCAAACGAAGTCATTACCCAAAATTTGATGTGAGGCATTATCGCGTCGGAATCTGTCATACTCTGCCTGAAGCAGAAGCGTTGATGCACAAGGCAATCGAAAGGGCTAAAGAGTACAACGACGAGATATATTGCTTTCACATAAAGGAGTACCCGATGGGTGAACTTCTGGATTTCTTGTGGGAGGACTACGGCGAGTCATGGAGATTGTATGATGGTCAGGGACGCTTTCTGGATAGAACATATTGCTCATCTCTCGAATGTGACCACCGCACTATATATGGTCGTTACCGTGGTCGCCCTGAAGAATCATTCCGATTCAAAGCCGGTGACATTGTTGAGGTGCTCGACGGCAATGAAGTCAGGCTTGCCGTTGCAACAGGTTCGGGCCTCTCAATCGAATGGTATTGGGAGATGTGGCAGCGAATCAAGAAAAAGGAGGGATTTATATATGTGAAAGATGGTTGTGAAATGACTGATGCTGAGGTGGAAGAATTGTATTTTCCCGATGCCAGCGATGACCAAACACCGGTTATCGATGGCCCGAGTTATGCCACTCACGACCATGTGCACACTCTCAACATAATGCCTTTGCGCTATCCTCTGTCAAAGACGCTGCGTCAGCGTTATGAGAACTACTACAAGGCGATGCTTAAAAAGGAAGATAATATATAAATATCATGATGAGCTTTGAAAGTTTCAGGTCTTTGGCTATTAATCATCCATGTACCGTTGAACCTTCGGTTTATAGGGTTGATGTGTTTCGTATAAACGGTCCTGTGGATAAAATGCCATGTAGGAATCTTTCACTTGGATTGTTCAATGTTCACGTACATGGTGATGATAGAGATGACGCGGAGTATTATCCTGAATATAACGTTTGTAAGGCTCAAAGTTTCGTGATGCCGACTTTTGAAGATGCAAAAGAGTTTATTCAATCTGGACGAATATCGATAGATGATGACCGGCCGGTTTATTGCATTCACATATATGAATTGCCGTTTGGAAAGGATGTGATATCTGATCTGTGCAAGCGCGAGTGGGTGTTTGACGGAAATTGTAGCATTATCAATCAGTCGGTATGCTCATCTTTGTTTGAAGACTTGGACACTCCGGAAGGTCACTTCTGGGGCAGGCTCAAAGAAACAATACGTTTTAAGCCGGGAGATATTGTTGAGGTTCATGACAGGAAAAAAGATTCCGTTCGTCTTGCGGTTGTTGTGTCATTGCGTAACACTATTGAATATTGTTGGAATGAATATCTTAATGTTGTTGCCGAGTGTGAATGTGAGGGAGTGGGGGAAGATAATGCTCTTGGAAACTATTGGAAATATGCCTGTGACGATTGCTATGAAGTCATAGACTTTTCAGGCGTTCAGTCCTGTCCTTGTACGACCGATGTGCATTCGCCGCGCTTCCCGGTTCCCGATGACATTCGCAGTGTTTTTGATAATATCGTTGTTAGTAAGCCTGCGTCATTCGGGTGTTAGCTATAATGTTGATTCTTTGTCATGGGGGAGTTTGTGTTGTTTAATGGCGTGAATTTTAGTTATTTCCCCGTGATGATTTTGTGGGTTGTTTGGGTGGTTTTGTGTAGGGCGATATTGTGAAGAGTCGAAAATGTTGAATTGCATGATGCATGGGGATGATATTTGTGATTTTGTCGTTTGCTAATCGGTTTTGGGGCATAGGCTTTGATGCGATTTGTTCCTCGATGTGGTATATTTCTTATTGTCAGTGGCTTATCTTTTGTTATATGGGCTTTATGGAGGGAAGAATGTTGTTCCTATAAAGCGTTTTAAGGGATATTTAAGATTGTTTTTGAGGATTATTTTGCGGAAGAAGCGATTTTTGTTCAAATAAATTTGGCCAATTGAAAAAATAGCCCTACCTTTGCAACGCAAAAAGGCAATGGTGCCATAGCTCAGTTGGTAGAGCAAAGGACTGAAAATCCTTGTGTCCCCGGTTCGATTCCTGGTGGCACCACAGAAGACCGCTAATTCTCAATGAGTTAGCGGTCTTTCTTTCACCCATACCCCTCCGAGTCACCACAAAAGTCACCACACCCACTGTAAATGATTGAAATATTGTAGGTTATGCGTGTTGCGGTGTGCGCATATCTATTTCGGTAGATATGTAAAGCGTTGATTATCAGCACGAATTAGCATATAATTCATCGTCATTCACCATCATTCAACCCCACCATACAGCCTCGCAACTCCAAACTTTAACAAAGTTTAACTATAATCTCGCGATAAAAATGTGGTGACCTCAACCGAAAATCAGCCGGGTCACCACATAAAACCGTTAAAATCTCAAAAAGATCGTACCCTTGTATGGGGATAGGCATTCCACATTTCATAATTTTTGGATTCAGACCTCGATTGAATGTTTTGAATCTGAGCAGAATCTCTTGCGCGGGTAAATCGATGATTAGATATTACAGAAAATTCAGGTCAAATGTCGTAGTTACCCCAATGTCTTCGATGAAAGTTTCATCATGGCTGATCACTACTATTGTACCTTGATACGAACTCAAGGTTTGCGCCAATATCTCCATGCTGGCAATGTCGATATTATTTGTGGGCTCATCAAGTATAATCATATCCGGCACAGCTTCACGAACCATGAGAGAACAAATGGCAAGACGCATCTTTTCTCCGCCACTCAGGGCAGAACATTTCTTGTCCCAAGTTTGCTGTGGAAACAGAAACCTATGCAGCCTGATTTTTAGTTCATGGTCTTTCAATGTGGTGGTTTCAGATGCGAGCTGCTCGAATACTGATAGATTGCTATCAATAAGACTATACTCTTGGTCGAGATAGACATAACTTAGATTATCAGCCAATGAGACGACTCCGAGCGTCGGATTGATTTCTCCTGTTATCAGTCTTAACAATGTGGTTTTTCCCTGGCCGTTCTTTCCTGTTATTCTTATGCGGTCGCCGCTCAGGATGGTTAGGGTCAGGTTTTCTTGCCATAGAAATTTACAAGCCGGATAGTTGAAATTCACGGCTTTCAGCTCAATAAGAATTTTTCCAGTGTGAAGGTTTGGCGATGAAAAGTCAATTTTAATTTGCGATTCATCGGGTACAATACATCTCAACTCATCCAATTCGCGGTTAATGGTTTGCAGCTTATCATTCTGAGCCTTTTTGAGCTTGGCCATAGTATTCTCCGAATTATTCTTGAGATTACCTTTCGCAATCCGCGGAAGGCCTTTGGAGTCGCTGAGTTTTGAACCGCGCGAAGAATGTTTCTGCTGACGCTCCACTGTTTCACGAACCATACGCTTTGCTTTGGATAAGTCATGTTGTTTTGCGACTATATCCCTTGCAACAGATTCACATTCGCGCTCGTAAATCTGACGAAATTCATCATATTTCATAGGATAATAACGCATACCTTGTCTGCTCATGTGCAACAATGAATCAAATTGATTGAGAAGTGTTCTATCGTGGCTGACAACCAGACACGTAAACTTTGCCTCGGAAATAAATCGGTAGAGGTTATCTCGTGATTCTTTATCAAGATGATTTGTCGGCTCGTCCATCAATACAACTGACGGAGTATGTATGTCAATGCCCGATAGAAAGACCTTTGTTTTCTCCCCACCACTTAGGTCGGACATTTTGGTTTCAACTGAGATATGTGATATTTTCCATTTCTGGAACGCGGAAGCAATGCGTTCCTCCAGAGTCCAATCATCTTTCAAGATTTCAAAGTTCGACTCAGAGGCGTCTCCAGATAAAATTCTTTGCAAAGCATGATATTTCTCAGCAATATGTAAACACTCGGCAACAGTCATGCCATCGAATTGTCCGAAATGCTGAGGTACAAGAAATGTGTCACCACACTGGATTTTGCCCTCGGATTGACGCAAATTTCCGGCGATTACATTCAATAGGGTTGACTTACCTGTTCCATTATTGCCAATAATGGCATATTTTTGACCATCGCCTATTGAAAAATTGATATTAGAGAATAGAGTGTCCTGATTAGGTAATTGGTAAGTCAGGTTATTTACACAAATACTCATTTTGTTGAATTATAAGAATGTGAAAACATCGCCACCTATCTGTAATAGTGGCGTTTACGATAAATATTTAGAGACGAAAGTCTAATATCACATTTTATAATTCTCTTAATTTGATTACAAAATTAGTATTTTATTTTGATAAATCAAAAGATTGTTAGGATCTGACAATATTTGCATACAAGAGGGCGTGCCATGAGTTTTGACACCCCCTCTTTATTTCTTAGTGTAATTTTGGGCCTTGTCTGACCCTCGCTTTCGCTTTCTGTTCCTCCTTAAACTTACGTTTGGCATCGTAGAAGTCCATGTCGGGATGGTTTTCAAGGAATTGCTTGAAGTCTCCCGATACGGGTTCTCCATGAGCGATACAGACATCATCATTGGGAGCATTGCTCAGCGAAACATGCGACATTCGGAAGTCAGATGATCCAGACTGAGGTGAAGATGTGGATGTCGGTTTGCCGGATGATACCACCTGTTGCAAAAATGCCGGAGGGATGTCTCGGCTCTTGGGCGGGTCGAAGCTGCATTGCGGCTTCCCGGTCTTGAAGTCATACCATATCCAATAGTGGGCACAATACCTGTCAGCCGGTTTGCGTGCAAATGTGTAAACCGTCTCTCCTCTGCGGTATGCCGCCTCATCACTCTTTGGTACATCCCACAGGAATTCAAAAGGCAACGGTGGTATGACAATCGGCTTGTGCGATTGAATTGGGTTCTGCGATTGGTCAGACACTCTCGGCTGCGAAGTTGCTTTTTTCTCTGGCTTTGATTCTTCGACTGCATGTCGTTCTGCCCGCTTAATAACGGATTCAGACTCCTTGAGCCGCCGTTCCATTCTCTCCCTAAAAACTCTTTCAAGATTCTCCCGAGTGAGAAATGGGTCAAGTTTCATAGACCAAAACGACTGCTTGCCCACGCAGTAATAAAGATTCATCCTACCGCTTTTACCGACTTTCTCTTTTGTGGTAATGCCGTTCCGCAAAAGGACAATGAGAAAAGAATTCCAATCTTTTACATCGGGCGAGACAAACAGTCGGGCAAGATCATGGGTCAGTTTGTATCTTACCTTCTCCTTTCCTCGCAGTTTGCTGACATCGGTATCAAGTTTGCTTCGGCCTTGCATGAGCCGGTGTTTGAGGTTGAGGGCTTTGCAGACGCGCTCGTTCTTCTTGAAATTGGTGGTCTGTGTGAGAATCTTGCCGTCGTAATCAACGCGGCTGAACACAAGGTGGCAATGCGGATGAGCCTTGTCGAAGTGCCGGACGATGATATAGGGAGTGTTGTCCAAACCCATTTGCCTCATGTAGTCCTTGGCAACATCGACCATACGTTCATCGGTCATGCCAGGAGCGTCTTTTGGGTGGAAGTCAAGCGAGATATGACCGACAGGGTCTTTGATAGGCTTCCTTCTTCTTGTCGGTCGGGCGATGTCGTCAGCCATGGCCTTGCGGCCTTCATAGACCCTGACATCGTCAGACATCCCGATAAGTTTCCAATCCTTTGACAGGTGATCAAGAATGTCCTCTCCCTTGTTGGACTCATATTTTCTCTCATCGGTTTTCTGCTTCTGTTCTGCTTCTTTGCCAAGCTTTTCTTCAAGTGATTTGCGTGTCACATAGTCCACGCAGTTGCCGAAACTCTTGCCGTTAATGATGTATGCAATCATAGAAATTAAGGATTTAATCGTTATTGAATTTGGCAAAGATAAGGCGGAAACGTTCAAGATATTTTTCAACCTCTTTGGTCATTGACATAAGTCCCTCCCTATGGCAGAGGCGCACAAGCTGGTTGAAATTATTGCTCATGCCGGACAGGTTGCGGGCTATGGTCATCTCAGTTTCAGTGAGCCGTGGAACAATCCGCGGATTGAGAGTCACTTGCCGGATATATTCGCTTACGGTCTTGAAGCCGCATCTTTTCACATTGGCTTTCAGAATGTCGCTTTCTTCCGGTGTGTACCGTGTATGTCGTACAACCGACTGACGCTCGTTCTCCGCCATTTTAGGGCGACCGTTACGGGTGCCGCTCTTAAGATTGGATTTGCGTTGGGGCTTGGGATTCATAGGCTTTGAAAGGGGTTAAGGGTTGGGAATGGAGGGGATAACAACGTGTGCTGTACACTGGTGTACCATTGCACCTGATGCAATGGAGGGGTGCGAGGTGGGAGCGGTGACGCGACCGATTTTTGTGTCACAAAAATCTAACCTCGCTAACCCCCTCCATTGACATTCCGGGGTGCAGTACCGCTTGGACAGCTGTCTTCTCATTTAGATGCTTAATTTCTGACTTGACAGCATACGGTTGAGTAAATCGCGGTTCTCATCGAGCCATGCCCTGATGATATGGATTGCGATATGTGAGGGTGACACCTTGCCGCCGGGTATGAGCCGGGCAACCAATTTGAGTGACTCACGTATGTCGGTCGGAAAAAACAGCGGCTTTTTCTCTGCAAGGTCTGTCGGGTAGATGAACTTGCCCGCCAATATGTCGAAGTCAGCCTCGTCCATCCGTGCGCTTCGTCGCGTCTTCTTCGATTGTTCCACGGCTTCGGGTTGAGGTTCAACTGTCGGCTTTGACTCTTCAATGGAAACAATCGGTTCGGGGATGGGGATAGGTTCAACTGGTGACGCCATGTCGGCTATTTTAGACTTTGATGTTTGACTGGCAGACTTGGGCATAGCAGAGGCTTTATCCGCCTTCGCCGGTACATGCTTTATTACAGTAGGTGTACCAGTGTCACAGTGTTCCGGCTGTACTACTTTCTCGGCCTCTTTTTCAGTCGTTTTTCTGGAATTCATCCTTTCTGAGACAACAGACACATAGGGAACAAGTTTCTTACCGTTGACAGAATATCCATCCCTTTCTTCATCGGGAGTCGTGTCTATGATACGCTGTGTGTCCTCCTCGATAATTTCCATTTTCTCCAATTTGAACGATTCCGGACACCACATATTTATGTCGTTATCGTAGTACATTCCGGGAGCAGGTGCATCATCCCAAAAGTTGCCTTTTACAGCTCCAATCGGGATATATTGACGGATATTACATCTTGCCTTTTCTTTGGCGTTCATTTGAGCCGTAAAAAGTCGGGCATCTATTTTGGGCGCGATTGTTCTTGCCATACATTTACTGGGTTTATGGTTAATGAGAGATAAATCCCATCAACCGAGGTGAGTGTTGAATTTGATGGATTGATGAAAGATGAGAATATAACTCTGAGTTACAGATGGTTATTCTTTCATCGGTGTTTCATCATCAGTTTTAGCAACGAAAAGAAACGTATCGTGCGACAAGAGAAGACGTTTTTTCTCTCGTTGCGTTTTTCTTTTTGTTGAGTATCTGATGAAATGGCGATGAAAAGAAAAGTTGCTGATTACTACTCTATTGTCGCTTCATTCATCAAATCATCAATCTATCAAATCCAACGAGAAAAAAATTATAAGTTCTCTAACATCTGCCGTGTGACGGTGTAGAAGCGTCCGACCTTCTTGCTCTCGACGTATGCGGGTTCGTTGAGGAACACTCCCATCTGATAGGTGGTGTAGCATAGCGAGTTCTGGGCGGGTCGCAACTTCCAACAATCCTGCACCACTTTTCTCAGTGCCGAGCGGTCGGCCTTTACTCGCTGATAGTCGAAAAGGTTGAGAATGTCGTTGAGGCAGAAATCAACGGCATCAATCTTCCGGCTGTCCATTATGTCGGTAAGTAGTTCCGCGAGTTCTACCTCGACACGGTTACGGTTGGCGCGGATTATTTTCTGCAATGCCTCGGTGTCAATCAACTTAGGGTCAAACCACATCCGGCTTTCCTCGGTGGTGGACAACTGACGGTTGGTCATGGCATGGAGAAATGCCGGGATTTCATCGCGGATCTTCTCCAAGAAACAGGTGTCGTCAGATGCCAACTTCGGTATCTTCCTCACCCAATAGCGGGTCTCGCCGGGGTCGATGACTACGGGCAGATACTCGTTGTTGGAGCATAGCACGAACTTGGCGAAGAAACTCACTTCCTCGCGGTCGCGTCCTTTGGCTTCCATCTTGTAGTTGTAGGTGGTGCTGAGGTTTTTCAGACGCTCTGAGTCCTCGCGTTTGTTGAGTAGCACCTCGTCAACCACGATTATCAGCTTGCCGTTCCAATCATCGTTGAACTGACTGCGGAAGTTCTCGTTGGTGTTGAACGTGAGATTTGCCTCGAACACAAGTTTGAGAAAGTTGAGGAATGTGGATTTACCCGTGTTGCGTTCCTCGGATACCAGCAGGAGTATCGGAAGTTTCTGCAACGGCATGGTGTAGAGGATTTGCAGGTAGTCAAGACCGAGTTCGTACTGGTCGCCGAAGATATGGCGCACGAGTGTCTCGATGTGAGGCCACACACCTTCTTCCGGCTGATGTGTCAGCGGCGAATACTTGTTCTTGAAATTACCGATTACGGGCTGATAGTCAATATGGGCAGGAACACAGCAGAATCCGTCATACTTCGGAATGTTGGCGAGGAAGTCCTTTCCATAGTCCTGACGGATAGCCTCGATAGTCCACGGTATGCTGCGTTCCACAAGCTGTCCGGCGGCATTGGGCTGTCGGACGAGCTTGTAGTAGGTTGTGCCGATACGCTCAAAGCGGTCTTCGGGCAGTTCGGCGGTGGTGAGGGTATCAAATTCTTTCATTGGCTCAATCGTTTTTAGCATCAAGAATCGCGGTCACTTCGCTCAGTTTGTAGCGGCTGCTGCGACCAACCTTGATTGCGGTGAGTTTACCCTTTTGCACAAGGTTCCATACCGATGTCGGCCTGATACCGAGTTTGGCACAAACTTCGGCTTTGGTAAGAAGTCGGTCTTCTTCCGCCTTCATAAGTAGCGGAAGGAGTCGGTCGCGGGTGGCGTCGATGGTGTCAACCACAAGCTGATGGAGGTCGCTGAGGCTGACGGTAAGGAGAATGTTGGGAGAGTTGGGGTCGGAGAGAGAGGCTTGAAGAAGGTTGTATAAATTCATTGGCAGTGGTGTTGAATCTATAAGATGTTCGCCGACTTAATACGTTGGCACAGCCCCGGCGCATTGGGCGGTGACAAAGATCCGAAAAGGACGTGAAGGGTGCTGTCGGCTCTTTTCGCTGAAGCCAACAAGCAGTGTGTTCCCGACACAACTTCGGTCGGAAACGGACGCAGTTCTCCCTATCCCGTGCTGCCTTCAGAGTGAAGACAACAAGGGGGCTATCCGCCACATTTGGGCGAACATACGTCGGGTGCAAACGCCATCACTGGGCGAGTGCCATCATTTTTTGTGGGTAAATTTCGCGCGGGTCGCGCTTTTTAAGACCTTGTTTCCAATCTGTCAGTCAGACGCTTCCGATATTTCAACTTTACGCTGCCACTATATCCACAAAATCCAGCGTGTTGACAATCGGGTGCGATCTTCCCTTATAATTGGAAAACCGTCTTTCTCTGAGCCATTTAACAGCAGCCATTCCATTTGTTTGCAAACCGTTGGGTCATCGCTTCCTCAGTGCGTGTTGTTAGCGGTTCACGTCTGCCGTCCTTTTAAGGCTCTTATCTTCATAGTGTACCGGACGACTTCATCCGGGATTAGGTGTAGGTTTGAACACAAAAAAGCGTAGCACAGTCAGGAGCATCATTCCAATCCGATATATAAAAGTTGAATGTGTCGGACGGTGGCTCTGCCATCTTGTGTTACATAAAGATACGAAATATTTTTCGTTTTTCCAAATCGGCACAGTTTCAAAGGTGCTTTTTAGGGCAAAATTAGCCCCGTAACTACATCATCTTGCGTGTGTTACAAGAAAATGCAGTTATCGGCCATCCGGGCAGGAAACATAGGCGCATAACAATGGCTATACCATTCGCCTCAATGCCTCCGCATTCTTCCCATGCGCAGATGGCGGCACGCTTCTTTGGCTGTGCGTTGATAATCGTTCCCCTTGCAAGGGGATATATGTCTTTTCGCCCACGAATGGACTTTGACGGACAAAATCATGCCGGGCGACCGTCACGGCAGAGCTATGTGTGTGATTAGCCCATGAGATAGGCTGTGTATTGATGCTCCGCTATGGTCACATGAAAATGCCATCACGTTTTCTGATTAGCCTTATCTCTTGTCGCAACTCGGCATGACGCTGTCACGAAGTGCTGGGGCACATTCGTCAATCCATGTCGCGGTCAAAGAAAGACCATCAGTACAATTCTAACGAAGGTAAGTTGAAAAAGGTTCAGTAAAGGTGTAATTTTTTGGAAATTTATTTTTGAGATTCAGGCACAATGTAATGGCCGCCGGTTTTCTTTGATCCACGATACTCGACAAAATTCTTGTCAATAAGGGATTTAACGCTTCTACGGATTGTCCTTACGCTTTTATTAGTTTTCTCAATCAATAAATTGGCTGTGATGCCTGGACTTGATTGTATAAAATCCAGCACCACTCGTTCTGTATCATTTAATGTGCCATTTAATGTGCCACAGATGGCACATTAACTTTACCAATTTATGAGTTCAGGTTTCAACAAAAAGTCTATCAGTCCAATTGTAACGATGCCTTCTTCGTTGCGTTTAGGCTTAATGTGGTCTTTGACAATTATTATTTTCTTGAATGAATCGTCAATATTCAACAATGATGCTGATTCCTGACGCTCCTTTGCATCTGTGGGCATTAAAAAAGCTGACTGAATATAGTAACGCTGGCTACCTCTATTGACAACGAAGTCAACTTCGTATTGTTTTCGGATTCGTTTGCCATCTTCTCCAACTGGGCGTGTTTCCACCATGCCGACATCTACAGAGTAACCTCTCATCCGCAACTCGTTATAAATGACGTTCTCCATGATGTGGTTTTCCTCGGTCTGTCGAAATCCTAATATTGCATTTCTTACGCCCATATCCGTGAAATAATGCTTGGAAAGTGTGTTAATGTATTTTTTCCCTTTAATATCAAAACGAATCGACTTTTCCGTGAGAAATGCATCTGCAAAGTACGAAAGATACGTATCAATTGTCTTGTTAGATAGGCTGACATTCTTCACGCTTTTGAAAGTCCTCTCCAGTTTAGACGGATTGGTAGGAGAACCTATTGAAGAAGCTATTATCTGCAATAATTCTTTTAGTTCAGCATCTGAACGTATTGAATGCCGCTCCTTAATATCCGTGAGATACACTTTTGTGTATAACTCTTTCAGATAATTTTCTTTGGCTTCTTCATCCGGTAGGCTTAATGTGTGTGGCAGGCCGCCATAAGTATAATAATCTCTCCACGCATCAAGCGGGTGTCGGTCGTCCACAGACATAAATTCAGCAAAAGAAAGAGGGTAAATGTGTATCTGCGTACCCCGCCCTCGGAACTCCGTGATTATATCCGATGACAGAAACTTGGAATTACTGCCGGTTACATATATGTCGGCATTATCCACTTTCAGATAACTGTTCAGTACATCTTCAAATTCCGGTACATGTTGAACTTCATCCAAGAGAATGTAGTGCATCTCTTTGTCAATGATTTTAGAATCAATATATGACAAAAGCTCGTCAGGATCTCGCAATTTCTTATTGCGTCGGTCTTCCAAATCGACTTGGATTATATGCGAATCATGGACACCACTCGTCAGAAGATGATCCTTGAAAAGATTGAACAAAAGATAGGATTTACCACAACGGCGTAAGCCGGTGATTATCTTAATAAATCCATTGTGCTTACTTGCTATAAGCTGTTTCAGATATTTATCTCGTCTTATTACCATTGTGGACTATTTCAAATTTATGGTACATGTACCATGTTTTAGGAATACAAAGTTAGTTCAAAATTCTGATAAAGACAAATGGAAATTCCTAAAAAGTGGTCATTTGACCAATTTTTAGGAATAAGTCTGGAGGCTTACCACATCTCGCTGTCTTTCTTGGTTCGGGCGGCGATTTCGTCGGCTATCTCCTCGGAGGAGAGTTTGATGTAGTCCATGAATGTCTTTTGAGTCTTGTGACCGCTGACGTGCATCATCTGGACGATGTCGTATTTGTGGCTCAGATACATATTGGTGATTCCGGTGCGTCGGGCGGTGTGACTCGTCACGCATTTGAAGCGTGGGAGTAGTACGTTGCCGTTCAGGTCGGTTTCCGGCTCTTTACCTTCTTTTTTCAATGCGTCCTTCTGCTTCATAGTCAGATTGGTCGGCACTTTCTCTTTCAGTGTCGGCACACTCTCGGACAAATCTTCAAGAATATCCTTGATGTAACGGTTCAGCACCTGCTCGTTGGCTTTCGGTATGTTGTAGCCGTATTTCTCACAGATTACAATGAGGTTCTCGTTCATCACCGGGATTGTTACCTCCGTCTTGGTCTTCTGCTGGACAAGCCGAATGATACGAGTGCCTTTTCGCGTCGTCTCAAAATGGTCTTTGTTGAGATTATTGTAATCGCTGACACGCTGACAGGTATAGCAACCGATGAGAAAAACATCGCGCACATGTTCTTTCTTCCCGGTCAACGGCATTTCATAGAGTGCCTGCAATTCCTCCTCGGTGAGATAAATTTCGACTGCCTTGTCGCGGTCTTCAATCTTGTTCTTGACTATGAGCGAAGCGGCACGTTGGTTGTCATGGACTCCGTCAATGAACGCGGCGTTGATAAGTGCTTTCAGATTGGTCATGTGCTTGTTGACGACCTTGGGCATATAGCCATGTCGCCGGAGATAGTTGATGTAGCGACTTACAAAGGCACGGTTGATGTCAGCCCAGCCGAACTGATGCAGCGGGTCGAAACCCTCGTAAACTCCAACGTAACTTTTCCATGTCTTGCAAGATCCGGCTGAATAGTCCTTGCTGCCAATCTTCCGCGCTCCACTCTTGATGTCTTCGACAAACTGAACGAGGAACGGCCAAATAAGACGGTTCTTCTCATCTTCAATGCGTTTCTTCTCCTCGGCTTTCTTACGGGCTTTTTCTTTCGCCGCCTCTTTCTTTGCCAAAGCCTTGCGCTCTGCTTCTGCGGCTTCTTCCATTGCCTTCCGTTCAGCCTCGACTTTCTCCGGCTCGGAAATGTAGCGCACATCCATGTCAAGAGCCTCGCGGTCAAAATTGATTTTGGCGAGGTGCGATTTCACGATGCCTTCAATTTGCGTCAGTTTGGCGTGGAGTTGGTAATTCTTTTTCTGATGTACCAGCCATGCACGGGGCGAAGCGGTCGCTTTGAGCCACTCGCTCACCTCAACTTGCAGGAGCGTTGAAACAAGTACGTCAATCTTGCGAGTATGTACGCGGATAAACAGTGTCGCGGTTCCCTTCTTCAAATCCTTATTGCGGACATGAAACGGGGTCAATTTCTTCGGAGAGGGTGTTGTTGCCATCTTATTTTGTGTTGCTAAATTCATTCGCCACGATTCACAGTCATTCACTATCAATCGTTTTGGTTCTGCAAATATAACAACTCAAACCACGTTTTGTCAAGTCGGGTCACCACGCAGGTCACCACGTTTTTTTGAATTTCTGTGAAAACTCAAAATTCAGTCAAAATTCATATTGCGTTATTATTCAGCATTTTGCATCAACTCAACATTCACTTACATTCGCCACAATTCACAAACTCAGGTTCTGGTGGCACCACCCAAGCAAAGATTAAATCGCTAATTCTTACAGAGTTGGCGATTTTTCTTTTAGTCACTACAGGGCGTAGTCACTATAATAGTCACTATCTAAATCGCTATAAACCACGATAAATCGGCTTGATTAAACTGTATTAAAAAGTAGCGTTTAATTCTAAACCCAATTAAATTCTACATTAAATTCTCTGCAAAATAATAGTGACTATCGGCGTGGTGCGCTGAGATAGTCACTACTTCATTCTTACATTGTAAGTCGGGTGCCGGACTGACGGTTGTCGATGTCGTCGTAGCGGGAGCGGTTGCCGACTTCGTGCTCGCGCTTGTAGCCGGATGAGCCGGAACTGACATTGAGGGAAGATAGTGCGTTGGCAAGATTGAATGTGAACACTTGCGAGATTTCCGGGGAGTAGTCCTGTGGACGGGAAGGGAGAATACGGACTCCAGCTTTGGATTGGGTATTCTGCTTTATCCTCTCTTTAACTGCCTCGGCATCCTTTCGAGTAAGATGCAGCATGGCTATTGACATCAGGAAGTCTTGTCTTGCTTGTTCATCGGCATGTAGAGAGCGGAACTTGGCTTCCTCCTCCGGAGTTAATTCAATCAAAGGCATATAGACGTCTGTCAGTGCCAGGCGGAGGCAGTAGTTGCCGTTTCTATGTTTGACAACTGCCATGCCCTTTATCCTCTCTTGATGGTTGTGTATCGGATAGCGCATGAGATATTCGGTCAGTATCTCCTCGGAGAATATCGTGGCAGCTATTGTCAGACCTACATCTTCGCGCTCGTCATCCTTTACGCCGTTATACCATGCGTACTGCCTCGGTGAGATTGGCTTGCTGTACGTCGAGCCGTCTTTGACATTGATGAGCATATAGTTCCCTCTGCTGTCTTTGCCCACCTCGACAGTGAACAGGTCGCGGTACACGTCAAGCGGCGATGGTTCCCTTTGTGGCTTGATGGCGAAATCAATAAGCTCCGACAGTTTCATCACCTTGCTGCCGTCGAAGGCAATCTTTTCGGCATGGTCGATTACACTGTAACCTCTCACCCTGCCGTCCTTGTCCTTCTGGAAACTGATGTCTATGCCAAACTTTGTCTTGAGAACATCAATGAGAGTCTGTATGCGCTGGCAGTTCTCCTCGCTCAACGGTTTGCCGTGGTTGTCAAGTATTTTGCGGATGTCGGTATTCAGTTTTGCTTTTACTGGCTTTCGCTTCTTACCTTTTGACACTTTGACATTATCGACATTTTGACATTTTCCCTCGGCTATCTCGCCCTTGTATTTCCGGATTATAGCGCGAAGCTGCGTAGCGCGGTCTTTGCGCTTCGGGCTGTTTTTGGTGATTCGATTGAGGATGTCATCGATGGCGATATTACCGGCGTCGCCTCCACACTTGAACAGACGGTAGCCGTCGAGCGATTTCTCTATCTTGTAACCATGAGTCTTGACGATATTGGCAAACTGACCCTCCGTTTCATAGTCGTAACAGAGAATCCGGTCAATATCTTTCTTGATGTCAGGAGATAATATGCGATTTGCGCACTCGTTAAGCCTGCGCCTGTCCTGATGGTCAGAAATGGCATAACCGTTAGGCTTTATTCTCGTCGAGAGAATATGCACATGGTTATTACCGGTATCGTGGTGGGCGTAAACAAAATACGGCTGACGGGCATAGCCCATACCCTCCATAAGTTCACGCGCAAAGTCGGTAAGTTCTTCCGGCGACATGGCGCGTCCTTTCACGGAGGTCGACACGTGGAACTGGAAACGTGTTGTCTTTGTATTGCCGTAGGTCTTAGAGTTTTCTTTCATATACCTCTCGACTTCAGCCGAGGCATCAAGGCCGAAGCGGTGCAGCGTCTCGACATTGTGGCGCAACGCCTCGCTGACATTCTCCATCGCCATAAGGGTTGCCACACCATCAGCAATCTTCTTCTCGTTATATCGAGCGCCGGGGAAACCGCCGCCGGACACATCGTTGAGTTTCTTGACTATCATTTTCCTAAAATTATCATGTTATAGAGGTATGTCAGCATCTGCCGGATTTTATCTGTACCCTCGCAAAACTGACCGAAGGGAAGAAGATCTGCCGCCCGCAACGAGTAAGGATTCATTTTCTGCTGCTCGTTGATGTGCTTGGCGACCTGATTGGTGTTGGTGCCGGTTCTTTCGATGAGCTTGATAGCAGATTTAATCAAAGCAATCATACGGGGATTGTCTCGGTCAGCCATCGGCTGCTCTTCATATTTGAGTGTGGCACAACGTACAAACGCACTCAGATTACCGTCGGTGTATCGGTCGGCTCTTGACTGCATTTCTGCGTGGGTCTGCGAATCGACACGTATTTTTATAGTGATGGATTTTTTATCCGGCATAGAGATTAACTTTTTAAGATATTATGGTTTGATAGATTGGTTGATTGAATATCTGATACAATGAAGACTATATGACTTGGTATAATGATAGCTTGATGATTTGATGACCTGATACCTTGATGATATAATACCTGGTTGTCTCGATCGTCTAATGCTCCATTGTCCAATGGCTCATTATCATATTATCCAATGTATAGATTATCCAATGTGACGATGACCGATTAACCGAAGTATCACGGTTCATGATAAATGTGTTGCTTGATAATATATCAAACGCAGATTTTCAGTTTTTCATCATTCATTTTTCAGTCTATCATCGTTCACGGGCAATGTATCATTAGACAAAAGACTGCGAGTTTCGAGCGGGATTGACCCTCACCTCGGGGGAGGCGGGATAGCCGTTGTGGACACAATCGGCATATCTTGCAAAGCAAGGTTTATACTCCAAATCAGGCGTGAGCAACCGGGGTATCTCAATCAGTTCGACCTCGGTCGAAAATGTCATAATGTCAAAAGTTCATAGTGTCAGCGCATGGATCATATTTTGCGATAGCAACCGTGTGACTTTTTCTTCACGAATCTTCGGCCTCCGTCTCTTAGGAATCTCTTGACCGAAGATTCCGAGATTCCGAGTTGCAGGGCTTCCCGGACAGCTTCTGCCGTGGTGAACGAATCCCTGAGGTTTCCGAGTAACTCGGTGAACCGGTTGTCAAGGATACCGGTTTCAATCTCCGGTGCAATCCGGCTCTCCATGTTTCTGAAATATTCGGTGAGCCTGATGGCGAGTTCGGCAGTTCCCGGTTCAATTTTATCCATGCCCGATTCTCCACAGATGCAGTGCATAATCTGTATGACCAGACAGAAGCGGACCAGATAAGTTTCCAGTTTGCCGCACAACGCCCTGACAGCATCTGAATCCGTTTCAGCATAAGCCTTGTTATTGACCTCGTCTTTCCATTGAATTACGCGGAGCTTTGCCTCTTGGGAAAACAGTAGCTCTATTGAGGTTGCTTTTCCCTCTTGGTCTGTTGAAGGAGTGACGGTTATTACCCTTCGGATAATTCGTTCCCATTCTTCAAGAACGCCGTCCGGCATGGCGGTGTCGTTCCACGACAGCATCTCGTCAATTTCGGGATAGACTTTCAGGAATCGGGATGAAAAGCCATTCATCATTCGCTTGCCGCCGAACTGTTCGCCCAGACGACCGGGCTGTGTAGTGCCAATAATAGAACAATAGGGATTGGCGAGGAAGATATGCTCGTTGTTTGACTTTCGGCTGTACTTGAAAGGCGTACCGCTGAACAGACTGAGAAAGTAGCCCTCGTCCGAACCGTTGTAGCGGTTGAAATTGGAAAGAAGGCTGTCTATCTCATCCTTGTAAATCAGCACTCCGCGCGGATTGTCGCGCAACGCCCCGATAAGAGCCTCTACAGTGGAGTCAACCACTACATGGCATTTTCGTTGTGGCATCTTCATTTCTTCAGGGAGAAAATGTTTCTCACGCTGCTTTGCCGACATGCGTTCCCATCGACGGTAGGTTTCCATCTCCTTGCAATAGATCATGTCATACTCTCCGTCGAGTTTAAGAAGCGGTGCGACCGCCTGTTGCAATGGCGGAGTCTTGCCACAGCTCGGCGAGCCTACAAGCACCATGTAGATTATCGGTCGGCTTACCCATCCGGTCATGAAGCGGACTGACCAAGTATTGCCCATAGCAGCCGCGAATACTGTAAGGAATGAAGCCGAAGAGAAATCGACATTATAGTTCTCATACTCCTCAAGAGCCTCTATTATGTCGCGGATTGCTTTCGGAAATATCTCCAGAGGGAAAGAAGGAGTTTCGGTAGTTTTACCGGAATCGCTGGTAAAGGCAATGCTATCCTCCTCGATCAATCCACATCCGGCTTCCATCGGAAAACGTGGATGGTTGTAATAGCCATTCGCTTTCATGATGCTCAGATGTTGATGTTACGTTGTCCGAGGGCTTTGCGTACCTCATATTCAGGGTACATAATCTTGTTGCCGGTCTTGACAGGTTTGAGGATGCCTTTATTTGCCCAGTGCCAGAGTGTGGCATCGCATACGCCAAAGAGTTCCTTTACCTCGGCTTTGGTGAGCATACGTTCTTTCTTGGCTGCCTCGACCATCGAGCCGAGTTCATCCTTTGCGCGGCGGATCAAGTCCTCCGAAAATGCTTTGAGGTCTTCGGCACTCATCTCCACCTTGACATGAGCGCGGCCTTCATTCAGCATATCTAAAAAGTCTTGCATGTTTATTCCGATTGCCGTCCGGATTATGGCAGTTCCGCTGACGGCATAAAGCGAAAAGGCCACCGCTCCGAAAAGGAACGGTGACGCAAAAGTATAGCGTAATTTATTGGATTGAAAAGAAATGACGGTTCGTTAAGTTCGCGAATACTGAAACGAATCAAACGAATCAAAAAGGGCTTATTTCAATCAACTTCGTCGGTATTAATCAGCAGAATTTCGGTTTTTATCATGTCGATTGCAAAACGGTGTTCCGGCTCATCCTTGACATATCGTTTGCGATTGGGATATAGACTCTGTAGAACATTGACACTTTTCTGAACCTGTCGCTCGCCAACGATTCTGCTTTCGGGAAAAGTGGTGGCCAATACCCCGGCAAACTGTTTTACGGGTCTGGCGGCATCAAGTTCGCCTGACTCCACCAGTGCTATGTATAGATGTGCAATATCGACGCCACTGACATGCGTCTGCGTCCATTGACCGATACGTCTGACTGTCTCACTATCGTGAGAAGACAAAAGGGAAGTAAGGTCATGAACGAACGCCTCTCCTTCTGAAACTTTGGAAGTTGGCTTTGGTTCATCAATACCGTCCAATACCCAGTCTGCCAAATCTCCGTTATCGACACTTTTCCGGAAGTCCAGAAACTCCTTCAACTCCTTTCGTGTTCGATAATTGTTCTCAATCTCACGGGTCATAAATGCCTTCAAGAATTTTGTGAGCTGCCATTGGTACTGCCGATTGTCAACCACCTGTGCGGCATCTTCAAGATTCTCAATCAGCATCTCCGATGAGCGTCCATATTTCAGCCATGCAACAAAGGGCATCCGGTATTTCTCCCATTCGCTATCCTCCGGTTGCCCACTAAGTACGATACGGGCATAGCCCGATTCCCGGAGAGTCTTCAGAAGTTCCTCCAAGTCCAGATTGTCTAGGTCGACCATATCCTCTAGCCTCTTCAGGAACTCAGGCGAAGCGGAAAACGCTGACTGTCCCATAAGAAACACCTCCAACAAGTCAGCCTCGCCCATAGACGCTGCAAACTCACCATACTCCTGCGGATATTCCTTCATCCACGCCTTTATCTCGTCATCACTCTGTTCGGGAGCCATATTATTTTGAATGGTATTCATATCTCATTTGTTTTGTGGCTACAAAGTTCGCACAAACTCATTGCTAAATCCCTATTATTAGACACAATTCCAATAAGATATTATCTAAATTAACAAACTCATGTCACCCATAGCAGGATTTATAGAGAATTAGCAACAATATCCGCACACAGTGTTATAAGATAGAAGTCACAGAAGTAATATGAGTATTTCTTCCATTCTAATAACGTCGTTCGACACAATTTTATGACCGATCTATACTTCAAAACGCCTGTTTCTAAGCACAAACGATTGTCATGTCGGAAAAATTTGTTAATTTTGCACTGACCTTACGCCGTGAGACTCCACTATGGAGCCGGAACGAGGGAGGTCATTACATAATGAAAGCGTTTATCGACGCTTGATTCTTGGCTAATCTGGAATGTGGCAGTTTCAAAACTTCGTCAAGAATGAAGTAACGATAGATGTCTCGGGTATGGTTAATATACCCTTAGGTGGATTATACCTTATAGGTATGTCCCCTTTGGCGTATCATATCATACGGCGTAGGCTCTACGTTACTCGTTCTACGAAGTGACGGCAGCCACAGCCACAGATTAGCAGGACGAGTAACGGTACGGATCCTGCGCTTTTTTTGTTTAACAAGTCCATAGAGGGTCATGGACAATACAAATACATGGAGAGCCCTCTATGAATATTCCAATCATACGCCATATTTTTGTTATTGCAGGTATAACTTGGGCAATAGTATTATCATCGTGCGGGCGAGATGTTAACTCAATAGCTGACCCTCATTTCGATACCAATGGAGCACCGCTTGACACGATTGTAGAATTATTCTCTCCAAAACTACCTGAATCTGCAAAACTTTATGTTGAGACTTCCGGTAGCATGAATGGTTTTTTTCGAGCTAATCAGGCTAACAATTTCAAGAAAACAGTATGGTCTGTTTTCTCCGGCGTTGCTCCAATTACCGATGGCAATGTTTACACTATGTCGAACGGCGGCGATATTGACACCCCCGTTACTCTCGGTAATTTCCGCAATAGCATGAATGCAGGTGCTTTCGTTTCTAACTCATCAACACACGTACCTGCGATGCTTCACAATATCATCGAGAATATCGATACCTCCAAGAACGAAGTCGCTATTCTTGTTTCTGATATGAAATATAGCCCTATGGGTAAGACTGCCGCACCTGAACTTCTCCAATATCAGGAGCAGATCAGAAACGTCATCGGCGTACACTCGAATGTTTCGCTCTCTTTCGTTTGCGCTAATTCAGAGTTCCTTAATCCTAACGGCTCGGTTGCTGAAGCCAACTCGCCTTATTATTTCATTATCATAGGTAATTCTGAGAATGTGGCTGCCATGAGGAATAATATCGCTCGTTGGTGCGAGGCAACCAATTCCTATGTCGAGTCGGGCGATATGGCAATGAATTACCATACGCCAAATTATACCATTGAGAACGTAAAAAACGGTATGCTGAGTTCTGAATATCCCAAAAACCTTATAACTGTTTTTGACCGTGAGGTTTCAGATACTTGCTCGTTCATTGTCAGAGTTGACATGACCGGCTATCCTTGGAGTGCTGTCAATGCTGAT
The DNA here is from genome assembly GCF_004793735.1 of Muribaculum sp. NM65_B17. NCBI lineage: Bacteria > Pseudomonadati > Bacteroidota > Bacteroidia > Bacteroidales > Muribaculaceae > Muribaculum > Muribaculum sp. NM65_B17. The sequence continues at coordinate 183,799 of NZ_SRYY01000002.1, forward strand.
ATACTAAAGGACTGCTTTAAGGCTAAAGCTGCCTATGGCTCATCTGTCGATGTTGAACTTCTTACTGATGAAGACCATCTAGTGGATGACCACGTATATAAGGGTGAGTTCAAACGTCGCTCTTACGCTGACTTCCTCGTGAAACTATACAACGTCGCTCTCGATGATGAAGTTGTCGAGTGGACGTTTACTAATAAACCTTTTGATGGTCGCTATCTGATGGACTTTAATACTATCATAAACGCTGACCAAGAAAATGATTTGTCTGGATCTTTCTCCTTCAACAAGTTTATCAAGGGTTGCTTTAACGCTCGTCTTAATACTTTCGACGAGATTCCGGTTCGCATCCTTGTTTCGTCTTATCAATGAAATAATAACAACTCAGTATGGGTATCATAAAAATATTTTTCCTCCTACCGTCTAAAGGCAAGTTCTTACAGAATTTCGCCAACAATGACCAGTTGAAGGCTCAGGCGGAGCAGGTATGGCGACAGCTCGATGGGCTTTCACCAATTCTGCTTATATTAACTGCTGTCCTTGGCATCGGTCTCGCGATTTATTACTATACCGGGTATAATGAAATGCCTGGCCGTCATTACAAGATTCAACACTGGGGCTTATGGGCGGCTATCGCCTTTATTCTCTCACTTATTGGTACTGCCGTTATTGAATATGTCGGCATTAAGACCAATATCAAGACCGGCCTCACATCCCTCTATTGGTTGTGTGCCATTAATAATGCCCTCTATTGCTTAATCCTTTATTTCTTAACCTCCGTTGTTTGGTGCAACTTCAACTTCTGCCGTACCAACGCTTATAAATTCCTCAAATTCTGACTATGAAAAGGGTATTTGTATTCTGTATCGGCGGCACCGGCCTCCGAGTTATGAAATCCATTACCATGCTTCTTGCAGCAGGTATGGACGCTAAGGGTTATACGATTGTTCCAGTCCTTATTGACCCACACATGGACTTGGAGGAAAAGCGTAATCTCCAAACCCTTATTGGCGAATATGAGACTGTCTACAACAATGTAATTCTCAGCGATGGCAAACGCCTCAATCCCATACCGGGTTTCTTCGGCACCGATATTGCTGACCTTGCTAAACTCAATGGTCAGCAAAACGATATTTCTGAGCCTATCGCCGAAAAGCGTTCATTCGGTCAATATCTCAATGTTGGCAACCTCAATTCTGAGGATGTGAATAAATACCTCGTTCAGACGATGTTCTCACAATCCAACCTTGACAATGACCTCTCCGTTGGTTTCAAAGGAAGCCCCAATGTTGGCACTGTCGTTCTCGGTGAGATGATAAAGGGTGCTGACTGGTTCCAAGCGTTCTGCAACGCTTGTCAGAAAGGCGACCGCATCTTTATCATAAGCTCGATTTTCGGCGGCACCGGAGCCTCTGGTTATCCTCTCCTTGAAAAGAAAGTTCGTAATTCCACCGACCATCCTAACGTCAAGGACGCTATTATGGGTGCGGTGTCCGTGCTTCCGTACTTCTCGCTAGAAGACCCTTCTACAACCGATAGCGACATCGATTCTGCTAACTTCCTTACAAAGACTAAATCCGCTCTCGCTTACTATGAGCAGAGCGTTATGTCTGATTATATTTATTATGTTGGCGAGCAGGGGATGAAAACCACTTACGCCAACGACGAGAAGAAACAAGAGGACAAAGCCCACTTCGTTGAACTTGTCGCTGCTACCGCTCTCTTTGATTTCTTATCAAAGACCGACAAGCCCGATAAAACTCAGGCTCTATCTCGTGCTATCAAGGAAGATGTTGAGTCTCTTTCAGTTTCTTCTCTCGGCGACGCATACAACAATGTTGTTAAGGCAGTCGCTGACATGATGATGCTTTCTCGTTTGGTCTATTTCCTTCCAAACGAGAACCAGTTCCCTCTGTCTAAAAATCGTGGATTCGATGAAGATTTCTATACTGACAAATCGTTTGTCTGTCTCCGAAACTTCCTCGCTCGTTTCTCGGAATGGTATCAGGAACTTGCCGAAAACAAACGCGGCTTCGCTCCGCTTACCATTGCTGACCCTAATGACCGTAAAGCAAAACTCTCTAACTGGATTCAGGACTTCTCGCTTGACGCTAAGGACGAGTCCTATTACCTGTTAGATATGATTCGTGCGAGCAACAAGGATAAAGACGATACTCACACAATCAAGTTCCGTCGCTTCCTCGATTATGTGTATAAAGCTATTGATAAATATACCTCTAAAATAATGTAACGCTATGAGTAGTGTTGACCTCAATATAATAGAGCGCGGCCTAAAAGGTCAGGAGTGGACGGCAGAAAAAGGCCCTATCACTGCCGGAGACCTCGCCAAAATCTCAGAGCAACGCACTAACAACAGTAGCGCGTTAAATGCTCTCCCGACTCCCTTTGCTCGGTTCTTCGTTGTCAAGGAGGCTTTTCGCCGTACCCTCGAAGAAGTGAAAGACCCAAAGAAAAACGCTGGTGACGCTTACAACCGTCTTGTGTCTGATACACTCGATGTTTTTGAACTTCTCTATAATATCACATTCCACGAAGGACGTTGGGATGATTCCCGTAAAATCGTCATTCGTGAATGGGAGCTTGCAACTGACCTGAAGAACTTGAAAAATCAAGTTCCTATCCTCGGTAGTGCAGTCGAGAATTACTTCGCCTCTGACCTCAAAGCATCCGGCAATCGCCTTTTCTTTGTGGTGCTCGTTGATGGTGGACGAGATTATCTTCTCGCCACTTCATCGCCGTTTACCGGCTTCGTAACTCCACCGGACTTCGACAAGAAAGTTGATCACCGTGGTAACGGAACAACTTCTTTCATGGGTAAACGCTACCAGCAGATGCCGTCGCTCGTGCGTAAGTCCGGTGGCACATACTTCCGTGATATTCGTTTGTTTGGTGCTCGCGATAAGGACTTCAAAAACTATATGTTCTATCTCGTCGATAATTCCCCACTGGGCGACGAGATGAAAGAACTGCGTGACTACATCAAACAAATTCAGATTACAGACCCTGACATCAATAAGAACTGGCAACCGCAGTTCAAGCCTATCATTTCTGAAAACTCAAATGAGCTTGTCATAAATGGTCTGCCCGTTGGTAAGGATTCAGGTCTCAGCACTGTAAACTTCTTCAATGATACTCTCATACGTCTGCCGTTCCGCTTGTCAAAGGACTATTATCAGCCTATGACTTACGCTGGAGCAGACGATAGTAGAGATTACGACTTCATGTTGCCCATTAGCCATGAAGCCTTATCACTCATTGAGGGAGATTTCCAATGCGTCTGCAAAGTAACTAATGCCAAAGTTATCGTAACCCTTAAATATAAGGGTCAGGAGTACACCAAGGACTATTATGTTGACTCTGATAACCTCGGCTCTCGTGGTCGCATCGTAAACCTGCAACGTGAAAACATCAGCTTTAACCTCGCTGTTTTCCCGAACATTCTCTCTCCGAACCGAAACGAAAACAACTACTTCAAGGTGATGGCGGTTGTCAACGACGCAACAACAGATTACCGCCCCGTATCAATCAACAATCTTGAGATGTCGTTCTTCTTCAGAAACGATGATAACCGTTTCGAGGAAATTGAGACAATCGACAAGGATAATACTCACGCCAAATTCGGCGTTCGTCCTGCCGTTGTTCGTTCTAAACAAAATCTTGAACGGGAGGTAGATGCAGGCTCGAAGTTCTACGAGATATTCAACTCTCAATTCGACGCTATCAGCTTACGCTTTACCCTCGACAGCGGCACTTGCGAGGGTGTGCTTATCCCGAATTGGAAACGTGCTCAGCGTACACAGGATGCGTACACCTATGCCGTTGACCTTGGCACTACAAACACTTATATCTCGTGCTGCAAGTTCGGTCGCGATAATGAACCTGAACAGCTCAATATGGATGAGCCGATGGTAGCTTTCCTACACGACTTCAAGCGTTCTTCTCAGCACTCGCTTGTCTCGGTAATTGAAAACGCCATTGCTCCCAAATGTCGCAAGAACTTCAATACCGAGTTCGTTCCGGCACTTATAGACGGCTCGATTTATCGCTTCCCGATTCGCACCGCTCTATGTGTGCAGAAAGGCGACAGAAGCAAGCCCTCGTTGTTCGACAACTGCAACATCGCTTTCTTCTACGAGAAATCAATGGGGCTTGGAAACCAGTCTATCCTCACTGATATTAAGTGGGAGGATAGCCACGAGAAGGAACTTCGCCTGTTTATCCGAGAATTGCTCCTTATCATCAAGACCGACGTCCTCCAAAAGAACGGTCTGCTTGCTAATACTAAACTGATTTGGTTCCGTCCTCTCAGCTTCAAGGGTACTATCAAGGACACCTATACAACCATTTGGCAAGAAGAAGCGAAGAACCTCCTTAACATCGGATCTCCGCAAATAGATTGTGTATCTGAATCAGAGGCACCTTACTACTATTTCAGCAAAAAGAACTCTTTCAACAGCGTTGACGCTGTCTCTATCGTCGATATTGGTGGCGGTTCAAGCGACTTCATCTATTTTGCCGACAGCAAACCTCAAATCGCGAACTCCGTTCACTTCGGTTGCGATGTTCTTTGGGGTAATGGTTTCAGCGGGTTCGACAATGACCGTGTAAACGGCATTTACGAACGCTTCGTCGAGACCGTTCATCTCGGCGACCATACCGATGAACTTGAACAGCTCAATATCAAGATGCGCTCAGACCGAGAGGTTTCCACTAAGGACATAATCAACTTCTGGCTGAGCAACGATAGCCGTTGCGAAATCACCAAGAAGTTGAAAGAATCATACAAGCCTCTGTTCCTTTATCACTTCGCCTCTATCGTGTACTTCATGGCGAAGATGTATAAGGCTAAGAGCCTCGCTTGTCCGCGTTCCGTTCTTTTCTGTGGAAACGGTAGTCGTTACATCGATGGTCTGCTTTCTTCGGATAAGGCAACCATCAAGGAACTTGTCGCCACAATCTTCAAAAATGTTTATGGCGATATAAAGGATATTCAGGTTATTCTTCCCGATAGCCGAAAAGAATGTACCTGCTATGGTGGCCTTTATCGCAACTCCGATGTCGATGTGCCTGATGAGTTTAACTTCCAAGGCGTCTCTGATAGGGTCTATGAGAATGTCGAGCAGCTTAAAGCCGACTTCCCTGCGGTTAGTCGCGATCTTCTCAATACCTTTGCTTCGTTCAATAAACTCTTCGCTGATCTCCTTCGTATCCTTATCTCTAAAGGTGAGCTTGATAAACAGGTTGACTCAACCGAAATTATCAACCTCATTTCATCCGGCACTCAGGATTCTCTGGAGAAGAACTTCAAGACACAGGTCATTCAGAAACTCAATGACAGCGAGGTTTACCACGATTCGGTATTCTTCTTGCCTATTATTGATAACGTGTTAAAACTAACTAAGATTTAATATGTTTCAGTCAGGCATCTCTATTGTATCGCTGATTATATCTATCGCGACTTTTATAATCGCGTTTGGCGTTCAGCTCTATTACTTTTTTGGAACCCGAAAGAAGTTAGAGACTGTCCGCAATTTCTTCGTTAAGAATCGCGAATATGAAGTATATGGTGAGGCAGAAGATTCTCAGCTCAATCCTTATGTAGCAGAAGAAGGCTCCAGCCTACACACTCTTATCAAGGAGTTGAATGAGTACACCAAAAAGAACCACGGCACCACAGATTTTTCGGTCATTCAAAACAAGACTGACCGAAAAATCAATGTCTTGTATGATAATGCAACGTCACGTATTGCATTCCCTACCTATGTAGGTCTCATGGGTACTTTCATTGGTGTATTCCTTGGCTTGTTATTCTTCACTATCGGCTTGGGAGCTTCTCCGAATGGTGAGGGCATTACTGACGAGACTATTGGCAATCTTATTTCCGGTGTTCTCGTTTCGATGTCAACAAGTTTCATCGGTTTGCTTCTTACGACGATTACTCATCATCTTGCAGCTGAGACTCAAAGGGTGGTTCGTGAAGACAAGAACGAGTTCTACGAGTTTATTCAGAATGAACTTATGCCGACCCTCGGTGTCAGTATGGTTGCCGCTCTAAATAAGCTGCACCATACCATCAATCTCTTTGAACCGTCGTTCAATAATGTAATCGACCGCTTTCAGGCAACATTTGACTCTTGCACTCAACGCTTCGGGTCTGCTTTTGAGCAGAACGTAACCATCGTTTCCGAAGCTGTGCGCGTTATGGGTGAAAATATGGACAAAATCAATGAGAATGTTGACCTGCAAGCTCAACTTCTCAAGACTCTTCGCTCTCGCGGTGTCGTTGAATCCCTCGATGCTTTTGTTCGTGCTTCGCAGAACTTTGACCTAGTTACAACGGCTCTTAATCGCTTTGAGGTCACTCGCAACGCGATCAAGGATGTTACCGTTGAACTTGTCAACACGCAACGCCGTTATAATGAATCACTCGAAATTCCGCTTAATGTTGCCAATAAGCTCAATCAGATACTCTCACGCATTACTGACTTTGAGAAAAGCATTAATGCTCTTGGTCGCAGTATAGAAAAAACTGACCTTCTTGGTAACACCGAAATTGAAGCCCTCAAACAAGCAATTACTGCTATTAAGAAAAAGCAGAAAGTCGCTGTTGAGGCTATGGAAGTATCCGACGGACATCTTGAAAATATTTTCAAGATGCAATCCGAAGCTATCGTTAAACTCGGCCGTACTTACGAAGAAAGTTTCGCCACCTATGCCGAGAGGTTCCAGAACATTCTCGATGGTCTAGAAAAAGAAATGCTTGAACGCCGACGCGAGATTGTGGTCGCTATCGAGGAGAAATTCTCTCTTGACCAGATTCAGCAAGAGTTCTCTCAACTTAGCAAGCTGAAAAAGATTGAGGAATTGCTTACCTCAATCAACACTAAAAGTTCTCGTGAAGAAGTAGATAAAACCATCGAAACCACTCGTCGCGAAGTCGAATCGATACGTAAACTTCTTGACAAGGCGATTGAAGATGCCAAGAAGAAACCGGAAACCACGACCACATCGGGTGGCGGTGGCTTCCTCGGCGGTATCTTCGGCGGTCGTAAATAACTTTACCAATGGATAGTCGCAATAATAAAAGTGCTTTTTGGCCGAGCTATGTGGATATTATGACCACATTGTTCGCTATCATGCTTGTACTTTTTGCGGTATCTTATAGCCGCTTCAAGATTAAGCAGCGCGAACTGGAGGAGTTCAAAGATAAGTATGAGGAAATCATGTCTATCTACAAGGCTGTAGATAATATTGACCCCGAATATTTCGAGTTCAATCCAGATTACCTCAAACATATCTTCAAAATTCAGGTTAACTATCAGAAAGGTAAGTTTTCTCTCGACAACCTGCTTCAAGACGACCCTAAATCTCCCGAATATAATCTGACAGAGGCTAACGCTATTCGTCAACAAATTAGAGATGCAGGTGAAGAAATCAAGCGCACAATACTTAATTTGCAACAAAACGATTCTCTTCGCACTGACATTAAGTATCTTGTAGTTATCGAAGGTCAAGCTTCGGCCGACGGCTATCATATTGACGATTACTTCAACAATGATGTCCTCAGCTACCAACGTGCGCTTAAACTCCATGAGTTTTGGCGAGACAACGCAGGTATAGATTTTACTAATATGGAAAAGTGCGAACTTGTTATTGCAGGTAGCGGTGAGGGCGGTGTGCCACGAGCTTCTCGTTTAAGCGATAGAGATGATTCTCGAAACCAAAGGTTCCTTATTCACATTGTTCCTGTCATTGGCGATATACACCTTGACCCCCAATTTAGGAAATAACATTGCTTATTTCAGGGGGTAGATATCCAATATACCAAGCCAATAAAAGATAATCCATTGAGTAACGGATTGCTTTTAAATTGTATAATTAAAAAATAGGGCCCAGAATCTGAAACCCTATTATTTAAACTTCATAAGCTATGTACAAGGTTAGGTGTGTGAGTTTTATTAGATTCTGTACCTTGCACTTTTATGGTAGAATTAATTAGGAATATACTTCCTGACTAATTTTGGCATTCAACTCTTTGGTAACGTTTATACCGGTCCATTTAGTATAAATATACTTGTGTTTTTGTAGATAGGCGACAACTTTTTCTCCTTCGGGTCGTGAAAGTCCAATTTTTTGTAAGATTTTGACTTGTTTACTCCTTTGTATAAATGGACAAGCAGCTAAATCTAATGCAAGAATTACTTGCTCTGCAGATATTTTGATCCGTTCAGGAGACATTGATTGATAACGATTGATGACTTGATTTACAATTTGTTGTTGAAGTTGAACGAACTCTTTCTTTAGTCCCATATAATATAATAGAGTAATTACTGCTATGGCGTTCAGTTGTGGTAGTGTATTCCCTTTGACAGTTTTAACCACAAGATGCGACTCAAGTTCTTGCGCATTTATATGATACTTCGGGTTAAGCTGTTTAAGTAAAATTAAAAAATAAAGAGTCTCTAATTGGACTTTTTCATTTATTGGTGCAGATTTAAGGACAAGACTAACCTCATCTCTGATTTTCTTAAAAACAATTTCTCGGATATATTCAGAAAATCTTGGAATTTTTATTACAAGTCTGCCTTTTTTTATTGAATAGTCATGATCCAAATATATTATTATTGTATTCAATAATTGCATGGCTTTTAATGTAGTATTTACCCGCTTATTTGTTGAATACAGAAAAAATAATGAATCGATAATCTCAAACAAAAATTTGGCTAATGCCTTCTCCATCTTGCGAATTTGTTTTATCGCAATAATCTTATATTGGCTATACTCGGTACTTGACATCGCATAGCAAAGAGGTTTGTATGTCCTATCCCATCTCTTTAAAATTCGTTCTATTAATACTGACAAACGGGATATGGAATAGTTCATCACATCTTTAGGGGCAACCTCATTTGTTGATAAGATACGTTTAAATCGTTTGCAGAACTCTGTGGCACTAAACTTAAAATATAGCTCACAATTGATTGCATTTACAATGGTCTCCTCCTTGATTTTTATTGTGTCGGATTCTTCATCATTTTTGTCTAGATCTATCTCATCACTTTCGATAAATTCAGTAATATTTTTCTCATTCTTATATAATTGGATATAGTCTTTCAACAGCTCGTCGATGGCAATCTTTGCCTTACTTATTGGAGTTATGAAAGGTCGTTCATAATAAACTGTCTTATCAGAACTTATGATTAATTTATATTCTTTTAGATACTCTTCAAACAATTCAAAGGCTTTGCTTTTTACTTCTTCTGAGTTATAGAAGAAGAAATAATCATCAACATATCGATAGCATTCATAATCTCTATTTAAGCTGTAGCCACATTCAAGCAATTTGTTTTCTACACATTTGTCGATTCCCTGAAGAATAACTTCTGCAAATATTCGTGAGAATTCAGGACCTATGACAATCCCATGAGTCTCATTATAATTCATTTCCTGCATTATATTATCCCAATATTCACCAAAGGCATTATCTGGAACTCCGGCAAAAAGTTCTTTATACATATGGGAACCACCAGACATTGCCCAAGAAATGCTATGAGTATATATGCTATCAAAACACGATTGTAAATCGAATTTGACTAGATGCTGAAATTTCTTTTCGGCACGCTGATAACGATAGTCCTCATAAAACTTGTAGATGTTGGTGTAATTTTTATAACTAAAGTAAGTTCTTAGATTTTCATACTCACTAAAAAACATCTCCATTTTGTCAGAGCGTTTTCCCAAGAGAGTATTGTGTAACCGATCCTTGTAATAAAAGAAACATGCAACTTTTTCTGGATACCGCAGACTAAATCTACTTTTACTACAGAGGTATAGCAATACATGCTTATAGCGTTCATAGAAATCGACTATTTTAATCTGATTGACCGGATGTATAATTGATAGATACCTACATTTAGTTGGTTTGTGAGAAACGCCGTATGTAAATGGTATCGTATTATATGTTCCTTTACTAGTCTTAACACGATTTCCATCAAAATGGATTTTCTTACAATGTACTATGGCAGAAATTATAAGTTCAGCTCCTTCCTCAATACCATCTTTCCAGACTATCGCATCTCCGTCTAATTGTATTTCATTCTTTACAATAAATCGATAGAAATATCTGTTAGTAAATATAAATGGCATTTCATAGGGGAGAATATCTGACAGCAGTACTCTCTCCTTTTTATATTTCAATCTAATCTTTTTCTTTTTCATAACCAACTATCTATTTGTTTCAATCTTGAAAGAGTAAACTTATACATGTTCTTATCGGTCCATCGCTTAGAGAAATCAAAAGATTCTATTCTTTTACGTAGATTTGAAATATAAGTCTTTCGAAAACCATAATTACCATGAAATAATAAGAAATATGGGTTTATTATCTTTCCATGTAGATAGTTCGTTAATTCATCTAAATCAGATTTTGAATCCAATAACGAATTGTTATAGAAAAGTCCAATTTTAACATTAGCTTTTGATTTACAAAGTGAAAAATTCCCTGTAATAAAATTTAGTGAATCAATTAAATCTTTTCGTGCATCATGAATATTAATTTTTGAAAGATTCTCAAAATGCAAAAACGCCGCATCTATTCTCCTTTTAATTTTGTTAACCTTATTCGTTGACATATAAAATGTTACGAATAATTTATCTTTCTTTCGGCATAGCACAATCTTATATCCTAAGTATTGTATGTCAATGGATATATCATTATTAAACGTTATAAGTTGACATTTGCCACTTCCATCATTTGGTTGTTTCAATGATAGCTCCATCTCAGCAAACGATGCAGTTAATCCTTGGTAATATGTCTCAATCGTTTGACCGACTGGAACACATGATAAGATAATGAAGATATCATCAACATACCTAGCATAAAACATTACTTCTGGTCTTGATTTGATTATTGTATCTAAATCCTTTAAGTATAGTTCAGAAAGGTAAGCACTGATTCCCACACCTCTGGGGATTCCCTTATCTGCAGCAGATGTGGAAGCATCTTTTAGGTTATTGTATTGATTCAGAATAGCCTTAATAAATGCTCTCGATTTTGGACTCAGTAAAGTATTGTCTTCAATTCGATTGAGAAGTATTTTTTGATCTATGGACTCGTAAAAACTTGTGATGTCAGTTCTGATTATAGATATTGGCCGTCTTGTTTCTAATAGAGATTTAATACAATTGAGAATACTATTGCGATTAGATTGCTTAACTTTAAATGTTTTATGTATATTATATTGCAATTGTTTTGCCGCAAAGAACATTGCATGAGACGACGAGTCTAAGCAAAAGATCTCCTTGCCGTCTTTAATATATTTAGATAATGTGATTTTGAAATGTCTTTGCCTAATTGTTGAAGACAAATTGTGTAAATATTGATCTAAAATTGACTCTTTTGCTTCATGAAGTCTTTCTAATTCTGCTTGAGCTTTTTCCAACTCCATAACCTCATCGTCTGTGCGTTTCTCTTCGGCGATATCTTTTATTTCTTGAATCTTTGTCTTATTCTGCTTAATATTAGCCACGCATTCACGAAAATCGGTCGGCATATCATCTAATTCGATATGCCCTTTTCTATTCTCTATATTATAAATTGTGCAAAAATTATGCGCACTAAATGATTGATCAAGCATGGCTAAAGACAGCTAAATTAAGACTATTGATTAGAATCAATATGTTGTTTTCCGATTGCGTGGATAATTTCGAGCTTGAGATTTTCGGGATAGTCCTCGTTCGCCATATAACATGTGATAATGCGTTGGAGGAGGTCTTTGTCGATGCGTCCTGCTGCGACGTGGTAGATGATTGCTTCCATGCACTGCATGAAGTTGTAGGCGTGCCAATAGTAGCCGTTATGCACAAGGAACCACACTCCGATTGTCAAGGCAACACGCTTGTTGGAATCCTCAAAATAGTGGCCGGTGCATAAGCCGAAGACTAGGTATGTTAGCTTTTCTACGAATGTCGGATAATACAGGTCGTTCTTCACGAAGTCAAGTACCTTGCGGATGCCGCCTTCGTCTTTTACGCCTTGCAGCCCACCACCGCTGGCTGCCACAGTCTTGCTGTAAACCACCAACGCCTCATCGTAGTCGATGTATTTCAGCCCCTCATTCATCCTCGGCTTGCTTTAGACGTTTTAGGACTTCGCGGTTGGCTTCAAGAATATTGTCGAAGTCTATCGACGCATCGCCTATAAACTTGTCGAACTCGTCGGGAGTAACCGCACGAAGGTACTCTGCCAGATTTACGTGCCAAGCATCGCGGAACGCAACATCACGAGATGCCATCTTCGATCTTGCATCATTGATGAACGGCTCCATCATAGGAGCAGCAGCCAAATCATCAATGATTGCCTTTACCTCTTCGATGGTCAACAATTTGTTCCCGTTCTCAGAATATCGCTTCTCTATCTGATGAGCCACGCCATTCTCAAATGAGGATATGCATAGTAGAACTTCGGCATAGAGCGTGTGACGCACGTTCTCCTCGTTTTGCAGACGAAGGACAACGCGATATTCCTTTGCGTTTTCCCGGAACACTGCTTTATATATCAAGTCGGTTATCTGCTTGTACTTATAGATGGGAAGCCCATCCACATACTTGCCGACAGCTTGAGTGAAGTTCTTGCGATAATTCTCGCTCTTTATCGCTGTTGGAAGATAATCACGGTCACGCCAGTTGATATACTTGGTGCCACCTCCGGCACGACCGTTGATTGTTGCAATTACAATATCAAGTATGCGAGTGCGGAGTTGTTTGGCCCTTTCGCTCTCCGTGAGAAGCATTCCGATGTTCAGGAATGCCCGGAATGTAAAGAACGATATAATGGTCGTTTTGGTAGGGACATTTATGTCATCACCAATTTGTATCTTAATATCTTTCAGCTTTTTACCTTGACTTAAAAAATATCCATTAGCACGAAGTTCGTCACCATGATCTTGTATATAACGTTTAATCGTTCGTTCATCAACACCATAGAAATCTGCAACCATCTTCGTGGTAAATAGCAGTTCATCGTGATACCGCAGGCCATCGACAGCCAAGTTTTCTTGGATGGTCTGGAGAGCATAGCGGTTGTTCAACACGTTTTGCCGCTCGATATTTGATACTGTAAGGTCGTTCATATAGCAAAATTACAAATTTATTTTGGATAGTAAGCTATCTGTGAGGATTTAAGTGTCAGAAAACATCCGCTTTTGTCGGATTGGCGATGGCGTCTATATCATCGGCTATTTCATCAGATGAGAGCTTGATATAGTCCATAAATGTCTTTTGGGTCTTATGTCCGCTGACGTGCATCATCTGAACGATGGTGTATTTGTGGGTGAGGTACATATTGGTGATTCCACTGCGTCGGGCTGTGTGGGTGGTGACACAAGCATAGCGCGGCATCACTACCTCGCCTTTATCGTTACGCTCGACAACGAGTTTGCCATCTTCCACAAGTTTCTTCTGCTTCATGGTGAGTTTGGTAGTAACCATCTTGCCGAGTGTCGGGACAGATTCGGACAGATTTTTCAGAATATCCTTGATGTAACGGTTGAGTATCACATCAACCACCGAAGGGAGATTGTAGGCGTATTTATCACAGATGGCTCTGAGATTGGGATTCATTATCGGAATCTTTACCTCATTGCGCGTTTTCTTCTGAACGAGTCGTATAACGGGTGTTCCCTTCGCGGTCGTCGTGAAACAGTCTTTGTCGATGTCGTTGTAATCGCTCACTCGCTGACAGGTGTAGCAGCCGACAAGAAAAATATCTCGTACCTCGTCCTGTTTACCTGACAATGGCATTTCGTATAATGCCTGCAACTCGGCTTCGGAAAGGTAAATTTCTATCGCCTTGTCTCCATCCTCGATTTTCTTCTTGGAGAAATATTGCATGGCGCGGTCGTTGTCGTGGATGCCGTCAAGGTAGGCGTAATTGACAATGGCGCGGAGATCAACAAGATACTTGTTCTGCGCCGATACCATGTAATCGTTCTTCTCCATAAAAGCAAGGAACTTGGTGACGAAAGCACGGTCAACTTGATACCATGTGAAACGGTGCTTCTTGTCGAACATGTCATAGAGTTTCCGGAAACTGAACCATGCCTTGACTGTCCCCGGTGCATATCTGTTATGTCCGTTCAGCCTGGCACCGCTCTTTATCTCTTCACAGAAGTGGTTGAGGAAATTCCATATTTTGGCACGCTCGGCGTCGATACCTTCCTTTATCAGTCGCTCCTGGTCCGCTTTGATTCTCTGTTCCTCTTGCTGACGCTCTTCCTCCTCGCGTTTGGCTTTCATTATTGCCTCTGCCTTCTTGGGATTGGCGATGGCAAGGATTTCCGCTTCGACATGAGATTTGTCGAAAGACATACCTTCGACCTCGGACGTTACAACAAGCTCAATCCTGTTGAGGGAATCATGCAGATTGAAATTCGCACGTTGGTGTCGCATCCATTTTTCAGGGCACGATAACGCACCTTTCCATTCAGCCACATTCACGCGGATTTGAGACGAGAAGAGGGTGTCAACCTTATGTTTCTTGTTCTGCACCCTAAAGAAAAGGGTGGCTATTTCGTTCTTTTCGTCCTGCTTGCGGATGAAGAACCGGGAAAGAGATTTTGCCATATAAATCAAGGTCTGATTCCCTTATGAATCTGACACTGCAAAGTTAGTGACTTTTCTTGAATAGTCACTATAATAGTCACTATCTTTCTTGAATCTCTTACTATCCGACTAAATTAAAAATGATTTAATTCGCTTTATTATCAGTATATTAGCATTAATTACAATTTAAGCTGATTGATAATAATTTAACTTTTATATTGCTGGTGGCACCACAGAAGGTCGCTAATTCTCAAAGAGTTAGCGACCTTTTATTCATTCATACCCCTCCGGGTCACCACAACCTTCAGCTCGATGAGGCTTGTCCGAGTCAAATGTGGTGGCCTCCTCCCAAAAATCTCGCCGGGTTAACACACTTAATCGTTGAAACCACATGGAAATTTCATATCTTTGTGATTGGGCCATATTTATTGGTGAATAACAATCGCAATAACAATCCCAATAATCATCGATATGATTTTGAAAGTACACAGATACATAGTCAAAAAATGGATAGTGCTGAGAATGGCATCGCAAGAATTTTATTTCAAACAACCGTTTGAGATAAAAGACGAGTATCCGATAATGAAGAGTATTCTGTTTTTTGCGCTTGTTCCCATAGAGCTGATTTTTATATTTCTATATGCCAGAATCGTTGGTTCTCTAAGTGCTTACAATTTAGAAATAATACTGGCGGTGGCTGTAGTCAATCTGTTAGTGGCCAATCTGCTAATCAACCACATCAAAGATGAGGCATTTATTGATGAAACAATCAGATCTTATAAACAATTAGATTTTGAAACTCGGAAAAAATCATATTCATTTAAAGAAGGTTTCACTATAACGTTTCTTATGGTTGTAATTCCGTGGCTTATCTTTTTTATTGGCATATCAACTGTGTGTTACTTAATTCCTCATTATAGATAGTATTATGAGCAACGAAATTCTTTATATCCTCCTGCCGGATTATGCCGCGCATGAGGCCGTTTATCTCTCGCAAGCCATTGCCTCCGATGAGTTTGCGATGAAAGAGCATCCCAAATATGTCAATAAGGTAGTGGCACCGACAATGGAACCTGTAAAATCCATAGGCGGTTTCCGCACAATGCCTGACTATTCCTTTGAAACAATGCCCGACGATTTTGCGGCGTTGGTGCTGATCGGCGGTTTCGGATGGGCTGCACCGGTAGCCGATCAAGTCAAGTATATTGTCAAGAAAGCCGTTGAAAAAGACAGCGTGATTGGTGCGATATGTAACGCTGCTTCGTGGATGGCAAAGCATGGTTTCCTCAATGCCGTAAAGCATACCGGCAACGGGCTGGAGCAGTTGAAATTATGGGGCGGCGAAAACTATGCCAATCCCGACGGATATGTACATGCTCAGGCTGTCAGCGATAATAACATCGTAACTGCAAACGGCTCGGCCACGCTTGAATTTGCCAAAGAACTGCTTTTGCTTCTTGAGAACGACACCCCTGAGCGCATTGAAATGTACTATCAGTTCAATAAGCAGGGCTTCTGCAACTTATTCTGACGAAATGCTGTTTCTCCCATGTGCATATTGAATTAACAAAACCAAAATGTCATGTTTATCGCAATTCTAACATATAAGAAACCGTTGAGTGAGGTTGACCGCTTTCTTCAGGCGCATCGCGAATACCTTGCCAAGCATTATGCCGCAGGTGACTTCATCGCTTCCGGTCCGCAGACGCCTCGCGTTGGCGGAGTGATTATGATGAAAGCTACCGATCATGCAGCAGTGGATGCCATCATTGCAAAAGACCCGTTCAACATCAACGGCATCGCCGACTATCAGATTGTGGAGTTCAGCCCGACAATGTTCGTAAACCAAGAATTGAAACAAATTTTGTTATGATTGAAACCGACCGACTGATTTTGCGTGCCTGGTGCGAAGATGATTTGTTGCCATTCTCTAAAATGAATAGCGATAAGGTGGTTATGGAGTATCTGCCCAAATGCCTTTCTTACGATGAAACAGTGCAGTTTTATAATCGCATAGTTGATGAGCACAACGCTTTGGGGTACGGCCTCTATGCCGTAGTGTTGAAAAGTACGGGCGAGTTTATCGGTTACACCGGATTCCATAATTTTGATTTTGAGGCTGAATTTTCTCCCGGGATAGAGATTGGGTGGAGGCTTGCCAAGGAGTACTGGAATCAAGGTTATGCTACCGAGGCGGCAAAGGCATGCATTGATTATGCTTGCCGACGAAAATTGTTTGATAAGATATATTCATTCACATCCATAAGCAACCATCGGTCGGAGCGTGTGATGCAGAAAATAGGTATGGAGCATCAAGGTTTCTTCCTGCACCCGTCATTGCCTGACGGTCATAGGCTAAAAGAGCATACATTTTACAAATTGGAACTATGCCATGTCAAATAGGAAAACTCTTAAGGACATGGCCTTGGAAGAACTGTGGCAACTGTTTCCCATTGTCCTGACGCCGCATCAGCCGCAATGGAAGGATTGGGCGCATGAAGAAATTATGAAACTTTCGGGATTGCTGAAAGAATATGCTCCGATTATCAACCATATCGGCAGCACGGCGATTCCCGGCATTCAGGCCAAGCCGACAATCGACATTCTTGTTGAAATCGCGCCCTGCGCCGATTGGCAACGTGTCAGTGCAATGATGGAGTCGGCGGGATATATCTGTATGTCCTCTTCCGATACCTGCATGAGCTTCAACAAGGGATATACTCCGGAGGGATATGCCGAAAAAGTGTTCCATATTCATTTTCATGCCATAGGCGACAATGACGAAATCCTTTTTCGCGATTATCTCAACAGTCACCTCGAAGTCGCTCACGAATATGAAAAGCTTAAATTAAGTCTTTTGCCAAAATATAAGCATGACCGTGACGGATATACCGATGCCAAATCCGCATTTGTCAAGAACATATTGGGGATAGCCAAGAAGCGCGGCTGAATTATCACAACGTTATTTCGTGTTGCATACCCTATTTTACCTTCGCTATCTACAATTCGATAGCGATCGTCGGACACATAATCATCGCCATTGTCATTTCCAAGAGCCGCCATCCTCCATTTCAATCAACATATTTGATTTGGCAACGGCAAAAGCATCATCGAAGCCCATATAGCCGAAAACATCAGATTAGTGCAGCCAATAAATAAAGAAACTATGTCGTTGAAATATTGGCAAAGTCATCCAAACGTAGGCTCCCCAATCATAAAACACGGAGCAATATAATATCTGAAGATATGTAGCAACACAAACGACAATGATTGGAATAATAGTCTTGCGATTCCCTTGATTATTCTTTTTTAAGACTGCCAGGCTTGTAATTAAATCTAAGGATATGTCGATTAATTAACCATACTTGCACATCAATCACATCGGCATTGGCCTTTGGAACAATCCAAAACATAGTCATACTTTTATTTTGATTTTCAGTCATGTGCAGACACTTTGCCTCTCAGAACGCTTCTTCTTCTTTTGCTCCATCGGAATATCTCCGTGCTATAAAAAGAAAAAGCAGCTACGATTCGTTTCGTAACTGCTTGATTTCTAAGAGGTGGTCCCACTAGGGCTTGAACCTAGGACTCCCTGATTATGAGTCAGGTGCTCTAACCAACTGAGCTATGGGACCGAAATTGTGAGTGCAAAGATAATACGTTTTTTTGTTATGCGCAATAGGTGGCGCGTTTTTTATTGAAAGTTTTTCCAAAAACATCGCCATGTCACGGATGTTGACTTGATTTCAACATCCGTGATCTCCAATGTTACATGGGGAAAGACAAATGTTACATTATAATCCATGCATCTTGCTCCCTGATTGTTAATTTTGCATTATTAAATGATAAACCAATTTAACAAAACCAAGTAACCAATGAATCTTATAACTAAACGAACGCTATCTTGCATTTCGGCATCGATTCTTTGTTTCGCTTGTGCTGTTGCTCAGAATTTCGAGCAGACACAACATGGAATCAAAGCCCTTGCCAACGGACAGAATGTTGAGCTGCAACTCTACACACCGTCAAGTATACGTGTGACAAAGTCGCCTGCCGACGCTCCGAGCAGTCCCAAAAGCTTCTCAGTCATAGCCTCGCCTGAAAAGGTTGAGTTTACCGCTAAAAAGTCGGGCAACAATGTCGTGCTAAGCAGCAAAGAGCTTACCGCCACACTGAACCTGACGACCGGTACCGTTTCATTCCGCAACAATAAAGGCCGATTGCTCTCGGAAGGCACCGCAGCCTCATTCAATCCCGTGGACGATGCCGGTGAGCCGGCCCTGAAGGTAAAGCAGACATTTGTTCTCGACAAGGATGAGCCCGTTTATGGACTCGGAAACCTTGAAAATGGCAAATTGTCGCAGCGCGGCGTCAACCGCACTCTCATGCCCGGCAACATAGAGGATGGAATACCCTTGATCGTATCGCCTAAAGGCTATGCCGTGTTCTGGGACAACTATTCTCCTACCGAATTTATTGACAACGACAACGAAACTGCATTTGAGTCGGCGGTGGGCGAATGTGTCGACTACTACTTCATGGAAGGTAAAAACGCCGACGAGGTGATTTCGGAAATCCGCACCCTGACCGGCGATGTTCCCATGTTCCCATTGTGGACCTATGGATTTTGGCAGAGTCGCGAGCGTTACAAGAGCCAGGGCGAAACCGTAGGCGTGGTCAAGAAATACCGCGAACTCGGTGTGCCCCTCGACGGCATCATCCAGGACTGGCAATACTGGGGCAACAACTACCTGTGGAATGCAATGGAATTCATGAATCCCGAATTCAACAATCCGCAAAAGATGATGGACGATATCCACGGCCTCAACGCCCATGCCATAATATCTATATGGTCGTCATTCGGCCCTCAGACCAAGCCCTACCGTGACCTCGACGAGAAGGGGCTGCTGTTTAACTTCTCCACATGGCCCCAATCGGGCATCGCCGAGCAGTGGCCTCCTCGCAGGGACTACCCGTCGGGTGTGCGCGTTTACGATGCCTACAGCCCTGAAGCACGTGACATTTATTGGAAACACCTGTCACGCCTCCACGACTACGATATGGACGGATGGTGGATGGATTCTACCGAGCCCGATCATCTCGACTTCAAGCCCGAGGACCTCGACACCAAAACCTATCTCGGCTCGTTCCGCAAGGTGCGTAATGCCTATCCTCTGTTGACCGTAGGTGGCGTATATGACCACCAGCGCGCCAAGACCGACGACAAGCGAGTGTTCATCCTAACTCGTTCAGGTTATGTAGGCCAGCAGCGTTATGGATGTAACGTGTGGACCGGCGATGTCAACTCGACATGGGACATGCTGCGCAAGCAGATACCCGCACTCCTCAACTTCACGCTCACCGGCAACCCCAACTGTAACTCCGACATAGGCGGATTCTTTTGCAGCGGCTACAACCTACGCAACGGCGACAATTCGGCTACAAAAAATCCTTTGTTCCAGGAGCTCTTTGTCCGTTGGATGCAATTCGGAACATTCACCCCGATGATGCGCTCCCACGGTGCCGACATCATGCGCGAGATATACTATTTCGGACAGAAAGGCGATGTGATATACGACGCCATCGAGGATGCAATACGCCTGCGTTATTCGCTTCTGCCCTACATATACTCGACATCATGGCAGGTTTCCAACGACGACAAGAGTTTCATGCGCGCACTCATGATGGACTTCCCCAACGACAAGAAAGGTTGGAACATCGGCGACCAGTACATGTTTGGCGACAATCTGCTTGTGGCTCCCGTTGTAAACGCCCAATATACTCCTGAAAAGGTCATGAAGATTGACGAAAACACCGGATGGAACCGCAATCAGGCCGGAAGCAGCGAAAACACCAAGGGCAATGTCAATTTCATGGAGCAGCACTCAACCGATGTGTATCTGCCTGCAGGAGCTTCATGGTATGACTATTGGACAAATGAGCGTTACAAAGGCGGTCAGACCATCAGCAAGCCCACCACAATAAAGACCATACCTCTTTATGTAAAGGCCGGCAGCATCATGCCCATGGGCCCTGATGTTCAATATGCTACCGAAAAGCCTTGGGACAACCTCACAGTACGCGTTTATCCCGGAGCAAATGGTGAATTTACACTGTATGAGGACGAATTTGACAACTACAACTACGAAAAGGGTCAATATTCGACAATAAAGTTCATTTGGAACGATAAATCCCGCACGCTTACAATCGATGACCGCAAGGGAACATATCCCGGAATGTTGAAAAACCGCAACTTCAATGTCGTATTGATGTCAAATGGCGGCAGCGCATCACCCGTAACTGTTCCTTACGACGGAAGCAAAAAGAGTGTGAAACTGTAATAACAGGCTCAAATATCCTATTCAATCGGTCGGTATTTGCATCATAGTGTCAATACCGACCGATTCATTTTATAAATTATCCTGACCTGCGATTATTAAAATAAACACCTAACTGAAATTAATATTTGAGCAAAGCGTAGCGAATTGACTGAAATAGCGTTCGTTACGCTTTGTTTTTTTCTTTTGGCGTGAAGCCATATGAAGCCGTATCGAAGCCGAACTACGCAAGAGTTCAGTTACCACCTCATTTCCGTATGATATAGAGTGGATTTCTTGTTAACAGGTTCTTATTCTGCGGTTTGCGTTATTTCGCATAGCTGTCGGTAACTCACTGTAATATAGTTTTGTAACCAAAAAAAGAGTGAGTTATGAGAAGTACATTCTTTTGCGCACGGAGAAGAACGCCGCCCCCACACGCACCCACCTGAACCGCAGGCTCATCGGCTACCCCGACGGTGTGAAAGACCGTTCGGCGACTGTTCAGAGAAGACTGGAAGAAGCGGGGCTGACACGCAAAATCGGAAGCAACCAAGTACGGGCAATCCGCATCAACGTGTCGGGAACGCACGAGGACATGAAGCGGATAGAGGAAGAGGGGCGTTTAGACGAGTGGTGCGCCGACAATCTGAAATACTTCGCCGACACGTTCGGAAAGGAGAACATTGTGGCGGCTCACCTGCACAGGGACGAGGAAACGCCGCACATACACGTTACACTCGTCCCCATCGTCAAGGGAGAGCGAAAGCGCAGGAAAAGGGAGGAACAGACGAAGAAGCGATACCGCAAGAAGCCGACCGACACCGTGAGGCTGTGCGCAGACGATATTATGACACGGCTGAAATTGAAGTCCTGCCAAGATACCTATGCCGAAGCGATGGCGAAATACGGGCTGCAAAGGGGCATAGACGGCTCGAAGGCTCGCCACAAGTCCACGCAGCAGTATTATCGGGATATACAGAAACTCGCCGACAACCTCAAAGCGGAAGTGGTGAATTTGCAACAGCAGAAAGAAACGGCGCGGGAAGAACTAAGACGGGCGAAAAAAGAAACACAGATCGAGAAGCTGAAAGGGGCGGCAACCGTCGCAGCCGCCAACATCGCCGAGTGTGTCGGTTCTCTTTTCGGCAGCAACAAGGTCAAGACGCTGGAAAGGGAGAACACCGGCCTGCATAGGGAGATAGCCGACCACGAGGAAACCATCGAAGCCCTGCAATACAGAATACACACCATGCAGGCAGAACATACGCCGACCTATACAACCGCAAAGGAAAAGCAAGGGATTCAAGCTATAAATGTTAAATCCTGCCCGATTTGCCGAAAAAGTGCAGTGCGCCGTTTGTGGTGTACCGCACTTTTTTTATATTTGTTCGCAAGGACTCAATTTTTTGTTCTGAATTAGGACAAACCTTGCCGAAAGACTTTCGTGGCAGTTTGCCAAGCATTGAGGACATTGAGAAAAAAATTAAAGAAAGGTTGTCATAAACACATTTTTTATTATCTCAAAAACACAAGTTGAGTTCGTTTAATTATTTATTTGAATAAACAAGGTTTTGTATGAAAAAGGTGATATTGTATATTGCCGTGAGTTTAGACGGATACATTGCTGACAATCAAGGTTCGGTTGGATGGATAAAGGGGCATGATGACACAGTAGAGTTGGAAGACACTTTCTCTCCTTTCTTCAGTAACGTAGATACGGTTGTCATGGGAAGAAAAACATTCGACCAAATAGTTACCAGCCTTTCATGTGACCAATGGCCCTATACCGGAGCAACAACCTATGTACTGACCCATCATAACGAAACGAATGACACAGAACAAATTCGCTTCAAAAACATGGATGTTTGCCAACTCGTAGAAGAATTGAGGCAGGGGGTAGGAAAAAACATCTGGATCTGCGGAGGTGCGGAGATTGCCGGACGGCTTATCGGAAAGAATATGATAGACACCTATCATCTGGCTGTCATTCCGGTTATTTTGGGAAGTGGTGTCAGGTTATTTGGCAGCTCTGCTCCAAAGACTCGTTTGACATTGGTTGAAACCAAGAAATACAATGGAATAGTGGAGGTGATATATGATATTGCCAATAGTGATGTCGTCATAAGAAATATGAATAAGGATGATATAGAACAAGTTATGCAAATTTGGTTAGCTACTAATGTCCAAGCTCATGATTTTATTGCTGAAACTTATTGGAAAGGTCAATTTGAAAACGTAAGAAAACTAATCCCTGCATCAGAGGTATATGTTTGTGAGAAGTCAAACAAAATAGTCGGATTTATCGGACTTTCTGAAAATTATATTGCAGGTATATTCGTAGCTTCTAATTTTCAGTCTTATGGCATAGGGAAAAGATTGTTGGATTATGCCAAAGGTCTCAAACCGGAACTTTATTTGCACGTATATCAAAAGAATATAAGAGCTGTCAAATTCTATCAAAGAGAGAATTTCGTGATAGAATCTGAAACTGTTGATGGTACGGGAGAGAAAGAATTTTTAATGAAAACTCTTTGATTTGCTCCAAAACGTTTTATAGAAAGGCGAATAAAGCCATATAAACAATATGGAAATAAGACGATACGAATCAAGAGATTTAGAACAAATAGCCTGTTTGTTTTACGAAACCGTGCATACCAGTCACTTAAACCATATTGAATCACAGATAAAATCTGAATACTTGTCCGTTCCTTCCAAGGCAATTCTTTTGGAGGAAGGAAAAGTTGCAGAAAAACTCTATCTGATCCGTAAAGGCTGTCTGCGGCTGTTTTTCTATAATGAAGGGAAAGATATTACTTTTCAATTCTTTTTCGAAGGGGATTTTGTCGCCTCATTCGATAGCCTATATAAACGTACGCCGAGTCTTTTCTATTTGGAGAGTATCGAACCAACTGAACTCACGGCTATAAGAAGAGAGGATTTTTATAACCTAATCAACAATAATTTGTCGTTTAGGCAGTTGTATGAAGAAAAACTCATAGACCGTTTTCATGCTTACCAACAACTGTTCTTGTCAAGAATAAAAAACACACCGCAACGGCGATATGAAGAATTGCTGAAAGAGTATCCCAACATAATACAGCGTGTTCCACAACATTATATAGCGTCTTATCTTGGCATAACTCCCGTTTCTTTATCACGCATAAGAAACCGTCATTAACTTCATTTCTTTACAATTGTTATCGTTCTGATTCTACTTGAATACCGAATTTTGTAAAGTAAATATGAAAACGGTAAGCAATGAAGAAGATTTTTGTAATAGATTGGATTTTGGTTTTTGTGTTTGTTTTATCAGCATTTTCCGGAATAGGATTGCATATTACCGGACATGGCAACAACCACGAAGTATGGCATAATTGGGCTGTATTTCATGTTTTGATCTGCTTTTTATTTTTTGTGGCAGCAATATTCCATATAACAACACATTGGGGATGGTATAAAGGAATAATCAAAAATGGGCTTGGCAAAAAAAGTAAAATTACGGTAGTGCTGTCGGTTGTATTTTTACTTGTATCGGTTACCGGAATTATCTTATTGGGAGTAAACGGGGAAAATTCCGATATAGGATTATTGCACTATAAAATAGGGATTGCCCTAATAATTCTAAGTATTGGGCATATACTAAAACGAATCCATTTTTTACGTAAATCTCTGAAATTCGTACGGTTGCCAACTCGTTACCACTACTTCTCAAATAATTAGCTAAAAGTTTATCCCCCAATCGGTTAAGTCAAACTGCGATTATTAAAATATATTTGGATGACCGAATTTTTAGTATATTTGTCATATTATCACATTAACCTCTAATTTATGAATGCAAAATTTGCGATATGTCTTTTAATTGCGATAATCGGCTTGCCGGTCAATGCTCAATTACGCGTTTCGGGGCAGCCTGTTGGCAATAGCGTCAACCTTGGCAAATGCTCCATTCTCGTTGACTCTCTCGACCATCACCTGATAGCAACCGCGGCCGGAATGTTTGCCGACGACTTTCACCGGGTGACCGGCAAAACGATTCCCGTTGCCGGCTCTCTGTCAAAGAATCCTCTTGTAATCATAGGCACGCCTCAAAGCCGTTACATAAAGGATTTGGCTGCGCGTAAAATGATTGACATCTCGGAAATTTCAAATTCCCCCGAGCGATACATTATCACGACTCTCCAATCGCCCTTTAAGGGCTGCGACGAAGCGGTGGTAGTTGCGGGAAGCGACTATCGCGGTGCCGCCTACGGAATATTATCCATAAGCGAGCGTATGGGCGTTTCGCCATGGTACTGGTGGGCCGATGTTCCCGTAAAATCGCTTGACAATGTTTACGTTTCAGGAAAGGAAACATCAAAATCCCCCTCGATTCGCTATAGAGGCATATTCCTTAACGATGAAGACTGGGGCCTTACGCCGTGGGCCGGAAAGACATTTGAACCCGAAGAGGGAAATATCGGGCCTCGCACCTATGCGAAGATATGCGAGCTTATATTGCGACTGAAGGGCAACATGCTCGCTCCGGCAATGCATGCCTGCTCCACGCCGTTTTATTGCAATCCCGAAAACAAGGTTGTCGCCGACAGCTTCGGAATCATGATAACTACATCGCATTGCGAGCCCCTCTTGTTCAACAACGCATCGAAGTCGGAGTGGGACTCGGCCGTTGACGGCGAATGGAATTACAAGACCAATCGCAACACCATATACGGCAAGCTCGACCGACGGGTAAAGGAGGCGGCACAGTATGACAACATCTACACCCTCGCGATGCGCGGCCTCCATGACGAAGGAATGCGTGGCGACATGACGACTGCCGAAAAGGTGGAGATGCTCGAGCAGGCCATAACCGACCAGCGCGAAATCCTGTCACGCTACATCGACGGCGACATCGATTCGATTCCTCAGATTTTCGTGCCTTACAAAGAGGCTCAGGAGTTATATGAAAGCGGATTGAAAGTCCCCGACAACGTGACTCTCGTATGGCCCGATGACAACTACGGTTACATCAAGATGCTGAGCAACCCTGCCGACCGGCTTCGCAAAGGCCGTGCCGGAGTCTACTATCATGTGTCCTATCTCGGCGCTCCTCATGATTATCTGTGGCTCAACACCACCGCCCCCATGCTGATGTATGAGGAGTTGAAAAAGGCTTACGACACAGATGCCGACCGCTATTGGCTGCTTAACGTAGGCGACATAAAGCCCATGGAGCTTGCCGTGCAGACATTCTTCGACATGGCATGGGACTTTGACCGATTCAATTACGAAAACATCAACCGCCGCCAAAGTGCATTCCTTGGCTCGATTTTCGGTGATGAATACACTCCCGATTTCCAGGAGATACTTGACCAATACTACCGCCTCGCATGGAGCCGCAAGCCCGAATTCATGGGGTGGGAACGCGAGTGGGATTCACCGGAATATACCGGACTCAAGGATCCCGAATACTCATTCGATAACTACAATGAAGCCGTCACGCGACTTAAGGAGTACGGCGACATAGCCGACCGTTGTCGCGAATTGTACGACAAACTGCCCGCTGAATACAAGGCCTCGTTCTTTGAATTGCTGGGATATCCGGTAATGGCATCAAGTCAGATGAACCGCAAGTTCCTTATGTCCAAATTGAACCACAAAATGACCGAGGCCAAGGAGTATGGCAAGGCCAATTGGGCGGCATTGCAATCGCAGCAGGCCTACGACAGCATCAACGCGCTGTCACATAAATATAACACCCAGTTAGACGGCAAATGGAACGGAATGATGGCACTCCCTATCGGATGGGTCGCACTATATCAGAAAATGCCTGAAGTCAAATTTCACGACGGCTATTCTCCCGAAACTGTCGACCTGTCAATCGACAAGAGCAAGGAGATTCCTGTAGGTTATGCCGTAATTCCGGTTGACTCCTACAAGTCATCCAATTGTGGCCCCGGTCACACCATCCGTATTCTGGAGGGCATAGGATATGACTGGAAGTCATTGCAGTTGGGCGAACCTCTGCAGCCGCTCTCGTCCATTGACGACGATTCATGTCTGAGAGTCGACTACCAACTGCCCGTAATCGATTCCGATTCAATAACCGTCACCTTATACACTTTGCCGAGATTCCCGTTGTACAAGGGAGCCGAATCCAAGTTTGCAATGGTGGTCGACGGCAACGAGCCTGTAATATTTGACGACATACTCAAGGAGTGGTCGCTCGACTGGAAGGATCAGGTGCTGCAAAACGGAAAGGCCAACAAAGCCTCGTTTAGAATCGCATCTCCACGAAAACCCGCCACTCTGAGCATCCTTGCCCAAGACCCGGGGCTGATTATACAGCGCATCATAATCGATTACGGCGGATTGAAAGAGTCCTACATCGGGCCGCGTCCGCAGGATTGAGCGGAGCCTGCATGCTTCCTCATGAATGAGAACCACTCTTCGGCCGACTTGAATCCGTCACCGTCCACATCGCCTATCGAAGCGTCATTTGCGTTGTAGAAATACTCCCTGCCGTTGGGGTCGACACCGAGGTCGGACGACAGATAACGCCACGACACCATTACCGTGGAAAGATTCTTGCGCACGGCAACAACACCGCGGCCAAGTGACTCACGCTGCAGGCGGGAATAGTCGTAGGCTACTTGTGCCGAAGCAAGCGTAACGGCTCCCAGTGCCATAAGTGACAGCAAATTCTTTAATTTCATGGCTGTGAATGGATAATGATTTGTTTATGGATGCGTAAAGTTAATAATTTTGATGTAACGGCATATAAAATAACACAAAAGCCACGGCAAGGAGCTACAATAACCCTTACCGTGGCCTTTGTGATATATGTCTACTTATTGCGTTACTTTAAAGTCGGTCGACAGAGTGCAGTCGCTGTCGCCTCCGATCCATAACGTGAAGTCGCCGGGCTCAACCTTGCGCTCCATGTCAAGGCCGTAGAAGGCAAGCTCGCTGACGGGAAGCTCAAATGTCACCTGTGTCGATTCGCCGGGAGCCAAGGTAACACGCTTGAAGCCCTTGAGTTCCTTAACCGGACGGGTTATCGATCCCACCATGTCACGCACATAGAGCTGAGCCACTTCGGTAGCCTCGCGCTTACCGTTGTTGGAGAGGGTGACGGTGGCTTTTATGGTGTCGTCAACTCCGTAGGATGATTTGTCTATGGCAAGGTCGGAATAGGAGAAATCGCCATAGCTCAATCCGTAACCGAAGGGGAAGAGCGGTCCGAATCCGGCATCAAGATAGTAGGAGGTGCATCCGAGCGATGTCTGACCGGCCTCGGCCGGTATGTCGTTCAAAAGCGTTTCATGACCCGATGCCGGACGGCCGGTGTTTTTCTCGCTGTAGTAAACCGGTATCTGTCCTACGCTCTTGGGGAATGTAACGGGAAGTTTTCCGCTCGGGCTGACAACGCCGAATAGCAGGTCGGCTATTGCCGGGCCACCCATTGTGCCCGGGTGGAAGGAGTAGAGCACGGCATCCGACTCCTCGACCTGCTTTGCGATGGTGAGCGGTCGGCCGGCGACGAATACCGTCACGAGCGGCTTGCCTGTGCGTGACAACGCCTCGATGAGTTCGCCCTGTGCGCCCAAAAGGTTGATGTCGGCAAGGCTGTGTGCCTCGCCCGAGAGGATGGCCTCTTCGCCCACTACCGCAATTACGGCATCGGCATTTCTTGCGGCACTTACCGCCTTGGCGATTCCGGCGGTGTTTTTGTCACGGCTGTATCCAAGCCCGGGTTCGTAGATTATCTGCACCTTGTCGCCGTAGATGTCACGCAGGGCATCGAGTACGGTGACGGTGCTGTCCTTCTCTCCGTCAAATGCCCACGTGCCGAGTTGGTCATGCGGAGCATCGGCCATGGGACCGGTAACCAGGATGCGCTTTATGTCGGTCGACAGAGGCAGTGTGGCATTGTCGTTCTTAAGCATCACCGTCCCTTCGGCAGCCGATTGACGGGCTGCGGCAAGATGTGCCTTGTCATACTTGACCGACTGCGGGGTTCCGGTATAGGGATTCTCAAACAATCCGAGCTTGAACTTCACGCGCAATATGTTGGCAACCGAACGGTCGATGTCGTCGATGCTTACCTTTCCCTCCTCGACAAGCTCCTTAAGATAGTGTATATAGGTTCCGCTCACCATCTCCATATCCAAGCCTGCCGTAAGGCCTTTCATTGCGGCATCCTTGGGGTCGGAACAGAATCCGTGGCTCACCATTTCGTTGACACTCGCCCAGTCGGATACGACAAAACCGTCAAATCCCCAGTCGCCGCGCAGAATATCGGTGAGCAGGTGCTTGTTGCCCGATGACGGCACACCGTCATTGTCGTTGAACGATGACATGTAGGTGAGGCAACCGGCCTTGCAAGCCTCCTCAAACGGCGGGAGATACACGTTGCGCAGCTGTCGCTCGGTAATGTAGGTGGAGTTGTAGTCACGCCCGGCCTCGCTCGCGCCGTAACCGGCAAAGTGCTTGGCGCAGGCCGCTATCGACGAGGGCGATGTGAGGTCGTCGCCCTGGAATCCGTCGACCATGGCCTTTGCCATGACGCTTGTGAGGTAGACATCCTCACCGCAACCTTCGGCAATGCGTCCCCAACGAGGGTCACGTGCTATGTCGATCATGGGAGCAAATGTCCACCTGATGCCGTCGCTCGACGCCTCGGTGGCGGCAATGCGTGCACCAAGTTTTACAAGCGCCGTGTCGAATGTGGCGGCCTGTCCCAGCGGAATCGGGAATACTGTCTTATAGCCGTGGATTACATCGCGAGCCAGCAACAGGGGTATTCCAAGGCGTGAGCTGTCAATTGCCACTCGCTGAAGACTGTCGGACAGGGCGGCTGTGGGTACATTGAGCAGCGAACCCACTTCGCCTCGTGACACAGCGTCACACAGATTCTCAAAAGCCCCCTCGCCATAGGGCATCGACAACTGGTTGAGCTGTCCTATCTTTTCCTCTAAGGTCATTTGCGACAACAGGTTATTCACCCTTGCCTCAACGGGTTGTGACGGGTCGCGATAGAGCGAATCAACATCACCCGACTTGCCACACGACTGCGTCATAAGAATTGTTGCCACAAGTGCCGGCAACATCACCATTGCAAAAGCGGCTTTTGAAGAAATGAATTTCATGATCGGTATAATTTAATAACGGTTATTTGTAAACAAAAATAGCAAATTTATCACAGAATCCCGATAATCACCTTATAAAATGAGAATGGGTCTATTATTCATCGTCCCAAGGCTCATCAAGCATCTTTCTTGAGCGTGTAACTGTAAATGAGCATTCTTGCATATCAGCTTTAACATACATATTTGAGATGTACAGATTGGTGCGCTCTGCATTCAAATGCATAATGCCTCTGGTTGATAAATATTGGCTTTTATATTTCGCTATTGCCTTTTCTCCAATCTTTTCAAAGTCGATTAAATCATTGGATTTCATATCAAATATGTCGGCAACATGATTGATAATATCTTTTAATTTATGATATCCTTCATCATTCAATTTACGATTATCTTTATCATAATTCTGATTTTTATCAATATACATGTCTTTATATTTAGCCAAATCGTTAAGGCAATCTACAAGTTGTCCCACAAACCGACTTCGGATATCGGGATTTTTTAAAGTCCTGGAAATTTCATTGACAATTTCTCTCCCTTCTTTATTGTCGACATTCCTGAATGTTATATTACCTTCATTCAATGGTATTATAGCTTCGGCTTTGCCATGCTTTTTACATGCTTTATTGAAACGCTTATGAAGGTGCAAACCACGATCATCAATGTCTATGGCTTGACCTGCCGAATGGTTGTCGACTTTAATTGTTTCTCCTT
Organism: Muribaculum sp. NM65_B17; assembly: GCF_004793735.1. Classification (NCBI taxonomy): domain Bacteria; kingdom Pseudomonadati; phylum Bacteroidota; class Bacteroidia; order Bacteroidales; family Muribaculaceae; genus Muribaculum; species Muribaculum sp. NM65_B17. Next base: position 214,574 of record NZ_SRYY01000002.1, read on the forward strand.
TTATCAATCCTTTTATTGACATAACGGTTATTGCTAATGTGAATTTTCTAATAATCGAGCAGTCGGCCACAATCGTTCCAGTCGCCAATCATGACGCACCGTTCGCTTGCCTCAATAAGCTTCATGAGTCGACTTTCAAAAAGCTCCCGACGGCTCTTGTTGCGCTGAATGTTGTCAATTCGTACCCGTTGATAGAGCGGATGGAATGAACGGAAATTACTCCATGCCACAGGATTGGCCATGAAAGCATCCAATATATCACGGTCTATCACAAATTCCTCATCAAGGTCGGGGCACACCTTCCGTCCGCTTTCGGTCATCATTCCGAGTGATTCAAGCCGTCGACACCGCTCCTTGTTCAGCTCTGTCCAGCATCCGCTATTGCGCCTTGGCCCGAAACGCTGCAGGGCTACACCGTCGACACACTTAAGCGTGGAGTCAATCCATCCGAAACATAAGGCCTCCTCTACGGCGTCGAGATACCACAGGGTGTCATCAGGAGGAGTCTTGCCTCGCTTGACAGCTATCCAGCACTCGTGTTTGACTGAATGGTTGTTTTCAAGCCATTTGCGAAACTCCTTTCGGGAGGTGATCGGCAGAATCTCCTTAACTGTCATCGCTTGGACGGCATGATGGTTATTTGCGTTTCATGGTCTGGCACCTGCGGCGAGCCATTTCCTCGGCGAATGCCTCTTCACCATGCTCCTTGATGTAACGGATGCAAGCGGGGCGGTCGGACTTGAACAGCAGCGCAAACACTTTTGAAATGAAATTGGAGTAGGTCTTGCACTCTTCAACCGCCGTGGCACACTCGGCGCAGGTGTTGTATCCGTATTCACTGACGCATTTACGAATCTTGCACCATGACGCTTTCTCATTGCGATGACATCCCGGACACTTGTCGGTCAGATACTTACGGCATGCGCCGCAATAAAGTCCGCATGACGCTATCAACTGAGGATTGGCTTCTATTGCTTTCATATTTTTCAAATTGCAAAAAAAATTACTTGGCTGAGCAGCCGGTGATGAATTGAGCTATGGATTCAAGCACCTCGGGAGAAATTGTTTCACGAATATCGCCGTATTCATTGGCATCGCCTGTAACGGCATGTTGCATCAGATGATTCAACCCGGGCATAAGCTTGATTTGGGCTTGCGGGGCAAGCTCCTGTATCACCGACAGATTGTCGGGGTAGACCTGAGTGTCCTTATCGCCGTTGATTGCCAACAGGGGGCGTTTGACCTCTTTGAGATAAGTGCGCGGATTTAATCCTATGAAGGCATCAATCCAAGGGCTTCGCTGTTGCTGAGTCATTTTGAGCGATGACACTATGAGAGGATTTACCGTCAATCCTGACTCCTTAACTATCGAGTCAATATCGATGGCAGTTGACACTCCCTTAAGGCTCTGCTCATGCATCGTGTCAAACACACGGCCAATAAGCGTGAGGATGCTCTCCTTGTCATCATCGCCAATCGCCGTCTGGTCAAGCCGGCGGCCGTTTTGTCGAAGAAGCGTTTCCTTACCAGAGATTGCCATTCCGGCAAGTGAAATCATGAAATCGGGCACATTCTCGGCACCGAGCATGAAAGCGATTGTGCCGCCTTCGGAGTGTCCGAGCACACCCGTTTTTCCGATACGGTCAATAGTGCGCAAGAAAGCGATGCCACTCTTGGCATCGTCCTTTAGCGTATAGGTTGTGGCGGTGAGGAAATTTCCGGTTGATTGTCCTGTGCCTCGGTCGTCATAACGCAACGAGGCGATGCCGTTGCGTGCAAGATAGTCGGCAATTACGGCAAACGGGCGATGATCCATTAACTCTTCATCGCGATTCTGCGGCCCGCTGCCGCTCACCATCAGTACGGCGGGAACCTTATTGCCCGACAACCGCTCGGGCATAGTCAATGTAGCGCTCATTACGGCTCCGTCGGGGGCCACAAATGTCGTGTCGATGACTTCATAAGGGAATGGCGGACGCGGTGTCTGCGGACGACGCTCTTCAATCGGGGCTTCAGGCAACAGATCGAGAGGAAACGAATAACCGCGCTGGCTGAATGACCCTTTAATCGCATCATGCATAATCCGTCCACTGTAGGATGCTCCGATGGCGTTGCAAGTTAGCGATATGGAGTCGGATGTGCAATATGCTACCGTGGCGAGAATGCCTTTGACACCCTGTGCCGGGGAGTCGAGTGTGCACTGAGTGGAGCCGTCGCCGCTTTCCGAGAAATTGAATACAATCGGAAGTTTTGTCACGCCCAGTGTGAGTTCGCCTCTCCAGGAACCGGTCAATCCATAAGCTTGAAATGAGAATAATGAAGCTATCGCCAAGATGGCAAACAGCAATTTCAATCGACTGTTCATAACGGATGTTGTTTGTATATTAAAAGCCGGCTGATAGCAGTTGACGGCATAGGCACAAATTTACAAAATAATTCCAAAATTGCGGTCTTATTTCAGAGTTTCAATGCCGGTATATGTATTTATCAGAGTGGGGGATATAATTACATGGATTGTCCTGAACAAGCCCGTTTGAATTTGGGTTCTAAATGGTATAATTAATCATCAATATGGACATTAAAAATCTTTTCGACCTTTCAGGAAAGGTCGCAGTTGTTACAGGAGGTGGCGACGGCATAGGTAAGGGCTGCTGCGAAATACTGGCCGCAGCAGGTGCGTCAGTTGTAGTGAGCGATATCAATGCCGATAAGGCCGAGGCCGTAGCCGCCGGAATCGTGGCTGCAGGCGGTAAGGCTATCTCGCAGGTGTGCAATGTTCTTGAGGATGCCGACCTGGTAAAACTTATCGACACGACAGTGAATACATTTGGCACAGTCAATATCCTTGTAAATAACGTGGGTCTTGGAGGCGGTGGCCGCGAGAATCCGTTTAAGATCGACATGAACTATGTAGATCGCATCTATCGTATAAATGTTTTCGCTCCGCTGCGTCTGAGCCAGCTTGCAGTGCCCGAAATGGGCAAATCGGGCTACGGAAGCATAGTCAACATCACATCGATTAGTTCGATCGACAAAGAAGCCAACATGTGTGTCTATTCGTCATCCAAGGCCGCGCTTAATCACTTGGCCGCCAATCTGGCCTACGATTTCGGCCCTTACGGAGTGCGCATCAACAACGTTGGCCCGGGTGCGACAAAGACCGCAGCCCTTGCATCGATTCTTACTCCCGAATTGCAGGAGAAGATGCTGAAACGCACCCCGATAAATCGACTCGGCGAGGTGTCGGATATAGCTCAGGCTGTGTTGTTCTTCGCGTCGCCGGCATCGGCATGGATCAGCGGACAAGTAATATTTGTCAATGGAGGCGGAAACCAGACATTGGACTGATAATGTAATGAATTTTAATAGAATACAATAATGAATCCAGCAAATGAACTGTATGACTTTTCAGGGAAAGTCATACTTATAACCGGGGCTGCAGGTGCCATAGGCAGCGAGGCGGCTCGCCAATTCGCGATGCATGGCGCCAATGTAGCCCTCACCGATATAAATGAAGAGAAGGTAAAGGCCGTAGCCGCCAAGATAGAGAAGGAATCCGATCGCGAGTGTATAGGCATCAGGGCCGATGCCACCAACGATTCCGACCTCAAGAGCCTTGTTGAACAGGTGGTTGCCAAATTCGGCAAGATCTCAGGACTTATCAACAATGTAGGGTGGGGTAAAGCTACTCCGCTTTGGGGCTCTGACACGGAAGCTATGGTGGCTTCCTACAAGCTCAATACGATCAGCGCCTATAACGTGACGAAGTACTGTATGCCTTATCTGCGCAAGGAGCCAAATGCCTCGGTGGTCTTCTCCGGCTCAATGGTCGGTGTCACTCCGTCGCCTGAATTTATCGAATACAGCACGGCTAAGGCCGGCTTAATCAACATGGCCCACAGCATGGCTGTGGCTTCGGGGCCTGAAGTGCGCTTCAATGTTGTTGTGATCGGTTCGGTCGATAACGGCGATGCCACGCTTGAGGCCGGTTATGACCCCGCCATGCTGAAAAAGATATCTGACGCGATTGTCATGAAGCGTCGCGGCACTCCTGCCGACATAGCTCACGCTTTCGTATTTCTCATGAGCAATGCCGCATCATGGATTACCGGCATCAACCTCATGGTGGACGGCGGCGGAATGTATGAAAGCAAAATGCCGAGCTAACCTAAACATTACTAAATAATTATGGGACTGCGTCTGCTTTTGGCACAGCCCCATAGCTATTTTAGCGAGGTTAATTGTAGGGGGATTTTTATTGTAACTAAATTGTTAACAGTACAAATATTGCCGGGAGATTATTGAAGATGTGCATTGCAACACCCCACCAAAAGCCAAGGTTTACGCGATAATAGGTAATGGCACATCCTGCTGCAAATGGCACCGTGACAACACACAGCATATATGGCACGAGAATGATGCTATAATGGGTAAAAGCAATAAGATGTATCAAGCCGAATGCTATCGCCGTACCCCATACTGCGAATCTGAAATACTTTTGTTGCAGCTTTTGCCAATAGTATTCGGTTGTCAGTGAATATATTAAGATGAATGCGGCAACGATGACTACAATGTACAGTGCAATTGAGAATGCGGTAAGTGAGGTGAACCGCTGCCAAAGAATATATGCGGGGATGGAAGCCGAAGCAAGCGCTATTTGCCATTTTTTGAACGATAACCCAAGTCGAAAGATGCACTCCTCAAGCAACGGAGCGACGATGCATACCGTCATCAACACATAGGACAGGGATCCAATATTCTTTGCCGTTTCCGGACTGCCTGCGAATCCGGTCATGGATTCCGGGTTGATACCGAATGCGTTATAGACAGCCACACACCCTACAACCAGCAACATTGCGAATATACGGCTGACTATCCAGAACAGCAATCCATAACCTACGATCCATTTCTTGGAATGGACCTCACGGTCATCAGTACGCGAAAGAATGAATTTCATACTTATTACTCCTTTTCCCAATTTACAAGATTATTTAATTGTTTTATGTTATTGCGGTACCATAAGTATTCAAGACTGAATGCCAATACGGTAATGCCCCATACGAAAAACATTCTCCAGCTATGGATAAACATCGGTGTAAGGGAGAGCCATATTAACAATGGGATTAAAACTATTGCAGTGGCAAGTTCAACATTGCGATATAGTTTTTTGATTGACAAAATGACTTTCAATATCTCATTGTTTGAGTCCTCCCATAGATTAATTGCCTTAATGGAGCGGTAAATCCGGATTCCATATAGATTAGTAACAATAATGGTTGAACAAAACACCGCAAGCCACCAGTACGGGAATTTCATGGGCGACCAAAACGGACTTAAAGCCATAAGAATAAGACAAATCACTGTGATTATCCCTTCCCAAATTGCTCTTTTCAAAAGTCTTGATTTTATGTCACTTCTTTTTGAAAGTACCCCGTTTGCCACATCATCATTGATTTGCGAGTCAATATGAGGCTTAACTGACTGCCAAGTTGTTTTCAAATCTTCAAGTTCCATATTCAAACCTCCTTTCTTGATGATAGTTTTTCTTTAATACGATATAGCCGTGAAGCGACCGTGTTTCTCGGAATGCCCATATTGGAGGCGATGTCATCGTAGCTCAGTTCATCAAGCCACATCAGAATCAATGCTTTATCCATCGGGTTTAATTGGGCAATCAAGGCATACAGCCATTCGATTTTCTCGCGGTATTCATTGTCGTTTTCATTTTGAAAATGGATTGCGGGAATTTCATCCAATGAAAGTGTCTTTATCCTGGGCGACAGTCGGCGCAAAGAAAGCAAGCAGGTGTTGATGCACACCTTATATACCCAAGTGGCTTCGGAACACTCATTACGGAAATGTCGGTATCCCTTGAATAGAGAAATTAAAACTTCCTGCTTAATATCGTCAAACGAAACATCGTTATTGGCATAGAAGAAACAGGCACTGAAAATTATCTTTTCGTGCCGCCTGACCAAAGAGGTAAAGGAACTATTATAGTCAGAACATCTCTCCATTTGCATTTATTATTTACAATGTTAGATGCTATATTCCCAAAATAGTTCCCTGAGGCGATAAAAAATCGGAAATAATGCCCGCCCGATAAGCGGGGCGATGTGCTATTGTTGCGTGTCGGGGGATTTTGGAGTGGGATTTTTGCCTTCCATTGCTTCGATTTCCCAAATCATTCGGTTGTTGGTATCCTGAATTGACAGGTAGATTACAGCAACGACGACGATGGCGATGATAATTACCACTCCAACGGCTATAAATTTGGTCGTGTTGTCGACGATGATGTCGCCAAACAGCTTCTCGTTGCCGATGTATTCGAGCAAGAACCATGCAAGCCATATTACTGATAATGGAAGCTCGATTGCCATTTGAATAGCGCGTTGGCGTTTCTGGCGTAGGAGGTAGGCTTTGAAATCGCGTAGGCTCAGTTGGCCGATCAGTTTACTCGGTACTCTCACGGTCTTGAAGTCGAATATAGCGCTGACAATGCATCCGACGGCCATTGTTATTGCAATCCACATCGACATGTCGAGTACATAGCACAGGCCGAAGAAGAAGAGGCACAGGAATGGAATCAATATTATTTCACCGGTCACTAATCGGTTAAGTCCTTTAGAGCGCTCTTTTATTACGGTGTGCATCAGGCGGGTGTTGATTATCGCGTAGTTGTCGAGGCTGCTTTTCATTTTGACCATTTGGTCGCGAAGTGCTTTTATTTCGTCCATAGCGTTGATTTTTTAAGAGTTGGAGTTGAGTGATATAAGTTTCTGGCGTATTCTCATGAGCCTTACGCTGAGGGCTTTCACGGATATTCCTACAATGGCGGCGATTTCCTCGTAGGTCATATCCTCGAGCCAAAGGAGTATGATTGCTCGGTCGAAGGGCTCGAGGCGTGTTATTCGCTGATGTAGAAGAACGTTGTTGCGGCCTTCGGGTGTAGTGTCGCTGAACACTTCGGGAGAGATGTCGAGCGGTACGGTCTTGATGCGTTTCTTTCGCTTTTGTGTGAGGCAGGTGTTGAGGCTGATGCGATAGACCCATGAGCGAATGCTGCTGTCGCCGCGAAAACTGTCGAAGCCCTGCCACAGGTTTACGAGCGTTTCCTGGAATAGGTCGTCGGCTTCCTCCTTGGATGTTGCGTACATGTAGCATACGGAGTAGATGGTGGATTTTTGCTCCATCACTATACGTTGGAAGTCGCGATTGTCGTTGTTTTCTGATTTTTTCATCTGTTGATTTGGCGTTTCTGTACATATGATGCAATAAGTACGAAAAAACTACAACAAATACCAAAAAATATTGAATTTTTTTAGAAGCGCTCGGTTTTAGGCCCTGTTCGGTGTTTCTTGCGGTTATGACGGGAGTGCTTGTGGCGCAGTAGTTTCTCGAGTGTGCTTTTGCCGGGACTGCTTCCGGTTGTTGTCGGGGAGGGGGATGTTGCTGTTTTAGGCTGCTCGCAAGGTGCGGACTTAGGCTGCGCTGCCTGTTGTTTGACGTCGGCCGCGGCCTTTTGCTTGACTGCGGGCGTGACTTGGGATTGTTGGGGCTTTGGCTGTCGGTTTGGGGCTTGTTGTGCCGGCTTAGGCTGCGGCGCGTTATTCTGCCGGGATATACAACGGCTTGAAGGAGCGGGTTTTGCCGCAGCCTTGCGGGCGCGGGCGAGGCGACGCAATTCACGTGCGCGATAGCGGCGGCGGATTGTGGGCATGATGAGCATGAATATGGCTCGTGGCACGCCGGGTGTAACCTCGATTACTGTCAAGTCGCGCTGATAGGATTCGATTGCGGCGCATATTTCGTCGCGGTAGTGTTTGGGCAGACGGTCGACTGCGTCTTTCCATTCCTGATCAAATTTCAGACTTTTGCCTCGGCGGCTCGGTGAGTTAGTTGCTGTATTTTCCATAATTACTTTTTTCCAGCAAATATAATGCACCGAAATCCCGGATTTCACCCCATAATGTCGCGAAGCACATTTTATCTCATATATTTCTAAACAATCGAGGCTGCCGGGATGCGTGATTGGCGCTACGGCAGCCTCGGATAGGCTTTTGGGTGAGGAGGGGATTACATGACTCCGATTAGTTCAATTTCGAATATGAGGGTTGAGCCGCCGGGGATGCCGGGCTGGGACAGGCGGCCATAACCCATTTCGGCAGGGAGGTATATTTCCCATTTGTCGCCGACATGCATTTGCTGCAGGGCTATGATCCATCCTTGAATCAGCTCACGCAGTCGCATGGCTACGGGAGCGCCTCCCCGGCTGCTGTCAAATTGCTTGCCGTTGATTGTGCGTCCGGTGTAGTGGACGGTCACGACGCTGTTGCGATTGGGCGAAGGGGAGTCGAGGCGGCCACGTTTCAACACTTTATAGTATATGCCCTTGTCGATAGGGAGTACGCCGGGTTCATTGGCTTTGTTTTGGAGCCATTCGCGGTTCTTGATGATATACTCTTGTTTAGCCATCGGAGATTACTTTATTCGGTTGTAGTGGGGAGCCCTTGTCGGTTCCAGTTCAGTATTCCGCCGCTCATGTCGTAGACGGTCAGTCCGAGTTTCTGCATCTTCTCGGCCGCATTGTGACTGCGGCGTCCGCTGCGGCAATATATGTAGTAATGCTTTGTCTTGTCGAGATTCTTTATCCCTTCGTCAAATGCCGCCTCGTCAAGAAAGTCAAGCAGTTGTGCGTTTTTAAGATGCCCCTCGGCATATTCCGACGGTTTGCGCACATCAATCACGACAGCCATCGAGTCGGTGTTTACAGCATCGTTGAATTGCTGTGGAGAGAGTTTGTTGACATCGGAGGCCGAGCAACTTGTGCAGATGCCCAATGCGGCCAATATTGCCATGAGTATACGTTTCATAATTTTTCGGTTTTATTTTAATGTCTTGTGTTCACGCTATCGGCGTTATTACAAATTTAGGCATTTTCGTTAAATAGCGCTTACTATGGGGGAAATATTTTGTTGTTGTGGTTGTTGCCTGAAATTACTATCTTTGTTGAACGTGAAAAAATTGAAAACTGATCAAATAATCCATTTATCCATGACGAAAGAACGTGCAGCTATTGCTTTGATGCTTATAGTGACATCCTTAATGCTCAACGCCCGCGAGGTCATAGACTTGAATCGTGACTGGCGGTTTCACCGCGGGGATTCTAAAATGTGGCAAGCGCCCGATGCCGATGATGGCGATTGGGAAGTGATCAACGTGCCTCATGATTTTCAGATATCGCAGCCGTGGGTTGAACCGTCGCCCGACGAGATGCCCGACCTTGACAATCCTGTGGCCAACATAAAGAGCCGACTGAGCGCACGAGGATTCAAGGAGGTGGGCAAGGGATGGTACAGAAAGAGTATAGTGCCTCGGAATGAGTGGAAAGGCCGCCGCGTTTTGCTTGACTTCGAGGGAATTATGCTTACGGGCGACATATATCTTAACGGAGAGCGTGTCGGCGGGACCGATTACGGTTATCTCGGCACGGAGGTGGATATAACCGACTTGTTGAAATGGGGCGAACCTAACGTGATTGCCGTAAGAGCCGATACGGGACAGCCCGAAAATTCACGATGGTACACGGGCGGAGGCCTGTTTCGCGATGTGAAATTGATAATAACCGACGCCGACCGATACTTTACACGGCATCCGCTCTACATAACAACTCCCATGGTGAGCGATGCCATGGCGGTTGTAAGGGTGGAAGGTGAGATTGCCAATAATATCGCCGGTGACAAGACGATGAAAGCGCGACTGAACATCGTAAATCCATCGGGCGACACAATAAGCGACAAAGTGATTGCTCTTGATGTCAACAGCCGTCAGCGAGTGAAGGAGTATCTGCTCGACAGTCTTACGATAGCATCGCCTGAGTTGTGGAGCTGTGAAAATCCTGCGCTGTACAAGGCGGTAGCATCGGTTTATGACAGCGACGGAAAGTTGGCCGACCGTGTCGAATCGACTTTCGGAATACGCTCAATCGAGTATTCGCCGGAGTTTGGATTTAAGCTTAACGGCAAGAAGGTGCTGCTTAAGGGAATAGCCAATCACCACACCCTCGGGGCACTTGGTGCTGCGGCCTATGAACGTGCAATGGAGAAGCGCATTGAACTGCTGAAAGATTTCGGATTCAACCATGTGCGCACATCCCACAATCCCTATAGCTCATCGTTTCTTGACCTGTGTGACCGTTACGGAATACTTGTGGTTGACGAATTGTATGACAAATGGCTCACTCAGTATGCTGGCGGACGCAAGGACTGGGTTGAACAGTGGCCCCATGATGTGCCCGAGTTCATAAAGCGCGACCGCAACCATCCGTCGGTGATAATGTGGAGTCTTGGCAATGAATTGCAGACCCTGTGGGACATTCCTTATGCCGACTGGGGTGTGACACCCTATAAAATGCAGCGTGAGCTCTTGCATCGATATGACAAAACCCGTCCCGTGACAGTGGCCATGCACCCTCGAGGCCGCAATCAGTCGACCGACTCGCTTCCGGCTCCGTTGGCACTGGAAACCGACATCGCCGCTTACAATTACCGCTACATGTATTTCCCGGGCGACAGCCGTCGCTTCCCCTGGATGATGTTTTACCAGAGTGAGGCCAATACATCCAACATGGGGCCAAACTACTTTGACATGGATCTTGACCGCGTAATAGGTCTTGCTTACTGGGGAATGATAGATTATCTGGGTGAATCGCACGGATGGCCTGCCAAGGGATGGAACGAGGGCGTGTTTGACATCTCGCTGGAGCCTAAGCCCATAGCGTATTTCCTGCGGAGTTTCTTCAAGCCCGACGAGCCGGTGGTGCACATCGGCATAATCGACAGCGACTATAACACGGTGTGGAATGATGTGAAGGTGGGCTCAAAGCGCATGTCAGACCATTGGAACCGATTGCCGGGATGCAAGGTGTCGCTTTACACCTACACCAATGCCGATGAGGTGGAGCTGATTGTCAACGGACGGAGCATGGGACGACGCATGAACGACCGCACGGATTCAAAGGTGCGCAACCGCATATTGTGGGACAGCATACCTTATAAGCCGGGATATGTGGAGGCTGTGGCCTATCGATCGGGCGACTCAAAGCCCGTGGCCCGTCACCGCATTGAAACTGCCGGAGAGGCAAAAAGGCTTAATGCGGTTCCCGATAATGGCGACTGGAAGGCCGACGGCAGCGACCTCCAGCACATACGCGTGGAGGCTGTGGACAGCAAAGGCCGGCGCGTACACGGCGCCGATGCACAGGTTAAGTTTACGGTTGACGGCCCTGCCGAGATTGTGGGCATGATTAACGGCGACATAACGAGCGAGGAACTGACAACGAGTGACACCCGCCGACTCTATAACGGCACCGCTACCGTGATACTCCGCTCGACCCTCGCGCCCGGAAAAGTGACCTTGACCGCCTCTTCCCCCAGCCTCAAGCCCACCAAAACCCTCCTCACCACCAAGTGACCCTCTGCTCCCGCCCCCGCCCCGCTCGCTTGCCCGCTTTAGGTGATATATAAATCAAGGAAATACAATCAAGACATAAGGCAACCTAACATATATAATTCAAGGCCCGACAACTATTGCTAAGTTGCCGGGCCTTGAACGTATCTTGAATGTATAATGTATGACTAAATCGCTTCCGATGCTACCATGGCTCCAACCCAGCCAAGCCAATCTTTCCCGAAAAGCCGTTATGCATAAAAATTATATAGCTCAATGAGATAAAAAAGGGACTTGTTTTTCAAGATATAGATGCGATATTAGAATGATGTATCCGATGTTGTTACTTATTGGAGTATTTTGTCTTTGTTTACGATTATTTTTAATAAGGATAGGATGACTCCGTTAATTATTTATGTTCATAGAGAGTGTTTTATGCAATCATAAATCTCCTCTATGTACTCGCTTAAGTTGCTCGATGCAACTGCGATTTTTCTCAATGCGCTTACGGTCAAAAATCCATCCCCATTTATTAAAATACTTGACTATAGAAGCTACATGATATTTCAATAATTTACCACTCTTATAGGAGCCTTTTTCATACTCATGTACCACTACGACATTTGGGTAGAACATTGTACGCGACACCTCGCCTATGCGCCTGCAAAGGTCAAGATCTTCTGCATACATGAAGTAACGCTCATCAAATCCTCCTATATGTTTCAAAACAGAACAGCGCATAAACATGAAGCATCCCGATAAAGAGGGCACTTCCATTATGCTGTCATAACCGGTCCAATGAAGCTCATACTGATAATCATGTTTCTTTTGATAGCTTTTAATCGGTATAAAGCGACGCCCGATTAAATCCATTGGCGATGGCAACAATTTACACAAATGTTGGGTTTCACCTGATGGATATACGATCTTTGGCATTACAAGTCCACAATCAGAGTTGGCATCCATAAACTCACACAATCTTTCAATTACATTGTCGTTCCAATAGATGTCGGGATTGAGTACAACATGGTAGTCAGACCCCATCTCTATGGATTTTCTGATAGCCACATTATGCCCCGAACCATATCCCAAATTAAGGCTGTGAATGTAATTCACCATATCGTTGTCCTTAACAAAATCCCTCAATTCATCATTTGAGGAGTTATCGATAATGAACAATCGATCAATATACCCAGTCAAAGCACACTCCAAAAGTCGACTCAACTCATCATGTTTGGTATGGAAAGCCACTATTGATGCTGTTATCATAAATACAATTCACTAAAGATTGTCAATTTATTATTGCATGATGAATCTATAAATGATATTTTATCACTAGATTCAGATTATATTTGAATTATTTAATTGTTAGTACGGAAGCAAAAATGCTCAAGATTTTTCCCATTTTTGGGTAATTTCGTTCCAATGTTTTATTACCTTAGCGGGGCTGCCTACGGCAATTGTATTTCCCGGAATATCTTTGTTTATTATTGAATGTGCACCTATTATAGATCCATTGCCAATTGTTACCCCTGGCATAATAATTACCCCTTCGCCAATCCACACCCGATTACCTATTTTCACAGGTGCTGTATAATAAGGACGTTTTGTCGGTATTATTAATGGAGAAGTGTCGTTTTTATCCCCTTTATAGCTACCATGGCTGTTATCGGAAATGTATACATGTGAAGCTATTAAAACATCATCTCCTATCGTGATAGATTTCACAGAGGAGATGTGAACATAATCATTGAGCTGAATTCTGTCGCCAAAGTGGATTTTTGAATTACTGTTTTCATCTGCAATAAAGGCTTCAATACGGCAACCGACTCCTGTTGTCAGTTTCTTTCCCCAATCAATCATTTTGCCTCCTCTTATTGTAAATGGCCGGCGAATTATGCGTTGACCTGGATACTTTATTTTTGTCAACACAAAAAGATATACAAGATTTATCTTGTCCCAGAATGTATATCTATTTGAGATTTTATTTATCATCATTGATTAATATCCGAAATAGCTCAGTGTAATTTTTTGCATAAGGATGCTCCAATTTTTGCAATGGATTGGATGTAAAATCAGAAAAATCACCATAATACGCTTTTTTCATCTTTTGAGCTAATTCTTTTGGAGCATTGACATTGAAATATGTTACCAAATTTGCGCCTTGGGATGTTTCATGCGCATACGGCAAATCAGCAATTATCATAGGTTTGTTAAATGGGATAAATTCTGAAATTGGTAATCCCCATGTTTCAAGTCTTGAAGGAAATATTAAACAATCAGCATCCTCATAATATTTAGGCATCAAATTGTGGGGAATCAGTCCAACAAACTTTATTGATGGGATGTTGCTGTATTTTTTCACTAATGAGCTTGAATAGGAATTTAAATCAGAATTTATAGTCAATGTTACCTCAATATCTTTAATTCCGTCATAATATAGAATCTTTGCTGCTTCACAAACTGTTTCAAAGTTTTTAAAAGGTCTTGGTAATGAAGGAAAGAAAAAATTCCTGCATTTATTTAATTTAAGATCTGTGGGCTTATATTTTTGTCCAATTTCAATATTGGGACTTGCTACTATAACATTCGATTTTGGTATTGAAAACCGTTTGCAACACTCTTCTTTGAACCAATTCTGTTGTACAATGCAATATTTATTGTGTTTTATATTGATACGATATAGATATTTATAGAATAAAGCAAAAAGAATATATGTCTTATCGTATTTAATATCTTGAAATCTAATTTTGTTTACGATTGACGGATTATGCATGTATACAACTTGGCGATCGGCAGAAACATTTGGAGAAATGTCATGAAGGGAAAACCATAAGTATGGATTTAATTTCTTTGATAATTTCTTGAAGTAAAAATATTCATAATAAAGCCTGTTAACCCAGTGATTGATGCTTTTGGGAAATTCAATATATTCAATGTTAGGGTATTCCACTAATTCCCTATTATGTACAAGAGCAATTATTTTGTAAGATTTACAAATTTCGCTATTGCTTAGAAATTGTAGACAATCACGAAGGATAGTCAATGGGCCGCCTGATCTAAGATTAATTCCTGATATAATGATTGTACGCTTCATACTATATGAATTATGAGTTTTTCAACAGATCGTTAAATAACTCAGTCCATTGATTCATTATTTTATCTTGTAAATAGTTTGAACTTTTGATGTATGCATTTTTGCTAATATTATCCCGTTTTGTATTGTCGCAAATCAGCTCAATTACGGCTTCCGCAAATAATGTAATATTATCATTAGGGACTAACTTGCCATTAATGTCATTCTCTATTATGTCGGATGGGCCGCATTTGCAATCAAATGATATTATTGGTAACCCACATCCCATCGCTTCTAATAAAACCATAGGAAGCCCTTCATAATGCGATGTTAATAAAAGCATAGAACTCTCAAGCATTTTATTTTCTATGCTATTAATGGGGTCATGAATAAAGCAACATTTATCTAATGCAGATTCTTTTATTGAATCGCGAATTTTATAATTAAGTTCTCCATTTCCGTATATATGAAGTTCCCAGTCAGGAAATTTATTGTGTACAATATTCCATGCTTCTATCATACGGTCATATCCTTTCTGATATGATAGCCTTCCTACTGCAATAGCCTTCTTTTCAGTTAATTTAGCGCGTTTTGGAGATTGAAATTCGATAAAATTTGGAATTACATGAATGTTCGGAATATTACCCCACAAATTTTTATCCTGTTCAGTTAGGCAAATAAATGCGTCATATTTTTGTATTTTTATTTTATCGCGGAATGTAAGGATCTTATTCGCAATAGCATATAGGCCTTGTTTGTCATTTTGTATACGGAATAGTTTTGAAAAGTGTATTTCTACAATTTTTTTACCTCCGACATTTAAATTGTTAAGAAATTCAATTTCGTTGCCAAATGTGGATATGGTGATATCTGGTTGCTCCTTATTTAGGACTTCAATCAACCGTTTTTTATGTTGCTTGATCTTGGCTTTTCGTGAACAGAATTTAGTTATAATATTTGAGCTGTTATTATCACAATAGTTAATTCCTATGTCAATACATCTAATCTTATTGTTTATTTTAAAAAAATTGTTTCGCCCTTTTTGATCAGTTGTAATTATTGTTACATCGTAATAATGATCGGCCAACCAGTTGGCTTTACTAATTACAATTCGCTCCATCCCTCCTGAATTGAAGGTTCCGGCAAGGCAATAAACAATTTTCATTTTAAATAGTGTCGAGAAATTTTATAAATTAAAAAGTTTGTTCCCAATAGACAGATTGTATATTGGGTTCCGTACATTAAGTCACCTCTCATAAAAAAGAAATACATTCCAATGAAAAGTAGAAAGAATGGTGCAAATAGATTGTTCGGAGAACCTTTATAGAAAATCCAATATGATTTATCGAATTTTGCAGTGATAAATGCTAAGAAGATAGTAAATACTATAACTCCTAATATACCTCCATTTATGAAGCCTTCGCCAAAATAGTTCATAGAAATTTGGTCAAACCATAAGTCATGTTCATGGGCCACCCATCTTCCCGACATATATGGCTTATCAGGCCAAATGCTTCGTGGAATCCAAAAAAACAGTACAACAAGTAACTGTCGTCCATAGGTTACAATTCCATTTTGAACAACAAACGCAAAAGATTGATAAGAATCGTAGTTCATATTACAGAACATGTTAAAATCAAGATTGGAAAATTCAAATGAACCGTTAGACCAAGTCCTGAAATTATTTAATAAAGGGAATATGACTAAAAATCCTATTAGAAATAGAAATATGAATCTGTTGTTGTATCTAATTTTAGGAAATGCGAGGATTAATAAAGGCATATAATAGGCAGCTGTTCTCAATCGTGCCAGAGATATGGGAAAACAACTAATCAACATTAGAATAAAAAAATAAAATTTGTAAGTTTTACTTTTCCCAATAGCCCAATAATTAATGCAGCATACGACTGAAAGAGGTCTAATTATACAATCAAATAGGGGACCCGTAAAATTGCCTGATTTTTGGGATACATCATCGCCAACGATATCAGATAACCCTCTAAAAATTAGTAAATATAGATTATTCCTAAAATAGAAAATTGTATATGCAACACTTACTATACTTATCCCCAATAATATGGCTCTCCACTTTTTTATTTTTTTTACAGAAACCGGGGTTTTGTCTAAAGTCAATATGGGTTTATTTATATGTTTATAGGAATAATTGTATGTTAAATCATAGATAAATAACATGAGCAATGTAATCAAATTTGTTATTATATATGTGTCCTCTGATATCTTATAACCACCTACGGTTTCTGTCCCCATTTTGAACTGCATTAATGGGGCAATACCCATGAAAAAGAATATGAATAGATAGAAAATCTTTTTTGCTGAATAGGCTTTATTTTCGTTGGATAATATATGTAAAAGCGAATATATTATGATTGCGGCATTTGATAAGTAAACTGCGTCAGATTTATATTTCCCAGGTGATGCTATCATTATGGCGTATATTGCCATTACAAAAATGAAAGCATTAAAAAAAATGAAAATGCTCCTTAAGGCGTTATATTTATACAATTTAGGCATCCTAATTGTATTTGGCTTAATTTAATTTTTATAAAATGATTTTTTCAAAATGGGAGTTAGATTCTATATTTGAAGGAATTTTGGTGTAGTCACCATAAATGGATTTTAAATAATGGTCATAGCCCTTTGGGATTGGGAATTCTCCGTCTTCAAATTTTGCCAAAGTCGTTTCCTTAAAATCTTTAACGAAACGAGGTTTGGGGAATGGAGATCCATATGAATGTCTGAAAACGCCATTAGAATTAAATTTACTTAGCATTGCAAATAACGGATATAATATTCGCCTATTTAATAAATGACCTCCGAAAATGAATTTTCTACGTAATGATTCATTCTTTATTTTTGCAAATACAGTTAGGGTGTGCCACCATATTTTAGATGATAGTATATGCATATACTTTGAGTTGGAAGGTTCAATTGTAAAGATGTCAATAAAGCAACCGTGAAATTTTATCCAATCATCTATGAAATATGATTCTTTTACATAAGAATTTTTATCTCGAAGTTTATCAAATGGGTATAGGTATTCTTTATCATTAAAATAAGAATGTAATATATATCGATCGTTTTGTTCAGAATTCAAGATTTTATAAAACTTAATATAATCCTTTCGCTCCATTTCAATGTCTACATCATCATCCCAGGGAATGAATCCTCCGTGGCGTACGGCTCCAAGACATGACCCTGCAGATAGCCAATATTTAATGTTGTTTTCGCGACATACTTTGTCTATGTACTTGAGCATTTCAAGTATGTGTAATTGCATTCTGCGAAGATTTGAGCCATCAGGATTATATTTTGCACGAAGTTCGGCCTGTTGTTCGGAGCTAATCATAGTTTTGTCAAGTATATTTTCTTCCCGGATAGAGGGGTGTTATTAACAAATTCACGCTTATTAGTGTGATATATTGATGGAGTGATCGATTTTTCAATAGGATTCAATTCTAATAGAAGTGCCAAGGAATCTCCGCCATTTATTTGGTATTGAAGATTGAACATGATAATGGGTGACTTGAGTTCATAATCATTAAAAGTTACGAACCCGTTGTGGCCACATATAACTGCTATGCAATTATCAAAATCACGCAATAATACATCAGAAACTGTTTTCGGATCTGACCATGTTGAATTGGTAGTCTCAAAATGCCATTGAGCGTAGCTGTTGCTATATATTATGTTCCCATTATTTACATCTAAAAATTCATGTGTCAATAATATGAACTGCTCATCAGGATGGTCAATTATCCAATTTTGGGCCCATTTTAAAACTTCATGTCGGGGGGCGAATTCAAGAATCATTAAATATATATTAAAAGACCTTAAAGGTAATTTTAGAATTATATTTTCGATATTATTGGGTTCAAAATATGACACGATATTGCAATTGGGCATTAATGGATTGCAATATTTATTGATTAAAGTATTTCCTCTGTCGAATATCTTATTTTCATGATCCCATAGATAGTCGTGATTGCCGGTGCATGTGAATATTGGAATGCCATTTTGTGACAGATTCGCCATTGCTTTGCTGTATCGGTACCAACTCGATTCGGAATTGGTATTTGTCACATCTCCGACTTGTATGACACAAGGTATGTTTTTCAAGAATACACTTTGGCTTAATGTCCATTCTATTGTATTCATAAATGGACGCATACATTTGTCAGATGCTGTATATTCTTGTACATCTCCTAAAACTACAATGTATTCATTATTAGGATTGATGTTGAGGTCTTTATCTTGAATAGATACAGAGTATATGTCATCGTTATCATTGCATGAAGTTAGTGTAATTATATATAGGATTAATAGTGGTATATAAAGGTTGTATTTTATCATAAATGTGGATGGCTTAAAGCGTTAATTTATTTAATTAACCGTTTTGCTAGATTGATGCTTTCAAATAAACCTTTATTTTTGAAGCCATAAGCTAGTACTAAATAGCTTAGAGTGAATATCATCGATATTATAATGAAATGTAGATTAAAGTATGAATTAATTGTCCATGCAAGTGTGAATGCAATAAACGTTAATGCAATATTGATTAGAATATTTATTATTTGATGTATTATTGAAATGCCAACAAACCGAAATGCAAGGTATGCATTAATAAGATATATATTGAGCGAAGAAAGTACCATTCCCCATAGAAGGCCGTATATTCCCCAATTAATTCCAATGAGGAGTGCTGCCAATAAAAACCCCCATTTATAGAAACTCCATAGAAATAAATTGCGACTTCTTCCAACAGCAGCAACAGCATAAAAATTGATGTTTTGTAGGCATGCGAATAGACCGCCGATACACAAGATTTGAAAATACGGTACGCATGGAAGCCATATTTCCCCATAGAGGGCATTAATTAGAGGTTCTGCAATTAATATAAGTAATCCCATTAATGGGAATATAAGAAAGCTAATTATTCTAATGTTCATAGATAATATTGCGATGAGTTTCTGCTTATCATCCTGTATTGATGAATATACCGGAAACATCACTTGAACAATAACCTGAGGAATAGAATAGCTACATACGATGTCAAGCTTATAGGCCTGTGAATAATAACCCATCTGAGTCGCAGAGAATTTCTTGCCTATGATTATTCCCTGTAGATTTTTACACACTTCTTGTAATATTCCTGCGGCGAATAGATATCCTCCAAATGAAAAAAGTGAACATATTGTTTTAGTTGAAAATGTTAAAGAGGGATGCCAACGTGTTTGAAGCCAATATAGTATTATTGACATAATGCCACTTGTGATTTGTAGTAGTACAAGGCTCCATACTCCCCATCCTATGTATGCTAAATAGATTGCTAATCCACTGGCTGTAATATATGACCCAAGATTAGTTATGGCTATTGTTTTGAATGCCAATTGTTTCCTAAGTCTTACGGTTTGTATGGATATAATGGATGTTGTTATTAAAATAAGCCCAATGGCTCTTAGGACATCTGAGAGTATTGGCATTTTGAAATATATTGCTATATAGGGAGAAAATGCGTATAGCAATGAATACATAACGGTGGACAATCCTATGTTCCAATAAAATATTGTTGAATAGTCTGTTTGACTAGGATTTTTTTTCTGGATTAGAGCATTCCCGAACCCTCCGTCGATTATTACTTGTGACACGGCTATAAATATGGCTAGCATACCTATGGCACCAAAGTCATCGGGCATCAGTAAACGAGCTAATACTAGATTAACAATAAACTGCAACGCCATATTCCCAAATCGGTCAATTGTAGCCCATATAGCTCCAGTTGCAGTTTTATGTACTAATGTATTGTCCAAAGTAAGAGATCTGAGATTTTTTTTGCAAAATAGATGTCATGAAGACCAATGCCAACATTGTAAGAGAGAATACGTTCTATGTCGCTTTCTCGACCTTCAATTTTGCCTGAAATCACATCGCCAATTTCACCGAATTTGCGAAATTCATTAAAATATCTAAAGCCTTTTACGTGACCTTCATCATCCGCAAAAACCTTGTCGAATATACTGTCACAGTTTTGGAATCCTCTTGTATGTACAGGCACAACGAGTACGCCTTGTTTAAAAAGTTTGGTGTCATTGACTAAAATGTCTTTTGCCTCAGTTATACAAGAAACTATTACATCTGAATCTTTGACTAAATCATCTATTTCATCTACTATTTGAAACTCTACATTCTTGAAGTCTTTATATTTTTCAACTGTTTTTTCTGCGTGGTCCTTGTATTTTTTCAGTCGAATAATAAGTTTTTTATCACAATTAGTAGCTAAAAGGCAATCCAAAGTTGAATGTCCTATTACTCCCAAACCTATGAATGAATATATTTTTGCTGAGGGCGATCGCAAAGTGTTGATTGACAAAGCGGCAACTGCACCAGTCCTCATTGCCGTTATCCAATCGGCATTCATGACAGAAATCATTTCCCCTGTATTAGAGTTAAAGAGCATTAAATCACTCTTTAATGCCGGATGATTTCCTGCAATACGTGAAACGATTTTACAACCAAAAGTGTGAAATTCAGCTGGAAGTAAACATGGCATTGTATTAAAAAAGTCAATCCCTTTAGGGTGTATAGAAACTTTGGGGGGTAAAATACTTCGGTTTTTCATAAGAAACCCTTCTTTAACCCATTCTACGCATGTAATGGGATTGATTTTTAAATCTTCTATATCGTTAGATGAGATATATTTCATGGAAGGTTTATATTATGTTAATGTTATGTTCGGCAAATTCAAGATCTTTTTCGTCGTCTATCTCATACCATTGCAGGTTGTTCTCTATAATGACATATAGTGGAAGTCTTGATGATATTTTATCGGAAGGATATTCGGGTGTATTTCCGTATTGATCAGCAATCCCTGCTGCTAATGGCATCCAAGTGGCAACATCTTCGATGATATATTCATATCCTACTTTTTCAGGATAAGAATTATTCTGGAAAAATTCTTCCCACTTGATTTGGTGTTCATATGTCGCCAACATGTTTTTGTAGAATGCATTTGACAGCTTGTGGATTCCAACAAGCTCTCCTATTGGTTCGTTTCCTGTTTCACTTAGAATCGTATCCTTGTTTGTTGAGCATTTTAGGAGATTTCCTTCGTCATCACAGGCGATGTAGTATTGATCCTGAAATTTGTTGACAGGGGTAACGAGCATTATGTCGGGATGTGGGTCTTCAAATAAAGAAGTAAGAGCCTTTTGTTCGTAAACTATATCTGATTCGAGCAGTAAGAAGTCATCATCCCCGATAGCATTCTTGCATCGGGACAGTGTTTCCATGCTGTTTGTTTCTGCAAAGCGGGGGCTGAATACGGTCTGTATCTGGGGATATTTTTCGGCGAGGTTATCATACCATTCTCGGTGATATCCGGTGCCTATGATAATCTTTTTTATTCCTGCAGAAATAAGATTTTCGATTGAACGAATTACCATTGGGATTCCTTTGAATTCTATGAATCCTTTGGGCTTTGTTTCGGTCATTGAGCCGAATCGAGTGCCTTTGCCGGCAGCCATTATAACTGCGGTTTCAATCATTTCAATGGAGTTTTAATCCCGATGGAATCAAGGGCGTCTTTAAATACTACAAAGAAATTTTCTATGTCTTTAGTGTCTATTGCTCCGAGTGAACAGAGTCGGAATGTATCGGTAGTTGATATCTTGCCCGGATATATGGTATACCCTCTTTCATAGCAAAAATCATGTACCTTGTTGAAATCCCACTGTGGAAGATCGGGGTATTTAACAGAAACCACCAGCCCGGATTCCTTTTCTTTATCAATGACATATTCAAGCCCTAACTGTTCAATGCCTTTGTGTATGGCGCTGTTGACTCTTGCATGGCGAGCAATTTTGGCATCTTCTCCCTCCTTGAAATATTCGGCTATGGCTTGTTTTAGTGCATAAACTACTTGTACAGGTGGCGTGAAGTGCATCTCTCCTGTTTTCTCAAAGAAGCTGTATTGAAGATAGAGGTTACAGTAATATGACCTCTTGGGGAAATCTTTTGATTTTTCAATAAACTCCTTGTCACCTATGATAAATGAGAGTCCGCTCATGGCCATAAGACCTTTCTGTGCCGATGCCATACAGAAGTCGACATTGTCCTTAACTATGTCAAATGGAATCATACCTAATGAGGATGTTGTGTCGACTACGAAAATAGCTCCGAATCGGTGTGCGAGCTCTCCAATTTCTCGAATGGGATTTAGAAGGCCGGTCCCCGTTTCGTGATGGGTTGTATATACAAGGGCTATATCGGGATTTTCTTTAAGGGCTTTCTCAACCAATGAGAGATCAGGGATATCGAAAATTGACAGTTTCATGTCGATGTGAGGAAGTCCGTAATATTGACATACCTCAACTGCACGTGAACTATAGGCTCCGTTATTGATTACGAGGATTTTCTTCCCTTCGGGGAGTAGTGAATTAAGGCAGATGTCTATGTTTATCGTACCGCTTCCACAAAATAGCACCGCAGTGTGCTTACTTTCAACGCCATGTGCAATTTTGACGAGATCTTTCCGAATTTGCTTCATAATATCAGCAAATTCCTTTTCTCTAGGACAAATGTCAGGAACCACCTGGGCCATTTTGACAGTATCAGTAGTTGTTGCCGGCCCCGGATTTAGTAATATATTTCGTTTTATATTCATTTTTTTTAGACCTAATTTTTGAGATTTGTCATGAAAGCCTCTTTGTTTTGGATGGGGGTCGTTGTGGGGCGACCAAGGTTGTCGCGGGAATCGATTCTTACGCGAAGTTCGATTAAGACCGGTCCGTCCATTGTGTTTATTCTCCCTGAAAGAGCTTTGATTTCCTGCTCAGTCGTTACTGTCAGGGTTTCTTTGTAACCACATGCTTTTGCAATGGCGCAGATGTCGATACCGAAGCCGAGTGTTGGCTGGCCGCCGACCGATTCATGAGCTCCGTTGTTGAATACCACATGCACAAGGTTTTTCGGCGCCAATGCTCCGATGTTTGAAATGGCACCCATGTGCATTATGAATGCTCCGTCGCCATCGAAGCAGAATATTCTCTTGTCGGGTTTTTCAAGTGCGATGCCAAGTGCGATGGATGAACTATGTCCCATTGAGCCTACTGTAAGGAAGTCCTTACTATGGCATTGGCTCAAAGCTTCACGAAGTTCAAACAGCTCGCGAGAGAGTTTTCCTGTGGTTGACACTATGACGCTATCGATGTCGAGAGCCTTTACAAGAATAGTCAATGCTTCCTCTCGGGAAAGTGGATAGTCGTTTATCGCTTGATTCTTAAGCTTATATTTGCCAAAAGTATTTTTTCGTATTATTATGGCATGGGGTTTGCTGAGCTTTTTGCAATCATTTACAATTGCCTGAACAGCAGCAAGGGCTTCCGTGTCTTCATTGGGAAGGACAATGTAGGGAATCTGCATTGCTTCAAGAAGAGGTATTGTTACCTCTCCCTGCTTCACATGCTGTGGCTCGTCGTGTACTCCGGGCTCACCTCTCCATCCTATTATCAACAGAACGGGCATTGAATACACTTTCTCGTCGACAAGTGACATGAGCGGATTTACGGCATTGCCTATTCCTGAGTTCTGCATGTATACAACAGGGACTTTTCCTGTGGCGAGATAATGTCCGGCTGCAATTCCTACAGCTGCACCTTCGTTTGCGGCTATTATGTTATGTGTCGCATCCGAGTTATCGGTTATATAGGCACATAGATTTTTTAGTAAAGAGTCGGGAACACCGGTGAATAGGCGAACTCCTGATGCTTTAAGGGTGTCGTATAATTTGTCAACAGATACCATTATATGTCTATTTTGTTCCGGGGATAAGTTCGAGAATTTCTTTTATCGGCATGCACATTCCGTTAGCCTCAAGCGAACGCTCATTTTCAAGAATTGTTTCTGCCGTCTTTTTCATTGCCGGATATGCGGCGCGCAACATGTGGTTGGCGTATATGACTACATTGACACCCCATTCGGTGAGCTCTTTTTCGTAGATGTGGTTGTAGGTGGTGGGGACTACGACAATTGGAATCTTGGGATGTTCCTCTCTGAATCTTAGGCAGAACTCCTTTATGTCTTCGCCAGATTTATTTTTACTGTGAATCATTATGCCGTCGGCTCCGGCTGCAACATACGCGCGAGCGCGTTCTAATGCGTCATCAATCGATTTTCCGGCGATAAGACTTTCGATACGGGCTATGATCATGAAATCTTTGGTTACCTGTGCTTCCTTGCCGGCTCTTATCTTTTGACAGAAATGTTCGATTGTATCTTGTGTCTGTATGGCATCGGTTCCGAAGAGTGAGTTTTTCTTAAGTCCCACCTTGTCCTCTATTATGATCGCCGATATGCCGTGGCGCTCCAGTGTGCGCACAGTAAACACAAAATGTTCTATTTTGCCGCCGGTGTCGCCGTCAAATATTATGGGCTTTGTCGTGCATTCAAGAATGTTGTTCAAGTCCTGAAGGCGAGTGGTGAGGTCTACGGCCTCGATGTCAGGTTTGCCTTTTGATGTGGAGTCGGTCAGTGAGCTTGACCACATGCCGTCAAAGGTATTGTGTCTTCCGTTGGCATCTACTTCGGCATTTTCTATTATGAGGCCGCACAGTCCGTCATGCGCTTCCATTATGCGGACAATAGGTTTGGCGGCAATAAGGCGGCGAAGACGCTTCATGCGTACTTCGGGTGTTGTTCCGAGTGATTTTTCCTCTTCAACAAGACCGGTTGAATCGATTCCTTTGGTGTAGGGAATTTCAATCACTTTGCCTCCGAGTTCCTCCATGACCTTGAATACTTCTTCGCGAAGCTCCATGTCGATGCCGGTTTTCCAGTCATCACCATGGATTATATAATCAGGCTTTAGTTTACGAAGATTTGGTATATACGACCATTCATCCTGAGGAATGACCTCTGCGACACCCTTTATATTTTCGACCACTTGTTTACGTTGCTCATAAGTGAGGAATGGAAGTCGTTTATGCTCGGCGACGGCTTTGTCGGTGAACAAGCCGATAATAACATCGCCATATTTTGCACCTTCGTTGATGATGTTTATAAGGCCTGGATGCATTATATCGGCAACCATGCCTAAATATACTTTCTTATTCATGTCTAATATATTTTAGTCTTATTATGTCCGGCCCTTTGCCGTTGATTAGTAGTCGAGAATTCTATATAACCCTTTGGGTGATATGGTTGAGGTTGTGTGTGATATGGCGAATAGGCAGCGTCCCATTAGAGCAAAGAGCTCCACAGGGTGCCTTTGAGGGTCTTGTGTTTCAGAGATTCGGGCATGGCGGTTGGCGCCTGATGCGGTGGGGCGGGGTTAGGGGATGACGGTGAGGAAGGTGGCGGGGATTTCGGCTTTGACCATGAACTGCAGGTTGAGCAGCTCGACGATGAGGTTGTAGCGTCGTCCTTCTTTTATTACGAGGCCTTCGTATCCGGCAAATGTGCCGTCGGTCACGCGCACTCTCGTTCCTTCAGCGAGGTGGCAACGGCGTTCTTCGTCGAGCATCGTCATTTCGGCGCATCGTGATATGATCCATTTGAAGCGCATCATTTCGGCTTCGGGGATTATGGCGTATTCGCGTGATGTACCGTTTGACGATGTGTATATTGCCGCTGTTCCAAACAGGTTGCTGCTTAATGACTTGACCTCTTCGGAGGTGGCGCGCAGGAATATGATGTTGCGTATGACGGGCTGTGTCTTGACGATGCGTTTCTTGCCTTGCATCTTGACCACCTCTTCGACGGGATAGTAGGTTTCTACGTCGATTCCTGCGGTTGACTCTATCTGCTTTAGTACGGTGTCGACGGGGGAGAACATGCGCATGGCATACCAATGGCTTTCGATGTCACACACTGATGATGCTACCTGACGCACGGCTGCGTCGATGTCGTCGCGGTCAACGGGCATGTCACGACGGTCGGCGAATTGAAATATCGAGGCTTCGGTGTTGCTGACACATTCGGCAATGACCGAGAGGTCGATGCCGCACTCTCTTGCGCATGATATCCAGCCGTTGAGCGCGGAGTCGGGGTTGAGCTGACGCTGTAGCTGCAGGTTGCGGCTGACGATGCCCAGTCGTGAGGCGTATTCGTCGAAGTCAAGTGTATCGGCAAGGGGGAAGAGTGGGGCGTTGCTGTCGGATTTATTGTCGGGTAGCAGGCGGTCCATGCATGAGAGCCTGATTGTCTTACGCCCGTCGGGAATGTTTATGTAGTCGTCGGTTATGTCGTTGAGTGTCATGCGCTTCATGCACTCAAACGATGTGCCGCAGGTGTAGAAGCTGAACATGAACATGTCGCGTACTCGTGCGAGTGCCGGATATTGACTCATCGAGGCGTTGGCTACGGTTAAGATGTCGTCACGTGTCGTGAGGTTGGTTTCGGCATCGTTTTTCGACGATACGTTGGCAAACACCTTGTTTCCGTCGTCGACCGAGTTGTTGAAGATGGCGCGCAGCGTCATCAGATAGAGTTTTATCGTTGATGCCGACTTTTTTTCATCGACAAGCCACGTGGCAAATCTCGACAAGTCGTTCTCGTCGAAATCGGTCACATCGATGGTGTCGTTTCCAAGGAATTTACGGAATGAAGAGATGCATGCCCGATAATATTTTACCGTTGACGGTGTCTTTCCCTCGATGCTCTTGGCCAGGAGTTGCGACAGGTCGACAATTTGTTCTGCGATTTCGGGCATATAGTCGGGGGTGAAATTAAAACCTATATAATCCTGGGCGATGCTAAAATTCCCTCCATCGGCGTTATGAGTTTAGCTGACAGAGGTTTAGGACTAATTACACTGCGCAATAGCGCGACCATACCAAACATTTTCAATTACTTCTCCACAATTAAAAGCTTCGAAGCTGTGTCCGTTGTCGTTTGACGGGCGACTTTGGATTTGACTGCAAAAATAGAAAATATTATTGAACTTTACAACTGTACTGTCAAATTAGGCGTGTTGATGTGGTCAATGGACGATAACGTATTTTTGAATTGAGGGTATCGGGCATAGTTAATTTTGGTTAAATGGATGGAGTTCCGACGGTTTGTTGCTGTATTTTGATACTTTTGCAAAATATATCTATTAAAAATGTTATAGTATGAAAAGGACTTTTATCACATTTCTAATCGTGTTGATTGGCGTTGCTAATGTGTATGCTCAGCAGGTTAAGATGGAGTATGACAACAAGGCTCTGTCGTTGCCTGAGGTTATGCAGCAATACTTCAGGATAAAGGGCGTTCAGTGCATAAGTGCCACGATGAAGGGTGACTTTAACGGTAAGCGCGGCAAAATTAAGCGTATTTCATGTCACAACGGTGAGTTTTCCGAAAAGGAGATGATGTCGGAGTTTATTCATTTCGTGTTGACCGACAGCGTGGAAACGCTTGATTTCATGGCCGTGCCGATCGATAACGGCAAGATGTTGCTGGAATGCGTATATCCTGTTAACGGTCAGCCGATGTTTTCCGACACATTGGATATCGATAAAAATAAAATCCTTATGGAAACTTATACCGCCGACGATGACGCGGCATTCCCAATCTTGGCTTACTCTTCGGGAATTAAAATTGACAGTGAAATAGGCACTATGATTTGGTTCTGCGGTCTGCGCGATTCAGGCGTTGCACCGCGTAAATGGCGTGATGAGCACGGCATAGACGATTATGTCTATTATACTGTTACGCTTGAGGAGGACACGCCTCCCGGCGACAATGATCCGGTATACATGAAAGTGGCCAAGGAAGGCGGAGGAGCTTTCCACCGGCATTGACGGTTGCTTGTCGTGATATAAATAGCAAAAACAAAGGCTTGCTTCTATGCTGAAGCAAGCCTTTGTCGTTTTGTATAAATCAAATCATTTATAAGAAAACTGCAATGTCGATTTTATGTCGGTGCTTGACGAGCCTATGTAAACTTTGAATTTGCCCGGTTCGGCAATCCATTCGTGAGCCTTGTCGTCAAAGAATTTCAGGTCGTCGGGCGTTATTTCAAATTTCACGACCTTGGTTTGCGAAGGGTTCAATTCCACTTTTTTGAATCCCTTCAGCTCCTTGAGCGGACGCGGAAGCGACGACTTTTCGTCGGCGATGTAGAGCTGTACCACCTCTTTTCCGGCAACTTTGCCGATATTGGTAACCGGTACAGTGACGGTGATGCTCTTGTCGCCCTCCATAAGGTTGGATGAAAGTGAAGCCTTGCCGTATTCAAATGTAGTGTAGCTCAGGCCGTGACCAAACGGGAACATGGCCGGAATCTTCTTGGTGTCGTGCCAGCGATAGCCTACCAGAATGTCCTCAAGATATTGCTGCTGGGGACTTTTGCCTTCGCGCTCGATTCCGGGATAGGATTCAGCTCCGAATGAGTGGGCTCCGTTGTCCTCAAGTCGCTTGGGGAATGAGAACGGAAGCTTGCCGCTCGGATTGGTCTTGCCCGAAATCACATCGGCCATCGACGGGCCTATCATCGTGCCGAGATACCAGCTTTGTATTACAGCCGGCACCTTGTCAAGCCAGGGCATTGCGTAGGCATTGCCGGTGACATTGGCCACTATCACATTTGGGTTGACTGCAACCAGCTCCTCGATTATCTTGTCCTGTCCCCACGGGAGGTTGTACTCGCGGCGGTCGGTCGATTCGCAATCCTGAAAAGCATTCTTGTTAAGTCCACCTATATATATTACGGCATCGGCGTCTTTGGCCATCGCCACAGCTTGATTGCGCAACGAGTCCAATGTGGTTTGCGCTATGCGGTCTTCGCGTTCATACATGGCACGCCCCGAGCGGTAGCCTTCGGCGTAGGTAACGCCGTTGCCGTAGGTGTTGCGTATGGCGTCGAGAGGCGTGAACATGTCCTTGACCTTTAGCTCTGATGAGCCTCCGCCCTCGTTGAGGAATCTAACGGCGTTTTCGCCAACCACAAGTATCTTCTTGTATTTGGCCGGGTCGAGCGGCAGGATGCCGTTATTTTTAAGGAGCACGATTGCTTCATCGCCTATGCTTTTGGCTGCAGCGTAGTGCTCGGGCGATGTGGCCGAGCCGAAAGGCTTGTCGGGATTCATCGCCGTGCGGAAGATGAGCCGCAAAATGTTGCGGGCCTTGTCGTCGACTGTCGATTCGGGCACCTCGCCGCTACGCATCATGTCGAGGTAAGGATTGGCGAGATAGTAGTCGGAGTAGGGTGACTTGCTTTCGCTTGTGAGGCCGTTGGTCCAGGTTCCCATTTCGATGTCAAGACCGTTGAGAGCCGCCTGCTTTGTGTTGTGGGCACCGCCCCAGTCGGTAATTACCGCGCCGTCAAATCCCCACTCGCCGCGCAGGATGTCGTTGAGCAGGCGTGAATTGTGGCAGCAATGCTCGTCCCACACTTGGTTATATGCGCCCATGATGCTCCAGGCGCCGCCGTCGACTACGGCCTTCTTGAATGCCGGGAGATATATTTCATAGAGTGCGCGATCCGAAAGAACCACATTTATGCTGCCACGCCATCGCTCCTGGTTGTTAAGCGCGAAATGCTTGACGCATGCAGCCACGCCGTTTTTCTGCAGCTCCTGAATGTAGGGGACTACCATTTCACCCGAAAGGTAGGGGTCCTCGCCCATATACTCGAAGTTGCGGCCGTTGAGCGGTGTGCGATAGATGTTAACGCCGGGGCCGAGCATCACGTTCTTGTCGCGATAACGGGCCTCTTCGCCGATGCTCTTTCCGTAGATTGCCGACAGTTCAGGATTCCAAGTGGCGGCAAGGGCCGTGAGTGCCGGAAATGCCGTGATGGAGTCGTTGGTCCAGTTGGAGTATCCCCAGTCGTTCCAGTTGATTTCGGCGCGCACCCCATGAGGCCCGTCGCTCATCCTTATTTCGGGAATGCCGAGGCGAGGAACTCCTGCGCTTGAAAATTTGCTCTGGGCATGGCACAGCCTTACTTTCTCCTCCAGTGTCATTCGCGATAGAGCGTCCTCTACACGCTCCTCGATAGGCTTTGTCTTGTCAAGATAGACCGGCTGTTGGCCTGAAGCCAATATCGATGTGCCGATAGCTATCGACATCAGTGTCGTTTTAAGTTTCATGTATTACATGTATTATAAGTTAAATTTTTAAGTTATTTCAAATGTTGGCTGTAACCTTCTCGCCGTTGTATTTCACAAGCAGTCCTTTTGCCTTTATGGCGTTGGCTGTTGCGTGCTTGCCGTCGACCTTTACTACGTTGAACAGTCTGTCGGCTTTCATGCCGGGGTATTGTCCCTCGCGACTCTCTATCGTCAGGGTAGAGGCGTCGTCGTCATATCGGAACCTTATCTTGGAAAATTCACCGCGCTCGTAGCCGTAGTTTGTGCCTTCGTCCTCATAGAGGGTGAAGTCGCCGTCATTTCCGCCGTAAACAACGATGGTCGTCGGCTCGCCGGATTCCTCGGCTGTCGACATTATGTCGCCGCCTGCGGGAATGATTGAACCTGCGCGCACATAGAGCGGTATCCTCTCGTAGGGCGCGTCGACGGTGATGTCGCGCCCACCTTCAATCATCTTTCCGCTGTAGAAGTCATACCATTTACTTCCTTCGGGGAAGTAGACGCTGCGGCTGCGTGCTCCATATTTATATACGGGCGCTACAAGGAGAGCCGGACCGAACATATATTGATCCTTGATGTCAAATGTAGCTTTGTCGTCGGTGAAGTCCATCACCATGGGGCGCATGATTGTGTAGTCGTTGAAGTAGGTCATGCCGGCAAGCGAGTATATGTAGGGCATGAGGTTGTAGCGCAACTTTGTGTAGGCCGTTATTGCCTTATAGGCCAGATGCGATTCGGGGGCGATGTTGAACACCTCGCGGAAGGGCCATTGGCCGTGGGCGCGGAAGAGCGGGGTGAAGGCTCCAAACTGATACCAGCGCGTGTTCAGTTCGCGCCACTCCTTGAGATCGGCGTTTTCGTTGCCGGTGAAGTTGTACTCCCGTTGGGCGGCTACATAGCGGTCCTCGACACAGAAGCCGCCGATGTCCATGGTCCAGTAGGGGATTCCGCTTACCGAGAAGTTAAGTCCCGCCGATATCTGCGCTTCCATGTCCTCCCAGCGGGTGGCGATGTCGCCGCTCCATGTGGCGGTCGAGTAGCGCTGAAGTCCCGAGAATCCCGAGCGGGTAAGCAGGAACACACGCTTGTCGGGCTCGACACCTCGCTGTCCGTTGTAGATGGCCTCGGCATTCATCAGGGCGTAGGCGTTGAAGTATTTGGCCGACGGACCGAGTGCCGTTGGGGTTGAGAGGTATTTGCGATATTCGATGTCGGTGCAGTCGCGAATGTTGGGCTCGCTGGCATCCATCCACCATGCATCGAATCCGAGAGGCATGTAGTGGTCGTTCATCTGCTCCCAGAACAGCTTGCGTGCATCGGGGTCGTAGGCATCGTAGAACGAGCCGAGATAGCCGGGGCCGACCCAGTCGCGGATGCTGTCGCGAATGGCTCCCTGATACATCCATCCGTTTTTGTCAAACTCCTTGAAGTGCTCGGTGGTGATATAGAATTTTGGCCACACCGAAATCATCACGCGCCCGTTCATTGCATGGATGGAATCGACCATGCCCTTGGGGTCGGGGAATCGCTTGCGGTCAAACTCATGGCAGCCCCATGCGTCCTCCTCCCAGTGCTGCCAGTCGATGACTATGTTGTCGATAGGTATGCGGCGTTTGCGGAATTCGGCTAATGTCGACAGCACCTCGTCCTGGGTGTTGTACTTTTCGCGGCTTTGCCAGTAGCCCATGGCCCATTTCGGCATTATGGGCGATTTGCCGGTGAGAGTGCGGTAGCCGCTTATTACATCGTCCATGTTGTCGCCGTAGATGAAGTAGTAGTCGATCATGTCCTGCATCTCGCCCCACCATGTGAGTTGATTCTTCTTGTCGTCGGGTGTAGGGGCATATACGCGAAGGCCGCAGTAGGCCACGCCGCCGTTGGGCTCCCACTCAATCCTTATGGGCGTGCGCTTGCCTTTCTCGAGATTTACCGAAAATTTGTAGCTGTTGGGATTCCAAGCCGTGCGCCATCGCTGTTCCACTACAGGCTTGTTGTCTATGTATATGGTCTGGTAGCCCGAGTAGTACATGATGAAGTCGAATGTGCCGCTCTCACGAGGCTCAATCTCTCCTTCGTAGACAACTTTTGAACCGTAGAAGTTGAAGTCGCGTGGCAGGTTCACTACGTGATTGAGGTCGCCTCTTATAAGGTGTTCGAAATATATCTGGGGCTCCTGACGGGTCATCGTGTCGCCCTTTGCGTCGGTATAAATTCCGGTCAGTGCGCCTTCGCGGCCTTCGATGTCGTAGAG
Organism: Muribaculum sp. NM65_B17; assembly: GCF_004793735.1. NCBI lineage: Bacteria > Pseudomonadati > Bacteroidota > Bacteroidia > Bacteroidales > Muribaculaceae > Muribaculum > Muribaculum sp. NM65_B17. Next base: position 247,440 of record NZ_SRYY01000002.1, read on the forward strand.
CGTGAATATGTCGCCGAGCTGGCTGTAGTCATCGGGATTTCCCCAGCGGCACAGTGAATAGCTGTCCCACAGGATGCCGTAGTTGCCTGTCGACACTACAAATGGTATCGACACCTTGGTGTTGTACTGGAAAAGCTCCTCGTTCTTGCCTTTGTAATTGAACTCGTTGCTTTGATGCTGGCCAAGACCGTAGATGCCTTCATCGTCATCGAGCGAGAGAAATGACTGCGTTACTGTGTATCCGTCGGTGCCTTCTACGGTTATCGGTTTGAATGAGCGGCTTCCGTCGCTCTCCTGAAGTATCTTTTTACCGCTTTTGTCAAGGAATGTCACGGCTCCGGAGTGCTTGTCAACGGCGGCTTTGAGCTGCGATGTCGTTAGATACACACTGTCGTCAGTCTGTGTTACTGAAAATTCGGGAATTTCATTGACCGGTAATGCCACAAGGCTTGCGTCGTCGGGGAACTCGCTGTCGGGCGATGCCGACACTCTTATTATCTTGTCGGTTACGACCTTAAGCCTTACATTGCCTGTCGGTGTTTCGATGGTGACCCCATCCGGCAATATCTCGGTTGCCGAACTTTTGGTGCAGCTTTGGGTTGATATGCCGATTGTCAATGCTGCGGCAATCCAAAACAGGTGTAATGATTTCATGTTGCAGTATTAAATATTTTTCAGTTACCTAAGTTGCGTCATGCGATACTCTATTCCATTTGCCGTCGGCATTGCAGGTCTGCTCCGATTGTAAGGGCGTAAAAGAAAAAAAGACCGCATTTGTGCGGTCTTTCGGGCCTTTTCGGCCAATTATCTTGTTTGTAGTGGGGGAAATCGTTGTCCTCTCGACAATTATAGGCCTTTTGCCTTCAGATTCCCAACTCTTCCGAGATTTCGGTGCCTCTCTTTCGGGGAAAGGCTTAGAGCCACATTCTTTATATTACAAAATTACTATATCTTTGCAAGCAATGCTTTCGTTAATGGTAATGATAGTATGCTTTACAAATAGGACAATCTATATTGTCGTCCTATGTGATGCAAAGATATACAATCGATATTGCAATGATGTTACAGCTAAGTTCCAATTCTAATAATTTTGCGCTTATTTCTGTTTATTTGGATTTGCAGTCCATTTTATAAGTGAAAATCTGAATTCCAGGCCGTGAGGCTTGTTGTTCTGAACCCTGATATAGCCGCCGAGAACGTTTATCGTATTCTTCACGATGGGAAGTCCGAGGCCGGTTCCCCCCACCTTGCGCGAGCGTCCCTTGTCGATGCGGTAGAATCGGTCAAACAGATGCGGAAGGTGCTCCTCTTCCACGCCGTTTCCGTTGTCGTAGAATGAGAATACGTATTCCCGCGAGTTCTGCTTCACTATCTTTATGCCGCAATCGGTTCCGTGGGAGTGGAAGTCGGCGTTTCTTATCAAATTTATGAGCATTCCGTAGAGCAGGTTGTAGTTGCCCACGACATAGCAGTCGAGCGGAATGTCAAATGTAAACTTGATGCCGTTGGTGAGGTTGATGTTCTTAAGCTCGGCCGCAACGTTGAACACGAGTTCGTGGAAGTCGACACGCTCCCTCATCACACCCGAGCCTCCTTCTTCGAGGCGAGTAATCGTCGACAAGTCGTTGAGCATGTTGCACAGCCGCTCCATGTGTTCCTGGGCTTTGCCTATGAAGCGGGTGCGCGATGCCTCATCCATTTCGGGATGGTCGGCAATTGTGTCGAGGTAGCCCTTGATTACGCCCACGGGGGTCTTTAGCTCGTGGTTTATGTTGTTGGTGAGCTGCTTGGTTACGCTTATCTTCTCCTCGGTGGCCTTTATGGCTATGCGGTGCTCGCGCTCCGAACGTTCATTGGCTTCCATTTTTTCACGATACAGGCTTATTATCTGTCGCGATATGTCGCCGAGTTCATCGTGCGGGAAGTCGTCGTCGATGTTGAAATCCTTGTCGCTGGCGGCGCGGTTGGCAAAGTCATGCAGCAGGCTTATGTTCTTGCCGAGGTATCGCGTCGTAAAGTAGGCTATGACTGAAACTATGGCTGCGAGCGCAATGATTATTATCCACAGGCTCTCGTCGACGGCCATTGACTGGGTGAGCGATAGAGTGTAGGGCATTGCCGTATGCACATATATCTTGCCGTCGGAACTTGTGCGGGCTCCGAAGTAATAGTAGGGGTTGTCCTTGTCGTTTTCGTCGCTGCGTCGGAATGCGGTTCCCGCTCCCTTCTCGGTGGCGTCGGCCAACTCTGGCGGAAGATTCTCCGAGGTGTATCTCGGGATGGGGGTTCCTACGCAATAGAGCAGTTCGCCCCGTTCATCGTAAATGGAAACTCTTATGCCGTTGAGCACGGAGTTTTCATAGTATTTCGCGATGAAGTTCATGAACGGAGCAAGATCGATGTCTTGATCGTAGGATGCGATTATGCGCGAGTTTATAAGACGCAACTCATCGTTTACGCGCTGGGTTCGGTAGGTCTTCTCCCTTTCGTATTGAAACAGGGCAAGAGCGATGATGATGAACCACAGCATCGCAACAAGTGGAATGAACAGTCGCCACTGATAGCTAATTGGTTTCCTTAAAGCCATATCCGAAACCTAAGCGAGTTATGATGTTGTTGCCGTAGGGATCGATTTTCTTGCGCAGACGGGTTATATTGGTGTCGATGGTGCGGTTGGACACAACTACATCGTCGGGCCACACTTCACGTATAATCTCTTCACGCGAGTATATGCGATTGCGGTGAGTGAGGAAGAACAGCAGGATTTCAAACTCCGTCTTGGTCAGCGTTACGGGCTCGCCGTTGAGGAAGCAGCTCTTCTCGTTGCGGTCGATTCGGAGTGTCTTGAATGTGATGTCGGGCTCGTGGATGCTCTTTGAAAGGTTGTAGGCATATTGCTGCGACACGTGCGACCTGCGCAGCACGGCGCGTACCCTCGCAAGTACTTCGCTGATTACAAATGGCTTGGTGATGTAATCGTCGCCTCCGATGTTAAGACCCATGACTGTGTCATCTTCTCCGTCGAGTGCCGAGCAGAAGATTATCGGGGTGTTTTCGGTGGCTATGTTGTTCTTAAGCCTTTTGGCAAAATCAAATCCGCTAATCTTGTCCATCATTATGTCAAGGATGAACAATGAGTAGCTTGAAAGATCCATGGTAAGAGCTTTTTCACCTGATAGTGCATAATCTACCTCGTAGCCATCGAGCTCAAGGTTGTATTTAAGTATTTCGCATAATGACTCTTCGTCATCTACGACCAAAATTTTAATTCGCATTGATGTCTGGTTTTTTAGTTATGCTAAGGTACTCAGAAAATATGGATTTTAATGTTAATGTGTGTTAAATATGCTCGGGCCGTGAACCATTCATCCCCGGGGATGTTCTAAGGGTATAATTACTATATTTGCACTGTGTTTTTCATGGTATTAGATTTAAGGTTAATTATAAAGGGCGAGTCGGGAGACTGGCCCTTTGTAATTTTTATGACATGATGTTGATTGTAATCAGTGAATGAGCTTGGGAAACCGTGATGTAGTGCGTAGTTGCCATTGTCCGTTCTCGTCGGCTGTTACAAACAGGGCCGACACATTGTCGAGGCGCTCAATCATGTTGATGGCGCTGTCGATGTTCATTACCATGCATGCCGTGGCAAGTGCGTCGGCGGTAATGCATTCGGGAGCTACTACGGTTACGCTCAATGTGCTGTTTTCGGCCGGTCGTCCGGTGCTGGGCGATATGCTGTGGCCGTATATCGCTCCGTCGACATTGCGGAAGTTGCGATAGTTGCCCGATGTGGCTATGGCGCATGAAGTCACCGATATTACTGCGATGCCGTCATGGAGTATCGAGTCATGGGCCTGCAGTGGAGCGTCGATCATTACATTCCAGTCGGTGCCTCGCGGGCTGTTTCCGTCAACAACAATCTCTCCACCCACCTCTATCATGAAGTTCAGGCATCCGTTTCGTCGCATCATTTCGGCTATAGCGTCGCAACCGTAGCCTTTGGCTATCGCGCTGAAGTCGAATTCGGTGCCGGGATGCTTCTTCACGATTGTGTCCGACGGGGTCAGGAAACATTCATCGATGCCCATTAGCTGCAATGCGCTGTCGATCTGGTGCTGTGAGGGAGTGTGTTCGGCTGCTTTGCCGCTGCCAAATCCCCAAAGGTTGATTACGGGGGCTATCGTGGGGTCAAATGCGCCTTGGCTTATGTTGTTGATATGCTTTGACTTGAGAAATACTTTGTGAAACATCGAGTCGGTTATCATCGATTCGTTACGGTTGATTTTGCTTATAGTCGATGAGTCGCAGTAAGGCGATATCGACAGTTCAACTTGTCGCATTATGTCGTGTATGGAGTCGTCAAGCGATGCCGACGATGAGTATATTATGTGGAATGTAGTGTTCCACGCGACACCTTCGAGCATCTTATAAGGCTTGCGCGTGGTGCATCCGGCAATGACGGCTATTGCAGCCACTATTATGAGTAATTTCCTTTGCAACATGATAGGACGATTAATTCTTCAAAATTAATCTATTTTATTGGAAATTTGTACTTTTTCGCCGATTTTTTCATCCTACACCGATGTAAATAATCCATGTTTTACTTAAATTTGCACTTCATACAATAAATAATGTTATGCAACCGATATTTCTTGTAGGCTATATGGGATGTGGAAAGTCCACTCTCGGACGCACGGTATCGGCCATTACCGGATGCAGGTTCATTGACCTTGACACATATATCGAAGGCCGCTATCATCACACCGTAAAGGAGCTCTTTGCGCTTCACGGTGAGAGCGGGTTCCGTGACCTGGAGCGTAATATGCTCCATGAAGTGGGGCAGTTTGAGGATGTGGTGGTGGCCTGTGGCGGCGGCACACCATGTTTTTTCGACAATATGGATTGGATGAATCAGGCCGGGACTACTGTGTTTCTCGACACATCGGTCGACAAGCTTCATGTGAGATTGATGCGAGGACGACATAAGAGGCCGTTGATTGCCGACAAGAATGATGAGGAGTTGCGACGATTCATCGTGGATGCGCTTGAGGCAAGAATGCCTTACTATTCAAAGGCCGAAGTGGTGTTTAAAGCCGATTTGCTCGACTCGGAGTGCGAGAAGAGCGATACTGCGCGTCGGTTTATAAAGCAACTTAATCTCGAATGACCATGATGATAAGCGATGCTTCCCATACCCCCATGCCTCAACCTGTCGATGTAACAGTGAAGCCTCACAGGATTGCAATAGGTGTACCCTCGTGTGCCACGCTGACCGACCGTCGCTTCCCCCTCACTCCCGAGGCTGTGGCAATGCTGGTGGCTCGGGGATATTGCGTGAAAATTCAGGCCGATGCCGCGTCGGTGATTCACTACTCCGACTCGCAGTACTTGCGCGCCGGAGCCGCCATAGTCGACCGCGATGAGGCGTTGCGGTGTGACATCGTGCTGCATCTTGCGCCGGTGAGTGCCGCCGATGTGAAGCGCATGCGCCGTGGTGCCATGCTCCTTTCGCTACTTCATGCCGAACAGCAGTCGGTCGACGCCGTCAGGGAGCTGCTCAACCGTCGCATCGTGGCCGTTGCCGTGGACTTGATTCAGGATTCCAAGGGGCACACCCCGTTCTATGACATACTTGCCGAAATCGACGGGCGCGCTGCCATTGCGCTTGCTTCGTCGCTTCTTGCTCATCCCGACCACGGGAAGGGAATACTTCTCGGCGGAATCGCCGGCATAGTGCCGTGTGAGGTGACCATAATAGGCTCCGACATTGCAGCCTGTGCCGCCGCGTCGTCGGCATTGGGCATGGGCGCGATGGTGCGAATGTTTGACAATGATGTCTACCGGTTGCGTGAGGCATCGCGACTACTCGCCCCCGGGCTTGTCACCTCGGCCATACATCCGCGTGTCCTTGAAAATGCGTTACGCACAGCCGACATTGTGATAGCCTCGCAGGTGTCGTCGCGTTACCATGTCGACTCCGACATGGTCGATGTCATGAAGAAGGGTGTCATTGTCATGGATCTTGACTACGACTGCGGTGCCGCTTTCCCGTCGCTTCCGGCCGTTGACATATCTACATTGTCGACCTCCAATGCCGCACTCGCTTCGGGCGGACGGATATGCTACACCTGTCCCGGAAATGCCGTGCCGCGCACTGCCGCCATGGCCCTTAGCAACACATTCCTGTCGTTGATGAACGACATCTTGTCGTGTGAGGGCGTGACCAATGTCGTGAGGATGCTTCCCGGAATGCAGCGTGCCGTCTACACTTTTCTCGGAAAGCCGGTCAACCGCCGCATAGCGGCTATTGTAAATATGCGTTCGGTCGACATCGCGTTGTTGCTTAACTGTTCCTAATAACGCCGCCAATGAATCAGCGTAAATTTTATGTAGTGTGGAGCGGTAACGCTCCGGGCATATATGACTCCTGGGAGGAGTGCAAGGCTCAGGTTGAGGGATATCCTGGTGCCAGATACAAGGGCTTCAACTCGCTTGAGGATGCCACGATGGCTTTCAGGGGCGATGCCGAGGATGAGCTGTATGCGTTACGTGCCATAGCAGGTCACGGTGCGTCCATTGTCAATTACGAGGCGTTTCCCGAGATTGAGCGTAACGCAATTGCCGTAGATGCCGCTTGTGCCGGCAATCCTGGACGAATGGAGTATCGCGGTGTGGATGTGGCGTCGGGTGCCGAGCTTTTCCGCTTCGGGCCGATTGATGACGGCACCAACAATGTGGGCGAGTTTCTTGCGCTTGTCCATGCGCTTGCATTGTGTAAGCAGCAGGGTTGGACTATGCCCATATACTCCGACAGTCGCACGGCTCAGGCGTGGGTGCGCAACCGTCACGCCAAGACTTCGCTTGCCAAGACTCCGCGTAACGCCAAGCTGCATCAGCTCATAGCGCGTGCCGAGGCTTGGTTGAACAATAACACCTATCCCAATCGCATAATAAAGTGGAAGACCGAAGAGTGGGGTGAGATTCCCGCCGACTTCGGTCGTAAATAGTCATTGCTTCATGTTGAGTGCGGCGATGAATCGCTGCACCACTTCGGGCTTGCCCGTGTATTTGCCCCAGTCCTCGCTCAGCTTGCAGGTGTCGTTGTAGAAATCCCATGTTTCGGTGATTTTTACCGCGACAAGCTTTATCACTATGTTAAGCGGCTTCAGTCCCGGGAAGTCGTTGGTGAAGTGCGTGCCTATGCCGAATGACGGCATGCAGTACTTCCTCGCATACTTGTGTAGCTCGATTGCGCTGTCGGTGTCGAGGCCGTTGCTGAATATTACCTGCTTGGTGAGCGGGTCGATGTTGAGCGACCTGTACTTCTTCACTATGTTTTCGATCTGCTTGTAGTTGTCGCCGCTGTCGACACGCAGCCCTTTGAACATGTTGGCGAAATCTTCCGAGAAGTTCAGGCTGAATATGTGCCACCCGTAGGTGTCGTAGAGAAATGTTCCGAGTGCTCCGCGGAATGTGTTGCGCCACTTGTCCATGGCTATATGGTTGGCCATCTGCGGCCCATACATTCCTCCTATCGCGCACACCCATTCATGAGCCATTGTGCCCATAGGCGTGAGGTCGTGCTTCATGGCGAGATACACGTTGCTCGTGCCTACAAACTTTCCGGGACGACGACCGCTTTCGTCACACTCCTTCATCGCGGCCACAACCGTGTCCTCGGTTTTGAATGATGCCCGCCGGCGTGTGCCGAAATCGCTGTAGACGCATCCCGCGTCAAGGAGCCTCTCGGCTTTGTCGTAGGAATTCCGGTAGTAGGCGTCATAGTCGATTGTTTCTGCCTTGCCGGTCATGATGTAATAGAGCTCCGACACTATCGCGAGTATTTTTACCTCGAGCAGTATCGTGTCTGACCAGTTGCCCTCGATGTCGATGTGAAGGTGACCCTCACGGTCCTGATGCGCGCTCACCCATTCGCGGCGGTAGCGGAATCCCCTCAGGTAACGGTAGAACCACTCCGGGATGTAGCTGCATTTGCGTTTCATGAAGTCGATTTCACGGTCGGTGATGACGAGCTGCTCAAGCATGACTATCTGCTCGTTGAGGCGGTCGACGAATCCTGCGGGATACACCATGTCGTTTCGGTCGATGAATGTGTATTTCACCCTTGCTCGCGGGAAGTTCTCTATTACCGCGCAGCACATTGTGAATTTATACAGGTCGTCGTCGGTGAAGTGGGTGATTATCGGTTTCATTTGTCAGTCGATGTTACCGGTTAAACATTTGGGCCTGCAGCGGTTGCCGCAAGCCCAAACGGAAAATCATTGTCGTTATGGTCAGTCAAGAGCCATGTAATGTTCACGCGGATGGTCGCAGGCGGGACACACTGCCGGTGGCTGTTTGCCTTCGTAGATGTAACCGCACACGAGGCATTTCCACTTGATGGGTTTGTCGCGTTTCCACACTGTGCCGTCCTTTACCTGCTGGAGATAACGCTCAAATCGGTCGCAGTGATGTTGCTCTATCTCGGCGATTTCGCGGAAGTGGCGTGCTGCATCGGGGAATCCTTCCTCTTCGGCTACCTTGGCAAAGGCTATATAGGCCTTTACGCCTTCCTCCTTTTCCTCCTTGATGGAGATTTCAAGATTGGTGGCTGTGTCACCGATTACGCCGGCATCGGGAGTAAGGGCTATGTCGACAGTGCCGCCTTCAAGCATCTTCAGGAATATTTTGCCGTGACGCAATTCGTTGGATGCCGTATCACGGAATATCTCGCCGATCGGGAAATAATTCTCCTTATCAGCCTGCTGGGCGTAGAACGTGTAGCGTGCATAAGCCTGTGCCTCATTCATGTAGGAAATAGCAAGGTTCTTTTCAGTCTGTGTGCCCTTGATACTTTTTGTTTTATTAGCCATAAGTTTTTATTTGTTTTAGTATTAAAAATTACTTTATCATATTTCTAAAACGTATATGATAATGATTATGTTTAAGCGCGTCGTGTTAACTTCAGGCTAAAAAAGAATCTCCGCATCCATGTCGTGTTAATGGATGCGGAGATTGCATTAGGCGATGTTTATTATTGCATTTTTATTACGAATCCGCCTCTCGGTTGCATATTTATCTTTTCAGGGAGTGAGGTTATGGAGCTTATCGACCAAGGGTTGTCAGGTTTGCCGCTGTCGGTGAACATCGTGCCGCTTATCTCGCCTTTGTTGACGGGCGAATAGTCGGGTGTCACCTCCATCGGCTCGTCGGTTCCGTTTATGCCCGCTATGTACCAGTCGCTGCCTTTCCTGCGCGCTATCACGGTGTGGTTGCCGGGATAGCCGGCGAGCAGCTTGGTTTCGTCCCATGTCGACGGCAGTGTCGAGAAGAATTCGAGCACTTCGGCAGGCTGTGCGAGATAGCTTTCGGGGCGGTCGGCCAGATGCTGTATTCCCGATTCAAAGAGCACTGTCAGTGCCAGCTCGTGGCCGTGGCTGGTGATGTGGGGATGTTGCGAATCCGAGAATGTGCAAGGCGTATAGTCCATCGGGCCTATGACATTGCGGGTGAAGGGGAGTGTGGCGTTATGTGCGGCCGCACGATTTGTGAGTATGGGGGCGTTGTTGTACCACTCGGCTCCGTACACACCCTCGACCGACATCAGGTTGGGATAGGTACGCTGCCAGCCGCGAGGCACTGTCGCACCGTGAAAGTTTACGAGCAGATGATGCTTTGCCGCGCTTTCGAGCAGGTCGATGTAGTAATTCATCGTTTCCTGGCCGTCGCCCGGGAAGAAGTCGATTTTGACTCCGGCAAAGCCGTTATCCTCAAGCCATGCAAACTCTTTCTCGCGGTCTTCGGGCTTGTTGAGCCTGAATTTCGGGCCGGGGGCTCCGTTGATCCATCCTGTGCTTGAGTTGTACCATATCAGCGGTTTTACCCCTTTTGAGGCTGCGTAGGCAGCTACGTCGTTTATGTCGCCTCCGTTTGACATCTCGTCCCATTCGGCATCGATGAGCGTATAGGGCAGGTTGAGCGTGTCGGCAAGGTCGATGTATTGTTTCAGAATCTGATAGTCTTTTGATCCGTGATTATGAGCCCAATAAATCCATGATGCCACTCCAGGTTCAATCCATGAGGTGTCGATGCGTGCCTCGGGGCTGACATCGGTCACGAGCGTCGACTCCACGATGTCGTTGAGGCTGCCTATTATCACCACTCTCCAGGGGGTGGCGGTGCATGAGGCTGACGATGCCCACTCTACGGCATACTCCGACTCGTTGTCGGTGGCTTTCAGCAGCGAAGCGCAGTTCTCTTTCTCGATGGCCGCTTCGGTGAATAGTCCCCAGGTGCTGTCGCTGAACTCTACAAGGGCCGGGTAGCCCCAACGGTCATCCTTTTGATCATGTCCCGTCTGCTCGGGGAAGAAGCGCTCGTAACCCGGGTCATACCGTTGCATCCAGCGTTTCTTGTCGGCGTCGATTGTGTATTGGGTAATCTCACCTACGATGGGGGAGTCGGGTGTGGTGACATAACGTAACGTGATGCCGTCGTTGTAGATTCGCAGTATCATCGACACTCCCTCGATGTCGTCGGATGCAAACTCATACTCGTTGTACTCGTTGGTGCACACACTCTTCTTGCCGGTGAGCATCGTGTACTCGCTCTTAACGCCGGGCGTTGTCTTTTTAAATGAAAAGTTGGTGCTGACATTTGCGCTGTCGGAGGTCATTACTCCTAATGACGATATCGTGAACAGATTTTCTGAACTGTTGCCGTTGACATATTTAACGGTTAACGTGGTCGTAGAATCTTGGTTGATGTCGAGAGCTATCTTGCCGTTGGGCGAGGTAAGGTGGGGTGTGCCGGCGCAGCCTGTAATCAGGATTGCGATCGACAGAATGGCGAGAATGCGGTTCATGATTGATTAAAGTTTTAATGTCGTTTTGTTTCCGTTATAGTCTATTGTGCGTGCAGGTTGCCCGTTTATCGTTATGTTGAATTTTCGGTTCTTGCTCATGCCGGGATAGCTTCCTTTGCGTGACGCTATCTCCAATGTGCGTGACTTGTCGTTCCACTTCATGTCGATGGTGCTGCAGGCTCCCTTTTCGTAGTTGTAGTTGTCGCCTTCGTCTTCATAGAGCGAGAACTCTCCGTCGTTTCCGGTATATATCGCTATTTCAATAGGCTCGTCCTTCAGGTCGCCGGTGTACTGCTTGTCGTGCGACATGGGGAGTATGCTTCCGGCCTTTACGTAGACGGGGATGTTCTCCATCGTCACGTTGATGTTATGCTCGCGGCCTCCGTCGAGATGCGAGTTGTCATAGAGGTTGTACCATCCGCCTTTGGCTGCGGGCAGATAGGCGGTGCGTGACGCTATCGACGGTTCGGTAACGGGAAGTATGAGCAGGTTGCCGCCGAGCATGTAGTCATGCTTTACGGCAAGTGCATTCTTGTCGTCGGGGTAGTCAAATACGAGCGGGCGCATCATCGTGTAGCCTTCGCTGCTCACCTTGTGTGACAACGAGTAGATGTAGGGCAGCAGCCTGTAACGCCACTTGATGGCATTGCCTATTATGCGTTCGGCTTCGGCTCCGTAACGCCACGGTTCGGTTTCGCTCGTGAATCCGTGTACGCGCATCAGTGGCATGAACGTTCCTGCCTGGATCCAGCGTATCATGCGCTGTATGTAGTCGTCGTTGGTGTACTGGTCGCCGGGACGGAAGAATCCGCCTGCATCGTAGGTCCACCAGGGCATTCCCGAAGCGGCCATTGAGAGTCCGCTTGCAATCTGTCGGCGGAATGTTTCCCAGTCGTTGCCCACATCGCCGGTCCACATTGCGGCTCCGTAACGCTGTATGCCGGGAAATCCGCAGCGGGTCAGTATCATTGTGCGCTTTTGGGGCATGTCGGCGCGACAGCCTTCATATACCGTGCGGTTGACAAGCAGGGGATATACGTTTCTGAACAATTCGCCGCGGTAACGGCCGTTCATTACACGGCGACCTTCAAGGTCGTCGTTTTCGGGCTCGGTTGCATCCTGCCACCATGCGTCGATTTCGTAGGGCTTCAGGAGTCGCTTGCTGAAGTTACTCCAGTAGAATTGCGATGCTTCGGGATTGAAGAAGTCGATCCAGTCGGAGCCGGGGATATAGTAGCCCTTTGCATCGGCCTCTTTTCCCACGGGTGAATTTTTGTCGATTTTCGACCACACCGAGAGCATCAGCCTCATGTCCATTTCGTGCAGACTGTCGACCATGGCTTTGGGGTCGGGATATGCGTCTTCGTCAAATTGCATGGAGTTCCATCCGTGCTTGCCCCAATATTGCCAGTCCTGTACTATGACATCGACCGGAATTTCGCGCTTGCGGAATTCGGCGGCGTTGGACAGCAGCTCGTCCTGTGAGTGGAAGCGTTCACGGCAGTGGATGTAGCCGAGCGCCCACTCCGGCATCATGGGGGCGTGACCTGTGGCCGAGCGGAATGAGGCTATGATTTCGTCGGGCGTGCCGGTGAATACGGTGAAGTCGGCTTTGGCGGGCATGGGTGAGCGCAATGTCGATGTGCCGTCGAGCTTCTTCAATGTCACGGTGGGGTTGTCGCCGCGTTCAAGGTTGGCCGACAGCTCATGCTTTCCTTTGGTGAGCGTGACGATGGTCGATGATGTGGGGGGAAGCCAAAGGTTCCGCTGGTCCATTATCGTTTTGCCGTCGATTGTCAGGTTGTGACGGCGGGCCATCTTTTGTCCCACATCGAGCAGTATCGAGTAGTCGCCGCTCTCGGGGATGTCGATTACGCCGGTAAACGTGTTGTCGCGGCGCACTTCCCTGCGTGCGCCTTCAGTGGTCGTGATGTTGACTTCGCGGGCGGCTCCGGCCTTTTCGCTGCGTGACAGTGCCACGGTGGTGGGGCCGGGATTGTATTCGGTGAGTCCGTAGTTGTTCCACAGTATGCCGTAGCCCTTGTTTGACAGGATGAAGGGTATCGATATCTGTGTGTTGACCTGGGTGAGGCGGCGTGACAGTCCCTTTATGTCGGTGAATCCGTCCTGGAATTGTCCGAGTCCGTAAAGATGCTCGTCGGCGCTGTTGTCCCATGACAATTGTGCGCCTGTGTCACGCGTTCCGTCGGGGTTGTCGGTTGAATATAGAGTGATGTCACGCGTCGTGAACACGGAGCGGCCCTGTGCGTCGGTTATGGTGACGGCTCTTTTGTTGCGGTCGATGTCGGCCTTGATTTTGCCGGCCGATATGCGCGTGGTCCCGTTTTGCAGTTCGGTTTTGGTGAGCTTGCCTGTGCGGGGCGATTTGTTAACGTAGATCCATTCGGGGAGAGTGTCGCTGAATTCTTTGGCGTATTCCACTCTTACCGCATTGTCATTCAGGAATGTCAGTCTTATCGATCCTTCCTGAAACGGGATAATGGCTTGGTTGTCTTTGGCCGGGGCCGCAGCTGTCGCACATAGCACAATCAAGCACGATATAAGTGTTCTTATCATCGCGGATGAGGTATTAATTAGGGATTTTAGGCAAAAATAGGCACAATAAATTTATCTAAGGGTGAAAAAATCGTTATAATAGTAGGACAAAATCGATATTTTACACCCGAATCCAATTTGTGCTCAACTATTTCCCCGGCCTCGTCGCTTGCGATTGGGCGTTATTGCTCTTTCCGTGCCTTTCCGGCGAGCATTCCGCAGGCGGCTGCTATGTCCTCGCCTCGTGATGCGCGTATGGTTGCCGTTACGCCGTGCTCGTTGAGCCTGTCGCGGAAGGCGGTCATCGTGTCGGTCGACGATGTGCTCAGGTCGCTGTCGGGTATGGCGTGGAATCGGATGAGGTTGACTCGGCAGTCAAGTCCTTTGAGCAGTCGTGCGAGAGCGTCGGCGTCACGCAGGCTGTCGTTGACACCGCGCCACATGATGTACTCGAATGAGAGTCGGCGCTGGTGGGCGAAGTCATATTGTCGCAACAGCGCGATGACATCGCGTGAGTGATAGGCGCGTTCTACGGGCATGAGCGATGCCCGTTGCTCGGGATAGGGGGAGTGGAGGCTCACGGCGAGATGCACCTTGGTGGTGTCGAGCAGGGTTTTCATCTCGTTTATTTTGCCGATGGTCGACACGGTTATGCGCTTCGGGCTCCATGCCAGTCCCCAGGGCGAAGTAAGCACCTCGATTGCCTGAAGCACGGCGGGCAGATTATCCATCGGTTCGCCCATGCCCATGAATACTACATTGGTGAGCGACCGGCTTTGGGGTATCGCCATGATTTGGTTGATGATGTCACACGCCGTCAGGTTGCCGTGGAATCCCTGTCGGCCTGTCATGCAGAATTTGCACCCCATGCGGCATCCCGCCTGTGACGACACGCACAGTGTGGCGCGATCCTTGTCGGGAATGTAGACCGCTTCTATGTCACGACCTCCTTTTCCGTCAAACAGGTACTTGACCGTGCCGTCGGTTGATTCGGCCGCCGCTTTGGGAGGCGTTACGCCTATGCAGTAGTCGGTTGAGAGGCGTTGACGGGCACTTTTCGACAGGTTGGTCATCTCGTCGATCGATGTTACGCGTTTCTCGTAGAGCCATTGCGACATCTGCTTTGCGGCAAATGACGGCATTCCGCATTCAGCGGCTACGTTACGGAGTTGTTCGAGGGTCAGCCCGGTAAGAGGCTTTTTGATTGTCGTTTCCATAGAGTGCAAAGTTACGCTTTTTTTGATGCCATTATTGCTATGTGATATGTTAAAATGATTTGGTTATCACAAAATCTTTTCAATCCTGTTAAATAATTATGCGATATTGTTTTTTTATTCGATAATTTTGATTATGTTTGCGTATTAGCAAAGTATGACCTATGGAAAGACTGATGCAATACGTATGGCAACATCGGCTGTGGCCTGTCAAAGAAATGTTTACAGTCGATGGCCATCGTGTGCATGTCATAGACCCGGGTTGCTTGAATCATGATTCCGGGCCCGATTTTTTCAATGCAAAGATTCGCATAGGCGATGAAATGTGGGCGGGTGATGTTGAAATCCATGTCAGGGCAAGCGACTGGCATCGTCACGGACATGACGGCGACAAGGCTTACGACTCGGTGATACTTCATGTCGTTTCCAAGGATGATGCACCGGTGAGGCGGAGCGACGGGAATGTGATACCTCAGATGAAAATGTCATGTTCGCCCTCGTTCAACGAGAGTTACAGGCGATTGGTGGCTTCGGCGGCCGACGACCTTCCATGCCATGAGGAGTTCAAGACCATCGACAATGTGCGGCTATACTCATGGCTCGACAACCTCGCCTATGAGCGTCTTTACAATAAGAGCGAGCGCATCAACCGTTACCTGTCGCGATTCTCGGGCGACTGGGAGTCGACTTGCTATGTGACTCTTGCGCGCGCACTTGGTTTCGGGGTTAACAGTGAGCCTTTTGAGCGGCTTGCGTTGAGTGTTCCGTTGCGGTTCATCGGCAAGCACAGTGACTCGGCATTGAGCATAGAGGCTCTGCTTTTCGGGCAGTCGGGCTTGCTCGAAGGGGTAGGCGACGGTGACTCCTATGTGGAGCTGCTGAAAAAGGAGTATGACTATCTCGCCCGGAAATTCTCGCTGGAACGGCAACCGAGGCTCGGGTGGAAGATGTCGAGGATGCGTCCGGCCAATTTCCCTCACAGGCGCATTGCATTTCTTGCGGCAATGCTCTTTGGCGGATTCAGGCTGATGTCACGCATTGTGGATGCAGGGAATCTGGCGCAGGCTTGTAAGCTCTTTGAGGTTGAGCTGGTTGGTTACTGGGCGAATCACTACACTTTCAACGGCTCCCTTGAGTCTACGCGCAGCGTAGCGTTGAGCCGAGGCTCGATAACGGTGCTTATAATAAATGTAGTGGTGCCGCTTCTCTATGCCTACGGGTTGTCGCTCGACGACAAGTCGATGACCGACAGGGCGGTCGCCATGTTGCAGGAGATGAAGCCCGAGAGCAATTCGGTGGTCGCGATGTTTGTCGATGCGGGTGTAAAGTGTGACGATGCATTCACCTCACAGGCACTGATTCAGTTGCGACGCGAGTACTGCGAGGCTCGCAAGTGCCTCTACTGCAGAGTGGGGCACAGGATGCTGTCACGTAGTGTAAAGGCTTAGGATTTATATTGAAGGATTAATGATGACTCTAATATATTTTGTAATCTAAATGTATTCAGGAATGTGATCTTGGTTGTCTAGTGGTAGGACTTTGTGGGATTAGTCTTTCGGTTTAATTTGACCCATGAAGTCACTGGTGGAGCCACCCTTACACTGTCTGCATTATTGTAGACGCTGTAACGGGTGGCTCTGCCATGATTGTAGTTGCCCACTACTGTTAATAATCTGTAAAGTGCTTGACGCGCCGATATTTGAGCGATAAAAAAGATTGGGATGTGGTGCATTACTTAATTGATATTTATGTATCTTTGTGGAATGATAATATCCAACATTAAAAGAATTGTCGCATTGCTGATTTTCTCGGCGCTTATTCTTTCTACCTCATTTATAGCCGATGCCGCTGAAGTGACTGTGGGCGCTGCGAGGATTGACCTTTACAAGCCTTGGCTTGAAGGGCGCCGGGTGGCGTTGCTGTCCAATCACACCGGCATGGTCGGCTCCAAGCACACTCTCGACCTCCTGCTTGAAAATAATGTTGATGTAGTCACACTTTTCTCGCCCGAACATGGATTCCGTGGCACCGCCGATGCCGGACAGCATGTGGCGAGCTCGGTTGACGAGGTGACGGGAATACCCATCGCATCGCTGTATAACGGCGGAAAACGCGGCCCGTCGCCCGAGGTGATGGCCGGTGTCGACGTGATTCTTGTGGATCTTCAGGATGTGGGAACACGATTCTACACCTACTACATAACCATGCTTGATGTAATGGAGGCGGCTGCCCGTCACGGCAAGAGCGTCATCGTGCTTGACCGTCCCAATCCGCTCGGAATGTCGGTCGACGGCCCGGTGCTTGACATGAAACTGCGTTCAGGCGTGGGACGACTTCCCATTCCGGTTTTGCACGGACTCACTCTCGGCGAGCTGGCCAAGATGGCCGTAGGCGAGGGATGGTTGCCCGGTGCTTCAAGCATTGACCTGAAGGTTGTGCCCTGCAAGGACTACACCCACTCGACACGTTATGCACTTCCCGTGGCTCCGTCGCCCAATCTGAGGAGCATGAAGGCCATATACCTTTATCCGTCGCTGTGTTACTTCGAGGGAACTACCGCTAGCGTGGGACGCGGAACCGATGTGCCGTTCCTCGTTTACGGTCATCCGCTCATGAAGGCCCGTGGCTTCTCGTTTACGCCACGCAGCGTGCCGGGTGCCAAGAATCCGCCTTTGCGCGACAAGCGATGCAACGGCGTAGACCTGCGCGAGGTCGATGACGAAGCTGCGATTGACGGCGGTGTCGACCTATCGTACATAATCGATGCCTACAACTCGATGACACAGGGAAAATCACGTTTCTTCAACTCTTTTTTTGACAAATTAATAGGCAACACCAAAATTCGCCCGATGATAGAGGCCGGCCGAAGTGCCGATGAGATAAAGGCCACATGGCGCGACGAGGTGGCGCAGTTCAAGAAGCTGCGCAGCCGCTACTTGCTATATCCCGAACAATGACCCCTACGATAGTTATAATAACCGTGCTGGCTTACTTCGCCGTTCTGTTTGGCGTAAGTCATCTCACATCCCGCAACAGTGACAACGCTTCGTTTTTCAACGGCAACAGGCGCGCCCCGTGGCCGTTGGTGGCTTTTGCCATGGTGGGTGCCGCCATATCGGGCGTAACGTTCATCAGCGTACCCGGAATGGTGGTCGACAAAGGTTACAGCTACCTGCAGATGGTGCTCGGATTCATCGTGGGCTATTGGGTGATAGCGTTTGTGCTTGTGCCGCTCTTCTACAAGCGCAACTTGTTGTCGATTTACGGTTATCTCGGCGAGCGTTTCGGTTCATCGACTTACCGTACCGGGGCATGGTTCTTCTTCGTTTCAAAAATGCTTGGCGCGGCGGTGAGGTTTTTTGTCGTGTGCATAGTGCTTCAGACCCTTGTGTGCGACCCTCTCGGTATTCCGTTTGTGGTCAATGTCGCCGTCACCATCGCCATTGTGTGGCTCTACACTTTTCGCGGAGGTGTCAAGACCCTGATATGGACCGATACTCTCAAGAGTTTCTGCCTTATAATGTCGGTGGTGCTGTGTATATGGTTCATAGCGCAGAACCTCGACCTGTCGTGGGCCGGTGTCGTCGATTCGATTGGCCGACACGGCTCGTCGCGCATCTTCTACTTCGACGATCCGTCACGCGGCGTCTACTTCTGGAAGCAGTTTCTTGCCGGAGTGTTCATGGCCATCGCCATAAACGGCCTTGACCAGGACATGATGCAGCGCAACCTTGCATGCCGTGACTCGCGTCAGTCGCAGAAGAACATGATTGTGAGCGGTGTCATGCAGTTTTTTGTCATAGCTCTGTTTCTGGTGCTCGGAACCTTGCTTGTGATATATGTCGAGAGTACACCGTCGTTGTCGATGCCCGAGAAGAGCGATGAGCTATTTGGCCTCGTGGCTGCGCATGAGTCACTGCCCGTGGCGGTGGGCGTGCTGTTTATTCTCGGACTTGTGTCGGCTGCCTATTCGGCTGCCGGTTCGGCACTCACATCGCTCACCACATCGTTTACGGTCGACATTCTCGATGCATCGGGCATGGAGGAGAGTCGCCTTGCACGTGTGCGCAAATGGGTGCACATAGCGATGTCGGCCACGATGGGCCTTGTAATAGTTGTGTTTTACATGATCAGCGAGGAGGATGCCATAAGCGCCGTCTACACCCTCGCGTCCTATACCTACGGCCCCATATTGGGCCTCTTTGTGTTCGGCATGTTCACCAAGCGACCGGTCAATGATCGGCTGGTGCCTGTAGTGTGCATTGCCGCGCCATGTCTTTGTTGGCTGGTGAAGTACTTCTTGAATGAATCGTTTGGCTATGAGATGAGTTTTGAATTGTTGATATTCAACGCTCTGCTCACGGCTGTCGGTCTGTCCCTGTTGCCGGGAAAAGCGTCGGTGTCTGACATCGGAGCCTCCCCGGAGTCAGTTTCTGCCGAATAGCGGGAACGTAATGAATATCTATTTTCTGTTTCAATTTTAAATTATTTATGGCACGAGATTTATTTAGCAGGTATATATGGCTTATCGACACCATACGCCGATATGGGTCGTTGACTCGTGATGAAATCAATCGGCTGTGGATGAAGTCGCCTTACTCCAACGGCGAGCCTCTTCCACGGCGCACATTCTACACCTATCGCAATGCAATAGAGGAGCTTTTTAAGATAAACATCGAGTGTAACCCGTCGACATTCGAGTACTATATTGAGCAGAGCAACGACCACTACGAGAGTGTCATGAACTGGTTGCTCAACTCGGCATCTATCGGCAATCTGTTGAACGATGCCCATGATATTGCCGACTCGATTTTTCTTGAGAATGTTCCTTCGGCGCGTGAATTCCTGTCGATTACCGTGGATTCATTGAAGGAGCACCGTCCAATGAAGTTTGACTATCATCCTTATACGCGCTTGAATCCGACACGTGACATAGTGCTCGAACCCTACTTCTTGAAGATATTCAAGCAGCGATGGTATGTGACGGGCCGAAACGTGAAGGAGGATGTCATAAAGACCTACGCGCTCGACCGCATGAGTGAGGCTACACTGTTGCCGTCGGTATATGAGGTACCCGAGGACTTCGATGCCGAGGCCTACTTCCGCGACAGCTACGGAATCATATTTGACGAGGGCGAGGTAAAGCACGTGGCTGTGCGCACCGATTCAAGGCAGGCCAAGTATTTCCGTTCGGTGCCGTTGCATGCGTCACAGCAGGAGGTGCTGCACGACTCCTATTCGATATTCTATTTCAAAATCAAGATTACTCCCGATTTTGTCCAGGAACTGCTATCCTACGGCCCCAAGGTGACGGTGTTGAGTCCCCCCGAGCTGCGAGCCATAATGATCAACAACCTGCGCGAGGCGTTGGCGCAATATTAGCCGTCGCAAGATGCCCTTAGTGGGCTTCGAGCCAATTGCTTCCCACTCCCGACGACACGATGAGGGGCACCCTGCCGTGGTAGGCGTTCATCATGTCGGAGGTCACGATAGCCTGTACGCGTTCAAGTTCTTCCGGCACAACGTTGAATATCAATTCATCGTGTACCTGCATTATCATTCGTGACTTCAAGCCTTCCTGCTCGAAGTTGCGGGCTATGTTCACCATGGCGAGTTTTATAATGTCGGCGGCCGAACCCTGTATGGGGGCGTTCACGGCATTTCGCTCGGCATATCCGCGCACAACGGCGTTTCTTGAGTTTATTTCGGGGAGCATTCGCTTGCGACCCATTATAGTTGTGACATATCCGTCGCTGCGAGCCTTCTCGATAGCTTCGGCGATGTACTCCTTGATGTGGGGATAGGTGGCGAAGTATCCGTCAATAAGCATCTTGGCTTCGGCTCGCGGAATGCGTAGCCGCTCCGAGAGGCCGAATGCCGATATGCCGTAGATTATTCCGAAGTTGGCGGTCTTGGCGCGGCGGCGCTGCTCGTCGCTCACATCCTCTATGCGCTCCTTGTATATCTTTGCCGCCGTGGCCTGATGGATGTCGGCCCCTGAAAGAAACGCCTCGATCATGTCGTTGTCACCGCTTATGTCGGCAATCAGTCGCAGCTCAATCTGCGAGTAGTCGGCACTCATGAACAGGTCGCCCCGGTCGGCTATGAAGGCGCGACGTATTTCGCGGCCGTCGTCGGTGCGTATGGGGATGTTCTGCAAGTTGGGGTTGGTCGATGAAATTCGTCCTGTGGCGGTTACGGTCTGGTTGTAGGTGGTGTGTATCTTGCCCGTCGACTGATTTATCAGCTGAGGCAGTGCGTCGATGTAGGTTGTCAGCAGCTTGCGTATACCTCGTATTTCAAGTATGGTGTCGACAATAGGATGCACGTTGCGGTATTTCTCAAGCACCTCTTCGGTGGTGGAGTAGGCACCACGCTTTGTGCGCTTGGCTTTGGCATCGATCTTCAGCCGTTCAAAGAGCACTTCGCCCACCTGCATGGGCGAGCCTATGTTGAACTCACCGCCCGCGAGCCTGTAGGCCTCCTGCTCCATCTCGCGCAGCTGCGATGTGTACTTGCGCGACAGCTCGGCCAATGCCTCGACATCGATGCGCACCCCTGTCCACTCCATCTCGGCGAGCACCTTTATTAGAGGCAACTCTATGTCGTCCATCAGATTTTTCACGCCGTTGCTCTCGATGAGCGGATTCAGCTTGTTGTAGAGGCGCAGCGTCATGTCGGCTATCTCACATAGGCGCAGCATCTCCTCACCTGCGGGAAGCGGCTCGCCTTTCTTGCGGGTGCGCGATGTGTCATCGTAGTCGAGAGTGTGATAGTCGAGATAGGCGGCCACCACGCGCGGAAAAGAGTGATTCATCTCAGGCTCGATGAGGTAGTGGGCCACCGATGTGTCGTAGTACGGAGCTGTAAATGCAATGCCTTCACGCTTCAGCAGCAGGTAGTCGCGCTTTACATCGTGGCTTACAATGGTGACGAAGGGCGATGTGAACAGCTTGGCCATGATTTTCAGCATTTCGTCACGTGCGGCTCCCTGCGGAGGCATGGCGATGTAGACGGCTTTTCCCTCGGATGTCGAGATTGCCGTAACCATCCAGCGTGATGTCATGTCGTCGGAGCCGATGGCATAGAGCGTCACTCCCACGCGTCCCGCCTTGACAGCTTCGTCGATTGTCGCCTCAAGAGTCGCGAGGTCGGAATTGGCGGTGTAGTCATGCTCCGAGTCGGCCATGGCCGATGTGTCGGCTTGCTGAGCAGGCTCGTCGATGATGTCGAAGAGCGAAGGCATTTCATTGGTTGTCGCAGGCTTGGCCTCGGGTGTCGGGGCTAACGGCTGATTGTCGCCATGACGGTCGTGCAATCGCTTGATGAACGTGCGGAATTCCAGTTCGGTGTATATCCCGGTCAGGGTGTTCAGGTCAATATCACCTCGGCGCAGATTGTCGATGGGAATGTCGACAGGCACATCGGTCTTTATTGTCGCGAGAAATTTTGAGAATCTTATCTGCTCGGCGTTGTCGACGATTTTGCGCTGCAAGGCACCCTTCAGTGAGTCGGTGTTGCCAAGCAGATTCTCGACGGTGCCCCATTCCGATATAAGCTTCATTGCCGTCTTTTCGCCCACTCCGGGACATCCCGGAATGTTGTCGACCGCATCGCCTTCAAGGGCGAGTATGTCGACCACCTGTTGCGGCGACTTAATGCCGTAACGCTCGCAAATCTCCTCGGGGCCGCGTATCTCCATCTCGGAACCGCGGAGCGAGGGCTTGAACATGAGCACGCGGTCGGTCACCAGCTGTCCGTAGTCCTTGTCGGGGGTCATCATGTAGGTGATGTAACCCTCCTTCTCGGCAATGTGCGACAGTGTGCCTATCACATCGTCGGCTTCATATCCCGGAATTTCGATAGCGGGGATTCCGTAGGCCTTTATGATGTCCTTTATATAGGGAATCGACAGGGTTATGTCCTCAGGCTGCTTGTCGCGCTGCGCCTTGTACTCGGGATAGGCTTCGTGGCGGAATGTGGGGCCGCTCGGGTCGAAGCACACCGCGATGTGTGATGGCTGCTGCTTGTTGAGCACCTCCTCAAGGGTGTTTACGAATCCGAATATCGCCGAGGTGTTGAAACCCCGTGAAGTCATGCGCGGAGCGCGTATAAGTGCGTAGTAGGCACGGTATATTAGTGCATAGGCATCGAGCAGAAATAGTTTCTTATCCATTATATCGGCTGTTTTTTGTTAGTGTAAACAAGAAATTCACGATAAATATAGGCATAAAATTATAACTTTTACTAATTTTGCATCACAAAATGCCGATATGACCGTATTAGAAGACATTCAACATACAATAGCCTCGGAACTTAGTCAACTCAATGAGTGCATGACCGAGGCTCTTTCGACATCCAACGAGTTGATGAATGAAATCGTCGGCAACTATCTGAAGACCAAAGGTAAGCAGATACGACCCATCCTCGTGTTGCTTAGCGCCAAGCTGTTTGGCGGCATCACTGATGCCACAATCGACGCTGCCGCTTCCATCGAGATGCTTCATAACGCCTCGCTGATTCATGACGATGTGGTGGACGATACTCTTACCCGCCGCAGCCGTCCGACCGTCAACGCTATCTGGGACAACCATATAGCAGTGCTTGTGGGCGACTTTTTCGTGTCATCGTCATTGCATAAGGCAGTCGCCACGGGCGACCTGCGCATAATCGACACCATTTCGCATCTCGGGCGCACTCTTTCGCTCGGTGAAATCGATCAGATAAACAAGGCCCGCTACCATGACATAACCGAAGAGTCGTATCTTGACATCATAGGCAGCAAGACGGCATCGCTTTTTGTCGCATGTATAAAGATGGGCGGATACTCGGTCAACGCATCCGATGAGGATATAGAGCGCATGTGCCGCTTTGCCCAGCTATTCGGACTGTGCTTCCAGATCAGGGATGACATATTTGACTATTTTGAGGACTCGCGCATAGGCAAGCCTACAGGCAACGACCTTCGCGAAGGCAAGATAACGCTTCCGTTGCTCCATGTACTGTCAATCGACACCCTTCCACGCCACAAAGAGATGAATGAGCTTGTGCGTAAAGATGAGCTGTCGAGCGAGCAGATAGCCACTCTTATAGCCTATGCACGTGAGTTCGGAGGCATCGACTACGCCTACGATTGCATGTCACGTTTCCGCGATGAGGCTGTAGAGATAATAAGCCACTTCCCCGACACGGAGATACGCCGTTCGTTCATTTCGCTATTTGACTTCATCATAGCCCGTCACAATTAGGCAAAATAAATCCCCACAACTTTGCAGCGGCGGGGAAAATTGGGTTTAAGATTCGGGACTGTATCTCATAAAGTAGGTGTCGGTTGCTTTATAGTGAGTGGTGTCGAAGTCGATAAAGAGGCGGTAGGACCATATTTCCTGCCAAAGCGCCCGGCTCACCCTCAAAGTGTCGGCACGGTCAAGTTCCATCCATTCGTAGTCGGTGTCACTGTCCTTTATGATTTTCCCTTCGTCGTTGGCTATCATGAGCAGATGGTCGCAGATGTCGCGAAATCCCACTCCGTCGGTGTTGGAATCGATGTAGCTCAACACCCTGTCCTTCAATTCGTCATCGGTGTACTCCACTCTCAGGGGAGTTGTGCCTAACTTAACTTTCATAGTGCGTAAATGTTTTATTGTCAGTAGAAGTATAACGCTTTCATAGGCGTTAAAGTTAGGCGGCGGGATGATTTATTTGATCGGTCGCCGGCATCGGCACCTGTTGTAGGCCGGTATATTGAAGGTGCTGAATTCCATTGTGAGCGCATCGAAACGCAGCAGTCGACCTGTGAGCAGTCGACCTATTCCGGTGATATATTTTATGACTTCGGCGGACTGGATGCATCCAAGTATGCCAGCTACGGCACCAAACGGACCGGCTACGACCTCATTGCCCGGCTGCACAGGCTCCTCTCCGGCAAAGAGGCACCGATAGCAGGGTGAGCCGGGAACGTAGGTCATCGCCTGACCCATGTAACGGTACATCCCTCCATGCACAAAAGGCTTGCCGAGTGCCACACAGGTGTCGTTGATCAGCAGCTTTGTCGAAAGGCTGTCGGTGGCATCCACTATTATGTCGTAGTCGGCCATGAGCGACTCTGCGTTGTCGGCGGTAAGGAGCCCTGAAACGGCCTCGACCTTTACGCCGGGGTTCAAAGCTGTCATGGATTGCGATGCCGATTCAACCTTGGCGCGGCCCACATCGGCCGTGGAGTGTATTATCTGGCGTTGGAGGTTGGAGAGGTCAACGACATCTCCGTCGATAATGCATATATTGCCCACGCCGGCTGCGGCAAGGTAGAGAGCAACAGGCGAACCCAGTCCTCCGGCTCCTACAATAAACACTTTTGCGTCATGTAGTTTCGATTGTCCGTCAATGCCTATTTCAGGCAGTGACAGATGTCGGCTGTAGCGTTTCAGTTCATCGTCATTGAATAGTGGCATAGAGTTGTCAGTTTTAGGCAAAGATAGGCAAGTTTGGCGTTACGGGCAAATCCGATATATGAATTTGCCCGCATAGTCACGGTTTCAGCATCAGGTTGCGGGCCTCGATGAATGTCGAGAACGCTCCGAAAATGTCGCTTAGCGAACTCACCGCGTGTTGGTGCTGGCTGTCGTAAAGCGATGCCGACATGCCCGCCGAGGCCGCTTGTCCTTTCAGGGCGCCGTTCACCCCCGACACATCCTCGATGAGCCTCAGCTGCAGGTCGAGCATCCTGTTGACCCCGAGATCGCCCGGCGACGACACCACCTGTTGAGGTCCCGGCATTCCGGGCTGCGCACGGTAGAGCACCACTCCGTCGGGAGCGGCCCAGTTGGCTGCGGCCTCCTCGATTGACATGTCGCGGGCATATTGGTTTTCGGGAAAAAGAAGTACGCCCTTTGCGGCAGTCGACAGGATGCGGTCGTTCAAAGTGAGCAGTCGGTTGACATTGCGCTGTTGCTGAATCACATCCTCCACGAAAGAGTGTATCTCGCCGTCAATCAGCGGATAGAACCGGAATACGTAGGGATGCGAGTCGGAGTATTCCTCGTGCAGCAGGCTTCCGTCGGGCGACATGAAGCGGCAGTGCCATCGGGTCGAAATGTCCCAGCGAAACTCAATCAACGGCTTGCTGTCGTTGCTTCGCGACTTGTTTTCATTCTCCAGTTCATTCGCGGCATCGCCGTTGCGGTAGAATATGTCGCCTGACATCGGGTCGTGACACAGATATTGCTCAACCGTTTCCAGTTCCCATGACTCAATTATGCGGCACATTCCTTTGGGCGCGTCGAGAAATGAGATGTAATCGTTGACCGATGCTCCTGTAGCGGTGGAGCGGCAATTGCCGGCAGCCTCCAATTTTGCGAAATGGCTGCGCAGGGCATCTGCGCGTCGGCGGTCGCCCATTGAAAAACGCATTACAACCTCGTTGGGCGACATGTCGCGAATCTGTCCGAGAATCTCCACATCATCGCCGCGCAGGTCGGTGACGGAGTTTATAAAGAATCGGGCGGGACTTACAATGTCGACCCATCGGGCGAGTCCTCCACGGCGGCACTCATAGGTGACGCGCTGTATGGCGCATCCCGAAATGAGGAATTCCTCAAGTGTGCGGGCGTCGATTTCGGGCAGATTGTTCACATCGTCGCTAAGGCGATTTGCCGCGATGGAGGAGCGGTAGTAGCCTATGATGCTTTTCAGGAGGCGGCGTATGAGATTATTGGTGGCGGGGTTGTAGCCCATTATACGCATTGCCGTGTGCTCGTCACACACCCGTCCGTCCGACATTTCCACCTTGTCGCTCCACTGCTTGCCGAATGTGTAGCGCTTGTGGCGAAGCCGTTGAGCCCTTAGTTGGGCTCCGGCCAGCCATGTTTCCAATGCTTTGTCAAGATGATTTTTCGTGTCGTTCATTATTGTGCTGATTTAGAGTTAAAAATCGGGCGAGGGAATCGTTGAAAGCGCCTTTTCATCAAACCGGTATATGCCCGGCGTATCGACTATCGCGAGCAGCTTTTCAACCTTTGCCGCGGAACCCGGCTTAACGGAGTAGAGGCGCACCTCACGGTTGTCGATCACCGCTACGGGGTGATGCGTGTCGCCGCGTGTGTAGGGCGATAGCTGAAGCTGCGCCGTGCGGCTCGACATGTCGGCGGTTATTGCGGCATCGCGTGTCCAGCCTTCGGCTCTCACCGCTGTCAGCTTACGACACTCGTCGGGCAATTTAAACACCAGGCATCCCTCGTCGTCGACAATCTGATTGGTGATTCGGTCGTGAATCTCCATGGGGGCGAGCATCGACAGCGGAGCGTTGTCGAGCAGGTCAAGATACCAGTCGCGCATTTTTCCGGCTAAAAGCCTGTCGATGTCAATGCCGTCGTGCCGCGTGTAGGGGCAGTCGTCGTTCACCGGTTCATGGAGGTAGCGCAACCGCCACTCCTGTAGCAGTTGCGCGTGGGTCATTTCGATTACCATCGTCACTTGGTTACGATGCGCAGATGAGCATCGGGATAGCGTAACACTATGCAGGAAGCCTCGGTGAGCACTATAGCCTCGCAGTTGCGTTGACCGCTTGAACGCAGGTCTATGGGCATTGCCTTGAAGGGGATGTGGGAATACTTCTGGATGTATTCGGGGTCGAGCACCATTGCTTCATCGGCATGTCCGCAAGCATCAAAGACTTCGCTCAGCACCACGTAGAGGCGTCCGAATTTGGTAGTGATCTCGGTGAAGTCGATTCCCCAGCGGGTCACGGTTTCGGCAGGCCCGGCTGTCTTAACATGGGGCAGCATGCTGAGCTGCTCGATGAAGCCCGAACCGCCTATGAGCACTTTTCGTGACGACCCGGCGTTGCCTGTGAATGCCGCACGCGATAGCCTTACGAGCTCCTCTTCATTGAATTTGTCCTTAACGTAGGAGAACTCCTTGCCCGCCTGGGTCCAGATGCCTTCGGTGGTAAATACCTCGCCGTGGGTGTTGTCTTTCTCAAATCGGGTTCGGGCACCAAACAGGAAGTTCTTTTCCATACTCAGGCGCATGTCGATGAGTGCCGTTTCCTCCTGATCGGTCAGGCTCCATCCCACCTCTTTGGCTGAAAGTCGCTGAAGGATAGACTGTTCGACTTGGCATTTGAATATTTGACAAAAATTTCGACGCTTTATGGGAAGGGCTTCGG
Source organism: Muribaculum sp. NM65_B17 (assembly GCF_004793735.1). Taxonomy (NCBI): domain Bacteria; kingdom Pseudomonadati; phylum Bacteroidota; class Bacteroidia; order Bacteroidales; family Muribaculaceae; genus Muribaculum; species Muribaculum sp. NM65_B17. The sequence continues at coordinate 275,242 of NZ_SRYY01000002.1, forward strand.
ATTGCGATGTCTGCACATCGAGTTCGGCAGCCGCACGCCCCATTCTTATCATGGATTGCTCAAAGTTCAAAGCGGGGAAGGTGTTCTCGGTCGGCGGATTTATCGCCTTTACGCGCAGCTTGTCGCCGGTGCTGATGACATAGAGCATGAGGCAGCTGCCCGGAGCCTTGCCCTTCACACCCGGAAGCAGAATGGTGTCGGAGGGGCTGAACATCGCGATGTTGTCGACCGACAGTTCGGCGATGTCGGATGTCTGGCTTGATTCAACGCCTTCAAACAGCTTGCATACCGAGGGCGGTGTGTCGACCGAGTAGTAGTCGACTATCATGCTTGAGCTGAGGCGAGCATCGGCGAGGCGTGAAATCTGGTCGATGGGAGTCGACATGGGGCGAATCTTGACGATGCGCTCGTCGATTTCGTTTCGGAGCAATTCTTCCGAAACTTCACGTGTGATTGTGGTTGTAAGCGGAGCGCCCTTTACGTGTGACGCGCCTGCAAATCCTTCTACGATTTGTGTTTCCATAAATTAATTTAAAAGTGTGTTTATAAAAAGTGAGTTGATTAATCCCAAACGCTGCGACGCGGCGGCTGGAGCATGAATTTGGATTCATGTGAGGAGTTGGCGGGGGAGCTGTCGGGGGAATGAGGCTGCTGGTACATCCCGGGACTTTTCATGATTTCCGCGGCACTTTCGTTGCGTCCGCGCAGATAGCCTCGATTCTCGGCTTCGAGAATAAGCGATTCGTCGGGAGGCGGCGGAGGCGTGGAGAAGTGCCTTGAAGCAGCTTCTCCGGCCTCTACACCGGCGAGCAAATCGACGATGAAGTGGGCTGCACGCGGGTCGCGGGCTACGATTTCCGACAGGTCGACTGTCGAAGATGCGTTGTCGATCGATGGAACGGTAGTGTCATTGACTTCCGGATCCTGAATGGCTGGTGTCGTTTCCATGGTATTAGTGATATTGTTGTCGGTTGATGTTCACATTGCAAAGTTATGATGCGGAAAAGCCGGATTTCACCCCATAATGTCGCGAAGCGATTTTCTTTGATGAAAATTTTGGGAGAATGAATTATTAGTTAAATTTGCGTACATGAAGTCAAAGGTGCTATTGGTGAGCAAATTCTACTATCGTCGAGGAGGCGCATGCGTCTATGTGCTTAACCTTGAGCGACTTTTGCTTGACCGCGGCCATGAGGTGGCGGTGTTTGCCATGGATTACGGGCTAAACGAACCTTCGCGATGGAGCGGCTTCTTCGCTCCCGAGGTGAAATTCTTCGGCCGTGATGCACATTTGCTTCCGGCAGCGCGGCGTGTACTGGGCATTGGCGATGTCAAGGCCCGTTTTTCGGCCATAGTCGACCGCGTGAGGCCCGATGTGGTTCATCTCAACAACATTCACTCCTATCTGTCGCCCGTGGTAGCCGCTATTGCCCATGAACGGGGCATAAGGGTGGTGTGGACTCTACATGACTATAAGCTTGTGTGTCCCGCCTACAGCTGCCGCCGCAACGGGGTTGATTGCACCGATTGCTTCGGCAACCGACTGCACAATGTTCTGCTGCACCGGTGCATGAAGCATAGCGTTAAAGCCTCGGCGCTTGCCTTTGCCGAGGCTTGGCGTTGGCGGCGCACGGTGCTTGAACGCTGTGTGGATGCTTTCATCTGTCCGAGCCGTTTCATGGCCGATGTCATGATACGCGCCGGATATGACGCACGAAAAATACACGTAGTGTGCAACTTCGTGGACGAGTCGCCCGCAGGCCGTGGCGATGCAGCATCGAGGCGGGGTGATTATTGCTGCTATGCGGGGCGGCTTTCGGAGGAGAAGGGTGTCGATACACTGCTGAAGGCGGCGACAATGTCGTCGCTGCCGCTGAAAGTGGCCGGAGAGGGCCCGTTGTCCGATGAGCTGAGGGGCCGGTACGCCGATTGCCTGAATGTGGAGTTTTTAGGAAAACTTGACCGAGCGGGAGTCATGGAACTGCTGCGCGGAGCGCGCTTTTCGGTCGTTCCCTCGGAGTGGTGGGAAAACAATCCGCTCTCGGCAATCGAGTCGTTGTCGTGCGGCACTCCTGTGGTGGGCGCCGCAACAGGCGGTATTCCCGAATTGATCGACGACGGCAACGGGCGGTTGTTCATGTCGGGCGATGTCGACGATCTTGCATGGACGATGAAAGAGGAGTGGCGCTCACTGCGCGACAACGAGGCGATAGCACGTGACACACGAGCGCGATTCAGCGCGTCACGGCATTACGATTCATTGATGAGTATATATAGCGGTTCATGAAGATATACGTATTAGGCACACGAGGCATTCCTGATGTGGCGGGAGGGGTGGAAACCCACTGCGAGCGGCTTTATCCACGGCTTGCGTCCATGGGAATGGATGTGACGGTCGTGAGAAGGCGTTGCTATGTTTCGCCTCGCAACGAGTATCGGGGAGTGCGTCTTATCGATGTATATGCTCCGAGGATAAAGAGCCTTGAGGCGATGTGTCACACCCTGCTCGGAGTCTTCAAGGCCGGCATCGACCGTGCCGATGTGGTTCACCTGCACGCGGTGGGGCCTTCGCTGCTTGCACCGCTTGCCCGTCTGTTAGGAATGAAAGTGGTGGTTACCAATCATGGTCACGACTATGAACGTGAGAAGTGGGGAAGAGTGGCAAAGGCTGTTTTGCGCATGGGGGAGCGGGTCGGTGTGCGTTTTGCCAATGAGGTGATTGCCATATCGCAGCCTATTGCCGATGTGCTTGAGTCGAAATACGGGCGAGGCGATGTCACGGTGATTCCCAACGGAGTCGAGCCGGCATGCGTGACCGAGGGCGACGACTATCTTAAATCAATAGGCGTGGAGCGTGGCCGTTATGTGCTTGCTGTAGGCCGACTGGTTAAGGAGAAGGGCCTTCACGACTTGATAATGGCGTTCGGGAAAATCAGGACAAAGGGCTTCCGACTGGTTATAGCCGGTGATGCCGACCATCGCGACGATTACAGCGACGAGCTAAAGGCTATGGCGGTCGAGGCCGGAGTGGTGATGCCGGGATACATTTCGGGAGAGCCTCTGCAACAGCTGATGTCACATTCGGCCTTATTCGTGCTGCCGTCCTATCATGAAGGCTTGCCCATTGCACTGCTTGAGGCGATGAGCTATGGTCTTGATGTGGCGGTGAGCGACATTAGGGCCAACCGGCTGAGCGAGCTCGACGGATCTGACTTTTTCAAGCGAGGCGACTGTGACGATCTTGCCCGGCTTATCGACACCAAGCTCCGTGTGGCTCCTCGGCGGCGCTGTTACGACATGTCACGTTACGACTGGGATGCGATAGCCGCACGCACTGCCGAGGTTTACGGACATTTGTCGCGATGAGGATGGAAAAATTACTGCCGATAAATAATTGTGTAAACGGAAAATTTCTTAAATTTGCGATAGATAACAAAATATTCAGGTCATTAATGAAATATTCGTGTTCAGCTTTCATGTCAGCATTACTGCTGTCGTCGTGTAGTGGCTTGTCGCCTGAGGCGCGTGAAATAGTGGGCGTTTACTATAATAACGAGCTGTCGGATGACACTCCCGTGCTTGAATTGAACGACGACGGGACATCGGTGATGCGAGCCATAAAGCCCGATGTGTTGACTATAGAGGTGCCGGGTACATGGAATGTAGTGAACGATTCGCTTGTAATCGACAATGATGTTACGAGAATGGTGACCGTGGGCGATACTTCGGTTCTCGGTGATGTTGCGACTAAATATTCACGACTTATAACGCGACATGACGAGTTGAGCCTTACACTTGCCAAGGACGGCATCGAATATCTCTACCATCGCAAGGTGACTCCCGATAAAGATTGACAACAATAACCGAAATTTATGAATATACACTCTATGAAACTTCACATTGTGCTATTTAGCCTGCTCGTGGTGACGCTTGCCGGATGTACTGCGGCAACTACCACCGAGAATCTTGCCGGTGCACGGCTGTTGATTGAGAACAATGACTTTGCTTCGGCGCAGAGCATGTGTGACGAGGTGCGCAATGCGGTCGAGAGTGACGACTCCGATGTAGAAGTAGAGGATTTGTGTAAACTTGCCATACTTTACATGCAGCTTGCCGACCACACCGACCGTGACGACAATGTGGAGTATGCCCGTCAGGCCTATATGCAATCCCTTGAATGCGACTCGGCGGGGGCTATGGATTATTACAGCCGACTCGGTGTCGACGAGATGGCGCAGGTAGTGCTGCTTTCGTCGATTGTGCGCAGTACCACCGCAGTGCCTGAGATAGACGAACAGGGCGACACGCTGTTGATTGTACCCGATGATGATTCATACATGATACCTTAAACGCCATGAACATTGACTTGCAATCGGCCTTGCAGGATTTCCTCGACCGTAATCCCGACTTGCCAAATGGTGACGACAATGATGTGTCGGACGAAAATGCCGATACACGCCCGGCTGCAGTTTGTGCCGACAGGCTCGACATCATATTGGAGAAGAAAGGACGCGGAGGTAAGAAGGCGACAATAATAACCGGATTTACGGGAAGCGACAGCGAGCTGGCCGAATTGGCTTCGGCTTTGAAACGCAAACTTGCCACAGGCGGCTCGGCTCGCGGCGGAGAGATACTCATCCAGGGTGACCGTCGCAGCGATGTGCTTGCCGCGCTTAAGTCGTTAGGCTACAAAGCCCGAATCATATAAACCGTCATTACATATAAATGCTCAATATCCACAAGGCATCGGCCGGTTCGGGCAAAACCTATACGCTTACCTATAATTATATAAAGCTACTGCTCGGTGCCGGCGACGAACAGGGAAATTACCGACTTGCATCGGACAGGAAGCGTCATCGCGCTATACTTGCCATAACGTTTACCAACAAGGCCACCGACGAGATGAAGCGACGCATCGTGCAGCAGCTCGCGATGCTTGCGCATGTCGATGCGGTGAATGGAAGCAAAAGCGACTATGAGGAGCGGTTGTGCAAGGAACTCGGATGTGATTCAACGCAACTTGCCAATGCAGCCCGCGATGCACTGTTTTCGCTTCTAGGCGACTACGGCTTTTTCAATGTGAGTACTATCGATGCGTTTTTTCAGACGGTTTTGCGTACATTTGCCCGCGAAGCCGAACTTACCGGCAACTACGAGGTTGAACTGAACGAAAAGAACGCCATAGCCATAGGCGTGAGCGAGATGCTGTCGTCGATAAACCGTGCCACACCCGAGGAGTCACGGCGGAGCGGCGACATGCGCATGCTCATTGCATGGCTTGAACAGTATATGCTGTCGAAGATAGAGGCCGGCGAAACCTACAACATATTCAATCGAGGCTCAAATCTTAACGGCGCTCTTGTGGATTTTGTAAACAATGCGTTGTCGGAGGTGTACAAGCTTAACGCCAAGGAGATTCAAGATTATCTTGCTGACAAAAACAAAATATCGGATTTTGCCAAGAAGCTTAACAGCGAGATCAGTGAGATTCCGAAGCTGATAGCCGGTGAGGCGGCACGGGTGTGTGAGGCAATTGAGAGAGAAGGCCTCACAGCCAGTGTGAATCACCATGTAATGAACCGACTGAGAGAGTGGAGCTCCGGTGAGGTAAGGGATCTTAACATGACGGTGGTTAAGGCTGCCGCCAATCCCGATGCACGTTATAAGGTAAGGCAGGCGCAACTATTCTCAGCCGACCTTGACGATGCCATAGGGGCGGTGCTGAACGATTGCATAGCGTTGACAAGACGCTACAACACCTATAAGCTAATGCGCGGCAATGTCTATAATCTCGGCCTCATAGGCGATATAGTGCATCATGCGCTGGAGGTGCAGAAGGAGAATAACTCGATAGTGCTCAGCGACACCAACGATATATTGCGGCGCATCATAAATCAGGAGGAGGCTCCGTTCATCTATGAGCGAATGGGAGTGAGGCTGCGTCACTTCCTTATCGATGAGTTTCAGGACACATCGCGTCTTCAATGGATCAATCTTGGCGCACTTGTGAGGGAGAGCCTTTCGACGGGCAATGACAATCTGATAATAGGCGACGAAAAACAGTCGATATACCGGTTTCGCAATTCCGACCCCAAACTGTTGAGCTACGATGTACCCAAAGAGTTTGAGCGTGACAGCCGTTTATTCGGCAACAGCGTTGAGGAGAACACCAACTGGCGTAGTGCGCGTGAGATAGTGCAGTTCAATAACACCCTGTTCACGGCCCTGATGTCACGCATAGGACTGAAAGAGGTCATCGACCATTATGCCGGTGTGGTGCAGAACATAGCCAAGAAGGAGATGAAAGGTTATGTCAAGGCTATTCCGAGTGCTGATGACGAGGAGGCTCTTGATAATATGGTGGAAGAGATAAAGCGTCAGTTGAAGCAAGGTTACCGGCAGGGCGATATAGCGGTGCTGGTACACAAGTGGACCCAGGGAAGTGCAGTAATTGAACGACTGCTTGACGCGAAGCTCGAAGACGAAGAACTGAGCGACTTAAGGGTGCTTAGCGACGATTCACTGGCGATAAGCGCAGCTCCGTCGGTGCGAAAGATTGTAAGTGTGTTGCGCTTTATTGACGCCCGACAGCCTCTTGAAGGCGAAACTCCTACACCGCAACAGCTTATAGCCCGTCTTGTAAACCGATATGAATATTTTTCGTCGGAAGGCGACGACGCAGCCTGTGCGCTTGAACGTGCATTTGTCGATGACACACCCGATGAACTTGCCATGGAGGCCGCCGACATGACCTGCATCAATCTTCCGTCGCTTGTGGAGAGAATTATAGGCCGTTATGTTGATGTTGATACATTGAGCCGTGAGAATGTGTATGTGTGTGCCTTTCAGGACATGGTGATAGATTTCTGTTCACGCGCCGATGCCGACATCCATTCATTCATGAAATGGTGGGATGCTACAGGATGTTATAGCAAGCTTTCGACCCCGGCTTCGCTCGATGCCATAAAGGTGATGACGATACACAAGTCCAAAGGGTTGGAATTTCCCTGTGTACACATGCCGTTTTGCGGATTGCCGCGCAATAGCAAGTCGGATATAGCATGGTTTGGAACCCGTGATGCCGAGGGAGCTCTTCTTGACGACTTTGTGCGTGACGGATTTGATAAGGAGTGCGTTCCTCCGTTTGTGCCTTTGTCGGTAGGCAAGGGGCTTGACGGTACCATGTTTGACCCGCGTTACAGGGAGATTGTTTCAGAAAAATATGTCGACCGACTTAATCTGCTCTATGTAGCATGCACGCGAGCGGTCAATGAACTGATGTTCTATTATACGCCGTTGAAGAAAATAAAGGTCGAGCAACTTGACGGTACATCATTGCCAACAACCGATTTCCTGCTTGCCAATGCATTTTCGGTGGCCGATGCGGCATTTTGCTGCAACAATGAGCCGCTGCCGGGATTGCTTGCCCCGCTGAAGAATCATGTTGACTCCTGTGACCTCTTTGAATTTGGCGAGCCTGTCGATCATAAAGCTGATCAGCGTGACGAACCGATGGTAGAGATGCCGGCCTACTATTCCTATGACAATGACGGAATATGGGAAATGAGCCGTATAGAGGATCTTGAGGATATGGAGCGTCCGCGCCGACGAGGCATCGTGCTACATTCGATAATGAGCGGAGTGCGCCGTCGTGGAGATGTGGAGCGCGCAGTGCGTCGTCGTGCCGCACGCGGATTCATAGATGATGATGAAATCGACGGATATGTCGCCGAGCTGTCGGAGGCACTTTCCGACGAGCGGATTGATGAATGGTTTGAGGGTTATCGCCGACTGTTGCGCGAAAGCACCATTGCCGTGCCAACGGGTGACGGTGTGCGAAATTACCGCCCCGACAGGGTGGTGTGGACCTCGCAAGGCACTATCGATGTCATTGACTATAAATTCGGCGAGGAAGAGCCTTCAGGGTATATACGGCAGGTGAAGGGGTATATGAGGCTGATTTCAAAAATCTATCCCGATGTGGAAGTGAGAGGCTTCCTGTGGTATCCGTTACAGAAGCGCATCACCCGGGTGTGACACGGGGAGCTCGATGTTGAACGTGGTGCCTTTGCCCGGCTCGGACGACGCTACATATATGTGTCCGTGATGGTATTGCTCGACGATGCGCTTTGCAAGCGTAAGGCCGAGCCCCCAACCGCGTTTCTTGGTGGTGTAGCCGGGGTTGAATATTTTCTTGAAATGATTGTGAGTAATGCCTTTGCCGGTGTCGCTGACGCTGATCAGCGCATATCGGGGAGTGCGTGATGTGGTCACAGTGATTACTCCGTCGGCTTTCATGGCGTCTACGGCATTCTTTATGAGATTTTCCATTACCCATTCAAGCAGCGGTGCGCTCATTGAAACGATGAGAGGCTGTTGGCACAGATTAACTTTCAAGGCGATGCGGCTTGATATACGGGCGGCCATGTATCGAGTGGCATTGGATACAGCAGTGTTTACATCGACCGGAGTCATGGCGGGGCGTGAGCCGATTTTGCCGAATCGTGACGCTATGGTCGACAGCCGGTTTACATCCTTGTCCATCTCCTCGGTGACGGTAGGGTCTATGTCACGGCTCTTCAGCAGCTCGATCCATGCCATAAGTGACGATATGGGTGTGCCGAGCTGATGGGCCGTTTCCTTGGACAGTCCAACCCACACTCGGTTTTGTTCGGCCTTTTTGGTGGATGTCACGGCATAGTAGACGACGGAGATGAAGAGCAGCATTATAACCAGCATGATGTAGGGGAAATAGTTGAGCATTTTCAACAGTCGGCTGTCCTCGTAGTATAGCATCTGCTCGTTGTCGGGCGAGATGGTGATGTGTATGATGTTGTTGGTTTTCTTCATCGAGGCAAGTTTGTCGTTGAGGTACTTGCTGTTTTTTTCAGAGATAGAGTAGGGATGAAGAGTGTCGACCGGCTCCGGCAGATTGAAGTTGCGGTAGAGTAGGATGTTGTCGTCGCTGTCGGTGAGCAATACGGGGATGTTGCGGTTGCCTTCGATTATGCGTAGCAGGAAATCGATGTCGGCCGAGCCGGGAAGGGCGATGTCGCTGTTGTCGGTTTCGGGGGCGACGATTGCTTTCGTGGCGTCGGCCCATATCTCCATGCGCTCGCGCTCCTGGGAGGCAAGCTCGCGTACGATTCGGTTGGAGATGTAGAGGAATATTGTGACAAGAGCTATTGCAACGGCAAGAAATGCCATTGTGCCGTAGCGTCGCTTGTCGTAAATGTCGGCCATGATGTAATAACAACGGCTGAGCCGTGAGTATTATTGCATTCGCTCGAAGTCTTCGGCTATGAATCGGGCTACCGAGTGGGAGGTGTTGGGCCCGATGACTGTCGATGCGGCATTTTTCACTTCGGGCAATGCGTTGTCCACGGCAACCGACAGGTCGGCTATCCGCATCATGGGGAGGTCGTTGAGATTGTCGCCGAACACGACTATGCGGTCGGCGTTGATGTCACGTGCAAGACGCTTCACGGCATTGGCCTTGCTCACTTCGGGCGCGAATATCTCGATGATGCCCACATCCTTGCCGAAGATGTCGACATAGTTGCTGACCGAGCAGTCGATTGACCGACGAAGGTCGTCGGCAAGAGCATTTATGCGTTGGCATGGTCCCATGGCGAAGAAGAGTACGGTGTTGGGGATTGACTGATTCATTCCCGCCGGTTCATCGATGTGGAAGCGTTTGAGGGGTAGATTCATGCGCTCGTTTATGAACTTGTCGTCGTGGATGCTTCGCTCGCCGTTGTGGTAGACTGTGAGCATGCCTTTGTCGTCGAATGTGTATATGAACGGATTTACACCGTGACGGTCGGCGGCAGCGCGTATGAGCCGTGATGTTTCGGGCGATATGAAGCGGGTGTCGATGTAACGCATCGTGTTGCGGTCCCACAGTGTGGCTCCGGTCATGACTATTGCCGGAAGCGATGTCACGGTGTGGGTAAGCAGCGGATTTACCGTGGCCGGAGTGCGGGCTGTGGCAACGGTTATCAAGGCGCCCCGTCGTGTAAGGTCGGTTATTATTTCGGCCGATTCGGGGCTTACCCTGCTGTTGTCGTCGAGCAGGGTGCCGTCCATGTCGGTTACGTAGAGAGTTCGCTTCATCTTAAAGTTTTCGTCCTTCGTAACGTTCAATTGCGTCAATCCATTTCTGTTCGATAGGAGCCGAATGTCCCGTGGCGATGTCAAATCCCACCATGACTGTTCGCCCTACGCACTTTACTTCGCCGCTTTTGGTGTTGACGATGCGCTGTTCCATGACGAAACTTTTTTCGCCCATTTCGGTAACGGTTGTCACCACACCGATTTCTTCATATATATAGGTGGGCGCATGGAAGTCGCAGTTTATGTTTGCGACCACAATGTTGATGTGCTTCCAGTCGACGCCATCGGGCATTATGTCGAGGAAGTAACGGCTCTTGCCAAGATCGAAAAACGCTATATACACTCCGTTGTTCAGGTGACCGAGCATGTCGATGTCGTTGAACCGCATTTGTAGCGGCACCAGATGACGGAATGGGAATCGGGGTTCCGGCACACGTGGATTTTGTGAAGCCGGTAATTTTATTACTTCTGCCATGGCGCAAAGTTACGAAAAAATCCCGTATCGACCTCCGCGATGTCCGGTGTCGATACGGGACTGTGTTGTTATAAAAAGTGAATTGTTACTTCACTACAAAGTCGATAGACTGCAAATCTTCGTCACGTGACGAGCATCCGTAGAGAATCTGATAGCGTCCCGGGCGGGTCGACAGTTCGTCGATAGAGGGATCGTAGTATTCAAATGCCTCGCCGTCGAGAGTTATCGAAGCCTTTGCTGTTTCGCCGGGTGCCAAAGAGAGCTTCTGGAATCCGCGAAGCGACTTGATGGGAGCTTCAGGATAGTCCAAAGCCTTGACATAGACCTGTACGATTTCATCGCCCTTGCGGTCGCCGGTGTTTGTCACAGGCACTGTGAGCGTAACTTTGCCGTCGGACTTCATCGATGACTTTGACAGACGACCCTTTCCATAATCGAAGCTGGTGTAGGAGAGTCCGTGACCGAAAGGATATTGAGCCTTGCCGCGGAAGTAACGGTAGGTGCGATTGTCCATGCTGTAGTCGAGGAAGTCGGGCAGGTCGTCGTTGGAGCGATAGAACGTAACGGGAAGTTTTCCGCCGGGGTTATAGTCGCCGAGGAGCACTTCGGCCAAAGCCTGCGAACCACCCTGTCCGGGATACCATGCCTGAAGCAGAGCGTCATATTGTCCTTCCACACTGCCGAACGCGATTGCCGATCCCGAGCAGTTGACCATTACGACGGGCTTGCCTGTGGCGTGCATTGCGCGCAGCAGTCGCTGCTGAACCTTGGGAAGCTCGATGTCGGCTTTGTCGCCGCCTTCACCTTCCATGCGAGCCGAGATACCGCCTATGACAATTATTGCGTCGGCATCCTTGACAGCATCGGCTACATCGTCAAATTCAACCAACTGACGCTGGCAGATGTCGCCGCGCAACATTGCGAAGTTGGACTTGCCATGCTTGTATTCGATGATTACATCGTAGGTTTCGCCTTCCTTTACGGGGAATGACTTATAGTCGACGGCACCGCGACCGAATCCGCGTCGTGATGAGCCTGCGGCTACGCTGTCGACAACCTCACCGTTGATTTTGAGTACGTATCCGTTGTCGGTTGCGAGAGTGTATTGCATATCGCCGGTAAAGGGAGCCTTGTAGCTGCCCGATATTCTTACTGAGATTGTGTCCTTGCTTACGCCCTGGGCAAATCCCCATGCTCCGAATGTCGAGAAATCAATCTTGTTGTAGTAGTCGGTCTTTGCAGGCTGTCCGCTCAAGTTGTCGTTGTTGTAGAACTCTACGAGCACACCTTTGCCGTCATTAAATTCCTGCAGATGGGGTATTGTATTGTATTCGTCGGCCAGCTCGCAAGCTTTTTGATAGATGACCTTGGTGTCGGGCAATGCAGCGCGTATACCTTCGAGCAACGAGCGGGTGTGAGCTTCGGTGGGTGTACCGCCATAGTTGCCGTTGAGCATTGAAGTGTCGTCGGCATTCGGGCCAACAACGGCGATTGTCTTGATGTCTTTCGAGAGCGGAAGCACACCGTTGTTTTCAAGCAGCACCATTGATTCGCGAGCGGCCTGTACAGCAAGTTCATGGTTGCTTTCACTGCTGATTACATCAGGACCGAGGTTGTTCCACGGGATCATCTCGGCGGGGTCAAACATACCGAGCTCAAAGCGTCCCAAGAGTGTTTTGCGCAGATGGTCGTCGAGAACGCTCTCATCCAACATTCCTTTATCCAGGGCTTCAGTGAGTACCATGAACACCTTTCCACACTCCAGGTCGGTGCCGTTGAGCACTGCGTCGACCGATGCCGAGAGGGGATCGGGATGAGTTTCATGCTGTCCCTTGTTGTAGAAATTATTGATGGCGTCGCAGTCGGTCAATACGATTGCGTCATATCCCCACTTGCGGCGAAGGATGTCGACGAGCAATCGGTCGCTTGTGCAGCAAGGCTTTCCTTCGTAACGGTTGTAGGCACACATCACTTCGCGCACGTTGCCTTTCTGGACCAATGCCTTGAAGGCGGGGAGATAGGTTTCCCACAGGTCACGCATCGATACCGAAGCATTGTAGGTGTGACGCAAAGGTTCGGGCCCGCTGTGTACGGCATAGTGCTTGGCACAAGCATGAGTCTTGAAGTAACGGTCGTCGTTGCCCTGCATTCCAAGCACGGTCTGCACTCCCAATACTGCGTTCAAGTAGGGGTCCTCTCCGCAGGTTTCCTGTCCTCGTCCCCAACGAGGGTCGCGGAATATGTTGACATTAGGGCACCAGAATGTGAGTTCGGGATTGCCGGGGTAATAGGTTACTCCCATTGGCACATTGAATATGTCATGATCGGAACGGTTCCAATTGGCTCTTGCCTCATCGGAAACGGTTGAGAATACGTTATAGACCAGCTCGGGGCTGAAAGCCGAGGCCATGCCGATTGGCTGCGGATATACGGTGTAGCCGTCCTGACGCACTCCGTGGCATGCTTCGCTCCACCAGTTATAGGAGGGGATGCCGAGGCGGTCGACCGATATCGACTTATTCATCATCAAACCCACTTTTTCTTCAGGGGTGAGCAGTGAAATGAGGTTTTCAACACGCTCCTCGTTGGATAACTGCGGATTGCGGAACGGATAATAGGTGGCTGGTGTCGCTCCTTCGTTTACTACGGCCTCTACCGACAGTGCGCCAAGAGTCTTGCCCTTGTCGTCGAGAAGCTCCACGCTGCGGAAGCTTTTGCCGATGGATTTGGCGGGAGTGAACACCACCATCACCTCGGCGGTGCTTCCCGGAGCAATCGGGGTGGTGGGGTATTGTGCCGATATGCATTCGCAGCTTGGTATGGCCTTGCTGATGCTTACCGGTTCCTTTGATTTGTTTTTTAACTTAAAAGTGTGGCATACAGCCCCCTCGGCTGCATTCACTTTGCCAAAGTTCCATTCATAGGAGTCGAATGAAACTGCGCTTTTTTTCTGTGCCTCCATGGGAAATGCAAGCAGCATGGCACAGGCACATGACAAAATTATTTTCTTCATTGTCGCGGTATTTATAATGATGGTTTAAAGTTAAAAGGCTCACAGGAGCGGAATGTACAAATTTAGTTATTATAACTCAATCAAACAATATTTTCATTAATTTTGTTAATCGGCGTTATGTCAAGTGCCACAATGCACTCATCGCGCAGAATTACTGCGTTGTTGTGGAGCTCGTCATGTGCCCCGTACACAAAAGTTACAATCGGATATTGCGATATTTCATTTACAAACGGAACGAAGTCGGGCGATGCCTTCAATTCATCGCGATAACGCGTCATGAATTCATTCCAACGATGGTCGGGGTCCTCGTGAAACCATTCGCGCAGATCGTTTGAAGGCGCGATGTTCTTGGCCCATTGTTTACAGTCAAGTCTTTCGTGGCTGACTCCACGGGGCCACAATCGGTCGACAAGTATTCTGTAGCCGTCGGCAGGAGCGGCTTCTTCATAGGCTCTTTTGATTTTTATATCAGTCATGGCTTATGTGTTTTAAAATTGTCCTATTGAAAAAACACTCTACGACATATTTATGTTGGAATGGGGGCAATTAAAAAAAGAGCGCAACCGCTCGTGATGCAGCTGCGCCCTTCTCTCTCTCTCTGATATTGAATTTAGATCTCTTTATAATCAATGGCAATCAATACACCGCTCTGCGCTTGGTAGTTTTGCGTTTAGGAGTGTATAGGTTTTCGTTGGGCCTGTTGGTTATGTTGGTGATTCTTGCCGAATTGCGCTGAACCGAGCCGTCGGCTGTTTCTATGGTTATAAGTCCAGTTTCGTAGTCTTGCTCCACGATAAGTCCCTCAAGGGGTTTCAATCCGGCAAATGTGTAGGTCGAAATGAGGGGGCTTTGACTCAAAATGGACTTTTCGGGGTCGAGCGGACGGCGGCTGTAGATGACGATGTCATCCCATTTCAACATGTGGACTTTGTTGTCGAGTGTCTTGAATCGGATGCCGCTTACGGGGTTGTTGCGGATGATGTAACCTACATACTCAGTGTTGTCGCCAAGCACTATTACATCGAGTATGCCGCCCAGCGAGGTGTTGCGCTCGATATAGTTTACATCGTCCCAATTCAATCGGATTTCCGACGGATTGTCAACCGCCTCGACAACTTCCACTGAATCGACCAATGAGAAATCGACAGGCTCGACGACGACCTCGGCCACGCTGTCGCACTCAACCACAGTTGAATCGGCTACCGTCATGTCAAGCGGCACTACCTCTACAACTGCCGTGTCGGCGATACACGTATCAGCTTCGACATACTGTTCCACCGGCTTGAACGTGAAGAACTCCGAGTTATTCTGACTAACAATGTAGCCCGACACTTTATCGCCGCTTTTCAATGTGATGGTTTCATAGTTGAGCGCATCGTCAAAGTCGGCGGCAAAAGCAACCGAGGTGGCCAATGCCAGTGTTATTACGGGTAATATTGTCTTCATGTTTTGAATAAGTTTAAAAATCTACAAAAAATGGAGTGACGGGATTCACCTTGAAGTACGATGTCTTTCCCTCGATGCTCACTGCTACTGTTTTGGATGAAGCCACAGTGACATTGTTGAAGGCGGTAGATATCGAGCGAGATGATTTTTCGGGGATGGTCAAAGTCTTGGTGACCGGGGTGAGATTTTCACCGGTTACCTTCACTTCGATCGTCACTTCATCGTCGGTGGGGTTGCTGATGCGTACGGTTATGGGTGCGCGGTCGTTTTTGTCGGCCTTTGAACTTTTTGAAACCGAAATGCGCATCATGTCGGCTGTTTCCATTCTGGTCTGCACATCCTCATTGGCCGACCACAGAATCAGGTTGGACGACATTAGATAGAGCTTGTAGTCAGATTCCGGAGTCTTTATCTTGAATTGTCGCGTGGCTCCTGATTCCGAGGTTTCCTCGGTCTTCTGTCCGTCGGCATCTATTACCATCGACAGCGGTGTGTCGGCATATCCGGCGGGAACGGTGACATTGTATTCAACAACTTCGTCGACATTTTTTCGGCGTTTTACGACGATGCGTTTTGTCACATCGAATTTGCCGTCGCTCAAAGCCAAAATTCCCCAAAAGGCACCGCTCTTTACGATTGCGTGGCCGTTTTCAAACGGGTAGGCGTAATTGAACTGGGGCACGACTACTACACTTCCCTTAGTCGAGCGATAGCCGTATTTACGGTTGTCGAAGAAGGGTTGCGGTCCCGAGGCCTTTACAGGTTGTGCGACATCGTCATCGCTCACTACCGAATATCGGTCGTCGAAGGTGAGATCCTCATTGCCAAGGCGCTTTATCATTCGTCCTTGTGTATTGATGACGAAAAAGTTGCCCTTTGTGTCCTCCACAACGCTTTCGCCGTTGAGAAACGTACTACCCATCGTTATGTTGCCTATGTCCTTCTGGAGCTTAAGCTCTTTTCCGTGCATGTCAATGAAGTAGACGCGTGTCTTTCGCTTTGTAATGTTATTGGCAAGGTCGCTGACCTTGTTTTTTACTGAACCGAGCATTCCTGTCGATACTTTGCTTACCGATGCAAGTCCTTCGGAAAATGGATGGATGTTGCGGTATTTGAACTCAATCGCGAGTCGACCTTCATCGTCGATGTAACCATAGTAGCCCTTTTTGTTGTAGACGGGGAGCATGCCTTCGGAGAAGAAGGGATAGTCGCCTACAAAGTATTCGCCGTCGACATTGACTATGCGCTGATTCTCGAATATAATGCTACGCAGACGGAAGTCATTGCCGTCGCGGGTGAGCAGGAGCGACTTGCCGTCGACCATGGGGGTGATGGAGTCGAGTGTCATGGGTATGACCTCCTTGCCGCTTGCATCGATTATTGCCGAGCGCGCACCTTTCTCGACGATAAACAGGTCGTCACTAAGACGGGTGATGCCGTTGTACTCGGGCAATACTGACCATACAGCAGTTTCGGCGCTGACCGAAACTGCTGCAGTTATTAGAATAGTAAAAAGTAACAGACGCTTTATCATATATTACCTACTTCTTCGTCATACAATCGCTTAAGATACTTGGCCTGGCAGGCAAGACCGTAAGTGGCACCGGTGGTGTATCCACCCCACAGTACACCTACGAGCTGGAATGTTTCGGCATTGAAGATGGGTGAGCCACTGGCTCCTCCAAGTGATTCGCCCTGGAACTCAAATGAGTATTTGCTCGGAACCTTTGAGCAAACTGTGTTGCGTATCTGAGGCTCGATTGAGTGGGTTATCTGGTCGCGAGCCATCATATTGCCGCGAGGATAGCCGATCCACATGAGCTTGTCTTTCTGTGGTTCGAGAGTGCCGGTAAAGAAGTTCTCGGGTGAGAATACAAACTTGACAATGTCGGGAGTGCGCTTCTTGTTGAGCTGCAGGATAGCTATGTCCATATCGTCGGAAGGCGACACGGCGACAACATCGCAACGGTCGTATTCATCCTCATGAGTATAGTTGATGCCTGCATATCCTACCGATATCGAGAGCATATTGCCGGTGATTGATCGCTTGCAGTTCTTAAGCTGACGAATAAGGGAGTCGATGTAGCCGTAAAAATCGGAAATCTTGCCTTGTGCGTAGAGATTCTGGGCCTGGGTATAGATCATGCCCCAAAGCATGAATTTGGTCGGACTCATCTGATAGGCCGCATTGTAGGTGTCGACAAGGTCACGTCCCACTTGGTTGATTTCAAGAGGCAGTTGCTCATTGACCATTTTCTCCATTTCGGTTCTAATCTCAGCTCTTTCACTTGCCGGGAGGTATTCAAGCTCCCACGGCGACGCTACATGGCGGTTGGTTGCCATGCGACCTTCGCGGTCAAGGAAGAACGCTGTTGCGCTATAGCTTTGAATCTGTACGGGAAGTTCGCCGGTGTCACAGTTGCCGATGTTGGGATAATGGGCCCTTATGACGGCATTCCATATTTCAGGATGTATCGGGCAGTCTTCAAAGCGGGTATTCAGCTGGAATGATGCAGTCACGTATACTACCGAGGTGCGAACATCGGCGATGGTAGGTTTGGCACCGCCAAGGCCGATCTCGGTTCCGTTAAGAGCCCTGTATCCGAAATATCCGCCTACCAGTACAGCCGCTGCGATAACCACGGCAGCTACAATCTTAAGCCATGGGCACGGAACGGGAATCACTCCCTTGATTTGGTCGGTGATGTCGATGTTGCCAAGGTTTACAGTGTCTTTATACTTTATGGGCACCCATTGATTGGCGGGTATCTTTATTCCGTTAAGCAGCACTCCGTTCTTGCTCTTGAGGTCCTTGATGTAGGGCTTGCCATTCTTGTCGATTTTCAGGATGGCATGATAACGGCTTACATAGGGATCGGTAATCTGAAGCTCGTTACGGAAGTTGGAGCCGATGTTGAGAACCTTTTTGCAATCAGTGAATTTTTCATGCTGAGGAATGGCATTCCAGTTCAAAGGCGTGTCGCCGAATACGATTTTGTCGCCTCTTACTACTGTTATTTCCTTAGCGCCTTCGATTTTTTTACCGTTTACGGTCGTTCCGTTGGTGCTGTTTTTGTCCTCCAGGATGAAGTTGCCTTCAGGTAGAGAAGTGAGTTCGGCATGAAGTCCGCTTACATAGGGCGAATTGAGCACTATGTCACACTTTGAGTTGCTGCCGATTTTAAAAAGTTTCATAGCTTTTTTATGTTATTGGTTTATTTTGTTTTTTCATTGTTACATTGTGCCGCGACGGCGCGTGGGCTCCTTCTTGGCTTTTGCAGCTTCGGCCTCTTTCTTGGCCTTTGCTTCAGCTTCCTGCTTGCGCTTGGCCTCCTCCTCTTTTTTCTTCTTCTCGCGTTCAATCTGTTCGCGCTTCTTGCGGTCGACTTCATTGAGAATGCGAGAGTCGGGAGCCAGTTTTATGTCGCTTGACGATGCTTCTTCCTGATTAGGTTTTTCAGGTTGGGCGGTTGTGCCGTCGGGCTTGGCGGTAGCATTGCCGTTGCCCTGAGCGGGTTGCTCGGTATTTTCATAGACCTCGATGCCCTGTGATGCACCTGAGTCGGATTTACTTGCCGGCAGATGCGAAACTACGATTCCTGCAATAGTAACGAGCACCGAAGCAATGAACACAATGATGATGATCATGCGAGGCTTACGTGACGGGTCGGGAATCTGGCTCCAGTCAAGGGTCTTGGCATGAGCAAATGACACTGCGTCCTTGCGATGTATCTTTAATGGGGTGTTGCTTACGATTCGGGTGCCGTTGATAAACGTTCCGTTGCTGCTATAGTCGATAATCTCGATTTTTCCGGTGCCGTGGAGGCGCAACACTGCGTGTCGGCGGCTTATTAGGTTGTCATCGAGCACGATATTGCATTCGGGGTCGCGTCCTATGGTAATTACTTTCATGATTGGATGTTGTGATTAATGAGTGCGGATAGCGCTTTGTATCTGACGCATGCGCTTGGTTATTAATGTATATTGACCCTTAACGCCTTTTTCCGACGGATTGCGGGTGCATATTTCCTTGCCCAGTTCGGTGACTACATAATTGATGTCGGCCTGAGGCACTTTCAATGCTTCGAGCTGCGGGGTGAGTTCCTTCACTTGGTTGATGGTTTTGTTTATTTCAGCCTTTTTGTCCTTGCCCGCTTTCATTTCCATGAGCGTGTTGAGCTGGGCGATAAGCTGATCGAGTTTTTCGAGCACCTTGAGGTTTTCAAGAGAGTTGCCTATTGACTTGGTGGCTTCCTCAACCTTCTTGTCCTTAAGCATCTTGTCGATTTGGTCGAGCTGCTCACGATTCTTGGCTTCAAGCTCGCGCATTCTCACCTCTATTATTGAGTCGATTGTTGCCTGCTCGATTTGTGCCGGGGCAGTTACCGTCACCGGCGTTTCCTGCTTCTCCTTATCCTTGCCTGAGCCTCGGGTAAGCAGTACGATGTTAAGTATTACGCTGACGGCCGCAATGGCGGCAAGTGCTATCAACAGCTTTTTCACAGTTGGTGACATGGGAATTTTCAATATAGAGTTAGAAGTTGTATTTACTATGGCTATTGTGAGGTTGTCGTGGTGACCGCCTTCGCTTGCGCCGATGTCGTCGATTTTCACGACTGCTTCTTCAACGGCTCCGGCAGGATTGCTCACACCTCCTATTATCTTTATAAGCTCTTTTTCGGGCATGGCTCCCCATATACCGTCGGTGCACAGCACAAAACGGTCGCCTTTAAGGTAGGGAAGCTCCTCGATGTCGGGGACGGGGCTTTCGCCGTGTCCGAGTGCACGAGTGATGACATTGGACTGCGGATGCACGCGCGCCTGCTCTTCGTTGATGCGCTTCAGCTTCACCATGTCCATTACCATAGAGTGGTCGGTTGTGCGGAATACGCGGTGTCCGTTGCGGAATTGGTATATTCGGCTGTCGCCTACGTGGGCCACCATCGCCGACTGTTCGTTGAGGAGCAGCAGCGTAACGGTTGTGCCCATCCCTTTTAGCTGTGGATTGGCCTCTACTGCATCGAGAAGTGCTTTATGCGCGGCTTTGACGGACTTGAGGATCATCAGCTCGCGGTCGTCGTCGGGCTTCGTGGCGAGGAGAGTGTCGGAAATGGTCTTGGCGGCGAGCATCGACGCTGTCTTTCCGCCGGGACCTCCGCCCATTCCGTCGCACACAAGAACCAGAAGTCCCAGCGGAGTGTCGACATAGGCACAGGTGTCCTGGTTCTCGCTGCGTCCGCCGATTCGTGACTCGGCGTAGCCTTCAGCCGGATATTTTGTGTTGAATTGTACCATTATTTACGATTGTGTATGATAATGAGTTCTATAGGATTAACTTTGAAACAGGCGAACATACCATGGCTTGGCGGGTGCGAGAGCATTGCGTAACGCTGCAATCATGGCGTCGGCCGAGGGATATCGGTCGTCGCGCGACTTGCGCAGAGCCTTGTAGAGCACTTGCATTATGGGCTTGGGGACACCGGGAATTGCCGGAGGATTGTCGTCGCCCTGACGGTTGGTCAGTGATTTGTCGCCTCCTAACAGCTCGTAATAGGTCACGGCGAGCTCGTAAAGGTCGGTGCGCGGGTCGATGTCGAGCGGCTCACCGGGTTTTACGTACTGCTCGGGCGCGGCATATCCCGGCGTGCCGAGAATGCCTGCCGATGTTATCTCGGTGGCGCTGCGCACGTTGCAAATGCCGAGGTCCATCAGTCGAATGTTGCAGTTGCCTGTTTCCACCATGATGTTTGACGGCTTTATGTCGAGATGCACGATGTTTTTCTTGTGCAGATAGGACAGGGCCTCGAGCACGGGAAACGCCGTGGCGATTATCTTGTTTATCCTGTCGGGCAGGTGATTGAGGTTGTCCACGACATGGTCGTCGAGCGTTATGCCTCTTATGTATTTGCTCACGATGAAGAGAGGGCCTTCGACCGGATGGTTTTCGCAGTAGCCGAGCATCTCGATGAGGTGGTTGTGGCCGTATTGCAGGCTTCCTTCCTGTCGGGCCCGTCGGCGCACGGTGGGGATGGATGCATATTCGGCCTTGACCAGCTTTATCGCCACAAGGTCATGGTTGTTGTTGAGGTTTCGGCCAAGGAATACCGTGCCCATGGCTCCGCTTCCGAGCGGGCGCGAGGTTATGTCATACCAGTAGATGTCGCGCCCTACCGTAAGATATATCCGATTGCCTTGTTGGACTATTGGGGTCATGGTGTCGAGATGCGTTTATTTTATCTGCTCAAGGCGTATTGTAGCTTTGTTGATAAACTCCATGTCGCCGTTTTTGCGGGCTTGGTCGATGCACTTGTTATAGAAGTAAGCGGCCTTGTCGAGGTCGCGCACAACCATGCCTCCGGTGCGGCTTTCGCCGGCGTGGTAGGCTTGTCCCATCTCAAACAGTGCACGCACATTGGTGCTGTCGAGCTGCAGGGCGAGGCTGTTCATCTCAAATGCCTTTTGCGGAGAGGCCGGTTCGGAGTAGGATTTCCCGGGGAGGGCCTTGTCGTCGCCCGCATAGAGTCGTCCTGAAATCCATGCGGCTTCCGATGCCGTGGGACCGCCGAGGGCTATGACCTGCTGCAGGGCGTTGTTGGCCTGGTCAAATCCGATGGTTTCGTCGCTCATGATTTTTTCAACTGCCTCCTGCGCGTTGTCCTTGGTCACGGGATCGTTGATGGAGTAGGGCTTGGCGGGCTTTGCCGGCTCGATGGCTGCAATATCTTCAACGGTTGTAGTGTTTTCGGCCTGCTCGTCGGAAGAACCGCCTCCCGACATAACCGCTACGCCTATGACGAGCGCAATTACGGCTGCGGCGGCCGAGCCTATCACTGCGAAATTAAGCTTGGGCTTTGGGGCGGGATTGCGAGCTATGTTCTCAAGCGCCACGCGGAATTCGGCGGCCGACTGATAGCGGTCGCTCTGCTTCTTGGCTGTCGCTTTTTGGATTATTTTGCGCAGCTCCTTGTTCCGGATGTCCTTCAACGGGATGCTCTTGTGCAGCTGCATGTCGAGGACTTCATGTGTGGCTCCTTCAAACGGGGTGCGCCCTGTGAGCAGCTGGAACAGCATTATGCCTATGGCGTAAATGTCGGTCGTAGCATTTTGGTGCACGACATCGCCCACTACGAGTTCGGGAGCAGCGTAGGCGGCTTTCCCCATGAACTGTCCGGCGGTTGTCAGCTGACGGTCCTGGGTGCCGAGTGTATTTATTTGCTTTGCTATTCCGAAGTCGATTATCTTTATCTTTCCATCGGAAGTCACGAATATGTTGCTCGGGTCGATGTCGCGATGTATGTATCCCTTGTCGTGCAGTGCCATGATTCCCGACAGTACATTTATGGAAATGTCGAGGGCAAATTTAGTGCGGTCGTTTTGTGCCAGTTCATAAAGCTGACTTGCATAGGGTACCTCTTGTCCTTGCTTGTCGACGATGTTGCCTTCAAGCAGGTCCTGGAGCATCACGCCGTTCAGGAGTTCGCTTACTACGTGGTAGCGCTTGCACACTCCGCCGTTGCCTACAGGCTCCTCGACGGTGATGAAGCCGAACATCTCGATGAGGTTCTCATTGCTTATTCGTATAGATGCTTCGCGTTGGGCGCGTTCGATTGCTCCTGCCGACAGGTCGTCAAAGAGGAATTTGATAGCTACATCGCGAGCCACTCCCGTGCGGGAGTCTATGCGCGTTCCCTTAAACACCTGGCCCATACCACCTACGCCAAGAGGTTGCTGGTTGGTGTCGACTTCGTAGTGTATCCCGTTTAGCTTGTCTTCGGAGCTTTGAATGATTATTTTTGCCATGATCGGTAATTGGGATGATGTTGGTCAATGAAATGATATGACACGTGAAGCCACATCCCGGTGGCTCATGTGCCCGCTAATGTCGTTGTGGGTTTCAGTTAGAGGAATTGGGTGCCTCCTGCGTTGAATCCTGATGTTCCGTCGTCCATGCCCACGGTGCCGCCGGTATTGCGGTTGGTGTGGTCGTAGAAGCCTCCTGTTTTGTCGCTGTTGTCACCTGGAATCGGGGGAATCGGTCCTGATGTTTCGGTCGGGATAAACTCTTCGGCCACCGACAGCCCGTGTTCCTTGGCGTTTATAAGGATAAGCAGCAGCGAGTAGTTTTTGCCTATGCGCAGGATGTTGCCGCTTTCGCACTGGAAGTAGTCAAATCGTAGCTCGTTGTTGTCGACCCATACTCCGTTGGCCGAGCCTGCGTCCTTGATTTGCGCGAGAATCTCACCGGTCGATTCCATCTGCTTGATTTGCAACAATGCGTGTTCGCCTGATACGGTGGCTTCTTTCAGCACGATGTCACATCCTTCGTTGCGGCCTATTGTGTTGGTGCCGGGGTGCAGAGGCCAGTATTCGCCCACTCCTTTACGCGATATTGAGTATAGGAATCCTACTACCGGCCTTTCATATTGAGTGTTGGCCGGTCCAATGGGACGCATCGGGTCGTTTGGATTGCTTCCGGCATTCTTATTGTGCATTTCGGGCACGATAGTGCCGTTTTGAGGGGAATTAGAGCGGCTATAAAAATTGCCGTTCCCGTTATTTGCTTTGTGGTCAAACATTTATGTGGAAATATTAATGATTAGTTTGATTTGGTAAAAAACTTCCAATAGTGTATTTAGCAAAGATAATCTAAAATATTGCAATATCATAATAATTATTATTAAAAATGGAAGCAAAAATATTTATAATCAGGAGCAAATGTTAAATTTTAGATATAATGTTAATAATTTCGGTTAGTTTTGAACTATAATATGCCGAAGTTCGTTGAAAATATTGAATTTATTTTAATGAGAATTTATTTTATAACTTATAAATACTATAGATTATGATTAAGGCGATGTTAATTGCAGGAGCGGGTGGATTTGTAGGCACCTGTGGCCGTTATCTCATAGGGAAATGGTGCTCTGGAATGTTTCATGGCGCTTTCCCGCTGGGTACATTCATGGTGAATATCATAGGCTGTTTTATCATCGGATTGTTTTTCGGTCTTCTTGAAAAGGCTCATGTCATGACTCCGGGCGAAAACGTGCTGTTGATTACCGGATTCTGCGGCGGGTTCACTACATTCTCTTCATTTGCCGATGACATGTGGGTTCTGGGCAGCAAGGGTGAGTGGTCGACATGTGTGCTTTACCTTGCAGCGAGCGTTGTACTCGGTGTGCTCCTTGTTTGGGCCGGCCGTGCTCTCATACGTTGATTTTGATTTGTACCGCTTATATATGCCGGACCGCTTTAGGGTGGTTCGGCTTTTTTTGTGCAATGACTACTGTTTGCGCCATTGGGCGAAGTGACGGCGATGACTAAGGTAGTCGAGGTCGTTGCCGTGACGGTAGGCTTCGCGTTCAAATGCGATGTTGTAGTAGGCTCTTCGTGTATTGCCTCCGTAACGCACAATGTTTATAAGCCATTCGATGACATAGATGATGTAGAAGGGCAGGTAGAGCAGCTCGCGCATCTGCCGGGAATGGATCATCTCGTGGTTGATGACTTCGGGAGTCACGGTCATGTTGTGCTTGGCAAACAGAATGCCGAACAGGTTGATGGCTCCGTAGCCTTTACCGAATGGGATTATGTCGTTACGTATTACTTTCATGCTTTTTGCAAAGTTAGCGAAATAAAATGGAACTGCTCTTAACAAACGTTTGTGGAATGAGGTCTTACTTTGTCGGCCGGTGCCTGCTGATGGGGTTAAGGTTTTGTTTTTTAACATAAAAAGTGAAGATAAGTCAATTTGCATGAATAAAATCATTACATTTGCATATTCAACCAAAATCGTTTAACCTAATAAACTAAAAAGTAAGAAACATGAAATCACTACACAGTCTTGCATTGGCACTCTTGTGCCTCTTGGCATTCGGAGCCAAGGCAGCCGACCGTCATGCGCCGACGGAGGATGAAATGAGCGCCTATCTGTTTGTATTCTTCAGCGACCCCACTCATGGCCTTTTCATGGCAACGAGCGATGACGGCTACACATTCACCGTGCTCAACGACGGCAAGCCCATAATAGCCGGTGACACAATCGCCGAGCAGAAGGGTGTGCGCGACCCGCACATCTCACGTGGCCCCGATGGCGCATTCTATCTTGCCATGACCGACCTGCACATATTTGCAAAGCAGCGTGGATTGCGTGAAACTCAGTGGGACCGTCCTGCCGAGGACTACGGCTGGGGTAACAACCAGGCTCTTGTAATGATGAAGTCCTACGACCTGATCAACTGGACACGCAGCAACATGCGCATCGACAAGACTTATCCCGAGAAGTTTGGCAATGCCGGCTGTATATGGGCTCCCGAAACTATATATGACCCGGTTGAGGGTAAGATGATGATTTACTTTACATCGAGAATGGGTAACGGAGGCTCAAAGCTCTACTATGCTTATACCGACGACGACTTCACTACTCTTGTTACCGAGCCAAAGCTTCTGATGGAGTATCCCGACGAGAACATCGAGGTGCTTGATGCCGACATTTCACGTATGCCCGACGGACGCTGGTGCATGGCTTACGTTGCACAGGAAAAACCCGGTGGAATTAAAATCGCCTATTCCGACAATGTGAACGGCCCCTGGGAATATCTTCCCGACCAGGTTGACTTTGAGGACGGTGCCTGCGAGGCTCCCAATGTGTGGAAGCGCATAGGTGAAGACAAGTGGGTGCTGATGTATGACATTTTCAGCATTCGTCCCAATAACTTCGGATTTGCTGAAACTACCGACTTCAAGACATTCAAAAATCTCGGACATTTCAATGAGGGCGTGATGAAAATCACCAACTTCACATCGCCCAAGCACGGATCGATCATCCCCATTACTGCTGAGGAGAAGGCTCGTCTTGAGAAGCACTGGAGTGCCGCCAAGTAATGGCATACCTATATAAAAAGAGCCACCTCCCCCGTAATTGGGGAAGGGGGCGGAGAAGGCTATCTTAATTTTGGGATTTGGCTTTTTAATAAAGCCAGAAAAATACCTTCTCTACATCTAATAACCTTTCTGCGATAAAATAGTTCACCGCCACCGCCGTAATCATCAATTATGGCGGTGGCTTTGTTTATTAATCGAAATTGTCAATCACGGCTATCGAAACAAAGCGTAATCGGCACATAACTTTGTTCGTGAGAATGATGTTATTTTGTGCGATTAAAAAATTTGACAGTTTATGATGACGACTAAGATTCTATGGATTGTTATTGTAGGTGCAGTCGTACTGGGATTGATTTTCTACTACCTGTATCACGAAGAAAATTTGCTTCCGGGATTGAAGCATCGTTTTATTGAGATTGAGCATAATGACCGTTACTATGATGACGACGACTGTGACGACTATGAATAACGGTGCCTCTTCACGTGACGACGATTGCCGCTTTTTAGGCGACTATGCGTCATATATGCTCGGATGCGGTGCCACGTGTGAGCGAATCACAAGAAATGTGGCCCGCATGGCAAATGCCGTGGGCGCGAAGGCCGACCTGATGATACTGCCCTCGCACATTGTCGTCACCTTGATCGATAACTGTAGCGGAGAGCGGTGTCAATGTTCCACGGCTCGCACGAGTGTGCCGGTGAGCTACAATATAAACACACGTTTGAGCAACCTTAGCTGGCGTGTCGCCGAGGGCCGTTGCTCTATGAGTCATGCCAGGCGGCTCTTCGGCCGCATCATCAACATCAAGCCCGTAAATGTGTGGCAGGTGATGTGGCTCGTGGTTATAGCCAACGCATCGTTTTGCCGGCTCTTTGGCGGCGATGTGACGGCTATGGGTATAGTGGCGTTGGCAACCATGCTGGGGTATTCGTTGAAAAACATTCTCATGTCGCATCATGTCGACGGCAAGGCGGTGTTTCTCTTCTGCTCATTCGTTTCGGCGGTCACGGCTACAGCGGGCCATGTGTTCTCGCTGTCGTCGACGCCTGATGTTGCGTTGGCCACCAGTGTGTTGTATCTGATTCCCGGGATTCCCTATATAAACAGCGTGAGCGACTTGTTGACAGGGCATTACCTCTGTTCACTGAGCCGATTCATCGACGCTGCGTTGCTGACGGCGTGCATCGCTCTCGGGTTGACGGGTGCTTTTTTCATAATGAACCTTAAGGTGTTTTGAAGCAATGAGTATCATATTGGATATATTGGAGGACGGAGTGTTTGCGGCACTCGCGGCTATCGGATTCGCTGCTATAAGCAATCCTCCCCGCATGGCGTTTAAATATTGTGCGCTTATAGCGGCAATGGGGCATGTGAGCCGCTATTGCCTGATGAACCTGCTTGGACTTGGCATTGTGTCGGCAAGTCTTTCAGGGGCCCTTGTCATCGGGCTCATGTCGATAATCATGGCTCCGCGAGTTAAATGCCCTCCTGAAACTTTCTGCTTCCCGGCACTGCTCCCTATGATTCCGGGAATATATGCCTACCGATCGGTACAAGCCTTTGTGCTTGCATTATCAACCTCATGCGAAAGCGAGTTTTCCCACTATTTTTATCTCTTTGAGTTCAACGGAGTCACGTGTGTGCTTGTTATACTCTCAATGGTAGTGGGCGAAATGTTGCCTATACTCGTTTTCAGGAAAATATCTTTCAGCGCTACGCGTTGACTATATAAGGAATGTAACATTGATCTCGTATGGAACTACGACAACTTAGATATTATGTAACGGCGGCACGCACGCTCAATTTCTCACAGGCGGCTCAGCAGCTCGCCATTTCGCAAAGCACGCTGTCGCAGCAAATTCAGCAACTTGAGGCGGAGCTTGGCGTGCAACTCTTCCGTCGAAACAGTCACAGCGTACTCCTCACCGAGGAGGGGCGTGAGCTCCTGTCATCGGCTGTCGACGCGCTTAGTGCCGCCCAGGCTTGCAAGGAGCGGCTGGCCGATATAAAAGGGCTGTCGGTGGGCACGTTGAACATCGGCGTCACCTATTCGTTCAGTCCCATCCTCACCGAAACCGTGATAACATTCATGAAGAAGTATCCACGCATAAAGTTGAATGTGTTCTACAAGACAATGGAGGAGCTGATGACGATGCTCGTTGCGCGTGATGTGGACTTTGTGCTGGCATTCAAGCCGTTGACTACACGTGACGACATCGACTCGCATGTGCTGTTTGACACGCATCTATCGGCTATAGTAAGGCCGGGGCATCCGCTGGCCGATTGTGACAGCGTGAGTCTTGCCGACCTTCAGCGTTATGAACTTGCCCTGCCGTCGTGCGGATTACAGGCACGTAACGCATTTGATTCCCTGATTTCAGGCAGGGCGCTTGACTACAAGGTGCGCATTGAGCTGAACGAAGTGAATATTCTGTTGAAACTGGTTAAGAACACCGATATCGTTACTGTGCTGTCGGAAGCTACCGTCTACGGCGACAATCAGGTGAGGGCGTTGCGCATAATGGACCAAGGCAACAACATGACGGGATGTATTCATACGTTGCGAAATTCCTATCGTAAGCGTTCGGCCGTCGAGTTTCTCAAGCTCCTTTCGGAGTCAAATGCCGTGCTTGAACGTCGAAACAGTTGGATAAACGGATAAGAAAAATCAGGCTGCGATAGCTGCCGTCTATAGCGGCTATCGATTTTGGCGATGAATGGATTGGCTGTCGTACGATCGGATGTATCGTGACATAAATCTAAAAATTATATAACGAAAGAGGGTAAATCGTCACATTCCTTCAACTTGTTTTGTGGGAGTCACCACATTTTGGTAACTTCGCAGGGTCTTGTAGATAACATTTTATGATACGATTTACTTTTTTCAGGTTGTTGCCTATTGTGGCTATGTTTATGGTGGGCCTTGATGCGTTTGCCGCCGATGAAGTCGATTACCGGCCCAATGTACACGGAACTATACGCTCACGGTTTGAAGTGGCAACGGAGTCGGGCGACTATCGTTTTCAGGTGCGTAACGCACGAGTCAGCATCGACGGCATGGTTGCGCCTTCGATAAACTACTACATCAATACCGATTTCTGCGACAGGGGAAAGATAAAGATTCTTGATGTGTGGGCGCGAATGCGCATAATGCAGGGATTGTCGATTCAGGCCGGACAGTTCAGGATGCCCTTTGGTGTCGATCCGTTCCGTGGTCCCAACAGTTACTATTTTGCCAATCGCTCGTTCATAGGCAAGGATGTGTGTAATGTACGTGCCGTAGGTGCTAAATTGTCCTACGACTTCTCCGAGATACCGCTTTTGGTAGAGTTCGGAGCCTTCAACCCCACTACCATAGGCGATCATTCGGGATGGAACAAGTCGCTTGCCTTTGCCGGCAAGGCCACCTATACACTTGGCAATGTAAAGCTTTCGACAGGCGTTCAGTCGGTAATTCCCGATTCGATACGTGCCAATCTGATTGATGGCTGCGTAAGCTGGAGTGCCAACCGCTGGATTGTGGAGGGCGAATACATGTACAAGCACTACACCAACAGCAGTCACAAGCCATGTCACGCCTATAACTTCTTTGCAAGTTACTATATGCCCATAGAGGCCGGTGTGTTCAACCGATTGTCGTTTCAGGGCCGCTTTGACGGCATGACCGCTCACAGCAATGGCAAGCGCAACGACGACGGAGTGCTCATAACCGATAATCCTCCCCGTAATCGCGTTACGGTGGGTGCTACTATAAGTTACTATCGATCCAAGAATCTATTTGTCGACCTTCGCGCCAACTATGAGTGTTATTTCTATCATCATGATGCGGTGACTACACCCGACACCGGCGACAAGGCAGTGGTAGAACTCGTATTGCGATTCTGATTTGTCACGGATTTTTAGTAACTTCGCGTAATGAACAAAACTCCATAATTAAACACAGCCGAGTTATGAAAATAGGTATAATCGTGGCCATGAGCAAGGAGCTCAACCTGCTGCTGCCGCTACTCAGCGATAAAAGTGAATTGACGGTCAATGACATCGTGTTTCATTGCGGAACCCTCCACGACAAGGATGTGGTGGTGATGCAGTGCGGCATCGGAAAGGTCAACGCTGCGATAGGCGCATTGACGATGATCGACAATTTCGGTCCCGATCTCATCATCAACAGCGGTGTTGCCGGCGGTACCGGTTCCGAGGCAAAGATACTCGATGTAGTCGTGGGCGAGCGTGTGGCCTACCATGATGTGTGGTGCGGCCCGTGTGCCGAGCGGGGCCAGATTCAGGGCATGCCCAAGTTCTTCACCGCTCCCGCCGAGATAATCGAGCTTCCGTGTCTTGAACGTGACGAGCACATAAAGCGAGGCCTTATAGCATCGGGCGATATGTTTGTCGACAATCCCGAGGAGGTGTCACGCATCAAGAGCCTCTATCCCGATGTGCTTGCAGTTGACATGGAGTCAGCTGCCATTGCTCAGGTGTGTCACATCAAGCAGGTGCCCTTTGTGAGTCTTCGCGTAATCAGCGACACTCCCGGAGAGAGCGACGACAATACCGCACAGTATGAAAACTTCTGGGAAACGGCTCCGTTGCACACATTCAACATTCTCAACACTTTGCTGTTTAATCTTTAAAGACAGCTTATCTTTATGGAAAAAATTGCAAGTTTCAAGGTTAATCACCTCACGTTGCTTCGCGGTGTGTATGTGTCGCGAAAGGATACCACGCCTTCGGGCGATGTCAT
This sequence comes from Muribaculum sp. NM65_B17, assembly GCF_004793735.1. NCBI lineage: Bacteria > Pseudomonadati > Bacteroidota > Bacteroidia > Bacteroidales > Muribaculaceae > Muribaculum > Muribaculum sp. NM65_B17. The sequence goes on from NZ_SRYY01000002.1 coordinate 305,918, forward strand.
TACAACATTTGATATACGCATGACCGAGCCTAATCGTCAGGAACCTCTGTCGGGAAAGGCTCTCCATGCTATTGAGCATCTTGCCGCAACTTATCTGCGCAATCATCCTCAGTGGCGTGACAAGGTGATATATTGGGGTCCGATGGGATGCCGCACCGGTAACTATCTGCTGCTTAGCGGCGACTATGAGAGTGCCGACATTGTTCCGTTGATGAGGGAAACATTCCGCTTCATTGCCGACTTCGAGGGCGACATTCCCGGTGCATCACCGCGTGACTGCGGCAATTACACCTACATGGATCTTCCCGAGGCCAAGAAGGAAGCCCTTAAGTATCTTGAAGAAATTCTCGACAATATAACTCCACAGCAACTTAACTACCCCGACTGACACCTATTGGCGTGCGATGAAGGATATAAAGGCGATTAAGGGTAAATATTACATTCACAGCCTCATCAGTGAGGGCGAACATGAGCATCAGGACTTTAAGTTTGCCATAACCGATGCGGCCAAAATCGCACATTCCATATCGGCGTTTGCCAACAACGACGGCGGACGGCTTCTGATAGGTGTAAAGGACAACGGTAACATTGCCGGTGTTCGTAACGAAGAGGACATATATGTAATCGAACAGGCGGCTCAGATGTATTGTCACCCTCCGCAGGATGTGAAGATGACAGCCTTTTCGGTCGAGGGTGGGGCAATGGTGTTGCGTGCCGAGATTATGCGTGCCGAGCGTCGGCCGGTTTTTGCACGTGACATCGATGGAAAGTTCCGTGCCTACTATCGTGTAAAGGATGAAAACATAGTGGCTCCGGCGATTATGGTTCGCGCATGGCAGCGCAAGCAGGCCGATGACGGATGCATATTCTCGCTGTCGGATGCCGAAACGGCTTTGTTGCGTTATCTTGACGAGTGGGGCATGACCACGGTTGACGACTATATGCACGGCGCTCACATAAGCCGTGAAACAGCCGAAGAAATTATCGTGCGATTGTGTGCCATGGATGTGCTGGAGTTTGTATATACCGGCTCGGAATTCAAGGTTGTGAGAGCCGAGTAATCGGAATTGATTAGATATAGTGATGAAAACGGAGTAAAATTACTTGTTTTTAGGTATGGTGAAGGTTGTATATATGGAGTAACTTTGCATCCGGATAATTATACGAATTGGCGCGGGCTTCATTTTCATTCATGGAAATCAGGTCCGCGTTCTTATTATATAGGTAATGTTTTTGCCTTAGGATGTTAGGGCATGGGTAATTTTTGTTAATGACAAAACCAATCGACGGGTAAATCCATTTTTTAATTATAAGTTTAATTTTAAATGATTGGATTTTATGGATTACAATGAAGTTATCAATAGCGAGCCCGTAGTACTTGTTGAGTTTTATGCATCGTGGTGCCCTCACTGCCAGCGCATGATGCCGGTAGTTGAGCAGGTGAAAGAGCTGCTCCAGGGACGCGTCAAGGTATATCAGTTTGACATTGACGAGAATAAATCGAAAGCAGGTGAAGCCGATGTGGAATCGGTGCCTACATTCATCATCTATCGCAACGGCAAGGAGATGTGGCGTAACAGCGGAGAGATGGAGGGCGAAGTTCTGCTGAGCAAGATTGAATCGGTTCTCTGACAGCAACTGCCATGTCACACAAGTCGGGCACTACATTATTCTCCGATTTCCTTGAAGAGTTGGGCGTAAGGCACACTGTTGAATACTCTGACCGACAATTCAACAGCATGCCCTTCAAGTCGTTGTTCGGCTTGTCGAAGCTGTTGCAGCAGTATGGTGTCGACAGCGAGGGCGTGCAGCTTGGCGACAAGAGGGAGATCATGAAGTTGTCGACCCCGTTTCTGGCTCGTACCAAGGGCGGATTTGTAATCGTGACCCGGGTCACGCCTGTTGCCGTGAGTTACGTGACGCAAGGCGTGAGCGAGTCCATGTCGTTGGGCGAATTCATGAAGGTGTGGTCGGGCATGGTGTTCCTTGCGTTTCCCGGCGACAAGGCCATTGAGCCCGATTATGCAGCTCATCACCGTGACGAGCTGCTGACAAAGGCCAAAGGATGGTTGATGTGGGGCGGTATCATAGCACTGTTCTTATATCTTGTGATAAGCAACGGCATATATCGTCACATCTCTACCGTACTATTGACTATCCTTGACATCGGGGGACTGTATCTGACCTATCTGTTGCTTCAGAAGTCGCTTAAAATCAAGAATCCCACAGCCGACCGAGTGTGCGGTGTCCTTCAGGAGGGAGGATGTGACAGTGTCCTTGAAATGAAGGCCTCCAAGTTCTTCGGCATCTTCAGTTGGAGCGAAGTCGGGTTTGCCTATTTCTCGGTAAGCCTGCTTGCTCTGCTCATGTTTCCTCAGTGGATACGTTATCTTGCGTTATGTAATGTGTGCTGCCTCCCGTTTACATTCTGGAGTATATGGTATCAGCGATTCCGCGCTCACAAGTGGTGTACGCTGTGTGTCAGCGTACAGGCTACGTTGTGGCTGTTGTTTTTCTGCTATCTTTCGGGCGGGTGGCTCAAAGGCGTTTTCCCGTTTAGGATAGAGTTCTTTGTGCTGGGCGTCACCTACCTGACGGTGCTGTTGCTGCTGAACAGGATTATGCCTCAATTTGACAATACGGTTATAAATTATGAAAGTAATGAAACGAATAGTCAAGCCTGAACTTACCGATGCCAAGGTGCTGTCGCCGCTTGAATTGAATAAGTATCGATTCTCCGACAAGCACACCGTGCTGACTCCCGATCAGCTTGAAAAACTTGCCGCCTCGGATGCTGATGTCGAGGAGAGTAAGCCGCAATAAATGCGTTACATTGCAAAAAATTGCTTACTTTTGTCACTGCATAACATTATTTATTGGAAATGATATATTTTGACAGTGACTACATGACGGGGGCACATCCCTTGGTTCTTAAGCGTCTTAATGAAACCAACAGCCTGCACACCGTGGGCTATGGGCGTGACGAGTTTACAGCCGGGGCAAGGCGCATGATTCTTGATGCTTGCGGAATTGATGACGGCGAAGTCTATTTCCTGGAGGGCGGCACTCAGACCAATGCCGTGGTAATCGATCGCCTGCTTGACCATAACGACGGCGTGATTGCAACCGATACCGCCCACATCAACGTGCATGAGGCGGGTGCGATCGAGGCTACGGGACACAAGGTGTTGGCGTTGCCTAATCATGATGGTAAACTGAGAGCCTGTGACATCCGCGACTACATTGCCGATTTCTATCGTGACGACACGCATCACTACATGGTGCGTCCCGCCATGGTCTACATATCTTATCCCACCGAGCTTGGCACCATATATTCGCGTGACGAGCTTGAAGCCATTTCAACTGTGTGCCGCGAAGCCGATGTGCCGTTATATATCGATGGCGCTCGTCTTGCCTATGGACTTGCCGCCGATGGAGCCGACCTGTCGCTGAAGGACATTGCGTCATTGTGTGATGTGTTCTATATCGGAGGCACCAAGTGCGGTGCGCTCTTCGGCGAGGCTGTGGTGACTCGCCGTCCCGAGCTGTTGCCTCGATTCGTGTCGCTTATAAAGCTTCGTGGTGCCACGCTTGCCAAGGGGCGTTTGCTCGGTGTGCAGTTCTCGACCCTGTTCACCGATGATCTGTATTGCTCAATAGGGCGTCACGCAGTGGCACTTGCCATGAAGTTGAAATCGGGATTTGTCAATAAGGGCTATCGATTGTACATGGATTCACCCACCAATCAGCAATTTTTCGTCATGCCCAATGATAAGATTGACGAGTTGAGGGAAGTTGCGTCATTTGAGCTGTGGGGCCCCAAGGGCGATGTGGAAACACCGGTGCGATTCGTTACCGACTGGGCCACTACCGAGCGTGACATAGATGAGCTGATCGCTGCGCTTTAAGCCCCCGTTCTCCAATATTTGAACTGAAAATATAATACCGGCCGACGGAGTGATTGTCACTAACCCGTCGGCCGGTATGTTTTTATTCTACAGTTAAATAGCGTTGCTATTCCACGCCAAGGTCCTTGAATGTGCGTGGTGCGGGAACGGGAGGCAGGGGCTTGCGGCTCTTAAGCTCTTCAAGTATTACTTCGATTGCCTTGTCGAGTTGCTGGTCGATACCCATCTGCTCCTTTATGGGGTCGTTGTCGATGAGAATGTCGGGGTCGACACCGTGATTCTCCACAATCCACTGGCCGGTCTTGGCATCGTAATTGGTGAAGAAAGGAACTCTTACATCGGTGCCGTCCATGTAGGGAAGCGAACCGCTGATGCCGATTATGCCTCCCCATGTGCGGGTACCTACCACCTTTCCAAGACCGGTGGCCTTGAAGCTCCACGGGAAGAGGTCGCCGTCAGATGCCGAATACTTGTTGATAAGCAGAACCTTCGGTCCCACAAGTGTTGCATCGGGTATTGTTCCCACTTTGGATGATGTGCGGCTCATGGTCATGCGGTAAGGTTCGCGCAGAAGTCGCTCGATGAGCATGGGCGACACGTTGCCGCCACCATTGGCGCGGTCGTCGATAATGAGTGCCTCTTTGTCGAGCTGAGGATAGAAGTAACGCGCAAACTCGTTAAGACCCTCGGGTCCCATGTCGGGAACATAGATGTAACCTACGCGTCCGTTGGTGGCTTTCTCTACTTTCTTGATGTTGTTTTGTACCCAGTTGTAGTGGTAGAGCGGCTCTTCGTCGGCTATAGGCTCCACTACGATTTTGTGGGCTCCATTCTCCGACGGTGTAGAGTTTACGGTGAGCTCGGTGAGCACGTTGGCTTTGCCTGTGAGCAGGGTGTAGATGTTGTCGGTTTCGGTGGTGGGCACGCCGTCGATAGCTACGATGTAGTCGCCTTCGGCTACATCTATTCCGGGTTCGGCAAGCGGTGAGCGTAACGAGCGGCTGTAGACGGCTCCGGGTATTATCTTGTCGATGCGGTAGTAGCCGCTCTTGTCACGGCTGAGCTCGGCACCGAGAAGTCCCATGGGAATGCGCTTGATAGTCTTTATCTGACCGGGGTTTACGTATGCGTGACCGCATGCGAGTTCGGCAATCATCTCGCCTATGATGTAGTTGAGGTCATAGCGGGTCTTGGCATAGGGCAGCAGCGCTGCATATTTTTTCTTTATTGCGTTCCAGTCGACTCCGTGCATGTTTTCAAGATAGAAACCGTCGCGGAAAGCACGCCATGTTTCATCGAATATCTGAGGCCACTCCTGGGCATAGTCTACAGTAGCTGTCATGTTGCTCAAGTCGACGCTCTTGCCGAGCTTGACATTTGACATCGGAAGATCGGTGATGTAGAGGTTGCCGCGTGAATAGAATGTCGCCTTCTTGCCGTCGGGTGACACTGACATCGAAGCGCCGTCGGCAATATTGGTGTTTTCACCTTTTTCGAGGTCAAACATGTTCACGCTTCCGCCGTTGCGGTACCACACCTTCTTTCCGTTGGAGTATATGGGGGTGTAGTTGCCCGACGCGAGAGGAAGCTTTACAAGTCGTGACGGGAGCCCGTCGGTATCGATGTTCACTGTAGGTGAAGCCTTGGCAGGTTCGTCGGCTTTTGCTTCGGGAGCTTTGACCGGATCCTTGTCATCCGATGGAAGCAGCGGTGACGGGGTGGACTTGTCAAGCAGTGCGATGTAGACACCTCCCATGCGGTTGTAGACATGGTTCCACTCAGTCTGGCCGTAGGTGGGGTTGAAGTCACGTTCCGATGTGAATATGATGTAACGGCCGTCGGAACTGAAAATGGGCGACGATGAGTCATACCACTTTTCGGTGACGGGATATTCCTTGCCTGAAGTGAGGTCGTAGACATAGACGACGCTCATGTTGTTGGCTCCCGATTTGGTGTAGGTTATCCATCGGCTGTCGGGGGAGTAATTTACCTGATAAAATTCGCCTTCGGGGTTCTGCATTGTTGTGCGCTTGCTTCCCGAAGCGGCGTCGACCTCCACGATGCGGTTCTTGCGGTCGGTGTAAAGAATCTTCTTGCTGTCGGGGCTCCATTTGATTGAACGAATGTAGGTGTCGTTGTCCTTGGTGAGCTGACGCGGCTTGCCGCCTTCGACATCCTGCAGCCACACTTCGGTTTCACCCGTGCGGTCGCTTATGTAGGCGATGTGCTTCCCGTCGGGACTCCATGATGCGTCACGCTCGTTGGCTCCCGGAGTGCGCGTTATGTTGCGTGTCACGCCCTTAGATGCCGGCACGTCAAATACTTCGCCACGGGCCGTTACAGCCAGTCGGTGAGCGTCGGGCGATACCGAATATCCGCTTATGAAATCCTCAACGGGCATCATCTCCTTTCGGGCGATGGTATTGTCGGAGGCAAGCGTTATGTTGATTTTCTGCGGTTGTGCGCCTGAGCGCGGGTCATACTTGTAGATGTAACCTCCGTTTTCGTATACGATTATGTTGCCGTTGCTGCTCGGGAACTTGATGTCATATTCGGTGTAGTCGGTCACCTTGCGGGTTTGTCCCGACTTTGTGTCGTAGGCAAACAGGTTCATCGTGCGGTCACGGTCGGAGATGAAGTATATCTCATCGCCAATCCACATCGGGATTATGTCCTGTGCCACATTGTCGGTGATGTTCTTTACGGTCTTGGCTGCCGGGTCGTAGATCCAAATATCGTCGGCCATGCCTCCGCGGTAATACTTCCAGTTGCGGAACTCTCTCATCACGCGGTTGTAAGCAAGTTTTTTCCCGTCAGGCGAATAGGAACAGAATCCGCCTTCGGGCAGGGGGATGGCGGTCGGCATTCCACCTTCGGGCGACACTGTCCACAGTTTCCCTTCAAATCCACTGCCGATGCGATTGCGGTACACGATGCCCTTGCCGTCGGGCTGCCATGTCATGACGATGTTGTTGGGCCCCATGCGGTCGCCGAGGTCATCACGTGAGTTTGTCGAGGTGTAGGTGAGTCTTTCGGGTTCGCCTCCGTTGGCGGGAATCAGATAGACTTCGGTGTTTCCGTCATATTGGCCGGTAAAGGCTATTGATTTTCCGTCGGGCGAGAATCGAGGGAATATCTCATATCCTTCATGTGATGTGAGTCGACGGGCTTCGCCTCCGTTCAATGGCACGGAGTATAGGTCGCCGGCGTAACTGAACACGACATCGTTGCCGTTGGTTGCCGGGAAGCGCAACAAGCGAGCTTCATCGGCTGCGTTCAGCGAAATTGATGCTGAAAACGCGATTGCAAGTAGGAGTGATTTCATTGCAGTTGGTCTTTTGGGTAAAAGTTTCCGGGTATTGGTGTTAAAATATTTTCAAATATACTAATAATATTTTTAAGAATGGTTTTGCAGGGCTATTTATGGATGTATATAGGGACATATATCGAAAAATTTGGCTAAGTTTGCACACTTAAATTGAAAAGAAGGAATGAATAAGTATGATATTTGTTGTGTAGGACACATAACGCTTGATAAGATTGTGACACCAAAACATACAGTGCACATGCCCGGAGGGACATCGTTTTATTTCGCTCACGGTATAAGCGCTCTTGACCCGTCGAAGTTTGTACTGGTGACATCACTTGCTGAAAGTGAAATGGGTGCTGTTGACGACATTCGCAAAAAGGGAGTTGAGGTAAAGGTTCTTCCGAGTCGCAATTCGGTATATTTTGAAAATATCTATGGAGAAAATCAGAATAATCGCACGCAACGTGTTCTGGCCAAGGCCGACCCTTTCACAGTGGAGGGACTGAAGGATGTCGATGCACGCATCTACCATCTCGGCAGTCTGCTTGCCGATGATTTTCCGCTTGAATTGGTTAAGTATTTGTCGACAAAGGGTGTGCTGTCGGTCGACGCTCAAGGTTATCTGCGCGAAGTGCGTGGCGACAAGGTGTTTCCTGTTGACTGGGTTGATAAGCGCGAGGCTCTTAAATACATAACGGTGCTTAAGGTCAACGAGCATGAATCGGAGGTGCTGACCGGTGAGAAAAATCCGTATACCGCCGCTCGAATACTTGCCGATTGGGGTGTCAAGGAGGTGTTGCTTACGCTCGGCAGCAACGGATCGCTGATATATGCAGGCGGCAATTTTTATGAGATTCCGGCTTTTGAACCCGAAGATGTGGTCGATGCAACCGGATGCGGCGATACATATATGACCGGATACCTGTATATGCGCAACAAGGGTGCGTCATATATGGAAGCGGGAACCTTTGCTGCAGCAATGTGTACAATCAAGCTTGGCGCCTCGGGCCCGTTCAGCGGCACCGAGCGTGATGTGCTCGATATTGTCAATGTAGCTTCCTTGGCATGACGGTTAAGGAGTACAAGAGGACGAATATATAGCCTGCGCAGGGTACAAGGAATGCAGTAGACATTGATGTGACATCGGCCATTAAGCCCATGAGAAGCGTGCCTACGGCTCCGCCAAGTGGCGACATCATGAGAAATGACGATGCAATCTTGGTCGACGATCCCGCAAGACCGCGTATGGATATTGCAAATATGGTGGGGAACATTATTGCTTCGAAGGCATAGCAGGCAAATAGGCTGATGCGTGACATCAATCCTATGTCGAGTGTCACGATCAGAGATGCGATAACAGTCATTATTGCGCAAAAGCATAGTACTTTTTCTGCTGCTATGCGGCTCATTATCCAGCTTCCTGTTACTCGGGCTGCCATAAACAGGCCAAGACCGCCGAATGACAGCACCACGGCTGCCGTTTTGGAGGTCATCCAACCGCCGTCGGTGACATAGTTGATGAAGAAGCTGTTGATGGATATTTCAGAAATCTCATAACAGAATAGTGCCGAAACACCGAAAACAAACCGCTTGTTGTGGAGCAACTTGGATATGACCGTGCCGGTTGATTGTGCATCATAATCGCCCGCTGAGGATCCATCGGTTATTTCAGGCAACTTTACACGACTGAAAATCAATGCTACTATCAGTACTACAACGCCCATAACCGAGTAGGGAAGCGCTACGTTGATGCCCTCGTCGCCGGTAAACAGTATTTGTCCCATTATCAACGGTGCGAGAATACAACCGAGGCCGTTGAACGACTGCGCGAGATTCAGGCGGCTTGCCGCTGTGGATCGGTCGCCCAGTTCGGTCACGTAAGGATTTGCGGCTGTTTCGAGCACGACGAGTCCGCATCCGATTATAAATAGCGACACGAGAAAGAAGTTAAAAGAAACAGTCAATTCGCTTGGAATGAACAATAGCGAGCCGAAGGCAAAAAACATTAGCCCTAACACAACACCACGTCTATATCCGAATCGGTTAATGAATAATCCGGCAGGAAGAGCCATTATAAAGTATCCAAGGTAGGTAGTGGCCTGAATCATAGCCGAGCGTGTTATGGTTATGTCCATCGTTGTCTGGAAATGCTTGTTGAGGACATCGAGTATGGCTCGTGCAAATCCCCACATGAAGAATAGCGATGTCACAAGTATGAACGGTATGACATATTGTCGGGCAACCAATGATTTTGTAGAATTTCTCATTTATATGATTAGTTTCAGAAGTTTGATAGCTCCAAATGATGCTGCAAAAGTAGCTATTTTATATAAAAAAGAGTATCTTTACAGTCTGATTTGTGATAGTTGAATTTCTTAATTGGAATAATTATGGACTCTCGTAAAGCGAAAGGCTATATACTTGGATTTGTTGCAGCAGCTACCTATGGTTTGAACCCGTTGTTTGCGCTACCGTTGATGAATGACGGCATGGATACCTCATCCATATTGCTGTTCCGATATTTACTTGCCATTCCTATTGTAGCTTTGATGATGGCAGTTCGCGGCCGTTCGTTTGCCGTGACATTCCGTCAGTTGGGGCTGCTTGTTGTATTTGGCCTTTTGCTCGGCATTTCATCGATTTCATTATTTGAAAGCTATCGTTACATGGATGCCGGCATTGCATCCACGTTGCTGTTTATCTATCCGTTGATAGTGGCTGTGATAATGTCGGCCTTTTTCCATGAACGCATGTCACGCCTCACCATTATTTGTCTTACTGCGGCATTGGCAGGTATAGGGTTGTTGTATAAGGGCGAAGGAGGAGGCACGTTAAGCCCGGTCGGTACGGTTATCGTTATGTTGTCGGCTCTTACGTATGCCGTCTACATAGTCGGTATAAACAAGACGCAGCTTGCCAAAGTTCCCACTCTAACCGTGACATTCTATGTGCTTATATTTGGCATGATAGTATTTGCCGTTAATTTGCTTATGAAAGGTTATGTCAATGTGCCTTCGGATATTGGCCAATGGCTTGGTGTGGGAGCGTTGGCGTTGCTGCCTACTGCTGTGTCGTTCCTGTGTACGACTATGGCTATAATATATGTAGGTTCAACTCCTACAGCTATACTTGGCGCAATGGAACCGTTGACGGCGGTTATCATAGGCATAACGGTGTTTGGCGAGCGCCTTACAGTGCGTGATGTGCTGGGGCTTTCATTGATTGTGATAGCCGTGACGCTGGTTGTGGTAGGGGGCAGCGTAAGCAAGAATCTGACCAATATAAAGCGGTTGTTTCCCCGTGGGAGAAGAAGAAACAATCGGTCGCAATAGTCATGGGTGACAGTTGCGACCGATAGGCTAATCATGGATTAGATATTATAATCAGTTGACTTTCTTGAGCAATCGCACGCAATTGCCGTAGTTGCGCGGCCGGGTTGTGACTATTACTTTAGTGCTTACTAAATCAGAGCAGGATATGCAAAGAGAATATCCGTCAGCTGTCTTTTGTTTCCCATCACTGCTGACTCTGAATACTCCGGAAGAGTTCCAATAATAGGTAGTTATATTTACATCTGTCTCATGTATTGATGCATCTTTTCCATAACCTACAATTGGAAGAAATACCGAGTTCATTGCTGTCAATTGGTCGTTGGAGTCAAGGACTATTTTGGTGTAATCGAGGGCGTCTGTCTGACCGAGTTTTATAGAAGAGATGTCATCCTGACTTATTCCGGCTGTTGACAATATCTCATTTGCCTTGGTTGCGTCACTGTTGTCGCATGGCAATATCAGCAGACCTTTTATGCCGTTGACCGTGCCGGGATGAATGAAGAAGGTGCTTAGTATCGTATTCCACTCATCTTTTGTAGGAGTCACATAGGTGCCGTCATCGACTGACAGTTGTCGGCCATAGGCGGTTCCCCAATCATATTGTGTCGCCTTGATTTCGATTATTTTCTGATTTTCGGTTTCCTGTGTTGATGGATAGAGAGTTTTGTCAGCGTCCCAGTATTCGGGTTGGCGGGCATTGCCGATTCCTGTTGCGCCCCATCCAAACAGGTCGATTATCTCGGCAGTTCCTTCGTCCCAGCCCCTTTTTGTGACATATTCGGTCTGGCTCCCAAATACGCCCCATTGACGGTTTTTGGTGTTGAAGAACAGGTTGCCTCCTGTGAAGCGGTATTTATTGTAGCCGAGAGTTATCTCAGGGCCTATAAGCGTCGCTTCGGTGGATGGTGTGTTATCATTTTCCCCGACGGCATCCATCGTCACCTCGATTCCCTCGCCTTGTGCCATGCGGAAAAAGCGGTTGGCGTTGTAGGTGCGTGATGGCAGGGTGCCCGAGTAGCTGTTGCCGTCGACGGTCACCGTGAATGTCAGTGCCATGTCACGCTCGGGAATTATTGTGAGGTATATGTCGCCGTCACTATTCTCAACTGTTATGTCACCGGGAGTTTTATCAGCAATCGAGCCGTCGAGATTGAACGTGCATCGGTTGTAAAGGTTGGTCCCTGAAACTGTGACCCGGTTGCCTGACAGCGTTGTGCCGTCGGTGAAGTTCAGCTTATAGTGGGCAAACCCCGTGCTGCGCGTGACAGTGAAACTGATTGTGGCTTCGCTGCCTGTCACGTTGGCTGAAGTTGAGGCAAACATCATATCGGTGTTACGTAACGAGGTCAGCTTGCCCTCCTGCGATGAGATGTCGAGCGACAGCAGCGATGACGCATCGGTGGCCGAAGCGGACAATGCGTCACTTGAGCCAAAGTGGTAGATGTTTATGTCGTTTCGGCCTTCATCGAGTCCGGTGAGAGTTCCTGAGAAAGTGCCCGATCGGGCATTGTCGATGTCAAGGATGCCTAATGTCGTTCCTGACGCGTCGGTGACCAGTAGCCGGTCGTCGCTGCTCCATGCAAAGGCGATTGACCCGTTTTCCTCCGACAGGGCGGAGCGTGAATCATCGCCGTGATCCACCGATGCCTTGGCCGTCACCTTTACGGTTTTGCCTGACGACGGGGTGTCGAGTGCATCGCTGGTACACGATGTTAACGCCGATAATATTGCGGCAGCAAGAAAGTTTTTTATCAAGCAGTGATTCATGACAGATGGATTTATGGGTTATCGTGTTTCGTGCTTATGATTCGGGCCCTTCGCCTGCGGCATCGGTGCCTGAGCCGCTAATGCTTCCCTGTGATTCCGGGGATTGCGGGCCGTTGATGTCGGTCGCTGTGTCTTCTCCGGGAATGAAGTCTTCGGTCGATATGTCATAGTCGATGCTTGACAATATCGATATGGGATTGGACGGATCGGGCGTGTAGCCGCCGTTGCTTCCCTTGAAGAACCTGAATGTGTAAACGTAACGCACTCCCGGCTTCCAGTCGATGGCTACGGGCACGGCAATGTAGTCGTTATAGGCCAAGGTGTTGCCGTTGTCGGTCATTTTCACTTTCACGAGGAAATAGGAGCCGATGTAGTTATCCGATTTGTTTTCGGGATTCCATGCCGTCACTTTCTGTGGAATCAGCAGCAGTGAACCGTCACCTCCTTCCGATGCGTTAACTCCCGTGAGTTCGGTCTTTTCCGATGTCACGCTTTTGGCGTTGAACGTTACCGAATAAATGGCTGTAGCCGATGATTCGACTCCTGACCAAGAGCCCGTGACATCAGTGCCGTCGGTGTCCTGTGAGGGAAAGGAGAATGTGGCTTGCTGATGGATGTTGCCTATCTTTACTTCCGAAATTTCGATGGCATATTCGGAGTTGTTGACGGCACTGAATGTCACTTGGGCAAGTGCGTGACGGAAGTTTAGTCTTACGGTTTGGCGCGATAGGTTGGTCTTTACGGCGTACATCAGGTCGAGTTGACGTGACGCTTCGGCGTCGGGCTTGAAATCCTTGAAGCGGGGAGTGCCCTCGCTGTATTCATAGAATCCGCTGCCATTTACATGGGCATGGAAGTCAAGCGTATAGGCCGGCCAGTAGCGGGTTGCCGATGATTCCCACGTGACGGGGCTATTGCTTGTCTTGTTGATGATGTCACCGTTGATGTAGACTTCCGATGTGCCGCTTTTGGCGGCATAAACTGTGAATGCAGCCGGTGGATTACTGCTGCTGTAGGATGCCTGTGAGCGGGCGGTGTTGGAAGTCGTTGCCTCAAAGGTGATGAGATTGGTGCCGTCGTGCATGTCGTCCTGTGTACAGGCGGTCATGACTACGGCAAGCATTGCAATCGTGATGGATAGACTGTGTTTCATTACATTTTCAATTAGAGGAGTCATTTATATGGTATTATTTATATGTCAATGTCGGTGTCTACTATCGGCCAGTCGTCAATGTCGGGGGTGTAGCCGGTGCCTTCGGGGTCGTGGGATTGCGGAATCTCAAGGCCGTTGACAGTCAATGTGACGCTGCCTGATTCGCCCGATTGATGCAGCTTTTCGGTCATGTCAAATCGGGTGTCGGAGCCGCCCAGGCAATGCAGCTTTCCGTCGTCGGTCCACACGTAGAGCATTAAATGGTGTGACGCATTGCAGCCATTGTCATGCCTGAATATTACAAACTCGCCGGTGATGCGTGACATGCCGTCGCTGACTGCTTCGCTTACAAGTGTCGCACACTCCGAGCCGGGATTTCCGTCACATAGGAGCAATGACGAAGTCATGCCTGAAATGGACGCAAACACCGATGTCACGCGGCCTATGTTGGTAACATCGGTTATTTCGTAACGGTAGGTGTCGGTCAATCGGCGTGGCTGCAATGCGAGCGTTACATCGTTGCTTTTGAGTGACACGTTGCTTATCGAAGTGCCCGTCATGGGGTCGGGACAGATGAGGAGCTGTTCATCCTCGGCTCCGGGTGCCACGGGGAGGTTATTGCCGTCGGGCGATTGGATGACGGTGCTTGGGCGTGTGTAGGCTTCATGGGTGTCATAACGGCCGGTGTTGCGGAAGTCGACCCCGTGAGTGTCGTTGTTGTAGCATATTACACTGTATCGGCCCGGCTTGATGTCGATTTTGCCGCCCGTTACGCCTTTGAAGTCAAAGCGTCGCGCTTCAAGGCTTTCATCAATGGGGTAGAGGAACAGACTCATCCCTGCCGGAGGCGGATTGCCGACATAACGCATGTCGAATGTCACGTTGACGGAAACCGTGTAATCCATCACATCATCGCCCGCAGCGTCACTCTTGCTGCATCCGATAGCCGACAGGATGGCGAGCAATGCGGCAATGATGGTCGCGCGACACGTAACGGCGCTTGGCATTGCCGTTACATGTGATGGTTTGAGTCCTTGACTTGCCATTGAAATGTTAATGAGCAATAGGGAAGATGAAAAACAATAGGCGGTAACCTTGAGCCGATGCGGCTACCGTGCTGGCTTAAGGATATTTTTCCATGGCGGTAAAACGACGGAAACAGGGGGAGGATATTGCCTTGCCTCCGCTGGGGCGGAGAGGTAATATAGTCGCTGCTACATGGCTAAAATAGTCGGTTGATCAAGGCCGGCTGATTACTTATTGCTACACTAATTTTCGAGAGAGCTACTTGATAATACTTTTATTTCAGCTATATAACTTATTCAGTGTGAGCCGGTCGATGTAATGGCGCAAATAATTAAGGTTTACAAGCGGAGCAGGTGCAAGACTGCATTTATCTACATAACTCACACTGCCAAAGATAGAATAAGTTTTGAAAATAAACAAATGTTTTGCGATAAATTTATACAAATATTTTCAGATTACCGCAAAATAGAGTAAATGTATGTCGCTGCCGACGGTTATTTGCCTCCTACAAGCTTGTAGAATGAGCCGGGAACGGGGGTGGTGAAGTTCATGTCGCGACGCGTTGAGGGATGTGCAAACCTCAGTGTCTGGGCATGCAGTGCAAGGCGATGTATCATCGATGCTTTTGCTCCGTATTTCCTGTCGCCCGATATGGGGTGGCCGAGTTCCTTCATGTGGACTCTTATCTGATTCTTGCGGCCTGTGTCAAGCTCGATTTCAAGCATTGTGTGACCGAGTCCGCGCTTCAGCACCTTGTAACGTGTCACGGCAAGTTCGCCCTCTTCGGGATTCTGGGTTGAGTAGACCTCATACTGTGATGTTTCGGCAAGATAGCTGCGTATCTCGCCCTCGTCCTTCTCGACTTCGCCTTCGACCACGGCGATGTACCTGCGGCTCAGCACCATGTTGTTCCAGTTGTGCTGCATGGCGTCCTTTGCCTCTTCGGTTTTGGCGAGCATCATCAGTCCCGAAGTGTCACGGTCAAGACGATGGACGATAAACAACTTGTTGCGCGGATTGGCCCACTTAACGTAGTCACGCATTATCGAGTAGGCGGTCCCGTCCTTTACGCGGTCGGTTCCCATCGAAAGCAGTCCATAGCCCTTTTCGATGACGATAATGTCGTCATCCTCATACACGAGCTTTACGCGGCGATTGGAGAAGACGCGGAATTCACGTGAGAGGTTCACCTCGACCTTGTCGCCTTCATGCAGCTCACGGTTGAATTGCGTTACGGGCATTCCGTTTACCGCAACCTGATTGTGCTTCAGCAGCTCCTTGACTGTGGTGCGCTTGCGTTGAGGCATCGAGTCAAAGAGAAATTGAAGTAACTGCGAGTCACCTTTTACGGGATATGTTTCGATTACATCGGGACGAAACGGCGCGTTATGCGCTCCCGGCTTGCTTGTATAGCGATTCTGTCGAGGCATGGCTTGATGGTTGTAATAGTTTATTTCTTGCGTGCCGATGTGCGGCGTGCAGGTTTCTTGGGCTTGGCTTCGTCATGTTCGATAATCTCACGACATTGCTCAAGAGTGAGATTTTCGGGATCCTTAACGGTGCGAGGTATCTTGTAGTTGGACTTCTTGTAGGAGATGTAGACACCATATCGGCCGTTGAGAATCATCAGGTCGGGCTCCTCGTCAAATGTCTTGACCACCTTCTTGCTCTCGGCGTCGCGCTTGGCCGTGATGAGTTCTTCGGCCTCAGTCAATGTGATGGCAGCCGGAGCGATGTCCTTGGGGATGGATACGAATTTGCCGTTATGCTTTATATAGGGGCCGAAGCGGCCTATGGCTACAGTGACTTCGGAGCCTTCAAATTCACCAAGCGTGCGGGGGAACTCAAACAGCTTCAAGGCTTCGTCAAGAGTTATGGTGCCAACCGACTGGCCTTTAAGCAGCGATGCAAACTGAGGTTTCTCGTCGCTATCGCCGTCACCTATCTGCACAAGCGGGCCGTAACGGCCTATCTTCACGCTTACGGGCTTGCCTGTGGCGGGATCGTTTCCGAGAACGCGCTCGCCCACTTTGTGTTCAAGCCTAATGTTTAACGCATGGTCGACATCGGGATGGAACAGGGCGTAGAATGTTCCTATCTCCTTGTCCCATTCAAGCTTGCCTTCGGCTATATCGTCAAACTTTTCCTCCATCTTGGCGGTAAAGTCGTAATCAAGAATTGAGGGGAAGTATTGGGTAAGGAAGTCGTTGACCACGATGCCTATGTCGGTGGGGATGAGCTTGCCCTTTTCCGAACCGGTGATTTCGGTCTTTACGGTTTCTTTTATCTTGCCGTTCTTGAGCTGCAGTACCTTGTAGTTGCGCGGTTCGCCCTCTTTTTCGCCCTTTTCCACATATTCACGAGCCTGGATGGTGGATATTGTGGGGGCATAGGTCGAGGGTCGGCCAATTCCGAGCTCCTCCATCTTCTTTACAAGCGAAGCCTCGGTGTAACGTGGCGGCTGCTGGGTGAATCGCTCGGTGGCGGTGATTGAGGCGAGCGACAGCGACTGTCCTTCGCTCATTGCGGGAAGCAGCGATGAGTCCTGCTCGTCGGCATCGTCGTCGTTACTTTCGATGTAGACATTCAGGAATCCGTCAAACTTGATTACCTCTCCGGTGGCGGTGAAGTGCTCGCTTCGTGTCGAGGGATGTATGTCGACAGTGGTCTTTTCGATTTCGGCATCGGCCATCTGTGACGCTATAGTGCGCTTCCATATCAGGCTGTAGAGCTTTTTCTCCTGTGCCGTGCCGTCGATAGTGTGCTTGTCGATGGATGTAGGACGGATTGCCTCGTGAGCTTCCTGGGCACCCTTGGAGTGGGTGTGATATTTTCGTATTTTCAGATATTCCTTGCCAAGCTTGTCGGTGATTTCGCCGGCGATTGCATTTACGGCGAGTTCCGACAGGTTGAGCGAGTCGGTACGCATGTAGGTTATGTGTCCCTCTTCATAGAGGCGTTGAGCCACCATCATGGTTTGCGACACTGTGAATCCGAGCTTGCGTGACGCCTCCTGCTGCAGTGTCGAGGTGGTGAAGGGGGGAGCCGGTGACTTGTGTACGGGTTTTACCGTCACATTGCCCACGGTGAATGTGGCGTCGGTGCAATCGGAGAGGAACAGCATGGCCGCCTGCGTGTCGGGAAGCCTGCGGCTGAGCTCGGCGCGCAATTTTGAATTGTCATCGGTTGTGAAGTCGGCGTTGATGCGGTAGTAGTTTTCGGTCTTGAAGTCCTTTATCTCCTGCTCGCGCTCAACAATGAGCCTTACAGCCACCGATTGTACTCGTCCGGCCGAGAGGGCGGGTTTTATCTTCTTCCAAAGCACGGGCGACAGCTCGAAGCCTACGATGCGGTCGAGCACGCGGCGTGCCTGCTGGGCGTCGACACGGTTCAGGTCGATAGCTCGCGGATGCTTGATGGCATCCATTATTGCGTTTTTGGTTATTTCGTGGAATACGATGCGCTTGGTGTTTGCAGGATCGAGGCCGAGTACTTCGCAAAGGTGCCATGCTATGGCTTCACCTTCGCGGTCCTCATCGGATGCGAGCCACACCGTCTGTGAGTCCTTGACCGCCTTTTTCAGGTCGGCAACAAGCGCCTTCTTGTCATCGGGAATTTCGTACACCGGAGCAAAACCATGGTCGATGTCGATGCTGAATTTCTTCTTGTTGAGGTCGCGTATGTGACCGTAGCTTGACATGACTTTATAGTCCTTTCCAAGGAATTTTTCAATGGTTTTGGCTTTTGCCGGTGACTCTACAATGACTAAATTTTTCAGCATGATTTCGGTGTTAATTCAAAATTATCGGCAAAATTAGGAAAAAGTTGCATATATTAATGTAGAAATTTACATTTTCTCGACTTTTTACTCTCCTAATTCCCCAATATAACAAATCTACACCTTAAAAGGTCGCCGGCGGTGTGCGTTACTTTAAGCAATCGGCATCACAGCATGGTGAGATGCAGGTCGTCGATGACATTGTTGAGGTAGGGATACTTGCGGCGCATCAGCGAGTAGACCTCGCCGTCGGTAAGCGAGGTGGCTGTAGCCTGACCCTTGTTTAGCGTTATGTCGAGCGTCACAAAGTCGTTGTCGAGGCGGTTGTGCAGCTCCTCGAGCAGCATGGGCATAGATTGGACGATGCTGTCGCGTATTGCCTCGCTTTCGACCGTGACACCGTAACGCGCTCCCTCGATGCGCTGCGGATGGGCCACACGCATGGCGTTGATGAGCAGGTGCTCCTTGGGGTGCGAATCGATTACGCCCTGCCATGCCGCGACAAACTGCGCGTCGGTGAAATCGGTAGAGCGGCGAGGTGTTTCACGCACGTATTCGGCTGATTGTTCGTTGGCCTGCGTCACGGTACTCTTAAGCGACAATCCGGGTGTGCGCAGTCCTTGATGACGCCGAGGGGCGGCGGGCTGGGGAGGGGCGGCTTGAGGTGCCACTGCCGGTTGCGGGTTGACAGGGGCTTTCAGCGGTTGATTACTGACGGGCTGTGGTGTCGCCTGATTAGCGGGCTGTGGTGTCGCCGGTGCTGCCTTGGGCGGTGTAGCGGTGGTTTTCAGCGGCTGATTACTCGCTGAGGCCGGTTGTGAGGCGGTGACGGCCGACAGCTTATTGCCCGAATCACCCTCGGGCTTGATTTGTTGGCACAGCTTAATCAGTGTAAGCTCGACGAGGAACTGCTTGTTGGATGCTACGCGGTAGTTAAGGTCGGCGTCATTGCACAGGTCCATTGCCTTATACAGGAATTGGGGCGTGCATTGCTGAGCCACCTTCGCCATTGCCTGCCGTGACTCTTCATCGGCTTCGAGCAGTGAGATGGTCGACGGGTCGCGCGCCACCATAAGGTCGCGGAAGTGCGAAGCCAGTCCGGTGATGAAAAATTGTGAGTCAAATCCTTTTTCGCGTATGTCCTTATATATGAGCAATGCCTGTGGCACATTGCCTGTCAGCATTGCCTCGACAAGGCGGTCGTAGTACTCGTGGTCGAGGATGTTGAGATTTTCGACTGTCGAGCGATAGGTGACATTGCCCATCGACGATGCAGCCACCTGATCAAATATGGACAGGGCGTCGCGCATGGCTCCGTCTGCTTTGCGCGCTATAACGTTGAGTGCGGCCGGTTCGGCGGTTATGCCCTCCTGCGTTGCCACGTAAGCGAGATGCTCCACCATGTCGTTGATGGTGATGCGGTTGAAATCATAGATTTGGCATCGTGACAGGATGGTGGGTATGATTTTGTGCTTCTCGGTTGTGGCAAGGATGAAAATCACATAGCTCGGCGGCTCCTCAAGTGTCTTCAGGAAGGCGTTGAAAGCTCCCGACGACAGCATGTGTACCTCGTCGATGATGAATACGCGGTAACGAGCGTGGACCGGAGGCACCTGCACCTGGTCGATGAGGTTGCGCATATCGTCAATGCCGTTGTTGGATGCGGCATCAAGTTCGATGATGTTGAGCGAGCGTCCTTCGTTGAACTCTCGGCATGAGGCACATTCGTTACATGCCTCTCCGTCGGGAGTGCGATGCTCACAGTTGATTGTCTTGGCAAATATTCGGGCGCATGAAGTTTTGCCCACTCCGCGTGAGCCTGTGAACAGATAGGCGTGAGCCAGACGCTCCTTGCTGATAGAGTTGCGGAGTGTGGCTGTCAAGGCCTTCTGTCCCACGACGCTTGCAAAGGTCGACGGACGGTATTTGCGTGCTGATACAATGTAATTTTCCATGTTCCTACAAAGATACGATAATTTCTCGTGCGACAAAGCAATGTGACGATATAAAATCACTCCCGACAACCATTCCTTAGAGGACGGTTGCCGGGAGCGTTATTATTTACGGCAAGTGGTTATGCGCCGTCAGGGATTGATTTCGGCGTATTCGTCGACTGTCGGCTCAAATTCTATTGCATCGAGCACTGAAGGATTGTTGATGGCGATGTTGTAGACATAGGAGTATCCCATTTTCCATTCATCGACATTGGATGTTTTCAACGGGAATATGATTCGTCCAAGGTCGGTTTGCGGTACAAGCATATAGGACGGAGTGTCAGACTTAGGCCACAGCTTGGCTCCGCTCGAAGTGTCGAAAATTTCACAATCGACCTGAATGAAGTTACCCACGTAGTCGTTGCCGGCAAGATCAACCTTGGAAAGTTGTTGCGGCAAGAAGAATTGTACGTTAAGCGTGCCTTCGGTGAGGTTTGCCGGATGCGAGTTCAACGTAATCTGCGATTCATTGTCGATGGCATAGAATATGAGCAACTTCTGGTTGGCCTTCAGGTCGGCCCAAGAACCCACGGCCTCAGGATCGGCAGGTGATGTAGTTGCTTGCGGGAAGAGGAATGTGCCGGTTGTGTAGATGTTGCACAATGACACGTGACTTACCTTGACCTGAATGTCGACATTGGTGCTTGACAGCATCACATCCACTTTGGAGAATGCGTGACGGAAGTTGATAGCCACTGGTGTGGGCTTCTCGTATTCTCCGATGTTGACGGCATAGAGCAAGTCGATGTCGCCGCTGTTAACGTAGCCGGGAATCATGTTGGAGCCTACGCCGGTGATTTGTGAAGAATTGGATATGTCGGGGCTGAATGCATAGAAATTTACAGGTGTTTCAGGCCAATAAGCGATAGGGGTGTAGGTCCACAATCCGCCGTCGCGTGACACGGTTACATTCTCCATAAGGGGCTTGGAACCGGTGAAGGCATATACTACGAAGCTTTTTAACGAAGCCGTGGTAGTTGCAGCCGAACGCGGTTGCTTTGATGCAACGGCGTTGAACGATATTGCATGTTGTCCGTTCATCCCGGCGGGTGCTTCATTGTCGGAGCAGGCATTTGCCGCAAGCAACAACGTAGTTAGACTTAATAATGCAAAAGCTTTCATAATCAATAGGTTTTTTTGTTAGTTTAATAACGGTGATTTATACTACAAAGTTCACAACGACATGAGTCCATCCGTCTACTGAAGGGTCGAATGTCCCTACTGATTCACCGGGAATTGACTCCGGCAATGACAGTGAATCCACCACTACATGTACGTTAAGACGATCGGGCGCATTTACGATTTGCGATGTTACATCAAACTCATAAACGTATCGGCGGCCATCGGTGAGCCATACGAAGAGATACAATAAGTTGGGGGCGCGGGCGGCACGAGGAAGCCCGAAAGTGAAGAATTCCCCGGCTATGGTGTTGTCGCCGCTTTTTACCGCTTTTATGGGAAGCGTTACGGCTTGTGAGGAGCGTAGTCCGTTGTTGACGCACAATGAGGCCGCAAGTCCGCTCATGGCCGCGCACATTCTCTTGACTCCGCTGAGATTCTCTACATTGACGATTTCATAGGAGTAGGTCGACACAATCTGCTGCGGGCGGGTGACCAACTGCATGGGATTGTTCTCGGAAAGGCGCGAGGTGTAGGTGGCGGTGGAGTCGGAGTAGGTGAGCTGGTCGTAGGTGACGATTACATCGGAGTAGGAGCCCGACCACATCATGTCGGGGCATATCAGCACCTTCTCACGCGTATAGGTTATGGTGTCGCTTGCGCTCCATCCGGGAAGGCCTTCGAGAATATGTCCCGGGCGGCTTGTGGCAACCATGGTGCCGTCGTCGCCCGACTCAAATCTTACGCCCGAGGTGTCGTCGTTATACATCAGAAACCGGTAGTCGCCGGTGGGAAGTATCACTTTGCCTGCCTCTCGCCCCGGGAAGTCAAATCGCCAATGATCCTTCACTCCGTCGATATAGAATGTATAGGCTATACCTTCGGGATCGGCATCAGGCGCCAGCGCCCAGTCGTTGACAATCGTAATGTCGACCTCCTCGCCTAAGCAGGGCTTCAGGTCGTCATATATGCAGCCGTTCATTGCCATGCTCGATGTAGCGGCAATCAATATCGAGAAGTATTTGGTCAACTGCGGATGCATTATGTTTAGTAATTGTTGCTAAAGGTTAACGCTTTTGCATCATGAATGGTTGAATTGTGGTGAAATATAGTTAAAACGGCTGATTAGGTTAACTCTTTTTGACCCTGGCGGTCGGCTTAAGGATGGAAATTTTGTTATATCAGAAATGTTTATCGCAAGTGTATTGAAAGTTATGCAGAATATAATTATAAAGAAGGCAGGTGTGGAGCAGTTGAATCTGCTGCTTGAATGGCGCATGATGGTGCTTAGAGAGGTGTTTTCATTGCCTGAAAGTTACGATACGGGCCGATTGCGTGAATCATGCAAGGCCTATTATGAGAAGGAGTTGGCCGCCGGAGGTCATGTGGCCTGCTTTGCATGGGTCGACGGACTGATTGCGGGATGCGGAGGCATGTGCCTCTATGATGAAATACCTTCGCCCGAGAATCCGTCGGGCAAGTGCGCCTATCTGATGAACATATACACGCTGCCCGAGTTGCGTCGTCATGAGATAGGGCGATGCATAGTTGACTGGCTTGTGGCGCGTGCCCGTGAGCGGGGTATAGTGAAGATATATCTTGAGTCGACGCGTGCCGGTCGCAGGCTCTATCATGATGTGGGATTCCGAAACATGTCGGATATGCTGAAACTTCCCGGTCTTCTCGCCTGACACTTAAGAGCCGTTAACATTTATTGTCGAGCCGGCTCTAAGACAATCGCATATAAAAAGCGGAAGCATCCTTCATGTGGGGATGCTTCCGCCGTTATATTATCGCTTCGTTTATGCGCGTTATTTAGCGACGATGACAAATCCGCTTGAGGGGAGTATTGTCACAGGAACTTCGGCAGGCTTCTTCACCTTCAGTTCGCGCTTCTCGATCACGCCGGGAGTCATCGATTTAAGCTTGGCCGGGTCGGCGTATATCTCGACTACCTGATCCTTGGCGAGCATGGGGAGGTCGAGCTTCAGCTTAAGAGGCTCCTGCTCGGCGCTCACGCCTGCTATGTACCATGTGTCGCCATGACGGCGTGCAAGCACTACGTAACGGCCGGGGTATCCGTCGATGTAGAGTGTTTCATCCCAAGTCGTGGGTACGGCTTTCATGAATTCTATCGCTTCGGCCGGAGCGTCGGTGAGATTGGTAGGCGACAGTGCGAAGTTCTGCACGGCGTTCTGGTAGAGAATCGATGTGGCAAGCTGGAATGCATCGCTTGTGCGGCGTGTGGTGCCGCCGTCGTTGCCACGGTTGAGGCGCTTGTTGAGCACCGTACCGCCATACTCCATACTTCCGGCTGCGTTACGGATGAAGGGGTGAAGGGTGGCGTTGTAAGCTTCCTGGTCGCAGAATCCCTGGCTGAACACGAGGTTTTCCGATGCAAGCACGGCTTCGCTTCCAGCATAGTTGGGGTAGAGGCGTTCCCATCCGCGAGGCATTGTACAGCCGTGGAATATAACGTTGATGCCGTAGTCGTTGGCGTCGCTCAGGATGTCCTCATAGAGGCGCATGGTTTCCTGCTTGTCGCCGCCGAAGAAGTCAACCTTTATGCCCTTTATGCCGAGGTCGTGGAGCCACTTCATCTCCTTTTTGCGGGGAATGGGGCGTGACATGAGGCTTGTGGGGCCTTGCACGATGTCGTTCCACCATCCGCTCGACGAATACCACATGAGCAGGTTCACTCCCTTGCTGTGGGCGTATTTAACGAGCTTCTCGATGCCTTCGCGGCCAATGTTGGTGTCCCACCAGTTGTCGACAAGCACGTTCTCGTAGCCCATTGCAGCGGCGAGGTCGATGAATTTCACCTGGTCGTCATAGTTGATGCTGTTGTCCTGCCACAGAATCCAGCTCCATGTTCCGCGACCGGGCTTGAACGGCTCGGTGGCCTCATATAGGGGTTCGACAACGCTCCAGGGAATTGTTGTTTCGACGATCGGGGCGAGGTCGGAGCCCACTGTTATTGTGCGCCAAGGTGTGGCTCCGGGAAGTGCGATGCCGGGCGATGCCGAGCCGTTGCCGTTGTTCTCTTCGGGCATAGGATAGGCTATGGTGTACATGCCGTCGGTGTAGTCGCTCAGTCGTGAGGCGCAGTAGCTTCCGTCGACACCGGTTTCGGTGAGTAGCACCCATCCGTCGTCGCCTACGTGGAAGAGAGCGGGGAAGGTATAGCCGTGTCCGTACATCGACTTTTCATTCATGGGTGCATCGGGCTTATAGGGCTCCTCGTAGCTGGGCTTGGTGCGCTTCCAGCCTATCATTGCGTGGCTCTGGGGAGTGATGAACGTAGTAGTGTAGGAGGGGAACTTGAATCCGGTAGCTTCTTTCTCCACTACGAGGCTTCCTGTTTCGCCGCCTTTCTGGCGAGGGATTATATATCGGAATGCAACATCGTTGTCGCTAACCTGCCATTCGATGCTCATCTCCTGTCCGGCTTCGTTCTTGAAGGTGGTGACGAGGGTGTTGGCGTTGTAGTCGACATGGCTCTTCTTGATGCGGTCCTGGTTGTAGCTCTTTGACACGTTGCCGGTCTTGGAGTCGGTCATGGTCATTCCGCGCGAGAAGTCGCCGATGTTGGTGACGAATCCGAGCGGCGATTGCTCGATGAGCTGCTTGCCGTCGTAGGTGACGCTATACTGGGGAACTCCGGCTGCAACATCGGTCGTTACAACGAGTTTTCCGTCGGGGCCTGTGACATTGACCGCGGCTTCGGCTGAAAATGCAGCTGCCACTGCGATGGCTGTCAGTAATAATGATTTGTTTGTCATGCGATTAAAAGTTATGTGATTTGATTAGTTTCGTCCCTTTGCCTTGGCTGAGATACCGGTAAGCCTATACGCTGTTATGTTATGCGAGGCGATGGTATTCTTGAAGTATTCAAAGATACGAAAAATTTTTGCAAGGGTCACCCTTATTGTCGCAGTAATTGAAATAGGGGCTCGAATTAATCACAATCCAAGCCGTCGTTACTTAAATGTTGTTGTACGGGGTCTTAACTTGTTTTTGTTTTATAAATTCTATAAAACGGGTGTGCTTTCCTGTGCCATGAAGTCAAAACTCCACGGCATTTTTACATGTTTTCAACAAATGTATGGAAAAATCGCTCTCTCAATTATTTAACATATATTATGATGCAAGGGCTACTTTGAGGCCGAGGTGACGGGGCTGCTCAATAGCGGCGGTAACGGCGTCCGATGACCGACAGAATGATGCCGCGGGTGAGCAGATAGCAGATGAATGCGAGCCAAAGCCCGTGATTGCCAAGCGAGGGAAACGCCAGAGCGTAGGTGATGAAGAATACGGCTGTGGCCGCGGCCATCGACAGGAGCATGGAGCGTGTGGCGGTGGCGCCGATGAACACGCCGTCCCATGTGAAGGCAAGGAATCCGGCGACGGGTATAGTGATTATCCAGTAGATGTACTCGTGAGCATGAACGATGACATTCTTTTCGGAGCTCAGGAAATTGAGAAGCAAGTCACCGCCCACGGCGTAGATGACGGTGAAGGCCACGGCGAGTCCGGCTCCCCATCGGCACAGCGCATCGATGCTTCGGCGCAGTAGGGTGCGCTCGCCTGCTCCGATGTATTTGCCGCAGATGGCTTCGCCGGCAAATGCGAATCCGTCCATGAAGAAGGAGAAGAGGGTGAAAAACTGCATGAGCAGCGCATTGACGGCAAGCATCTCGGTGCCTTGGCGTGACCCCGTGCGGGTAAACCACAACGTGACGGCAACGAGGCATAGCGTGCGCAGGAATATGTCGACATTTATGCGGAAAAAGTGCTTCAGCCCCTTTATCTCGACAATCTCCTTGAATGTCGACAGCACGATGTCGTACCTGATGAGGCATATCGAGCAGGCAAGCATGAATCCGCCCCATTGGGCCACAAGGGAGCCTACGGCCACACCGGGTATGTCGTAATTGAAGCAGTATACGAGCACCAGGCTCACCGCGATGTTGCACAGGTTGATGAATATAGATACCCACATGGGCGCGCGGGAGTTCTGCATGCCGAGAAACCAACCCGACATAACGTAGGTGCCGAGTACGGCGGGAGCGCCCCATACGAGAATTTCAAAGTAGGTGCGTGCGAGTACGGCGGTGTCGGCCTCGACATCCATGAACCATAGTACGGCTTCGCACACCTGATGTCGCAGGACTATCATTGCTATTCCGGCAAGCATGGCCACGAGCAGAGCCTGCTGCAGGATGCGTGACTGCGCAAGGTGGTCCTTGGCTCCGAAAGCCTGTGCCGTCATGCCGCTTGAACCCATGCGCAGGAATCCAAACAGCCAGTAGAGCATGTTGAACATTGAGCCGCCTATGGCTATCGCGCCTATGTAGGCGGCCGAGCCCATGTGTCCCACGATAGCCACATCCACCAGCCCCAGCAGGGGAGTGGTGATATTGGTGACTATCGAGGGCAGGGACAGTGATAGGATTTCGCGGTTTACCGATAGGTTGTGTCGTTGTTTATTCGTCGTCATTATCGGCATTTGCGATTATAGCTTCTTGGCTCGCATGCAGTCAACTATCAGATAGATGATGAGGAGCAGATACATAACGCATCCGAGTGCCTGCGAGGTTGTCATCGATAACGGATTGGTGTACTCAAATCCCATGTAGTTGGTAAGCGCGGCAAATACGCCAAACAGTGCGCCGCCGGCTATGAGGCCCGAAGCGATGAGGGTTCCGCGATCGCGGCGAGCGTCGTTGACAGCCGAGTCGGTCGAGCGGCTTGAAACGAACCATGAGATGGCACCACCGATGAGCATGGGAGTGTTGAGTTGCAAGGGGATGAACATTCCGAGGCAGAATGCGAGTGCCGGAACACCGAGCCAGTTGAGGATGAGTGCGAGGATGGCACCTACCATGTAGAGAATCCACGGAGTGTCGCCGCCCATCATCAGGGGCTCGATCACCTTGGCCATGGCGTTGGCCTGCGGAGCCACGAGTGCGTCGGGGCCTGAGAATCCGTAGACATCGTTGAGCACGAGAATTACACCACCCACTGTGGCGGCTGAAACGAGTGTGCCGAGGAACTTCCAGCTCTCCTGCTTGCGGGGAGTGGAGCCCAGCCAGTAGCCTATCTTGAGGTCGGTCACGAAACCGCCGGCCATTGAGAGCGCGGTACACACAACGCCGCCTATCACCATTGCGGCAACGATGCCCGATGTGCCCTTAAGACCTATTGCCACGAAGATTGCCGATGCGATAATCAGCGTCATCAGCGTCATGCCCGACACGGGATTGGAGCCCACGATGGCGATTGCGTTGGCGGCAACGGTGGTAAAGAGGAATGCTATCACCACTACCACGAGCCAGGCCACGAGAGCTTGCCAGAATGTGTTGATGACTCCGAAGTAGAAGAAGGCGAGCACTGCTATGAGGGCTATGGCGATGAGGTAGACGATGTGCTTCATCGATATGTCGAGCTGCCAGCGCACCTCCTTTATGTCGCTGCTTTTGCCCTTGAGCTCACGTGCGGCGAGGCCTATTGCCTGAGCTATTATCGACCATGACTTCACGATGCCTATGACTCCGGCCATGGCTATGCCGCCGATACCGATGAGGCGGGCGTAGTCGCTGAAGATGGCTCCGGGCTCCATCGAGGCTATTTCGGGTGCGCCGTAGGTTCCCATGAGGGGAATGATGATCCACCACACGAAGATTGAGCCGGCAAAGATGACGAATGCGTACTTCAGGCCCACGATGTAACCGAGTCCGAGCAGGGCGGCACCGGTGTTGACGCTGAACACGAGCTTCGTCTTGGCGGCAAGCGCCGTTCCCCATTCCGAAGCTATTGAGGTGACATTCTCGGCCCACCACTTGAACGTGGCAAGCACGTAGTCGTAGATACCTCCTATAAGTGACGCTATGATGAGTGTCTTGGCCTGTGATCCGCTCTTTTCGCCCTTGCCTTCACCGCTCACGAGCACCTGGGTGGTGGCTGTGGCTTCGGGGAAGGGGTATTTGCCGTGCATGTCCTTAACGAAGTATTTGCGGAAGGGGATGAAGAAGAGTATTCCCAATATGCCTCCGAAGAGCGAGCTGAGGAATATCTCGAAGAAGTTGACCGCAATGTCGGGATACTTGGCCTGAAGGATGTAGAGCGCGGGCAAGGTGAATATGGCACCGGCCACGATCACTCCCGAGCAGGCGCCTATCGACTGGATGATCACATTCTGTCCAAGAGCGTCCTTCTTGCCGAGTGCGCTCGATAGTCCCACGGCGATGATGGCGATAGGTATTGCGGCTTCAAACACCTGGCCTACGCGCAATCCGAGATAGGCGGCCGCCGCACTGAATATGACGGCGAGGAGCAGTCCCATGCCCACGGAGTAGGGAGTCACCTCGCGGTAGTCGCGTGCAGGGTGCATTACGGGATGATACTGCTCGTCGGCGGCGAGCTCTCTAAACGCGTTTTCGGGTAGTCCGGCCACGCCGTTGTCGTTGGTCGCCGGGTCGATGCCGTTGACGGCATCGTCTAAGTTTCGGTTGTCAGACATGTTGTAGTTTAATGTGATGGTGATAAAAGTAACGTTTTGCGAAGTTAACAATTATTATCATCAACTGCAAGAGGGCTGTGTTAAAACGCATATAACGCCGACAATGGCATTGCGTGACATGGCGTCACAGCGTGTAGCCGAGCAGCTCCAGGATGAAGGGGGTTAGCAGGGCGGTGAAGAGGCCGTTGATGGTGAGCCCGAGCGACGAGAATGCTCCGTAGCGATAGCCGGTTTCCATGGCTACCGACGTGCCCACGGCGTGGGCGGCCGTGCCCATCGAAAGTCCTTGGGCAATGGGGCTCTTGACGCGCGACAGCTTCATCATCCTGAAACCTGTCATGCCGCCGAATATGCCGGTACACACCACGACGGCGGCAGTGAGCGCCGGAATGCCGCCTATGGCTTGCGTCACCTCGATGGCGATAGGGGTGGTGACCGACTTTGATGCGAGTGACATGACCACCTCACGTGACGCTCCGAGTATCTGTGCCACGATGACAACCGACGCTATGCCCA
The DNA here is from genome assembly GCF_004793735.1 of Muribaculum sp. NM65_B17. Classification (NCBI taxonomy): domain Bacteria; kingdom Pseudomonadati; phylum Bacteroidota; class Bacteroidia; order Bacteroidales; family Muribaculaceae; genus Muribaculum; species Muribaculum sp. NM65_B17. The sequence continues at coordinate 335,343 of NZ_SRYY01000002.1, forward strand.
CGATGCATCCCGCGACTTCGGCAAGGAGGATGGGCAGAAACTGCTTCTTTATCGACTCGAGCTGACGGTAGAGCGGTACGCCAAGCGCCACTACGGCGGGTTTGAGCCAGAAGTCGATGAACTCGCCGCCCTTGGAGTAGGTGTCGTAATCGATGTCACACACGAGCAGAAACACGATTATCGCCACGGTCGACAGCAGGATGGGGTTGAGCATCGATATGCCGGTGCGACGCTGTAGCAACTGTGAGGCCACATAAATAATAAATGTAAGGGCCAGCAGGAAGTATTGGTTATCGAGAAAGCTCATGATGCGGTGCTGAAAGGCGGCGCACAAGCTGGTGAACCCAACCGGTGACGGCGATGATTAGAAAAGTGCTTACTATCGATGCCCCGATGATGGGGAGCCACTGGGCTTTGATGAGCCCGAGGCAGTTGATGAGGCCCACGCCTGCGGGAACAAAGAAGAATCCGAGGTTCTTCACAAGAAAGTCTGACACGCGGTCGACCCACATCAGACGCACTATGCGCAGCTTAAGGGCGGCCGTGAGCAGCAGCATCCCGATGATGCTTGATGGTACAGGCACCCCTGTGGCCCATACGATAAACTCGCCGATTGCCAGGAAAGCAAACAAGACGGCACATTGTAGAATCATAGTTCTGTAAGAAAAAAATTAAATATAGATTGTAAATCGGGCGCAAAATTAAGTCTATTTCTCAAACTGTCAATGTTTCTGTGTCGATTTAACGTTGGAAATGACTAAATTGTCACTTTGAGGCGATATCGGGCGATGATTTGCGATGCATAAATATGCGTTTATGCGACTTTTGAACAGTTTTTAACTCTTTTGGTGTCTAAAATTATACTGCTGAAAATCAATGCAATGACAAATTTTATATGTTAAAAAACATAGTTTTATTGCATTTTTCTTGAAGTTGACCTAACTTTGCAGCGTTTTCAAGTGTATATAATAGCAAAGGTCCTGAAGAGTCAGGCCAATAAAAAATTGTTTTAGGTAATTAAAAAGTTAGTATTATGAACAAGATGATTCAGTTGTTTAAGAGTGGTATCAATGCTTACGTTAAGGTTGTCAGCGACAATCAGGTGATTCGCCTCTCGGCCAATCATTCGGCTTTCAACCCCGAGAAGCAGTAAGCCACGTTGCAAACCCCGGGATTCATATTCCATGAACCCCATTTTAAAAAGATATTAAGGCCGAAGAGTCGGATGTTGAATATTGTATAATTAAAATTTTTACAGTTATGAACAAGATGATTAAGTTTTTCAAGGAGAGTGTCAACTCATACGTTGAAAATGTGGGCCGTCATCAATATTTCCGTGTGACCGGTGATTGCTCACCTGTGTTTGACGACAAGAACTGATAATGCGGATTTCTCTCTCTCTTTATAAAGAAAAGTAAAGTGGACGATTATAAAATAGAAGTGTTATGAAAAAGTTTTTGAAGAAGGTACTTACGTGGTACTTTGAAGCATCTGCAGAGATGTATCGATAAATGTAGAGTGTATCTGATTTTTTTCCATTCCGCAGGGAATGGGTGATAAGAGTAGATTAATTTTTTAGGAATCGTGAAAATAATTCACGATTTTTTTTGTGCCCGGGCGAGTGCAATCCCGAGGGCTACGTAGTTGCCCAATAAGTGTCGGCAACATGGTGTAGCGTTTTTATTGGGTAGCTAACGCAGCCCTCTTTTCTTATATATAATGCTTTTATACCCGTGCAGCGGACGCATATCAGCGTCCTTGCGCGTGCCTAACGTTGTTAAGCAGCTATCGCAGCTTTTGCGCTAACGCGGGGATTTGATAATGGAGGGAATGCGCCCTACGCTGACGCGGGGCGAGTGCCCGGGTTGCATGTCACGCGTGGGTGTCGGCGGGTGAGGAGGCCGGAGCAGACTCCGAGGGTGCGCAACCGCAGGCCGAGGCCGAGGGGCCGCAAGGGGCGGTGAGGGCGGCGTTTTCGCGGATGAGCTGTTCGATGCGCTCGTCCTTTTCGCGAATGAGCGTCAGCAGGGCTTCAATCGAGGGGTCTTCTTTACTCCCCCCTATTGTTAACAAATTTTCACATATCATGTCGCCTTCTCCGGTTATAAGCCAATGAGCGTTGAGCCAATCAAATGTTTGGACTATCTTCATGATGAAGTCAAAGCCCGGCTTGTTGCGGCGCATGGCCACCACGCCTCTAACTGTTTGGTCGCCAATGCCTATTTTACGGGCGAATGACGCGATGTTTAGATTCTCGTGCTTTATGATTTCGTTTATTCGGTCGCAAATGTCCATAAATACGTTAAGAAATTCAATTATTTATTTGGTAGATTCAAATAAATGTTTGATATTTGTACCCAAAATAGCTTTGTGCTTTTACAAATGTAGTAATTTTTGCCGATATTTTAAGGCTATTTAAAACACTTTTGAAGCGTATAAGCTTAATAATATATTATTAATTTAACAGTTTACTTAATTATGAGAAAAACTTTTTTGAAAGTTTCGCTATTCTCATTTCTTGCACTGGGAATGTCAACTGCTTTTGTTGGCTGTAAGGACTACGATGACGACATCGACCAGTTGAGAACTGAAATAGCAGCAAACAAGACTGCGATTGAGGCTATCAATCAGAAGATCTCGCAGGGAGCTATCCTTAATTCGGTTGTACCTACTGAGGACGGCAAGGGTATCGTTATCTCCGTTACTAAGGACGGTAACACTCAGACCTACACCATTAAGAACGGCGAAAACGGACAGGACGGAACTACCGCTCAGGTTTGGGACATCCGCGAAGTTGACGGAAAGGCTTACTGGTTCAAGAATGGTGAAAACACCAACATCCCCGCTCAGGGCAAGGATGGCGTTGGAACCACTGGTGAAACAGGCGCTCCCGGTAACTACTGGGCTCCTAACGAAGAGGGCACAAAGCTTGAAGAATATGCTTGGAATGCAGATGCTAAGAAGTATGAAAAGACCGGTAAGACAGTTGATATCGCAATCACTGTAGAGGGCGACAAGACTCCCGGCATCACTGCTGTTGCTGACGCTAACTACGTTTACTTGACCGGCGTTCAGACCGGTACCGACGAAGCCGGCAAGCCCGTTTTCGGCACTGTAGCTATCTCTCGCAACGGTCTTCTCCGCGGTATAGTTTTCAATCCCGATCTTTATCTTGACGGTGTTGAAGGCACACGCTATGCTTATGCTGACGGTGTTTATAAGACTCCCGGAGCAGGTGATGCAACCGGTGAAATTACTGTTAACGCAACAAAGGCTAACTTTACAATTCCCGTCGCATCTAACTGGCATTATGTAGCCGGTGCTGCAACTGATGCTTATCAGCTTGGTGAAAACGCTACTACAAGCTATGTCCTCAATCCTAACAACGCTAACATCGACGGTGTTGAGTTTAGCTTCCTCCCCATCGATAACAAGGAGCAAGTTGCTACATCACGTGCAGCTGAAGTTGCTGTTCCTGCACTCGTAGTAAAGGATAAACCCGCTATGAAGGACGGTGAGTTGAAGGTTGTTTACAATATTGTTAATCCTAAGTCGGTGGTTTACACTGAAGACAGCAAGAATACTCTTCCTGTTACCGCTCTTCAGGCAACTCTCGCCGGTAAGGATGTTGATGAAGTGATTACTTCTGACCTCTTCAGCCTTGTTATGGCTACAGTTAAGTTCACAGCTCTCAGCTATGTTCCCGCTGCAGAATCTACAGCTGATGTTCACCTTGATACTGACGGTAAGACTGCTGCTGAATCAGCTTCTGATTTCATTATAGCTTACAATCAGAATCCTGAAAATCTCTTCGATCTTTCTACTAAGATTCGCGTATGCTACACTATCGCTGACTTCGGTAAGACCACAACTACTGAAAGCCAGATGACTTTGGCTGAGGCTGCTTCTCGTTGGGGCTTGACTGCAAGCTATGATCCTATGACCTACTATGTAGGTACCAGCGAAACCGATGAGTCTAAGTATGCCAGTGTTGCTGCTGACGGTAAGGTAACTCTTAAGTACATCAAGGATGGTGCTTGGGTTAACTGCGGTGACAACGAAGCTTCTCGCTCAGCTATCGGTAAGCACCCGATCGTACGCGTAACCCTTAAGAACGGTGACAAGGTTGTCCTCGTTGGTTATGTTAAGCTTGAGATCGGTGACAAGGCTGCTGTTCCTCCCACAATCGCCAACACTCCGATAATCCTTGCTAATGGTACACTTCCTCTCCTTTGCGAGGCTAAGGACGACGCTGTAGTAAGCACTTGGCAGACTACCAGCGATAAGGTTCTTGCTGAACTCGGATTGAGCGAAGCTGAATTCAAGGCTAACTATGCAATCGAAGGTAATGCCGCTACCGGCGCAACTTATGTAGAAGGCACTACTGAAAATACATTCGTAGCTGTAACCGGCAACACTTATGGCAACCTCGAATACGACGCTGACTCTGAGGCAGGTCCTACCAACGGTTTCTTGACTTGGGACTATGCAGTTGCTAACGCTAAGGCTATCGCAGCTCTTGAAGGCCGCAAGGTTAAGCTGTTCCGTAAGTTTGTCAACAACAACGATGCAAACATCATCCTCTATCTTGGTGTTGAAATCTCTATCGCTGCTGCTCCTTCGGTAACATTCGGTACTCTTAGTCCCTTATTCCTTGCTGTAGGTAAGACCGACGAAGTAGCTATGCGTGTTCCTCAGGCTAAGAATACTCTTGGTATGGATGTTTACGACTTCTATGCACTTCTCAAGGACTACTATACCGACGATGTAATCAAGGCTTCTTACACTGTAGCTCCTGCTACCGGTTATCCCGCAATAGCTGATCTTGGTGTTGCTCAGTCTTACAAGTTTGCTGCTGCTGCCGAGCAGATGGAAGGTCTTGCTGTAAGTGCCGACGCTCTTTCACTCCTTTCAGGAACTGAAGTTATCGCAACTATCGGTGCTGCTGACGGTAAGGTTACTTACAGTAACAGCGAAAAGGCTAAGGAACTCCTCAATGCAGGTACTTCTGACTACAACGTATGGGCAAAGGTAGAAATCACTGCTACTTATGGCTCTTGCAAGCTTCCCTTCGCTGCTCTTGCAGGCAACAAGGTTCGCATCGACTTCAAGCGTCCTATCGTACTTAAGGGTACTGAAGGCTATTCAATCTATCCCAACGGTATCGATCCCAGCCAGGAGCCTCTCGGTGACTTCTTCACTATGAAGGATTCTTTCGGTAACGGTAACGCTCTCTTCGCTCTTCAGAATAACGCTTACGCCGATGTTAACGGTATCTACAGTTTCTATAAGGTAGCTACTCTTTCTATCGACTTCAGCCAGGTTGCTGTTAGCGGTGTTACATTCAAGATGATGGCTGCTGCGGGCTCAAGCGCTACTGTAACTCAGGACGCTACTAACAAGAACCTCTACACTGCCGACATCTCTAGCGTTGATGCTCTCAACGAAATCATGGTAGTATGTGACTACGGTAACGAAGTTCTTGAAAAGGATCAGGTTGTTAAGCTTCCCATCACAGTTGCTTACAGCTGGGGTACTCAGAGCGTAGAAGCTCAGGTTACTATCAAGGCTTTCCCGCAGAACTAATTTGATACGATTGTTTAATCCCTGATAACGATAAGAGCACTGATTGTAACAATCAGTGCTCTTTGTTACATAAAATCCTGTCGATATGAAAAAAATATTTGTATTCATTGCCGCATCGCTTCTCATGTGGTCGTGCTCCAAGTCGAGCAAGGAGTCAAGTGACTATGTGACCTACGAGGATGCCGAGGCCGAGTTTGCCGCCACTCTGTCGGCGAGCGACACCACCGAGGTGCTTTCGGCCGGCAACGCGTTGATGGACAGCCTGCGTGCGGGCAACATCGACTATGCCCTGTCGCAGCTCCATTCGGCCGACACCAACGGAAATGTCGCTGAGATGAGCAACGAGCTTCGCGAGCGTATGCGCGCCCGCTTCGAGCGCTTTCCCGTGGTGGAGTGGGAGATCGACTACTACGACTTCTCGCTCCCCGGACTTAACGACCTGAAATACCGCACCTACATGCGCGCCCGCGACGGCAAGAGCGGTGTTCCCGCCATGTCGCTGATGCTCAACCCGGTGAAGAAGGACGGCAAGTGGTATCTGTGTGTTAAGGATGCCGAGATGCCCGCCAAGGACGCCGCCAACGCCATCAATCCCAAGCAGATTATAGGCGAGCGATAGCGGCTCGGGCCGTGCGCCCGGTAATCGCAATACATTATATTTTATAGATTCACGGCTCCATGTCGCATTTCCCTGTCGATGGGATATGTTGCATGGGGCCTTTCTTGTAGCTGCGCTCCGGGGCGTGCGATTGTTAATCCGTTAACCTAATATCGTTAAATCGGAACGTGACAATACAAATGTTTGATTTTGTAAATAAACATTAACTCATGTTTGCAAAAATTAACTGGGGAGGGGTATTTTATCCATTACTTTTGCTTAATTTTGCATTGCAAAAGAACATTAAACGTGAAAGACTATAATCTTGATATATAGATTATCTGCCTTAGGTACAATTAAAAAGGAAAGTCGCATTTCTCAAATTCGTCGTTTTGCATTTATTTACATTCTGACCAATCATTTGCGTGTATGAACCCACTATATGTAATACTATCCGTGATGTTGGCTTTGGCCGCCAATGTCGGTGCGTCAGCTGCATCGATCGAGCATGAAGCCGCAAGCGTCACCCCCGCAGCCTCCGAAGAGGCCAAGACACAGAATTTCGCACTGAAGACCAATCTCATCTACGATGCCCTGCTCATGCCCAACGTGGAGCTTGAATGTCGAATCAACAACCGCTGGTCGCTCGCCGCTGAGGCCGATGTGGCGTGGTGGAAAAACGACGGTCGTCACAAGTACTATCAGATAATGAACTTCGCAGCCGAGGGTCGCTACTGGTTTCACTCCTACAAGCCATGGCACGGCCACTACGTGGGGCTGTCGGCCGGCGGAGGAAAGTTTGACCTCGAAGGCGGTCGCACAGGCTACAAGGGCGAGGGCTTCCTCACCGGGCTGTCCTACGGATTCATGTTCCCCGTGTCGAGCTGCCTGTCGTTTGACGCCGAGGTGGGCTTCGGCTACCTCTACGCCCAGTACAAGGTCTACAAGCCCCAGGACGACCACTATCTTTTTCAGCACAAAAGCCGCACCAACTACTTCGGCCCCGTCAAGGTGAAGTTCAGCCTCGTGTGGCGGTTTAACGCTTTCGACTCGAAAGCCGGTAAATAATCCCCCTCTTATCTTGATATAGATGAAACTTAACATTCACAATACACTCCTCGCCGCATCGGCGCTCATTATAGCCGCCTCCACATCATCGTGTCGCAAGGATTTGTGCTACAATCACTTTCCCGAGGCAGGCGTGACGCTATCCTACGAAAACGAGTGGGAGCGTGACTACGGCATGGGATGGCTGTCGGGCTGGGATGCCGACCTTTACGGCTCGACCTACGACAATCTGCGTCCCGGCAACCCCGAAGGTGTCACCATGGTGGCCTACCACCCCGACGGCATCACGGAGTTCTACATGAGCACCGCCGGCGGCAACGTGTCGTTTGGCGCAAGCGTCCACTCGCTGCTCTTTTACAACAACGACACCCAGTACATCATTCTCAACGACATGGCTTCGCTGCCCTCGGCACGCGCCACATCGACATCGCGTTCACGCGCCACTCTCGGCGAACTTCATGCCGGTGAGCGCACCATCAATCCGCCCGATGTGCTCTATGCCGCCTATTCGCCCGAAGTGCCCGAGCTGAAGATGCACGAAAATGTGCCCCTGCCGGTGCGCCTGCAACCGCTCGTCTACACTTATGTGATCCGATATGAGTTTGACTACGGACAGCAGCACGTTGCGCTTGCACGCGGTGCCGTGGCTGGAATGGCTGAGTCGGTCTATATGCGCGACGGAGTGACATCTGACGAAGCTGCCACCATCCTTTACGACTGCACGCTCACCCCCTACGGAGCACGTGCCGAGGTGGCTTCATTCGGTGTTCCCGGATTTCCCGACGAATACTACGGCCGTGACGAGTCGTCGCGTCGCGACACCCCGCGCCCCTATACGCTCAATCTTGAGGTGAAGCTTACCAACGGCACCCTGAAGAGCTTTACATTTGACATCACCGACCAGATGCAGCGTCAGCCCCGTGGCGGTGTGATAGTTGTGAAGGACATCCGCATCGAGGACGATGAAAATCTGAGTGACTCGGGATTTGATGTCGACCTCGAGGACTGGGGATTGCTTGAAGATATAATAATACCGGTGCATCCGGTGTAATAAACGATTTACATTCAATCAATTTAATTAATATTATTCATTAACAAAATTTTTCTGACAATGAAAAAAAGTTTTATTATTCTCTGCTGCTATTTTGGCATTGAGTTCATGTTCCAATACCGATGTGTTGGAAGAAGGTAACATCCAGCAGACCAACGCTATCGGTTTCCAGACATTGGTAAACAAGGAGTCACGTGCGTTGACCAATGCGTCATTTGGAAAATTCTGGGTCTATGGTACTTATCATAAATCAGGCCAAGCTGCCAACAAAGTTATTGTGTTTGACGGTGTTAATGTTTTGAAAGGCAACACTGAGCAAGGTGCCTCTACAGGATGGGGATATTCGGGTACTCGTTACTGGGTTGATGGTGCTACATACAATTTCTACGCTTATAGCTGTGACAACGAACCCTTAACTACTTATGGACGAGCTAATCTTGATGAAACTTCAAAAGCGCTAAATATAGCAGAGTTCATTTGCGATGAAACCCATCAGCACGATTTGGTTTTTGCAAAATCTACGGATATTCAAGGTAAAGCGACCGGCAATGAGGCTGTGAAGTTCAGCTTTAAGCACATTCTCTCAAAACTTAATGTTACTTTCGTCAACGAATATCCCGCCGATTACGAGCTTACTATTTCAAATGTAAGAGTAAGCAATGTGCGCAATAAAGGTAAATTCCTTGGTGAAAGCGGAGAGTGGAATAAATCGGATGTAGTTCGCTATCCTGAGATAAATTCAACGCCTGTTGTTTCATTGGCTCTAAAGAATGCTACTGATGGCAGCATTACTTTGAAAAACACTGCTGATGTAAAAGAGTCAAACGGCTCTACTGATTGGGGATATGTTATTCCTTTTGCTTATGAATCCAACAATGTGGATATAATATTTACATTGCAGGTTAAGAATCCTCTTGGCGATACAATTATCAACCAGACAATAAAGGGTAATTGGCAACCTGATTGGAAGCCCGGATACTCTTATGCCTACACTGTTAAATTGACAGGAGGAGAATCAGGACTTGAGCCTATTGTATTTGGTGTGAATGATTGGACTGAAGGCGACGGTTGGACGGCCGGATCTGCTTCTACTATTACTTTCTCTCCTGTTGCAGGCAACTAATTCCTGTGGAATGTCATTTGCAATCAAATTATCAACAATCAACTTAATTCACGGTAGCCGATCGTTTCGGTCGGCTACCTTTACTCACTATCTCGCCTCACAATCTATAACAAGCATCTCCCCTCAATCGACATCGGCCTTTAGCCGGCAACAGCTCGATGAAGCCGATGTGACAAGAAACAAAACATCCCAACCAATCCAAGCTATGTGGAAACAATCTAAATTACGACACATCCTAAGCCCAAGGCTTAACATATATACAGCCGCATGCGTTGCCGCGGCTGCCCTCGCGCTGCAGTCGTGTTCGTCGACATCGAGCGACGACGATGTAGCCGCCGGAGTCGAGTTGCGCTTCAGTGCCTCAGCTGCCGACGGCTCGCGTGCTACGACGCTCACCACCTCGGCCACGCTCAATGACTTTAAGGTGTGGGGCACCTACCGCACTAAGGTAGGCGGCTCATGGAGCGCTCAGCCTGTCAATGTGTTTGCCGGCGTTACGGTCAACAAGGGCGGTGACGGCAACTGGACCTATGCGAGCGCATCCACCCCGCTGCAGTACTGGTTTCCCGGTTGCTACTACACCTTCCGCGCCATCCACCCAGCCACGGTCAATGCCGCGTTTACGCCGGGTAGCGATGCAGCGTCCGACCGCCTTAGCGTCACCTCATTCGATGCCATCAAGGGTGTCGACCTCGTGGCCGCCACCCACACCCGTGAGTCCTTATTGCAGGGCAACACCGTTGTGAGCCTCGACTTCCGCCACCTGTTGTCGCGCGTCGACATTTCGGCCTCGGTCGACAAGGCTGTCACCGGCACCTTTGTTATTACGGGCATAAAGCTCTACGGCTTCGACACCGTGGGCTCGTGGAGCAGCGACGGCATGACCACCAACATCTACGGCAAGTGGGACAATCTGTCGGGCCGCGACAACGCCCACACCGTCAGCGGACTTGACATCACGCTCAACTCCGAGCCTCAGTCGCTGCTAAGCGGCGACAATACCGTGCTGATGCTGCCCCAGGTCATCCCCGTGGGCGCAAAGGCCGACATAACCTATACCGAAAACGGAACGGAGAAGACCGTAACCGCCGACATCTACAAGGCATCCTACAGCCTTACAGGCGGCTACCAGCCCTCGCGCACCTACCGCTACTCCTTCACCATAGGCCCCGACCAGTACATCCTGTTCAGCCTTCCCACCATTCAGGACTGGGAAGATGCCGAGGGCGGAAACTATTTGCCTCAATAAGTAAAAAACAAGTAAGATGATGAATAATTATATACGACGAATCACCGTTGCCGGAGTTGTTGCATTGACGGCTGCCGTAATGTCGGGATGCTCCGATGATTCCGACAACCTGACACCGGTCTACGACCCCGCCGATTATATAACATTCGGCACCCCTTCATTTGTGTTGAATGGCGGCGACGGGTCGGCAATGTCGCGCTCTACGCTGGTCGATAAGTTTGGCGACGGAGGCGTGACCTCGTTTAATGTGTGGGGCTATTGTGTGCCTCGCACCATCGATGGTAATAGCGATGACTGGAATGCCGCCTACAATGTCAAGTGGCCTCAGAAGTCGTCCTATTCCACTCCTGATGTGTTTAAAAATCAGGTAGTCACTGTCGACGGCTCTATGATGTCCTACACTGATCCGAAGCAATGGAAAGCAAAAAGCAACTCCACTGCCGATGTTGAAACATCTTATGGCTACACTTATACCTTTATAGCCTGTGCCAATGGCGGTAATGGCACATTTACAATGTCGCCTGCTTCGGGCATGGGTGTTCCCGTCTTGAAGTTTGAGATGCCGTTTAGAGGCGGAAGCTTGGGTGACAATCCTACGCCTCTTGACCATAAACTTATCAACGATGCACTTATTGCAGCGAAGTTTGATCACACGCGCCGCAACGGCAAGGTGGATCTGGTATTCTCCCATATATTGACCGGTATACGATTCCGCTTCCACAACCACACGAGCAATGACCTGGTTATAAAGTCGCTATCTTTTCAGGGCCGGTTTTATCGCATGGGTGAGTTCGATTTCTCAGGCGCAGATGCAAAGCGGAGTGTAAAGACGCTTAGTGAGGATTCGTTCAGCGGTCGGTTTAACTTGATGACGGAACCGCAGACGATTCCGGGCGAAAGCTCGCAATTGATGGGTTATTCGATCGATAATCCCGATGGAACCACATTGCTGTTGCTGCCCAATCCTGCTGCCAATCCCACCTCTGATGTGCTTGCTCTTGGTGATAACAAGACGATTATTGTCAACTATACATTGAATGGAGAGGAGAGGGAATGGCGATATGAGAACTTTAAGCTATCCTATGTGCCCGGTGCAAATGTGCGTCACACCGCCAATCTAAACTTCGTGGGCAATGAATTTACTCTCATATTCCAAGCCGACAATGACTTGAACTGGGAAGATGGGTCGGATAACGATATTGACATTAACTAAGCTGAATATATGAAAAACCTTATATTAAAGAACCAATTTTGCTATGCCATTGTCGCCGCACTGTCGATTGTCGCTATGACGGGCTGCAGTGATGACAATGAATTGTGGGACGAGCCTGAAATCTCGGGCCCTTTAACCATCGTGGCTCAGAGTGTCGACATGATTGAGCCGTTTTCGATGCCCGAAGTGTTGTCGAGGGCCAATGATCCCAAAAACGAGGCCGAGAAGAGAATCAACACTCTTCACCTCTTTTTCTTTGACAATAACGGCCAATTTATTACATCCAATGCCGATAACTTCAAACCCTATATTCCCAATGTGAAGAATTTCATGTTTGTGGTCAAGGATGAAGCCTATAAGACGATGACCGATGTCACAATCGTGGCCATTGCCAACATCAACGGTACCGACAACGAAAGCGCAAACTATTTTACGACCGAATATCCTGACGGTACTGTCATAACTGCAGGCGGCGAGATTGAGAGCGGAACACGAATCAATCCCGGAGAAACGCGCAATCCCAACCCATACAAAATCACATGTCTTGCCGACCTTCAAAAGTGGGTATATGCCCCGAAATTGCGAACCGCTGAGGGAACCGACATTACGCAGCTGCCCAAGGCCGGTATGCCTATGATTGGAATGTTGAAGGGCGTTGATTTAAGTAAGGCTTCCGGTAATACTATCATCCCTATGAAGGCGTTGATGGCCCGTGTCGACATACGCGTTACGCTCGACCCCAATCAGGAGAGTACCGACGGACGCCTTCCGCAGTTGACAATCAAGGAGTATGGTGTTATGAACATGCCCACTACCGTGCCTTACACCATGCCCGACACTGTTGCCCAAAAGTCAACCCCCGTACTTGGAGAGGGTGAACTTGAAAAAGAGATTAAGGTGACGCTTGAAAATCCCATAGTGATTAACAAGAACACCCACGATCAGGATGTGTTCACCTACTATACCTACGAGAATATACAGTATCCCGATAAAGGAGCTATACGCGCCGATGGCACCCATGCATATAATGATGATGGAGTATTGACCTTCCCTGCAGGAGTGACTACCGCCAAGGAGAAACAGCGTTGGAAGCCGACTATCGCCTATAAAGACCGCGCATCGGCAATGGTGCTGCGTGGCTCCTATGTAACTCATCAAGGCCTTACCTACGAAGCCGAGTTCAAGGTGTTTATGGGTCAGAATACGATTGACGACTTTAAAGTTAAACGTAATCACAAGTATGTCAACAACATCACCATTCATGGTCTTGACTATGTGCGTAATTCCGACGACAATACCTATACATTTGACGGTCGTGTAAATGTTATGACCGACAACCCCGTGTATCTTGCCATCGTAAACGAGCGTAAGGTTGATGCTCATGCATCGGTGCGCCCGATGGATGTGTGGTTCCTCCTGCGCGAGCCATCTAAGAGCGGTGAGCCATTGAAAAAAGTTGATTGGTATTCTGAGGTGGAGGTTTCGATAGTTGACCCGGATAAGTGTGGTTGGGTACGTATGGAGTTGGTGCCCCGTTCCGTTATGGAAAAGGCCGGTTTTAAGGCCGGTACGGGAACTCGTGATTATTTTACAACTGATTTGGTTACCAATACTTTAGCTGGTAATGACAGGGCAATAATCAGAGCTGACAAAGATAATAATGATCCTAACTACGAACAATCACGTTCGCGTGTCTATTTTTATATTGACGAAAATGTTACCCCTAATGCACAAGGTGAGATTCTTGATAGAATTGCAAAAGTAAAAATAGTTTATCGAAAGCGAGAAAATGAAAATGGCCCAATATTGGACGAAAGAGAAAGGATTCTTGAAATCGAGCAACGAGGATTGAAGAAGATAACCTACAGCCATCCGAGCGGTGGAACTATTGACGATACCTACATGGAGTATTATGAGGAGTATCTTGAACACTATGACCCATTGGACCAGCACACTATGCCTGGTGAACTTTATAAAGGTATGCCTTGGGGTGTAAAAGGAACAAGATATGACCGAGTGCCAACAGGAAATTTTTGGAATCCATATGATTATTATAGTGGAGAACGAGCAGATAACGGTCTGTCGACGCGTACTTTTGATTCTGTTCGTGATTATGGCCTTCAGGCTACTCAATGGGTACTGATTAGGAGAAGTGGTACTGATGGTTACGTGTCAATGAGTACGGTAAAGTTATATAATGATGCTCCTCCGGTAACTGCGTTCCATTATTGTTATGGAAAGAACAAACGTAAAGCTGATGGAACTGTTGATGGCGCATCTGATTATAACGATGTGAGTCGTGGTGGTTGGTATCTTCCCGGTATACGAGAACTTGAACGTGCGTTAACTGAATACTATTTGACATTCTCAGACTTTAAAGGGAATTTTTATTGGTCAGCATCAGCAGCTCAAAACATGGAAAATAGCGAGGCATCTCAGCTAGCTCGTGCAACCAAGGCGATAGTCGAAGGTTCTTCAGTTCGTTATGCCGAATCGGGAGGAAGTACTGATGCAAATAATTATCCCGGAACAAACAATGACAAAGGTCGAGCTGAAAGAAGTGAAACCTTTCGCGTTAGGGCATTCTATAAGTTGCCGAAATAAGCAAGTCAGGTCAACATTAACATCATAATCATGATTCGTCCCGGTGAGGTCATTTGTACAGAACGACCTCATCGGGACGAGTTGTATATGTGCATTTTTGTCGGTGCGTTACGTGAGGTGGTGCGCAAAAACGAATTTAGATGAAAACTTCAAGATTTTTGTCTAAATTTGTCCTATGACAACAACTATTGAGATCAACCGATTGAGGTTATACGCTTTTCACGGGGTGTTACCTCGTGAACGTGAGGTGGGCAACGAGTTTGAGGTGACGCTGCTCCTGGAGTGTGACATGACCGAGGCCATGACCTGCGACCGCCTCGACGGCACGGTGAGCTATGCCGATGTCATCGAGCTTGTCAAGGCCGAGATGGCTGTGCCGTCGCAGCTGCTGGAGCATGTGGCATGGCGCATAAAGTCGGCCGTGGAGCGTGACTTCCCCAAGGTGACGGGCGGATATATAAAGGTGGCCAAGCTGCGTCCGCCGGTGACCGCCCAGCTTGAATCGGCTGCCGTAACGCTAAAATGGAATAACAATGGCTGACAACTATCTTGAACGCAAAATGGAGGAATACCGCTCGGGAAAGGGCGTGACCTACCGTCATCGCACTACTCCCACCGGGGCGCGACCGGGCACCCTTAATGTAAAATTCCCTTCGCGGCGCGTGCTTGTCACGGGCGGTGCAAGCGGCATAGGCCGCGCCATTGTCAAGGCGTTCTGCGATGCCGGATGCCGCGTGGCGTTCTGCGACATCGACAGCAAGGCGGGAGCGGCTACGGCCCAGGCCACGGGGGCACAGTTTCATCCCGTCGATGTGCGTGACGCCGCCGCTCTTGAGCGCTGCATGGATCGCCTGCTGGAGGCGTGGGGCGACATCGATGTTATTGTAAATAATGTGGGCGTGAGCGCGTTCAAGCCGCTTGAGGAGAGCAGCCTCGAGGAGTGGGACGACATCATGTCGATCAACGTGCGCCCCGTCTACATCACTTCGCGCAAGCTTGCCATTCATCGTCGCGACATGGGTGGTGAACCTCATTACGGACGCATAATCAACATGGCCTCGACCCGACAGTCAATGAGCGAGGCCGGCACCGAGGCCTACTCGGCATCCAAAGGGGCCGTCGACTCGCTCACCCACGCTTTGATGATGTCACTCGCTCCGCTTGGCATAACGGTCAACTCCGTGTCGCCCGGATGGATCGAAACCGGCGACTATGACGCACTCAGCGAGGCCGATCACTCCCAGCATCCGTCACGCAGGGTGGGGCGTGTCGACGACATTGCACGAGCCTGTATTTTCATTGCTTTGCCCGACAATGACTTCCTAAATGGTGAAAACATTGTGATAGATGGCGGAATGACACGTAAAATGATATATATCTGATATGATAATCACTCAAATGTTTGTGAAATTCAATCA
Source organism: Muribaculum sp. NM65_B17 (assembly GCF_004793735.1). Lineage (NCBI taxonomy): Bacteria > Pseudomonadati > Bacteroidota > Bacteroidia > Bacteroidales > Muribaculaceae > Muribaculum > Muribaculum sp. NM65_B17. The sequence goes on from NZ_SRYY01000002.1 coordinate 351,253, forward strand.
AATGTTGTAATTTTGATGCGTAAAACATCAAAATACAAATAGGATTGAATAAGATAAACCGAATAATAGCTTCAGCGTTGTTGCTTGTCACCGGAATGAGCGCAATGGCCGACGATGTCGCAGACAACAGAGGTCGTATGCTCTCCCCCGAGCGAACTGAGTTTGCGCCTTATTGGTCGTTGCGGCTTCAAGCCGGAATAGCCGAAACACTCGGCGAAACATCGTTCAGCGACATGTTGTCGCCTGCAGCAGCATTGAGTGCGGGCTATCACTTTGCTCCCGTATGGAGCGTGAGGCTCGGAGTTAGCGGATGGCAGGCCAAAGGCGCGTGGGTATCGCCCCGCCGTGTCTACAAGTATGACTTCATCCAGGGCAATGCCGACATCGTGATGTCGCTCTCCAACATTATAGGCGGCTTCCGCCCCGACCGGCGTGTCGACTTCTACGCCTTCCTCGGTGTGGGAGTTATCAACGCATTCAACAACGATGAGGCTGCCAACGGACTTGAATATGCCGACCAATTGAAATATCTGTGGACCGGTCACAAATGGTTTGTCGCAGGACGGGCCGGCGTGGGCGCCGACATAAACCTGAGCCGTTATGTGGCATTCAATGTCGAGGTCAACGCCAACATGATGTCGGATCACTTCAACTCCAAGCGCGGAGGCAGTGTCGACTGGCAATTTAACGCTCTTGCCGGTTTCACCTTCAAGTTTGGCAAGGGAACCCGTAAGGTTCCTGCCGTGTATGAAGAGCTGCCGCCGGCTCCCGTAGCCGCCGCTCCCGTAAAGGAGGAGCCCAAAGTAACGCCTAAACCCGTTGAACAACCTAAGCCTGAGGTGAAGGTTGAAAAAATTACTGAAAATATATTTTTCCTCATCAACTCTTCCAAGATTAGAGCATCGCAGGAGGGCAAGGTCGCAGCTGTAGTCGACTACATGAAGCGTAACCCAGGCGCGACAGTGGTAGTTACCGGATATGCCGACAAGGCCACCGGAACATCGCGCTACAACAAAACGCTTTCAGATCGTCGTGCCAAGGCTGTTGGCGATGCATTGCTTGATGCAGGAATTTCGGCCGACCGCATTTCGATGTCGGGCAAGGGCGACAGTGAACAACCGTTTGTACAGAACGATGACAACCGTGTCGTCATAATGATAGCCGAATAATAGCGACAAAATAGACTATACTACATTTTCGAGAAGAGAAAAACAATAATTTACGATTAGGCAAAGTCTGTCCGTGAGGATGGGCTTTGTCGTTTTATATAGTCCCGGCGTCAACAAATATTAGAGCCGGTTCGGCAATAAGGCGCTTTTTTTACAATTGGCAAGGTTTTTTTGGAATTTTAAGAACAATTGTCTACATTTGGTTTTATTAATATATACATAACCAAAAAACTATGCAGCAACCGATCGAAAAAGTCAATCCCGTAGTGAGAGTGTGGCATTTTTATCGCGACGGCTTCCGCGCCATGACGGTGGGCCGTTATCTGTGGGCATTGATATTGATAAAGCTGTTTATCCTCTTTTTTGTGTTTAAGCTCTTCTTTTTCCCCGATCTGCTTAAGCGTGACTACGACAACGACCGTGACCGCGCGCAGGCTGTGAGAACTACATTGACCGATGATCGCCGGTAGGCATGTTGTCGTACTATTGTTGAGATTAACCTAACAAAATTATATTATATGGATGACTTAATTAGTGTTGTAGACTGGTCGCGATGGCAATTCGCGCTGACGGCCATGTACCATTGGCTATTTGTTCCTCTCACGATAGGACTTGCGTTGATAGTCGCTATCATGGAGAGCGTATATGTGAAAACGCGTTCGGCCAAGTGGTTGGCAATGACGAAATTCTGGATGCTCCTTTTCGGCATCAACTTTGCCGTGGGTGTTGCCACCGGTATTATCCTTGAATTTGAGTTTGGTACGAATTGGTCCAACTACAGCTGGTTTGTAGGCGACATATTCGGTGCCCCGCTTGCAATAGAGGGTATTGTGGCATTCTTCATGGAGTCGACTTTCATCGCAGTGATGTTCTTCGGCTGGAAAAAGGTAAGCCCCCGGTTCCACCTCACCGCTACATGGCTCACTGCCATAGGCACCGCCTTGTCGGCGTTGTGGATTCTTATCGCCAACGCATGGATGCAGCAGCCCGCGGGAATGGAATTCGACCCGGCACAGATGCGTAACATCATGGACGACTTCTGGGCACTGGTACTGTCCGATACGGCCGTTGCCAAGTTTACTCACACCGTAGCCAGCGCATGGACACTCGCCGGAGTATTTGTAATAGGGGTGAGCTGCTGGTTCCTGTTGCGCAAGCGCAATGTCGAGATGGCCATGTCGTCGATCAAGGTAGCCGGCTGGGTGGGATTTGCAGGTATTCTTACCACGCTTGCCACCGGTGACTTGTCGGCAGTGAATGTGGCAAAGCATCAGCCCATGAAGCTTGCCGCCATGGAAGGCCTCTACGACGGAAGTCGCGGGCAGGAGCTGGTGGCCATAGGAATTCTGAATCCCGACAAGCGATATGACAACGACGAGAATCCCTATCTGTTCCATATAAGCATACCGAAGGGACTGTCGTTCCTCGCCACTCACGACTTCAATGCTTTCGTTCCCGGAATCAACGACCTTATCGAAGGTTATGAGATCGACGAGAACGGAGAAACCGTGACATGCGTAGGCTATGCCGACCGCATAGCCATAGGAAAGGAGTCGCATGAGGCACTCCGCGCCTATGACACAGCGATGGCCGACGGCGACGTGGCCGGCATGGAGGTCGCGCTCGAGAAGCTGCGCTCGACCTATAAATATTTCGGCTACGGCTATCTCGACAGCCCGGCCGAGGCTATACCTCCTGTTGCGATGACATTCTATACGTTCCGCATCATGGTTATTGCTGGAGGTTATCTGCTGCTCTTCTTCATCGTTGCCCTCTTTGCCGTCTACTATCGCGAGCAGTGGCTCCGCAACAAGGTGGTGCAGTGGATAGGCATGCTGTCGATAGCGGTAGTGTGGGTGTGCTCTCAGAGCGGATGGATAACCGCCGAAGTGGGCCGTCAGCCCTGGGTGATTCAGGATCTGCTTCCCACACGCGCCGCTATAAGCGACATCTCGTCGGCTACCGTGCAGGTGACATTCTTCATGTTTGCCGCCGTGTTCACGATTCTGCTCATCGCCGAAATAAGCATCATGCTGTCGCAGATAAACAAACATTCCAAAGAAGACATTGAAACAATCTCTAAAGACTAACGACTATGGCACTTGAACATTTACAGATATATTGGTGGCTTATCATCTCAGTGCTGGGTGCGCTGTTGGTATTCCTGCTTTTCGTGCAGGGAGGGCAGTCGATGCTTCTCGACACCCGTAACGCCATGGATCGTACACTCATGGTAAATTCGCTCGGGCGCAAGTGGGAGCTTACATTCACCACGCTCGTGGTATTTGGCGGCGCATTCTTCGCTTCGTTCCCGCTCTTCTACAGCACCAGCTTCGGCGGTGCCTACTGGTTGTGGATGCTCATCCTGTTCAGCTTCGTGGGGCAGGCCGTCAGCTATCAGTACCGTCGCAAGAGCGGTAACATCTACGGCACGCGCTTCTACGACTGGCTGCTGTTTATCAACGGCTGTGTGGGCTGCTTCCTTCTCGGCGTGGCAGTGTCGATGTTCTTCTTCGGCGCAGAGTTTACGGTGCGCATGGGCAACATCCTCGATCCCGGTTCACCCGTCATTTCGCAGTGGGTGCCGTCACATGGCTTTGAGGCCATCTTCAGCTGGCGCAACTGGATCCTCGGACTGGCCGTGCTGTTCCTCGCCCGCACTCAGGCTTCGTTGTACTTTATGAACAACATTGCCGGCGATGACAGCTTCTTCAACCTCAACAAGCGTCGCGTGCTCGTGAACGGAGTAATATTTGTGGTATTCTTCCTGGCGTTCACAGTGCTCCTGTGGACCTATGACGGATATAACTTCACCCCCGACGGCTGGGAAAGGCTTAAAGGCAAGTATTTCTACAACTACATCGAGATGTGGTGGTGCATAGTACTGTGGCTCATCGGAGTCGTAATGGTGCTCTACGGAGTGCTTAAATCGGCTTTTGCCAAGCACTACACCAAGGGTATATGGTGGTCGGGCATAGGTACGGTGCTTGTGGTGCTCACCCTTTTCTGGGTGGCCGGATACAACAACTCCGCCTACTATCCTTCGCTCATCGATCCGGCAAGCTCGCTGACAATCAACAACAGCTCGTCGACCGAATTCACTCTCACGGTAATGAGCTTCGTGTCGATACTTGTGCCGTTTGTCCTCGCCTACATCTGGTATGTGTGGTACAAAATGGACCATAAGCCCATCACTCCCTCCGAAATGGAAGGCGACGGCGAGCACGTATATTGATCATTAACATTTGTAACCTACGCCCATAATCCCTAACTTTGTAGAAAAGTCAAGGATTATGGGCGATACTTTTTATACTCTTGAATCTCCGGCCGAAGGGTGGTATAAGGAGAAGATGAGCAAGTTTCTGGCCTTTGCCGTCCCGGTTACGACGGCTGAGGAGGCCAAGGATGTGATTGTGCAGTATCAGAAAAAGTATCACGACGCCCGTCATGTGTGCTGGGCCTACATGATAGGTGCCGCACGCGAGGAGTTTCAAAGCAACGACAACGGAGAGCCGTCGGGGACGGCCGGAAAGCCCATACTCGGTCAGATAAATTCATTCAACCTCACCAATATCGTAATAGTGGTGGTGCGTTACTTCGGCGGCATAAAGCTCGGCACAAGCGGCCTTATCGTGGCATATCGCGAAGCTGCCCGCGAGGCGATAACCGCCGGAGCCATAATCGAGTGCCACGAGCAGCGGGTGATAAACTTTGTGTTTCCCTATCTCGCCATGAATGATGTGATGCGAGTAGTGAAAAATCCCGAGGTCAAAATTCTCGAGCAGGCATTTGACAATGCGTGCCGGATGAGCATAAGAATACGCGCCGACCATGCCGGGGCATTGTCAGCGCGTTTACTTGATATCGACGGCGTAACGCTGTCGGATGACGATGCGTAAGTGATTGTCAGAGAATCAGCATTGCGTCACCGTAGGCTCCGAAGCGATACTTCTCCTTTACAGCCACTTCATAGGCGTGCATCACGAGGTCGTAACCACCAAATGCGGCAACCATCATAAGCATGGTTGAGTAGGGCATGTGGAAGTTGCTTACAAGCGATGTGGCTACGGTGAAATCGTAGGGCGGGAAGATGAACTTGTTGGTCCAGCCGGTGAATGTCTTCATGTGGCCGCCCATGCTCACTGCTGTTTCTATTCCGCGAAGCACCGAAGTGCCTACGGCACACACCTGCTTGTTGTCGTCCTTGGCCTTGTTTACCATGTCGACAAGTTCGGGAGTCACTTCCATCTCCTCGGAGTCCATGCGATGCTTTGTGAGGTCCTCGACATCGATCTCGCGATAGTTGCCAAGGCCCGAGTGCACGGTGAGGAATCCTGTTTCGATGCCTTTTATCTCCATGCGCTTCATCAGTTCACGGCTGAAGTGCAATCCTGCGGCAGGAGCCACCACGGCACCCTCTTTGGCTGCGAATATGCACTGATAGCGCTCGGCATCGGTGGGAACGGGTTCGCGCTTGATATAGGGGGGCAGGGGAGTCTGTCCGAGCTTGTACAGGGCATCCTTGAACTCCTCATGGCTTCCGTCGTAAAGGAATCGGAGAGTGCGGCCGCGCGAGGTGGTGTTGTCGATAACCTCGGCCACCATCGACTCATCGTCGCCGAAGTACAGTTTATTGCCGATGCGAATCTTGCGTGCAGGCTCTACAAGGACATCCCATAGCTTGTTTTCTTCATTGAGCTCACGCAAAAGGAATACTTCAATTTTTGCTCCGGTCTTTTCCTTGTTTCCGTACAATCGAGCCGGAAACACCATGGTGTCGTTGAGGATGAACACATCGCCGTCGCCGAAATAGTTGATTATTTCCTTGAATGTGTGATGTTCGATTTCACCGGTCTTACGGTTTACAACCATGAGGCGTGACTCGTCGCGCACGGCACAGGGCTCTGTTGCGATGAGCTCCTCGGGAAGCTTAAATTTGAATTGAGAAAGTTTCATATATACCTTTTTTGGAGAAATTATCGTAGTTAATAGTTGGGAGCGGTTATTTCCGCTGTGTGTCGTCTTCGGGCATCTCAATGTCGATTACCTGAAGAATCTCTATCGCCTTGTCGAGCGGCAGGCAATCCTCGACATTTATGTCGCCCACTCTTGTACGGCGCAATGCCGTGAGGTGTCCGCCCGAGCCGAGAGCCTTGCCGATGTCGCGCGCAAGAGCCCTGATATAGGTGCCTTTGCTGCACACGACCCTGACAACGATGCTTTCGGGTGAAAATTCAAGCAGCTCAATCTCGTCGATTACGAGTGTCTTGGGCTTTATGTCGACATCGCCGCCCTTGCGTGCTATGTGGTAGGCACGCTGACCTGCTATCTTGCAAGCCGAGAAAGCCGGCGGTACCTGCTCTATGGCTCCCTTGAACTGCGATAGGGTCGACTCTACGAGCTCGCGCGTGATGTGCTCCACCGGATAGCGGGCGTCGATCTCGGTTTCGAGGTCAAATGAGGGTGTGGTGGCTCCGAGAGCTATAGTGGCAACATACTCCTTGGTGTGAGCCTGGAGGGTGTCTATAAGCTTGGTCGCCTTTCCGGTGCAGATGGCCATTACTCCTGTTGCGAGCGGATCGAGCGTACCGGCGTGACCCACTTTCAAGCGTTTCATCCTCATGCGTCGCAAAAGGGTGCCGCGCACCCGCTTCACGACATCAAACGATGTCCATCGATAGGGCTTGTCTATATAGAGGACTTCTCCGTCGATAAAGTTCATAGGCTTACCAACAGATGCAGATTATACCCATGATGACGCAGTAGACGGCAAACCAAACGAGTTTGCCCTTCTTGACGATGTTGAGCATCCATTTGCAGGCAAGGCAGCCTACGATGAAAGAGGCGATGAAGCCTATCGTGAGGGGGAGCATACCTACATTGCTCGATGCGGCAGGCTCGGAAATCATGTCCTTTATGTTGAGCAATGTTTCGCCAAGGATGGGGATTATGACCATCAGGAATGAGAATGAAGCTACTTTTTCGCGCTTGTCGCCGAGGAGTATACCTGTGGCGATGGTGGTGCCTGAGCGGCTAAGGCCGGGAAGAACGGCGATAGACTGCGCTATGCCGATGACGAATGCGTCGAGCCAGGTGATGTCGCGCGGGCGATATACGCGGCCCGTGAGCTTGTTGGTTTCCTCGGGTTTTGTGCGGAAAAAGTAGGCAAATGCCAAAAGTGCGGCCGTTATGCATAGGCATATTCCCACTGTGGTGAGATTGCCGCCAAAGAAGCTTTCGACAGTGTCCTTGAAAAACAGGCCAACGACGGCTACGGGAATGCACGAGATGAGGATTTTGCACACGTAGTAGAAATTGTCGTCGCGCTTTATGGTGAAGAAGCTGCGGCATAACGGGAAAAATTCATTCCATAACACAACGAGTGTCGACAGCACGGTGGCGGCATGCAGCATGACATCAAACTCAAGAATATCCTCATTGGGCAAGTTTATGCCGAGGATTTCACGAAATATCTCAAGATGTCCGCTGGAGCTGATGGGCAGATACTCAGAGAGTCCCTGCACAATGCCTAAAATGAGGGCGTCAAGCCATTCCATATATTATTGATTGTAGATTTACTATGTTAAAAGTTGGGTTATTTGTCGTTTTCGGTGGCCTCGGCGGCGCTATTCTCTTTTTTGCGTGGACGATATACAATGGCCACGCCCATGAATATGAAGCCGAGAAAAGCCATGGTGGGGCCGACCACGATGCGGCGAGTTGAGAATATGTCGGGATTGAACTCGTCGACGGTTGAGCTGCCGCCGAGCATAAGTAGGAATCCGAGTACGATTATCAGACCGGCAACGGCCATGAGGATGAAGTTGATCTTTACGAGCGGAAATTGCGAATAGGATTCGCGCTCGATGCCGTTGTCTTCAACGGCCGGCTTGAAATTGTTATTTGGTTTTGCCATATTCTTTATATTTCAGTGTGAGAGTTGTTTATCGGAACATGTCGTCATAGTCAAGACGAAGATACTTGTTGGTCGCAAATAGCGCTGCAACGGCGCATATTATTATTCCTATAATAAGAATTCCGGCGAATACGCACGCCGCTTGGGGCCAGGTTATGGCCGATGCGATGCCTGAGTCGATTCCTTGCAGGTAATAGAGTGTGCCCGCGAGGATTGCGCTTGCAATCAATGCCGAAACGATGCCGCTCACCACGTTGGCGTTGATGAACGGACGTCGGATGAACGATCCTGTGGCTCCTACAAGCTTCATAGTGTGTATGATGAAACGTCGCGAATATACCGTAAGACGCACCGTGTTGTTGATGAGTGCAAATGAAATGAAGAGAAGCGCACAGGTTATTATTATTAAAATCAGTGAAACAGAGTTGATGTTGCGGTTTATGGAATCGACAAGCTCGGTGTGTACATTGACTTCGTGTACGTAGGGTAGCGACTTCAATGGAGTAATGATCTTGTTGATGGAGTCGGAACTTGCATAGTCGGCTTTAACTTTGACTTCAAGCTCTCCACTGAAGGGATTTATCCCGAGAACATCCATAAGATTCTCCCCTGTTTCTTCTTCCCAATTCATGAGTGCGTCTTCCTTGGAGTAGTATCGCACGCTTGCCGTATAGGGAGATGCTGTCCATTTGCTTTTGAGCTGATTGACTTCAGCATCGGTGGCAGTATCGGTCAGCACGATGTCAAACCCGATATTTTCCTTTATATTCCGGGTTATTGAATGTGCGGCTATCCCGAGCATGGCGATTATGCCTATCAACAACAATACAAGAGCCACACTGATTGTGGCTGTAATCTGGGCAGAGAATGTAGATATGCCTTTATTCGGTCTTTTTTCCATAGAGGGTTGTTAACGGGCGTATTTGCCCAAAAGACTTACAAAGTTAATATATAAAACCCCCGTTGTCAAGTGATTGAAGTAAAAAAATATTGGCCGCAAAAACCATTGCAGGTTAATGCGGCCAATAAATATCTGGGAATAAGCTGATTATGCGAATTTAGCCCAATCGGTCTTTCGCATGTCGCCTTCGTTGGCAAATGTGGTGTGGAATGCGAGTGCGGCGTTGAGCGAGTGGGGTGTCTGACCGCCCTTGCCCATGCGCAGGTAGTCCCAAAGGAGTTCCTTGTAGTCGGGATTTACGCAATTCTCGATGATTGTTTCGGCACGCTGTACGGGGTCTTTTCCGCGCAGGTCGGCTACGCCCTGATCGGTGATGAGCACATCGACCGAGTGCTCGCTGTGGTCGAGGTGAGAAACCATGGGGACGATTGTCGAGATAAGACCGCCCTTGGCAACTGACGGACAGCTGAATATCGAGATGTAGGCATTGCGGGTGAAGTCGCCCGAACCACCGATTCCGTTCATCATCTTGGTTCCTACAACGTGGGTTGAGTTGATGTTTCCGAATATGTCGGCCTCAAGTGCTGTGTTCATTGTGATGACACCGAGTCGGCGAACAACCTCGGGGCTGTTGGATATTTCTCCGGGACGGATTAGAATCTTGTCGCGGAAGAAGTCGATGTTGTTGAACACTTCGGCCATCTTTGCATCGGAGAATGTGAGCGAGCATGTAGATGCGAATCGGCATTTTCCGTGTTCCATAAGGTCAACCACTGCGTCCTGTATGACTTCGGTGTACATGTCGAATGCGGGAACTTCATTGGATTCACCAAGGCCGAAGAGCACGGCATTGGCCACATTGCCCACACCGCTCTGCAGGGGCAGGAACGAAGGAGGTATTGCTCCGCGACGAAGTTCTTGGATGAGGAAGTTGCACACGTTGTTACCTATCATCTGAGTGGTTTCGTCAAGCGGTGAGAAACCGTGAACTCCGTCGGTGAGGTTGGTGCGTACGACTCCGACAATCTTTGCGGGGTCTACCTTCAGCAAAGTAGTACCGATGCGGTCGCTTGGCTTGTAGATGGGTATTTCGCGACGATAGGGAGGATCGAGCGGCATATATATGTCATGAAGGCCTTCGATTGTTTCGGGAATTGCCTCGTTGAGCTCAATGATGATCTTCTTTGCGAGATGGGCTACGGTGGGCGACATTCCTAAACCGGTGCCGAGAAGTATTTCTCCGTTGTCGCTTACGCGTGCGGCTTCAATTATGGCAATGTCGATGTCGCCGAATGTTCCGTAACGCACCTTTTGAGCCAGCTCCGACAAGTGAAGGTCGAAGTAGTGGGCGTCGTGAGAATTGATGCGTTTGCGTAAGTCGGGACAGCTCTGATAGGGGGTGCGAGTGCCAATGGCATTTGCGCGTGCAAGGGCGCCATCGACATGGTCGTTGGTTGATGCTCCCGAGAAAATGTTTACCTTGAAGGGGCGGCCTTCGGCATGCTCTTTTTCGGCTTTTGCTGCAAGCGCCTCGGTGACTACCTTGGGGGTACCGGCAGCAGTGAAGCCTGAGAGTCCAATGTTGTCGCCGTTCTTGATAATGTCGGCGGCTTCCTGTGGGGTGAGAATGGGAAATGCCATAATCTTGTGACGATAATTGATTATATATTTGATTTTAAGAAAAATACATGGTATGTAGCGCTTAAATCGGAAGCCTGTGGCTTGACGGTTTCGGCGGTTTTTCGTATTTTTGCACAAAAATAGCTAAAACTCTCCTACTATCAAAATTTTTTCGCATCTGCCGCCGATGTAACGCGGGGCCGATGCTATGAATACAAAAAGAGAAGATGAAACAGAATGACGATGCACGGGCGCATTCCGATAAGCGCCTGTATATAGAAACCTACGGATGCCAGATGAACGTAGCCGACAGTGAGGTCGTGGCTGCGGTGATGGATACCGTGGGATATGTGATGACCGACGATATAGACATGGCCGACGCCGTGTTGCTCAATACATGCTCGATACGTGACAATGCCGAGCAGAAGATCCATTCACGCCTTCAATATTTGGCTTCGTTGAAACGTAAGCGTCACGGCCGGCTGACAGTGGGCGTCATAGGCTGCATGGCCGAGCGAGTGAAGGATGACCTGATTGAAAACCATGGCGTAGACCTTGTGGCCGGACCGGATTCCTATCTCGACCTGCCTGCGCTGTTTGCTTCGGTGGAGTCGGGGGAGAAGGCTATAAATGTCAAACTTTCCACAACCGAAACCTATCGTGACATAATACCGATGAAGATTACGGGCAACCGTGTTTCGGGCTTCATCAGCATCATGCGCGGATGCAACAACTTCTGCTCTTACTGCATAGTGCCCTATACCCGAGGCCGTGAGCGCAGCCGCGAGGCCGAAAGCATATTGCGCGAATTGGCCGATTTGCGTGAACGTGGATTCAAGGAGGTGACGCTGCTTGGTCAGAACGTGAATTCCTATAACTATACGGGCTCCGACGGCGTTACGGTCGACTTTGCCGCATTGCTCGCAATGGTGGCCGAGGCCGCTCCCGATATGCGAGTGCGATTTACAACGAGCCATCCCAAGGACATGAGCGATGAGATAATCGCCACGATGGCCCGATACCCAAATATATGCAAGCACATACATCTGCCGGTACAGTCGGGCTCCAATGCCGTGCTGAAGAGCATGAACCGAAAGTACACGCGTGAATGGTATCTTGACCGCATAGCCGCCATTCGTCGTGCCATGCCCGATTGTGGAATATCCACCGACCTGTTTACCGGATTTCACGACGAGAGCGAGGCCGACTTCGAGATGACGCTTGACTTGATGCGTGAGGTGGGATTTGATTCGTCGTTCATGTTCAAGTACTCGGAGCGTCCCGGAACACTTGCTTCAAAAGTTATGCCTGATAATGTGTCCGAAGAGGTAAAAATAGACCGTCTTAACCGCATGATAGCTCTCCAGAACGAATTGTCGGCTGCATCCAACCGCCGCGATGTGGGACGGACTTTTGATGTGCTCGTGGAGGGCGTGTCGAAACGCTCCAAGGAGCAGATGGTAGGCCGCAACCAGCAAAACAAGACTTGTGTGTTTCCGCGTGGCACATTCCGCATTGGCGACACTGTAAAAGTAAAGGTAGTCGACTCATCATCGGCTACCTTGATATGTGAATTGGCCTGACGCTCTTGTCGCTCGGTTTTTATTCGGCTGCTGTGTTCAGTATGTCGAGCAGGCTGTCGCGTGAATTGATGCGGATTTCATTGTTGTTGTATTCGATTATTCCGCGATTACGCATGCTCTCAAGCGTGGCGAGGAATGATGTGCGTTGCACTCCGAAAAGTGAGTACAGGTCGCGTTGGCGGCATGTCAGCGCTATGTCGGTTCCTCCTCGCTGTGTTAACGAGATTATCCAGAATGCTATACGCTCTTCAAGGCTTCCGGTTGTGATGGCCAGGATACCGTCGACTGCCTTCTGGGCGTTCTTCGATAATATGTTCAGGAAATTGAACAGGAATATCTCATCGGTGTTGAGTATCTTTATGTAGTCGCTCTTGGATATCTGAAGTATTCCGGTGGCTTCTATCGCTTCGGCTGTGCACGGATAGAATGGAGCACGGCCGAAAAGGAATTCGGGGGCTATTACGTTGGGCGCTTCAAGAGTCTGCGATACTTTGAATCGGTCGTCGGAATTGGCTATAGTGAGTCGGGCTTTCCCTGAAATGATAAACTTTATATGCGTGCATTGGTCCCCCGCATTGAGAATAATCTCATTGGGAAGATATTTTAGGAAGTGGAACTTGGCCATGCCAACTATCTCCGATATTTTTTCATGGCTGACTCCCTTGAATAGCGGGAGCCCCATCAATATCTCGTACATGCTGTCCATAATGGTTGTATATTAGGTACTATTATTAACATTTGCCGTGGCGTAAAAGTTTTATTTTTAACTTATTGTTTCTCTTTTTGTCTTAAAATACAATTGCATGGAATTTATTGTATTCTGCCATGCGACATAAGCCGCCGGACCCACCGACGCAATCGGGTTAAGATAGGTCAGTGCCATCCATATAGCGAGCACGGTGTTCTTTTGTCCGAGCCCTTGCGCCCCTGATATCTTGTCGCCGAGTCGTGCGCCCACGCGTCGTCCTATCCAGAACTGTGCGCAGCACACCACAAGCGACGCCAGCGCGAGCAGCAGCATCTCGGGTATCTTCTCGGCCGGTTCTTTCATTATGAAGCTGACGGCATTGCCCACGACGATGATGAGCGCTACGGCCCAAATGTAGAACGATAGCGACTGGCGCGAGGCTATGGCGTCGTGTACGCGTGGCATGAATGCCTGAAACAGCAAGGCGAGTGCGAGCGGAGCGAGGATAAGTGGGAACACTCGTGTGCTTATGGCAAAAAACGACTCGGCAAATGTCAAGTCGGCATCGGTGCCCATATAAGTAAACAGTAACGGAGCGAGAATGGCTACCGCTATATTGCTGAACAGCGAGTAGGTGGCGAGGCGAGGTATGGAGCCACCGAGCATTCCCGTAATTACCGGTGCGGCCGTTGCCGTGGGGCAGAATACACAGATGAATGCTCCCTGGGCTATGTCGCCGCTGAATGGAAGAAGTGCGAAGTAGACACACAATGCTCCGAGTACCTGAACGGCGAGAAGTGCCCATATAAATTTTGTAACCTTGAACTCATTGACCGATACTCGGCAGTAAGTTATCAACAGCATTATGAAAATGATGTAGGGCGATAAAAATGCTATTTCACCTATTGAGTCGTGAAACAATACTCCGCACAGCATTGCGATGGGAAGCATCCAAGGTTTAAGCAACTTTTGAATTTGTGAAACTTTCATGGTGCAAAGTTACTGCAAATATTGTAAGTGTTAATCGGGCTGAAATATTTTTTTGAAAACACACAAATATTTTATATCTTTGCATTGTGTCGTTACGAAATTGGTGAAACGGCTACAATCGGAGGGCTCAAAGCAGCCCTCAAAAGGAAATAGTAATAATCAAACAAGTATATGAATACTTGTACAATTTGTCTATATTCAAAATGCCATTTTGGCTGATTATCAGACATATTTTTCTATATTGATTATGAAATTATTTAGATGCCTACTATATGAGTTGTGCGGAATAATGTATAAATGATAATTTTGCGCTACAAACGACTCAAAACAGTATAGGAAAAATAAATTGGTATTTATATATTATTTTAGGGTTAGTATAGATTGTTAGAATCATTAATGCGACGAATGTAAATAGTGCATAATAGTAAATGTGTTTTATGTTAGGTTTGGAAGTCTTTTTATTAAAAAAAAGGCAACAAAATAGGCCGCTTCGTGAGAAATGGCCTATTTTGTTGTATGTATATGGGCGATTTCCTTTCTATATTGGACTAATATACGTATATTTGTTGTGCAATATAAAAACTAATCTATAATATCCTTCAGATGCCCATCGGTCGTTTCAGTTTTTTGAACAGGATTGTTGTGTCGTTACTGCTGCCGCTCATGTTTTGCGCAGTGTGTAGGGCCGACGATTTACCGGCTACGCTTGACGAAGCCATCAATCGCCTTGACAAGGCTTTGCCCTTGCGCTATGAAAAAGTGGCTCGACGATTTGCCAGGATTGATTCGATGAGGGATGTCGTAGAGAGTGTCGGCGGCGTAAAGAATGCCGATCTTTCCGTTGTTGAAACCATCGGCGTTGAATATAGCTCGTTGAACATCGATTCGGCTTTGTCGGTCTTTGACGCGGGCTATAAGGCGGCATTGGAGCGCGGTGACTCGGCGACGGCCGTCAGGTTCCGTTTGCGAATGGCCCGTATATACCCGCTAAAATCCATTGTAAAGGAAACGATAAACATATATGAATCCATTGATGCGCTGGAACTTGACTCGGCGGAGCGGCGATTGTATTACGACAGCGGGCGCTTCTCCTATGTGCTTATGGCTTCGATGTACTCGTCAACCGAGTTTGCCGGCGAATACTTTGAGCGGGCATGCCTCTTCAATGATTCGTTGATGACGCTGATAGGTGAGAATGACAGTATTTATAAGCTCTATCTCGGTACCGATTACCTTAATAAGAAGCAATATTCGCTGTCGATTGCCGCGTTGAACGACTTGTTGGAAACGCTGGAAATGGACAATGCCGTATTTCCTGAAACTGCATTGTTGCTGTCGGCCAATTATTCCGCGCGTGGGCGTGCTGAGCAGGCGTTATATTATACCGCGCTTGTTGCCATTTCCGACATAGAATGCGGATATTTGAGCAGCGAGGCGTTGAGGCGGCTTGGCACCGGGCTCTATAGCCGTGGCGATAACAAGCATGCTCATAAATATCTGCTTGCTTCACAGGAAAATATTGCTAATTCGGGAGCTGTGATGCGAAGTAGCTTGGTGGCTAAGTCGTTGCCTATGATTGTAGGGACACATCGTGGCGAGGAGCAGCGTTTTACGCGTATGCTTATAATCATTATCGCGTGTCTGGTGCTCATTTTGGCACTCATTTTTGTAATAATGTATAACCACTATAAGAGCATAAAGCGGTTGCGCATGATGAAGGACAATCTTGAGCAGGCCAATCAGATAAAGGAAGTGTACATTGGACGTTTCCTGTCGTTGTGCTCTATTTGCATGGACAAACTCGATGATTTCAATCGCATAGTGGGACGTAAAATCGTTGCAGGTCAGGTGGATGAGCTTTTGTCTATGGTTAAGTCGGGAAAGATGTCTGATGAGTACAGCCACCAGTTTTATGAAGTATTTGATGATGCATTTGTAAATATCTATCCTACATTTGTCGATGATGTAAATAAGTTGCTTGAGCCCGACAAGGCTATATCGTTGTCGGAGGACGGGCATCTGCCACCCGAGTTGCGAATCATTGCATTGATGAGGCTTGGTCTTGATGACAGTGCGCAGATGGCAAGATTCCTCGGACTGTCGCTTAACACTGTTTACACCTATCGTAATCGAATAAAGAGCAGGGCTCGAAATCGCGATACTTTTGACAGCGACATAATGAATATTGGTATATTGAGCTAAAACTAACTCTATATTGTTTGTTTATGGGGCTATGATTAATCGCTTGTAAATCAATGAATATATTTTATATCGGTTTTGTAAGTATTTATATTGAAGTGATACTGTGTTGAAATCAATGCAGCTGTTGAGTAATTTTGCATTCAATAATTGAATATGACAATTTTTACGTATGGTTTTGGAAAAACGGTAACACAATAGGTATAGTTAATGGTAGAAGACCGAAACGTGTATTTTGCGGTCATTTAGATTAGTTTTATGTTAGTTAGTAAAGTAGAGCCCCTATTTGGAGGGTCATGGAATGAGCGGCGTCGAGAGATGTCGCTCTTTGATTTTATATGGGATGTATTGCGATTAGTCCCAATTACTCCTATTGCAATTTTGCCGGCCTGACTGATTAGTCTTTGTGATTGATGTTGTCGGTGTCGACTGATTGATTCGGGTTGGCATTACGACGCTCGTCCCTCTTGCTCTCGAAGATCTGTGGCGCACGATTATTTAGTGTGGATATCATGTGAATTTTGCTTGCATCATTCTCTAAGATTGCCTGACAAATTAATTTTTAGGCTTGATATCCTTAGAAAATGGTTTATATTTTTCGTTGGCTTGTGAATGTCTAATGTGTTGTATAATAATGATATAATTGTCATGCTCTGTCTATTTGTTTTATATCGCATCTCAATGATGTAGTTTCGGGCGTTTCGATGGCGTAAATTTGCAATGTGTAAAATAATTAATCAGTCTTTTGTAATATAGGATATAACATTAAGGTAGTTTCTTATTTAGGTTTTTAAAGTGTTTTTTGATTAATGATGTTTTAGGTTAATGGCTCGGTAATCCGAGATATAACAATAAGGGTCACTCGCGAGAGTGACCCTTATTGTTTATTGTCCTTTTATCGGTCTATCATGTCGAGAGGCCGTCGTTGAAACGCATCTACAAAAGAGCCGGGGGTCGAGTTGTAAACGTTGGCGCCTATGTGGCGTGCGTAACGCTCGATTGTGTAATAGGAGCGGAATGCAACAACCATGCTTTGCAATATCTTGTGCAGAGGCAATCCCATGCTAACTGCTTTTGTCCGGGCCAGTTCACTGTCACTGTCTTTGTAGAAATGAGGTTGTATCGACACCACTTCATTGTTATCATTGACGCTGAGTGTACGTGTCCAGGAATGGTCGGCCCCTACTATGTACACGTTTTTAAATCCAAGAGCAAGTGCTGCCATTATCGAAGGAATGAGGACGTTTCGTGGACGCGGCATCCCTCTCATTGATTTGAATGCTGCATTTTCAAGCCATTGATAACCTTCAACACCCACAGCATTGTAGGTGCGCAGGTCAATGTTGCCGTTGCCGGCTCCCGGGGCTTTGGCAGTATATTGTGTCGGAACGAGCAGTGTCATCGGCCAGTCAACTGCCGACAGATTTTCGTGAAGCCGCTTTACATTGTCATTGTCGTTGGATGTGAAGAAGTGAGGGTCGGCTAAAACGTAAAATCGAGGCTTTAACATGAAAAACTCCGGAGTGTTGGCTGCAAAGTTGACTGCCATGGTGGGGTGCTTGGTCAACAAATCGCTGTGCCGGGCTATCGTGTCGGCGAGCGATGGTCCGTTGCCCATTACGATTATCGAATCGGCATTGTCGACAGGTTTCAGTGTCGCGCGATGTGTCTGGAGGACTATTTTGGCTATTGATTTCAGCGAATCGCCTGTACGCGATGCAAAATCGGCTATGGTGTCAAATGTCATCTTCGCTGTATTTATGGGTTTTAAGATATTCGGTTGCACTCATCGGTTCCCATGCCGTATGTTTTGATATGGCGAATGAATTAAATGTAAGCGTTGTCGTCCTCGCTTTCAACTTCTTCCTGGTCCAAGGCAGTGCGCCGAAAGTAAGATCACCGAGCAATGCAAGTGCCTTGGCTGTCTTTAATCCGATGCTGAAAAGCCGTTTATTGCCCAATCGATAGGCTATTGCATCGGCCAGCTGTTCTATGGTGGCACCGCTTCGGTCGGTGAGATTGTATATGCCTTCGATGATTGAATCCTGCTTGTCGGAAACGGCTCTTACCGCTTTGGCCACATCGATTGCGTGGACAATGCTGCGCTGTGCTTCATTGCCTTTCACGTGCATATAGCTGCCGTTGTTTACATCACGTGCCAGCCGGCCTGTGAATCCTTCCATTCCCGTGCCCACCACATCGGCCGGACGCAGTATTGTGCATGCCGCACCTGTGGCTTTGCAGCGCTCCTTGATCCTCTCCTCGATTGAGGCAAGATGGCGCGAAGCATTGCCGGTGGGCTTTATCGGAGCAGTTTCGTCGATGTTTTCGCCCGACGAGAGCCCATACACGGCGGTCGACGACACTACCACTACATGCTTGGGCTTGGTGTCGTCAATCAGCTTCACGGCATCATCCTCGGTCATCTCTCCGGGATCCGATATTACTGTCAGCTGGCACAGGGCAGGAGGCTCGTAGTTGTTGCCGTGTCCCAGCTCGCGGGCTATGTATCGTCCCATGAATCCGTTGCGATGCGAGATGTACGCATCCCTTAGGCGGCGGGGCTTGCTTTCGTCATTATTTGATGTTGTCATAGAGTGTTACGTATTGTTCGGCGGCTTTTGAGGTGTCGTCGTTGCTTATTATATATGTGGGATGCCCGTCGAGTCCGTTTAGGATGGCGCATTCTGCGGTGTGCTTGCTGTCGCACACGATATGAAGCAGATCCCACGCTCTAAACGTGCTTTCGATTGTCTTGCGTCGGAATTTTCCTCGTTTTATCAGCGCGTTATGTCCGGTACCGGGTATTGTGTCCTCGGTTAATGATAATACAACGGGCATTTTGCAGCGCATCATTACGTAGGCCATAAACGGAATGTTGAGAAATGCGTTATTTGAACCTACCAGATGCACTACATCGGGATTAAGCGCTATGATGCGGTCGAGAAGCGATGCCGTCACTCTTGTCGAGTGCATGCCGTGAGTGTCGCTCAACCATCCGAGCGCATTGTGTACCGCCCGGTCGATGCGATTGCCTATCTTCAGGTCGACCACGTTATGTGGGCTATTGCAGCCGTTGCCGGTTGCAGTGGCTGTAATGAATTGATGGCCAGATTCGTTTAGCCTCGTTGATATCGCCGACATAAGCGGAGTGAAACTGTAGTTTATTAGCGCTATTTTCATACCGACCTCAAAATTAGTCAAATAATTTGAGAATAAGAAATTTGTGTTGCGGCTCGCAAATCACGCGAACCGCAACACTTTAATGCGACGAAAAATAGTTGGATTTAAGTATCTCCTACTTAGAGATACTTTTGCAATTTGCACAGTTACAACGTATTAACCTATTTATTAAATATGTTTACACAAATAGGCATATATAAATTTAAAAATGGCAAATGTTTGATTGTAATCAATTCTAAACGCTGTCAGCATGGTTAAAGAGGATTAAATTTTAATATCAACTCAAGCGAATCTTAGTTATAGCTGCTATGATATCAGATAGTTATATTGATTATAAATATTTAGCCTGACATTTTTTAACAGTGACAATGGTTAAAATGTTTTTGCCATTTCAAATAAATGTTTTATCTTTGCGAAATCTAAAAAAAAGTATCTCTAAGTAGGAGATATTTTACTATGGAGCTATCGATGTGTGGAAGGATATGTGTTTCCTTTATCTGCTTGGAAGTTAGTGTTTTATTTTATTGTGTTTATGCCGTAGGTGAAGGGAACGCACATTGTTTTTGACATGGGGTAGCTGCTATGACAGTGCTTAATATTGAATTAATATAACATAATCTTTACATCAATGAAAAAGAGGATTGCAGTAGCGTTATTGTCATTACTGGCAGTTATGCAATTCAGTGCATCAGCTCAAGAGGTGGCTGTTAAGACCAATTTGATATATGATGCCACACTGACCATCAATGCTGGAGTCGAGGCTCGCTTGGCGCCAAAATGGACTTTTGACCTGTCGGGCAACTTCAACGGCTGGAAGGTCAATGAACACTATTGGAAACATTGGCTCATTCAACCCGAAGCCCGTTATTGGCTATGTGAAACATTCCAGGGCCATTTCTTTGCCGCTCACGCATTGGGCGGACAGTTCAATCTGGGCAACATCCACAACTCAATCAAGTTTCTCGGAAGCGATTTCAGCAAGCTCACCGACCGCCGTTACCAAGGCTGGATGGTAGGCGCCGGAGTGGCCTACGGTTACTCTTGGATTCTAAACCGTCACTGGAACATCGAGGCTGAGTTTGGATTCGGTTACATCTACACCCATTACGATGTATATCCCTGCGCCAAGTGCGGAACAAAGATTGCCAAGGATCGCTCCCACAACTATGTCGGCCCCACAAAGGCGGCAATTAATCTTGTTTACACATTCTAATTCACGATTTCAACAAGCAAAATCATTTCAGCATTTACAACAATGAAACTCAAGAATATCATCATGTCATGCGTAGCGCTGTTCATGGGCCTATATGCCCAGGCTGCCGCTATATCGCTGCTTGCCGGCTCTGTGAAAATCGACGACCTTAAGGTTGAGCGCTCCGAGAGCCGTTTGTTGGTGTCGATGAATATCGATGTCGCCGCCTTGAAGCAGGGCGCGAGCAGGGAAACCGTCCTAACTCCCGTCCTCAAGGATGACGAGGGCAACCGTGTCGCATTCCCCTCGGTTACCGTTGCCGGACGCAATCGCTATTACAGCCATCTCCGCAACGACGGCAACAATCCCACCCCCAATCTATTCCGCTCGGGCAAGACTTCAGTTATTCCCTACTCGGCCAACGTGGCCTACGAGCAGTGGATGGAGCGGGCCGAGCTCGCAATTGAGGAAGATGAATGCGGATGCGCAGGCCGCACTCTCCTTTCGTCCGACGAGCTACTGCAGCAGCTCGATTTCAAGCAGCGCGTATTCGCTCCCCAGTTCGTTTTCATTACTCCCCAAGCCGAAATGGTTAAAGCTCGCGAAATTAAGGGTTCAGCCTACATCGACTTCCCCGTCAACCGCACTGAGATATATCCCGACTATCGTCGCAATCCCGAGGAGCTTGCCAAGATTCGCAAGACTATCGATGTCGTGCGCAACGATGCCGACACCCGCATAACCGCCCTCTCAATCAAGGGTTACGCTTCGCCCGAAGGCTCCTACTCCAACAACGTGCGCCTCGCCAAGGGCCGTACCGAAACATTGAAAAACTACGTGCAGAGCCTCTACGCCTTCGAGCCGGGACTCATACGCACATCTTTCGAGCCTGAGGACTGGGAAGGCCTCCGCCGTTATCTCGAAACATCAGGCATCGAAAACCGCGACCTCATTCTCGCACTTGTCGACAGCGACCTCGAGCCCGACGCCAAGGACGCCCGCATCAAGCGTGACTTCCCCAAGCAGTATGCATTCCTTCTCGCCGAAGTATATCCCGGACTCCGTCACTCCGACTACACAGTCGAATACGTAGTGCGCTCCTACACCGATGTCGAGGAGATAAAGGCCCTCATGCTCACCGCCCCGCAGAAACTCTCCCTCCAGGAGCTATTCCTCGTGGCTCAGTCAATGGAGCCCGGAACGCCCGAGTACATGGAAGTGTTTGAAATCGCCGTGCGCATGTACCCCGACGATCCCGTGGCCAATCTTAACGCCGCCAACTCCGCAATGCAGATTGGCGATTACGCGAAAGCCGCACGTTACCTCCTCAAGGCGGGCAACGATCCTCAGGCCATCTACGCGCGCGGTGTCCTTGCCGGACTTCAGGGCGATTACGATGCCGCCGAGCGCTACCTCAAGCAGGCCGCTCGCCTGAAAGTTGCAGTCGCTCCCGATGCCGTAGAGCAGCTTGAAGAGATGAAAAAGTACGACTCTAAAAAGTGACCAATCACAATTAACCCGATATAAATACTATAGCAAATAAAAAAATCAAATCATTTAACGAATCATTATAACGATGAAACACTTTAGCAAATTATTCGTAAGCGCATTCGCCGCCTTCTCAATGGTGGCTTGTAGCGAAGACCTTCCCGAGGGTGGCAACAATAATTTCTATCCCGGAAGTGAAGACGACAAGGCTTATATTCAGGTTGATGTTAAGCTTCCCTCTGCTCCCGGCAGCCGTAGTGAAACCATTCCCGGTGGTGACGGCAGTCAAAGTGATGCTGGTGTTGAAGTAGGTAAGGACTATGAAAACAACGTACACACAATCCTCCTCGTTCTTGCCACTCCCGATGGCGGGTATGTTGCCCACGGTCTTGTAGGCGGTCTTGGCACCAACGACAACAACAATCCTTCTACTGCAGTGAAGCCCAACGTAAAGGCTACTGCCTCTATTTCGCGTTCCAATTTGCAGGCTTTCTATGACAAAGATAACGTAAACCTGCTTCCTGAATATTCTGAAGGAATAAATGTATATGTTATCTGCAATCCTATGCAGGAAATGATTGAAGTTCTTAACAAGGCTACTCGCTTATCTACTGAATGGCTCGATGCAAAATATAAGATAAAGGATGATGTCAACAGTGCTATATGGGCCAAGAAATCATTCCTTATGGCAAGCCATGATGTTGCCAAGCGTAAACTTCCTGCAACATTCGCTGCATGGGACAACTATGCTTCTGAAAACTCTCCATTTGACCTTTGCGGCAATAATGAGAATGGCGTTGACAATTCTCTTAACCAGACCACAAATTACATCGATGTAGAGCGTGCTGCCGCCCGTTTCGACTTCAAGGATGGAAGTGAGCTTGGCAATAACACCTACGACCTTGGCAAAACCACTGCCGATAAGGAAGTGATGAAGGTGCAGCTCGTGCGCATGTCACTTGTCAACCTCAGCAAGGAGTTCTTCTTCCTTCGTCACACCTCAACCGACGGAACTTTGGCTGGCGCAATGATCGGCGGTCCTGAATATGGTCGTTATGTTGTTGACACCGATGCTGAATTCAAAAAGAATGAAAAGCTCATTGAGCATGCTGCTGAGTTCCCCAACTACGTTTTCTATCCTATGTTCAATTCCGAAGGTAAAATCGATGAAAATCAGCGTAACTTGTGGCATAATCACACTCTCGATGACGTACTTAACGGGGCCGAACAAGACACTGATGATTCTTGGAACAATCCTAAAGATGGTAAGAAGCCTTACGGCGATTATGTAATCTGGCGTTATGCTGTAGAAAACACTATCCCCGCAGTTGAAGATTATCAGCGCAACGGTATATCTACCGGTGTTGTATTCAAGGGTAAGCTTTTGTCAGGTAGCAATACTGCCACAAAACACCCGAAATTGAACACTGCCATTAATGGTACCTACACCGTGCCTATGAAGGACGGAAAAGTTAATGGTTACGTTTACACTGTTGACGGAAAGACCTATCCTATTATCTATGAGTTCCAGTCACAGATTTATGTAGGATGGAACGATGAGGTTATGGTACATGCCGCTGAGTACGGTCCCGGTTCTCCCCTTCACACTGCAGCTACTGTCGCTCCCGCAGGTGGCAAGAGCGTCAACGAGCTCTACCAGGCTCTTGTTGCAGCCGTACAGGAGAACGACAAGGCCAAGGAAGAAGCTGCACTTGCTGCATTCCGTGCCGGTGCTACCGCTGCCGGATTCACTCTCTATCAGGCAAGCAGTGACGATAAATTCAATTCAGGTTACTTCTTCTACTATTACTACTGGAACCGTCACAACGACAACGGTATGCCCGCAACAATGGGCCCGATGGAGTTTGGCGTAGTGCGCAACAATGTCTACAAGCTTGCCGTAACCAACATCAAGCGTCTTGGTCACCCCCGCATCACTCCCAATGATCCTGACCCCGTTACCCCCGACACCCCCGATGAAAAGGGCGATGTTTACCTGACTGTTTCTTGCCAGGTACTTCCTTGGACGGTTCGCGTCAACAACATTGAATTCTGATAAATCAATATGAATTTTTCAAAATATCGAAATAAAATGTCACGATGGCTCGGTGCGGCATGCTTTGCCGCACTCGGTGCCGCCGCTATGTCATCGTGCAGCGACGCAATCTACGACGACCTCGATCCCTGCCGCATTGGCGTGGAACTGAGATTTGTCTACGACTACAACATGGAGTGGGCCAACGCCTTCCCCGCCAAAGTCGACTGCGTAACGCTGTACATCTATGACGCCGACGGACGCTATCTGGCACAACGATCCGAAACTTCCGAAGCATTGCGCGACGAGAACTACCGCATGATTCTCGACCTTCCGCAAGGCTCCTACCGAATGGTAGCCTATGGCGGCACGACATGCGACAAACACTCGTTTTCGCTTGTCAACAAGCCCGACCAAGGATCGTTGATTACCGACCTGAGAGTCGCTATGGACGACTGGTGCATCAACTCCTCACGCGAGTCGTCAAAATCGCTGCATCCCCTTTTCTGGGGTACTCTCGACGTGACGGTAAGTGGCGACGATTACACTCAAGCCACTCTGCCGATGATGAAGGACACTAACAACCTCCGCATACTGCTCCAGCATGTTTCGGGAAAGCCCGTCGACAACCGCGACTTTGACTTCAAGGTCACCGACGACAACACTCTCCTCGGACATGACAACGCACCCCTCCCCGACGGTGGCATCACCTACCGCCCGTGGACCCGGGGTCAGGCCGTGGCCGGTTCCAACACCGACGGCTCCAATGTCGAGGTTGCCTATGCCGAGTTGTCTATGTCACGACTCGTGACTCAAAACGCTCCCCGTCTTGTCATCACCCGTCACGCCGATGGCGGTGAAGTGGTTAACATTCCCCTCATCAACTACCTGCTCCTGCTCAAAAGCGACCTTTACGCCAAGATGCCGGCTCAGGAGTTCCTTGACCGTGAAAGCGAGTGGTCGATGCTCTTCTTCCTCACCGGTGGTGACAACGAAGGCAACGGCGCCACTTGGCTGAAGACCCACATCGTCGTCAACGACTGGATTGTAAGATTGAATGACATTGACATGACGGAATGAAATCTTTGACCCGATACAAATATTATTTCACACTGATGATTGCCCTCGTCGTCGGAATGACTCTCCCGTCTTGTTCCGACGACGGCCAAGGGCCCGATGTCGTCAGCCCGCAGCAGTTGATCAACTACACGGTCACTCTACGTGTGGCAGGCGACACTCAGGGCTCTCGTGCCGATGGTTTTGACGATAACGACTACACCGGCAGAGGCGACGACGGTGATCTCGAGGATCCTGTAGGCGACTTCGAGAAGCTCGACCGCGTAAGGCTCATTGTCACCAATGAAGCCGGAGTTGTCGAGGCCAACTATGTCACCTTCTCCCACGAGATAACCGTGAAGCTCACCACCGGTAAGAAGAAGCTCTACATCATCGGCAACGAAGGCTCTTGGGACGACTTTGGCTCATTTGCCTCAGGCGTCAACTGGCTTTCGGCCGCCAAGGGCGACAACATCGGCGATGTCTACAGCGCAATGCTCAACCTCTCGGCCGATCACTCCGTGATGGAAGGCACTCGACTCCCCATTACCGGAACAGCCGATGTGGAGCTCACCGAGCCCAAAACGCCTGAGGATATCAACCAGTCCACCGAGGTTTGGCTCCACCGCGCAGCCGTGAAGTTCACCTTCCGCATGCGCAACAACACCTCGCGCAAGTACACGGTTACCGACTTGAGCCTCGGCGGAATGTCGACTGCAATGTACCTTATGCCCAAAGGAATAACTATGGGCGGTAAGGACGGCAAGACCATCACCGCATTTGACGCAGTGCCCGATGCCGCCACCTACGACATCGTGCGCACCCTCGCTGTGGAGCTGCCCGCAAAGGCCGCCGACGCCACCGACGGTGAGTGGATTCTCCTCTTCGACAAGCCCCTTTATGCCCTCGAAGGCAAGCTTTTGGAGAACAACGCCCCCAAGAACTATCCTTTATCGATAACCCTTGATGGACTTATAAGCTCTGAAATGAACTTGAAAGAGGTGCAGCTCCCCCGTGGCACACATGTATATGTCAACATCACGCTCAACAAGATTGAAGACCTCGATTTTGATTGGCAGATTGATTTGGTTCCATACGCAGGTGTGACGCTTGAACCCGATTTCGGTCTTGATGCCGATGATTGAACCCATTTATTATTGAATAGAAAACTGACTGAACAATGAGATTTAACTTCTTATATATAACGTTGGTACTCGGCTTACTGTTGGGGCTTGTGTCGTGTCAGGACGACCGCCTTTACGATGATTCGGTCATCCCCGAAGGCGAAACTCTTGTTTCGGCAACCCTCAACTTTGAGTCATTCACTCCGGCTCTTGAATCACGTGCCGCCGGCGATGCCATTAAGGCTATCAAAACGCTGAGCATACTGATTTATGACACGGAGGGTAATTTACTGGAAACACACACAAAGGATGAGTTAACTGATTACAAAGAGGAAACCAACACCAATTATCCCGAAGATTGGCCCGATAAAAACGGAGTCGACAATCCCGGTTATCCCGAGCAAGGTGTTGAAGGCTCGACACCTCGTGCCACATTCAAGTTTAAATTGCCTATGGGCCGATACTATATCTATGCCGTAGCCAATTATGATTTGACGGGAAAGGATGTTTCCACTGTGGAAAAGTTGAAAAACATTAAGCTCACGTGGGACAAAACCGCAATAGCCAACAACAGTGAGATGTTTGGTTATTTCACTTTGACCAATACTGTAGGAGCTGATAAATTTCAGCCTGACGCACCGATCACATTGAATAAGTCGGTTTCCACAATTCACTCTTGGATTAAGCGTGCTGCATCCAAGATTACCATAGCTTACGATGCCAAGAACATGAAAAACGGTGTCTTTGTTTACCTTAAAAATGCTACGATAAAGGACATCCCCGCTTCATGCTTCCTTGGCGCTGATAACACCCCCTCCTCAGCCGATGACCTTATCGCTGAAGGTGAGTCGTTTAAGTACTACAAAGGTGACACTCCTCCGGCTTATGATGAAAAATATCCTGCACGATTGACACGTGGAGGTGAAACTTCTACATTCGGTAGCGACCATGCTGAAAAGTCTGATGCTCTCTTCTTCTATGAGAATATGCAAGGTAAGGGCAAGGACAAGCGTCAGGATGCCGATGGCAACAACATTCTCGATGCTCCCGGTTTGCCCGGTGATGAGAAGTATGTCCTTAAGGATGATAAGCCTTACGGTACCTATATAGAAGTTGAGGCTTATTATGTGCAGATTAATGCCGGACATGTAAGTCGAGGCGATATCAAATATCGTTTTATGCTTGGCAAGGATGTCACCACCGATTATAATGCTGAACGAAATCATCACTACAAGCTTACTCTTAAGTTTAATGGTAACGCCAATGATGTCGATTGGCACATAGAATACAAGGAGGATAAGCCCGGTATTGAGCTTCCTGAAAGATTCTATATCTCCTATCTATACAATCATAGCACTATGCTTCCTGTCAAAATTAATACGGGTGGTCGTAAGGTTGATTGGATGCGGGCTGATATTATAGAAAATAATTGGAAACCTGATGGGGCTCCTAATGATGGATCTATATATTACGGCGGTTCTGTTAAAAATCCAGTTGCCGATGGTACGAAATATAAATACAATGGTTTCCTGTCATTGCATAAAACTACCGACACTCGATTGATTAGCACTGATGTTACTAATGGCAATAAAACATTTTATGAAAAGGCTCCTAAAAGAGGTGAGCGTATTTATGAAAATTTCGGTTTTGATAATAGCTATACAACTGAAGGGAGTGAGTCAGATGATAAATATAATGTATTGCCTGAAAATGATGACCCTAATCAGATAAATTTGGAAATACCTTTATACACTCGTGCTAAGCAGATGATAAAAGCCACAGGATATACAGGTAATAATCCATACGTGGCTTATCAGCGTACGGCTCGTGTCAAGGTATCGGTTAAGCTCTCCGGATTGGCTGATCCTATAAGTGAGGAGGTTGAGATTCGTCAGGTTCGCCGTATCGTTAATCCAAAGGGTGTCTATCGTGATGTAAACACTACTAATCCCGACTTTAAGGTCGAGCTTAAAGTTCAGGAAGGTGAGGAATCGACCGAGTTTACTAATCTTGCTTCTGAAGGTAAGTGGAAGGCTTATGTTGTTGTTGGAGATCGAGGTTTGGTAACTCTTAATGGAGCTACTGCTTTGAGTGGTGAGGAAGACGGAGCTGTGGGTGGTGACACCGGTTCCGACATCGCATTCAATATCCACTTCAATAACACTACTCCTGCCGGACAATCAAAGTTTGCCATAGTCAGGGTTGAGTACCATAACTACTCATGCTATCACCTCATATTTATCCGTCAAGGCGATGCTCCGACGGCATTGCTTAGCGGTGGTGCTAAATGGCACGCTAAAAATCTTAGAACGGCAACTGCCGAAGCTGAATCTCCCCTCGATGAAGGTTCATTGTTTAAATGGGGAAATCTTGACGAACCTATAGATGCTGAAAGTAATAAGTCAGATCTTAATTATGGTAAAATTCCGGCTCCCGGCGATTTTAAAGCTCCGGGAAATCTAACGCTTGTTGATGGAACAAGCAAAGCATGGAGTGAGATTACATCTGAAAAGGACTATAAAATAGCAACTTTTAATTATCAAGGTCCCGGGAGAATAGCTGATTTGGATGATTATGCCCAATTGTACCAAAACGAGTCCATTGAGCAAGGTTACGGTGTCCTATATGGTGATGGAGCTACTGGAACTGCTACGAATATTGATGTTGCCTATGGCTATGGATACTATCGTGCTGATAAAGCTTCATGTGGCATGAGAGGATGCTTTGTTTATAATAAGTCAGAAACCGGAGAATATAGTGGAGTCAATGTATTTTTCCCAATAGGTGCATCGGGTTATGGTAATCGTAAGTCCAGTGAATCAGGTATGTTAAGGTATTCATCAGCTCGAGTAAATTATTATCCGGAACATGCGACTTTTGCAAGGAGTGTTGAATGTCGACCGTTATTTTATGATTTATATCGTAGGCCAGGCGGTGTTTATTGGATTAATACACCTGTTCTTGTAACACAAGAACAATCCTCTACTGAAGGGAACTTATATTATTCTTTTGATGCCGACACCGAAGCCACCAAGGGTAAAAATTATACGAATGGGTGGGATTTTAATTATTTTACATTCGACTTTTTCCCGATTACTTATGCTAATGTATTTACTGGAGGATGGCTTGCTGATCTGATGAATGATTCAAATGCATTGTTTATTCGATGTGTTGATTAAATAATATACCTTTCCGATATATGTGCTGTGCCAACTAAAAATTGGCACAGTTTTTTTATCCCCGCATACCCCGGGCACACCTCCACGCTCGCGATATGCAACCCGCAAGGGGTAGCACCTTGGCATGTATCTCCCATCCACGGGTGACGCTGACGCTCACCCTCGCCCTGGATGACGCTCACCCTCGCCCCGGGTGCCGCTAACGCTTCACCACGCCCCGCGTCAGCGCCGGGCGCAAACCCCCGCACCATCAGACCCCCGCGTTAGCGCCAAAGCTGCAGAGCAGCTTAATAACGTTAGGCCCGCGCAAGGCCGCCGTTAGGCGTCCGCAGCACGGGTATAGGGTACAGGGTACATGTGTTAAAAAGTATCGGCGGCCGGATGCTGGGTGCATCCGACCGCCGGTTATGTGTCGTGTTGACGATGTGCGTCAATCAAATACGCCCTCGATGCTCTCCTCGGTGCCGCTCTCGTCGACATACTCGCCGAAGTACTCTTTGTGGCAGAGGTCGATGTCGGCCGGGAACTCAAACTTTGTGTCCTGGCTATAGGGTAGTGACGGGTCGGCGTAGACCTGCTTCATGTATAGTCCGTAGATAGGCAGGGCCATTGAAGCGCCCTGACCCATGGCCATGCCGTTGAAGTGGATATAGCGCTCTTCGCCGCCTACCCACACTCCCGACACGAGGCGCGGGGTGAAGCCCATGAACCATCCGTCGGAGTTGGAGTTGGTTGTACCGGTCTTGCCGCCCATTTGGGCCGTCAGGTTGTAGGGCGGGCGGCGCAGGCGGTTACCCGTACCGCCGTCGACCACGTTGAGCAGAATCGACAGGATCTTGTAGTAGGCTTCGCGGCTGATGACCTCGGTGTGACGCGGGGTAAACTCCGATATGATGTTGCCGTTGTTGTCGGCTATCGCGGTCACGAACAGGGGGTCGACGCGCATTCCGTTGTTGGCAAACGCCGAGTAGGCCGTAACCATCTCCTTGACCGACACATCGCACGGGCCGAGACACAGCGACACCACCGGGTCGAGATGGTTGGTGATGCCGAAGTTGTGCATGTTGCGCACAAGTGTGGCGGGCGAGAGCTGGCTCATCAGTCGGGCCGAGATCCAGTTGTTGGAGTTGGTAAGCGCCCAGCGTATGTCGACCATTTCGCCCACACGGGCGCTGCCGGCGTTACGCGGTGACCATGGATTGCCGTTCTCGTCGTAAATGGTGGGCTGTTCGTTCAGGAACTCGTCACATGGGGTGTAGCCCTCCTCCATGGCGTAGGTGTAGAGAAACGGTTTTATTGTCGAACCTATCTGACGGCGTCCGGTCGACACCATGTCATATTGGAAGAATCGGAAGTCGGGGCCTCCCACGTAGGCCTTCACATGTCCCGTCATGGGGTCCATCGACATGAATCCCGAGCGCAGGAAGTGCTTGTTGTAGAGAATCGAGTCCATGGGAGTGAGCGTCGTGTCGATTACTCCCGCGTAGGTAAACACCTTCATGTCGACAGGCGTGTTGAATGCCGTCTTGATTTCACTCTCGCTGCATCCGGCCTTTTTCATCATGATGTAACGGTCGCTCTGCTTCATCGAGTGGTCGATGAGAGCGGCGAGCTGCGATGACGACAACTCCTCGCGGTTGGTGGTGTAGGGTGCGCCCTTCACATTGCGCTTTTCGCGGAAGAATGCCGGCTGCAGTGTGCGGCTCAGGTGGGTGTTGACGGCGTTTTCGGCATATCGCTGCATGCGCGAGTCGATTGTGGTGTATATCTTGAGGCCGTCGTTGTAGATGTCATATTTTGTTCCGTCGGGCTTGGGGTTCTTTTCGATCCAGCCGAAGAGCGGGTTGGTTTCCCATGCAATGGAGTCGTCGATAAACTTCTGCTTCTCCCATCCTCGGTAGGCGCTGCGTTCGGGCTTCTTGGCACGCAGGATTCTGCGCAGCTCCTCGCGGAAGTAGGGGGCGGGGCCCTCCTTGTGGTCGACGCGGTGGAAGTCGAGCTTCAGCGGCAGTTGCTTCAGCGAGTCGAGCTCTTCGCGCGACAGCATGTCCTCCTTGTACATCTGCTCCAGCACCACGTTGCGGCGTTCGCGCACGCGCTCGGGCTTGCGCACCGGGTTGTAGTATGACGGATTCTTCACCATTCCCACAAGTGTTGCAGCCTCCTCAACGGTGAGGTCCTTGGGATCCTTGCCGAAGTACACGTAGGCCGCCGACTTGATGCCCACGGCGTTGTAGAGGAAGTCAAACTGGTTGAGATACATCTTTATGATCTCGTCCTTGGAGTAGAAGCGCTCGAGCTTCACGGCTATCATCCACTCGATGGGTTTCTGCAGGGCGCGCTGGAACAATCCCTCGCTCGACGGCGAGTAGAGCTGCTTAGCAAGCTGCTGGGTTATGGTCGAGCCGCCGCCCGCATTCTTCTGTCCCATGAAGATGGTCTTAACCATCACTCGGCCGAGAGCCTTAAGGTCGATTCCCGAGTGATCCTCAAATCGCGAGTCCTCGGTGGCGATGAGTGCGTTGATTACGTTCTGCGATATGTCGTCGATGTCGACATAGACGCGGTTGCCCGTGTTGCTGAAATAGCGGCCCAGCTCCTCACCGTCGGCCGAGTAAACCACCGAGGCAAATCGGTCCTTGGGATTCTTCAGCTCCTCGACCGGAGGCATGTAGCCGATTATTCCGTTATATACGCAGAAGAAAAATATGAATACAGCGGCGACAAGTATTGCAAATGCCGACCACATCAAAGCTATTATTGCGCGTGATTTAGTTGATTTACCCTTCATGAATGCAAAGGTATGGAATTTTGCGTTAGGGTAGGCTTTTTTTGCCTTTGATTTGCATGTCATGGACTATTTTTTCACATATATGTACAATATTGACTTCCACATTGACGAAAAATTCATTAATTTGCAACGCCAAAAATTATTATCACATGAAAATAAACCGAATTGTCACTATTTCGGCCATGCTGCTTGTCGGAGCCGCGGCCGCAATGGCGCAGGGAACTCTCGACGACTACAACCGGGCCTATTCGCTGCGCGAAAAATTCAATGCCAAGCATGTCTACTACTCCAATGTCACCCCTTCGTGGATAGGCGACAGTCACAGCTTCTGGTATGTGCGTGAAACCCCCGAGGGACGCATATACACGCTGGTCGATGCCGACAAGAAGTCGCGTCGCGACCTGTTTGACCACAAGAAGCTTGCAGCCGCTCTTGCCGATAAGAGCGGCAAGGAGGTGAAGGCCGATGCACTCTATCTTAACGCAGTGCGTCCCAACGGAGCCAAGGCCGACACCGTCGACTTTATTTGGAACAACCGTTATTGGAGCTATGCCGCCAAGAAGGGCGTGCTCACCGACCGTGGCGAGGTACCTCCGCGCGGACCGCAGCGACACTGGATGGAGGTCGACGACGAGAAGGGTGCCGGGCCTATTGCGTCGCCCGACGGCACCAAGGAGGCTTATATAAAGAACGACAACGTGTATGTGCGTGACCGTGCCACCGGCGCCGAGAAGCAGTTGAGCCTCGACGGAACGCTGGGCAACTACTATTCATCCTACATCCGTTGGTCGCCCGACAGCAAGAAGGTTGCCGCCATGAAAATACGCCCCGTGGAGAAGCGTTATGTCTACTATGTCGAGTCGTCGCCTGCTGATCAGCTTCAGCCCAAGCTACACAAGCAGGAGTATGCCAAGCCCGGCGATGAACTGCCGTTTAAGGTGCCGTGCATCTTCGATGTCGAGAGCGGCAAGGCCGTCATCCCCGACACGGAGCTGTTTGATTCGCAATACGACCTGTTCGGCCCTGAATGGAACGACGACAGCAAGGCCGTGACATTTGAGTACAACCAGCGCGGACACAAGGTGTATCGCGTGCTCGAACTGTCGGCCGAAACCGGCCGCGTGCGCCCCATTGTCGAGGAAACGAGCGACAAGTATGTCAACTATCCGCGTCGCTTCCGTCACGACCTGGCCGACGGCAAGCGCATGATATGGATGAGCGAGCGTGACAACTGGAATCACCTCTACATGTATGACCGTGACGCTGCACGCCCCACCCATCAGATAACACGCGGGGAGTGGTATGTGCGTGATGTGCTGAAGGTCGACGAGGCCAACGGCCGCATCTACTTTTCGGCCAACGGAGTTAACACCGACGAGGATCCCTATTTCATCCGTTACTATTCGATTGACTTCGACGGCAAAAACCTCACCGACCTGACTCCGGCCAAGGGTACCCACAAGGCGGGATTCTCGCGTGACATGAAATACCTGGTCGATGTCTACTCGACTGTGGCCGACGCTCCGGTGGCCGTGCTGCGTAACGCTGCCGACGGCTCGGAGGTGATGCCGCTTGAAACTGCCGACATAACCCGACTTAAGGAGAACGGATGGAAGGCGCCTGAGGTGTTCACCGCTCCCGGACGCGACGGAAAGACCCCGATGTGGGGACTTATCGTGCGACCTACCAACTTCGACCCGTCAAAGAAATATCCCATCATCGAATACATCTATCAGGGCCCCGGCGACCAGTATGTCCCCAAGGCGTTCCGCCCCTATGACTGGTACATGACATCCATCGCCGAACTCGGATTTATCGTGGTGATGGTCGACGGAATGGGTACATCGTTCCGCTCGCGCGAATTTGAGAACGTGTGCTACAAGAATCTCAAGGATGCCGGTCTGCCCGACCACATGGCGTGGATTAAGGCCGCTGCCGAGAAATATCCCTACATGGACATCGACAGGGTGGGCATATACGGTTGCTCGGCCGGCGGACAGGAGTCGACCAATGCGTTGCTGCTCTATCCCGATTTCTACAAGGCTGCCTATTCGGCTTGCGGCTGCCATGACAACCGCATGGACAAGATATGGTGGAATGAGCTTTGGCTCGGTTACCCCGTGGGCGACCAGTATAAGGAGGGTTCCAATGTCGAGAATGCGCATCTGCTTTGCCGTCCGCTTATGCTTGTCGTGGGCGAACTCGACGACAATGTCGATCCTGCGTCGACAATGCAGGTGGTCAATGCGCTCATCAAAGCCAACAAGGACTTTGAGCTCGTCGTCGTTCCAGGTGCCCACCACACCATGGGCGAGGACTTCGGCGAACACAAGCGTTACGACTTCTTTGTACGCAACCTGCTTAACGTGGATCCTCCGGCATGGAGCGACATCACTTACAAGTAAATGCCTTTATAAGTTGCATTATCTGCGAGGCGGTGCTGCGCAGGTTGCGTGACGCTGTTTCGCGTTGCATGGCCTCGTCGAGTGAAACAGGCGAGGGCTGAATTGAAAATACTCCCGACATACCGGCGCGGTCGAACTCTTCACAGTGGTCGATCGCGCCGCTTAGCGCAATGACCGGTACTGCGGCGCGGCGAGCGTGACGCAACACTCCCATCGGGACTTTGCCGTGGAGTGTCTGCGAGTCCATGCGTCCTTCACCGGTTATTACGAGGTCGGCGTCACGCAGTTCGTCGTCAAATACCGCAAGGTCGAGCACCATCTCTATGCCCGAGCGCATTTCGGCGTTGAAAAATGCGGCAAACATGGCTCCCAATCCTCCTGCGGCACCGGCTCCCGGCAATTCGGCAACATCGATGCCTAAGTCACGCGTTACGCAGCGTGACCAGTTACGTAACCCGAGGTCGAGTTGCTCGATTTGTTGAGGTGACGCGCCTTTTTGTGCCGCAAATGTGAATGCGGCTCCCGATTTGCCGTAAAGCGGATTGTCGACATCGCACATCAGCGTGAACCGACAGTCGCGCAATGCGTCATCATCACGTGACGCTACTATGCGGGCCAATTCGGAGAGTGACGCACCCGATGGCGTAAGCGTTTTGCCATTACGGTCGAGAAGCCTGTAACCGAGAGCAGCGAGTATTCCAAGGCCGGCATCGTTGGTTGCGCTGCCGCCAAGCCCTACGATGAAGTTGCGGCATCCTCGGCTGAAGGCATCGGCTATTATCAATCCCGTGCCTAATGTCGACGAGGCCATTATGTCACGCTCGTCGCGTGACACTGTGTTCAGCCCGCTTGCGGCTGCGGTTTCTATTATGGCGGTTTTACCCTCGGCAGTTTCTGCGATTGCGTATTTTGCCGTCATTTTCTTCATCAGGGGGTTCACGGTGTCGATGGTCACGATTTGTGCGTCAAGCCTCTCGGCTACGGCCTCGACACTACCTTCGCCTCCGTCGGCAAGAGGTATCTCGACCAATGTCGCGTAGGGATCTGCGTCACGTAGTCCGCAGGCTATTGCGTGAGCCGCTTCGGTTGAAGTGAGCGAACCCTTGAATGAATCGGGTGCGATGATAATTTTCATGCGTCAGATTGTTTTACCGACAAATATACCTAAATTTGTGATATAATTGGATTATATAGCCATTATATAATTATGGCAGGAATGCGCATTACACTGTTGACCGGTTGGCTCGCGGGCATCGCTATTGCGGTGATGCTCGGCGGGTGTGGTGTGTCGCGGCTCGCCGAAGCCGACATGATGATGTCACGCGGCGAGTATTACGACGCGTCACGTGCTTATCGCAAGGTCTACAACAGCCTTGCCAAGAAAGAGCAACGGGCTCTCAGGGGCGAGGTGGCATTCAAGATGGGGGCGTGTTACTTCCGCATAAACCGCATGGCCAATGCGTCGCAGGCATTTCGCAATGCCATCCGTTACGGTTACAACGATTCGACCGCGTCACTTTATCTGGGACGTGCCTTGCAGGCCGAGGGAGAATACACCAAGGCCATTGAGGCTTACAACGACTATCTTGCCACTTCACCACGTGACGCCAAGATGGCTGAGAACGGCATCGCCGGGTGTCGTCAAGCTTTGTCGACACGGTCGGTTGCGTCACGTTATGTGGTAAAGAACCCCAAGCTGTTCAATTCCAATCGTTCCGACTTCGCTCCGTTTCTTGATCCGGTGCGTGACATGCTTTATTTCACCACTACCAACGAGCGTGTCAACGGCGATGCGCGAAATGAGATAACGGGC
Source organism: Muribaculum sp. NM65_B17 (assembly GCF_004793735.1). Taxonomy (NCBI): domain Bacteria; kingdom Pseudomonadati; phylum Bacteroidota; class Bacteroidia; order Bacteroidales; family Muribaculaceae; genus Muribaculum; species Muribaculum sp. NM65_B17. The sequence continues at coordinate 387,585 of NZ_SRYY01000002.1, forward strand.
ATGAAGAACTCCGACCTGTGGATGTCACGCCGCAATGAACAGGGCGACTGGATGCGCCCCGAGCCTGTTGAGGGCGATGTTAACAGCGAGCATGACGAAGGCATAGCCGCGTTGTCGCCCGACGGCATGACGATGTATCTCACCGTAGCGAAGCGTGACATGAATCGTGACACCGCTGTCGGAATATACACTTCCCGACGAAGTGACGCACGATGGAGCCGCCCCGTGAGATTGGAAATAGATGATGACTCGGTGGCGAGTTATGGACATCCGTCACCGTCGCACGACGGAAAGTGGCTGTACTTCACCTCTGACCGTCGCGGAGGCTACGGAGGCAAGGATATATGGCGCATAAGGATTGACCGTGACGGTGCAAGACCTGAGAATCTCGGCCCGTTGATCAACACCGTTGGTGACGAGATGTTTCCTACAGTGCGTGACGACAGTCTGCTCTACTTTGCAAGCAACGGTCATTCCGGTTACGGTGGTCTTGACATATATTGCGCCCGGTTGTTGCCTTCGGGTGCATGGAGCGTTGTCAACATGGGAAAGCCTGTAAACTCAGCCGGCGATGACTTCGCGATAACGTTTGGTGAGGGTGAGAGCGGCTTTTTCAGCAGCAATCGCGGTGACCGTAGAGGTTACGACCACATATACTCATTCGTGTTGCCCGATTTACGCATATCCATCGGCGGCTATGTCACCGACCGTGATGAGGAACCTATAGGTGGCGCTGTCGTAAGGATAGTAGGTGACGACGGCACCAACCGCAAGGCCGTGGCGCGTAACGACGGTTCGTTTTCACTGCCGTTGCAGCGCGGAGTGCGTTACGTGATGCTCGCGACTGCTCCCGGATATCTGAATGCAAAGCAGGAGTTCATCTCCGATGACGCTGAAGAGGATGCCGAATATGCGGTGGATTTCATGCTTGCATCGCTTACCAGGCCCAATGTCATCGACAATATATTCTACGATTTTGACAAGGCGACATTGCGTCCCGAGTCGCGGCAGGCTCTCGATTCGTTGGCGCAGGTGTTGCACGACAATCCCAATGTAACGATTGAACTTGTCGCACACACCGACCGTAAAGGATCGGAGGAGTATAATGTCGCACTTTCGCAGCGTCGCGCTCAGTCGGTGATAGATTACCTCATAGCGTCGGGCATCGATTCCGAGCGACTGAAGCCTGTAGGTTACGGAGAGTCGCACCCTAAACGCGTGACGCGACGACTGCACCGCCTCTATCCTCAATTTGCCGAAGGCGATGTACTCGATGAAGAGTATATAGGGCGGCTTGATGAGGCGAATCAGGAGATAGCCGACCAAATAAATAGACGAACCGAATTTCAAGTATTATCCATAGATTCAAGTATTATCCATAGACTATAAAATGTATTGATTATGAATGAATTCCGCACTATAGTACAACCTCTTGAGAATCAGCAGGGCTTGATCGATCATTCCCACCCGGTGGTCATGCTCGGCTCCTGCTTCAGCGATAACGTGGGGCAGCGCCTTTGTGACGGCCTTTTTGACTGCATTGTCAACCCATGCGGTACATTGTATAATCCGGCAAGCATAGCCAATGCCGTGCTCGATCTGCTCTACGATCGTGACTACACGATTGATGATCTGTTTCAGCATGAAGGAGTGTGGCACAGTTTTTCGCATCATTCAAGATTCTCGGATACCGACCCCGACCGTGTGCTTGAATCGATCAACGAGTCGGCCGACAGAGCCCGCAAGGCGTTGTCGAGTGCATCGGCGATTATCGTGACATTCGGCACAGCCTACCTGTTCAGGTTGCGCGAAAATCATCGTGTGGTTGCCAATTGTCATAAGATGCCGGCGACGATGTTTTCACGCGAAATGCTTCCGGCCGATAAGATAACCGGATTGTGGCGCAAGATGGTAAAAGAGATAACCGCGCGTTATCCCGGAATGAAGGTTGTGTTTACAGTAAGCCCCATACGCCATCTTGCCAACGGAGCGCACGGCAATCAGATAAGCAAGTCCACGTTGTTGCTCGGGGTGGATGCGCTGGCGCGTGAAATGCCGGAATCGGTGATCTACTTCCCCGCTTACGAAATAATGATGGACGACCTGCGTGACTACCGCTTTTACACCGCCGACATGACTCATCCCTCGGATGTTGCGGTTGATTACATATACGATGTGTTTCGCCGTTCATTCATGACTGATGACACACGTGACCTCGAGCAACAGTGTCTTAAGCTGTCACGCCGCTTGAAACACCGTCACATTTCGGCAACCCCCGAAGCCGTGGCTGATTTTGATGCAGGGACACAGGCGATGATTTCGGAACTTGTTGCAGCTCATCCCGAGTTGCGTCACGTACTACATCAATAGAGAGTCGGATACAGGCACCAAAAAAGAGGGATCGCATTTCTGCGACCCCTCGGGTACCTGAAGTGGGACTCGAACCCACACAGCCGTAATGGCCAAGGGATTTTAAGTCCCTCGTGTCTACCATTCCACCATTCAGGCAGCTTACGGCGCGACAAAGATAGTAAGTAATTTTGGATTACGCAAATTGCGTATTTAATTTCAGAAGACGATAGTGTAGCCGCCGGCTGAAGCACGCACCGCGCGATAGCGGCGAAGCCCGTATTTATGCTCGTGTGCCGGACCCGACAGCGGACTTCCGTTGAACTCGCACACATCGTAGCGAGAGCCGCATTTGTGACAAACGGCTTGTAGTGTCGATGTGTCGAAAACTACACGCACATTGGGAGTACATTCTACCGGGCAGGCGAGGTCGTAGGCGAGAGGCGAGCCGCTCATGTCGGTCACCAACAGTATTCCGCCAAATCCCGTGTAGGTCATGGCCGTGTAGGGAAAATCAGCAGGCTGTTTTTCCGACTTGATGAAGTAACGGAATTGTCCCACGGTGTGTACGCCGTATGTGTCCCAGTATCCTTGATTGCCGAGGTCGATATTTACAGCCGTGACAGGAATGCGGTCGTCATTGACATCGGAGCATGACAACAACGCAAACATGGCGACAATCACTGATATATATCGGAGCATATCTATCTTCCGAGGAGCGAGTTTAAGGCGTTGTGATAAGTGGAGAAATCAAATTGCGACAGCACTTTGTCATAAAGAGCCTTTATTGCGTCATTATAAAGGTTGCCTATCGAGCCTTCGTGGGTGTGGTGTACTTCGGTAGGAGGTAAAAATTCTCCGCGCTCGATGGCGAGTCCCACCTGCTTGTAGGCGTCACGGAAAGGCACGCCCTCCAGCGTGAGGTGGTTCACTTCCTCAACCGAGAACATGAGGCTGTAACGCGGATCCTTGAGGATTTCGGTGTTTACCTTTACCTCCGACAGCATCTGCGTAACCATCGAGATTATCTCAATGAGCGAGTCAAATGCCGGCAGGAAGTTCTCTTTTATCAATTGCAGGTCGCGGAAATATCCTGAAGGAAGATTGTTGGTGATCAGCGTTATCTCGTAGGGCAGTGCCTGCAGCTTGTTGCATTTGGCCCTTGTGAGTTCAAATACATCGGGATTCTTCTTGTGGGGCATGATCGACGAGCCTGTCGTGTATTCATCGGGCAGCTTTATGAACCCGAAGTTCTGGGAGTTGAACATACAGGCGTCAAACGACAGCTTGGCAATCGTGGCGGCAATGCCTCCGAGTGCCTGTGCTACGACACGTTCAGTCTTGCCTCGTCCCATCTGGGCATATACGACATTGTAGTCCATCGAGTCAAATCCGAGCAGGCGTGTGGTCATTGTGCGGTTGAGGGGGAATGATGAGCCGTAGCCGGCAGCCGAACCGAGCGGATTTCGGTTGGTCACCGAATAGGCCGCACGAAGCACCGTGAGGTCGTCGACGAGTGATTCGGCATAAGCTCCGAACCAAAGTCCGAACGATGAGGGCATTGCAACCTGCAGATGCGTGTAACCGGGCATTAATACATCCTTGTAGCGTTCGCTTTGCTCGATCAGCACGTTAAACAGCCCGGTCATAGCCTTCGTGACATCCTCGATGCGTGAACGGATGTATAGCTTCAGGTCAACGAGCACCTGGTCGTTGCGAGAGCGGCCCGAATGGATTTTCTTGCCTATGTCGCCGAGCTTGCGCGTGAGCATCAGTTCAACCTGTGAATGCACATCCTCGATGTCGTCCTCTATCTTGAAGTCGCCTTGCTCGATGACTTTGTAGATGTTGCGCAATTCGGCGGTCAGGGTTTCCAATTCAGGTTTGGTCAACAAGCCTATTGACTGAAGCATTGTTATGTGGGCCAGTGAGCCGAGTACATCGTAAGGAGCGAGATAAAGATCCATCTCGCGGTCGCGTCCTACGGTATAAGACTCTACATCATGGTCTACAGTGACCGATTTTTCCCAAAGTTTTGATGACATTGCAGGTTGGGTTTTAGAGGTTAAAAATTAGCCTGTCTGATGTGGCCAGACAGGCTTTATCATTAGTGGTGCCGACTTTGTTATGAACGTGCAAGATTCTTTACCATGTCGCCGAACTTGTCGGCAGCTTCTTGCAGTTTCGGGCCTACCATAGGGCGAAGCATTGCTGGAATCTCAACATCGATTGCTGTGACGATTTCGGTCGACTCGGGAGTCTTGGCATCCAGATTTATCGACATAATCAGAGGCACCGGTGCGCTTTCGGCGGTGAAAGCCACTCGCTTGTCGGCTACGCGTTCGGTAATCTTGAGAACCATGTCGCCCATGGGGGCTGCGGTTATTATGATTGAGTCCTCGGTGAATCGTACGGCACCGAGCTTGGCGCGAACTTCTTCGGGAAGTGCATCGAGGCGTTCTTGGAAAGCGGCAGGATTGCTTACACGCTCATAGACTGAAGATACAGGCATAGCCACTTCAGTCGGCTTACTTGAATAAGTTGTCATAAGTCGTCAGTGGATTTTTTTTGTATGTTACCGTCGGTAATTAACGGCGCGAAATTAATCGGCCTTTGGTGCAGGTGACCACGATGCAGGATCTTTGCGCCATTGTTTCAATGTTTCGAGGTCGTCGGGCTTGATATAGTCGGTTTCAAGCGCAGCCTCAAGCATTGAGTTGTAGTTGCTGAGGGTGATGAGCTTTACGCCGGCTTCGGTGAAGCGCTTTACGGCTACGGGGAATCCGTAGGTGAATATTGCCGCCATGCCCACAACCTCGCATCCTGCGGCACGTATTGCCTCGACTGCTTTAAGGCTGCTGCCGCCGGTCGATATAAGGTCTTCGATTACAACGACCTTCTGTCCGGGCTTAAGATTGCCTTCGATGAGGTTTTCGAGTCCATGATCCTTAGGAGTGGAGCGTACATATACGTAGGGCAGGCCGAGAGAGTCGGCAACGAGAGCACCTTGTGCGATAGCGCCTGTAGCTACGCCGGCTATTGCATCGGGAGCCTCAAAGTTCTCGAGAATGATGCGGCAAAGCTCAACTTTGATGAAGTTGCGCAATTCAGGGTAGGATAGAGTCTTGCGGTTGTCGGTGTATATTGGGGAACTCCATCCTGAAGCCCATGTGAAAGGAACATCGGGTTGAAGCTTGATAGCACTGATTTTCAGAAGCTTTTCGGCTACTAAACTTTCTAACTTTTTCATCTTGACTAAAATTTGATATATTATTGTGCAAAGATAGTGCTTCTGTGCAAAAAATGCAAATGGAGATGCGCTTAAGAGCCAGTTCGACAATAAATGTTAACGGCAGGGCGGTCAATTGTTGAGTGATTTTCTTTAGCTCTTGAGGGAGCGATGGGGCTCCATCGTGACCGAAAGAGCTAAAGAAAATCACTCAACGAGTGGCCGAGGCGAAGGTAACTTTCGTCCCATCAAATATCGGGGCAGCATATTCCACTGACATCCGGTATAAACCAGATATGCAATAGCTGTGAATATCTTATATGAGGTCTGTCCGTTCCTTTCCATGGATGCCTGACAAAAACTTACGGATGCGCTTCCGCCGGCAATGCCTAAACTTTATTTTCATGGAGTCAATGATTTATGTTACTGAGATATAACACAAATCAAACCTTTTCCCCTTTTGGTTGAACAGAAATTACCATCGCCCGCACTATGCGACCCTGCCGTTAATATTTATTGTCGAACCGGCTCTAAAAAAAGCGAAATAAAAGTGTACGGCGATACGGAATTATTGCTACATTTGCACATTGGAAAAAGTTAATTACGACATGTCAGAAAACAAACTAAAGCTAAGCGATATTTATCGCGCCGCCCATGTGCTTAAGGGTGTCGTGCGTCACACCGAACTTATTGCCGCTCCCAAGCTTAACCCGGAGTGTGATCTTTATTTGAAACCCGAATGTCTTCAGCATACAGGTTCATTTAAGCTGCGTGGCGCTTATTTCAAGATTTCGCAGTTGTCGCCTGAGGAGAAGGCTCACGGTGTAATTGCATGTTCGGCAGGAAATCATGCCCAGGGTGTCGCTCTCGGCGCAAAGGCCAATGGCATCAAGTCGCTGATATGCTTACCTGAAGGTGCTCCTATAAGCAAGGTCGAGGCAACCAAGAAATATGGGGCCGATGTATGCCTTGTTCCGGGAGTTTATGACGACGCTTACAAGCGTGCGCTTGAACTGCGTGACGAGCACGGCTACACGTTTGTGCATCCGTTTGACGATCCGCTGGTTATAGCCGGACAGGGAACGATAGGGCTTGAAATCCTTGACGAAATGCCCGATGTGGAAGCGGTGATAGTGCCTGTGGGCGGTGGCGGACTTATTTCGGGCGTAGCTTTTGCCATAAAGGCTATAAGCCCTGATGTCAAGGTGTATGGTGTACAGGCTGCCGGAGCGCCCAGCATGGTCCAGTCGCTTAAGAATGACAAAATCGAGTGCCTTTCCAATGTGTCGACTATTGCCGACGGTATTTCGGTCAAGGAGCCGGGTGTGAATACATTTGAGCTGTGCCGTCAATATGTCGACGAAATTGTGACGGTGAGCGAGGATGAAATCGCCGCCGCCATATTGGCGATGATTGAAACAGAGAAGCTTGTAGCCGAAGGGGCAGGCGCTGTCGCCGTTGCAGCCGCCATGTTCAACAAGGTGCCGGTCAAGGGTAAGAAGACCGTGTGTCTTGTGTCGGGCGGAAATATCGATGTGACAATCCTGAGCCGCGTAATCAATCGAGGATTGATAAAGACCGGTCGCAACTATGCCGTGACAATCGACCTTTCAGACAAGCCCGGAGTGCTTGCCGAGGTGAGCGACATCATAGGAAAGCTCGGCGGTAATATAATATCGGTAACTCATGAGCGCATAAGCGTCGACACTCCCATCACGAGCTGTACGCTGCGCCTCGTAATGGAAACCCGTAATGCCGAACACATCGACTTCATACGCAAGGGACTGATTTCAGCCGGCTATCAGATATTGAGCTAAAGTATTTTTGAGTTTATATCCACAAATATGCCAAAAAGGAAAATTATGTGTCCTTTTTGGCATATTGTTTTCCTGCGAGTTGCATATAGTTTGGATTAGTAGTAGATTTGTTTATTAATTTCATCACCTATTATTGTTTATGAATTTTAAAGCAACGGCATGTATTGCCTTGGGGTGTATGTCGCTGACGGTGGCGGCGCAGTCGACATCGGTCGATACCCTCACTCTCTCGCTTGACCAGTGTCTTGAAATAGCTCTCAATGACAACCCGACGATAAAGGTTGCCGACATGGAGATTCAACGAGTGGATTATGCCAAAAAAGAAACGATTGGTCAGCTTTTGCCGACGATAAGCTTCGGAGCCAATTACAATCGTATGGTGGCCAAACAGGTCGCTTACATGAATATGGACAATTTTCCCGGAATGGGAGGCGGAGAAGAAGAGGGCGGTGAGGCTGAAACACAGGCGGCCTCTCGGTCGAAAGGCGCGGGAAACAATGGAATCAAAATGGGTCTTGACAACAGTTATCAGGCAGGATTCAACGCGTCGGTTCCTTTGATAGCTCCTCAGTTGTGGAAAACATTAAAGCTAAACGACAGCCAGATTCTCCAGAATGTGGAGGCTGCGCGTGCATCGCGCCTTTCGCTTGTAAATCAGGTAAAATCGGCCTACTATGCGTTGCTGTTGGCCAATGACAGCTACAAGGTCATCCTGGAGAACTATGATAACGCAAAGTTTAACCACGAGGTGTTTCTCAAGAAATTCCAAGTGGGTACCGCCTCGGAATATGACGTGTTAAGGTCGTCGGTTCAGGTAAAGAATGTAGAGCCAGAGCTGTTGCAAGCTGAAATTGCGATAAAGCAGGCCCGATTGCAGTTGGCCATATTGATGGGCATGGACGCATCGATTCCCATCAAGGCTGCTACACAGCTGTCGGATTATGAAGAGAGCATGTATGATGTGACGCTTTCAATCGACAAATCGATCGACCGTAACACCGACCTGCGCTCGCTCGACCTGCAGACACGCACGCTGCGTGATGCGCTTTCAGTGCAGAAGATGGCATGGTTTCCCACGCTAATGTTTACCGCCAATTACAACTGGACATCATCGTCCAACGGCAATGCGTTGCGTAACTTCCGCTGGAATCCCTATTCGGTAGTGGGCGTCACGTTGTCGATTCCTCTCTTTGAAGGCGCCCAGCGTTATCATCGCATAAAACAGGCCCGCATTCAAGTCGATGAAATGGCCTGGCAACGTGAAAACCTTGAACGCTCAATCAGAATGCAGGTGGATTTGGCTATGGACAATATCCAGAAAAACGTTCGTCAGATTGCAAGTAATTCCGAGAGCGTGGTGCAGGCCGAGAAGGCTCACTCGATAATGGAGAAGTCGTTTGAGATAGGCGCTGCAAGCTATCTCGACCTCCGTGACTCGGAATTGGCGTTGACGCAGGCGCGCCTCGGTTACTATCAGTCGATATATAACTTTCTGATAGCAAACAGCGAGCTTGAAAATCTGCTTGGCAATGCCGACATTGAGAAATATGAAAAATCGAAATAAAGAAATTAATCCACAATCAAAAACAATATAAAATCATGTCAATAAAACTGTACTCTGCGGCTGTGGGCGGAATGTTGAGCCTGCTTGTATTGTCGGGCGGTGTGTTAACCTCCTGCAGCGGTTCGGGAGAAAAGAAGGAAGAATCCAAAGTCGATGAACGCCCCAATGTGGAAATACGCCAGGTTCACGAACAGGAAGTGCCCCAGATTGTGTCGTATACGGCTACTGTGGAAGCTTATAAGACCAACAACATATCCACTTCAACCCCCAACCGTATAAATTCGATACTTGTCGATGTGGGATCGAAAGTGGCCAAAGGCCAGAAGGTGGTAGTGCTTGACGATGTCAACATCGACCAGCTGAAAGTGCGTCTTGACAATACCAAGCGCGAGTATGAGCGTGCATTGGAGCTATATAATATCGGAGGCGGCACCAAGCAGTCGGTCGATCAGATGAAGACCGAGCTTGATGCGGCTACCCGTCAATATGACAACATGGTTGAAAACACCATACTCGTATCGCCCATAAACGGTGTAGTCACTGCAAGGAATTACGATCCGGGTGACATGACCGGTACACAGCCCATCCTCACCATCGAGCAACTACAGCCGGTGAAGGTGCTTGTAAATGTCAGCGAAAGTGAGTTTACCAAGGTGTACAAGGGCATGAAGGTGGATGTCTACCTTGATGTGTACGGCGAGGAGCGTTTTGAGGGTGTTGTGGAATTGATACATCCTACAATCGACCCGGCGACGCGCACGTTTACCGTTGAAATCAACATCGCTAACCGTGATGAGCGCATTCGTCCGGGAATGTTTGCCCGCGTGGTCATGAGCTTCGGTGTCGAAACCCGCGTGGTGGTTCCCGACCGCTCAATCGTGAAGCAGACCGGCTCGGGCGAGAAGTTCATATATGTCTACAGCAATGGCAAGGTGTCGTTTAACCGTGTTGAACTCGGACAGCGCATCGACAACTCTTATGAGGTGCTGTCGGGTGTCGACAACGGTGCCGATGTGGTCATTGCCGGACAAAGCCGACTTGCCGACGGAATGGAGGTAAATGTAATCGGCGACAACAAGTAAGGAGTGGCTTCGTTTCAACAATTTAAAAAGAAGAATATTCAATTATGAGCATATACTCAAGTGCGGTGAAACGCCCGATCATGACGACGCTCTGTTTTGTGGCTGTAGTCATCATGGGATTGTTTTCACTCTCGACTTTACCGATTGACCTGTATCCCGATGTCGAAACCAATACCATAATGGTAATGACATCATATCAGGGAGCCAGTGCCGCCGATATCGAGCAGAATGTCACGCGTCCGCTCGAGAACAGCCTTAATGCCGTAAACGACCTTAAGCACATAACTTCAAAGTCACGCGAGAACATCTCGGTGATTACGCTTGAATTTGAATACGGCAAGGACATCGATGTGCTTACCAATGATGTGCGCGACAAGCTCGACATGGTTAAGAGCGCACTGCCCGATGCCGCCGAGAATCCTATAATATTCAAGTTCAGTTCCGACATGATTCCTATTGTGATTCTTTCGGTTCAAGCCAAGGAGAGCATGCCGGGCCTGTACAAGATTCTTGACGAGAATGTGGCAAATCCGCTTGCACGAATCAGTGGTGTGGGTTCGGTGTCTATCTCGGGAGCACCGAAACGTGAGATACACATATATGTCGACCCGCAACGACTGGAGGCTTACAACCTGTCGGTAGAAACGATTTCATCGCTTATCGCAGCTGAAAACCGTAACATTCCGGGCGGTTCGTTTGATATAGGTAGCGACACCTATTCACTGAGAGTGCAGGGTGAGTTCAACTCTACCGACCATCTGAAGGACCTGGTTGTTGGCTCACAGAACGGCCGCAATATATATCTGCGTGATGTGGCGCGTATAGAGGACTCGCTTGAAGAGCGCGCCCAGGAAACCTATAACAACGGTACGCAGGGAGCCATGATTATCGTACAGAAGCAATCGGGTGCCAATTCTGTTAATATATCGGAGGAAGTAATGGAGATGCTTCCGTCGCTTCAGAAGCGTCTGCCGACCGATGTCAAGCTCGGTGTGATTGTGGATACATCCGACAACATACGCAATACAATCGCGTCACTTGTCGAAACCGTGCTTTACGCATTGCTGTTTGTGGTAATCGTCGTGTTCGCATTCCTCGGACGATGGAGGGCTACGCTCATCATCACGATTACTATTCCTATATCGTTGATTGCATCGTTCATCTATCTTGCCATGACGGGCAATTCGCTCAACATAGTTTCACTGTCGGCGCTTTCAATATCAATCGGTATGGTGGTCGATGACGCCATTGTGGTGCTTGAAAACGTTACGACCCACATTGAGCGTGGTTCCGACCCGAAACAGGCTGCGGTTCATGGAACAAATGAGGTGGCCGTGTCGGTTATTGCGTCAACGTTGACTCTTATCGCCGTGTTCTTCCCCTTGACACTTGTTACCGGTATGACCGGAGTGTTGTTCCGTCAGTTGGGATGGATGGTGACTATCATGATGATAATATCGACAGTGTGTGCGTTGTCGCTTACTCCCATGTTGTGTTCACAGCTGTTGCGCAAGGATGTAAAGCACGGCAAGGTCTATACAGTGTTGTTTACCCCTATCCGCAAAGGCCTTGACGCATTTGACGACGGTTACGCATGGCTGCTCTCAAGAGTTGTAAGGCATAAGACCGTTACGCTGATCGTGTGTCTTGCCGTATTCCTTGGTTCGCTCGTGCTTGTGCGTTACGTGGGTACAGAGTTCTTCCCCGTGGCCGACGACGGCCGCTTGTCGGTGAAACTTGAACTCCCCATCGGCTCGAGAGTGGAACTCTCCAAGGAGGTGATGGCCCGATTGTATAAGGAGTGGAAAGAGAAGTATCCCGAAATCAAGATAATGAACTATACCACAGGTTCGGCTTCGAGCGACAATACATTCGGTTCGTTGCAGGACAATGGCCCGCACATCATATCGTCAAATGTGCGATTGCTCGACCCGGGCGACCGTGACCGCAGTATCACCGAGATTGCCGCATTGATGCGTGAGGACCTGAAGCGTTATCCCGAGTTCCGTAAGGCGCAGGTGACTGTCGGCGGCGGAATGGGTATGGGCGGTCAGTCGCAGCTCGACTACGAGGTCTACGGATATGACTTTACCGAAACCGACTCGATCGCTCAAAAGCTTGTGTCGATTCTCGGGAACATCGAGGGAACGGCCGATATACGTGTGTCACGCGCCGATTACCAGCCCGAATATCAGGTTGACTTCGACCGTGAGAAGCTCGCCATATACGGCCTGAATCTCCAGACGGCGGCCACCTATCTGCGTAACCGCATCAACGGTGCCATAGCGTCGCAATATCGTGAGGACGGTGAAGAGTATGACATAAAGGTGATGTATGCTCCCGAAAAGCGAACATCGCTTGAGGACATCGAGAACATTCTGCTCTATTCGCCCAACGGAAACGCCGTGCGCATAAAGGATGTGGGCAAGGTGGTTGAGCGTTTCACTCCACCTACGATTGAGCGCAAGGACCGTCAGCGCATCATTACCGTGACGGCGGTTGTGGCCGATGCCCCGATGAGCGAAATTGTCGAGAAGGCTCAGGTGGAGATCGACAAGCTTGAGTTGCCTTCAGGTGTCAATATCGACATATCGGGTAGCTACGAGGACCAGCAGGACTCTTTCCGCGACCTGTTGATGCTTGCCGTGCTGATTGTCATATTGGTATATATCGTGATGGCTGCACAGTTTGAGAGCTACACCTATCCCGGCATCATCATGACCTCGCTCATGTTTGCATTCTCGGGTGTGTTCATAATACTCTATCTGACGGGTCACACACTCAACATCATGTCGATGATCGGTGCCATCATGCTTATCGGTATTGTAGTGAAGAACGGTATCGTGCTTATCGACTACATATCGCTTAACCGTGAGCGCGGAATGTCGATCAGGACGGCTGTGGTGCTTGGCGGTAAGTCGCGTCTGCGTCCCGTTGTGATGACTACGCTTACAACCATCCTCGGTATGGTGCCTATGGCTGTCGGCACGGGACAAGGTGCCGAAACATGGCGCCCGATGGGTACTGCGGTTATCGGTGGTCTTACATTCTCCACCATTCTTACGCTGTTGTTTGTTCCGGCACTCTACTGTCTGTTTGCTTATGTCGGAGTAAAACGCAACCGTCGTAAGATGAGAGAAATTGTGGTGGTCGACAATAAGGTTGTAAAATCATAAAAGACTGAAAACAATGAAAGCTATATTGATAACATTTGATCAGGCCTATTATGAGCGCATAATAGATATGCTTGAGAAAAACAATTGCCGCGGATTTACTTCATGGCAGGATGTCAAAGGACGAGGCAGCGCAACCGGAGAGCCGCACTACGGGTCACATGCATGGCCGTCGCTTGCTTCGGCTATAATCACGATGGTTGAGGACGGTCGTGTCGACATTGTGCTTGACAAACTTCATAAAATGGATGTGGAAACCCCCAAACTCGGATTGCGTGCATTTGTGTGGAATATAGAGCGAAGTATATGACAAATTGCATGACAATTGCAATTTGATAAAATAATATGATAGATATACGCCGAATTTGATAAATTCGGCGTATATTTGTATCGGATTATAATAATTTTGGACTTTTAAGTGCAAAAACGGTAAAATATTAAATAAATATACAAAAATGGAATCAAAGAAATTCATACTGCAAGAAAAAGATATTCCCACAGCGTGGTACAATGTAATGGCCGAGATGCCGGTAAAGCCTCGTCCGTTGCTTAGTCCGGTGACAAAGAAGCCGCTGACACCCGAGGATCTCTATCCGTTGTTCTCGGAAGAGGTGTCCCGTCAGGAATTCAACGATACCGACAAGTGGATTGAGATACCCGAAGAGGTGCGTGACATGTATCGTATATGGCGTCCTACACCTCTTGTGCGTGCCCGTGGTCTTGAAAAGGCTCTTGACACACCGGCTCACATCTACTTCAAGAATGAAAGTGTAAGCCCGGTAGGCTCGCATAAACTCAATTCGGCAATACCTCAGGCTTACTATTGCAAGAAGCAGGGCGTCACCAACATCACGACTGAAACGGGCGCAGGACAGTGGGGTGCCGCATTGTCGTTGGCCGCCAAGCATTTCGGCCTTGAACTCGCCGTTTACATGGTCAAGGTGTCATATCATCAGAAACCTTATCGTCGTTCGATAATGCAGACCTACGGAGCCGAGGTTATAGCCTCGCCGAGTATGTCGACCAAGGCCGGACGAAAAATCATTACCGACCATCCCAACTATCAGGGCTCGCTCGGAACCGCCATATCGGAGGCTGTCGAGCTGGCAATGTCGACGCCCAACTGTAAATATACGCTCGGTTCAGTGCTCAACCATGTAGCATTGCACCAGACTGTCATAGGTCTTGAAGCTGAAAAGCAGATGGAGATGGCCGGTGAATATCCAGACATTGTGATAGGCTGCTTCGGTGGCGGAAGTAACTTCTCGGGAATTTCATTCCCATTCATGCGTCACAACTTCAGTGGAGAGCGTTCGACACGCTTCATAGCCGCCGAACCCGCGTCATGTCCCAAGCTCACACGAGGTGTGCTGCAATATGACTTCGGCGATGAGGCGGGTTACACTCCGTTGATTCCCATGTACACGCTCGGACATAACTTCTCGCCCGCCAATATACATGCCGGAGGACTTCGCTATCATGGAGCCGGTGCGGTTGTGAGCCAGCTGCGCGAAAACGGTCTTATCGATGCTGTGGACATTCCCCAGCTTGAAACGTTTGCAGCCGCAACTCTCTTTGCACAGGCCGAGGGCATAATTCCTGCTCCCGAGAGTTCTCATGCCATAGCTACTGCAATACGTGAGGCCAAGAAAGCAAAGGAATCGGGTGAATCCAAGGTTATCCTGTTTAACCTTTCAGGTCACGGACTCATTGATATGGCTGCTTATGATCAATATATAAGCGGTGACCTGCAGAACTATGAGATTCCCGAATCGGAAATTGAAACCAATGTGTCGAAGCTTGAAAAGCTGATTTGATATTATATCGGAATAGAAGACAACAACGCCCGGAATCACCATAATTCCGGGCGTTGTCCTATATTGTACCGACTGCTGTTATTCAGAGAGTTTTGCGTCCATTGCGGCTGCGGCATGTCGTCCGTCACCCATGGCAAGGATTACGGTTGCACCGCCGCGCACGATGTCGCCTCCTGCATATATGTCGCTGAGCGATGATTGCATTGTGCCTTCGTTGACTACGATTGTGCCTCGGCGTGACACTTCAAGTGCGGGGATTGCATTGGGGATTAACGGGTTTGGTGATACTCCCACGCTCACAATAACCAGGTCGACGGGGATGTCGATTATCGCGCCTTCTATGGGCACCGGTGAGCGTCGGCCTGACGCATCGGGCTCGCCGAGTTCCATTTTCTGCACTCTCATCATGTTCACGCGGCCTTTTTCATCGGCGAGATACTCAATGGGATTATGCAAAGTAAGGAACTCTACGCCTTCCTGCTTGGCGTGCTTCACCTCTTCGGCTCGTGCCGGCATTTCGGCTTCGCCACGACGATATACCACCATGGCCGATTCGGCGCCCATGCGTCGTGCGGTGCGCACTGAGTCCATTGCCGTGTTACCGCCTCCTATTACAGCTACCCGCTTGCCTTTAAGGATGGGTGTGTCGTGGTCGGGGCGGCCTGCACCCATGAGGTTGATACGGGTGAGATATTCGTTACTTGACATTACGCCGATGTAGTTCTCTCCGGGTATGCCCATGAAGCGGGGCAGACCGGCTCCTGAAGCTACGAATATGCCTTTGAAGCCCATTTCGTGGAGGTCGTCGTAACTCAATGTTTTGCCTACGATGCAATCCTTTACGAAATTTACTCCAAGAGCGGCAAGGGCGTTTATTTCGACATCGACCACTTCGTTGGGAAGTCGGAATTCCGGGATTCCGTATTTCAGTACGCCGCCTATTTCATGCAGGGCTTCAAATACGGTTACATCATAACCGCGTTTTACCATGTCACCTGCAAATGACAGTCCGGCGGGGCCCGAGCCTACTACGGCGACCTTGATGCCGTTCTTGGGTGCTGTTTCGGGCACGGCGTGACATCCGCACAGGCGTTCGTTGTCGGCGGCAAAACGCTCGAGGTATCCTATGGCTACCGGTTCTTTCTTCATCTTATGGTAGATGCAACGTGACTCGCATTGTTTCTCCTGGGGACATATACGGCCGCACACAGCGGGAAGTGCGCTTGTTTCTTTCAAGACCACGGCTGCCGCATGGAAATCTTTACGCTCGATATTCTTGATGAATCCGGGGATGTTGATGCTTACGGGACATCCGGTCACACATTGGGGATCGGGGCAGTCCATGCATCTTGTAGCTTCAAGCACTGCCGCTTCAGCCGACAAGCCTTGATTGACCTCTTCGTTGCAGGTTATGCGGTAGGCGGGGTCGAGTTCGGGCATCTTTACGCGAGGAATTGATGTGCGCTCTTTTACCGGAGTGGCTTTACGAAGTTCTTCGCGCCACTGTGCGTCACGTGGCGACGATGTGTTATTATTGTTTGCCATAGCAGTTATTGGTTAAATGAACGTAAACGCATAAGCATCTCATCGAAATCGACCTGGTGTGCGTCAAATTCGGGGCCGTCGATGCATACAAACCTTGTCTTGCCACCTACGGTCACACGACAAGCACCGCACATTCCCGTGCCGTCGACCATGATTGTGTTGAGCGAACACATTGTGGGTATGTCGTATTTCTTGGTAAGCAGTGAAACGAATTTCATCATTATGGCAGGACCGATGGTAACTACAAGGTCGACTTTCTCGCGGTTGATCACGCTTTCTACACCGTTGGTGACAAGCCCCTTGGTGCCGTAGCTTCCGTCATCGGTCATGATTATGACTTCATCGGAATAGGGGCGCACCTGCTCCTCGAGTATTATCAGCTCCTTGGTGCGTGCTGCCAATACGGTTACCACCTTGTTGCCGGCTTCTTTCATTGCTTTTATTATGGGTAGAAGGGGTGCTACTCCTACACCGCCTCCACAGCACACTACAGTGCCTACTTTCTCGATGTGGGTGGCTTGTCCGAGCGGCCCCACTACATCGGTGAGTGATTCTCCGGGTTCGAGGTTGCATATTTTGCCTGACGATACGCCTACATTCTGCACTACAAGGGTTATTGTTCCTTTCGCGGTGTCGGCGTCGGCAATTGTCAACGGAATGCGTTCCCCGTTTTCGCAAGCACGCACAATAACGAAGTGTCCGGGCTTGCGTGACCGTGCTATTGCCGGAGCTTCCACTACAAGCTTGACAACGTTCTCGGAGAAGTGTTCCTTCTCAAGGATTTTGTTCATGAGTGTTCTTTTATGAAATATGATGATGACAATTTATTTATCTACGGCAAAGATAAGTAAAAATATCTAAGAGAATACAATAATCATGAATTTATGTAAAAGCAAAGGGTGTTGTCTCGCGACGACACCCTTTTTTAATCTACAATCTATAAAAACATATATATTTTGAAAAAACGGTCAATAATTGATTTTTAGAATCAAAATTTCAATGAACACTCAAATATATGTCAAATATTTTTAACATCCAAGTAATATGTTTAAGAACATAAAGGGTCTAAAATACACTTATTTACCCGGTAATCTCACCGGACGGAGTATCCAGGGGAACGGTTCTTTCAATACTATGTTTTTATCTGATTTTATTTTATGGTAGGCAGCGGCTGCTTCTTCGGCTGTTTCATAGCTCCCTGCTATCACATAGTAGAGCGGCTCGGCTGTTTCTACTACAATGGCATTATGTTCGTTGTCACGGAGCCGGTTCATCAATGATTTGGCGTTGAACACTTGCTTGAACTGATTCACTACTATAGAATAGGGCTTGAATTGTTCGGGTGTGCCGCATCCTTCGGTTAGGCGTACATTGACCGTGCTCAATGGGATTGAATCGGTCCCTACAATAAGTCGTGAGCTTATTGCCTCTTTGCGTATGCGGTCGTATATCGTGTCGTCGATTCCGCTGTTTTCATCGGATTTTTCTTTGGCTGCCTGGTAGGCCGCTCTGTAGTTGGCTTCCGATGTCTTGCATCCCGAAAGCATTGCTATTGTAGCTATTACCGCGATTATAAGTGATGTTACTCGTGTCATGATTGTTATTGTCGTATTTTCTTACTTAGTTCTATTACTTCGAGGTCTTTTATCGTGCCGTTGTCGATGGTGAGCCTTACAAGTGTGCGCACCTGTTGCCATCCTTGCTGTCCGGCAGCTCCGGGATTTATGTGCAGCATCTCAAGCTCCGGGTCGTATATCACTTTGAGTATGTGACTGTGTCCCGTTACCATAAGTTTTATGCATTTGGCACGTAACAGGGGTTTTACTCCGCGTGCGTATTTTCCAGGATATCCGCCAATGTGTGTCATCCACACATTGACTCCTTCAATTGTGAATTCCTGAACTTCGGGACATCGTCGCGTCACTTCGCCGTGATCGATGTTGCCTGATACAGCTCTCACTACCGGGGCGATTTCCTCAAGCCTTTGCAGCAACCCGATGTCGCCGATGTCACCCGCATGCCATATTTCGTCACATCCGGCAAAGTGGACGGCATAGCGTTCATCCCAGCAAGAGTGGGTGTCTGACAGGATTCCTATACGCTTCATTGGTTATTGCCTGATAATGCGTACATATTGCAGCAGCGCCGTGTTGACAGTGCCGTTCATATTGTCGATTTCGTGTCGTAGGCTCAGTTCGTTGACGCCTTCCTTTAGCTTTATGCGCAGCATGTTGCTGAATCCGGTCGACAGCCATTCGTCAATTCCGCGTTGTGGCATGACTATCGCTCCAGCTTCCTGCCCGTTGATGTAAAGCATTCTAATGGCGCACTTATTTTCGGTGTTTATGGGGCCTTCGCCGTTGGCGTATCTTACATCAAGCAGGTAGTCGCCGCCTGAGTCCACATTGACCTTGAAGGTGACATCGGTGTTTTTTTGTGGCGACAGCTCGATGAAGCGAGATGCCTTATCCTTGTCCTTGATGAATGATGTGCCTGTTTTTCCTATTTTGTCGGCGTTGACTACGGTTAATGAGCCTGCAGGAATGTATTCAAACGGCTTGCATGAGAATCCGCTCCAAGTTTCTTTGAGCACGGGAACGATATCCATGAGCGAGTAGTTTTCATCGGGAATGAAAGTCGCTACAGGAGTGGTTATCTGGTCGAGGAACGTGCTGTTGACGGTGAGTCCGTAAGATATTCCGGGGGAGTAGTTGCGAATTTCACCTTTGTAGCCGATCCAGTCGACAATAGGTGTCGCCGGCATCCAAGCCTGAGGCTGGCTGTTGATTTCCTGAGGCTTGATGGTGTTGTCGGCCATTGTTATCAAAATCTCGATATTGCCTTTCACATTGCCTTTCAGGAAGTGATCGTCATTATTTTCTCCGTTTATTGTAAAAGATTTTATGCGGTCGCCAGTGCCTGTTACTTTGACGTTAAGTGTCGCATTGCGGTATTTTAGGTTGGTCAGAGTCTTTTCGCCGGTGAATGATGGCGGAACTACCGGAGCGAATCTTATGCCGTCGGGCTCGAATGTCATGCCCATTATGATGCGGAATATCATTGCCGCATTTCCGGCGGCACTCCATAGCTGGCTGTCGGAGTTGACTGCAGTTCCGCGATAGTCGCCGTTGGACGCTACAAAAAGCTCCTTGTTGGTGCCGAAGAATGCCGCAGCCCTGTAAAGAGCGGCAAGGCCTTTGTTAAGGGCAAGAATGTTGCCTGCTTTTGCCGCTGCGATGTTCCAATAGGCTTGTACAAACGGCCACACCGCATCGTTGTGATAGGGCTTTATGTCGGGCATTTGAGGATATACCGATGATATTCCATAAGGCGTGTAAGGAGTCTTGGAAATTATCGAGCGGGCCATTTCGGGGTTGGCGATGTCAAACACGATTGACAGCGCCTGTCCGAGATTGTCGACGGCCTGTGACTGTATGGGATATACTCCTCCGTACAGATATTCGCTATAATAGCCGAGATTGGGTATCCACAGGTTGTTGTTGATTGAGTTGGCAATCTCCTTGTCCATGCCTATCCATAACGGAGTGTAATCCGATTCCAGCTCCTTAATCATGGCATCGCGTACACGGAATGCCTCGGCATACATGACATTCGTTCCAAGACACATCGATTCATATATATCCTTGGGCTGCATCCATCGCGGATAGGTCTGCTCCCTCCAGTCGAGATAGCTTTGCTCGCCATGCATGAGCTTGAAGTTGGAGTCCCACACGACTTTCATGTCGTCGTTCAATGTATTGTCGATCGCTTCGATTGCTTCCTTGAGCATCGATTTGTCGCCTGTCACCTTGTAGACCTCCCATGCTGCCATGGCCCACACGATGCGGTCGCTTGACACGGGCCATGAACCTCCGGTGCCGGTGTCTTGCACTATTACCGTGCCGTGAGGTGTTTCCTTGAGCTTGGCCTTAAGGCTGCGATAGGAGTTTTCGGGGTCAAGCAGTGCGAGGGCAAGATATACCGAGTAGCTTACATCACGTGTCCACACTCCGTCCCATTCCTTGCCGGCACGATAGGTCGAGTCGGGGCGAAGGTTGCTTGCGATGTCGCATATCGCCATGTTATACAACGCGTCGACAAGCAATTGGTCGGAATGATACTGCGGGAACCGACTGTCGATTGAATCGACTTTCCACCCGGTGGGATTTTCGGGACGCTCGGTGGTGGGATTGAGATTCAGCGTGACTTCGTAGATGCCGTCACCTCTATCTTTCAGTTTGCGGTCGTGCTTTCCGTAAAGATTCTCAAAATCCCAGCTCAACGGGTCGACGCTTCCGGCAACCCATACGCCTTTGAAGTCGTCTTTGTATATGGTGTCGTTGGTAGGCGTTACATAGTATCCTCGTTTCTTGAAACTGTCAAGCACTGGATTCATATTGACTTTAAGAGTCCATTTTGTGTCCTTGTCGAGTTTTCCTGCCAGTTTTTCTTTTATGGAGTCAAATTTCTCAATTGCTTGTCCGAATGTAAACACTGTGTCAGACCCGATAAGTACCGTGTGGCTTTTGCCTTGAGGCAATTCATTGTCCCTGCTGTTAAGGGAGAAACGGAAGTGAAGCAGTTGGGATATGCCGCTCTCCTCGGGTGAGGTGTAGTTGCTCTCAATCTCAACAGGGCTTATGGCCCGTGCAGTGTGCGGCCCTTGCGTTACGCGGTCGGTATAGACTGTGAACATGTCCGATGAATATATCACATCTTTAGGTTGGCTGGGGGTATTGGAGCAACCTGTGACAATTGAAAATGCCATCATCGAATTGATTATTACTGTTGAGCGTTTCATTTTAGGGTGTGATTTTATTATTGTTGATTGTAGGCCCGAGTCACGCTTCGTCGCAGGTTGAATGCACGTAGTGGTGTGATGCGTGACATTCATGGATGGAGTGATCGACGATTATATGGCGGTTGGCCATGCCTGATATTGTGGACATCTCGTGTGACACAAGTATAATCGTCGTGTTGCGTGCAACATCGGCGATTATGTCATAGAGATGATGCTCAAATGCCTTGTCGATGTAGCTTAACGGCTCATCCAGCACAAGTACTTCGGGGTTAGATATCAAAGCACGCCCCAGTAGTGTGCGCTGGAGTTGTCCGCCCGACAAATCGCCTATTGACGCGTCGGAATGCGCGTCGAGCCCCATAAGTGATATTGTTTCGGCGATGCGTTTGTTGCATTCGTCACGCTGCATGTTCTTTTCGGCAAGCAATCCCGATGCTACAGTTTCCCTTACTGTTATAGGAAATCGGCTGTCGATTAGATTCTTCTGAGGAAGGTAGCCTATAGGTAGCTTCTTAACCTCCATGTTGTCGCTATGATATGTTACTTTCCCTTGTGTAGGATTTAGAAGGCGGAGTATGATGCGGAGAAGTGTGGTTTTTCCTCCTCCGTTTGGCCCGGTCACGGCTACAAAGTCACCCTTCTGGATGTCGAGATTGACATCTTTTAATATGACCTTGTTGTCGTAACGTTTCCACACATGGTCGAGCGTTATTATGCTATTGTCGGGATATTGCATCTGCAATGCTTTTCATTTCTTTATCCCACTCGTAGTTCAGCGGGTTTATGTTTATGATTTCGGCTTTTATCTGTTCATTGGCTACTTGAGCCTGTCGGGAGTCGATGTCCTTTTGGAAAAACAGAGTTTTCACGTCACGGTCGATTGCCTTGTCGATTGTCGACTGCATCATCTTTACCGACGCTTCCTTCCCCTCCGGGCTTAGGCTTATTTGTTCCAATCCATAGTCGCGTGCAAAGTAGCTTAATGAGGGATGCCACACAACGAATGCCGAGCCGCGATAGGGTTGCAGTTGCTGTGAAATTTCCCTGTCGAGGGAGTCAAGGCTATTCAGGAAGTTCTTGAAGTTGCGTGAGTAATAGGGCTTGTTTCCGGGATCGAGGGCCACTACCGCCTTGTACATGTTGGCTGCTATCGTCTTTGCATTCTTGACCGATGTCCAAGTGTGGGGGTCGATGTCGGTAGAATGCTCCACGTCACCGTGGGAATGGGTGCCGCGTATGAGCGAAATGCCTTCGGAGTTGTCAAACAGCTTCAAACCCGGGTTGTTGTTCTGCACCTTGTTTATGATTGCGCTTTCAAAGGCCACGTTGCCAATGCGGAAATAGGCTTTGCTGTTTTCAAGATTCAGCAGGTGGGTAAGGCTCGGATCGTAGGACTCAGGATTGGCACCGTTGCTCAACAGACACTTTATCTCCCATTTGTCGCCTACGATTTTTTCGAGCATGTATTTTTGAGGCTGGATGCTCACGGTTATGGTGGGCTTGGATGTGGAGGCTGATGTGCATGACCGCAGGAACAGACCCAATGCCGCCACTGTCAGCAACGATGTGATTATATACTTGAAGATTGACCTTTTCATTATAATATAAATAGGATGCAAATGTAATGATTATCGGATTTATAAACAAATTCATCCGGCACGGTACACATGCTTGTAAAGCAATGTCCGTGCGCGGTCGGGGTCGATGGTGGCCGATGACATCAGTTTCATCTCAATGCTTTGGCTTTCGGGAGTGTAGGGCGGCTGGATGTATTTGTAGTCGGAGTGGAGCATGAAGCCGTGACGTCGATAGAATCCTATGCGTCGTGACGCAAGCGGATTGGAATCCTCGGGCTCCACTTCCAGTACCACGGGCTTGTCGGCAAGTTCCATCAACATGTTGAGCGCGTCACTGCCTATACCTTGGCCTCGGAGCTCGGGGTTGGTGGCGAAGTGCTCTACGTAGAGCATGTCGTCGAAATCCCATGTGGTTATGAATCCGGCAAAGCCGTTGTCGGCTTTTATTACATAAGCGTTAAACGGACTGTCATGGTTGTCGATAAGCGACAAAATGCTGTCGACGGGTCGTCGCTCGTCGGCCGGGAACGATGTATTATAAAGAGCAAGCAATTCGTCGGGAACAGAGTTACTGTAGGGGATGTGGTATAGTGTTGTATTCATTCTGCAAAGTTATGATTCAAATTACATATTTTTTTAATTAAAAATGATAAAATAAATTTTATTATGTAAATTTGCTATTGAAATTTTAAACAAAATAAAATTTATAATAGAACAATAACCTTAAAACGTTAGTTTATGGCAAGAGCTCAATTAGATACCCTTGACTACAAAATTTTGCAAATGTTGTCGGTTAACGGTAGAAAACCGTTCTTGGAAATCGCTCGTGAATGCAATGTGTCGGGTGCTGCAATACATCAGCGCATTCAAAAACTTATGTCAATGGGTGTGCTTAAAGGGTCGGAATGCCTTATCGATCCTGCGTCGGTGGGATATGAAACGTGTGCTTACATGGGATTCTTCCTTAAAGATCCGTCACGCTTTGATGAGGTGGTGGAAAAGCTTAAAGCTATACCTGAAGTGGTGGAGATACACTTCACTACCGGACAATATGATATGTTCATTAAATTGTATGCTCACAACAATGATCATCTACTGCACATAATACATGAGCAATTGCAGGGTTTGGGCCTTGCCCGCACCGAATCACTGATATCGTTCAAGGAGGTGCTCAAGCGTCAAATACCCGTGTCGGAGCCACAGGATTAGAACAAAAGCATGGCGGTAATGCTTATAATGATATAAACACTAATTTATCATGACCGATTCTTTGTTGTTGAACGCCATATCCTGGGCTCGTGAGGCCGGGGCTGTGCATCTGAGATATTTTCGCGGTAACCAGCTTGAAATAAAGTCGAAGTTTAACGACAGTGACATAGTGACGGCTGCCGACAAGGCTGCCGAGAAACTCATCATCGACCATATAAAGTCGACATATCCCCATCATTCGATACTTTCGGAAGAGTCGGGATTGGAGAATCACGACAGTGAATACCGATGGGTCATCGACCCGCTCGACGGTACTACCAATTTCAGTCAAGGATTGCCGCAATTCAGTGTTTCGATAGGAATTGAGCATAACGGTGTCACTGAGATTGGAGTCGTTTATGCCGCTTATCTCAACGAACTGTTCCATGCCATAAGAGGGCGTGGAGCTTATATGAATGGCGAACTTGTAAAGGTGTCGGGAAAGGCTCGACTTGATCAGTGTGTGGTTGCTACCGGATTTCCTGTCGACAAAGACCGCAATCCCGATAACAATGTAGATAATCTTACTCGGGTGCTTCCGCATGTGCGCGGTATGCGGCGCCTCGGTTCGGCCGCTATTGATCTGTGCTATGTTGGTGCGGGATTCCTTGACGGTTACTGGGAGCTGAATCTGCATCAGTGGGATGTAAGCGCGGGATTATTGTTTGTGGAAGAGGCCGGGGGAAGCTATACGCATTTCCGCACCGACCGAAATGTATCGGTGCTTGCCGGAACTCCGGCAATACACGACCAGCTGCTGCCGATGTTGTCGACTGAAGCTGCAACGAAGTGATTTGGCGGTTAAAAGGTGAGTTTAATAGGTTATATTTTGTAACTTTGCACTAAAACAGAAAATTAAACAAAAATGGAAAAGATAATACTTACGGGTGACCGTCCTACCGGCAAACTCCATCTCGGACATTACGTAGGGTCGCTGAAACGACGCGTGGAGCTGCAGAATTCGGGAGAATATGATAAGATATTCGTAATGATAGCCGATGCGCAGGCTCTTACTGACAATGCCGACAACCCAGAAAAGGTGCGACAGAACATAATCGAGGTTGCGCTTGATTACCTGTCGGTGGGAATAGACCCTGAAAAGACTACGATATTCATCCAGTCGCAGGTTCCTGAGCTTGCCGAGCTTGCTTTCTACTATATGAACCTCGTTACGGTGTCGCGTGTGCAGCGAAATCCCACTGTAAAGACCGAGATAAAGATGCGTAATTTCGAGCAGAGCATCCCTGTGGGATTCTTCTGCTATCCCGTAAGTCAGGCATCTGACATAACCGCATTCAAGGCCACTACTGTGCCGGTGGGCGAAGATCAGGCTCCTATGATCGAGCTTACTCGTGAAATAGTGAACCGATTCAATAATATATACGGTGAAACTCTTGTTGAGCCTGAGATATTGTTGCCGTCCAACGCCGCATGCCTGCGACTTCCGGGAACCGACGGCAAGGCCAAGATGAGCAAGTCGCTTGGAAACTGCATCTATCTTAGCGATACCGCCAAGGAGGTTTCCAAGAAGATAAAGAGCATGTACACCGACCCCTTGCACCTGAATGTGGACGATCCCGGACACCTTGAGGGCAATTGTCCGTTCATCTATCTCGACGCATTCTGTCGTGACGAGCACTTTGAGAGATATCTGCCCGAATATAAGAATCTGGATGAACTGAAGGCTCATTATACACGTGGCGGACTTGGCGACGGTACTGTCAAGAAGTTCCTTACAAAGGTGATAGAGGAGGAGCTTGCCAAAATACGTGAACGTCGCAAGAAATATGAGCAGGACATACCTGCGGTATACGATATATTGAAGCGTGGCTCGGAAGTGGCACGTGAGGCTGCTGCGGCAACGCTTGCCGATGTGCGCAAGGCAATGCGCATCAACTACTTTGACGACGAGGAACTTGTCAAGGAGCAGGCTCGCAAATATCAAGGATAGACATTGGCATAAATGCTTAAATAAAGACGGGGCTTGAAATGATTGCCATTTCAAGCCCCGCTTATTTTGTGAGACAGTCAGCGTTACTTCTGTTCGGTGTCACGCTCGGCTTCGGTTTCTATTTTGTTTTCAAGTTCGGCGTCATACCAAGTGGAGTACATGAGATAGTTCTTCGCTATTTTGCGGTTAATCTCCTTGCTCTGCTCGGGGTCTACCATCTTGATGAATTTCGCGGGCGCGCCTCCCCACAGTTCATTGGGGCCTATTTTGGTGCGTGACAGCACGACGCTTCCGGCGGCCACGAGAGCGCCTTCGCCAACCTCGGCATCGTCCATCACCACTGCACCCATTCCTATAAGGGCGAAGTCGTGTATCTTGGCTCCGTGAATAGTTACGTTGTGGCCTATTGACACATCGTCGCCTATCTCTATGGTCGATTTCTGATAGAGGGTGTGCAGCACCGATCCGTCCTGGATGTTTACGCGATTGCCTATCTTTATTGAGTTGACATCGCCGCGCAGCACGGTGTTGAACCAGATGCTGCAGTCGTCGCCCATCACGACATCGCCTATGATGGTGCAATTGTCGGCGAGGAAGCAGTTTTTGCCGATTTCAGGGGTGTATCCCCTTACCGATTTTATTAATGCCATTATGATTGTTGATTAAAGTTGATTATTTGCGTGATATGGGCTGAGTCTTGGCTGCCAGCCATGCGGTTTCTTTCTCGTTCAATGAAGGAGTGAGCAAGTCATACACCTTCTTGTGGTACTCGTTGATCCATTTAATTTCGTCGTCATTGAGCATCGAGGTTTCGATGAGGTTGATGTCGAAGGGGAACAGCGTCACGGTGTCGAAGCGGAGGAAACGCCCGAATTCGGTTTCGCGGTCAACTACCGTAAGTATCATGTTCTCGCAACGTATTCCGTATTTGTCGGTGACATACAGTCCGGGCTCGTCGGATGTCACCATGCCGGGCGCAAACGGCACTGTTGTAAGGTGGTCGATGCGGTTTCGGAAACTCTGAGGCCCTTCGTGTACGTTCAGGAACGAGCCCACACCATGACCTGTGCCGTGCAGATAGGTTTTCCCTTCTTTCCACAGATATTGATGGGCGAGAATGTCGAGCTGTACGCCACATGTCCCTTCGGGAAATACGGCTGAGGCAAGTGCGATACAGCCTTTCAGCACGAGAGTGAAGTCGTGACGCTCGTCGGCCGTGGGGTTGCCGAGCGATACGGTGCGGGTTATGTCGGTCGTTCCGTCGAGATATTGCGCTCCTGAGTCGACAAGCAGCAGGCCGTCGGGATATATCTCGGCGTCTGATTCCTCTGTCGGTTCGTAATGTACAATCGCGCCGTGGCCCTTGTATCCGGCTATTGTTCCGAAACTGTCGTCGAAATAATCGGGTTGTAGGCTGCGGTTGCGGGTTAGTATTTTGCACACGTCGGTTTCGGTAAGGCGTTTGCCTTGCGACAACGTTTCTTCTATTTCCATGAAAGAGCGCACCAATGCTATTCCGTCGCGATGCATTGCTCGTTGTAGTCCTTCTATCTGAACATCATTGCGTATTCCTTTCAGCAAGGGTATGGGGGAACGGCCGAGCGAAATGCGTTTGCCGAGAGCCGTGACGAGTGAACCTGACGATGAACTCGGGTCGACGAGTACCTTTGTGGTGAACGGTAACGCGCCTGCAAATTTCAGCACGCTGTTGTATGGAGCGATGCTGATGTCGTTTCCTGCGAGGTATTCCCGCACGCGGTCGGTGATCTTTATGTCGTCGATAAACAGTGTGGAGCCTGTTTCACCAAGATATAGGAAAGATGTCACGACTGGATTGTAGGTTACATCCTTTCCGCGCAAGTTAAGGACCCATGCAATTTCATCCAATGCCGATATCAATATGGCGTCGGCTCCGGCTTCTTTTACGCGCTTGAGCACTTTCTCTATTTTGTCGCGAGTGCTTTCGCCGGCGTATTTCATGTCATGGATGAATGCCTTGTCGGCGGGTAGAGGAGGTCGGTCGTACCATATTTCATCGGCGGGGGTGAAGTCGGTTATGAGCTTTATTCCCACCTCGCCGAGTTTCTCTTTCAAGTCGCGCTCCGAGTTTATCGAAAACAACATGCCGTCGATACCTACTGTTGAGCCTGCTGGGAGAGTGGTGCGTATATAGTCGGGGATTGACGGTGTTATGGCAAGGCCGTCCTTCATTAATGTTATGCCGGTTTCATCGAGCTGCTGTGCCGCCTGCAGGAAGTAGCGAGAGTCGGTCCACAGCTTTGCGTCGTCAAGCGACACTACGAGTGTTCCGGCCGAGCCGTTGAATCCGCTTAGATATTCGCGAAGATGCCAGTGGTCGGCCATGTATTCGCTTTGGTGCGGGTCGACATGGGGGATGATCGTGAGGTCAATGCCCCGAGTGAGCATCGCGTTGCGCAGGGCTTCGAGTCGTTGGATAATATTGTCTTTCATTTTATGAATAATGGTTGAATAATGCAAATCTACAAAAAAAATGTCAGCTTACATTCGTGACAGACCGAAAATATGTATTACCTTTGCAACGCTGAAGAGTCAGTTGATATTGTCGCGATGTCGACCCTTGATGTTATGTCGCTGATAATTAAATAAAATGAGAATGTTTTGAAATTTTAGCATTGAAAAATTTGGAGAACTGAAAAATACTGCGTAACTTTGCACCCGCTTGACAGACGAAAAGTAGTCAAGCAACAAGATACTTAATGCCTCTTTAGCTCAGTTGGCCAGAGCACGTGATTTGTAATCTCGGGGTCGTTGGTTCGAATCCGACAAGAGGCTCAAAGGAAGAAGTAAATTTTGAATTCCCTAATCAAGAAAAGTATCTCGGGCGAATACCAGAGTGGCCAAATGGGGCAGACTGTAAATCTGCTGGCTTATGCCTTCGGTGGTTCGAATCCATCTTCGCCCACATTAATGCGGAAGTAGCTCAGTTGATAGAGCATCAGCCTTCCAAGCTGAGGGTCGCGAGTTTGAGCCTCGTCTTCCGCTCTAAAGACATTTTGCCAATGTAGCTCAGGGGTAGAGCACTTCCTTGGTAAGGAAGAGGTCGCGGGTTCAAATCCCGCCATCGGCTCAAACGATAAATCGGCAGCCTCGGATGCGTATGCGCTTTCGCGGCAGCTTTATTGAAAGAAATATTATTCAACACAAAAATAACAAAAGTTATGGCTAAAGAAAAATTCGAAAGAACCAAACCGCATGTTAACATCGGTACAATCGGTCACGTTGACCACGGTAAGACTACTCTGACCGCAGCTATCACTAAGGTGCTCGCTGAAAAGGGTCTTTCCGAAGTCAAGTCATTCGACCAGATCGACAACGCCCCCGAGGAAAAGGAGCGTGGTATCACAATCAACACTTCGCACGTTGAGTATGAAACTGAGAATCGTCACTATGCTCACGTTGACTGCCCGGGACACGCCGACTATGTAAAGAACATGGTTACCGGTGCTGCTCAGATGGACGGTGCTATCATCGTAGTTGCTGCAACTGACGGTCCTATGCCCCAGACTCGTGAGCACATCCTGCTCGCTCGTCAGGTGAACGTTCCTCGTATCGTAGTATTCCTTAACAAGTGCGATATGGTTGACGACGAAGAGATGTTTGACCTCGTTGAGATGGAAATGCGTGACCTTCTTTCGTCTTACGAATATGACGGTGACAATACTCCTATCATCCGTGGTTCTGCTCTTGGTGCTCTTAACGGTGAGCCCCAGTGGGTAGAAAAGGTTATGGAGCTTATGGCTGCTGTTGACGAATGGATTCCGCTGCCTCCCCGTGACATTGATAAGCCTTTCTTGATGCCTGTTGAGGATGTGTTCTCAATCACCGGTCGTGGTACAGTTGCTACCGGTCGTATTGAAACAGGTGTTGTTAAGGTAGGTGACGAAGTTCAGATTATGGGTCTTGGTGCTGACCTCAAGTCGGTTGTTACCGGTGTTGAGATGTTCCGCAAGCTCCTCGATCAGGGTGAAGCAGGTGACAACGTAGGTCTTCTTCTCCGTGGTATCGACAAGAAGGATATCAAGCGTGGTATGGTAATCTGCCACCCGGGAGTTGTTAAGCCCCACAGCAAGTTCAAGGCTCAGGTTTATATCCTGAAGAAAGAGGAAGGTGGACGTCACACACCGTTCCATAACCACTATCGTCCTCAGTTCTACATCCGTACACTCGATGTAACCGGTGAGATCACTCTTCCCGAAGGTGTAGAAATGGTAATGCCCGGTGACCACGTAACTATCAACGTTGAGCTCATCAACCCGGTAGCTTGCGACCTCGGTCTTCGTTTCGCAATCCGCGAAGGTGGCCGCACCGTAGGTTCAGGTCAGATCACTGAAATCCTCGACTAATTTAGGAAATACAAAATCGGTTCTCGTGTAAAAGCGAGAACCGATATATACAGGACTAGCTCAGTCGGTAGAGCACCGGTCTCCAAAACCGGGTGTCGGGAGTTCGAGCCTCTCGTCCTGTGCAAAGACAGAAAAAATGAAGAAATTAAAACTACTTACCGATATACAGGAGTCTTATACCGAACTTCGATATAGGACTTCTTGGCCTACAAAGAGTCAACTAATCAAGAGCAGTGTTGTCGTGCTGATAGCTTCCGTCATTATTGCATTGATAATACTCGTAATGGATCAGATAGTTGACCATTTAATGCACTTCATTTACGGACTTTAACGCTTAAAACGTAGTAGTACCTATGGCTGAGAGAAAAAAAGAATGGTATGTGCTTCGCGCAATATCAGGAAAGGAGGCTAAAGTCAAGGAGCTTCTTGATGCTGCAATCAAGAACACTGACTTGGGCAACTACGTATCGCAAGTGTTGATTCCCACCGAAAAAGTAGTGACTACACGTAATGGAAAAAGGGTTGTGAAGGAACGCAATCTTTATTCCGGTTATGTGTTTGTGGAGGCTGATCTTCAAGGCGAGGTGATGCACGAATTGCGCAACACCACCAATGTAATTGATTTCCTCGGCGGACGCGGAAAGGGCTCTCAGCCCGAACCCCTTCGTCACAGCGAGGTGATGAGAATGCTTGGTGCCGCCGATGAGATCAACGACTTGAACGATGACGGTTTCAACGACTTCATGGTCGGCGAGCATGTCAAGGTGACTTTTGGCCCG
This sequence comes from Muribaculum sp. NM65_B17, assembly GCF_004793735.1. Classification (NCBI taxonomy): domain Bacteria; kingdom Pseudomonadati; phylum Bacteroidota; class Bacteroidia; order Bacteroidales; family Muribaculaceae; genus Muribaculum; species Muribaculum sp. NM65_B17. The sequence continues at coordinate 418,902 of NZ_SRYY01000002.1, forward strand.
TTCAGCGGCTTCAACGGCGAAATCGTAGATTTGGACGCCGAGAAGCGCAAGCTCAAGGTCGAAGTCAAGATATTCGGTCGCAGCACTCCCTTGGAATTGGAGGCATCGCAAGTAGAGCGAGAATTGGCCAAATAGCGGTTACGAGCTTTTTGACCAAAATTCGCACGTTTAACCCAACAAAATTTGTATTAAGAAATGGCTAAAGAAATTGCTGGACAAATCAAATTGCAGATTAAAGGTGGAGCAGCAAATCCATCGCCCCCAGTAGGTCCCGCCTTGGGTTCTAAGGGCATCAACATCATGGAATTTTGCAAGCAATTCAACGCCCGCACCCAGGACAAGGCAGGCAAGGTGCTTCCGGTTGTAATTACTTACTACACCGACAAGAGCTTTGACTTCATTGTTAAGACTCCTCCTGTAGCTATTCAGCTCCTTGAGGCATCAAAGATCAAGAGCGGTTCAGCCGAACCCAATCGTAAGAAGGTGGCTGAAATCACTTGGGATCAGGTGAAGGCGATTGCTGAGGACAAAATGCCCGATTTGAACTGTTTTACTGTAGAATCGGCAATGCGTATGGTTGCCGGTACAGCCAGAAGTATGGGTATCACCGTTAAGGGAGCTTTCCCTGAAAATAACTAATAAACTTCAATTGACATGGGTAAACTTACTAAGAATCAAAAGTTGGCTTTACAGAAGATTGAAGCTGGGAAGGCTTACACATTAGCGGAGGCGGCTGAGAAGGTAAAGGAAGTTACTTTTACTAAATTCGATGCTTCGCTTGATATTGATGTACGTCTTGGCGTAGACCCTCGTAAGGCTAATCAAATGGTGCGTGGCGTGGTGACACTCCCTCACGGAACCGGCAAGAAGACTACTGTACTCGTGCTTTGCAACCCCGACGCGGAAACTGCCGCTAAGGCTGCCGGAGCCGACTATGTAGGTCTTGACGAATATATCGACAAGATCAAAGGTGGTTGGACTGATGTTGATGTAATCATTACTCAGCCCGCTATCATGGGTAAGATTGGTGCTCTCGGTCGCATCCTCGGTCCTCGTGGCTTGATGCCTAACCCCAAGAGCGGTACTGTTACCAATGATGTAGCAAAGGCTGTTGAGGAAGTGAAGAAGGGTAAGATTGACTTCAAGGTCGACAAGAACGGTATCGTTCACTCTTCAATCGGAAAAGTTTCTTTCACTCCCGAACAGATGAAGGACAACGCACGCGAGTTCATCAACACCTTGATTAAGCTTAAGCCTGCTACTGCAAAGGGCACCTATATTAAGAGTATTTATCTTTCAAGCACTATGAGTCCCGGCATCAAGGTTGACTCTAAGTCAATCGATGTTTAACATTTAAAGACTACGCAAAATGAGAAAGGAAGATAAAGACATTATTATTGCCCAAATTGCTGACACGGTTAAGAATTACAGCTGCTTCTATCTCGTGGAAACAGCCGGATTGAACGCTGAAAAGACAAGCGATCTCCGCCGTGCTTGCAATAAAGCCGACATTAAGCTTCTCGTCGTAAAGAATACGCTTCTTCACAAGGCGCTCGAATCACTTGAGAATGCCGAAACGTATTCTGAACTCTATCCCAGCTTGAAGGGCTCAACATCGATTATGTTCTCGAATGTTGGAAATGCTCCCGCAAAGCTCATCAAGGAAGTCTTGAAGAAGGACAAGGATGCTACACTCCCCCGTTTTAAGGCTGCTTACGTAGAAGAAACAGTTTACGTAGGTGCTGAACAGCTCGATACACTTGCAAACATCAAGAGCAAGAACGAACTTATTGCCGATGTTGTTGCAATGCTCGAAGGCCCTGTACAGGGTGTTATCTCCGCGCTTGACGCCGGAACAACCATCCACGGACTTCTGGATGCTATTGAGGAAAAGAACGCATAATGCGCGGTTGACGCCTCGATAGACAAAACAATAAAAATAATAAATAGAAAAAACAATAACTTTTAAAATTTTAAGACGATGGCAGATATTAAAGCTATTGCTGAAGAATTAGTCAATTTGACCGTAAAGGAAGTAAGTGAACTCAAGGCTATCCTCAAGGATGAGTATGGTATCGAGCCCGCAGCTGCAGCTGTAGCAGTAGCAGCTCCCGCAGCCGGTGGTGCTGCTGAGGCTGAAGAGAAGTCTTCATTCGATGTTATCCTTAAGTCGGCCGGCGCAAGCAAGCTTGCAGTTGTTAAGCTTGTTAAGGAACTCACCGGACTTGGCTTGAAGGAAGCTAAGGAACTCGTTGACGGTGCTCCCAGCACAGTTAAGGAAGGTCTAGCCAAGGCTGACGCCGAAGGTCTGAAGAAGCAGTTGGAAGAAGCTGGCGCTGAAGTTGAACTTAAATAATATTGCCTGAACCTCAGGTAATTAGGTTAAGAATCATATCTTATAATGATTCTTAACCTTTTTGTGTTATATTTTAATTTGAGTTCCCTTAACGTTTTTATTTTAAATGTCAGTTTCATTAACAAAACCCCGTATCAATTTTGCATCGGTAAAGAATCCCCTTCCTTACCCTGATTTTCTCGAGGTTCAGCTGAAGTCATTTCAGGATTTCCTTCAGCTCGACACTCCTCCTGAAAAAAGAAATAATGAGGGACTTTATAAGGTGTTCGCCGAGAATTTCCCGATTGTGGACACTCGCAATAATTACGTACTTGAGTTTCTCGACTATTACATCGACCCCCCGCGCTACACAATCGAGGAGTGTCTTGAACGAGGACTCACCTACAGTGTACCCCTCAAGGCTAAATTAAAATTATATTGTACTGACCCCGATCACGAAGATTTTGAACCTAAGATACAGGATGTATTCCTTGGGCCAATTCCTTATATGACGGCGCAAGGTACATTTGTAATCAATGGAGCTGAACGAGTTGTCGTGTCGCAGTTGCACCGTTCTCCCGGTGTGTTCTTCGGACAGAGCACTCATGCCAACGGCACTAAGCTCTATTCGGCACGAATAATCCCGTTCCGTGGGTCTTGGATTGAGTTTGCAACTGACATCCACAACGTGATGTACGCTTACATCGACCGTAAGAAGAAACTTCCCGTTACAACTCTCTTGCGTGCGATAGGTCTTGAAAGCGATAAGGACATCATCGAAATCTTCGGCCTTGCTGAAGAAATCAAGGTCAATAAGACCAATCTTAAGAAGGCAATCGGACGCAAGCTGGCTGCCCGTGTATTGAAGACATGGGTTGAGGACTTCGTTGACGAAGACACCGGCGAGGTTGTGTCGATAGAGCGCAACCAGGTCGTGATTGACCGCGAAACCGTGCTCGAGGAAGAGCATATCCAGGAGATAATTGATGCAGGTGCGCAGACCGTACTCCTCCACAAGGAAGACGCCAATACCAGCGACTATTCGATAATCTTCAACACTCTACAGAAAGATACAAGTAACTCCGAAAAGGAGGCTATTCAATATATCTACCGACAGCTGCGCAACGCGGAGCCGCCGGATGATGCGTCGGCCCGTGAGGTAATCACCAACCTTTTCTTCTCGGAAAAGCGTTATGACCTCGGCGAAGTGGGTCGTTACCGCATCAACAAGAAGCTCAATCTCGGTACTTCGATGGATGTGAAGGTCCTTACCAAGGAGGATATAATCGCCATCATAAAGTATCTCATCGAGCTTATCAACTCAAAGACCGATGTCGACGACATCGACCACTTGAGCAATCGTCGCGTACGTACCGTAGGCGAGCAGCTCTACAACCAGTTTGGTGTGGGACTTGCTCGTATGTCGCGTACAATCCGCGAGCGCATGAATGTGCGTGACAACGAGGATTTCACTCCCATTGACCTTATCAATGCGAAGACAATCTCTTCGGTTATCAACACATTCTTCGGTACAAATGCACTTTCACAGTTCATGGACCAGACCAACCCCCTTGCCGAAATGACCCACAAGCGCCGTATGTCGGCCCTTGGCCCCGGCGGTCTTTCGCGTGAGCGCGCAGGTTTTGAGGTTCGTGACGTTCACTACACTCACTATGGCCGTCTTTGTCCTATCGAAACGCCTGAAGGACCTAACATCGGTCTTATCTCGTCATTGTGTGTGTATGCTAAAATAAACGACCTCGGATTTATTGAAACTCCCTACCGCAAGGTTGAGAACTCCAAGGTCAACATCAACAACGATGAAGTCGTATATCTGACTGCCGAAGTCGAGGAGGGTCAGGTGATTGCCCAGGGCAACGCTCCTCTTAACGATGATGGCACGTTTGTTCGTGAGCGCGTTAAAGCTCGTCTTGACGCCGACTTCCCCATCGTAGCTCCGAGCGAGGTCAACCTGATGGATGTATCGCCCACTCAGATTGCTTCTATCGCCGCATCGCTCATTCCGTTCCTTGAACATGACGATGCCAACCGTGCGTTGATGGGATCTAACATGATGCGTCAGGCAGTGCCTCTGTTGCGTTCCGAAGCTCCTATCGTGGGTACAGGCCTCGAGGGACAGCTTATACGTGACTCTCGTACTCAGATTACCGCCGAGGGCGACGGTGTCATTGAGTTTGTCGATGCTACAGTGATACGTATCCGCTATGACCGCACCGAGGATGAAGACTTTGTCGCATTCGAGGATTCGGTTAAGGAATACCACATACCAAAATTCCGAAAGACCAACCAAAGCACAACCATCGACCTTCGTCCTATATGCGAGAAGGGTCAGCGTGTGACTCCGGGCCAGATTCTCACCGAAGGTTACTCGACCGAAAACGGTGAACTTGCTCTCGGCCGCAACCTGAAGGTGGCCTTCATGCCTTGGAAGGGTTACAACTACGAGGATGCTATCGTGCTCAATGAGCGCGTGGTTCGTGAGGATATCCTCACCTCGGTTCACGTTGACGAGTATTCGCTCGAAGTGCGTGAAACCAAGCGTGGTATGGAGGAGCTTACAAGCGATATCCCCAATGTCAGCGAAGACGCTACCAAGGATCTCGACGAGCGCGGTATTATCCGTGTCGGCGCCCATGTAGCTCCCGGTGACATCATGATAGGTAAGATTACTCCTAAGGGAGAATCCGATCCCACTCCTGAGGAGAAGCTGCTTCGCGCCATCTTCGGTGACAAGGCCGGTGATGTGAAGGATGCTTCTCTCAAGGCAACTCCATCATTAAAGGGTGTTGTAATCGGCACCAACCTGTTCTCTCGTGCCGCCAAGAAAAAGAAAACCAAGAGTGCCAACGCACAGCTTCCCAAGCTTGACGAAGAGTATGAGGAAAAGCAGGCCGAGCTGATGGACATTCTTGTCAACAAGCTCATGGTGCTCACCGAAGGCAAGACCTCGCAAGGTGTCAAGGACTTCCTCGGTGCCGACATTATTGCCAAGGGTGCCAAGTTTACGCCTGCCGCTCTGAAGGGTATAAATTATGACACTGTCAACCTTTCAAAGTGGACTGCCGATGCTCACAAGAACGACATGATCCGTGCCACTATTGTGAACTATCTTCGCAAGTCAAAGGAGATCGATGCCGAGCTTCGTCGTAAGAAATTCGACATCTCGATCGGTGACGAGCTTCCCTCCGGAATCATGCAGATGGCTAAGGTATATGTCGCCAAGAAGCGTAAGATCAGCGTAGGTGACAAGATGGCCGGTCGTCACGGAAACAAGGGTATCGTGTCGCGTATCGTGCGTCAGGAGGATATGCCATTCCTTGCCGACGGTACTCCGGTCGATATCGTGCTCAACCCTCTGGGTGTGCCTTCACGTATGAACCTCGGTCAGATTTTTGAAACAGTTCTCGGTTGGTCGGGAGCTATTCTCGGCGATAAGTTTGCCACTCCTATCTTTGACGGCGCAAGCCTCGACGACCTTAACGAGTGGACCGACAAGGCCGGACTTCCTCGCTACGGAAAGACCTATCTTTACGATGGCGGCACCGGTGAGCGCTTCGACCAGCCTGCAACCGTAGGTGTAATCTACATGCTTAAGCTCGGTCACATGGTAGAGGACAAGATGCACGCACGTAGCATCGGTCCGTACTCGCTCATCACGCAGCAGCCTCTTGGAGGTAAAGCCCAGTTCGGTGGTCAGCGTTTCGGAGAAATGGAAGTTTGGGCGCTCGAGGCATTCGGCGCATCCCACATTCTCCAGGAGATTCTGACTATCAAGAGTGATGATGTAAACGGCCGTAGCAAGGCTTATGAGGCTATCGTCAAGGGCGAGCCCATGCCTCAGGCCGGAATCCCCGAGTCGCTTAACGTGCTTCTCCACGAGCTTCGCGGTCTTGGATTGAGCATCAACTTAGAGCAATAATTAATCACAGTAAAGAAAGGAAACACTAAAATATGGCTTTTAGAAAAGACAATAAATCAAAAACCGATTTCTCAAAGATTTCTATCGGACTTGCTTCGCCCGAGGAAATCCTTGAAAAGTCGAGCGGTGAAGTTCTCAAGCCCGAGACTATCAACTACCGCACCTACAAGCCCGAGCGTGACGGTCTGTTCTGCGAAAAGATATTCGGTCCGGTAAAGGACTATGAGTGTCATTGCGGAAAGTATAAGCGCATCCGTTACAAGGGCATTGTGTGCGACCGTTGTGGTGTCATGGTTACCGAGAAGAAAGTGCGCCGTGAACGCATGGGTCACATAAAGCTCGTCGTTCCCGTGGCTCACATCTGGTATTTCCGTTCGCTTCCCAACAAGATCGGTTATCTGCTCGGTCTTCCCTCAAAGAAGCTCGATGCTGTGATTTACTATGAGCGTTACGTGGTCATCCAGCCCGGACAGGCCGAAAACGTTCAGACACTCGATCTTCTCACCGAGGAGGAATACTTTGAAATCCTCGACAAGCTTCCTAAGGAAAATCAGTTGCTTGACGACAGCGACCCCAATAAGTTCATCGCCAAGATGGGTGCCGAGGCTGTATATGACCTGCTTACTCGTCTTGACCTCGATTCGCTCTCTTACGAGCTCCGTCACCGTGCCAATACCGACGGTTCGCAGCAGCGTAAGACCGAGGCGTTGAAGCGTCTTCAGATTGTGGAGTCGTTCCGTGCGTCAAAGCACCGCAATAAGCCCGAATGGATGATTCTTCAGGCGGTTCCCGTGATTCCGCCCGAACTCCGTCCTCTCGTACCCCTCGACGGTGGCCGTTTCGCTACCAGCGACCTTAACGACCTCTATCGTCGTGTGATCATACGTAACAATCGTCTTAAGCGTCTTATCGAAATCAAGGCTCCCGAAGTCATCCTCCGCAATGAGAAGCGTATGCTTCAGGAGGCTGTTGACTCGCTGCTCGACAACTCTCGCAAGTCGTCGGCAGTTAAGACCGAGGCCAATCGACCCTTGAAGTCGCTCTCCGACTCTCTCAAGGGAAAGCAGGGCCGCTTCCGTCAGAATCTTCTCGGTAAGCGTGTCGACTACTCTGCCCGTTCGGTAATTGTTGTCGGTCCCGAGCTTAAGATGCACGAGTGTGGTATCCCCAAAAATATGGCTGCCGAGCTTTACAAGCCTTTCATCATCCGCAAGCTCATCGAGCGTGGCATCGTGAAGACTGTGAAGTCGGCCAAAAAGATAGTTGACCGCAAGGAACCTGTCGTATGGGACATCCTTGAGCACGTTATGAAGGGTCACCCCGTTCTGCTAAACCGTGCCCCGACACTTCACCGTCTTGGTATCCAGGCATTCCAGCCCAAGATGATTGAAGGAAAGGCTATCCAGCTCCACCCGCTCGCATGTACGGCATTCAACGCCGACTTCGACGGTGACCAGATGGCTGTTCACTTGCCTCTTGGCAACGAGGCCGTGTTGGAGGCCCAGATGCTAATGCTCGGTGCCCACAACATCCTCAACCCCGCCAACGGTGCTCCTATCACAGTGCCTTCGCAGGACATGGTACTCGGTCTTTACTACATCACCAAGCTCCGCAAGGGCGATAAGGGTGAAGGCCTTAAGTTCTATGGCCCCGAAGAGGCTCAGATTGCTTACAATGAAGGCCGCGTGACTCTCCATGCTCCCGTTTCGGTAGTTGTGGACGATGTCGATGAAAACGGCAACCCCATCACTCATCTTGTTGAGAACACTTCAGTGGGCCGCGTGCTCGTAAACCAGTATGTGCCTAAGGAAATCGGTTATGTCAACCAGATTCTTTCTAAGAAGTCATTGCGCGACATCATCGGTAAGGTTATCAACACTTGCGGTGTGACCCGTTCGGCTCAGTTCCTTGACGACATCAAGAACCTCGGATACTACATGGCATTCAAGGGCGGATTGTCGTTCAACCTCGGGGATGTGCTCATTCCGCCGGAAAAGGAGCAGCTTGTAGCTGAAGGTAACGAGCAGGTTCAGGAAGTGATGAACAACTATTCGATGGGATTCATCACCAACAACGAGCGTTACAACCAGATAATCGATATATGGACGCATGTCAACTCTCGACTCACCGATACGCTTATGAAGCAGATGACGGCCGCCAACCAGGGCTTCAACTCTGTATTCATGATGCTTGACTCGGGTGCCCGTGGTTCTAAGGACCAGATTCGTCAGTTGGCCGGTATGCGTGGTCTTATGGCTAAGCCCCAGAAGGCAGGTGCCGAAGGAGGTCAGATTATCGAGAACCCGATTCTTGCCAACTTCAAGGAGGGCCTTTCAGTGCTTGAGTACTTCATCTCAACCCACGGTGCCCGTAAGGGTCTTGCTGATACCGCATTGAAGACCGCCGACGCAGGTTACCTTACCCGTCGTCTTGTCGATGTGGCTCATGATGTCATCATCCATGAGGAGGATTGCGGTACGCTCCGTGGTCTTGTATGCACCGAAATCAAGAACAACGAGGAAGTTGTGGCATCGCTCGGCGAGCGCATCCTCGGCCGTGTATCGGTTCACGACATCATCGATCCCATCTCGGGTGAGCTTATCGTTGCCTCGGGTGAGGAAATCGATGAAGTTGCTGCCAATCGCATCAACGAGTCGCCCATCGAGTCGGTTGAAATCCGCTCGGTACTTACCTGTGAGTCCAAGAAGGGTGTTTGTGCCAAGTGCTATGGACGCAATCTGTCCAACAACCGTCTTGTGCAGAAGGGTGAGGCTGTCGGCGTGATTGCCGCTCAGTCAATCGGTGAGCCCGGTACCCAGCTTACTCTTCGTACATTCCACGTCGGTGGTGTCGCTTCAAACATCGCTGCCGTATCTACTATAACCTCACGCTATGAAGGCGTGCTTGAAATCGAGGAACTCCGCACGGTTGAAACTGCTGAGAAGGGCGCCAACGGAAAGCCCGTACATGTAGTGATTGGCCGTCTTGCCGAGATGCGTATCATCGACCCCAACACCAAGATGATGCTCACCAACGCCAACATTCCTTACGGTTCTAAGCTTTACTTCGGCAATGGCGACACTGTCACCAAGGGCGATGTAATATGCGAATGGGACCCCTTCAACGCCGTCATCATTTCGGAAGTAGGTGGTAAGATTGAATTCCAGAATCTTGTTGAGAACGTTACATATCGTGTAGATTATGACGAGCAGACAGGACTTGAGGATAAGATAATAATCGAGTCAAAGGATCGTACACGCGTTCCCGAGGCCAACATCGTCGATGCCAACGGTCAGGTGATTAAGACCTATGCACTGCCTGTGGGCGCTCACCTCATGGTTGAGAACGGTGCCGATGTCGCTCCCGGCGAGGTATTCGTCAAGATTCCTCGTTCGGCAGGTAATGCCGGTGATATCACCGGTGGTCTGCCCCGTGTTACCGAGCTCTTTGAGGCACGTAACCCGTCCAACCCCGCTATCGTTTCGGAAATCGACGGTGAGGTTAAGTTTGGCAAGGTTAAGCGAGGCAACCGTGAGATATCGGTTACTTCCAAGCTTGGCGAAGTCAAGAAGTACCTCGTTCCGCTGTCGAAGCAGATTCTCGTTCAGGAAAACGACTATGTGCGCGCCGGAACTCCGCTCTCCGACGGTGCCATCACTCCTGCCGACATTCTCAACATCATGGGTCCCACTGCCGTTCAGGAATACATCGTCAACGAGGTTCAGGATGTATACCGTATGCAAGGTGTGAAGATCAACGACAAGCACTTTGAAGTAATCGTGCGTCAGATGATGCGCAAGGTCAACATCCTCGATCCGGGTGACACTTGCTTCCTTGAGCAGCAGGTTGTCGACAAGCGTGAGTTCATGGAAGAGAACGATCGCATCTGGGGTAAGAAAGTGGTTGTCGATGCCGGTGACAGCGAAAATGTAAAGCCCGGTCAGATTATCACAGCACGCAAGCTGCGTGACGAAAACTCGGCTCTCAAGCGTCGCGACCTCAAGACTGTGACTGTGCGTGAAGCCGTTCCTGCTACATCCGAGCAGATACTTCAGGGTATCACTCGCGCTGCATTGCAGACCTCAAGCTTCATGTCGGCTGCATCGTTCCAGGAAACCACCAAGGTGCTCAATGAAGCCGCTATCAACGGTAAGGTGGACACTCTTGAGGGTATGAAGGAGAACGTTATCTGCGGTCATTTGATCCCTGCCGGTACCGGACTTCGTGAATACGACAGCCTTGTTGTTGCCGGAAAGGACGATATTGACACAGTGTTTGACTCTGCCGATGTAATCGACATTGCTCACACTGAAGTTAAGTAAGCACTTTTAATAAGTTAAACTATACGAGAAAAGGCTGTCGCATTTGCGGCAGCCTTTTCTGTGTTTAGGATTGTGCTTGGTTTATCTCGGCTCTATCTTGGGTGCCGACGGAGCAGGCATGATTGCAGCTACAGCGCCTTCAACCTCTTCCTCGGTCATGAAACCTATGTTGCGGTTGATTACGCCTTCCTTGTCGACAAAAAGGATTGTAGGCACAGATGTAACGCCATATTGCTCGGCAAGTTGAGGAGCTTTGTCAATGTCCACATATATGAAGTTGACCTTGCCCTTGTATTTCTTTGCAAGCTTGTGGAATATGGGCTTAAACTGCTTGCAGGGCGGACACCATGTCGCCGAGAAGTCGACTACTACGGGCATAGGCTGTGCACCGCCGAACTCCAGAATGTCATTGGGCCCGAGTTCTATCGGGGCGCCTTCCGATTCGTTTACTGCTTCGGCTGTGGCCTCGGCCTCTTTCACCTCCTTGGATGTCGAGTTGCCGCATCCTGTAATCATTGCTCCTGAAATCAAGATCGCTGCTGCTAAAAATGCTATCTTTTTCATTACTTATGAATTTATAAATTGAGTTAATCCTATATATAAAGAACAAGGTGTCCCAATAAATTGAAACACCTTGCGGAGAAATAAGGTTCACGCCTCATTGGAGGTGTGTCGGAATTTGCATTAGAGGGACGATGCGAGAGCGCCGTTGGTCTTGCGCACTGCTGCTGCGCTCTTGGCGAAGAGAGCTTTCTCCTCTTCGTTAAGGTTGACATCGACAATCTTCTCGATACCGTTGCGGCCAAGCAAGCAGGGAACGCCTATGCAGATGTCACTTTCGCCATATTCACCTTCTACGAGTGCCGAGCAGGGGATTACTCGCTTCTGGTCATGGAGCACTGCTGCTACTACGGCTGCCGATGCTGCACCGGGTGCATACCATGCTGATGTGCCGAGAAGACCGGTAAGAGTGGCTCCGCCTACCATTGTGTCGGCTGCTACCTTGTCAAGCGTTTCCTTGTCAAGTAGTGTGCTTACGGGAATACCGCGATAAGTTGCGTAGCGGGTCAAGGGAATCATTGTAGTGTCACCGTGACCGCCTATTACCATACCTTCAACTTCGTTGGGGTTGGCTCCGAGTGCTACGCTGAGGAAGTATTTGAAACGTGAGCTGTCAAGTGCGCCGCCCATACCGATGATGCGGTTCTTGGGAAGACCTGAAGTCTTGTGGATAAGATAGGTCATTGTGTCCATGGGGTTGGATACGCACAAGATCACTGCATTGGGTGAATATTTGAGTACGTTGTCGGTAACTGACTTAACGATACCTGCGTTTACTCCGATGAGCTCTTCACGAGTCATGCCCGGCTTACGGGGTATACCTGATGTGATTACTACTACATCTGAACCTGCAGTCTTCTCATAGTCGTTGGTCACGCCCACCATGTGAGTGTTGATGGTAAGCAGATTGGCGGTCTGCATGATGTCCATCGTCTTACCTTCGGCAAGACCCTGCTTGATGTCGATGAGTACGACTTCGTCAGCTACGTTGTTAGTTACAAGAACATTAGCACAAGTGGCGCCTACGTTTCCTGCGCCTACTACGGTTACCTTTGACATAATTATCTTGATTTATTTGGTTAAAGTAATTGTCATTCGCTTTATATAATTTCCGGTAATACAAAATTAGTGAATAATTCGATAAGGACGAACTATTAACTTAAATTTATGTCGATTGTAAATTAAAATGTCTGATTAGAGCTCAATTTCGCCAAGGCCTTGTCTGATTATTTCAGGATTTGAGCTGTCGGTGATGTCTATAACGGTCGACGGCTCGGTGCCTCCTTCACCTCCGTCGATTACGATATCCACAGTGTCGGAGTATCGCATCGCTATGGACTCGGGATTGATTGCTTCATCCTCGGTGTCCCATTGTATGGAAGTGGTAAGCAATGGCGAGTCCATGCGCATGGCTATTTCTCGGGCTATGGCGTTGTCGGGGATTCTCACACCTACGGTCTTTCGTCCTTTGAACACTTTGGGTAGTGTCGTGGAAGCCGGGAGCAGGAAGGTGAAAGGGCCGGGCAGATTGTCCTTCATGATTCGGAATGCGCGATTGTCGATGCGGGCATATTCGGACGATTGCGATATATCGTGACAGATAATCGACAGGTTGGTCTTGGCCGGATTTATTCCTTTTATGCGGCATATACGCTCAATAGCCTGATTGTTGAGCGCATTGCAGCCTATCGCATATAGCGAGTCGGTGGGGTATATTATAATACCGCCGTCGCGAAGGGTGTTGATCACGAGCTCCATGTATTTTTCATTGATGCTCGTCGGATACATTGGAAGGATTGTCATGTCTATGTCCGGTTATGCCAGCACCCCCATAGTGCTGACAAAGGCAAATTTAGCAACACTTTTCCAATAATCCAAATAGAAAATACGACACCGCCGCTACGGCATTGACGCGGTAGCGGCGGTGTCGGTGTTGTTACTGTTGTTGTCAGATGGTGTTGAGCATCTCCTTAACGGCGGTTTCAAGTTGTGTGTCACCTCCCTGAAGCTGAACTTCAGGAGTGTTGTAAACCTTGATGTCGGGTTGTAGTTCGTGATTTTCAAGATAGTTTCCGTCCATATCCTTGCATCCTACTTGAGGGATGCCGAATACCAGCGATGGATCTATCTGCGTTTCCCACCATACGGCTGTCATTGTGCCGGGAACGGGAGTGCCTATGAGTTTGCCTATGCCGAGCGTTTTGTAAACCCATGGGAAGCCGTGGGCATTGGAGTAATTGTCCTCGCACACGAGTACACATGAGGGCTTGAGCCATTTTGTGAACGGGTCGCTGCCGATGTAGCTGTTACGGGGTGTGTAACGTGCATATTCCTTACCGTCGAGCAGTGTCGCAAGGTCGTCGTGCAGCCAGCCTCCGCCGTTATGACGAGTGTCTACGATAACAGCGTCGCAGTTGCGATAACGGCCGAGAAGGTCTGAGAACACGGTGCGGAAACTCGGGCTGTCCATGCCCTTGACATGTACATAGCCAACCTTGCCGCCCGAGAGTTGTTCGACACGCTTGCGGTTGTTTTCTACCCAGCGTTTGTAAAGGAGGTCGCTTTGGGTGCCGTAGCTTATGGGCTTTACCTTCTCTTCAAATCTCTTGCCCGTAGAGGGGTCGAGCACTGTCAACATTACGCTTTTGCCTGCTTTGCCTGCGAGCATGGGGTAGTAATCCTTGCCGCGCTCGATTGTCTTTCCGTTGATTTTCTCGATTATGCAGCCTTTGGTAATTTTATTGTCGGCTTTGGTCAGCGGCCCCTGTGCTATGATTTGGGTTATCTTCAATCCGTCGCCGTCGTAGCTTTCGTCATAGAAAGCTCCGAGTGATGCTGTGGCGGGAGCTGATGTTGATGAATAGTAGCGGGCACCTGTGTGTGAGCCGTTTAGTTCGCCGAGCATTTCCGAAAGCATGTCGCGGAAATCGTAATTATTGTTGATGTAGGGTAGATATTTGCTGTAATCCTCGCGGAATGAGGCCCAGTCGATACCGTGGATTTCAGGGTCGTAGAACTTGTCGTTGACCTGTCGCCATGCATGGTTGAATATATAGTCGCGTTCTTCGGCGGGACGGTAGTTAAATTCGGCAGCGAAGGGTATTGACTTTGTATTGGCATCCTTTATATTGATCTGTGTTAGACCGCCTCTTGATATCAGAAAAGCCTTTTCTCCGTCTTTGTCGGTAAGTAACGGTCCGTAACCCACACCTTTTATCAGTAGCTTTGTCGAGTTTTCTTTAAGGTCATGCAACCATAAGTCATATCCGCCCTCAAATGAGGTACAATAATATAGTTTGTCGCCCTTCTTGGATAGCAGCGCGTCACCGAGGTTTGAAGAATTGACAGTTAGGCGCATTATGCGGTCACGTCGATTGTCGAGTTCAAGCTTGATGGGCTTGATTTCGTCCTCTTTTTCGACTTTGTCCTTCTTGCCTTTGCCTTTTTTATCTTTCTTGTCTTTTTTGTCGTCGTTTGCCGATGACTCCTTATCTTTTTTGTCCTTTTCAGCTTCTTCGGCAAGGGCGATCTCCTCCTTCGAAAGTTGGAATTTATCCCATGCTTCATCATCGAAGAACATTATGTAGACATCGGAGTGCGATCCCCAGCTTCCGTGGCTGCGGTAACCGGCTCGGTCTGAATTCCATATCATGGCTTTGCCGTCAAGTACCCATTTGGGATTGGTGTCGGAGTAACCGCTTTCGGTGAGATTTACCGTTTCACCGCTTCCATCGGCCTTGATTAGGGCTATGTCCTTGTTGTTCCATCCTCCTACGCCGATGTATTCGGTCAGGAACCAGCGTCCGTCGGGTGACCATGCAAATGATTGGTCGCCGTCGGAGTAGGAATAGTTATACTTGCCTTCCATGACTGTGCGTACATCTTTGCTTTTGCGATTGATAACTCTTATCGCCGAGCGGTCCTCGAGAAATGCAACTTCCTTGCCGTCGGGCGAATAGAGCGGCTGGAACGATGTCTTGTCGCCTGTCACAAGCGGTTTCTCCTCGATTTCCTGTGCGTAGGTGAAGTATTTGTCGTCATCGCGCACGATTGAACTTTCATAGATTCCCCATGTTTCACCACGTTCGGCCGAGTATACGAGAGAGCGTCCGTCGGGACTGAAGTCGATGTTGCGCTCCTGTTGGGGAGTGTCGGTTATCTGCTTTGTTGTGCGGTATTCCACTGATGTCACGTAGACATCGCCGTGTACTATGAATGCCACTTCTTTGCCTGAAGGCGACACTGCAATGTCGGTGGCTCCGCTGCTTATGAGCCGGTTTACGAGTTTCTGCTCGGTGATGTCCGATGTTATTGCTACGCTGACTTTGGCTGGTTGGGAGCCTTCGGTCACGGTGTATATCTCGCCGTCATATCCGTAACATAGCTTGCCGTCGTTGGAGGTGGTGAGGAATCTCACGGGATGCTTTGGATGTGATGTTATCTTTACGGTATTTTTTCCGTCGATTGTCGACTTGTAGACATTGAAGTTGCCGTCACGTTCACTCAGGTAGTAATAGGCGCTTCCGTCGGCTTTCCACACAGGGTTGCGGTCCTCGCCGTTGAAGTCGGTTAGCTTGCGATAGCTGCGGTTGCCGTCGGTGGTGCAAAGCCATATATCGCGTGTTATCGATGAAGTGTGATGCTTGCGCCATGTGTCCTCATATCCTTTCATGTCATTATAGAGCAGTTGCTTGCCGTCGGGGCTTATCGACAGATTTTCCATCGCAAGCGATGAATATAGCTTAGGCCGTCCGCCGGTAGTTGACACGCTGTATATTTGCGGGAATTGTACTGAAGGGAACTGGCTGTCATTCACATCGGGCTGTATAGATGCCGTGTAGAGCACATGTTCGTTGTCAAGGAATGTTTCGGGCATTTCACTTGCCGAGTGAGTGGTGAGTCTTGTGGGTGCTCCTCCCTCGCGTGACATTATGTAGATGTCAAAGCTGCCTTCGCGGTCGGAGGCAAAGGCGAGGCTTTTCCCATCGGGCGACCACACAGGGCGTGTGTCGTAGGCCGGATTGGTTGTCAACTGTGTGGCGCGGCCTCCCGTCGACGGGACGGTGAAAATGTCGCCTTGATAACAGAACGCGATAGTCTTTCCATCGGGTGATATGGCCGGATATCTCATCCATAGCGGTGACTCGGCTGCTTCTGCCGCAGCAGTCAAAGCAATGGCTCCGGCAATTAAAAATAACTTTTTCATTATAAGTGATAATGTAGTTGTGATGTAATTATTTACAAAGATAATTATTTATTGTTTTTTATAATGCCATTTGGACTACGAATTATTGAGATAGTAATTTAGAGCCGGTTCGACAATAAATGTTAACGGCAGGGCGGTCGATTGTTGAGTTATTTTCAATAGCGTTAAGCTTTTTAGTGAAATTTTTTATAACTTTGGGGAAGAATCCAATAAATTAAGCTTTAACCTAAATGAAAAGACCAATCATTGGTATGTTGGCGTTATGTTCGTCGGTAATTGCTATGGGCGAAACGGTGGATGTCAAGACGCTTGAGTACACGGGCCCTTATCCCGTGCAGATGCCATTAATGTTTGACAGTGTGGATGTTAATTCACGTAAGTTTGATGTGAAGTCACTGCTTGACACTCACGTGTCGCAGGCAACATTGCGTAATCCGGAGATATTTTCAGGTGATGTGGCTCCGGGAAGTGACGATGGCTATGCGTTGCATCTGCTTGGTTTTACCGTGGAAAACCGTCGTTACGCCAAGGCTTCGTTAAATGTAAAAGGGCTGAAGAATTATAATGTATATGTCGATGGCAGGAAACTTGAAGGCAATCAGCTCGTACTCACTCCTGCTACACACAAGATTACTGTTAAGTATCTTAGTGAAAAGGGGAAAAGCGACTCTGTAAAAGTGAGCCTCGACTTGGAGCATCCCGAGCTGTTGAAGGTCGGCACCGGAACATCACGCATGTACACGCTCGACGATGTGCTGCACGGTACGAGAATATCGTCTACAAGCATCTCGCCCGACGGCAAATACATGATAACATCCTACTATCACACCCGTAAGGGAGGGGCTTACGAATATGTGTACCGTATTTCCGATGTGGCTGCCGGTAATGTGGTGGCAGAAACATCTGACGCCATAAAGTGGATGCCTAAAGGAAGCCGCTACTATTATACGCGCAACACCAATGACGGTCGGGTGCTATATGCAGTCGATGTCGCTACCGGACGCCGTGACTTGATTGCTTCCGACATACCTAACGAGTGGTTCACCATATCGCCTGACGAGAGTTATCTTATAATAACATCGGTCCAGTCAGGTCCGAAGGAAAGCCCCGATGTGTATGAAATCATCCAGCCCGAGGACCGTCAGCCCGGTTGGCGTGACCGTTATATGTTGGCTAAATATGACCTTGCAACGGGGGTACAGCAGCCTATAACATTCGGACATAAAAGCGTGTCGCTCTCTGATATATCGGACGACAGTAAGAAGTTGCTTGTGCGTACATCACGCAGTCGATTAACTTCACGTCCCACCACTCTTACATCATTGTATGTAATCGACCTCGCGACAATGACCTCTACGCCAGTAGTCGAGGACGACGGTTTCATTTCGGGTGCCATGTTCTCACCCGATGCCACAAAGGTGCTTGTTTCGGGTTCACCAGAATCACTTGACGGCGTAGGACGCAACTTGCCTGAAGGACGCACTCCGAGCATGGTCGATGAGCAGCTCTATCTCATAAACATTGCCGACCGCAAGGTGACGCCTCTCACCAAGGAGTTTGACCCTAACATTCAGCAGCATGTTTGGAGCCGTGCCGACAACATGATATATTTCACAGCCGAGAACCGTGACATGTACAGCTTATACCGACTCAATCCCGCTAATGGCGACATAACCATGATTCCCGTACCTGAAGACCTTGTAAAAGGCATATCGTTGCCCGATGCAGGACGCACTATGGCTTGGTTCGGTCAGGGAGCATCCAACTCCGACCGCCTTTACAAGCTCGATACCAAGACCCTCAAGTCGACCTTGCTTGACGATCCGGTAAAGGAGCAGCTTAAGGATGTAGTGCTTGGCGAGTGTCGCCCATGGAGCTTCAAGAGCTCTCGCGGTGACAGCATCCACGGGCGTTTCTACTTGCCGCCTAACTTCGACCCCGCATCAAGTTACCCGATGATAGTTAATTACTATGGCGGTTGCAGCCCCACAAGCCGTAACTTTGAGAGCCGCTATCCTCATCATGCCTATGCAGCGTTGGGTTATGTCGTATTTGTAATCGAGCCCAGTGGTGCTACAGGTTTCGGACAGGAATTTGCATCACGTCACGTAAATACGGCAGGTGACGGTGTGGCTCAGGATATAATCGAGGGCACAAAGCAATTTTGTGCTGAACATCCCTTTGTCAATGCCCAAAAGATAGGTTGTATAGGTGCCTCTTACGGAGGATTCATGACTCAGTATCTGCAGACGCAGACCGATATTTTCGCAGCTGCCATATCACATGCAGGAATCAGCGACCACACAAGTTATTGGGGTGAGGGTTACTGGGGATATTCTTACAGCGAAGTGTCGATGGCCAACAGTTATCCGTGGACTCATCCCGACCTCTATGTGAAGCAAAGTCCGTTGTTCAATGCCGACAAGATACACACTCCGTTGCTATTCCTTCATGGCGACAAGGATAATAATGTGCCGGTGGGCGAGAGCATCCAGATGTTTACCGCATTGAAGCTTCTCGGTCGTGAAACTGCATTTGTAGCCGTTGCCGATCAGGATCACCATATAACCGATTACGGTAAGCGCATCAAATGGCAGAACACCATTTATGCATGGTTTGCAAAGTGGCTTCAGGACGACCCTGAATGGTGGAATGCAATGTATCCTGCAAAATCGTTATAAAACAGTAAAATCCGTAATGATGAAGCGTCATTGTTGGTCAAGTCGGGCGATTAAGTGTATTTCGGTGGCACTGGCATTGTTGTGTACAAGCGCGAGTGTTTATTCGCAAACCGAAGCAGCCGACAGTGTAACGCTGACATCGCGGAAGACCGATGGTAATCCTTACCGATTTTCATTGGGACAGCTGGCTGTGCCGGCTGTCCTGATAGGAGTCGGAGCTGCCGGGCTTTCTGGAACATGGTTGAAGCACAGCGGTTCGTCAAGCGGCTCTCAGACCCCCGACAATATAGTGCGTTTCGTGCCTCTTGCCGCAATGTACGGATTAAGACTTTGCGGTGTCAAGGGCTGCCACAATTATGTCGACATGACAATAGTGTCGGCTACAGCCTATGCCTTAATGGGCGTTACGGTGGCTTCGTTGAAGGGAATTGTGCGTTCGGAGCGTCCTGAAGGAAGTGACATGCATTCGTTTCCGTCGGGTCACGCGGCTGCCGCTTTCGTTGGGGCTGAACTGCTTCGACGCGAATATTGGAACGTATCGCCTTGGATTGGTGTCGGAGGATATGCCGTAGCTGTAGGCACCGCCGCTCTGCGATTGCATCACGGACGGCATTGGATTAACGATGTGCTTGCCGGTGCCGGAGTAGGAATATTAAGCGCTCAGGCTGCCTATTGGCTCTATCCGGTGATATCCCACGCTCTATTCCAGCGAAGAGATAACGCAAACAAGATGGCGGTGACGCTTGCACCCTGTTGGTATGGACGAGGAGGCGGCATTGCATGCGCGATGACCTTTTGATTAATTTGCTCCCATGAAAATTCACATTACAGTTAGAATATTAATACCAATCATATAACCAAAAAACATTAACGCACACAGTTATGAAATTAATTAAAAGTCTTATCGCGTCGGCTTTTATGGCAATGTCGGTGACGGGTTTTGCTATCGACAATGTCGGAATCACTACGACATCATTGTCGCCCGACCGATTTACATTGATACAGGATGGCAAGTCGCTGCCTGTATATGTTGATGACGCTGACGATTCAGGAGTCAAAATTGCTGTACGTAACCTTGCTGCCGACTTCGGTCGAGTAACGGGACATGACGCAGTGCTTGCCGATGCTCCGTCGGAATCGCGTATGATTATAGTTGGAACTATCGACTCTCCTGTTATGGAACGCATCGCAAAAGCGGGAAAGATAGATGCATCACAGCTTAAAGGAAAGTATGAGAAATATTTGATGTCGACCGTGCAGTCACCTCTGCCGGGAGTCGATGAGGCTCTTGTTATTGCGGGAAGTGACCGTCGAGGAGCCATATATGGTGTATACGAGCTTTCGGAGCAGATAGGTGTGTCGCCTTGGTATGACTGGGCTGATGTTCCGGTGGCACATAACGACAATATGTCGATGTCACGCGGCACTTACACTGCCGGCGAGCCTGCGGTGAAATATCGCGGCTTGTTCCTTAATGATGAGGCTCCGTGCCTTACCGGATGGGTGAAGAATACATACGGGACCGATTATGGTGACCACCGTTTCTATGCACGCGTGTTTGAACTCATATTGCGTCTTCGCGGCAATATGATGTGGCCGGCCATGTGGGGCTGGGCTTTCTATGCCGATGATCTTGAAAATAGCAAGACCGCCGATGATATGGGCGTGGTTATGGGAACATCGCATCATGAACCCATGGCGCGCAACCATCAGGAGTGGGCGCGTCGCCGCGGTGAAAACGGCCCGTGGAATTATGCGACCAACCGTGATGTGATAGACCGCTTTTTTGTTGAAGGAATCGAACGTGCCAAGAACACTGAGGACATTGTTACGATAGGTATGCGTGGTGACGGTGACGAAGCCATGAGTGCAGAGGCAGATGTAAAACTGCTTAAGGAAATCATAAATAATCAACGCAAGATCATAAGCAAGGTTACGCGTAAGAAGGCGTCGGCCACCCCGCAGGTGTGGGCATTATATAAAGAGGTGCTCGATTACTATGACAAGGGTCTGCGTGCTCCCGATGATGTGATATACCTGTTGTGTGACGACAATTGGGGCAATGTTCGCCGACTGCCCAATGCCGAGGAACGCAAACATCCGGGCGGATGGGGAATGTATTACCATGTCGACTATGTTGGTGCACCCCGTAACTCTAAATGGCTTAACGTGACTCCTATACAGAATATGTGGGAGCAGCTTAGCCTGACTTATAAATACGGTGTCGACAAGCTATGGATTCTTAATGTGGGCGACCTTAAGCCGATGGAATATCCTATAACGCTGTTTATGGATATGGCATGGAGGCCTGAAAAATATTCGGCACACAACCTCCTTGAACATACTTTGGAATTCTGTCGTCAGCAATTCGGTGAAGCACAGGCTCCCGAAGCTGCCCGCATATTGAATCTTTACAGCAAATATAACGGACGAGTGACTGCCGAGATGCTTGACCGCCGCACCTATAATCTGAGTAGTGGTGAATGGCGTAAGGTAGCCGACGAATATGTGCGTCTTGAGGCCGAGGCCATGCGACAGTATATGACGCTTGAGCCGCAATATCGTGACGCATACAAGCAGCTTATACTTTTCCCCGTTCAGGCCATGTCCAATATCTATGAAATGTATTACGCGCAGGCAATGAACCTGAAGCTGTTTGAGGAAGGCAATCCTGAGGCCAATGAATGGGCCGACAAGGTTGAACGTTGTTTCAACCGTGACGCAGAACTCATGCGCGACTACAACGAAGTGATGGCCGATGGCAAATGGAACGGAATGATGACGCAGAAGCACATTGGTTATCGTAGCTGGAACGACAACTTCAGAGCCGATACAATGCCCATGGTAAAGCGCATCGACAATCCCGATGATTGCAAGGGCGATTATGTATTTACTTCTTCCAATGGAGTTGTGAGCATGGAAGCCGAGCACTACTATTCGTTGACCGAGCCGACAAGCGATGCACGCTGGACGGTGATTCCCTACATGGGACGCACACTCAGCGGAATGTCGGTAATGCCTCCTACCGAACCGGTCGACGGTGCGTCACTTACTTATCGCATGACATTGCCCGACACCGCAACTTACGTGACCGTACGTGTCGTCGTGAAGTCGACACTTGACTTCCTTGACAAGGGCGGACTTTGCTACACGGTGGCTCTTGACGGAGGTGACGCACAATCGATAAACTTCAACAGCAATCTAAACGAGAAGCCCGAAAACATATACAGCGTATTCTATCCCACCGTTGCCGGACGCGTAGTGGAGAAAAGCGTTACGCTGCCGGTAAAGAAGGGCACCAAATATCATGACTTGGTGGTTGCGCCTTCGGATCCGGGAATCGTATTCGAGAAAATAGTCGTTGACTTCGGCGGATACACACCTTCATTCTTGTTTATGGATGAGTCGTCATGTTCACGTAATTCAAAATAACCTCATAATATAAGTATCATGAATAATATACAAGCTACAAGCGGCAAGATGACAAATTACCGTTGGGTTATTTGTACGATGCTGTTTTTCGCATTGGTCATCAACTATCTCGACCGTCAGGTGCTGTCGTTGACCTGGGTCAATTTCATCGCTCCCGAGTTTAACTGGGGACCTGATGATTACGGATTGATAACCGGATGTTTCTCGCTCGTTTATGCCGTGGGAATGTTATTTGTAGGCAAGTTCATCGACTACATAGGCACTCGTCGCGGTTATATGTGGGCGATAGGAATATGGTCATTCGGCGCTTGCCTTCACGCCTTCTGTGGCGTGCTCACCAACGGCATAGTGTCGGGCGACTGGATTCTGTCGTTCACCGGAGCGCGCGAGCACCTGATGGAGCTGCAGTCGGTGGCCAATGTGTCGATGATGATAACCACCGTGAGTGTGTGGCTGTTTCTTGTGGCACGTTGCGTGTTGTCGGTGGGAGAGAGCGGAAACTTCCCTTGCTCGATCAAGGCCGTCGCCGAGTATTTCCCCAAGAAGGATCGCGGATTTGCTACCGGTGTGTTCAATTCAGGCTCACAGATAGGTGCATTGCTCGCTCCGTTCACCATCCCCTTGATAGCTCGTCACTACGGATGGGAGATGGCGTTTCTGCTCATCGGAGCCTTGGGCTTCGTGTGGATGGGCGTGTGGGTGTTTGCTTACAAGGAGCCGCGCAAGAATCCCCGTGTCAATGAGGCCGAGCTTGCATATATCGAGCAGGACGGCATAGGCGAGGACAATCCCGAGTGTGACGCTTCGTCAAAGTGCAGCGAGCCTGAGGTTGGAGTGTTCCAGGCTTTTACTTTCCGCCAGACATGGGCGGTGATTTTCGGCCGTTTCCTTCCCGACTCGGTGTGGTGGTTCCTGTTGTTCTGGGCCCCTGCATTCATCAGCAATGTCTACGGTTATCCCACCGACTCAACCGAGGGAATGCTCGCAATATTCACCATTTATCTTATTTCGATGCTTTCGTTGGGCGGCAGTTACCTGCCTACTTTCTTTATCAACCGCAATCGTGTAAATCCATACAAGGGCCGCATGCACGCCATGCTGATATTTGCACTGTTCCCGCTGCTCGGAATGCTTGTGATGCCCCTCGGCCAGATGTCGATGTGGTATCCGGTAGTCATAATAGGCATAATGGCCGCCGCTCATCAGAGCTGGAGCGCCAATGTCTACAATGTTGTCAGCGACATGTTTCCGAAATCGGTTGTCGCTACGGTAACGGGCGCTGCGGGTCTTGCCAGCGGTCTTGGCAGCTTCACATCCAACTACGGAGCCGGAAAGCTGTTCAAGTACGCTACCGATACCGACATGCAGTTCCTCGGATTCTCGGGTGAGAATGCCGGTTACATGATTGTGTTCCTGATTGCATCGGTAGCTTATCTGGTAAGCTGGATTGTGATGAAAGTTCTTGTGCCCCGATACAAGCTTGTGGAGTTAAAAAAGAGATAAATCAATAATAAATTCATCGTCAATGAATCCTAAATTACCATTTATGAATCCCGACTTCATGCTCCAGAACGACACAGCCAAGCGGCTCTATCGCGAGCATGCTGCCAATATGCCCATAATCGACTATCACTGCCACCTGTCGCCCAAAATGATAGCCGAGGACCATCGATTTTCGACAATTACCGAGCTGTGGCTTGGCGGCGACCACTACAAGTGGCGTGCGATGCGCACCAACGGTGTCGACGAGCGTTACATAACAGGTGATGCAAGCGACTGGGAGAAGTTTGAGAAATGGGCCGAAACAGTGTCTTACGTTATGCGCAATCCGCTCTATCACTGGAGTCACATGGAGCTGCGCACCGCATTCGGGATTACCGACACGCTGAATGCACAGTCGGCTCGCCGAATCTATGATATATGCAACGAGAAACTCGCCGGACCGGGAATGACCGCCCGCGGCCTTATGGAGCATTACAATGTAGAGGTGGTGTGTACGACCGACGATCCCGTGGATACTCTTGAATACCACAAGGCGATAAGGGAGAGCGGGTTCAAGGTCAAGGTATATCCGGCATGGCGTCCCGACAAGGCCATGGCCGTGACCGATCCTGAGTCATATCGAGCCTACATCGCGACGCTTGGCAAGGCTGCCGATGTCGACATAACATCTTACGCCGACCTGATGGAAGCGCTGCGTGTGCGTCACGATTTCTTTGCTTCGCAGGGATGTCGCATTGCCGATCATGGAGTGTCGCAGTTCCCGTGGGCCGAGTGCAGCGAGGCTGAAGCTTCGGCATTGTTTGACAAGGTCATGAGCGGACAGATGCTTGCCTCCGATGAAGTAATCAAGCTGCAGACCTCGATATTGCTCGACCTTTGTCGCATGAATCATGAGAAGGATTGGGTGCAGCAGTTCCACTTCGGTGCTATGCGTAACGTTAATACGCGAATGTTCCGCAAACTGGGCCCCGACACCGGCTTTGACACGATAGGCAGCTACAACTGTACGGAGGCTATAGCACGCTTCCTTGATGCGCTCGACCGTGACAATTGCCTTGCAAAGAGCATCTTATATAATCTCAATCCGAGCGACAACGTTTGGCTGGCAGCCATGATCGGTAATTTCCAGGACGGTTCGGTGCCGGGAAAGATTCAGATGGGTTCGGCCTGGTGGTTCAACGACAACCGATTCGGCATGGAAGCGCAACTCAATGCACTGTCGATGCAGAGCCTGTTCAGTCGCTTTGTGGGAATGCTCACCGACTCCCGTTCATTTGTGTCATATCCTCGTCACGATTATTTCCGACGCATTGTGTGTACGTTAATAGGGCGTGACATCGAGGAGGGCAAGATTCCGGTGAGCGAGCTTACACGAATAGGGAAGATGGTTGAGGATATAAGCTATTATAACGCTAAGTCATATTTTAAATTTTAAATCGATATGGAGAAAACTTGGAGATGGTTTGGCCCTAAGGATAAGATAACGCTTGACATGTTGCGCCAGATAGGCGTAGAGGGCATCGTGACATCGTTGCATCACATAGCCAACGGCGAGGTGTGGAGCCTCGACGAGGTTAACAAGATGAAGGAGTACATCGAGAGTCACGGACTGCGCTGGTCGGTTGTTGAAAGTCTGCCGGTGAGCGAATCTATAAAATACGGCGGCCCCGACCGCGATAAGCTGATTGAGAACTACAAGGAGAGCCTGCGCAATCTCGGTAAGGCCGGTGTGAAGACTATATGCTATAACTTCATGCCCGTACTCGACTGGGCGCGTACCGACCTTGAGTATCCCAACGGTGACGGCACATCCAACCTATATTTCAACAAAGCTGAATTTGCCTACTTCGACATATACATCCTGAAACGCGAGAATGCCGAGAAGGATTACGATGCCGTGACGCTGTCGCGTGTTGAGGACCTTCGTCCCGTGATGACGCCCGATGCCGAGCATCGTCTTGTGGAGAACATCATCGTAAAGACTCAGGGATTTGTCAACGGTAACATAAGCGAGGATGACGAAGCTCCTGTGGCAACTTTCAGGGAGCTCCTCAAGCTGTATGAGGGAATCGACCGTGATGCGTTACGTGCCAACATGAAGTACTTCCTGGAGGCTATCATGCCGGTGTGCAACGAATATGACATCAACATGTGTGTGCATCCCGACGATCCTCCGTTGCAGATACTCGGACTTCCGCGCATAGTGACTTGCGACGATGACATCAAGTGGTTTCTTGATGCCGTTCCCGACAAGCATAACGGCTTGACATTCTGTTCGGGCTCACTGAGCGCAGGCGCTCATAACAACGTTCCCGAGCTTGCCCGCAAATATGCCGACCGCACATGGTTTGTGCATCTGCGAAGCACATCGGTGCTTCCCAACGGCGATTTCCGCGAGGCTCCGCATCTCGGCGGCCGTGCCGACATAATCGAGCTTGTGAGAGTATTCGAGAAGACCAATCCCGAACTTCCCATGCGCGTTGACCATGCTCCGCT
This sequence comes from Muribaculum sp. NM65_B17, assembly GCF_004793735.1. Classification (NCBI taxonomy): domain Bacteria; kingdom Pseudomonadati; phylum Bacteroidota; class Bacteroidia; order Bacteroidales; family Muribaculaceae; genus Muribaculum; species Muribaculum sp. NM65_B17. The sequence continues at coordinate 445,378 of NZ_SRYY01000002.1, forward strand.
GATGCTTGGCGACGAGAAGATGGGCTATAATGCCGGATACTCGTTCCATGGACGAATGTTGGCCCTCGGACAGGTCGGGGGTGTTATCGCAACAGTCGACCGTGACATTAAAGAAGGTAAAATATAAAAAATACGACATAAATATGAACGAATTGTTTTCAGTAAAGGACCGCGTGGTGGTAATCACCGGCGGAACGGGCGTGTTGGGCGCCTGCATAGGCGAATACCTTGCAAAGCAGGGAGCTAAAGTGGTGCTGATGGGTCGTCGTAAGGAAGAGGGCGACCGCATAGTCGATAAAATCCGTGCCGAAGGAGGTGAGGCAATGTTCCTTGTAACGGATGTAATGAATCCCGAAGTGGTGCAGAAGAACTGCGACGACATCATTGCTGCCTATGGCCGTGTCGACGCACTTCTCAATGCGGCAGGAGGCAACATGCCGGGCGCAACTATCGCTCCCACGGGCACAATATTCGACATAAAGGTCGAGGAGTTCCAGAAGGTACTTAATGTAAATCTTACAGGAACTGTAATCCCCACTCAGATATTCCTTAAGCCGATGGTTGAGGCAGGTTGCGGCGCAATAGTCAACTTCTCGTCAATGGCTGCATTCCGTCCTATGACACGTGTGCTCGGATATGCTGCAGCTAAAGCCGGAATAAGCAACTTCACCGCATTCCTTGCCAACGAAGTGGCTACAAAATTCACTCCGTCGATACGAGTAAACGCGATTGCTCCGGGATTCTTCCTGACCAATCAGAACCGTGCGTTGCTCACCAATCCCGACGGCTCATTGACCGAGCGCGGCGCCGATGTCATCCGTCAGACTCCCTTCAAGCGTTTCGGAAAGCCCGAAGAGCTTTGCGGTACGATTCAGTATCTGATAAGTGACGCTGCATCGTTTGTAACCGGAACCGTGGCCGTGGTCGACGGCGGTTTCAACGCTTTTGCGATGTAATCGTATACAATCGGATGAAAAACAAACGGCAGTCTGCATCAACGCAGGCTGCCGTTCTTTCGTTCCAATATACCTAATCAGTGCAAAAATTGCCAAGATTTAAAATTGAACAGCTCGCCGTCGTCACCTCGGAACAGGATGAGTAGGTCGTGTACACCTGTGGCCTTTCCTTTAACTTGTGACTTGAGCTGACCCTTGCTATCGGGGGTGACTTCGATTTTAGCGATGGGACGGCCTTCGAGATTGTCGAGGTAGAATTCGACAGTGCCGTTACGTTGCGCGTCGCTCACCTCTACAGTTACGGCCGAAGGAACATTGTTGCCGAAGTCGACCGAACGCACCTTAAGCCAGTCGCCGTTGTTGATGGAGGTGAGGTAGTGGTTGTCCTTTCCGGCGTTACGGTCGGTCTTAAGGCCGTAACTTTCTGCCATTGTGGGGGCCGATACCTTCTGATAGGGATTGAAGTTGCGCAGAGGCTTTGTAACGCCCTCTTTGGTGAACGGGATGAAAGGAATCTTGTCGCCGTCCCAGTTAAACTCCTCGATCGATGTCGAGCGACGGAATCCTCCGCCGTTGGGAAGAAGCCCGTCATGATAAAACATGAAGTTGCGGCCGCCGATTTCGATGCTTCCGCCATGTATGGTGAAGCTGCCTTTTGTTTCGTCCATTATTCGGCCTTGGTATTTCCACGGGCCGTTTATGCTTGATGAGGTAGAGTAGGCCATGTGTTCGGGAACGCCTCCGGCTGCATATACAATATAATATATGCCGTTGCGCTTGAACACCCACGGGCCTTCCTCATAGCCTGTCTTCATTTTGCGCTTTCCGGCCTGATAATCCATTTTCATTACTTTAGGGCCGAAACATTCGGGATCATCGAGTCCGCTCACCGGCATAACTTCGCTTCCGAGCGATATCATGTCGCGGTTTAGCTTGGCATACCACAATCCGTTGTTGCCCCAGAATATGTAAGCCTGTCCGTCATCGTCGATAAATACCGAGGGGTCGATGTAGCCGAAGCCTCCGGCAACGAGCGGCTTGCCGAGCGGGTCGATGTAGGGGCCTTCGGGAGTATCGGATACTCCGACTCCTATTCCGTGAAGGTGAACTGTGGTGTCTTCGGCGCAGATGTACCAATACCACTTTCCGTCACGCTCGATGGCTTGCGACGCCCACGCGTTGTCACCCTGCTTGGCCCACTTGAATGTGACCGTGGACATCGGGGTTCCTTCGTAGGTCCAGTTAAGCATGTCGGTAGAGGTATAGAGCTGCCAATCCTTCATTTTGAAATATTGGGCATCGTCTTCGTCATGGTCTACAAAGAGGTAGACTGTGTCATTATGCACGTAGGGTGCGGGGTCGGGAGTGTAGGAGGTCTGTATGATCGGATTATTCGCCATTGACATTGAAGCCACGGCAGCCATCGCAGCGACGGCAAGTATCTTGTTGAGATTCATCAGGTGTTTATTAAGGTTAATTAACTGAAACAAAGATAACACTATATTCGTCATCATGAAAATGATGTCGTAACGTAAATCTTTGTTTATGTTACGTTGGATAGATTAATATGTCAATCATGGCGCATAATTGTATCGGCGATAGTGGATAAATCAATCAGTTGTGGTGGTGAAATGAATTTGGCAGAATATAATCATGCGCTAATAAATGGTTATATCATAGTGATTTAAATACATGGAGTTACGTAACAAGAGAAATTTGTTACAATGCTTTTGCATGAGGTTACATGGGGAAAGATATGTGTATCATCATAGTTTTGGCGTGTTGGTGACTGTCGCTAATTTTGCCATGCAATTTAAACCATAATTAACACATTGTAATGCGAAAGCTACTAATTAACTTAACATTCCTTTTGTTAGCCGCAACAATCACAAGCAATGCCGTCGAAGTCGCCGACAAGTCGACATTTGCCAATCCCATGTTGTGGGCCGATGTTCCCGACCCCGATGTAATCAGGGTTGGTGATGATTTTTATATGGTAAGTACGACTATGCATCTTATGCCCGGTTGTCCTATTATGCGTTCCAAGGATTTGGTGAATTGGGAAGTTATCAGCTATGTATTTGATACCCTTGATGATAATTCGCGCTATCGCCTTATCGACGGAAATGTATACGGCCGCGGTCAATGGGCCACTTCGCTGAAGTATCATGACGGACGCTTCTATGTGCTTTTCTCGCCTAACGATCAGCCCTATCGCTCCTATATATATAGTACAACCGATCCTGCCGGAAAGTGGGAGCTCGTGAGCCGTACTCCGCACTTCCATGACTCTTCGCTTTTGTTTGACGACGACGGAAGGGTATATGTCTACTCGGGAACGGGTAGCCTTCGCGAACTCAACCCTGACTTGAGCGATGTCAAGGAGGGTGGCGTGGACATGGTGATATTTGAACGTGACTCCACCGAAACCGGATTGCTCGAAGGCAGCCGTGCATTGAAGCTTAACGGCAAATACTATCTGCTCATGATTTCGTGGCCCAACGGAAAGCCCCGCCGTCAGGTGTGCTATCGTGCCGACAAAATCACAGGCCCCTATGAGAAGAAGGTGATTCTTCAGTCGGAATTCGGCGGATTCCCCTATGCCGGTCAAGGTACCATCGTAGATGACGCCAAGGGCAACTGGTGGGGAGTGATATTTCAGGACCGCGGAGGTGTGGGCCGTGTGCTCACCTTGATGCCGTGCCGCTGGATTGACGGTTGGCCTATACTCGGCGATGAAAACGGAAAGATTCCTGCCGTAATGGAACGCCCCGTAGCAGGATGCCCCGACAAAAAGATTGTGACAAGTGATGACTTCAACTCCGACAAGCTCAATATAAACTGGCAGTGGAACCATTGTCCCGTCAATGAAGCATGGTCGCTCACCGACCGTCCCGGACACTTGAGGCTGACGACTTCGCGTGTTGTAGATAATCTATATAACGCACCCAACACCATAAGCCAGCGAATGGAAGGCCCTGAATGCAACGGCATAGTCAAAATAGATGTATCGCACATGAAGGATGGCGATGTTGCCGGATTCGGAGCTTTCAACGGACACTCGGGCCTGCTGTCGATTGAAAAGAGCAATGGTAAGACCGAACTGGTCATGCACACCAATGTCGTTAATATGGAACGACGCACCAAAAATGTACTTGGTGTGGACAATGAGGAGATTCAGCGTGTGGCACTGAACTCTCCGGTAGTGATGCTGCGAATAAATGCCGATTTCCGTCCGGGGCGTGACATTGCCCGATTTGCCTACAGCACCGACGGCAAGTCATGGACCAATATCGGCAGCGACTTCAAAATGCGATTTGATTACCAACGACTCTTCATGGGCACTCGATTCGCAATCTACAACTATGCGACTCGCGAAAAAGGCGGATATGTCGATGTTGATTATTTCAACTACGAGCGATTGTCCGATGACGCACACTCGTTATCTAAAAATGATACAAAATAGTAACCTATGGTAAAAAAGATAATTCGATTTAGTTTTGGGTAATACTAATGTGGCACACACATGTTTGGTAGTGAGGGGTTGCCGGCCTCGGCAACCCCATTCATTACTTTTTAGTTAAAGCACTGTGTGTCAATGATGATGTTACGTAGATAAAGAAGTCTGTTACAAAATTGAAGCGCGATGTAACGTGCGTAAAGAAAAATGAAATAACGTAACATATCGGTTAACACCTATATATCTAAATTTGTATAATCTTTCTTAACATTAAATCGTAAAAACTGTGTACCATATATGAAGTTTTATTTAACCTTAACGTTTTTTGCCGCTCTGGCCCTGTTGACACAATCTTGTGCAAGCAGCTCGGAGAAAGCTGCCGCAGTAGCTCCTCAAGAATCGTTAGCTCTTTTCGATTCATTCTCCTACAAGGGAATGGACGATTTTTATGCACAGAATACATTGCCCGATGATGGCTCATTCTATAATCCCATCCTGCCCGGATGGTATTCCGATCCTACGATATGCACCAATGGCGATGGCGATTATTTTCTTGCAACATCCACGTTCACCTATTTCCCCGGTGTTCCCCTGTTTCACAGCCGTGACCTTGTCAACTGGAAGCAGATAGGACATGTGCTTACACGTGAATCGCAACTTGTCAACATGAACGGACAGCACGTGAGCGGCGGAATCTTCGCTCCCGCGCTTAGCTATAATCCGGCCAACAAGACCTACTACATGATTACCACCAATGTAGGAGCCGGCAACTTCTTTGTAAAGACACAGGATCCCTTCGGCGAATGGAGCGATCCCATCTACGTTCCCGAGGTGCAGGGCATCGACCCCTCATTCTTCTTTGACAAGGACGGAAAGGGTTACATCGTCAACAATGACGACGCCCCCGATGGAAAGCCCGAGTATTCGGGACACCGCACAGTGCGCATCGTCGAGTTTGATCCCGCAACCGACAAGTGCGTGGGCGAACGCAAAATCATCGTCAATAAAGGATGGCGTCCCCAGGACAAGCCCATCTGGTGCGAAGGCCCACACATATATAATATAGACGGAACATATTATCTTATGACTGCCGAAGGCGGAACAGGTGACTGGCACAGCGAAGTTATATATCGCGGTAAGTCGCCTTTCGGTCCGTTTGAACCCTGGCAGGAAAATCCCATACTTACCCAGCGTACACTTGACAACAGCCGTCCCGAGCCGATTACTTGTGCCGGACATGCCGATCTCGTACAAACAAAGGAGGGCGACTGGTGGGCCGTGTTTCTCGCTTGCCGTCCGCTCGACGGTCGATTCGAGAACCTCGGACGCGAAACATTCATGATGCCCGTGAAGTGGACCGATGACGGATGGCCCTACATGACACGCGGCGAAGAGGTGGTGCCTATGGTGCTCAACCGTCCCGGCGTGAAGCGCGAAGAGAATGTGACATTCGGTAATTTCACCGATGTCGATGACTTTGACGCTGATACCCTCGGCCTCCAGTGGATGACGTTGCGCACGCCTGCCGCCGACCTTTACTCACTCACATCCAACCCCGGTTACCTGACTATCAACTGTGCCGACATCAACTCGTCGGAGAAGGTGGCTATACCTTATATAGGACGCCGTGTGCAGCATCACAAATATGAGGCCGCAACCCGACTGATATTCAACGCCGGCAATGAAAACCAGTGCGCCGGCCTGCTCGTGTTCAAGGACGAGAATCATCAGTTCCTTCTTGCCCGCGGCCGTGACGCAAAAGGCGGATGCGTGCTCCTCCATAAAATCGACGGCAAAGAAGGTGAAGAGCTTGCCAAGGAGCAGCTCAACGACTCTATCTCGGTGCTCGACCTGAAGGTGGTGTCGCAGGGTAAAACACTCGATTTCTACTATTCGACCGACAACGGTGCAAAGTGGCAGACACTTGCCACCGGAATCGACGCCCAATACACCTCGACGGCCAACGCCGGAGGTTTCACAGGTACTACCGTAGGCCCTTACGCGACCAATAAGAAATAAATAACCTAATTAATTAACCTAAAAAACCAATAAAAACTATCAGAGAGAGAGAAAATTTAACCTTACACCATGTCGCTATTTGCTCCAATCGAGAAATCACGACGCAACCTAATGAAAAAAGTAATTATTTGATTTAAACTAATAACAATGGAAAATGTAAAGAAAATATTTCGATGCATTTCGTTTCTCCTACTCTTCATCGCAGGGACTGCTTCAGTCTATGCCGATACGGTAAGAGGAACTGTGGTAGACGATACAGGCGAACCTTTGATAGGTGCCACAATCGCTCTAAAAGGCGGTAGCGCAGCTACAGCCTCCGACATTGACGGCAACTACTCGTTGCAAGTGCCCGACCTCAAGACGGCTGTCTTGAAAGTATCTTATGTAGGATATTTACCTCAGGAAATCAAGGTTAACGGACGCTCAACTGTAGATGTCACTCTTCAAACCAACGCCGAACAGCTCGAAGAAGTCGTTGTGGTTGGTTACGGTCAGCAGAAGAAAGCCTCAGTTGTGGGTGCAATCACTCAGACAACAGGTGAAGTCCTCGAACGTGCTGCCGGTATTCATGACATCAGTGCTGCTCTTACCGGTAACCTCCCCGGCGTTGTTACAATGCAGAGCTCGGGTATGCCCGGTGAAGAAAGCGCTAAGATCACCATTCGTGGTGCCAGCTCTTGGAACAACAGCGACCCCCTCGTGCTCGTCGACGGTATCGAGCGTGACATGAACAGTGTCGATGTAGGTTCTGTAAAATCAATCTCAGTTCTTAAGGATGCATCGGCAACCGCCGTTTACGGTGTGAAGGGTGCCAATGGTGTTATCCTTATCACCACCAAGCGTGGTGAAGAGGGACGCGCCAAAATCGATGTTAGCTTCACCGCTACATTGAAGTCGGCTTCAAAGCTCCCTAACAAGTTTGACTCTTTCGATGCTCTTGCAGCTCGTAACAAGGCCGTTGTTCACGAACTCGGTCTTATGCCCAGCTCTTGGAGCTACATGACTCCTTATGAAACATTGTTGAAGTACCGCAACCCCGCCAACCTCGAAGAGTTTGAGCGTTACCCCAACGTTGACTGGCAGGACTACCTGTTCAAGGATTACGCAATGGCTTACAACGGTGCGGTTTCTATCAGTGGTGGTACTCGCTTCGTGAAGTACTTCGCCGCTATCGACTTTGTTCATGAAGGTGACCTTTTCCGCAACTTCGACAACCATCGCGGTTACGAAACAGGTTTCGGTTACAATCGTATCAACGCCCGTTCTAACCTCGACTTCCAGCTCACTAAGACTACTGTTTTCAAGGTGAACTTGTCAGGTTCTAACGGTCAGAAGCGTTCTACTTGGCCTAACGACGGTTCAGGCTTCAACCAGAGCAACTGGAACGACGTTCAGGTATGGGCAGGTGCCTACAACATTGCACCTAACGTGTTCCGTCCCGTTTACGCCGACGGTTCCTACGGTTACTACCCCGCATTCTCGTCGCAGGTTACCAACTCTGCCGACCTTCTTGCCAACGGTGGTGCCTTCAAGACAACTGCAACCCGCATCAACACTGACTTCGTTCTCGAGCAGAACCTCGACTTCATCACCAAGGGCTTGAACTTCCGCGGTATGATTTCTTGGGACAACCAGTTCCGTGAACAAGGTCGTGGTGTATCCGACCTCTACAACGGTCCCCAGTACAAGTGGATCGACCCCGCTACCGGTGCCGTTACAAAGAAGAACCCCACTGAAACTACAAGCCAGTTTGACTACCTCCCCGGTTCAAAGTGGTCGACTCAGGCAGGTAGCGTTTCCGACGGCAACACTCTTCGTAACCTCAACTATCAGCTCCAGCTCAACTGGAACCGCGAGTTTGGCGTTCACAATGTAGGCTTGACCGGTGTTTGGACCCGTCAGGAAACAGCTGTCGGTTCAATGATACCTATGTATCGTGAGGACTGGGTGTTCCGTGCAACCTACAACTTCGCCGACCGTTACTTCGTTGAGTACAACGGTGCTTACAACGGTTCCGAGAAGTTCAAGAAGGGCAAGCGTTTCGGTTTCTTCAACTCAGGCGCTATCGGTTGGCGTGTTTCTCAGGAAAAGTTCTGGGAAGGCCTCCGCGACTGGTGGGAAGAACTTAAGATTCGTGCATCTTACGGTGAAATCGGTGACGACTCGGGTGGCCGTTATCTCTACATGGACGAGTGGGGCACAGGTGGTAACACCTCTATGGACATCACCGGCTATGACAACCGTTCAATGTACACATTCTACTACCTCTCTAAGCTCGGTAACCCCGATGCAGGTTGGGAAAAGGTTAAGAAGTTCAACCTCGGTATCGACTATGCATTCCTCAACAACATGTTTGCAGGTTCAGTCGAAATATTCAAGGACAAGCGTGACGGCATCTTGATTAACGGTAACGACCGTGCGATGCCCTCTTACTTCGGTCAGACTCCTCCCACCGCCAACCTCGGTAAGGCTGAGTCAAAGGGTTTTGAAGTTGAAGTTCGCTTCTCTAAGAACATCAACCGCAACATGCGTGTATGGGCTAACTTGAGCATGACTCATGCTGCCAACAAGATTATCGACCGTGACGACCCCGCACTCAAGCCCGCTTACCAGAAGCAGGCCGGATATGTGATCGGTCAGACTCACTCTTATCTTGACAAGGGATTCCTCTACTCGTTTGACGACATCTACGGTAGTCCCTCTCATGATGTGAACGACGCTTCACGCCTCCCCGGCGACTACTATATCGTCGACTTCAACGGTGACGGTGTCGTTGACAACAAGGACTCTGTTCCCTACGGATATTCAGGCACTCCCCAGAACACCTACAACGCCACTATCGGCTTTGAGTGGAAGGGATTCAGCTGCTTCGCTCAGTTCTACGGCGTTACCAACGTTACTCGTGAGGTTAGCCTCGTAAGCTTCGGCAACCACATCGACAACGTTTACAACATCGGTGACTGGTGGAGCGGTGAAACCGGTACAGGCGACATCCTGATACCTCGTTGGTACTCTACCGTCAGCGGTTACTCCAACGGTACACAGTATCTCTATGACGGTTCTTACATCCGTCTTAAGAACGTGGAACTTGCTTATACTTTCACCAACGGATGGATTAAGAAACTCGGTCTTTCCTACATGAAGCTCTACCTCAACGGTAACAACCTTTGGGTATGGTCACGTATGCCCGACGACCGTGAATCAAACTTCTCCGGAGGTTCAGGCTCTGGTGCTTATCCTACCATGCGTCGTTTCAACTTTGGTGTTAGGTTCAGTCTATAAAAAATAGAATAACTATATGAAAACAATATATAAGTCATTTTTGACCTTAGGTGCGGCTCTCACCATGATGTGCGGATTCAGCTCCTGCGAGGACTACCTCGACAAGGACCCTGACTCCAATGTCAGCCCGGAGACTCCGTTTAAGAATTTTCAAAATGCTCAGGGTTACGTAGAGGAAATCTACAACTGTATCCCCAACATTGCACAATGCGACTGGACCACATCGTGGAATCTCGGCGATGATGAGATCCAGAATCCTCAGGCCGATGACATGATGCTTCATCAGGTCGACATAGGTAACTACTATGCTTGGCAGGGTAGTGGCGGTTTCTACTTCGGAAACAAGGCTTTCGGCGGTAACCCGCGCTCCAACAGCCCATTTGATCACGGTATCTACGCTCACGCATGGTATTGTATCGCCAAGGTTAACAAGGCTCTCAACACTTTTGAGGACTACTTCACCGGTACAAAGGAAGAGCACGACCTCATTCTCGGTCAGCTCTACTTCTTCCGTGCTTGGTGGCACTTCGAAATGATGAAGTGGCTCGGTGGTCTGCCTTATGTTGACCAGGAATTTTCAGCTTCTGAAACTCCTCAGCTCGAGCGTCTTAGCTATCTTGAGTGCGCCGATAAGGTTGCCGAGGACTTCAGCCGTGCTGCCAGCCTGCTTCCCGTTGACTGGGACAAGACTACCGCCGGTAAGAAGACCATGGGCCACAACGAACTCCGCATCAACAAGATCACCGCTCTCTGCTATCTTGGCAAGAACTACCTCTGGGCTGCAAGCCCCTTGATGCAGCATGGCGCTCAGACAGGCGGTGCCCGCACCTATGACTACGATGCAGGCTACGCTTCAAAGGCTGCCGACGCTCTCGGCGAAGTTCTCCAGATGGTTGAATCGGGTTCTACCCAGTATGCTCTCGTATCTTTCGATTACGACGACATCTACAACCACAAGAAGTCAAAGACCGCTACCAACTGCTACAGCGACCTCTTCTTCACCACAGGTCAGGCTTGGTTGCAGCCCGGTAGCACCGAAGCTATCTTCCGCGGTCCTTCTACCGGTTGGTCATTCACCCGTTACAACTACTCTCGTACATTCGGCCCCAACGCACTCTGTGCTCAGGATAACAAGATCCACCAGCCCACTGCCAACTATGTTGAGTACTACGGTATGGAGAACGGTCTGCCCCTCGACGATCCCGACTCGGGCTACGACCCCAACTATCCTTTCAAGGGACGCGACCCGCGCTTCTATCACGACATCATCTTTGACGGCGTTCAGTACATCAACGGTGACCCGGGTGCCGATGCTGCCATGAAGTATGCAGGCCTTGCTACTGGCGGTTCGATGCGTGCAGTCAGCAATGCGTCACGCACCGGCTACTTCTATCAGAAGCTCGTGCCCCACACTTGCCAGAAGATCGACCAGGGTTCAGCCGACGACTACGGTCCCAACCCCCACGCTTATATCCCCTATATGCGTCTTGCCGATATATATTTGATGTATGCTGAGGCTTGTGCAGTCAAGGGCGGCCCCGCCGGCAAGTCCGACAAGTGCTCGCTCACCTCTATCGATGCTCTTAACAAGCTCCGCGACCGCGTAGGCGCAGGACATGTAAGCACCAAATTCACCGGCAACGCCTATATGGATGAAGTTCGCCGCGAACGTGCCGTAGAGCTCGCCTTCGAGGGACACCGCTTCAACGACCTCCAGCGCTGGCTGCTCCTCACCGAGCCCAAGTACACCGTTAAGACTTCGGCCGAGTTCATCCGTGTTGAGGACGAGAGCTTCTTCAAGGACAACGACCCCCGCGACGCCCGCGTCGCCGAGTATCACCAGGAGGTTATCCTTACCCGCGATTTCTCAGCCAAGCACTATTGGTTCCCCCTCATGCGTGACGACACATACATCTTTGATGGATTTGTACAGAATCCTGGATGGGAATAGTAGGCAAATATTAGTAACTATACATCACAGTCAAATATGATATCAAGAAATACAATACTTTTTCCGGCAATCATCGGAATCGTAGGCGCATCGCTCAGCGTCACGGCTGCCGAGTCGGAAGAACGGGTTGACAGCGTCAAAGCCGACGACCTGGTACAAGTAGCTTTCCGAAAGGTCGACAAGAACGAGCTGCTTGGCGGAGTGTCGGTGCTTGACATGGAAGACCTGCAGAAAACCAATTATACCTACGAGCCTCAGAATCTTGAAGGTTACATTTCAGGATGGAACGGTAATTCTATTTGGGGTATGGACGGCGACAACGACGGTGGTTATCTCGTGTTGGTTGACGGTGTTCCCCGTGACATGAACAACATCCCTTCCGATGAAATAAAGTCTATCTCTTTCCTCAAGGGCGCCCAGGCAGTTGTGCTCTACGGTAGCCGTGCCGCAAAGGGTGTGATCCTTATCACAACCAAGCGCGGTAAGGAAGGTCCCCTCACGGTGTCGGTTCGCGCCAATACCGGATGGCATGTGGCTAAGGCTTATCCCGAATATCTCGGTTCGGCCGAATACATGACTCTCTATAACGAGGCACGCCGTAACGACGGATTGAGCAATCTTTACAGCGACGAGGTTATCTACCACACCGCAGCCAAGACCAATCCCTACCGTTACTCCGATGTCAACTTCTACTCCGACGAGTATCTGAAGAAGGTGTACAACCGCACCGATGCCGACGCTGAAATCTACGGCGGTAACGAGCGCGCCCGCTTCTACACCAACATCAACTACTTCCGTCAGGGCGACTACCTCGACTTCGGCGAAGCCAAGAAGAACTACACCGACCGCTTCAGCGTTCGCGGTAATGTCGATGTCAACATCAGCAAGGTCGTTAGCGCCTACGTTGATGCATCGGCCACCTTCTACGGCTCACGCAGCGGTCACGGCAATTACTGGCAGCAGGCTGCCATGATGCGTCCCAACCGTGTGACTCCCTGGATTCCCGTTGATTTCATCAACCCCAATGTCACCGGCGCTCTTGACCTTATCAACAATAGCTTGAACATTCGCAACGGCATGTTCCCCGCCGGTACTTCAATCGACAAGACCAACATCTTCGCCGACTATGATATCGCCGGTTACACCAAGTTTACAAGCCGTCAGTTCCAGTTTGACGCAGGTGTGAACCTCGACCTCAATCCTCTTGTGAAGGGTCTTACGTTCCACACTCAGTTTGCTGTCGACTACGCTACTACTTACAACACCGCTTATAAGGACACTTACGCAGTATTCGTTCCCGTGTGGGGCAACATCAACGGTAAGGAAGAGATTGTAGGCCTCACTCAGGAAGGTCTTGACAAGCACACCGGTTCTCAGTCGGTAAGCAACTCTACCAGCCGTCAGGTGATCCACTTCTCGGGTAACTTCGACTACAACCGCACATTTGCCGATGTACACAATGTACACGCCCTTGCAGTGGTTTCGGGCTGGCAGCGCACTACCGCCGGTCAGTATCACCGCACAAGCTCGGCCAACATCGGTTTCGAGGTTGACTACAACTACGACCGTCGCTACTATGCCGACTTCGGCATCTCGGGCATCCACTCAGCCAAGCTGGCTCCCGGCCACCGTCAGGCATGGTCGCCCACCGGTACTATCGGATGGCGCATCTCCAATGAGGACTTCCTCAAGGATTCACAGGTAGTCAACGAATTGATGCTCAGCGTTTCGGGTGGCATTCTCCACACCGACCTCGACATCTCCAACTTCTACATGTACTCGGCCAACTACACTCAGGGCGGATGGTTCAGCTGGGCAGCCGGCGGTTATGCAGCCACCTATCCTCAGCGTGGTGCCAATGAGGACCTTACATTCATCAAGCGTAAGGAATTTTCGGTTAACCTGCGCGGTCAGTTCTTCAACAACTTGCTCGGTCTTGAGGGTTCATTCTTCGTTATCAACAACGAGGGTCTTCTCATCAACAACTCGACCAAGTTCCCCTCCTACTTCTCGACCTACTATCCCGAGTCGTCACTCGTGCCCTGGTTGAACTTCAACAACAACCGTCGCGTGGGCTTTGACTTCGGTGTGAAGATCAACAAGCAGATAGGTGAAGTAAACCTTATCGCAGGTGTAAACGGAACTTACTACGACACCAAGGCCACCAAGCGCGACGAGTTGAACGCCGACGCTTATCAGAACCGCGAGGGCAAAGCTCTTGACGGAATCTGGGGATATCGCTGTGCAGGCTTCTTCAACTCTGAAGACGAAATCAAGGGTTGGGCCGACCAGTCAGCTCTCGGTGGATCAAACATCCAGCCCGGTGACCTGAAGTATGTCGACATGAACGACGACGGTGTCATCGACAGCAAGGACCAGGTGTTCCTCGGCAAGGGCGGATGGTATGGCAACCCCTTCACCATGGGTATCAACATCACCGCTCAGTACAAGGGCTTCTCACTCTTCATGATGGGTATCGGCCGCTTCGGCAGCTACGCTATGAAGGGCGACACTCGAATTGACGATAACAACAGTTACAGCTACTGGTGGGTACACGGCGACCGCAAGTACTCGGCTGAAGTCCGCAATCGCTGGACTCCCGAAACTGCAGCTACCGCAACCTATCCTCGTCTGACCACGACCAACGGTGCCAACAACTTCGTTGCTTCCGACTTCTGGATGTACAGCACCGATCGTTTCAGCCTTGCTAAAGTTCAGCTCACCTACGACTTCCCGTCGCGTATGTTTACCGGCCCCATCGTTAAGGGTCTTCAGGTTTACGTTAGCGGAAGCGACCTCCTGACAATTGGCAAGAACCGCAAGATTCTTGAAATGAATGTCGGCAGCGCACCTCAGTCGCGTTTCTACAACTTGGGAGCTAAAGTAATATTCTAATGTTATGTCCAATATGAAAAATATATCGAAACTCATATTATTATCGGCCGTTACAGTATCGCTGGCTTCATGCGACGACTTGTTTGACCCGGCAATCGAGAACATCAAGGATGTTAACTCGATGTACAACGAGCCGACCTATGCCGACGGTATTCTTGGCGACGCCTACATCCTCATGCCTTACAGCAATGGTTCGGTTAACGACGTGGCCACTGACGATGCCGTTTCCAACGACAATGCCAACGGATGGCGTACGATTGCCGGAGGTGCCTGGACTTCTCAGACCGGACTCTCCAACGACAACTGGCGCGACCGTAACGCCTCTATCCAGCACCTCAACACATTCCTTGAGAATGCCGACAAGGTGACCTGGGCTGTCGACGAGAATGTCAACCAGATGTTCATCGACCGCGTTATGGGTGAGGCCTACGGACTCCGTGCGCTCAACCTCTACTTCCTCCTTCAGAACTATGGAGGCAAGACCGCATCGGGCGAGCTCATGGGTGTGCCCATCTGGACATCTTCTTTCACCGCTACTACCGACATGAATGTTCCCCGTAACACTTTTGCCGAGTGTATGCAGCAGATTTTCGATGATGTAAAGATGGCCGAGGAGCTCCTTCCCCTTGACTATGTAAACATCGCCAACGACTCGCAGGTTCCCGCCAAGTACGCCTCACTGGGTGTTAAGAACGACGCTTACAACCGCGTGTTCGGTGCTCCCGTTTGGTGCCGTATGTCGGGCCGTATCGCCAAGGCCATCCGCGCCCAGGCAGCTCTCCTTGCAGCAAGTCCCGCATTCAACCCCGGTTCAGGTGTGAGCTGGGAGGAAGCAGCTAAATGGGCCGCTGAATCGCTTAAAAGCATAGGCGGTGTGAGCGGTATGCCTCAGAAGGGTCATGTATGGTTCACCGCCGAAGAGGATGCTACTCTCGGTGCTTCGGAAAACCATCCCGAAATCATCTGGCGTGGCGGTTACGAGGACAACTGCTCGGTTGAAACCGACAACTTCCCCCCGAGCCTCTACGGTAAGGGCCGCGTTAACCCCACTCAGAACCTCGTCGATGCATTCCCCATGGCCAACGGCTATCCCATCAACGACGTTCACAGTGCCTATGACCCCGCCAACCCCTATGCCAACCGTGACCCGCGTCTTAGCGAGTACATCACCTACAATGGCGCAACTCAGGGTGTGAATGGCGATGTCATCAACACTTCGGCCGACAATACCACCAACAACGACGGTATCAACAAGGAAGCCGGTTACTCAACCCGTACCGGTTACTACATGCGCAAGCACTGCCGTAGCGATGTCAACCCCAACCAGTCGTCGCTCCTCTACAAGCGTCACTATGTTAAGCGCATCCGCTACACCGAAATCTTCCTCGCTTACGCCGAGGCAGCCAACGAGGCTTGGGGTCCCACTACAGACGGTGGCTCCAACGGTTACAGCGCCTATGATGTCATCAAGGCTATCCGCAAGCGTGCAGGTCTTGGTGTAGGCGGTTCCGACCCCTATCTGGAATCGGCTAAGGCAAGCAAGGAAGCCATGCGTGACCTCATCCGCAACGAGCGCCGTCTTGAACTCTGCTTCGAGAACATCCGCTTCTGGGATCTTCGACGCTGGAACGCTCCTCTCACCGAAACAGCCAAGGGTGTAAGCATCAAGGGCAACACCTACGACTACATTGAGGTAGAGCCGCGTAAGTACAGCGACTACATGATCTACGGTCCGCTGCCCTACAACGATGTATTGAAGTTCAGCAACCTTGAGCAGAATCAGGGTTGGTAATATTCACTATTAAACCTACGAAACATTATGAATCTCATGAAAAATTCGGTGAAATTAGGCATGGCCGCGCTGCTCGTTTTCGGTGTGTCGTCATGTAAGAACTCTGATGTCGATTTTCCCGATTATGAAGGTGGCATCACGGCTTATTTCGCCTATCAATATCCGGTGAGAACATTAACTCTCGGTACCGACCCCGAGCAGGACAACTCGCTCGACAATCAGCACAAGTGCCGCATCACCGCCACTCACGGCGGTAGCTACGACTCTCGCAACCTGAGCATCGACATCGTGGTTGACCCCTCATTGGTCGATAACCTCACTTTTGGCGACGGACGCCCCGTTAAGGTGATGCCCGAAAGCTACTACAAGCTTGAAAGCACCACTCTCACCAAGGTGAAGGACTTCCTCTTCGGTTCTGAGGTTACCCTTACCGACGCTTTCTTTGCCGATCCTCAGGCGCTCAGCGCCAACTACGTGATTCCCGTGCGCATGGTTGCCGCCCGCGGTGCCGATGCTATCCTCTCGGGTACTCCGCTTGAAGGTGTCACTTCTCCCGCCCGTTGCGATGCTTCGGCTTGGTCGGTGCAGCCCAAGGACTTCATGCTCTACTGTATAAAGTACATCAATCCCTGGCATGCAACTTACCTGCGTCGCGGTGTCGACAAGATCACTGAGAACGGTGCTACTTCTACCAACGTGCGTCACGCCAAGTATGTTGAGCAGGACGAGGTTGTTTCGGTAACTACTGCCGGACTCAACAAGAGCATCTTCCCCGTGAAGACTGTCATCACCGACGGTGACACAAAGACTACACTCACCTGTAATCTTGAACTCACCTTCACCGACAATGCCTGCACAATCACTACCTCTACTCCCGGCATGACCGCTTCGGGTTCAGGTAAGTTTGTGGAGAAGGGCGACAAGGACAGCTGGGACCACCGCGACCAGGATGTCATCTATCTTGACTACCAGGTTAACTTCGGCCCCCGCCAGTATGCCACCCTTGACACTCTCGTGGTTCAGTCACGTAACGTGATTATGGAAACATTCACGCCCACCTATAACAAATAAGTAACCGATTATGAATAAATACAGCAAATTACTTTGGGCACTCGCTCTTGCTCCTGCAATGGTGGGTTGCGCCGATGACATAGATACCACTTCCGGTTTCGAGGTCGAAAAACCCGAATCACTGGCTCAGTATGAGTATCTTAACAGCTACGGCACCCTGAAGTCTTATTTGGAATCAGCAAGCAAGGCATCTCCCGACTTTAAGTTGGGAGTGGCCCTTGCCGCCGATGATTACGCTAAGAAAGGGGCTGTCTATATGCTTGCCAACACCAACTTCATGGAAATGACGGCCGGCAACGAGATGAAGTATGCTTCAATCGTGGGCGACGACGGTTCTATGAACTTCGGTACTGTCGAGCAGTTTATCGACAATGCCAAGGCTGCAAATATGTCGATCTATGGTCACACTCTCTGCTGGCATGAACAGCAGAATCTGAAGTGGCTTAACTCTCTTATCGCCGATAAGGAAATTCCCGTTGATCCCGATGCTCCCGGACAGGAAGTTACAGTAGAGCGCCGTTGTATCGAGGTGTGCTCCGACGACATGGTCGATGCCGCTTGGGATACCCAGTTCTGGATTATGACCGATGCTACTTTCGCCGAAGGCGACAAGTGGGAATTGTCGATGAATGTTCGTGCCACCTACGAGGCTTCTATCGGAACCCAGACCCACAAGGGTGCAGGTGAATATCTGCACTGGGCAGGTTGCGGTACCGTTAAGTTCACTCCCCAGTGGACCGAGTACAAAGCCAGCGGTACAATGGACGCTTCAATGGCCGGCGGTCATTCGTTCGCATTCAACATCAATGACTTTGCAGCTGCCAATGAGTATTACTTCGACGACATCAGCTTGAAGATCAACGGTGTCGAGATGATTAAGAACAGCTCTTGCGACGACGACAACATGAAGGACAACTTCGTGTCGAAGGAGAAGCGCGGTGGCACAGTTCCCTCTCGCTTTGTCGACAGTTATAAGGAGATACAGGCTGCTCCCGGTGAATATGAAGTCACTGTTGACCGTCGTTGTATCCGCGTAGAAACCGACGACATGGTTGATGCAGCTTGGGACTCTCAGTTCTGGATTATGACCGATGCTACCTTCGCTGAAGGTGACAACTGGGAATTGTCAATGAACGTTCGTGCCGACTATGAGGCTTCTATCGGAACCCAGACTCACAAGGGCGCAGGTGAATATCTGCACTGGGCAGGTTGCGGTACCGTCAAGTTCACACCCAAGTGGACCGAGTACAAGGCCAGCGGTACAATGGACGGCTCAATGGCCGGCGGTCATTCATTCGCATTCAACCTCAATGACTTCGCAGCAGCCAATGCTTACTACTTCGACGACATCAGCTTGAAGATTAACGGTGTCGAGATGATTAAGAACAGCTCTTGCGACGACGACAACATGAAGGACAACTACATCGCCAAGGAGAAGCGCGGCGGAATGGTTCCTGCTACATTCGTCGACAGCTATACCGAACTTGTAAGCGGCAACTCTATTCCTTTGACTCCTGAAGAGAAGGCTGAAGCTCTTACCAACGAATTGGAGCGCTGGATCAAGGGTATGATGGAAGCCTGCGGCGGTTATGTCAAGGCTTGGGATGTTGTTAACGAGGCAGTATCAGGTGGCCCGTGGGGTCAGCGTTACGAACTGCAGTCGGCCAACAACACCGACGGTGCCGATAAGAAGTTCTTCTGGCGCGACTATCTGGGCGACGACTTCGTTCGCATCCCCGTTAAGTTTGCTCGTCAGTACTTCGAGGAATTCGGAGGCAACCCCGCCGACCTCAAGCTCTTCATCAACGACTACAACCTTGAAAGCGACTGGGACGACAACCAGAAGCTCAAGAGCTTGATTGAGTGGATTGCACGTTGGGAATCTGACGGCGAAACAGTTATCGACGGTATCGGTACTCAGATGCACGTAACCTACTACATGAATCCCGAAACTCAGAAGAGCAAGGAAGAGCACGTAGTGAAGATGCTTGAGCTTCTTGCATCGACCGGCAAGCTCATCAAGATTTCTGAGCTTGACATGGGTATCGCCGACGCTGAAGGCAACAGCATCAAGACCGCCGATGTAACATTTGAACAGCAGAAGGCTATGGCCGAGTACTACAAGTTCATCGTGACCAAGTACTTCGAGATAATTCCTGCCGCTCAGCAGTATGGTATCACCCAGTGGTGCATCACCGACTCACCTGACGGATCGGGATGGCGTGCCGGAGAACCTGTAGGTCTTTGGGACATCAATTATGCCCGCAAACCCGCTTACGGCGGCTTCTGCGACGCATTGACCCAGCAGTAATCTGAAAATTTTTTGATAGCATATTGTCGATTTATTGTCGACAATATGCTATTTTTGTATTCTTAAACATCATAACCAATCATTTTGCCCATGAGATTCATACCGTCAGCCTTGTTGGCTATCGCATCGCTTTTAGCTTCAGCCCAGGCTCCCGAACCTTACCGTGATGCTTCACTTAGCGCGCATGAACGTGCCGCCGATTTGTTGCCTCGTCTTACTCTCGACGAAAAGATATCATTGATGATGGATGTTTCCCCGGCCATTGAAAGGCTGGGCATTCCCGAATATAATTGGTGGAACGAAGCCTTGCACGGCGTGGGCCGCGCCGGACTCGCCACCGTATTTCCTCAATCCATAGGCATGGCCGCAACATTTGACAACGATGCCGTGCTGGCAGCTTTCAACGCAGTCAGCGACGAGGCGCGTGCAAAGTACAACGGATTCCGTCGTGAAGGCCGTCACGGCCGCTATCAGGGATTGACATTCTGGACACCCAACGTCAACATTTTCCGCGACCCGCGATGGGGACGCGGCCAGGAAACCTACGGCGAGGATCCCTATCTGGCTTCGGTAATGGGCGAAGCCGTTGTCAACGGACTCCAGGGACCCGCCGACTCAAAATATATAAAGACCATTGCCGGTGCCAAGCACTATGCCGTGCACAGCGGCCCGGAGTGGAACCGTCACTCATTTGATGCGCGTGACATCGATCCGCGCGACCTTTGGGAAACCTATCTGCCCGCGTTCAAGACCCTTGTCGACGCAGGGGTAGGGCAGGTGATGTGTGCCTACAACCGTTTTGAGGGCGAGCCTTGCTGCAGCAGCAAGAAGCTCCTCATCGACATCCTGCGCAACGAGTGGGGTTACGACAAGATTATAGTGACCGACTGCTGGGCCATGAACGACTTCCACAACAAGCGCGCCCACGCCACCCATCAGTCGGGTGTCGATGCAAGTGCCGATGCTGTGCTGTCGGGCACCGACCTCGAGTGCGGCTCCGACTTCGCCAACCTGCGCGAGGCCATCGACCGCGGCCTTATCACCGAAGAAGCCATCGACGAGAGCGTCATGCGACTTCTTGAAGCGCGTTTCAGCCTCGGCGAGATGGACGATGACGCTTCATCGCCCTGGGCGTCGATTCCCATGTCGGCTGTCGAGAGCAAGGCCAACCGCGCCCTCGCTCTCGACATGGCGCGCAAGTCGATGACGCTGTTGAAGAACAACGGCGTGCTTCCGCTTGCACGTAACGCTTCGGTAATCGTCATGGGCCCCAACGCCAACGACTCGGTGATGCAGTGGGGCAACTACAACGGATTTCCGTCCCACACCGTCACCGTGCTTGAAGGAGTGCGTGACATCACCGGGCGTGACATTCCCTATCTGCGTGGATGCGACCACGTGATCAACAATAATTTCGTGTCGTGCTTCAACCTCCTGTCATCCGACGGAAGGCCGGGAATCACCGCAACCTATTGGAACAACAAGTCACGCGACGGTCAATCGGTGGCCGTGGAGCGACTCACCGTTCCCGTCAACAAGTCGACAGGTGGTGCCACGGTGTTTGCCCCCGGTGTCAACCTCACCGATTTCTCGGCGCGTTACGTGGGCACATTCAAGCCCGAGGAGTCGGGACGCTATACCATGCAGCTGCGCACCGACAACGGCTTCCGTCGCCTTTCGGTCGACGGCACTACGCTCGTCGACAACTCGACCAAGGGTAATCGCAACACCTACACCTGCACCTTTAACGCCGAGAAGGGCAAGAGCTACGACATAGAGTTGCTCTATGGTGCCGGCGACCGCACGGCGCTGCTCAGCTTCGACATAGGCATGATAAAGGACTACGACACCGATGCAGGTGACGCTGATGTTGTGATATTCGTAGGCGGAATCGCTCCGTCGCTCGAAGGCGAGGAGATGCCCGTGAGCGTGCCCGGATTTCGTGGCGGCGACCGCGAGTCGATCGAGCTTCCGGCAATGCAGCGCAATCTGCTTAAGAACCTCAAGGCGCAGGGCAAGAAGATTGTCTATGTCAACTGTTCGGGTTCGGCCGTTGCGCTCGCTCCCGAGGATTCGATATGCGATGCCATCCTTCAGGCATGGTATCCCGGTCAGGCCGGCGGTACCGCTGTTGCCGAGGTGCTTTACGGCGACTACAATCCTGCCGGACGACTTCCCGTGACATTCTACCGCGACGACTCGCAGCTTCCCGACTTCCTCGACTACAGCATGGATGGACGCACCTACCGTTACATGAAGGATAAGCCGCTCTATGCGTTTGGTCACGGATTGAGCTATACTACATTTGACTACGAGTCGGCTTCGCTCGACCGCAAGTCGGCCAAGTGCGGCGACAATGTCAACCTCAACATCAAGCTGCGTAACGCAGGCAAGCGTGACGGCGACGAGGTTGTGCAGGTCTACATCCGCAAGGAGGGTGACTTCGGTGGTCCCGTCAAGACGTTACGTGCCTTCAAGCGCGTGACATTGCCTGCCGGAACAAGCCGTGACATCGCATTCACGCTCACTCCCGACGCTTTCAAGACCTACGACCAAAAGTCGGGACGCATGGCCGTCACTCCCGGAAAATATGAGATTCTCTACGGCGGCTCGTCGGAGAATCTGAAATCACTGCCCCTAACTTTAAAATAAATACTACACAAACCAATCAATCAATTATGAATCATCTAATTACCGCTGCGGTCATGGCGCTTATGCCAATGACCGCGTTGGCCGTAGACGACACTCCTCACGGAACTCCCGCTTCGACCAACATCCCCGAAGCGCAGTATCCCTGTGTCGATTCACAGTCACGCGCCACGTTTAAGCTTGCTGCTAAGGATGCCAAGGATGTAAAAGTCGACATCTGCGGCAAGAAGTATGACATGACAAAGGATGCCGACGGCGTGTGGACCGGAACCACCGATCCGCTTGTCGAGGGTTTCCATTACTATTTCCTTGTTGTCGACGGTGTTTCGGTCATCGACCCCGCCACCGAGGCTTTCTTCGGCTGCGGCAAGATGTCGGGCGGCATCGAGATTCCCGAGTCAAAGGAGGCTGCCGCCTACTATACATTTGACAAGAACGTGCCTCACGGACAGGTGCGCGAGTGCAAGTACTACTCCAATCTGGAGAATGCCGAGCGTCGCTGCTTTGTCTATACTCCCGCCGAGTATGAAACATCGCCTCAGAAGCGTTATCCCGTTCTCTACCTCCAGCACGGAATGGGCGAGGACGAGCGCGGATGGTCGCAGCAAGGCATGATGGCCAACATCATGGACAACCAGATTGCTGCCGGCAAGTGCGTGCCCATGATTGTGGTTATGGACTACGGCAACTGCGGTTACTCATTCGGAGCACGCAAGGGCGAAACGATGGAGCAGTTTGGCGCATCGTTCACTCCCATCATGCTTGAGGAGATTATTCCTTTCATCGACAGCAACTTCCGCACACTCACCGACCGCGACAACCGTGCCATGGCCGGCCTCTCATGGGGTGGACGCGAAACATTCCAGACAGCGCTGCCCAATCTTGACAAGTTCTCGCACATAGGCACATTCAGCGGCGCACTCTTCCTCCCGCTTGATCAGATTCCCACTCTCTACGGCGGCGTGTTTGCCGATGCCGACGCTTTCAACTCCAAGGTACACACCCTCTTCATGGGAATGGGCTCGGAGGAGAATTTCGGAAGCGACCGCATCAGCCAGGCCCTTCGCGACAACGGCATCAACTGCATCTACTATGAGTCGCCCGGCACTCATCATGAGTGGCTCACATGGCGTCGTTGCCTCAATGAATTTTTACCGTTGATATTTAAATCTGACAAGAAATGAAAAGGACATTGATATTCATAATGCTTTTGACGCTGGCACTCGGCAACACCATCGTTGCCGGGGATGCCGGCAAGCCCGAAGGGCAAGTTTCGGTAAATGCAGTGCGTCGTTCGCAGGTGCCCCGCATCCTGCCCGGCAATCGTGCCGCATTTGAAGTGAAGGCTCCCGAAGCCAAGAAAGTTCAGCTCGACCTTGGCCGCCTTTATGACATGACGCGCGACGACAACGGTGTGTGGCGTTGTGTCACCGATTCGCTTATGCCCGGTTTCCACTACTATTTCCTCGTCGTTGACGGTGCAAGGGTTGCCGATCCGGCAAGCGAGTCGTTCTTCGGCTGCGGAGTCATGGCTTCGGGTCTTGAAGTGCCCTATGCCGAGGGTGACAAGCGATTTGAGTTGGCCGATGTGCCTCACGGCGAAGTGGTGCAGCGTCGCTACCACTCGTCGGTCGACAATGCCGACAAGCGCATGTTCATATACACTCCGCCGGGCTACAACAGCTCGACCGACCGTTACCCCGTGCTCTATCTTCAGCATGGTGGAGGCGAGGACGAGCGCGGATGGTCGCAGCAGGGTCGCACCGACATAATCATGGACAACCTCATTGCCCAGGGCAAAGCCGTGCCTATGATTATCGTGATGAGCGACGGCAACAGCCGTGACTTCACCGAGGAGCTCATCAAGGAGTGCATTCCCTTGGTCGAGAGCAACTATCGCGTCATCGCAGGTCCCGAGGGTCGTGCCATCGCCGGCCTCTCGATGGGTGGAATCCATGCGTTGAACGCCGCTATCACGCATCCCGAACTCTTCAGCAATCTTGGCGTGTTCAGCTCGGGCTGGTGGGCCACTTCGGCCGCTCCCGGCGGTATGGGCAACGACACCGAGAAGTATTACGACCGCATCAAGAAGGATACCGATTACTTCAACCGTCAGTTCCGCAATGTGTGGATCTCGATGGGAGGTAAGGAGGATATCGCCTACAATAATTGTCAGGTTATGATGAAGCGTTTCGACGACCTGGGATTGAAGTATGAGTACTTTGAAACTCCCGGCGGCCACACATGGCCCGTTTGGCGCGAAAGCCTCTATCGTTTTGCACAGCGAATTTTCAAATAATAGTAATTTTTTAAAGTCACCATGAACCACCGATTTTTAACTATCATTTCTACCGGCGCGTTAGGGTTGGCCTCGATGTTTGCGACGGCCCAGAACCCCATTGTACGTGACCAGTTTACCGCCGACCCTACGGCGCGAGTTTTTAATGGAAAAATGTATCTTTATCCATCGCACGACATTCCCAGCCCCATCGAGAGCCTCAAGGAATGGTTCTGCATGGCCGATTATCATGTATTCTCCTCCGACAATCTTGTCGACTGGACCGACCACGGCATGATAATAACTCAGAACAATGTGCCTTGGGTACGCCCCGATTCTTATTCGATGTGGGCGCCCGATTGCGTTTACAAGAACGGAGAGTACTTCTTCTACTTCCCTTCGGCACCCAAGGGTGAGCGTCGCGGATTCCAGATAGGTGTTGCCCGATCGACATCGCCTACCGGCCCGTTCATGCCTATGCGTGAGCCTATCAAGGGTGTAAACGGTATCGACCCGTGCGTCCTCATCGACACCGACGGCCAGAGCTACATCTACTGGTCGGGAGGAGGCATGATGGGAGCAAAGCTTAAGGATAACATGGTCGAGCTCGCTTCCGATCCCGTGAGAATCGAAGGTCTGCCCGACGGCTTCAAGGAAGGTCCTTTTGTATTTGAGCGCAAAGGAAAATACTACTATACATTCCCCTGGGTACGCAAGGACACCGAAACTTTGGCCTATGCAATGGGTGACAATCCCCTCGGCCCGTTTGAGTTCAAGGGCACTATAATGGAAGAATCGCCTACAGGCTGCTGGACCAACCATCACTCGATTGTAGAGTACAACGGTCAGTGGTATCTCTTCTATCATCACAACGACTACTCTCCCGAGTTTGACAAGAACCGTTCGGCTCGCATCGACTCGCTTGAGTTCAATGCCGACGGCACTATCCGTCCGGTAGTTCCCACTCTCCGTGGCGTAGGTATATCCGATGCTCGTCGTCACATTGAGATTGACCGTTACAGCGACATAAGCCCCAAGGGTGTCAAGATTGACTTCCTCAATCCCGACAACAAGTTTGACGGCTGGAAGAGCTCGTTCAGCAAGGGCGGTTCATGGGTACGTTATAATAAGGTAAACTTCGGTGAGAAGCCCGTCAAGACCGTTTCGGCCCGCGTTAAGTCATCTGCAGGAGGCACGCTCAATGTGCTCGTCGACGGTCCCAAGGGCAAGAAGGTTGCTTCGATAAAGGTGCCCAAGTGCAATGACTGGCGTGTAGTTTCAGCCGACATCGTCGGCGATGCTCCTCTTGGCGTTCATGACCTCGTGGTGGCTCTTCAGAACGGCCGCGTCGATGTCGACTGGGTGGGCTTTGACGCTCTTCCCTGGACAGCGGGCGCTATGACCAC
Organism: Muribaculum sp. NM65_B17; assembly: GCF_004793735.1. Lineage (NCBI taxonomy): Bacteria > Pseudomonadati > Bacteroidota > Bacteroidia > Bacteroidales > Muribaculaceae > Muribaculum > Muribaculum sp. NM65_B17. The sequence continues at coordinate 471,448 of NZ_SRYY01000002.1, forward strand.
AGGTCGTTACCGCAACATGTTTGCCGAGGCCGGATATTCTCAGGCCGAAATCGATGCCAAGCTTGCCGCCATCTACGACAGCGTTTTCCACGGTCCCAACAAGGTTTACTTTGAGGTGGGCGATTCGATGGCCTACATCTCCGACATAAAGAACCATGATGTGCGCACCGAAGGTATGTCCTACGGAATGATGATTGCCGTTCAGTTTGACAAGAAGGATGTCTTTGATCGCCTGTGGCGTTGGTGCCGCAAGTACATGCAGCACTCTTCGGGTGACATGGACGGATACTTTGCATGGAGCTGCAAGACCGACGGTACACGTAACTCTCAAGGCCCTGCTTCCGACGGTGAGCTCTACTACATCACATCGCTTATATTCGCCTCCAACCGCTGGGGCAATGACACCGGCATCAACTATCTTGCCGAGGCACGTAACATCCTTGACAAGTCGATGCTCAAGACAGGTCACAACCGTGTGGCTCCGTTGATCGATGTCAACCACAAGCTCATTACATTTACCCCCGATCGTTGGGGGGGACGCTATACCGACCCTTCCTATCATCTGCCCGCATTCTACGAAGTATGGGCCAAATGGGCCGGCGACAACCGTTCGGAGTATTGGCTTGAGTGTGCTCAGGCAAGCCGCGAATATCTGCACAAGTGTACTCACCCCGTTACCGGCCTAAACCCCGACTACAGCAACTACGACGGTACACTGCTCGGCCGTAACGGCATTTTCGGCGACGCTTTCCGCTTCGACTCTTGGCGTGTGCCCATGAACATTGCGCTTGATTACTCTTGGTCGTGTGCCGACGGCGATTGGCAGCGTGCCTATGGCAACCGCATTCAGGACTTCCTCTACTCACAGGGTATCGATGACTTCGTTGACCAGTACAATGTCGACGGCTCTACAGTTGAGCGCATAGCTTCAGCCGGAGGTAAGACAAAACTGCGTCACTCACTCGGGCTTGTGGCTACTTCGGCTGCGGTTTCTCTCGCATGTACCGATCCCAAGTGCTATGAGTTCATCCACAAGCTGTGGAATTCGGGTCATCAGCCCTACGATGACGGTTATTTCGACGCTTATTACGACGGATTGCTGCGACTCTTTGCATTCATGCACCTCAGTGGCAATTATCGTGTAATTTGTCCTGCTGGAAATAGCTCGGAATCAATTTAATTGTGTAACTTAGCTAAAGAAAAAAATTATCACATCGATTCTTTAGTTATGGATTACATTCTCAAATGCCTTTCGGCATTTCTATGTGCGATATACATTGCAGGCTGCACCGCAAGTGTGCCTGTCGATAATGTGACGGATGCCGGCACGGCTCCCGAAATCACTCCCGACTATACCGGGATAGTGATACCTCCCAATATCGCGCCGATGAACTTTGAGATTGTAAATCCCGGCAAAGAATACGTAACACGCATCACAGGGGCCGACGGCGGTGAACTCACTGCCGCCGGCCGTGTGGTGAAGTGGAATATCGACGATTGGCATAAACTGCTTGAAGCCAATCGCGGAAAGACACTCGACTATGAAGTGTATGTAAAGGACGACAGCGGCAAGTGGAAGCGTTACACGTTTTCCAACACTGTGGCTCCCGACGATATAGACCCTTACATCTCTTACCGACTTATCGAACCATCCTATGAGCAATATGCCCTGCTCACCATCAATCAGCGTGACTTGACATCGTTTGATGAGGATGTGGTGTTCAACAACACGTTACTTAACGACGACAGCCGAGGATTCTGCATCAACTGTCACGTGCCGCGTAACCAATATCGCGACGGCAGTTCGCAGTTTCATGTGCGTCAGTTCCATGGCGGCACGGTATTGATGACCGATGGCAAAGTGCGCAAGGTGAATCTGAAGACCGACAGCACGTTGGCGGCCGGAGTTTATCCCGCATGGCATCCTACGCTCAATCTCATTGCCTATTCGGTCAACACCACCAAGCAGCGATTCTTTTCGGTGGGCGACCGCAAGGTTGAGGTCTACGACACGAAGTCCGACATGATTCTCTACGACATCGACCGTGACGAAGTGCGCAACATCGCAGCCGACACGACTCTGCAGGAAACCTTCCCGGCATGGCATCCCGACGGCAAGCGCCTTTACTATTCGGTTGCCGCCTATCCCGAAGGTGTAGGACCCGGAAACATCATTGAAAAGTATGACAGCGTGCGTTATGACATAGTGTACCGTGACTTCGATCCCGAAACCTATCGTTTCTCCCGCCCCGATACGATTGTCAATGTAGCGTCATCGGGAAAAAGCGCGTTACTTCCCCGAGTGTCGCCCGACGGACGTTACCTGCTCTACAGCATGGCCCCGTTCGGCACATTCCATATATGGCATCCTGAGAGCGACCTCTATGTAGTTGATTTGGAAACCGGTGAGAACCGTGAGCTTACCGAAGCCAACAGTGACGACACTGAAAGCTACCATTCCTGGTCGTCCAATTCGCGTTGGATCGTGTTCAGTTCGCGTCGTGACGACGGATCTTATACGCGTCCCTATATAACCTATTTTTCTCCCGAAGGAAAGGCCTCAAAGGCATTTGTCGTGCCGCAGGAGTCGCCTGACTACTATCGTCACCTGATGAAGTCCTATAATGTTCCTGAATTTTTTGTAGCGCCGGTTGAGGTGCCGCGAGCCGAGTTGCTCGATGCCGTTCTCGGCGATGCATGTCCTGTAAAGTTCGTTTCCATCTCGGTTGAATAGCTCAATCGGCCAATATCAGTTTGGGTATTGACATGAACTCTTGGCTCTGTTTCATCAATTCGGGATTTTCGATGTAACGGTTGTAGTGTTCGGCCCAGTTGCGGTGAAACATTGTCGACATCAACAGGTCGTTGTAACGCTTGGCAAGCTTGAATTCATCGTTTAGCAGCGCACATTTCACCATGTATTTGAGGAAATACACGCGTTTGCCGTATTTCACCGAGTGCTCCATCGCCCATCGGTATGATTGGTTGGTCTTGCCGAGGTGGTAGTTCACGGGAACCTGCACGAATGCGGTCATTGTGAATGATTCATTTTTTCGGGGATTGCCGTCGGGTGTGTTTCGAGGTTTTATCGTGCTGTTGGCACCTCCTCCGAGTTTTATCAATGCAGTGTTGTTGAGCAGCGTCATGTTATAGTCGGGTTGTTCCTTCACGCGTGACATAACGTTCACTACATTGTCCCATCGGTTATGGTCGATGTGATACAACATCAACACCGTGGCACGCAGTTGTTCGCTTTTCTGTCCGGCCGAATATACGTAGAGAGCCGTCAGCACCGCACACGCGATGGTGAGATAGTTTACTCCTTTCGACGACTTGAATTTTTCGCCGATTAATTTCTGCGTCGCAGCCAATATCACCAACAGCAGGCTCGTGGCAATCAATGGAATCCACAGATACATGTCCCATCCCTTCATCATCAGCTCGGGAAGACCTTTGACATAGAGGCAGTTGTTGTCGACCGTAGTTCCCGGCATATATCTGAAGTAGAGTTGCGGAACTGCAATTATTGCTACAATCGTCACTACGACGGCCGCAATGCCTCCATAGCGGCGCGAGAGCGTTATTGTAACCGCCTCACAGGCAATGCACATTACCCCGGCGAGCAGGGCGAAGAAGCCGAAAAGCGGGTATGTTGCAACGATTATCACTCCTGTAACGGCTCTTAACAGCGGATTGCCGATGGAGCGATAGGCAAGTAACGCTGCTGTCGACAGCGTAAATCCGAATGTGTTGGAGAATAGGTAACCCGGAGTGTTGAGCGAAAGCCATGCCTCGTCGAGCTGCACTATGGTTGCAATCATCAGCAGCGGTGCTACGATGGTGAGCGGATAGGCCGATCCGTCAAGCGAAAAAGCGAGCTTGATTACCCATGACATGAAAATCCACAGCGCAACAAGTATCGTTACACCCAGCCAGGGATAGTACATTAATTGTGTGAGGAACGCGCCGATGTAACGCAATATTCCTCCCGGATAGTTCATGAATGAATCGAAGAAAATTCTGTCGGGCAGGAATAGTGACATCTCATCATACCATCGTAACATGTACCCGTTTTTCACTGCGAGCAGCATGTATGAGAATACAATGAATGCCGATAATGTGATGATATTGGGCGTTAGTGTGAATTTGACTTTATTTTTTACTGGTGACATAGCGTGACTTTTTTGCAAAAATAGTGAAATTTATTATTATCGGATAACGAATGAGGGTCAAATAGCTGCATCGTAACATGGGTAGAGATTTATGTTACATATTTAGTTGTCATATTCGCATTTTAGGCTTAATTTTGTTAAATAACCAAAGATTTTTTTTATTGCAATGGATAAATTCAGTCTATTATTTTTAGGATTGGCCACGGCGCTCTCGGCATCTGCTGCGTCAGATGTTGTGTCGAGTCCCGATGGCAAACTCAGCGTTGAAGTGACCGATGCAGCGGGCACTCCGAAATACAGTGTGAAATACGACGGAGTCGATTTCCTGATGCCGTCGCCGCTGGGCTTTGTAAGCGACTTGGGTGACTACACTTCAGGCATGACCATGACCGAAGTTACGCCCGTGACCGAAATTCATGAGAGCTATTCGCTTCCCAACATCAAGAAAAGCAACGTTGATTATAACGCCAATCAGCGCACATTCAAATTCACACGTGACGGCAAGCCGGTATATGATGTCATCTTTCAGGTAGCCGACAATGATGTCGCATTCAAGTATCACATATATCCGCAGCGCGACCGACGCAGCAGCGTCGTCAAGAGCGAGGCTACCGGATTTGTCATGCCCGACGGCACAACTACATTCCTGTGTCCGCAGAGTAAGCCTATGGGCGGTTTCGCCGGCACTTCGCCCAGTTACGAAACTTCCTATACCGTTGACGATGCACTTGGCAAGAACGGTTTTGGCGCTGGTTACTCATTCCCCTGCCTTTTCCGTAACGGCGACAAGGGATGGACTCTCATCTCCGAAACAGGAGTCGACGGCGGTTACTGTGCAAGCCGACTCATGGGAGGTAACGGCAACACCTACACCATAGGCTATCCCCAGGAAGGTGAGATGAACGGACTCGGCTCGGCTTTTGCCGGAATACCTCTTCCCGGTGAAACTCCGTGGCGCATAATCACCGTGGGAACCGACCTCGCTCCCATCGTTGAAACCACCGCTCCTTTTGATGTTGTGTCATGCAAATATGAACCGTCACAGAATTACGACTACGGCAAGGGCTCATGGAGCTGGATCATAGGTATGGACGGTGCTACAAATTACGATGAGCAGCGCCGTTACATCGACTTCTCGGCCGCCATGGGCTATGAGTCGATACTTGTAGATGCGCTTTGGGACACCCAGATAGGCTATGACAAGATTGAAGAGCTTGCACGTTACGGAAAGTCAAAGGGCGTTGACCTCTATCTGTGGTACAACTCCAACGGCTACTGGAATCACGCTCCGCAGGGACCGCGTGGCATCATGGATAACGCAATCGCCCGTCGCCGTGAGATGAAGTGGATGCACGACAACGGCATTCGCGGCATAAAGGTCGACTTTTTCGGCGGTGACAAGCAGGAGATGATGCGCATCTATGAGGATATTCTCGCCGATGCCAATGATTACGGACTTCTCGTCATATTCCACGGCTGCACGTTGCCTCGCGGATGGGAGAGAATGTATCCCAACTATGCTGCGAGCGAAGCCGTGCTTGCAAGCGAGAACCTGCACTTCTCGCAGGGTAGCTGCGACGCCGAGGCTTTCAACGCAACACTGCATCCGTTCATTCGCAACACTGTGGGCAGCATGGACTTCGGCGGCAGTGCGCTCAACAAGTTCTACAACTATAAGAACGAACCCAACCGAGGCAGCCGACGCGTGACATCCGATGTATTTGCTCTCGCTACAGCGGTGTTGTTCCAGAGTCCCGTGCAGCACTTCGCTCTTGCTCCCAACAACCTCACCGATGCTCCGGCATGGGCTATCGATTTCATGAAGAGCGTTCCCACTACATGGGACGACATTGAGTTCATCGACGGTTACCCCGGTCGTTATGTCGTTGTGGCACGCCGCAACGGCGACAAGTGGTACATTGCGGGTGTGAACGCTCAGGACGCTCCGTGTGAGCTGTCGCTTGAACTTCCCATGCTCGACCGCGAGCAGCCCGTCATGATGTATACCGACGACAAGACTCTCAACGGCACCGCCAAGGAGATGAAGCTCAACAAGAAGAAGCCTCTCAAGGTGTCTATTCCGAGCAAGGGCGGCCTCGTCGTAGTTGGCAATGCAAAATAGGTATTAACCATAAATCCATATATGCACATTTCATGAAAATTATTGATTTAATGACTTTTGGAGCACTGGTTGCTTTGGGGGCTCCATTTGCTGCGGCTCAGAATCCGCTGATTCAGACAAAGTACACCGCCGACCCCGCGCCGATGGTATATAATGACACTATTTACCTCTACACTACTCACGATGAGGATGATGCTGAGGGATTCAAGATGCTTGACTGGCTGCTTTACACTTCAACCGACATGGTTAACTGGACCGACCGGGGCGCTGTGGCTTCATTGAAGGATTTCAAGTGGATTGACAAGGATAACGGAGCCTGGGCCGAACAGGTAATCGAGCGTAACGGCAAGTTCTACATGTATTGCCCGATTCACGGTAACGGTATAGGCGTGCTCGTAGCCGATTCGCCTTACGGCCCGTTTAAGGATCCCATAGGCAAGGCGCTTGTTTGGCAGAAAGAGCATTGGGACGACATAGATCCTACGGTGTTCATCGATGATGACGGACAGGCTTACATGTATTGGGGAAATCCCAATCTTTACTATGTGAAGCTGAACGAGGATATGATTTCCTATTCGGGTGACATCGTGAAACTGCCTCATATCGAAGATTATCAGGAGGGGCCATGGTTCTATAAGAGAAACGGACACTACTATCTCGCGTTTGCGTCGACATGCTGCCCCGAGGGTATAGGCTATGCTATGAGCGACAGCCCCACAGGGCCTTGGGAATACAAGGGTCACATCATGGACCACACTCAGCGCACTCGCGGCAACCATCCCGGTATAATCGACTATAAGGGAAAATCCTATGTGTTCGGATTGAATTATGACCTGTTGCGCATTGAAACCGACCAGCACAAGGAACGCCGTTCGGTTTCAGCAGCCGAAATGCACTACAATCCAGATGGAACTATCAAGGAGGTTCCCTATTGGAAGGACAACGTTCTCGAGCAGATAGAATTCTTCAACCCCTATCGCAGAGTTGAGGCCGAAACAATGGCTTGGGGCTACGGATTGAAGACCGCTCCTCTCGCCGACGGAGGTATATGCGTCAACAACATTGACAATGGCGAAACGCTCACATTGCGCGGTGTCGATTTCGGCAAGAAAGGCGCCAAGAACTTCAAAGCGGCAACCCGCAACGCCAAGCCGGGTGCGGTAATCGAGGTGCGTCTTGACAGCGACAAGGGTCCCGTGGTAGCAACACTTCCCCTCAAGTCATCAGCCGACTTCTCTTTGTCGGAGTGCAAGGTCAAGGGAGCCAAGGGTGTACACGATGTAGTGTTCTGCTTCAAGGGCGACGGTGACAATCTGTTTGAATGGGACTACTGGCAATTCAATTAAACGCAGAATAACAAGCTTTAGATAAAAAATGAAATCTTACATTGCAATGGCTGTACTGTGCATGCTTGCAAGCTGTGCCGGTACAGGAACAAAAAAGGGTGAAGCCAATACCGAAGAGCCAAAGGACAGCACTTTCGCTTTCGTAGGCAATCCTATCGTGAAAAACAAGTTTACCGCCGACCCGGCCCCGATGGTGCATGACGGCCGTCTTTACCTCTATGTAGGACATGACGAGTACTATGCCGGTCAGGACTCGGCTTCGGGCGGCAAGGAGTTCAACATCACCGAATGGCTGTGCTACTCTACTCCCGACATGAAGGAGTGGACCGACCACGGTGTAGTGTTGCGCCCCTCCGACTTTGCCTGGTCGCAGAAGACCCGTGAAGTGGGCGATGCCTGGGCTTCGCAGGTGGTTGAGCGTGACGGTAAGTTCTATTACTATACAACTTTGCAGGGCAACGAGGAGTATCCCGGTTATGCAGTGGGTGTTGCCGTGAGCGACAGCCCCACAGGGCCGTTTGTAGATGCAATCGGCAAGCCTCTTGTATCGGATGACATGACCGACAACGGTAAGCGCGGATGGTGGAACGACATCGATCCCACAGTGCTTATCGACGGTGACGATGCATGGCTGTGCTGGGGTAACGGAACCTGCTTCCTTGCCAAGCTGAAGCCCAACATGATCGAAATCGACGGCGACATAAAGGTTGTCGATGTACCTCGTTACGTTGAGGGACCCTGGCTGCACAAGCGTGGCGACATCTACTATTTGACCTATGCTTCAATAGGTAACGGCGGTGAAACTATCGCTTATGCCACAGCCGACAGTGTCAATGGCGAGTGGACTCCGCGCGGTGAGGTGACCGGTGCTGCCAAGAACAGCTTCACAATACACCCGGGAATTGCCGATTTCAACGGTCAGACCTATCTCTTCTATCACAATGCCGACCTTACAATCGACAGCATTCCCGGTGCAATCGGTCGTCGTGCAGTGTGTGTCGACAAACTCAATTACGATGAAAACGGCTTGATGATACCTGTAGAGCAGACGATAGGTGGCGGTATCCTTGAATAATTAAAAAGTTAACGAATATGAAAAGAAGTATTTGGATTTTGTTGATGGTGATGGCTCTTGGCTTGTCGGCCAAGAGTCATCCCGACAAAAACTTTCACATATACCTTTGTTTAGGACAGTCCAACATGGAGGGTAACGCTCCCATTGAAGAGTGTGACCGACTTGGCATAAGCCCGCGACAGCTGATGATGTCGGCGGTGGATTGTCCCGAACTCGGACGTGAAAAAGGCAAGTGGTACACAGCCGTTCCGCCGTTGGCTCGTTGCAACACCGGATTGACTCCGGCCGATTATTTCGGACGCACTTTGGTTGCCAATCTCCCCGAGGATGTAAGGGTGGGCGTGATCAATGTCGCCATTGGCGGCTGCAAGATAGAGCTGTTTGACGAAGATATATGCGAAGAATATCTTTCCAAGCAGGCCGACTGGATGAAGAACTTTGCGTCATCCTACGACGGTCATCCCTATCGTCATCTTGTTGAACTTGCCCGTTCAGCTCAGAAGGATGGTGTGATCAAGGGTATATTGGTTCATCAGGGCGAGTCAAATAACGGCGAAATCGAGTGGCTCGACAAGGTCAAGAAAGTCTATAACCGACTATTGAAGGACTTGAAGCTCAAGGCCAAGGATGTGCCGTTGCTTGTAGGCGAGATGCTTCCTGCCGAATCGGGCGGCCACTGTGCCGGCATGAATACGATCATTGCCAAGATTCCCGAGGTTATACCTACGGGCCATGTCATATCGTCGGCCGGATGTCAGGGCGCTCCCGATGGACTGCATTTCACCGCTCAGGGCTATCGCAAGCTCGGCGAGCGTTATGCGCTTAAGATGCTCGAGCTTATGGGCGTTCCCGCCGAGGTGTCGATTGTACCCGGCGACATGAGGCTCACCTACAATGAGCCGGCCAAGACCTGGGTTGAGGCTCTGCCTATCGGAAACTCCAAGATGGGTGCCATGATATACGGCGGAGTTCCGCGTGACGAGATTCAGTTGAACGAAGAAACATTCTGGGCCGGCGGTCCCTACAGCAACAACAACCCTGCTGCCCGTCAGGCTCTTGACTCGATACGCGGACTGGTGTTTGCCGACAAGTTCGGCGAGGCCCAGAAACTCATCGATGCTACATTCATGACTCCGCAGCACGGAATGCGTTATCTTCCCTTCGGAAGCCTGTTCCTCAATTTCCCCGGACAAAACAACTACAGCGACTACTCCCGTACACTCGACCTTGACAACGCCATGGCGGCCACTACCTATGTTGTCGACGGCGTGCGTTATCGTCGCACTGCTTTTGCTCCATTTGGCAACGACATAATCGTTATGACAATCGAGGCCGACCGCAAGGGTGCGCTCAACTTCAATCTCGGTTACTCTTGTCAGCTCGAGCACACAGTCAAGGCTTCGGGCGACTCGCTCACGATTTCGATAAACGGGGTAGAGCAGGAAGGTGTTCCCGCGGCATTGCATGCCGCTGCAATTGTCAAGGTTGTAACCGACGGACAGCTGTCGTGCAGCGGTGACTCGCTTTCGGTAAAGGATGCGGGCAATGCCACAATCTACATTTCGGGTGCCACCAACTTTGTAAGTTACAACAACACAAGCGGCGATGCTCTTGCATCGGCTTCAAAGACTCTGGCTGCGGCCATGAAGCGTCCCTATTTCATGCTTGCGGCCATGCACGTGCGCAACTATAAAAACATGATGGGTCGTGTGACACTGAATCTCCCCAGCAGTTCCAAGTCGAAAGCCGACACACGCAGTCGCATTGCGGCCTATCGTGACGGAGGCGATGAGCAGCTTGCCGCGCTGTTGTTCCAGTATGGACGTTACCTGCTCATCAGCTCTTCCCAGCCCGGCGGACAGCCTGCCAATCTTCAGGGTATATGGAATGCAAGCTCAAATGCTCCGTGGGACAGCAAATACACTCTCAACATAAATGCCGAGATGAACTATTGGCCCGCCGAGGTTACCAACCTGAGCGAAACACATCAGCCGTTGTTTGACATGATTACCGATCTGTCGAAAACTGGTGTCGTTACCGCCTCCGAGCTATACGGCGCAAAAGGATGGGTTGCCCATCACAACACCGATATATGGCGCGCTTGCGGTCCCGTTGATGCCGCTGCCTGGGGCATGTGGCCCAATGGCGGTGCATGGCTTGCTACCCACTTGTGGCAGCACTACCTCTATACCGGCGACAAGGAGTTCTTGAAGAAGTACTATCCCATAATGAAGGGTTGTGCCGATTTCTGCATGAGCAATATGGTGGAGCATCCCCGTCACGGATGGCTCGTTACCGTCCCTTCTACATCGCCCGAGCACGGTTACAGCAGTGATGGCTCTATAATTATAGCAGGATGCACGATGGACAATCAGATAGCGTTTGACGCGATGAACAACGTTATGCTGGCTGCCGAGGTTCTCGGAGTGGATGCCGCTTACCGTGATTCGCTGCGCCGCACTATCGACCGTCTGCCTCCCATGCAGGTGGGCCGTCACGGACAGTTGCAGGAATGGCTTGTCGATGCCGATAATCCACGTGACGAGCATCGCCATGTGTCACATCTCTACGGACTCTATCCGAGCAATCAGATTTCGCCGTATGCCAATCCCGTTCTTTTCGCAGGCTCACGTAATACATTGAACCAGCGCGGTGACAAGGCTACCGGATGGAGCATAGGATGGAAGCTCAACCTGTGGGCGCGACTGCTCGACGGCAATCATGCCTACGAAATAGTGCGCAATCTCATCTCACTGCTGCCCGACGACCGCAGCGCACGCAAATATCCTGACGGACGATTGTATCCCAACATGTTTGACGCGCATCCGCCGTTCCAGATCGACGGTAACTTCGGATTTACTGCCGGTGTGGCCGAGATGCTTCTTCAGAGTCACGACGGAGCTGTGCAGTTGCTGCCCGCTCTTCCCGATGCATGGAACGCCGGAAGCGTGACCGGACTGAAGGCTCGCGGAAACTTCGATGTCAACATGACATGGAACGATGGAAAACTCAGCGAAGCGCGCATTGCCTCGCGTAACGGCGGTGTTCTGCGCCTGCGTTCCTATGTGCCGCTGAAGGGCGACAATCTGCGCAAGGCTTCGGGCCCATGCCCCAATCCGCTCTATGCAAGCGCCAAGGTGGCTAAGCCCATTGTTAACGGTAATGCTGCCGATGTCCGTGTCGACCTCCCTGAAATATATGAATACGACATTGACACCGCCCCCGGCGATGTAATAACTGTATATGCCGACCTGTAGAAGGACGGCATCGCGTTTCATTTATTTAATGAAAATTGGGATGACACCCCGCTCACTCTTCCGGTGAGTCGGGGTGTTGTTCCATATATACGGTGGGTGAAACGCCAAACAACTCCTTGAACGATGTAGCGAAGTTGTTGGGATTGCGGAATCCTGTAAGGTCGGCCACTTCGGCCACAGTGAGCTTCTTCTCGACAAGAAGTTTGGCCGCCTTGCGCAGGCGTGTGTTGCGGATGAAGTCGCGGGGCGACTGATTGGTAAGCTCTTTCAGCTTGCGGTGGAGGTGTACGCGGCTTATGCCTATCTCGTTGGCGAGTGTTTCCACCGTTATGTCGGGATTGCCGAGGTTCTTGTTGAGAACCTTCATGATGCGCTCCATGAGCTTGTCGTCGCTCGATGTCGTGTCGATGTCGTCGACCTTTTCGTCATGTGTCTGGTTGCCGCTGAAAGTGTTGCGCAACCGCTGGTGACTCTTGAGCAGGTTGTTGACTGTTTTTATGAGAATGTCGATGTTGAACGGCTTGGTCAGATAGGCATCGGCACCGGTTTCAAGACCTTCAAGGTTGTCTTCCTCGCGGCTTTTCGCCGTAAGCAGCACTACGGGTATGTGGTTGAGGTTGATGTTCTTCTTTATGCGTCGTGTCAGTTCAAGACCGTCCATTTCAGGCATCATCACGTCGCTTATCACGAGGTCGGGTTGCTGCTTGAATATTATGTCAAGCGCCTCTTTGCCGTTGGCGCACGTGTCTACCTTGTAGTGGGTCGACAACTCGTGAGCCACGTAGTTGCGAATCTCTTCGTCATCTTCGACCACCAGTACGCGTTCGCTCACCTTTACCTTCACGTTGTCGTTGTCGGTTTCATTGATGTCGGGCACGAGTACCATGTTGGTTGTGTGCTTGGGCACTGACGACTGTGCCAGGGGTATGTTGAGCTGGTTGACAGGCAGATGCTCGTGTCCGAGCGGTATTCTCACGACGAAGCGGGTGCCTTGTCCCTCGGGATTGTCCTCGATGTTGATTGTGCCGTAATGAAGCTTTATAAGCGAACTTGTGAGGTGGAGTCCCACGCCGGTGCCTCCTGTCTGATTGTTGCGCACTTGATAGAAACGCTTGAATATGTGCTGTCGTTCCGATTCGGGTATGCCTATACCCGTGTCGGTGACGCTGATTTCAGCATATCGGTGCAGCGGCCCGGTGGTGTTGTCGTCGGTTCCCGATGCCAGCTTTATGTCGATTTTACCGCCGTTGGGAGTGTATTTCACTGCATTCGACAGCAGGTTCATGATGATTTTGTCGAAGTTGGCCGGGTCGACCCACAGCTCCATGTCGTCATGTCCCTCGTGGTCAAATGTCAGGGTGATGTCCTTGCTGTCGGCTACGGGCTTGAATAGGTCGCAGAGGTCGTCGATAAACGGTACGATGGGAGTGTCGGTAAACGAAAGCATCATCTTGCCCTTGTCGATTTTCCTGATGTCCATCAGTTCATTGACAAGTCGCAGAACTCGCTTGGCGTTTCGGTTGATAGTGCGGTAATCCTTCTGGCGCGCCGGATTGTCATCGGATGCCATGAGCTTTTGCAACGGACTCATCACGAGCGTCATAGGCGTGCGTATCTCGTGCGATATATTTATGAAAAACTGAAGCTTGGCTTCATTGATTTGAGCCTCGTAGTTTCGCTCGATTGCCTCTCTCTTGCGGCGTGCACGCATCTGCATGACATAGTAAGCGTAATATATCACGCCAAGCACGATTATGAGGTAAATCAGCTTGGCCCACCATGAGTTATACCACACCGGGGCGATGCTGATTGTAATCACCGATTCATCTGACTGGATGCCGTTGTCTACGGCAACAATTCGCAGTGTGTGGCTTCCGGGCGATACATCGCTGAAATTTACGGCGTTGGTTCCGTGGGGGAGGTCGATCCACTTTTCATTATCAAGCGAATAGCGGTAGATCAGCGATTCGGGACGGTTGTACTCACGTGTTCCGAATTCAATTGAGAATGAGTTGTCGGCGTGAGAAAGCTTGAATTCCGTAGCCTTGAATACCGGATTTTTTGTTATCGTTCGAGCCCCTGATTTCATACCTGCCTTTATCGGCTTGCCGTGGATATAGAAGTCGGTTACTCTCACGGTCCACTTGCGTCCAGGAATTATCACGTTCTTGGGATTGAAGTAGGTGATTCCGTTGGTTCCACCGAAGTAGATTGTGCCGTTTTTGTCCTTGAACGACGCGTTTTTGTAGAACTCGTTGCTTTGCAGACCCTCTTCGACATAGAATGTCGTGAATGTTTCCTTTTCGGGATTAAATTGTGCGAGTCCTGCGTTCATGCTTATCCACAGCGATGACGCGTCATCCTCCTGAATTGCATAGATCACATTGCTCGGAAGCCCGTTTTCGGTGGTATAGAGCTTTTCGCTGTTGGTTTTCGGGTCGAAACGTATCAGGCCGTTGGACGACGCTATCCACATTATGCCCGATTTACTTTCAAGCATGGAGTATATGATGCTCGACGGTGAGAATTGGCTTATCTTTCGGTCACCCGACGGATTCTCTATCTTGTAGAGGCCGCTGTAGGTGCCGAGGTAGAGTACATCGTTGGCAGGAGAGTAGTGCAGGGTGCATATCCATGACTCTATTTTGCCCAACAGGTCGTCACACTGCTTGGTTGTCTTTGTGTCGAGATTGTAGCTGAACAATCCCTGGCCCATTGTGGCTATCCAGATGTTCCCTTTGTTGTCCTCCGAGAAAGCGTAGCATCGCTGCACATCGCGGTTGTAGATGTCGTGTAGCTTGATGAATTCGATCTGTCCGGTCTTGCGGTTCAGTATGCCGGCTCCGTTCAGGTAGGTGCCGAGCCACAGGTTTTGGCGTGAGTCCTCGAAGATGTTTATCACCACCTCGGGCACCGGATTGAGATAGTGGGCATACTGTGTTCCGTCGGGATTGACTCCATACACGCCGTCGTTGTCGATTCCCACCCACAGGATGCCGTTGGCGTCGCGGCACATCGTCGTGACGCAGTTGTAGCCGATGACATTGTTGGCTATCGACTTGTGGCCGATGTACTTGAATGAATTGGGATGAGCCGGCAGCATCACGAGCCCCTTCTGGTAAATTCCGAGCCACAGGTTGTTGCTGTCGTCCTTGGTCACACTGTGTACTTTCTGCTTGTGGTAGTCGAGGTCGCCGTTTCCAAATTTCACATCGCTTATCTGATTGCTCATGGGGTTGAATATTTTCAACCCTCGTCCATCGGTGGCAAGATATATTTCACCGTTTACATCGGTGTAAAGTTCTTTAACAAACGAATGGTCGTTATTGACCGTATTTACAGGTATGAATTTGTCGGACTTCTTGTCAAATTGGAAAAGTCCGTGCTTCATGCTTCCCGCATATATTACACCGTTGCGACCTATGGTAATTGAGGTGAGTACGGGGTCGCCGGGGCGTCCGAAATAGCGATATATGTTATTGTCGGAATCAAGCCTGTAGGTACCCATCTCCTCTTTCAGGAGCCACAGGTCGCCGTCAATGTCCTCGATGCCGTTGTGTACATACTCTATCTCGGGGTGGTCGGTAAATGCAGGTTCTATTACTATGCTCTTGTTGTCGGCCTTGACTATGCGACCTACTTTGTTGCCTATTACGATTATTTCACCGTTCTTGCGGAATATCAGGTCGTTGATGGCGCTTGCAAACGTTTGTCCGTCAGGTGTCTTTGCCAGCGGTGAAAATGTGTCGGTGGCCGGGTCATGCAACTGCAGACCGGCGTAGGAGCCGATGAATGTGCGACCTTTACTGTCGACATTTATGGTGTTGACAAGGTTGCTTGCGAGCGATGTCGAGTCGCCCGGTATGTTTCGGAACACAATGAATTTGGATCCGTCATATCGGTTCAGTCCGTCTTCGGTGGCTACCCAAATCATCCCGTTATTGTCTTGGCACACTTTCATGACGAGGCTGCTCGATATGTCATGGTCGGAGGTGAACAGCTTATAAGATTGACCAGAGCAAATTAGACAATTTAAGGTGATGAATAGCAAAATCACTAAAGGTCTTATCATATTTTATGTCGGTCTAAGGCTAATTTTTGCTTAATCGGTAGTTCAAAAATATGAAAATATCCCAATTAATCGGTGAAACAGAACTCTGTTTTAAGCTTTTTTAACGGCATTATGCCATTGTTAAAATCGCATTAAAGAGTTGTGACTCCATCTTTTTTCAAGTTTGGAAGGAAGTAGGCCACAAGTCCGAGCAGCGGCATGTAGGCGCATGCGTGATACACGGTTTCGATGCCGTAACTGTCGGCGAAATTGCCCAATACGGCCGAGGCCACTCCGGCTATGCCGAAGGCAAACCCGAAAAACAGTCCCGAAACGAGTCCGAGCTTGTTGGGAAGCAACTCCTGTGAGTAAAGCAGTATGGCGGGAAAGGCCGACGACAGCATGAATCCCACGCAGAAGCTGAGAACAACCGTCATTGCAAGTCCGGTGTAGGGCATGAGCATGCTGAACGGTGCCGTACCGAGAATCGATACCCATATCACGGGCTTGCGTCCGTAACGGTCGCCGATCGGGCCGCCCACGAGGGTGCCGACTGCTGTCGACACAAGGAATACGAAGAGGAATATCTGGGAGTGTTGGATGCTTACGCCGAATTTGTCGATAAGATAGAATGTGTAGTAGTTGGTGAGGCTCGCCATGTAGATGTACTTGGAGAAGATAAGCACAAGAAGCACCCCGATCACGAATATCGTGCGCCTCTTGGACAACGGCAGTGGCAGGTGGTGCTGCGTCTTGCCGTTTGTGCGTGACTTGATGCCGTTGAGGTAACTGCGATACCAGCGGCATATAGGGCGCATGGCGTAGAAAGCGAGTGCCGATATGATGAGAAACCACATCACGTGATGGCGTCCGTAGGGTGCCACGAGCAGGGCCACGAGCAGCGGGCCTGTTGATGTACCGAGGTTGCCGCCCACCTGGAATATGGATTGCGCAAGACCGCGTCGGCCGTGGCTTGCGAGCGATGTTATGCGTGACGCTTCGGGGTGGAGTGTCGACGAACCTACACCTACAAGAAACACCGACACAAGTACCATGGCAAGCGATGACGACCAGGCAAACAAGATGATGCCGAGCGTGGTGGAGCACATTCCCATGGGCAGGCTACCTACAAAGGGGCGCTTGTCAAATGCCAATCCCACAGCCGGCTGAAACACTGATGCCGCTATCTGGTAAACGAGAGTTATCAGGCCTATCTGGGCAAAGTTGAGCGACAGATCGTCCTTCAGCATGGGATACACGGCCGAGATGACGGCCTGGAGAAGGTCGTTGAAGCAGTGTACACAGCACAATGCCATGAGTATGGGGAAATTGGAGTCGGAAGCAATATTCTTAAGCTTAAGTGACAGGTTTGACATAGGTGATATCGTGAAAAAAACAGTGCAAAGTTACAAAAAAATGGGTAAATTTGCACACCCACCAATGATTGCAGGGGCTATGAATGAACGCAAGATAATTCACATTGACATGGACGCTTTCTATGCTTCGGTCGAGCAGCGCGACAATCCCGAGCTGCGAGGCCGTCCGGTTGCTGTTGGTCACGCCGAGCGTCGCGGGGTGGTGGCTGCTGCAAGTTATGAGGCGCGCCGCTACGGTGTGAGGTCGGCCATGTCGTCGCAGAAAGCCAAGCGTATATGCCCCGAACTTATTTTCGTTCATGGACGAATGGATGTCTACAAGAGCGTGTCGCAGAGCATCCATGACATATTTCATGAATACACCGACATTATCGAACCTATATCGCTCGACGAGGCGTTTCTCGATGTCACGGTCAACAAGCCGGGCATAGAACTGGGTGTCGACATTGCCCGCGAGATAAAGCGCAAAATTCGCGAGCGTCTTAATCTCGTGGCCTCGGCGGGAGTGTCCTACAACAAGTTTCTTGCAAAGATTGCGTCGGATTACCGTAAGCCCGACGGGTTGTGTACGATACATCCGTCACAGGCGCTTGACTTTATAGCCAGGTTGCCGATTGAGGATTTCTGGGGAGTGGGGCCCGTGACGGCCGGAAAGATGCACTCGATGGGCATTCACAACGGGGCGCAGCTGCGCGACTGTCCCAAGCGCATACTGACGCGTGCTTTCGGGAAGGCCGGATTGGTCTACTATGACTTTGCCCGAGGCATTGACAATCGTCCTGTCGAAGCTGTGAGAATCAGAAAGTCGATAGGGTGTGAGCACACTCTTGACGAGGATATAAACGACTCGTCGTCGGTCGACATCGAGTTTGTCAAGGCCGCCGAGGAGTTGTACAGCCGTCTTGAGCGCAAAGGATTCCAAGGCTCTACGCTGACGCTGAAGGTGAAGTTTCACGATTTTGTGCAGATAACGCGCAGTGTCACGCTGCCGGGACATGAGGCCATCGACACTCTCGAAAAGATTATCGCCAACGGACGCAAACTTGTCAATGAGGTGGACTATGCGTCACATCCCATAAGACTTATAGGACTTTCGGTTTCAAATCCGCGTGACATGACAGCCGTCGGGCCTGTGTGGCGTCAGCTGTGCTTCGACTTCGACAATCCCGACGGTGTGGACTCTTGAATGGATGTGGGGTGACTCTATACGTTGAATCGGAAATGCATTATGTCGCCGTCCTGCACTACATACTCCTTGCCCTCGATGCTCAGCTTGCCGGCTTCCTTTACGCCGCCTTCGCCTCCGAGTGTCACGTAGTCATCATATTTTATGACTTCGGCACGTATGAATCCTTTCTCAAAGTCAGTGTGTATGATTCCTGCGCATTGGGGTGCCTTGGAGCCGCGCATGAATGTCCATGCTCTCACTTCGTCGGGACCTGCGGTGAAATAGGTCTGCAGATTGAGCAGCGCGTAGGCCGAGCGTATCAGTCGGCTCACACCCGACTCCTCAAGACCGATTTCGTTGAGGAACTCCTGACGCTCTTCCCAGGTGTCGAGTTCGGCGATGTCGGCTTCGGTCTGTGCGGCAACGATGAGTATCTGGGCGTTTTCGTCCTTGACGGCTTCGCGCACGGCTTCGACATACTTGTTGCCGTTGACTGCCGATGCATCGTCGACATTGCACACGTAGAGCACGGGCTTGTTGGTGAGCAGGAACAGGTCGCGGGCAAACTTTTGTTCGTCGACGCTCTCAAACTGCACCGAGCGTGCAGGCTTGCCTTGGTCGAGGGCCTCCTTGTACTGTCGCAGTACTTCATATTGCATCTTGGCCACCTTGTCACCTCCGGTCTGAGCCTGTTTCTGAGTCTTGGCCATTCGTGCCTCCACTGTTTCAAGGTCCTTTAGCTGAAGCTCATAGTCGATTATCTCCTTGTCGCGCACGGGGTCGACGCTTCCGTCGACATGGGTTATGTTGTCGTCGTCGAAGCAGCGTAACACGTGAAGTATGGCATCGGTTTCGCGTATGTTGGCGAGGAACTTGTTGCCGAGTCCTTCACCCTTGCTTGCGCCTTTCACAAGTCCGGCGATATCAACGATTTCGACGGTGGCCGGCACCACGCTGCGGGGTTCACACATCTCGACAAGCTTGTTGAGTCGCTCGTCGGGCACGGTTATTACTCCCACATTGGGCTCGATTGTGCAGAACGGGAAATTGGCCGATTGAGCCTTCGCATTGGATAAACAGTTGAAAAGTGTTGACTTGCCCACATTGGGTAGTCCTACTATGCCGCATTGTAAAGCCATGAATATTCGATTTTAAAAATTTCTGCAAAGTTACGAAATTCAATCCTTAATATGAAATATTGGGGAACGTAGTCTTAGATGTTCAGTCCGTCGAGTAGGGCTATATATGTAGCTATGGCTTCGCGTATTTCGTCAAGAGTTATGTACTCGTCGGCTGTGTGGGAGCGTGACGAGTCACCGGGACCAAGCTTTACCGACTGCCAGGGCATAAGTGCCTGATCGCTGAGGGTTGGCGATCCGAAAGGCTCGGCTCCTAATATTGTCATACGCCTTATTATGGGGTGATCGGGCGATATTCCCGACGGGTTAAGGCGTGTTGAGCGTGGCGTGAGCCTGCATTGCGGCACCGCTTCGCGCAGCAAGGCAAGCGTTTCCTCGTTGGTGTAGGCATCGGTTGTGCGAACATCGACAACCATCTTGCACAGCGAAGGCACTACGTTGTGTTGTGTGCCGGCGTTTATCTGCGTCACGCTTATCTTTACCGGGCCGAGAGTCGCCGACTCCTTCGGCAGTCGCAGGTTGCGCAGTGTTTCGATTACGGGAATTGCCTGATAGATTGCGTTTACACCCTCGTTGCGGGCGGCATGTCCGGCTACTCCGTCGATTTCGGCATCAAGCACCATCAGCCCCTTCTCGGCTATGGCGGGATTCATCCCTGTGGGCTCACCCACGATTGCCACATCGATGTGGGGCAACAGCGGGATCGCCGCTTCAATTCCGTCACGCCCGCTGACCTCCTCCTCGCATGATGCGAGAAACACGAGATTGTAGCTGCGTTCTTTACCGCTCATGAACAGATAGGCGGCGAGGAGCGACACAAGCGATGCCCCTGCATCGTTGCTGCCGAGTCCGAAAAGCCGGTTTTCATCGTCGACTTGCGGAGTGAAGGGGTCGTGCTGCCATCCCGGGGCGGGTTTTACGGTGTCGATGTGGGAGTTTAACAGCAGAGTGGGGCGGCTCGGGTCGTAGTCGTCGGCTATTGTCCACACATTATTATTGTGACGCCGGGTTTGATGTCCCGCATTGTTGATGAATTGCTCCACGATGTCGGCTGCGGCGGCTTCGTCACGGCTTATCGAGGGAGTGGATATGAGTTGCTTGAGCAGGTCAACTGCTTGATAAAATAGTTCGTCCATGATGCAAAATTAGTCATTTTCGCTTAATATGATGTAATGTCGACTGCCTCAGTGAGCGGTGGGGGATGTCGTAACGTTGCAGACTGTCGAGGTAACGGTCGTGACGGCGCACGTGGAGGTCGGCGCTCAGCATTATCGAGTCGGGCTTCAGCCGCCGGTGTGCGTCGAGCACGTTGCCTCGGAATCCCCGGCACACTATGGCATAATCTACATGGCTGTAATCACGGTTGAGCAGGGAGTCGGCATTTATCAGCGCATACCTTATTCCGTCGATTTCCACAACTGCGTCATGTCGCGACATTCCGTTGACGGTAATCGATGCGGGAGCAAGCCGCAGCGAGTCGACTCCGCGCATGGCGAGGAAGTCACGGTGACGGTTGCGCGAGTTTTCCAGCCGGGACAATGCGTTACGTTCGCCCGCCGTGGTTATTAGCCATGCCTCGGTGCCGTTACGGTAAATTATATCGGTAGCGTAGCTGTCACGCGCTATGAAGTGTTCCGATGCCGGAAACTTGCGCTGCGTTACGTTCAACGTGATGATGATTGCTACGACACCGGCTGCCGCTGCACACCATCCTGCCGCTTTGCGGCGCCATAACGACCAGGCCAGAGCTCCTGCCGTGATGAAATAGGGAATCATGACCCATCCCGAAAAGTATATGCCGCTTACCGCCGAGTGAGGGAGGTTGCTCACCATGCGGGCGAAAGCGAATATCGCGTTATACATTGCGTCGATTGCCGAGCATAGCCACACAGGGTCGTAACCTGCCGCTTCGCACACGATCAGCAGCACTCCGGCTCCCATGATCAATGGAAGCATGAGCAGCACGGGCGTGTTGGCTATTACAAAGCAAAAGGGGAATGTGTGAAAATAGTAGGTTGCTATCACTCCCGAGCCTATCGTGGCGGCGATTGACACTACGACAAGCGACGTGATGTAATAGAGCAACCGTTGTCGCGGACTCACAGGGTTGAGCAGCGGTGTGAAGAGCAGAATTGCCGCCACCGAGGCAAACGATAGCTGAAATCCTACATTGAGCAGCTGCAGCGGGTCGAAGGCCAGGATGATCAAGGCGGCCAGGAGTAGGGCGTTCATCGACACGTAACGGCGTTGCAGGATATAGCCTATGCCGAGTGTTGTGGCCATGATGACGGCGCGCGTTACCGACGGCGACAACCCTGTGACGATGGCATATAACCACAGAATTACGATGAGCGATGTCGTCATGGCATTACGTTTTCGGGCGAGATAGAGGGGCAGCAGGGCTATGCCGACGACAACCGACAATATGCCCACATGAAGTCCGCTGAGAGCAAGGATGTGGGCAAGGCCCGATGCGGTGAAAGTGGCACGTGACTCCTCGGGCATCAATGAATCGTCGCCGGTGAGCGTGGCTGTCAGGAACTCGCATGACCTGCGGTCAAGCGAACTGCGCTTCAACAGGTTGCCCATCACGGGACGCAGTCGCTTTATGCGCCACAGCAGCGAATTGTTGGTGGAGGTAACATGTATGTCGCCGGGTCTTACGAATGCCGTAGCCGTTATACCTCTTTTCATGAGTATTGCTGCATAGTCGGGAGAGTCGGGCGAATCGTCACGACGGGGAGCAGTGAATTTTGCCGTCAACTCCACATTGTCGCCGGGGTTGATTTCCGGGATGAGCGACGGCACCGTTATCACGGCCTTGAAGCGCACCCCGGCGGAGTCGCGTGTGGTTATGTTGAGGTGCTGTCCGCTTTCATTGCACGTTACATCATCGACCGTTGCAGTGTAGACTCCTGCATCGTCAGGCAGCGACAGCTCCTGAATTTGCGGCGGCGATTGCATGAGCATGTCGCCCATTGCCAGTGCCGCGGCCAGCAGTAGCCCTCCTATAGGGCGTAACCCTCTTATGCACAGCAGTGTAATGCCGCCTACCAGTAGCGCGGCAATCCACCATGCAGGTAATCCGTAATACGCAGCCAATATGCCGACGACTACACCTGTGGTCGCCGGCAGAAGCGGAATATAGGAGAGAGGAGGACGCATAATGTGATGATGTTAGTTCCGACGGCCTGTGTCGGGATAGCCTTAGGCAGGCTCCTATAGCCAGATCGGGGCAAGATATTTGGCCAGCATATACCCGCCGAATATCAGCCAGACATATAGCCAGAACGCGAGTATAAACGGCTTTACTCCCGCTTTCTTGAATTTGTCGATGCTCGTTTCGGCACCAAGGGCGGCCATTGCCATTGTTAGCAGGAATGTATCTACGTAGTTGATGGCATCCACCACAGGAACGGGGAGCAAGTCAAATGAATTGAAGCCGATTACTGCAAGGAATCCAACCGCAAACCAAGGAACGGCGACTTTTGTTTTCTGGACGCTTCCGTCGGCATTCATTCCTGATTTTGCCTTTTTAGCAACCCAATAGCCTAAAATCAGCAATACGGGTACAAGCATCATGACGCGTATCATCTTCACGATTATTGAAACGTTGGAGATCTCTTGTCCCATTGCGTTGCCGGCACCTACGGCATGCGCCACTTCGTGCAATGTCGCCCCTGAGAATATTCCCATCTGCTGGGGAGTGAGGTCAAGCCATCCTGACCGATAGGCTATAGGATATAAGAACATGGATATTGTTCCGAATATTACGACAGTGGCCACCGCTACGGCTGTTTTATATGGCTTTGTCTGTATGGTCGATTCCGCGCCGAGCACTGCTGCGGCACCGCATATACCGCTGCCTATTGATGTAAGCAATGCGATGTCTTTATCCATCTTCATCAGCTTGCCTATGTAAATTCCTCCGAGTATTGTTACGGCCACTATGATCGAGTCGACGGCGATTCCGGCCATGCCGACATTTACGACATCCTGGAACGTAAGCCTGAATCCGTAAAGGATAATACCGAGCCTAAGGATTTTTTTTGAGCAGAATTGAATTCCGGGCACCCATGTTTCAGGCAGGTGGTTGCGAAGACTGTTGGCATACAACATACCCAAAATGATGCCTATGATCATAGGACTGAATGAAATCTCTTTTAATATCTGTGCTTCGCCTATGTAAAATGCAGCACAAGAAAATAACGCAATAAGCAATACTCCGTGGAGCATGCTGCTTCTTTTTTCGGTGAACATTGATTGTTTAAAGTTTAATTATTCTTGATTTTGGAAGCGAAAAATATACTCGTATTTTCTATACAAACAGATGTCTAATCTTGTTCATTCCAGATGTTCCACGAGGCGAATGCCTGGAGCAGCAGCATTTCAAGCCCGTTTTTTACCTCGGCTCCGTGTTCTGCCGCTTTCTTCATGAACAGGGTTATGTCGGGATTGTAAAGCAGATCATAACACAGATGCTTGGGTGTCAACAGGTTGTAGGGTATGTCGGGACACTCGTCGATGTGAGGATACATTCCAAGAGGAGTGGTGTTCACTATTATCTTATGAGCATCCATGACTTCGGGGGTAAGATCGGAATAGGTCAGTATTCCGGGGCGTGCCGTTCGAGAAACATAGGAAGGAGTAATGCCCATATTTATAAACCCTTGATAAACAGCCTTGGCCGCTCCACCCGTGCCGAGAATCAGTGCCTTTTCACGCTCGGAATTGAGTAGCGGGCGTATTGAGTCGCAGAATCCTATTATGTCGGAGTTATAGCCCTTGAACTTCAAGTCGTTTTTTTTGCGGATGAACTTTATGACATTCACCGCTCCTATCTTGGCTGCATCGTCGTCCATTTCATCCATATACGGAATCACAAGTTCCTTGTAGGGAATCGTCACGTTGAGTCCGCAAAGATTTGGATGCTCGGCAACTACCTCCATAAGGTCGCCTATGTCGGGAATCTCAAAATTTATGTACCGTGCATTTATGTTTTCCGATTCAAATTTCTGATTGAAATAGTTTTGGGAAAAAGAGTGGGTCAAAGGGTAACCTATGAGTCCGTATAGACGTTCGTTCTTATCGGCCATGTTTGTTCAAGTTTTTGTTTCCAGATTGCAAAAATACATAAATGTGGATAAATGTAAATGGTTTTTATTAATAAAATGATTAATCCAAATTATGTGCAATAATAGAGCAGGTTTTATTAAAAGTACAGAAATAACGAAAATTTGTTACGAATAGGAACGATTTTGGCTGCTATGGTGGCAAAGTGATGCTTTTTATTAAAAAATCAGTGAAAAAATGTTTATAATAAATAATTATAATTACATTTGCAGACATGGATATAATCCACGATTATAAAACGAATTAATTTCAAACATTTCTTGTGAGTATGAGAAAATTAATATTGATGCTGGTGTTGCTGCTTCTTATGGCCGGCAATGCAGTTGCGCAAGTTATGCGCACATCAGGACAAGTCCTCTCGCAGGACGACGGCTTGCCCATAATCGGCGCCACTGTAAGAATACAGGGTTCCGATATCGCGACCGCTACCGATGCCGACGGTCGATTCTCTCTTAGCGGATTCAAGACATCCAACAAATATCTTGAGGTGTCGTCGATAGGCTATGAAACAAAGATAGTGGAGATAAAGCCTGAACTGACAATACATCTGGCCGTCAAATCGGAAATGATGGATGAGGTGATGGTGGTAGCTTTCGGAAAGCAAAAGCGTGAGTCGTTCACCGGTTCGGCGAGCGTGCTTAGCGCCGATGCCATTGCAAAGCAGCAGGTGACAAATCCCATCGAGGCTCTGGACGGACTGGTGACCGGATTGCAGATGACGCAGACCAATTCATTCGGGTCCGACCCTTCGATACTCATTCGCGGTATAGGTTCGATAAACGCATCTACCGAGCCGCTTATCGTGCTTGACGGACTTCCTTACAACGGATATTGGAATGACATCAATCCCGCCGATATCCAAAATATAACGGTGCTCAAGGATGCCGCATCCAACGCGCTTTACGGTGCGCGCGGTGCCAATGGTGTCATACTAATTACTACCAAGAGCGCGCAGCGTGGCGAAACGAGAGTCAACATCACGGCAAAGTGGGGTGTGAACACCGACGGCCGCATACAGTATGACTACATAGACAACCCCGGGGAGTATTATGTCGCTCATTACACTGCATTGCGCAACTATCTTGTGAATGTAAGGAAGCAGAATCCCGGACAAGCTCACATAAATGCCAACCGCTACATAGGAGAGTCGGCATCGGCCGGTAACGGCGGTCTTGGTTATATGGTCTACAATGTTCCTGCAGGTGAGTTGCTTATCGGTACAAACGGCAAGCTCAATCCTAACGCCGTGCTTGGCAACCGCGTGGCTTATAAGGGTAACATCTACACGCTCTATCCCGACAATTGGCTTGATAACGGTACCCGCGACGGATTTCGTCAGGAATACAACATAAACATTACCGGTGGTAACGACCGCTACACCATACTTGGAAACTTCGGCTACCTTAAGGAGGACGGATTGACCTACGGAAATGATTTCGATCGTATATCGGCACGTATAAAGACCGACTATCAGGCCTATGACTTCTTGCGCATAGGAGGTAACGCAAGTTACAACCACACCGTGACCAACGTTCACAATGCAGCTTTCGGAACAACCTATACCGCGCCGATATACCCGTTGTTCATCCGTGATGCCGACGGCAATATAATGAGCGACGCTCACGGTCTTGGCTACGACTACGGTAACGGTGTCAACGGCGGTCTTACCCGACCGGTCGAAACAAATTACAATCCTATTCAGGATGACTTGCTGTCGGTAAACAACAATAGCAGTAACGCATTCAGTATTCAGGGTTATGCTACAGCCGATTTCTTGAAATATTTCAAATTTACTGTAAACGGTAGTGTGTATGTGACCGAAAACCGCATGAATACGGCTTACGACCCGTGGTACGGTTACAATGCGCTTACGAAAGGCTACGTTTGGGTAGGACATTACCGCACAACCGATACCAACTATCAGCAGCTGCTTAACTTCAATCATGTCATAGGTCTGCACAGTATCGATGTGCTGCTCGGTCATGAATATTCAATGCAGAGCCAGACATCGCTCTCGGCCGACAAGAAGAATGTAGCGCTATATGGTACAAACACCGAGCTCTCGGGTGCTATCATTAACGGTGACATGGGCAGTGACATCAGCAAATATAATGTAGAGGGATTCTTCATGCGTGCCCAGTATGACTACGACAACCGTTACTTCGGTTCGGTTTCGTTCCGCCGCGACGGTTCGTCACGCTTTGCTCCCGGTCATCGCTGGGGTAACTTCTGGTCGGTTGGCGGTGCATGGATCATGACTAAGGAGGAGTGGTTCCCCAAAAGCAACATGGTGAATATGTTGAAATACAAGATTTCTTACGGTGAGCAGGGTAACGACGGTATAGGTAACTACCGATATACCGACCGTTACAACATCACCAACTCCAATAACGAAGTGGCATTTGTGTTCAGCTCAAAAGGAAACCGTAACATCACATGGGAAACCGTTGGAAGTTTCAATACCGGAATTGAGTTTGAACTGTTTAACAGTCGATTGCGCGGTAGCGTGGACTATTACGACCGCAAGACACGCAACATGCTTATATGGTTCTCGGCTCCATCTTCAATCGGTTACAGCGGATACTATGACAATGTGGGTGACATGGTGAACCGAGGCGTTGAAATCGACCTTTCGGGTGATATATTCGCAACACGTGACTTCACTTGGACCGTGGGCCTCAATATGTCATGGCAGCATAACGAAGTTACCTATCTGCCCGAGGACAAAAAGGGCTATACCTGTGACGGATATAATGGTTACACCGATTCCTATTACTTTGTGGGAGAGGGTCTGCCCATGTACACATGGAGGATAAAGCGTTACGCAGGAGTGAACGACAAGGGTGAACCACTTTATTATAGAACAAATGCCGACGGAAACCTTGAAACAACCAATATTTATTCCAACGGCGACTATTACCTGTGTGGCACCGCTCTTCCCGACTTGTTTGGCGGATTCACCACATCATTCAAGATATTTGACTTCGACCTAAGCGCACAGTTTAATTATTCAATCGGAGGTCGAAAATGGGACAGCGGTTATCAGTCGTTGATGACTCCTCCTTACGGACAGATAGTGGGACGTTCCTATCATCGTGACATTTACAATGCATGGACGCCCGAGAACCCCGACAGCAACATTCCTCGCTGGCAGTATGACGACATGACATTCGCCAATGCATCCGACCGATGGCTGATCGACGGAAGTTATCTCTCATTGCGCAACATTACGCTGGGCTACACTTTCCCGCGCAGCATAACATCCAAGCTTAAGATGCAGTCGCTTCGCATATATGCATCATGTGAGAATCTATATTACTGGACCAAGCGCAAGGGTTTTGATCCGCGCATGTCGTTGGTGACCGGCAGCTACGGCGACAACTATTCGCCGATGCGTAACATATCCGGCGGTATATCAGTGCAATTTTAAGTAAAAACAATACATCATCCACAATGATAAATATGAAACATTATTTAAAGCTCATCATATCGGCAGGATTGCTCGGAGTAGCGATGACAAGCTGTCTTGAGGAAACATTCCCCACCGACGGTGCAACGAGCGGTCAGCTTGAAAGTGCCGACAAAAGTGCGTTCAATGCCGCGATAGCCTCCTACATGAACCACATGTCGCTCTATGGTGACGGCGGCGATGCAAGTGATGCGGGTTTTTCGTCGTTCATTATATGGCGTGACGCAATGACTGCCGATTTTGCCATAGTGAACACCGGTTACGATTATTTCTCTTATTATAACCAGCAGCTGTATATTGGAAACGACGGAATATCGGCCACATTTTGGCAGCGTTATTATTATCTGATACAGAAGTGCAACAACCTGTTAAGCATATCGGATCTCGACCCCGACGGATTCGACGCCCTGTATGTGGGAAATGCACTTTCCTATCGAGCTATGGCTTATATGGACTTGGCGCGAATGTTTGAGTTCAAGCGCACCGGAGTGGCATATCTTGATGAAGAGGCTGCCAACCGTGGAATATACGGACTGACTGTTCCCATCGTGACTGAAAATACTACCGAGCGCGAGAGCCGCGACAATCCCCGTGCGCCTTTCTATAAGATGTACAGGTTCATAATGGACGATTTGAATCTTGCCGAAGCTTGTCTTTCCGACGCACATGCCGTGTCGGCCAAGACCGATGCGTCGATAGGCGTGGTCTATGGCCTAAAGGCTCGACTTTGGCTGGATATGGGTTCGAGGTTTGAGCGTTATGTCGATGATTTGAACACGATGATAAGCCATGAGGCCGATGAAGACCTTAATGACTACGACAAGATCGGCATCACCACGGCCAATGAATGTTTTGCCCGTGCGGCCGAGTATGCCCGCAAGGCTATCAACGAAGGTTATTCGCCGTTGAGCGAGAGCCAGTGGTTTGATCCTTCCAGCGGTTTCAACACCCCGAATAATTCGTGGCTTTGGGCCAATATAATATCGACCAACGATATCGCCGCTACAACGGGAGAGTGGCAATCGTTTGTGTCGTTCCAATGCGTCGAGGCCAATTGGGGAATCGCGGTTTATCAGGATGAGATAAACTATGCTCACGGGTGGATGATAGACGCTCGTCTATTTGATAAGATTGATGAAGGCGACTGGCGCAAAACAACCTGGATCGATCCTGAAGATGCGGGAGCAAGCAACGCTTTCATCACTAAATATTCGCGGGGAACCAATCTTTCCTACAACGAGTGGCGCAACTATCGTAGTTATGTGGGAATAAAATATCATCCGGCCAACGGCGAACGCAACACAAGCACTATTGGTAATGCTGTAAGCATCCCGTTGATGCGAATCGAGGAGATGTTCCTTATCGAGGCCGAGGCTACAGCTCACACATCGGGTGTAGGTGCCGGCAAGCAACTGCTGGAGTCGTTCATGAACACTTATCGCATGTCGGCCGGCGAAAGCTACATTTGTAAAGCCGCCGACATGGAGGCGTTTACCGATGAGCTTTTCAAGCAGAAGCGAGTGGAGTTCTGGGGTGAGGGCATTGTTTATTGGGATTACCGTCGTCTTGAACTGCCTATCGAGCGCGGATACCCGGGCTCCAATCATGCCCGTCAGTACCGGTTCAACTCTTATCCCGAACATGTGGCTCCATGGACCAATTTCTATATACCCGATCGTGAGCGAGATCTTAACAAGGGTGTTATTCTTAATCCTGACCCCTCACAGGCTATACCATTGTGGGAAGGCGGCAATTAATTAATCAGTTTACTTAATAAATTATGAAATCGATATATAAATTTGCGATTGCGGTGCTGACATTGCCAATTATGCTCGTGTCATGCTCCGACAACGATGATTATGAGCCGGGACCTGCACCTGCCGAAGACTGCATGTCGGTCTATTTCCCGATTCAGGCATCATATAATTATGAATTCCTTGCCGATGAGGATTGCATCGTTCCCGTTAAGGTAAAACGCGCGGAGAGCGCCGAGGCGGCAACGATTCCGCTGACGGTCACTGCCAACGAAGATTCCCAGGGAGCATTCGTGATTCCTACTCAGGTAGAGTTTGCTGCCGGAGAAAAGGAGGCTGTATTCAATGTCGATTGCAGCAATTTGCCGTTGAGGGCTAAATGCTCGTTTACGGTGAAGATTCCCGAAGAATATGTAAATCCTTACTCTGAAGGAACTGCCGACATCACCGTATATGCATCGATAATAGGCGCTTGGGAGCTGTGGGCCGAGAATGTGCCTTTCGAGTTTCAGGATAAATACAATACGGTATACTCCGACATATACGCAATGCGTGGTACCGGTAAGTTCAAGATTGAGAATTTTATAGGTTCAGGCGTTGACCTGCCTTTTGTGGTGAATGACCCTGCAAAGGATTATGCCATCATTACTCCTACAGCCAACTATGACGACTATTCCAATTATGTGGAGCAGGATGATTTCAATTGCTGGTATTTCTATGATTCCGAGAATGATTATTGGCCCTCATGGAGTCCCGACGGAGTTACGTTCCCGGGTATATCCTATGCTCTCGTGTATGGATATGATGATTCCTACGCTTATACTTATATGCGTCTAAGCAAAAACGAAGGACGATTCTATTTCTCGATGACCTACGATGACGGCACGTTTGGTTGGAACTATGTCGACTTCAGTTATGAGCCGTTGTTTGACCCGTTTGAATGACAAATAAAAATTTTTGAGAAATGAAAAATATCAAAATAATAGCATTCGCGCTTGTAGGCCTGCTTTCATTGGGACTGGCTGCATGTAGCGATGACGATTACAAGGCGCCGCTTGAGGCGGCCAAGCCGGTTCATGACGGCGCGACCTACAATTCGCTGACATTTCATTGGGACAAGGTGCCGGGTGCGGTTCAATACGGCTATCAGCTGACAGGCCCCGGCGATGTCGAGGTTGTTACCGATGTCACAAATCTCACCGAAGTTTCAATAACCGGTCTTGAGCCTGCCACGACCTACAAGCTGAGCGTGTGGGCCTATGCATCCTTTGAAAGCGACAATACCACCTCGGTGGCTACTTTGGAGGCTACCACCGCTCCCATCATAAAGCTGTCAACTCCGGTGCTTACCGTTACTAATGAGGGTAGGGCGATAGTTGTGACATGGGATGCCGACGAGAATGCCAAGGAGTATGCCTACTCATGCATGATTGGAAATATACTGTATGACGAAGGTACGGTCACCTCTCCGTCAGTTACTTTCCGCAATCTGCCCAAGGGCGACTACTCGGTGAGCGTGACAGCAGTAACCGATGAAGGCGGTTATGAGTCGAGTGCTCCAGGCGTGGCGACATTTGCAGTTACACGTAGTGAACTTTGGCGTGTCAAAGGCACTTATGAGGCTGCATCGGGCAGCAGCTGGGATGCTACACTTGTAGCTTACGACGACAATTCCTACGTGTTGTTGGCGTGGTATGGGGTCGAAGGTTACAACCTTGAGTTTGCCATTGACGAGAACGATGCCGACGGCCCGATGATTCTCACCGGTGATTATAGCTATGACAGCAGTACGGGCTACTATTATGTGCCTGTAGATGACCAGAATGGTGTCTACGTATATCCTTGGAGCGGTTACAGTAACCTTTCGGGCGATGCTGTAGCCGGCGAGCTGACGCTGTCGGTTTATTCAAGTGATTATGGAACCGATGTATTTGTGTGGGGATTGTCTATTGATTCGCTTGTGGGTGAATACGACTATGTTACCGAAGGCAATGACATGTATCTAAGCAATCCTGATTCCGATTGGAATTCATTCAGTTATTCGGGTACGGTAAATGTTGAGAAGGTAGGCGACGATTCGCTGTCGTTTGACGGACTCTTCTGGTCGGGTTATCCCATTGTTGGGAAAGTAGATCTCGATAACCGCACTATAACATTTGAGCCGCAGTCGTGGGGAACCTACGTTTTTGCCTCCGAAATTGATTCAAATCAGGCTGTAGTTGCTACAATAGGCGATGACATGAGTGTCACGATAGCAGGTTGGTCGGCATGGTATGATGGATATCCTTATATATATGACAGCCGTTCGGTCTACACCAAGCAATAATTTATCATAGTTATACAGTTTAAGGCAGCCCGGGCATCGGTTACGATGTCCGGGCTGTGTCGTATGCGGCGGGACTAATTGCAAATGTAAACAACAGTGCTCCGAGCTAATCACTTAGACCGGAGCACTCGCATTTTCCTAAAACCAAAAGGCTTGGTTGCCGTTGGGTGGCAAGCCTTGATTAGACTATGGACTGTGCATCAACGCACAGAAAAAAGCGAATAAGTGGGAATAAAGTGATTGACGGCCATCATCGCTATCCCACGAGCGGCGATGCCTGGGTGATGAATGAGGCAGGTATTCTGACTTGCTCGGTGTGCCTGATGCCTTCCCGGTAAAGAACCAGTGGCGATGGTGTCGGGCAACCGTTTAAATGAGCTTACAGCAGCGGGACTGTTGAGGATTTTCACCTCATTCCCTTTTAATGTCGTCGGGCGGATGCCGTCGTGACAACCTCATTCGTTGCAAAATTATATAAAATTCATGAAATTCGGAAATTTTTGTGCAGGGCATTAAATAACAAAGACAGGCTCCCTCGACGGGAACATGTCTTCAACCAACTTAGAGATTATGTGAATATCTTAAAAAAGTGAATCACAGGCAATCCAAATATCCATAAACAGATAGAAAAGATAAAGGTTGTCTTATATATTCATTTTATTAACTATGCAAAGATAGGAATTTGTCTTGAAAAATGTGTTATAAAACACATAAAAAGATTGTATAAATTTATAATTTAACATCTTTCTTGTTTTTTATGAAGCGATAAAAGATGTATTGTAGCATTTCTTGCTGTATTGTTGATCGCAGTATGGCATTGATTCCCAGATATATGATTGCAGCGGCTGCAAATTGTGCGCACAAGAGAGGAATGTTGGCGGTGATTACATTGCTCAGTGTGAGCATCACGACCGTAATCAGTGTGCCTTGCATCATATAAGGCATCAGGTCGACGATGAATCGTCCAGAGCCGCGACCGGTAAGATTGGATACCATTTTCAGTGTTACCAACCAGGTTATTGCCGATGCTGCAAGCTGTCCCCACAGCATTATACGTAGTCCCTGTGTGGGGTCGTCGGGCGTTGAAAGTCCCATGTAGGGTAGTGTCGCGACTATTGCGATGATCGACGCTATGTCCTTGACAAGTTCGGCCACGATGATTTTGGAAGAGCGTCCCAGAGCTACTATGTAGTTATTGTAGAGCGAGGTCAATATGGTGAATATGCCGCGCAGCAATAGAATCTGGAACAGGGCTATCGAGGCGTCCCATTTCGTGCCGAACAGGAGGTGGAATATAGGTGTAGCCATTGCGATGAGCATGCACATGGCCGGGAAGGTCACATAGGCAGTGAAGCGGTTCATCTTGGCCGCCGCACGGTTGAATCGTTCCCTGTCGTCCTGAAATTGTGACAATACAGGCAGAAACGAGGCTGTAACGACTTGCGAAAGCGATGCCGTGCCCATTACGCTCCACTTGTCGGCTTGGGTGTAGTAACCGAGCGCACGCATTCCGGTGAATAGTCCGATGACGATCGAGCAGAGTTTCTGCGACAGTGTGTTGAGCAATGAGCTTCCCATTACACCTACGCCCACATTAAATATACTCTTGATTGATTCGAGCGAGAAGACGAGCGATGGCAGCCAATGGCTTGTAATCCACAAAATTAGCGATTTAACAGAGGCGAGTGTGATTGTCTGCCACACTACGGCCCATGCACCGAAGTCGTTAAGTGCGAGATATATGCCAACCACCGAGCTTATGATAAGTCCGATGAAGTTGGATATGGCTATCATGCGCACTGTCATCTGCTTCATAAGCCTGTTGGTCTGTACGATGGCCGTTGCATTGATGATGAAAGCCAGGAACATGACTCTTGACAGGTCGATAAGACGCATGTCGTTGAACTCTATAGCTATCAATGGCGCGGCAAGCCATAGAATTGCGTAAATGAACGTGGCTACCGTGATGTTGAACCATAGCACCGAGCTATAGTCGAGTTGCGTAGGATTCTTGCGCTGGAGCAACGCCGATGAGAATCCGCTGTCGACAAATATGTTGGCGAATGCCTGAAAAATGAGCACTGTGCCAACGAGTCCGAAGTCCTCCTCCGACAGCCGGTTGGCCAGCACCCAGCCTGTCACGGCATACAGCACCTGTGATGAAACCTTGTCAATTAGGTTCCACTTTATGGTGCGTGCCGTGCGTAATTTCAGGCTTGGTTCTTCGGCCATCAGCGTTGTGACGGATTATTGGGCGTTATCGATGGGAATGACTTTCACGCCTATGGCCCGTGACTTTATCTTGGGTGAGCCTTTGTGATAGACTTTGCCCGAGCTTGCCCCTACCACGTTAAGGGTCTTTAGGGGGTTACATTCGATGTAGCCGGTGCCGAGAAGCGAGCATTTTATGTCGTCGGCATCAAGCTCGTCGGCTTGAATCGAGCCGGTGCCTACGAGGCTCAATTTTGCGCTTGCAGCCTTGCCGTAGAGCACGAGTACTCCGTTGCCGGTGTCGAGCGAACCGTCAAGTGTGTTGGTGTCGATTCCGTGCACCGACAGTGTGCCGTTGCCTATCAGGCGTGCCTTGAATGAGGGCGAGGGGGCTACCGATAGCACTCTTACCAGTGAGTCACCGCTGTTTTCGACCTTATTCAGGAAGCGTGAGTAGACAGTGATTTTGGGCAGGCCTTGATAGTCGATTCCATCGGTGGAAATCTGAATCTCCAGCTTGTTCTTGTTGTTGGTGAACATGAGGAGCGATGCCATGTCGGGCGATGTCGTGAATACAGCCATTCCTGCTGAATCCTCGCTGCATTTGTAGTCGACAGCCAGTCCTTCGATTACTTTCAGCTCGCTGAAGTCCTTTACGTCGATTTCGTAACGCTTCAACTCCTCGGCATTTACGGCGAGGATCGAGGCGGTGATTGCGATTAATGATAGTATCCGTTTAAGCATAGGTATATTTGTGATGAAAGTGAGTTGTCGCTTACTTTATGTGGATGTTTTTAGTGCGTCCCGACAGATTTTTCTTGGAAGGATTGCCGTGACATGTGATTTCGCCTGACAATTCTGTCTTTGCGGTAATTGATACGCTTGCATGGCAAGTTATGTCGCCCGATCCTGAACAGTTTGCGTTAACGATCTTGGCCTTTAACGGGCTGCATGAAATGTCGCCCGAGCCGTTTAGTGCGTAGTTTGCCGAAGAGGTAGTGCCCGATATTGTGAGGTCGCCCGAACCGTTTACCGATGCATTTACGGTGTTGGCGGTTACCTGCTTAAGCTCGAGGTCGCCCGAACCGTTGACCGATGCGTTAATATTTGAGCTTTTCAGGGTTGAAACTTCAATGTCGCCCGAACCGTTGACCGATGCTTGAAGGCTGTTTACGGTTATGTTTGCACCGTTGATGTCGCCTGAACCGTTTACATTGAGATTCAACTCATTGATGTTCATTGAAGGCAGATCGATGTCACCCGAACCGTTGACTGATGCTGATAAGTTGGATGAGAGTGTCACCTTTTTGCACACCTTTATGTCGCCCGAGCCGTTTACAGCTACGCTCTTCACGGGAGAGTTGGCAAATATGGTGATGCGGGATATGTTTTCTTTGGTCAATTTCACTCCTCGGTCGGTGCTACATTCAAGTGTGCCGTTCTTTACAATGAAGTGAATTTTGTCTTTTATCTCGGGAGCTATATGATAGACTATCATTCCGGCCGAGTCGGGCTTTTGACACAGCTTTATGTCGGCGGCACAATTAAGGACTATCGATGAGAATGATTTGGCCTTGAGTGTGATGCGTTGTAGATTTGCTGCCGACAATGTCATTGTTGCTGTAATGGCGAGCGCGAGGGTGATTAGATACTTTTTCATAATGTCTTAGTCTTGTTTTGTTTGGGTGTTATGTGATGTATTATTCATGAAAGCCGGTATGATATCGGCTTCGATGTGTTGCAGTATGCTGTCGAGTTCATCCCACGTGTCGGCACGTAACATTGCTATGCGGGTGTCGCGGAAGTGGGGTATTCCTTTGAACAGTGGCGATGCCGCAAGGTGACGCCTTATGTGCAGTATGCCTCGATGTTCATCGATGTTGGCGATGCTCTCGGTGATTTGTCGTCGCAGAAGCTTGAATTTTTCAGCGGTCGACAGCTGACTGTCGGTCGAGCCTTTGACGAGGAGTTGCTTGATGTCGTGGAATACCCACGGCGCACCTATGGAGGCGCGACCTACCATAACGCCGTCAACGCCATAACGCGTGAACGCTTCGAGGGCCTTTTGCGGAGTAGTGATGTCGCCGTTGCCTATTACCGGGATGTGCAGTCGGGGATTCTCCTTTACGCGGGCTATCATCTCCCAGTCGGCTTCGCCGTTGTACATCTGTGCGCGTGTGCGTCCGTGTACGGTTAGAGCCTGTATTCCGCAGTCCTGAAGCTGCTCGGCAAGCTCGACGATTATGCGGCTGTCATGGTCCCATCCGAGGCGGGTTTTCACTGTCACGGGCAACTTAACGGCGTTGACCACGGCACGTGTTATCTCAAGCATCTTGGGAATGTCACGCAACATACCTGCTCCGGCACCTTTTCCGGCAACTTTCTTTACGGGGCATCCGAAGTTTATGTCAAGAATGTCGGGTGCGGCCTCCTCGACTATCTTGGCGGCCTCTACCATCGGTTCGGTTTCCCGACCGTAAATCTGTATTGCCGTGGGGCGTTCAGCCGGGTTTATGTGGAGCTTGCGTGTTGTAGCGCTTATGTTGCGTATGAGAGCATCGGCCGATACGAATTCGGTGTAGACCATGTCGGCTCCCTGTTCCTTACAGATGAGCCGAAACGAGTGGTCGGTGACATCCTCCATTGGAGCGAGCATCACCGGGCGTTCTCCTAAGTCGATTTGTCCGATTTTCATTTTCCCGATTACAATTTACTTTATTAGACGATTCTTTTGGGCGAATCGGTTTACGAAGATACTAAAAATTAGACAAATTTAAGAATTTATAGGATATAATGGTGAATTTACTGCCCAAATGTTAGAATCGAGCAGCGTGACGGCGTGAGCTTTTCGGCTGCAAGCCTTATATCCTCGGGCGTTATGCCCATTATGCGTTCAATTATTTCATCGGGATGCAGCGCGTGACGGTGAAATAGCGTTGAGCGTCCGGTGGCGAGGGCTACCTGCTCGGCGTTGGCTCCCGCAACGATGGTCTGTCCGAGATACTGCTTCTTTGCCGCATCGAGCGCGCGCGTGCTCATTGTCGACTGGGCCAGCTCGTCGAGAGTCCTGAATATGAGTCGTCGACACGGTTGTACATGGTTTTCATCGCATCCGAAGTAGACGGTGAAGAGTCCGCAATCGGTGAATGACGATATGTAGGAGTCAACTGAATACACGTAGCCGTGGCGTTCGCGCAACAACACGTTCAGGCGTGAGTTCATGCAGGGGCCTCCGATTATGTTGTTCAGCAGCGCATAGGTGTGGTTGCATTGGCTGTATAGGCCGGGTATGCGTGCGCCTATCACGGTGTGTGACTGGTGGGTGCCGAGCTCACGACGCAGGTCAAACGGCGTTACTTCACGTGGAGTGTCGTCATGAAGCTCCTTGACGGGGTGGTTGAGGAATGAGAGGTGACGCTCGATTGTCGACATGACGCGTGACGGTGGCGTGGGACCCGTGTAGAAGAATACCATGTTGCTGGGCGTGTAGTAGGTCGACAGGAAGTCACGGCAACTCTCGGGCGTGAAGGTTCCTATGGTTTCAGCAGTGCCGAGAATGTTGTGTCCGAGCGATGAACCTGCGAATATAAGGTCGTTGAAGTCGTCGAATATGGCATCGGACGGCGAGTCGAGATAGGAGTCGATCTCGTCGAGCACCACCTCACGCTCTCGGTCGATTTCGTTTTCGGGGAAGCGTGAGCAGCCTATGAGGTCGGCCATCAGCTCGACGGCTCTTGCGAGGTTGCCCTTGGGGAAGCAGGAGTAGAGCATTGTCACCTCCTCCGATGTATATGCGTTGATTTCACCGCCCACCGATTCCATACGATTTACTATGTGCCATGAGCGGCGGCGGTCGGTGCCTTTGAATATGGTGTGCTCGACGAAGTGTGCAAGGCCGTAGTCGGCCGATGATTCGTTGCGACTTCCTGCCTTTATGGCCACGCCGCAATACTCCACATCGGCAGCCGACGCACGATGCACAATGCGCAGTCCGTTAGCAAGGGTATGGTAGGTGAATATGTCGTTGCTATTGTTTGTCATTGTGTTTTAATTAAACGGGTAATTTTATTGCAAAAAAAAAATTACTCGTCATCACGACGAATAATCTTTTTACCTTAAATCTAATACCATGAAAAACTGATGCAAAGGTAATGCTTAATTTTTAAACACAAAAAATATTAGAAATAAATTAGTGTACTATTAACACTAATTAACCTAAAATGCCCGACAACGGGCATTTTAGGGATTCATAATACTTAAAACGATATTTATATTGAATAATTTCACTTAAAATTAGTGATTATTGGGGCATGACTTCTATCATGCTTCCCGACGAGTGGGCCGACAATGCCGGAGCATATTGGCTTTGCAGTGTGGCGATACCCGATGAGTAGGTACCCGAGTTGTTGACATAGAGCTCGTAGCTCAATCGGTACACACCCTTGGGAAGATGAGTAACAAACATGTTGGTCGATGCGTCACGGTTCTCGCGATAGAAGCATATTCCTTCGCTGAACAACGGCTTTGGAAGTTGCTCGACAGGCTCGAAGCATGCGCTGCGGTCGTCGGTTATTGCCACGTAGTCCATGTCACGTTTTACTGTTATGGTTAGGTTGACCTGAACTATGTCGCCGGTCTTCAGTGAGTCGGCATTCTGCCATGTCACGCCATTCTCGGTGGTGACGCGGCGATAGAGAGCCTTGTCAATGGAAACCTCGGGGCATGACGCGGCTTTTACTTCCGACATCTCGCTGCGGTACTGGCAGTATACGGCTCCCCATGAAGGTGTCTTACCTGACTTTTCGACATAGAGTGTCGCGCCTGAGGGTGACATCGAGGATATGTTTTCACGGAAATAACCGAGCAGTCGGTCGGTCTTGCCCGCGTTGACTTCGCGGTTGTTGACCGTTACGGTTGCCTTTGCAGCGGGGGTTGTCCACTTGCTGCCGGTGAGCAATATCGATGCTATAGCCTGAGAGGTCGTGACCGATGTGCCCCAATCCTTAGCCTCTTTCTGTAGAATGAGCCATTGTCGTATCTTGTCGACATCGGGACTTTGGGGATCTATGGCTGCGAATGCGTCGAGCACTATCGATGTAGCACCAATCTTGCCCATCGACCATGTTGTCATGTCATCGAGCGACGGCCACCACATGCCCTGAGAGGGATTTGACACTGAATACTCGTTGAGCGATGCTAAAACGGAGGTGGCAAGTGTGCGGTAGCCGTGATTCTTGAGGGTTATCGCATTCATTGCCTTTACGGGAATCGAGCGTTTCTTCCACTCCTTAACTATGCGCTGCACTTCGCGTGATGTGAGCGAAGAGAGTGTTGTCGATTTCTTTATATTGGGATAGAAGTCACGCAGGTACACGTAGTAATAGTAGTCGCCGTCGGGGTACTTGGCGTATTCCTCCTGGGTGACACGGTCGATGTATTTAACCGCATTGTCGAGCATTGAACGCAGGCGATTATTGTCGGGCAGGAATCCGAGCTGCTTGAGGTGTCCCATGGTGAGCAGCACGTTCTCGGTTATCCACTGTGAAGGCTCGTCGATGTTGTCAATCCATGTCCAACCGCCGTTACGCACGAGCTTAGACAGTCGGTCGATGTTGCGCGAGTAGGTGTCGTTGATTACTTTTCGGTCAAAGAGGAGCGAAAGGCGAGTCATGCGCTCGGTGTCGCTCTTGGCATCCATAACCCAGGGGGTGGAGTTGAGCAGC
The DNA here is from genome assembly GCF_004793735.1 of Muribaculum sp. NM65_B17. Taxonomy (NCBI): domain Bacteria; kingdom Pseudomonadati; phylum Bacteroidota; class Bacteroidia; order Bacteroidales; family Muribaculaceae; genus Muribaculum; species Muribaculum sp. NM65_B17. The sequence continues at coordinate 511,770 of NZ_SRYY01000002.1, forward strand.
ACCGTCTTCAGGTCGGCGTTACGTTCAAGCATCGACACGAGCGTTGAGTCGCTGCGGTCGCTTGAATTCCACTCTTTCAATGCTTCGGCAATCTCGGGGCATGTGCGCAGAATTCCGTCGGCTACGGCGGCCGAGAATATAGCTGCCGAGGCGGCCAATGCACTCTCAGAGTCATCGTTACGCAATCCGGGAAGCGCTGTTGCTACATACCACACGGGGTTTTCGCAGAATTGCAGCGTGACGCGGGCATCAGAGGGCATTTCGGGAAGTTGCATGGTAAATGTCGTCGAATCGGGCGAAATGTAGAACGGCTTGGTTTCGATGACGGGTGTGACGGAGGAAAGCACGGGAATAACCGACTGCTCTCCATCGGTGAATCGGCCGTTACCTGCCTTTATGCGATATCCAATCATGTTGGAGTCCCATCCTGCATCGACCGTCACGTTGACCACTTTCGCTTCGCCTGGAGCCATGTCGTCGGAGAAGTCGTTACGTGATATTACGGCACCTGTAGCTGGGTCGAATATCTCCACTACGGTGGTTATCGCAGTCGAGTCGTCGGAGTTATTCATCACCGATGCGCTGATCAAAGCCTTGTCGCCTGTGCGCAGGAAGCGCGGCAGGTTGGGCTGCACCATAACGGGCTTGTTGGATATGATTTCGCGTGACATGGTGGAGGTGAGCATGTCGTCGGTGAAAGCGAGTGCGCAAAGTTTCCATGTGGTGTTGGCGTTGGGGGCGGTGAATGAGAATGTCATATTGCCCTTGTCGTCGGTTGTCAGCATGGGGCGGAAGAATGCAAGCGGCATTTCGGCATCACGGTATTCATTATTGTCACGTGACGCGTCATTGTCAGGGGCTTCGTTCTCGGCATCGGCGGCTTCCTCAACCGCTTCGTCCTCAACGATGGCCAAGTCGGCGGCTCCTGCTCCCGTGTCGGCGGTCGCGGCCATTTTACTTGTTCCTCGTATCATTCTCGGGGTTGCTGATTTTTCCTCACCCATCTCTTCCTCGGTGTTTAGACTGAAATACACGTTGCTGCGAGTGAACGCGTAATTAGGGTGTAGGAACGACCGACCCCATGTTTGCAGGTCAGGCAGAGATATCGGTTCATATTTCAACCACTCGAATGGTATCTCCACACCGGACATGAACTTGCCGAGAGGCGAGTATACCGATATATTGTAGCTGTTGACATGGCCGAATCTCGGATATATTCTGAAATTGTGCATCGACAGCCGGTCGAGGGCCTTGGCATACATATCGAGCAGGATAGCGCTCTTGGTGCCCTTGCCGTTGTTATCGGTCACGTAGAATGTCCATTTTTCGTTGTCGCCCGGCGCGATTTTGTCACGGAAGCTTTCGATGGCTATATTGATTCGGTCGACTGTGCCGCTTGCTGTTGCTGTAACCTCGAAGTCGCTGACTTTATAATCGTTTACTCCGGTGAATTTCACTTTTATGCGGTCGGCGTCGGCCGGTATGTCGTAGTCGAAGTGGTGCATTCCTGCCGCAGCTTCTATCCAACCTTGCTTCAGCAGGGCTTTGTCGGTGTAGACAGCATAATGTATCCATGTAGAGTCGGCCGATGTGCCGTAGAGTATCGAGGCATGTCGACGGTCGGCGGTGTAAGTGGTCACAGGCAGCCATATCGGCATGTCGGTCACGGGTGGCTTGGCATCGGTGACGCGGTAGAGATTCACGTTGTCGACAGTGAAAGTGTCGGCGAGTGACTTGTCGGCGGTGGCAAACACCATGGAGTAGCTGCCGCTTGCCACATCGCTGAAATCGACTGTGGCCACAGGAGGTGTCATGGTGCCTTCCTTGACTACGTGACGGTCGCTCTTGTCAATGAGTTGATAGGTTATGGTGGAGTCAACCGCTTCACCGAGCAGATTGGTGAGCGAAACGTTCATGCGATAGGGCTTTGACGCGTCGATGTCGGCGGGAAGTGACGCATTTATCACACACGACGCTCCTTGCGAGAATGAGCGTGATGCCTGCTGATTCTCGCCTGTGGGCGATGTCGCTGTTAGCGATGCAGAGAATATGCCGCCGGGTATCGGTGACTGTTTAAGTAGCTCGGCCGGGAATTCGATGCTGAAGCAACCTTCGGAATCGGTTGTCACCTCGGTGGAGTAGAACGAAACACCGTTGCCTGCGCTTCTCCACCACCATATACGCGGATTTGCGCTTAGATCAACTGCTATGCGGCAGTTGGCAAGAGGGAATCCGGAGTAGGTCACGGTTTTGCCTTTCAGCGTCACGGCACCTTTGGCGGGCTTGTCAGTGAGCAGTTCGGTAAATTCTATTTCATAGGTTGGGAGCTTGTAGTCCGACACGGTGAATGATGTAGTGCCGTAGCTGTTCCAGCGGTCAGGCTTCAGTGGATCCTTTTTGCGGAACTCAATCGAGAAGTTTCCGGTAAGTCCGTCGGAGGGGAGCTTGAACGAACCCGCAATGCGGCCGTATTCATCGGTCGTGGCGACGGCAGTGTCACACGGTTCATAGTTGGCGTCACGCAACACTACCGAGATTTCGTTGCCGGGCACAACCCGTGCTTCAGCTCCGAGATAGCTTTGCAGGATGCCGACCCACTGCACTGTGTCACCGGGATGATAGATGGCAAGGTCGGTCAATCCATGCATGGCAAATTGCTTATTTTCGTTGCCCGACGGAATGTAGCCGAGGTATTTGCTCATAGAATAGCGGTCGGTGCCTTTCGATGCTGATGCGTTGAAAGCCTTGGATTCCTTTATCAATGCAGTTCCGTCCTTGTCGGTCACGTAGTTGCGCACTGTGTTGCCGTTGCGGTTAAGGGTTACGGTGAGAGTGGCATTGTCGACCGGACGGCCTGTCTTAGGATTGATTACGATTCCCCATCGCGAAGAGCCGTAATTGGCGCTCTCGACCAATAGGCCGGTGCAGTGTATTATGCTGTAGTAACCAAGATCGGCATCGCGTTTTTGTCCGGTAATGGAGGGCACAACGATGTAACATCCGGGTTGGGTGAGCACAACTTTCTCAGTCGAACTTGATGAAAAAGGCACCTGCTTGTCGGTCACCTTGCGTGATATGGTGTAGAGCGGGGCCGGAAGGTTGGTAGACGGTGTTATTTTGAACGACTCACCGTTGTTTCTGTTGTACGGTATTCTATACACGTTTATCGTGTAGTCGACAGTGTTGTTGTTCTTTATGTCAATGGTAAGAGTGTCGCCAGGTGACAGAATCTGGCTGTAACGTGCATTTATGCGCGGTTGACTTAGCGACTTGACGATGTTGTGCAACGCATTGTTGCGGAAATATTCGGGATAGCGTTTTAGTTGATTGTTGACTAATGAATAGTATTCGGCAATGCTCACGGGCATCTCCTCCTTATTGTAGTTGTCCAAATCAATAAGGTAGAAGAGCGATATGAGAGGCTCTGCAGCATATTCGCTTTGGCTGAATCGGTTGTAGAGGTCGAGCATAAGCTTGGCTTCGTTGTCGCGGACGGCATTGTAGCTCGACATGTCGCGATAGACATGCTGTGAGATGAATTTGATGCGCTCGATGTCCCACATTATGAATGGTGCAGCATTGCCGGCATGAGCATCCAACAGTTGTCGGTACAGCTTGAGGATGCGTTGTGCTGCAGGCGACTGATAGTTGAAATTCATCTTTGAGTAGACTGTGAACGGCGACAACATGTCGATGGCGAATATCGGTTGCTGTTCGCCCATGTTCGACAGTATCGCTATGGCTTTTCCTGCTATGAAGTCAAATAGTGTGGGGTAGAAAGTATAATCGTTGTTTCCGGCCTTAAGCAGTTCCTTGAAGTCGATGAGTCTTGCTTCATGGAGTGGTTTTGGATTGGCAAGCGCCGAGTCGAGCAGCGACATTATGCGGGCTCTGAACTGTCGGCCGCTCCACAGCAGGTAGTCATCGGGCAGGGGGGTGTCGGGGATTTCGCGACGGTCATATTTCCATCGGTCATCCTGATAAATGTCGTTGTAAATCCTTGCCTTAAGCAGCGTAAGCATTGCCTTGATGCACGGGTCGGTTTCCTTTGACTCCACGGTGGATATGCGTTGCAGGACTTCAGGCAGGCTGTCGTTGTCGACGGCGCATTGTGCAAGTCCGTAGTTGACCAATGCTCTCACGGCAAGTTTGCCGTCGCCGTCGGCTACAGCCTTTTCGAGCATTTCCGAAGCTTGTGACGATATCTGTTTGGGGAATGCGAAGTCAGGTTCGGAATATTGTTTCTGGGAAGCGTTGATTGACATTGTGAATAGAGCTATTAGGATGTATAGAAACTGTTGTTTCATAGCACTCGAAATTTTATAAGTTAATAAAATGTGACAGATACTCTCCCCGAGAGGAAAGTATCTGTCACAGTATCAGGGAGAAAAATAATAACTTTACAGTTTACTTATGTTTGCCCGCTCTCATGCGCGAATGTTGCATCATGAGCTCGTTGGTGAATTTCCGTTCGGCTATCTTGAGCATGAACATCTGCTTGGGAGTCAGCGCTTTCTTGAATTTCGGATAATACTTCATTTCTATATCGGCTTCCTTCCCCTTGATTTCAAACATTGCTTCGGATGCTTTTTCGTATTCAAGGTCCGATATTTCGCCTTTTGTGTTTCTTACCCGGTGTTCAATGTCGCGTGTCTGCTTTTGCAGTTGATATACACTGCTTTCCATCTCATCGTAGAGGGGGAAGAAACTCTCCTGTTGCTCCTTGGTGAGCTTCAGCTCCTTTGTTAGGAAGTCGTGCTTGTATTGACGCAGTTCCTTGAACCACTCCTTACGCTCGACAGGACGCTGGCGTCTTTCGCCGGGCTGCTGGGCGTAGCTTGAAAACGATACAAAAAGCGCTAATATTAATGAGATCAGCGTTAGACGTTTCATATAACTCGATTATTGGTTTTATTTTAAGTTCTCGAGGGTTACACCTTCGTTGTACATCTCTTCCATGAGGTCATACTCGTCGACATTATCGATGCTGTAGTAGTCGTAGAAGTGATCACTGCTTAGAACGCTTGCCATTACAGGATTGTTTTCAATCGACATATCGGCGGTGCGGCTGCCTATGTCGTTAAACACCTTCATCATGCACCATATTCCGGCAAACATGGCTGCAAGATATACATAGGGACGGCAACGCTGCCACCAAGTGCGTGGCAGAATCTTCTTGTCGGTTGATTCAAACTCTTTTTCAGGCAGCTGCTGCATCATTTGCCGAGCAAAGTTGGCAAAATAGTCATCAGGGACGGTCATTCCCGACCGCCTGTCGACTTGCTTGAGTATGTCATTGTCCGGTTTCATACCTGAGTTCTTTAAGTTATTTTAATGGTTAGACTTAGGCTGTGTCAATAGGTTTAATCATTATCGGCAAAATATTGCTCAATTTTTTTTGCAGCGAGATGATAGGAGGCTTTCAGCGCACCTACCGAGGTGCCTAAAATCTCCGACATCTGCTCATATTTCATTTCATCGTAGTAGCGCATATTGAACACCAGCCTCTGTTTTTCGGGAAGGGAGGCTATGGCTTTACGTAGTTTCAGTGCGAGCTGGTCGCCGTCGATGTAGGTGTCGGCTTCTATGAGGTTGACAAGGTGCGATTCCTCGTCGTCGATCGATATGTTCATGCGTTTGCGTTCCTTGGCAAGGAATGTTATGCTCTCGTTGATTGCAATCTTGTAGAGCCATGTCGACAGTTTGGCTTCGCCCCTGAAGTTTTCGATTGAACTCCATGCTTTCATGAATGTGTTCTGCAGCAAATCGTTGGCATCGTCATGGTTCTCGACCATGCGTCGTATCTGCCAATACAGCGGTTCGCTGTACCGGGCAATCACCTCGCCGAAAGCGGTTCGGCAAGTAGAGCTGTCGCGAAGACGCTTCACAAGTTCAGGATCATCGATTGGTGTATCTTTGCTCATTCGGGGAAGAGTAATTGCTTATTGAGTTTCAAAAGTACATAAACTTTTTATAACTTCAACCCCCGATAAGCTTAAATTGTTATAAAAAGAAAAATTTTATGGATACGGTATTGACCACGCAAAATATTTTGACGGCGTTGCTGCTCACTCTCGTGGCCGGACTTTCGACCGGTATAGGCAGCCTCATGGCATTCTTCACAAAGACCTCCAACACCAAATTCCTGTCGGGCGCATTGGGCCTGTCGGCGGGTGTGATGGTATATGTTTCATTCATGGAGTTGATGCCCGAGTCGCTTGAGGCGATGACTGATGTCTACGGCGACAAGCCCGGCACGGTCTACATGCTGCTTTCGTTTTTCGGCGGCATGGGACTTATAGCACTAATTGACTTCCTTATTCCCGAGGATGAGAATCCTCATGAACTTCACAATGTCAATGGCGGTGGTAACAGGCTTAAACGCACGGGGATTATGCTTGCGCTCGCGATAGGAGTGCACAATTTCCCCGAGGGAATTGCTACATTCGTGTCGGGACTTGAGGGGCTCGACATCGCGCTGCCCATCGTCATTGCTATAGCCATTCACAATATACCCGAGGGAATTGCCGTGTCGGTGCCTATATATCACGCTACGGGTAACCGCCGCAAGGCTTTGCTCTACTCGTTTCTATCGGGTCTTGCCGAGCCTGTGGGTGCGGTTTTCGCATTGATATTCCTTATGCCTATATGGACTCCGCTTGTCAACTCGGTGTGTCTTGCCGCTGTGTCGGGCATAATGGTGTTCATCGCCTTTGACGAGCTGTTGCCCAGCGCCGAGGAGTATGGTCATCATCATTATGCCATATCGGGGGTGATACTGGGCATGCTCGTAATGGGATTCGGATTATTGCTGTTTTGAACCTGACCCGGCGGCAGGCTGTGACGGAGCCGACGACTGTGACTGCAGTTTAGGTTCCACCGGCCAGTTTTCTGGGCCGACGGGCGATGATGCGTCCCTGTTGAAGAAGGGGTAGGGCATTCCGAACACTCGCTCGACTTTTCCGCCGGGGCTGAGGAATCCGTCGATTACGGTGTCGCGGCCTGAAGGTTGTTCGAAGCAGTAGAGCCTGAATCGTGACAACATGGCTGCGAGATGCTCGAATATGGTGTCCTGCATGGCTTCGTAGGGCAACCATGCCGAAGTGCTTGTGAAACAGTAGATCTGGAACGGAATGCCACCTCCCGTCTGCTGGAGGGTCGAAACGAAGCAGGTGCTGTTGCTGTCGACAAACTTGTTGTTGTCGAGCCACATTTTCATGTAGGCGCGGAAGAGGCCGAGATTGGTGTCGATGGTTCCGTCGGGAAGTCCCTCGGAGTTGTTCACATCCTCAACCTTTCCGGCAGCCTTTTGGGCGAGTTTGCGTGTTATGAAGTCGTCCATGAAGGGTATCTTGCGGAATTCGTCGAGCATTTCGGGAGTGAGAGGCAGCACGCTGTCGGCATCGATCATGTAGGACCGCTGTATGCGTCGGGTATTGCTCACCTGCATGCTGCGGTAGTTGGTGAAGCTTCCGCTGATGAGGCTGTAGGGCGGCAGCATGGTCGTGGTCTTGTCCCAGTTTTCCACCTTTACCGAGGTCAGCGTCACTTCGGTCACGGTTCCGTTGGCGTCGGTGCCGTTTACTTTTATCCAGTCGCCCACATGAAGGCTGTCGTTTTCCGAAAGCTGCACGCCGGCCACAAGACCGAGTATGCTGTCCTTGAAAATCAACATCAGCACGGCTGCAAATGCGCCGAGGCCGGCAAGCAGTGAGGCGGGCGACTTGTCGACGAGCACGGCCACCGCTATAATTACAGCCACTATGCAGATGATTCCGCGCACGAGCTGTACGAGACCTCGCAATGGCAGATGCCTTTTGTTGCGACTCGCATTGAAGTGTGCCCATATCGCACCCACAAGTGCCGACAAGGCTATCGCCGTTACGTATATTACATATAATAATGTAAGTTTTGTGAGTAAGTTGGCGAGTGTGGAGCGTGTGTATACAAGAGTGAACTGAATCAGAATCAAAAATACTATCGCCGGAATCATGCGACAAAGCTTCAGGAAGAAGTTCTCCTGTCGCAGATATTTATAGAGATCGCTTTGAGTGTGGTTCCCGAAATGCCTTACTGCTCCTATTATTATCCATTTTGCGATGTAGCCTACGATAAAGGCGATTGCAAACACGACAATGGCATAGGCCCATGTTACGGCTGAAGTGCTGTGTTGAAGTCCCAGGGGGCTGAGAATCCAGTCGGATATTTTCATTGCCAGTGATGCAATGAAGTGGCTTCCATTGGTGTCGATGTTCAGTGCATTGAGAGTGCTCTCCGATATGCTTTGCGTGGTCGATGGCTCGGTGTTGGCTAAAAGATACGACATTATTAATTTTTTTGGTGAAAATGTGTTGATATTGTTTATCTAATAGACAATCGATACGCTGAAATTGTTCTATCGTCTTAGAGCCGGTTCGACAATAAATGTTAACGGCAGGGTCGCAATATGCGAGGCGATGGTAATTTCGGTTCAACCAAAAGGGAAAAAGGTTTGATTTGTGTTATATCTCAGTAACATAAATCATTGACTCCATGAAAATAAAGTTTAAGCATTGCCTGCGGAAGCGCATCCGTAAGTTTTTGTCAGGTTTCCATGGAAAGGGACTGACAGACCTCTATAAGATATTCACAGCTATTGCATATCTGGTTTACACCGGATGTCAGTGGAA